>NZ_CP117437.1:827500-2202500 GCF_030687535.1 Pseudomonas sp. FP2335
CCCTGATAAGGGTGAGGTCGGCAGTTCGAATCTGCCCAGACCCACCAATTTTGTGTGGGAAACGCCTGTAGAAATACGGGGCCATAGCTCAGCTGGGAGAGCGCCTGCCTTGCACGCAGGAGGTCAACGGTTCGATCCCGTTTGGCTCCACCACTACTGCTTCTGTTTGTTGAAAGCTTAGAAATGAGCATTCCATCGTGACGATGGTGAATGTTGATTTCTAGTCTTTGATTAGATCGTTCTTTAAAAATTTGGGTATGTGATAGAAAGATAGACTGAACGTTACTTTCACTGGTAACGGATCAGGCTAAGGTAAAATTTGTGAGTTCTCTTAGTTGAGAAATTCGAATTTTCGGCGAATGTTGTCTTCACAGTATAACCAGATTGCTTGGGGTTATATGGTCAAGTGAAGAAGCGCATACGGTGGATGCCTTGGCAGTCAGAGGCGATGAAAGACGTGGTAGCCTGCGAAAAGCTTCGGGGAGTCGGCAAACAGACTTTGATCCGGAGATGTCTGAATGGGGGAACCCAGCCATCATAAGATGGTTATCTTGTACTGAATACATAGGTGCAAGAAGCGAACCAGGGGAACTGAAACATCTAAGTACCCTGAGGAAAAGAAATCAACCGAGATTCCCTTAGTAGTGGCGAGCGAACGGGGACTAGCCCTTAAGTGGCTTTGAGATTAGCGGAACGCTCTGGAAAGTGCGGCCATAGTGGGTGATAGCCCTGTACGCGAAAATCTCTTAGTCATGAAATCGAGTAGGACGGAGCACGAGAAACTTTGTCTGAATATGGGGGGACCATCCTCCAAGGCTAAATACTACTGACTGACCGATAGTGAACTAGTACCGTGAGGGAAAGGCGAAAAGAACCCCGGAGAGGGGAGTGAAATAGATCCTGAAACCGTATGCGTACAAGCAGTGGGAGCAGACTTTGTTCTGTGACTGCGTACCTTTTGTATAATGGGTCAGCGACTTATTTTCAGTGGCGAGCTTAACCGAATAGGGGAGGCGTAGCGAAAGCGAGTCTTAATAGGGCGTCTAGTCGCTGGGAATAGACCCGAAACCGGGCGATCTATCCATGGGCAGGTTGAAGGTTGGGTAACACTAACTGGAGGACCGAACCGACTACCGTTGAAAAGTTAGCGGATGACCTGTGGATCGGAGTGAAAGGCTAATCAAGCTCGGAGATAGCTGGTTCTCCTCGAAAGCTATTTAGGTAGCGCCTCATGTATCACTGTAGGGGGTAGAGCACTGTTTCGGCTAGGGGGTCATCCCGACTTACCAAACCGATGCAAACTCCGAATACCTACAAGTGCCGAGCATGGGAGACACACGGCGGGTGCTAACGTCCGTCGTGAAAAGGGAAACAACCCAGACCGTCAGCTAAGGTCCCAAAGTTATGGTTAAGTGGGAAACGATGTGGGAAGGCTTAGACAGCTAGGAGGTTGGCTTAGAAGCAGCCACCCTTTAAAGAAAGCGTAATAGCTCACTAGTCGAGTCGGCCTGCGCGGAAGATGTAACGGGGCTCAAACCATACACCGAAGCTACGGGTATCACGTAAGTGATGCGGTAGAGGAGCGTTCTGTAAGCCTGTGAAGGTGAGTTGAGAAGCTTGCTGGAGGTATCAGAAGTGCGAATGCTGACATGAGTAACGACAATGGGTGTGAAAAACACCCACGCCGAAAGACCAAGGTTTCCTGCGCAACGTTAATCGACGCAGGGTTAGTCGGTCCCTAAGGCGAGGCTGAAAAGCGTAGTCGATGGAAAACAGGTTAATATTCCTGTACTTCTGGTTATTGCGATGGAGGGACGGAGAAGGCTAGGCCAGCTTGGCGTTGGTTGTCCAAGTTTAAGGTGGTAGGCTGAGATCTTAGGTAAATCCGGGATCTTAAGGCCGAGAGCTGATGACGAGTTACCTTTTAGGTAACGAAGTGGTTGATGCCATGCTTCCAAGAAAAGCTTCTAAGCTTCAGGTAACCAGGAACCGTACCCCAAACCGACACAGGTGGTTGGGTAGAGAATACCAAGGCGCTTGAGAGAACTCGGGTGAAGGAACTAGGCAAAATGGCACCGTAACTTCGGGAGAAGGTGCGCCGGTGAGGGTGAAGGACTTGCTCCGTAAGCTCATGCCGGTCGAAGATACCAGGCCGCTGCGACTGTTTATTAAAAACACAGCACTCTGCAAACACGAAAGTGGACGTATAGGGTGTGACGCCTGCCCGGTGCCGGAAGGTTAATTGATGGGGTTAGCTAACGCGAAGCTCTTGATCGAAGCCCCGGTAAACGGCGGCCGTAACTATAACGGTCCTAAGGTAGCGAAATTCCTTGTCGGGTAAGTTCCGACCTGCACGAATGGCGTAACGATGGCGGCGCTGTCTCCACCCGAGACTCAGTGAAATTGAAATCGCTGTGAAGATGCAGTGTATCCGCGGCTAGACGGAAAGACCCCGTGAACCTTTACTATAGCTTTGCACTGGACTTTGAATTTGCTTGTGTAGGATAGGTGGGAGGCTTTGAAGCGTGGACGCCAGTTCGCGTGGAGCCATCCTTGAAATACCACCCTGGCAACTTTGAGGTTCTAACTCAGGTCCGTTATCCGGATCGAGGACAGTGTATGGTGGGTAGTTTGACTGGGGCGGTCTCCTCCTAAAGAGTAACGGAGGAGTACGAAGGTGCGCTCAGACCGGTCGGAAATCGGTCGTAGAGTATAAAGGCAAAAGCGCGCTTGACTGCGAGACAGACACGTCGAGCAGGTACGAAAGTAGGTCTTAGTGATCCGGTGGTTCTGTATGGAAGGGCCATCGCTCAACGGATAAAAGGTACTCCGGGGATAACAGGCTGATACCGCCCAAGAGTTCATATCGACGGCGGTGTTTGGCACCTCGATGTCGGCTCATCACATCCTGGGGCTGAAGCCGGTCCCAAGGGTATGGCTGTTCGCCATTTAAAGTGGTACGCGAGCTGGGTTTAGAACGTCGTGAGACAGTTCGGTCCCTATCTGCCGTGGACGTTTGAGATTTGAGAGGGGCTGCTCCTAGTACGAGAGGACCGGAGTGGACGAACCTCTGGTGTTCCGGTTGTCACGCCAGTGGCATTGCCGGGTAGCTATGTTCGGAATAGATAACCGCTGAAAGCATCTAAGCGGGAAACTAGCCTCAAGATGAGATCTCACTGGAACCTTGAGTTCCCTGAAGGGCCGTCGAAGACTACGACGTTGATAGGTTGGGTGTGTAAGCGCTGTGAGGCGTTGAGCTAACCAATACTAATTGCCCGTGAGGCTTGACCATATAACACCCAAGCAATTTGCGTCGAAAGGCCAGATTGCGGTGTGTGAAGACGAAATGAACCGAAAGTTCGACGCTCACAAAACACCGAAAGCTATCACATACCCAATTTGCTGAAGCGGGGCATACGCCACGACTCAGTACCCGAATTTCTTGACGACCATAGAGCATTGGAACCACCTGATCCCATCCCGAACTCAGCAGTGAAACGATGCATCGCCGATGGTAGTGTGGGGTTTCCCCATGTGAGAGTAGGTCATCGTCAAGATTAAATTCCAAAACCCCATTTGCGAAAGCAGATGGGGTTTTGTTTTGGGCGGTCGAAAAGCAATTAAGCCCCGACAAATTTGCACAGTTATTTCTGAACCAGACCACTAGAATAGGTACCTAACCATTTTTAGAGTCAGAGCCCTATCTATGTCTGATCCGGTTGATACCCTTGAGGTGTCGGATTTACCACTGGACGACCTGGTGGCATGCCATGAGTGCGACTTGCTGATGCGCAAGCCAGCACTCGCCCTAGGCGAAAAAGCCCAATGCCCCCGCTGCGGCTACGAGTTGTACGCCCATCGCCATAACGTCGTTGAACGCAGCCTCGCCTTGGTGCTCGCCGCGCTGTTGCTGTACATCCCGGCGAACTTTTTACCGATCATGCAGCTCAATCTACTTGGGCAAACCTCTGAAGATACCGTCTGGAGCGGCGTCGTCGGCCTGTTCGATACTGGCATGCAAGGCGTCGCCGTCGTCGTCTTCCTGTGCAGCATGGGGATTCCCTTGCTCAAGCTGCTCTGTCAGTTGGCAGTCCTGCTCAGCATTCGCTGGAACATCGGTCGCAGCTACGGACTGCTGCTCTACCGTATCTATCACCACATGAAAGACTGGGGAATGCTGGAGGTCTACCTGATGGGTGTCTTGGTCGCGATTGTAAAACTCGCCGACATGGCCTCCATCACCGTCGGCCTGGGACTGGTCTGTTTCGTCAGCCTATTAATGGTTCAGGTACTACTTGAGGTGGTGATGTCGCCGCACCAGATCTGGCAAGCGCTGTCAGGAGAGGATGATCATGCGGGCGATTGATGCAGGCATTCTGATTTGTACCGAATGCCATGAGTTGAACAAACAAGACTCGGACACCGATGAACAAATCTGCACCCGTTGCGGCGCGCTGATCCACGCCCGTCGCCCGAACAGCCTCGCGCGTACGTGGGCGCTGCTGATCACGGCCGCTATCTTGTACATTCCCGCTAATCTGTTGCCGATCATGACCATCAACTCCCTCGGCCAGGGCGACCCGAGCACCATCATGGCCGGCGTGATCCAACTGGTGCAGCACGGCATGTTCCCCATTGCCGCCGTGGTGTTCATCGCCAGTATCCTGGTGCCGACGTTCAAGCTGGTCGGCATCGGTCTGCTACTGTTCTCGGTGCAGCGTCACCAGCCACTTTCCGCGCGACAGCGCATTGTGATGTACCGCTTTATCGAGTTCATTGGCCGTTGGTCCATGTTGGATATTTTCGTGATCGCCATCCTGGTGGCGGTTGTAAACTTTGGGCGGCTTGCCAGTGTCGAGGCCAATCTCGGCGCTGCGGCGTTCGCCAGTGTGGTGATCTTGACGATGCTTGCCGCAGTAACTTTTGATCCCCGACTGATTTGGGATAACACGGAGTCGGACGACGACCATGAGTGATTTGCCTAAAGCTAAAACCCGCCCGGCCTCCAACTGGTCGGCCATTTGGGTGCTTCCCCTGATTGCCCTGATCATCGGCGGCTGGCTGGGGTGGCGCGCCTATACCCAGCAGGGCATCGACATCCAGGTGCGCTTTGAAAGCGGCGAAGGTATCCAGGTCAACAAAACCGAAGTGGTCTACAAAGGTATGACCGTGGGCAAGGTCAAGGCCTTGGCCCTGGACGACGAAGGCAGTAATCGCGGGGTGATCGCCACCATCGAGATGAACAAGGACGTCGATCAGTACCTCAAGACCAACACCCGTTTCTGGCTGGTCAAGCCAAGCGTCAGCCTCGCCGGTATCACCGGTCTGGAGACCCTGGTTTCGGGCAACTACATCGCCGCCAGCCCAGGTGACGGTGAGCCCACACGCAAATTCAAGGCGCTCTCTGAAGAACCACCGCTATCGGACGCCAAGCCCGGCCTGCACCTGACGATCAAAGCCGACCGCCTCGGCTCGTTGAACCGAGGCAGCCCGGTGTTCTACAAGCAGATCCAGGTCGGCCAAGTCAAAAGCTACCTGCTCTCCGAGGATCAGAGCACCGTCGAAATCAAGGTCTACATCGAACCGACCTACGCCAGCCTGGTGCGTAAACACACGCGTTTCTGGAACGCCAGCGGCATCAGCATCGACGCCAACCTCTCCGGCGTGAAGGTGCGTAGCGAGTCGCTCTCCAGCATCGTCGCCGGCGGCATTGCCTTCGCTACCCCAGAGAACCGCAAGGACAGCCCGCCGACCGACCCGAGCCTGCCTTTCCGTTTGTACGAAGATTTTGACGCCGCCGCTGCCGGCATCAAGGTCAAGGTCAAGCTCACCGACTTCGAAGGCTTGCAGGCTGGTCGCACGCCGGTGATGTACAAAGGTATCCAGGTCGGCAGCCTGAAGACCCTGAAGATCGACCCGTCCCTGTCCAGTGCCAACGCCGAACTGACCCTCGACCCGCTGGCCGAAGACTATCTGGTGCAAGACACCCAATTCTGGGTAGTCAAACCGTCGATCTCCCTGGCCGGTATCACGGGCCTTGAAGCCTTGGTCAAAGGCAACTACATCGCCATCCGCCCCGGCGACAAAGGCAGCGCACCGCAACGCGAATTCGTCGCGCGTGCCAAGGCGCCGCCGCTGGACCTGCGCTCACCGGGCCTGCACATGGTGCTGTTCACCGACAACCTCGGCTCCCTGGACGTGGGCAGTCCGATTCTGTACAAGCAGGTCAAGGTCGGTTCGGTGCAGAGCTACCAGTTCTCGCGCAAGAACAAACAACTTGTGATCGGCGTACACATCGAGAAGGAATACGAAAACCTGGTCAACGGTTCCACGCGTTTCTGGAACGCCAGCGGCGTTACCCTGACCGGCGGCCTCACTGGTGGAATCCAGGTCAAGAGTGAGTCCCTGGCCAGCCTGATGGCCGGTGGCATTGCCTTCGAAACCCCGGAGCAGAACGTACCGCTGAAAAAACGCATTCCGCGTTTCCGCCTGTTCACCGACCGTGAGGCGGCCAATCAACACGGCACCTTGGTAACCATCAAGGTCGACCGTGCCGATGGCATGCGCCCAGGCACCCCAGTGCGTTTCAAAGGCCTGGATGTGGGCAAGATCGAAAGCGTCGACCTCAGCGCCGACATGCAGTCGGTGCTCCTCAGCGCGCGCATTACCCAAGTGGCGGATCGCATTGCGCGCGTCGGCAGCCAGTTCTGGGTGGTCAAACCTGAGCTGGGCCTGATGAAAACCTCCAACCTGGAAACCCTGGTCACCGGCCAATACATCGAAGTCCAGCCCGCAGTGAAGAACGCCGGCCCGCAAAAAAGCTTCGTGGCCTTGGACCAACCGCCAGAAGTCGTCCATCAAGAGGCCGGCCTGAGCCTCACCCTCAGCGCCGCCCGCCGTGGTTCGCTGAAGGAAGGCGTGCCAGTGACGTACCGTGAAGTGACGGTGGGTAAAGTCACCGGTTACGAACTGGGCCAGACCGCCGACCGCGTACTGATCCACATTCTGATCGAGCCCAAGTACGCGCCACTGGTGCGCAGCGGCAGCCGTTTCTGGAACACCAGCGGCTTTGGTCTGGACTTCGGCCTGTTCAAGGGCGCGACGGTGCGTACCGAATCCCTGGAGACCCTGGTCGCCGGTGGTATCGCCTTCGCCACGCCAGACGGCGAGCGTATGGGCAATGCCGCGCTGGCACGGCAGACCTTCCCGCTGTTCGACAAGTTCGAGGATGAATGGCTGACCTGGGCACCGAAGATTCCACTCGGCAAGTAGACCGAGGCGCGGCCTTCGCGAGCAAGCCCGCTCTCACACCCGACCGCTTTCCAAAGGATGGACTCGGTCAAATGTGGGAGCGGGCTTGCCCGCGAGAGGCCCGCACAGCCAACACAAAAAAGGCCCCTGGATTCACACCCAGGGGCCTTTTCATTTCAGCTGAAAAAATCAGACCTCATCCAACTCCGGCTCATCGGCCTGCACATTCAGCGTCGCCTTCACCACATCGTGGCGACGGATGTACTTCCAATCCGCCTCGTCGATATAGATCCCGTTCGGCCCGCTGCCACCTTCCAGGTCAATCGCCACCTGGGCGGAAACCTGTGGCTTCACACTGGCCAGGATCGGCACAAAGCCCAACTGCAGACTGGTTTCCAGCAGCGCCGCCTGGTTCTTCTCATCGATGTCCGCCGCCTCGTCGAGGTAGTACGGCAAACGCACGCGCCCGGCCTGGTCGCGGTCCATCAAGTGCAGCAACAAATACATGTTGGTCAGCGCCTTGATGGTCATGGTGGTGCCGTTGGACGCCGCGCCATCGATGTCGGTGTGAATCACCGGCTGGCCATGCACCTTGGTGATCTCGAACGCCAGCTCGAACAAATCCTTGAGGCCCAACTGGTTATGGTTGGCGGCCACGAGGCGGGCCAGGTATTCCTTGGCCTCTTCGTTCTTGTTGTCTTGCTCGGCGCTCTGGCTCAGGTCGAACACCGACAGGGTTTCGCCTTCTTCATACTGGCCCGCACTGTGGATGATCTGGTCGATGTGCTTGAGCGCTTCCTTGTTCGGCGCCAGCACGATGCGGAAGCTTTGCAGGTTGGAGACCTGACGCTTGTTGATCTCGCGATTGAACAACGCCAGTTGATGTTCGAGGCTGTCGTAGTCGCTGCGGATATTGCGCAGGGTCCGCGCAATATCGGTAACCGCCGCACGCCGCGCCTTGCCCAGGGTCAGCGCTTCATCGGTACGGTGCGCATAGGCGTTGATCAGCAGTTGCAGGCGACGCTCAACGTCATCCTCACTGTCGAACTTGGCGACGCCCTTGAGGCGCACCTGGGCATACAGCGCCTCGATCTGGCCATCGGCGCGCAGCAAGCCTTGCCAGCTGTCCTGATAGTCATTGAGCAGCGGCAACAGGTTGTCCATGGAGTCGTCGACCGGGTCCATGAACGGAGTGCCGAACGGCAAGTCCGCCGGCAACAACTGGCGACGACGCAGCGCGTCATCCAGCGTGCGTTGCTTGGCTTCCATATCGCCGATCTGACGACCGACCAATTGCAGCTTGGCCGACAGTTGCTGCACCCGTTCGGTAAACGCATCGCTGGAGCGTTTCAACTCATCCTGCGCCGCTTCCATTTGCGCCAGGTTTTCCAGCTTCTCGCCTTCTTCCGCGCTCAGGGTCTGTGCGCGGCGGAAGTCTTCCAGGGCTTTCTGCGCATCCAGTACTTGCTGGTACAGCGCTTCGGTCTGGGTCTTGCTCGCCGCACGGTCGGAGGCCACGGCCTGCTGGGTTTTCAGTTGCTTGAGTTCTTTTTCCAGACGCTCTTTCTGGTCGCGCAACGCGGCGCGATCCGCCAGGGCCTGCAATGCCGGCGGTTCGATATGGGAGATGTCGATGGACAGCCCCGGCACTTCAAAGCGTTCACCCTTGAAGCCATCGAGGATCTGCTCCAGGGATTTGACCCACTGACCCTCCTCGTCCAGCGTGATGCCATGCTCGCCCAATGGCAGGCTGAACAACGAACTGTTGAACAGACGCATCAGACGCTCAACATCTTGCTGTGAGAATTCTTCGCGCAACTTCGCGTAGCTGTTGTTATCCGCGTGATCGAGCTGCTGCTTGACCGACTTCAAGCGCTTTTCCAGCTCGCGCAGGCGTTCGTCCAGATCCTCGGCGCTGAACTGCCGCGACTGCGCCAGGGCGCCCGCCAGTTCATCGTGGGCATCCTTGGCCGCGAGCAATTGCTGCTCCAGCACCTTCACATCATCGACCAGCGCAAAGCGATGCTTGAGCACCGACAGCTCGCCCAGCCAACGCTGGATACCACTGATTTCCCGCTCCAGGCGCATCAGCTCCTGGGTGCCGCCGCGCTGATCGTTCTGCAACGCGTCCTGTTCGCTGCGGTAGTGCTCGGCCTGGATGGTCAGCTCTTCCTTGCGCGCACTGGCGTAGTCCGACCAAGTGCCCAGCAACGAGTCCAGCAATGGCGACAGGCGATGCAGCTTGCCGCGCAATACATCGCGCTGGCGAACACCATTGGACAACGCCTCGACCAGCGGCCCGGCGGCGACCAGCGAGTTGTAGTCCTGCTCCATGCGTCGCACATCGCGGAAGGCTTCTTCGCACGCGGCGATGTAATCCACGCTGCCGGAACGCAGGCTGTGTTCGAAGGCATCGAGGAACAATTGCTTGAGCTTGGCCGCGGTGATTTCGCGCATATGCAGCAGGTTGATAAACAGCGCGCGGAAGGTCTTCAGGCTCTGCTCACTGGTAGAGCGCAGGGGAATCAGCGTGAGGTCCAGCGGGATCGACGTGTGGCCGCCCACCAGCAAACGACGCAGTTCATCCGGCTTGAGTTCGTAGGCTTTCAGGCCTTCGCGCTCAAGGTTGGTGAACAGCTCTTTCTGACGCAGGCAGGTGTCGTTCTTCTGGTAGTGAGCCAAATCCAGCTTGCCTGCATAGGCAAAGAACTGGTGACCGAAACCACCGCCCGGGCCGCGTCCGACCACGCCGATCACGTGCGGGCCGTGGGGCAGCGAGACTTCCACCAGGATGTAGCTGGTGTCGGTGGCAAAGTAGAAGCGCCGCGATTGTTCCAGGGTGTACTTGCCGAAACTCATGTCCGACATGCGCGCCAGGATCGGGAACTGCAAGGCGTTGATCGACGCGGATTTACCCAGGTTGTTCGCGCCATACACCGACAGCGGTTCTTCCAGCGGGAACAAACCCAGGCTGTAACCGGCAGTGTTCAATAGGGCGAAGCGGCGGATGCCGTAGCGTTCCTTACTCATGCGTCGGTCTCCTGTTCTTCGGCAATGGCACGGGCCAGGGCGTCTTCTTCGCTTTCTTCGGCAAAGTCGCTCAAGTCCAGCGGGTCATCGGTTTTCAGCAATTTCTCGTCGCTGTCTTCATCGATGATCACCGGCGCCGGCAGTGGCAATACGCTGTGGATGCTGGCCGCGAGGTCACGGTCCTGCTGCACCGACAGGCACACGTCGAGGAAACGGTGCATCGGCGGCAGGAAGCGATAGATGCCGTTGTCTTCGCTGGCAAAACCCAGCTGGGTCATGCGGCGCATGATCTTTTCTTCGAGTTCTTCCTGGGTCTGTACTTCGGCCTGGATAAACAGGTCACGGTACTTCTCCAGCAGCGACGGCAGTTCATCGCGGCCCAGGCTGCCACCGTCGAGCACGGCAATCGGGTCGCGGCCCTGGTCGGCCAAATGTTCGACGATGATGAAGGTGAACAACGCCAGGCGCTGCGCGGTCTTGTTGACCTGCGCGGCGGCCACGGCGGTGTCTGGCACGAAGTAGTAGAAGCCCCGCGTGTCGCACACCAGCTCAAAGCCCAGGGCCTTGAACAGCGTGCGGTACTGGTCCTGGAAGTTCGACAGTTGGGCGTACAGCTCCGGGTCGCGGCGGCTTACGTGGTAACCCTTGAACAGCTCGCGAAAGATCGGCGCCAGCTGGGACAGTTCGGATAGATCAAGATGCATGAGGTGTACTCGCAGAATGCTCGGCGGCGTCAGTACTGGCCGGGAGCAGGGCGAAGGAGCGCAGGCTGACCTGGTGCTCGGTGGTGTGGTAGTCGCGGCGTTCCAGGCGTTCGCGCTTGAAGCGTTTTTCGCGGGACAGGCGCGAGAACCAGTACAGCAATTCGTCGGTGGCACCGTCCGGTTCCTGCTCCAGCAGCCAGGTCATCAGGTCCGGCATCGGCAACGCGTCTTCGCAGCGCTCGAGCATTTCCTTGACCGTGCGCGGTGCACGTTGGGCGTCGCCCTTGTGGGATTTGTGCGCCTTGGGGAAGCGCGCCGGTTTCGGCTCGAAATTCGCCAGGGCGTAAACATAAGCCTCCACCTGGCTGGCACTGCCGAGGAAGGTGCTTTGCGGGCGGGTGAACATCGGCATCGCCGCCTGCGGCACGGCGTCCAGGCCCTTGCGGCGGATCGCTGACAGCGCCAGCGCCGCACCGCGGGTCACGGCGTTGTGCCGACGGGCTTCTTCGCGCAGTGGCAGCAGCAGCTCGCGCGCATGGCGCAAGGTCAGTTGGGCGCTGGTCTGCATTTCCAGGATGCGCGCGTGGGTGCGCAGCAGCATGTCGTCGTCCACCAGGTGGCCGAGACGCTGTTGCTCGGTGAGCAGGCGCAACAGCACGTTTTCGACCTTGCGCACGCCCTGTTCGAAGGCGCCATCGGCGTTCACCAGTTGGATCATCGGCTCGACGTATTCGTCCCAGGTCGCCAGGACCTCGGCATAACGCTGGCGCAACGGAATCTGCCGGTCGCTGGTCTTGGCGCGATCGGCTACGGCGGCGAGGGCCTGTTCGTCGTTGGCGAGCTTTTTCAGCACGTCCCGCACGCGCATATCCAGCAGGCGCAGTTGGCGGGCGAGGTCGTGGCCATCACGGATGTCGAAAGCGTCCTGGATGTACCCGGCCAGGCGTTCGAGATGGCGCAGGTAGGCTTCGATTTCCAGGCACAGGCCAAGCCGGTGCTCCTTGCGAAGATAAGCCAGGAAGTCGTGGATCTGCGCGTTGAGCTCGAAACGGTTCGGGCTTTTGGCGACAGGCACCAGGATGTCCAGGCGAATCCACACGTCCAGCAGGCTGGTGATGTCCTGTGGCGTGCTGTCCAGTTGTTGGGCGGCCAGTTGTGCGCGCAGCTCGGCAAGGCTCAGGGTGCCTTGGTCGAAGTGTTCGCACAGTGGCTCAAGTAAGGCCCAGTGTTCGGCGAGGGCGCGCAGGACGCGCTTGGGTTCGATCATGGGAATGGCCGGCTGGTTGGCGATGAAAAGTCGCGATTGTACTGCATCAGGCCGGGGATTTATCCACAGCCGGTCAGTACGCAGTGGGCGATTGTTGCCGAACAACGGTAGAATCGCCGCTCTTTAGTTATCCACAAGTGGCCGAGCTGTGCTTATCGAGTCCCGACGTCGCGCTTACTTGACCGCTATGCAGGTGGTCAACTGGCTGCCCCGCACCGAACTGCCGTTTGCCGCGCCGTCGCGGCCCGAGCTGATGGAAGCGCTTGAGCCCTATGAGGCATTCGAGTCTTCGGGCGAGGAGGCGGCTGCGCCGGTGGCGCTGGTCAAGCCCGAAGCGCCCGTGCGGCCTGCGGTGGAGCGTGCCAAGGTCGAAGTGCCGCGCCCGTCGCCGGTGACCAAGGCGGTGGCGGCCGAAGCGCCTGCACCGGTGGTCAAGGCCCCGGTAGTGCCGCCGCCGCGTTTCGCCCTGCAACTGCTGCGGGCCGGGCGCTGCCTGCTGCTGGTGGAGTTGCCCACCGGCGAACGTTTCCAGACCCGCGACCCGGCCTACATGCTGCTCAAGGACATGCTGCGCGCCGCCGGCCTGCCCGACAGCCCGCAGATCGTCGGCGAGCCGGTACGCTGGCCGCTGCTGGTACGCGGCACCATGGACCAGGGCCCGGAAGCCGCGCGTGATTTTGTGCAAGGTTTTGTCTCGGCGCGCCTGGAAGACGAGCCCTGTGTGTGCCTTTGGCTGATCGGCGTGCCCGCCGTGCGTTTTGCCGGCGAAGCCAATGCCGAAGCCTGGTATCGCGAGCTGCAGGTTGAAGGCCTGGGCTCGGTATGGGCCCTGCCGGGCCTGGAATTATTAATGGAAGAGCCACAGCGTAAGGCTGATGTCTGGCAAGCCATGCGCCGGCTGATGGCGCGCTGGAAAACAACTGATGAGTGAGGCTTTATCCTTCCGCCCGATGACCGAGGCCGACCTCGACGCCGTGCTGAAAATCGAATACGCAGCGTTCAGCCATCCCTGGACCCGTGGGATCTTTCTTGACGGGCTGGGCAAGTACCAGATCTGGTTGATGTTCGAAGGCGAGCAGCAGGTGGGGCACGGCGTAGTGCAGATCATCCTTGATGAAGCGCATTTGCTGAATATCACCGTCAAGCCGGAAAACCAGGGCCGTGGCCTGGGCCTGGCGCTGCTGGAACACCTGATGTCGCGGGCGTATGCAGCCAGTGCGCGGGAGTGTTTCCTGGAGGTGCGGGACAGCAATACCGGCGCGTTTCGTCTGTACGAGCGTTATGGCTTCAACGAAATCGGCCGTCGCCGCGATTACTACCCCGCAGTGGGTGGGCGTGAGGACGCCGTTGTCATGGCCTGCACCCTGGTCGACTGAACACGACCCTCCAATGTGGAAGCGGGCTTGCTCGCGAAGGCGGTGGGTCAGTCGATGAATCGGTTGACTGACACTCCCTCTTCGCGAGCAAGCCCGCTCCCACATGGGTAACTGCGATGTGTCAGCGATTACCGTCTATTGGTTCGCGCTCGGCCTCATCCAGCCGATTCCCCGCGTCAATCCCGTCCTCATCGACAATGCTCAAGTCGTATTCCGCCAGATTGCCCTTGTCATCTTCAACAGGCTCTGTAGGGCGTCGTGATTCAGTCATGGCCAATCCTCATACTGTGGGGCTTATAGTGTGTGGACAGGCGCACCACCCCAAAGATTCAAGCTTATTTGCGCCAGGCGTGACCCGGACGGGGGGTTGTCAGTCACAAAACTGCGCACCATTCCTGAGGCTTTCCCTGATGAACGAACTACAAGACCTGCTTGATAACAACGAACGCTGGGCAGATGCGATCAAACAGGAAGATCCCGAATTCTTCGCCAAGCTCGCCCGCCAGCAAACCCCGGAATACCTATGGATTGGTTGCTCCGACGCGCGCGTGCCAGCCAACGAGATTGTCGGCATGTTGCCGGGCGACCTGTTCGTCCACCGCAACGTGGCCAACGTGGTGCTGCACACCGACCTCAACTGCCTGTCGGTGATCCAGTACGCGGTGGACGTGCTCAAGGTCAAACACATCCTCGTCACCGGCCACTATGGCTGCGGCGGCGTGCGGGCGTCGATGCAAGACCGCCAGTTCGGCCTGATCGACGGCTGGCTGCGCACCATTCGTGACCTGTACTACGAAAACCGCGACGTGCTGGCCCAGTTGCCCACCGAGGAAGAGCGCGTGGATCGCATGTGCGAGCTGAACGTGATCCAGCAGGTGGCCAACGTCGGCCACACCAGCATCGTGCAAAACGCCTGGCACCGTGGGCAGAGCCTGTCGATCCATGGCTGCATCTATGGCATCAAGGATGGTCGCTGGAAGAGCTTGAACACCACCATCAGTGGTTTCGAGCAGTTGCCGCCGCAATATCGCCTGCGTCCGTTGGGCGAAGCCTAAGGTCGCTTGCGTTCGCGCCATTGGGCCATGAACGCCTGGCCTTCGGCGTTCAGCGGCTCATTGCGCCCGGTGATCCAGCCGCGGCAGTTCAACTCGCCACATTGGCAGGCGAACTGCCGGTACAACACGTCCTCGGTGTTGGCGTAATCCATCGTCAAGCGCTCGCCGGCCGCAATTTCCTGCAAGGTCCAGACTTCCAGGTAA
This sequence comes from Pseudomonas sp. FP2335, assembly GCF_030687535.1. Classification (NCBI taxonomy): domain Bacteria; kingdom Pseudomonadati; phylum Pseudomonadota; class Gammaproteobacteria; order Pseudomonadales; family Pseudomonadaceae; genus Pseudomonas; species Pseudomonas sp. FP2335. The sequence goes on from NZ_CP117437.1 coordinate 842,388, forward strand.
TGCAAATCGAGGAATACGTTCGGTTTGCAGGAGTGCGAGATCAGCCCGCAAAACCAGCAGTCGTACAGGTGGATGCGTGAAGACAGCTGCAAGGTATGCAGGCGTCGTTCGCTCAGGGCGTAGCCTGAGAGCTTGGCGATGCGTACACGACTGTCAAAGGCGACACGTGCCTTGATCCCGGCCGCTGTGCCATCAGCGTCGTGCACCACCTCGAACAGCTCGGTCGAGGGGTAGCCCGTGCCGAGGTGGGACTTGAAGGGGTAAAGGCAGTCGCTCGCAACGGTTTTAGCCTTATCCATGGCGCGAGTTTTCATAACTCTCCTGGGTTCGGCTGCATCGACCTGCGGGTAGTGGCTGACTTCCAGTCTTGCAGCGGATGGGTGCGCTCCAAGCGTCGCTCAACTTGGATCGGATTTCTACTGTCAACCTTGACAGTAGAAATCCCCCGTTGCCGGTACGACTTACAGCGCCGGGACCGTGATAGTAGGCGTTGGGGCGGGGTTCTTGAGCAGGCGCAGTTGCGCCTTGGTCGTCGGCGTGGCGCATTGGGCGTTGGCTTTTTCCGGGGTCAAGCCGCGCACGGAGGTGTAGAACAACTCGCAGGTCTGCTCCTTGCGCGTGACCTGCCAGGTGTTCATGCACGCCTTGAGCAACACATTCGGATCGCTCGCGGGCTTTTGCCCCATGCCCGCCTGCCAGCAGGCGGCGCTCAAGTCCTGGCCCATGACCTTCAAACCCGCCTCGTCGGCCTTCTGCTCGTTGCCGTCATAGGTCGCAGGGTCGGCCGCGTACCAGATGTAGCTCGGGTGGTTGGCGCCCAGCACCGCAACGGTTTCGCCGGCTTGCGGGCTGATCTGGGCCAGGCCCAGCACGGCCACGCTCTGCCCGTATTGTTGCTTGATCCAATTGCGCACCGGAGCGCCGAACGCCACCATCGGCAACGACCCTTTGGGCGACAGGCTCAGTTCCTTGACCATGCGCGTCTGATAATCGGTGAAGTAGCTGTAGACGCCTTCCAGATCCTTGCCGGCGTTGGACGGCGCGGCGATCGGCGCGATGTCGATGATGGTCTGGTAGGCCGGCGTTTCGGTGGCCGGGATACCGTTGTCGGTGAGCAGCGCGGCCCAGCGGTCGGTGGTACTGGATTCCAGGTAATCCTGGGCCTGGGTCAGCGAGTAGTCCGGCGGGAAGTGCAGCAGCTCGATGCTCTTGCGGTTTTCCAGGGCCATGCCCAGCGGCAGGAACAAATACCAGTTGTAGGCCCACTTGCCGTCGCTGTTGAGCTTGCTGGCGCCTTGGTAGGCCAGGTCGGCGGTGTTGAGTAGCGTCTTCAGGGGCTGGCCGTAATCTTCGGGCACACCGCTGAAGGTCGCGACAACCTGGCCGTCGTGGTTCTTCACGCTGACCTTGGCCCTGCTGTAACCGTCCCGTTGCAGGCTCTGGTTCAGATAATGCTCGGCCGTCTGCTCCAGCGACCAGGGCCGAAAGCAGATCACGTTGCAGTTATTGGGGAACGCGAACAGCTGAGTGACACGTTGCGTGCTGCCCAGCGGTACTTCGACGTCGGCCTGTACGACCGCACTGGCCATCAGTGCGGCCAGGGTGAGGGACAACCTGGTCGGTTTGAACATGTGTGATTCCTTGTCAGCGAAAGCCCGTCTGCGCGGGATGAAAGCCCACTCCCACACAGTAGCGGCTGACCGGGAAAACCGCGTGCTAAATCGCCGGGCATGTCGTTATTGGATAAGAAAACCTACAGGTTGAACTGCAAGGCGTTGCTCAAGTCACCCATGGGCTTCTGGCCGCGGGCGATCATGGCGTCATCACGCTGCTTGAGGCCATCGAGGGTTTCCAGCTGGAACACCCGGGTGATCAGGCGCAGGATCGACGCCGTGTCGTACACCGTGTGATCCACCGTGCCCTTGCGTGCAAACGGCGACACCACCAACGCCGGAATCCGCGTGCCAGGGCCCCAGCGGTCGCCCTTGGGCGGCGCGACGTGGTCCCACCAGCCGCCGTTTTCATCAACGGTGACGACCACTACCATGTTTTTCCACTGCGGGCTCTCTTGCAGCACCTTCAAGGCGCGGGCGATATGGCGGTCGCCGGAGGCTATGTCGGCGTAACCGGCGTGCATGTTCAGGTTGCCCTGGGGTTTGTAGAAGGTCACGGCAGGCAGCTTGCCGGCTTGGGCGTCGGCGAAAAACGTGTTGGTGCTGGACTCATCGCCCAAACCGCCATCACGCAGGCGCTTGTCCCGTTCGGCACGGTTTTGCGGCCCTTGTTGCTTGAAGTAGTTGAACGGCTGGTGGTGATACTGGAAGTTCGGGATCTTGGGGATACCCCCCGAGTCCTTGAACTGGTCCAGCGTCGCCTGCCATGCACCGGCATACCAGGCCCAGTCGACGTTCTTTTTCGACAGCTTGTCGCCGATGTGTTCGTGGGTTTGCGGCACCAGCACGTTGGGCAGGTCGGCCTTGGCGTAGTCCGGGTTTTGCGGGTCGCGAATCCAGGTCGGCCAGTAGGGCGGGGCGAGGGTGTTGACCCCATAACCGTCCGGGGTCAGCGCGCTGGGGCCGAACTGCGGCGCGCCGGTCATGGCGCTGGCCGGGGACTTGTCCAGGGGCTTGAGGCGTGTGTCGGTGGGGTCATCGCTTTGCAGGGTGGCGATCTGTGCCTTGGCCACCGACTGCGCGGCGTTCGGGTAAAACGGCGCGGTGGCGCTGATCAGGTACTGGTGGTTGAGGAACGAGCCACCAAACGCGCCCTGGAAGAAGTTATCGCAGAGCACAAACTCCTTGGCCACGTCCCACAGGCGCAGGGAATAACGGCTCTGGGCGTAATACCCCATCACCAGCCCGCCGGAATCGCCCCAGGCGACAAAGTTGTCGTTCTTGCCGCCATTGATCTGCATCTGGTTCTGGTAGAACACGTGCCACAAGTCGCGGGTCACCAGGCCCAAGGGCAGGTCTTCAGCGTTCGGGCCCTTGAGCGCGAACGGCGCATTGGGCAGGCCCTGCTGGAATTGCACTTCGCTGGGGTACGTCACCCCGTCGACGCTTTGCGGGCCGACTTGCAACACGCCGCCCCAGACCGCAGGCAGGGTGGTCAGCAGGCTGCCGTCGCGGTCGCGTTGCTGCGCGTCGGCAGGCTTGAGCGCCGACAGCGGTTTCTCAACGCCGGGGAAATCTGCAAACAGGTTGTTGAAGCTGCGGTTCTCGGCGTAGATCACCACCACGGTTTTCACCTGGTCGTGCAAGACCTTGTCCAGCTCCTGCGGTGTAAGTGGTCGCGCCGTCGGCTTGCCCGGGGCCTCGCTGGGATTGCCGCAGGCACTCAAGGTCGCGCCTACCCCCAGCACCGCCGCGCCCCCCAGGAAGCGCCGACGGCTGCTGTCTACTGGCGCTTGGGCGGTGGAATCGGGGGAGGGGCGGTCTTCGTGCTCATCACTCATTGCGGGGAGTCCTTGCTGGCGAAATGTTGCAAGATATTTCGCAGGACGGTAGCAATGCAATGTGACGGAACGAAGACAGGAGGTTACGTCAGAAGGTCACAGCAGGCGCAGTGCCAGTTGGCTGCCGGCGCGCAAATACTCCACCTGGGCCGTCAGTGCATCCCTGACGATTGCCTCGCCGGTGTCGGTCAGCTTGGCTTTTTTGGCGTCGATGACACTGGTCTGCAATAGCTGCATCGTCACGTCCATCGCTTTCTGGAAGGCCGTCACGTTGTTGTGCAGGCCAAACTCCTTGATAACGGCCGCCATGCGGCGATCAGCATCGTCGCGCAGGGCCCTGTACTCGACGAACGAAACGTTGTCGTCCTTGTAAATATCGTTGATCAACTCTTCCAGTGATTTGGACAGGGGCGTCATCGGATTTTCCTTGGTGGTTCGTGAGAGGGAAGCCGAGTCAGGTTAATCAAAGGTGCTGGCGAAAGGAGTCAGGGGAGGGCATCGTCTGAAGTAGGACAACCCCACGCGTCTAATCAGAAAGGTGTTGCTTCACGCCACAAGCCAGAAGCCCGCCACTTGAAGTGCGCTGCCAACCTTGCGACTGCGCCCATCGGCAAGGGAATGCAGTTATCTCCATCGATCCATGGGGAAAACAAATACATCTTGCGCGATTGCCATCATCCCGCCCAGCTCATAACCTGCACGCCATTTTGTTTGTCTGCCGAGCCTCACCATGACTGCCATCCTTTCCTCCCAGGCGCAGCGTTTTTCCCGCTCCGACTACAAAACCCTGGGCCTGGCCGCTCTGGGCGGCGCCTTGGAGATCTACGATTTCATCATCTTCGTATTCTTCGCGCTGACCCTCAGCCAACTGTTTTTCCCGCCAGAAATGCCCGAATGGCTGCGCCTGCTGCAAAGTTTCGGAATTTTCGTCACCGGCTACCTGGCGCGTCCGCTGGGCGGCATCTTGATGGCACATTTCGCCGACCACCTGGGACGCAAGCGCGTATTCAGCTTGAGCATCCTGATGATGGCGCTGCCGTGCCTGCTGATCGGGATCATGCCGACCTACGCGCAAATCGGTTATTTCGCACCGCTGATCCTGCTGTTTCTACGGGTGCTCCAAGGTGCCGCCGTGGGCGGCGAAGTGCCCAGTGCCTGGACCTTCGTCGCGGAACACGCGCCGCCCCATCACCGTGGCTACGCGTTGGGCTTTCTGCAAGCCGGGCTGACTTTCGGCTACCTGCTTGGCGCGCTGACCGCCACACTGCTGGCGCAAATATTCACGTCTGCCGAGATCCTCGACTACGCCTGGCGTTTCCCCTTCCTGCTCGGCGGCGTGTTCGGCGTGATCGGGGTGTGGCTACGCCGCTGGCTCAGCGAAACCCCGGTGTTCCTCGAAATGCAGGCCCGCCGCCATGCCGCCGCCGAACTGCCGCTGCGTACCGTGCTGCGTGACCATCGCGCCGTGCTGCTGCCGGCGATGATCCTCACCTGCGTGCTCACCTCCGCCGTGGTCGTCCTCGTCGTCATCACCCCGACCATGATGCAGAAAACCTTCGGCATGAGTCCCAGCCATACCTTTGCATTGAGCGCGCTGGGCATCGTCTTCCTCAACATCGGCTGCGTCCTCGCCGGTCTGCTGGTGGACCGCATCGGTGCCTGGCGCGCAGTGCTGGTCTACAGCCTGCTGCTGCCAGTGGGTATTGCCGTGCTGTATGCCAGCCTGATCAACGGCGGCATCTGGCTCGGCGCGGCGTACGCCGTGGCGGGCTTGAGTTGCGGGGTGGTCGGCGCGGTGCCGTCGGTGATGGTCGGCTTGTTTCCGGCTCCGGTGCGGGTCTCGGGGATCTCCTTTACCTACAACATTGCCTACGCGCTGTGGGCAAGCACCACGCCGCTGCTGTTGATTGCACTGATGCCGACGAGCCCGTGGATTTGCGTGGGCTATTGCCTGGTGATGGGCGCGGTGGGCGTGGGGAGTGTGGCGCTGTTCGGTAAGCGCCACACCTTGGCGAGCTGAGGATCAGGTCAGAAAGTGCCAGAGCAGCAGCGTACCGATCAAACCGACAACGGACACAATCGTCTGCAACACCGACCACACCCAAATCGTCTGTTTCAACTGCAAGCCGAAATACTCACGCACCATCCAGAACCCGGCGTCGTTCACATGGCAAAAGAACACCGAGCCCGCGCCAATCGCCAGCGCTACCAGTGAGCTCTGTGTCGCTGCCAACCCCGCCATCATCGGCGCGAGAATGCCCGCCGTGGTGGTCGTGGCAACCGTCGCCGAGCCGGTGGCCTGACGCAACGCCACGGCGATCAGCCAGGCCAGCAGCAGGTACGGCATGTGCGCACCTTCGGCGACCTTGCTGATGGTCTGGCTCACGCCCGCATCCAGCAAGGTTTGCTTGAGGCCACCGCCGGCGCCGATGGTCAGTAGCAATACGGCGATGGGCGCGAGGGCTTTGCGCAGGGTGTTGCCCACTTCCGCACGGGGCATACCGGCGGCCCAGCCCAGGCAGATCACGGCGGCGATCACCGCGAGGCCGAGGGCGATCAGCGGTTCGCCGAGGAATTTCAGGGCCAGGCCAACGGTACTTTGCGCAGGCAGCGCGACTTTGGCCAAGGTGCTGCCCAGCATCAAAATCACCGGCAACAAAATGATCAGCAATGACACCGCAAAGCCCGGCTGGCGCGGCGCCTTGGGCGGGGCGCTGAAGAGTGCGCCGATGTCGGCCGGCTCATCCACGTGCAGGCGTCTGGACAGCCAGTTGCCGTAGATCGGCCCCGCCAGGATCACTGCCGGCACCGCCAGGCAAAAACCCAGCAACATGGTCAGCCCCAGGTCGGCGTGCAGCGCGCCCACCGCAATCAGCGGCCCTGGATGGGGTGGCATCAGCGCGTGCAGGGTGGTCATGCCCGCCAGTGCCGGGATGGCGATTTTCAGCAGTGGCTGGTTCGAGCGCTTGGCCATCACAAAAATGATCGGCACCATCATTACCAGGCCTACTTCAAAGAACAGCGGCAAGCCAATCACCATCGCCACCAGCGCCATTACCCACGGCAATGACTTGCCCTTGCCCAGCCCGAGCAGGGTGGTGGCGATGCGGTCGGCGGCGCCGGACTCGGCCATCAGCGCGCCAAGCATCGAGCCCAGGGCAATGATGATCCCGGCTTCACCCAGGATCGCCCCCGCGCCTTTGCTGAAGGCCTTGGCGACCTCCTCCGGCGGCAACCCGGCGCCGACCCCGGCAATAAAGGTGCCGATCAGAATCGCGAGGAACGGCGGCAGTTTGGTCGCGCTGATCAGCACGATGATGCTGGCGATGGCCAGCAAGACGCAGAGCATGAGGCGGGTGTCATGAACCATCCACGCGGCAGTCGATAACTCCAAGACGGGACTCCTTATCGAACAGGTTGGGAAAATTGTTTCTTTTTGTTTCATGCTCAAAAAGCATACCTGATCCCGCGCTGATCCAGTGCCCATGTGCCGTTTTGGTGCGACCTGCGGCCCCCGCCCAAAGTGCCAGCCCAGAGCCATTGCTGTCGGATTTGTAATCTTGTCTCCACCGCTCTGATAAGTCGCGAGCGCTACATTCCAGCCGCTTGTACTTCATGGGCGTGGAACTCTCGTTATGCCAATTTCCGTTAAACATCTGCTGGGGGCGACGTTGTTGTGGGTGGCTGCCAATACGGCCCAAGCGCAAACCCTCACCCTCGATTCCGCCTTGCAGAATGCCTTCGCCAACCACCCTGACCTCGCCGCTGCGCAGTGGGACATCGACATCGCCGAGGGCGGCCGCCAGCAGGCCGCGCTGATACCCAACCCCGTGCTTTCCGTGGATGCCGAAGACACCCGCCGTGACACGCGCACCACCAGCGTCAAACTCAGCCAGACCCTGGAGTTGGGCGGCAAGCGCGGCGCGCGTATCGATGTGGCTACTCGTGCTCAGAACGCCGCCGCACTGACTCTGGAACAGCGCCGCAACACCCTGCGCGCCGACGTGATCGACAGTTACTACGGCGCCCTGCGCGCCCAGGAGCGCCTTGACCTCGCGCAGCGCTCCCTGAAGCTGGCCGAACGTGGCCTGGTGGTCGCCAACGGTCGCGTGACGGCGGGCAAAACCTCGCCGGTGGAAGCCACCCGCGCCCAGGTGCAAGTGTCGCAAATCCGCCTCGAATTCAACCGTGCACAGATGGGCCTCAACGATGCCTATCGCCGCCTGGCCGCCAGCACCGGCAGCGCCGTCGTCGATTTCCAGGGTGTCGCCACGCAAAACCTGCCATTGCCTCCCGCCGCCCAGTTGCTGGCGCGCCTTGAACAGACGGCCGAACTGCGCCTGGCCGAATTGCAGATCCTGCACAGCGAAGCCAGCGTCGGCCTGGAAAAAGCCCAGCGCATCCCCGACCTCGACGTGTCGATCGGCAGCCAATACGACGCTGGCGCGCGTGAGCGGGTCAACCTGGTCGGCCTGTCGATGCCGCTCCCGCTGTTCAACCGCAACCAGGGCAACGTGCTCGCTGCCAGTCGTCGCGCCGACCAGGCCCGCGACCTGCGCAACGCCACCGAACTGCGCCTGCGCACCGAAACCCGCCAGGCCCTGGACCTGTGGCAAACCGCCGATAGCGAAGTGCGCACGTTCAACCAGCAGATCCTGCCCGCCGCCCAAAGCGCGGTGGACAGCGCCACCCGTGGTTTCGAGATGGGCAAGTTCAACTTCCTCGATGTCCTCGACGCCCAGCGCACGCTGATTGCCGCTCGCACCCAATACCTCGCCGCCACGGCCCAGGCCACGGAGGCCTGGGTGCGCATCGAACGGATCTACGGCGACCTCACCCGTCTTTGATTTTTCCTGGAGCTTTCTATGAACCACAAACATGGCGTAGCGCTCGCCGTCGCCTTGAGCCTGCTGCTGTGCAGTGTTGCCAAGGCCGCTGAAGAAGAAGGCGAACTTGAACTCACCGAGCAGCAGATCCAGGCCGCCGGCATTCAACTGGCCCAGGCCCAACCGCGCTCGCTCAGCACGCTGCTGACCGTGCCGGCAGAGGTGCGTTTCGACGAGGACCGCACCTCGCACATCGTCCCGCGTACCGCGGGCGTGGTGGAGTCGGTGCAGGTCAACCTCGGCCAGTCGGTAAAAAAGGGTGAGCTGTTGGCCGTGATCGCCAGCCAGCAGATTTCCGACCTGCGCAGTGAACTGGCCGCCAGCCAACGCCGGGTCGAACTGGCCCGCACCACCTTCCAGCGTGAGCGTCAGTTGTGGCAGGACAAAATCTCTGCCGAACAGGACTACCTGCTGGCACGCCAAACCCTACAGGAAGCCGAAATCGCCCTGAACAACGCCCGTCAGAAGATGAGCGCCCTGAGTGGCAGCGCCGTACTCGTCGGAGGAAATCGCTACGAATTGCGCGCGCCATTTGCCGGTGTGGTGGTGGAAAAACACCTCGGCGTCGGTGAGGTGGTCAGCGAAACCAGCAACGCCTTCACCCTGTCGGACCTGTCCCAGGTGTGGGTCACCTTTGGTGTGTTTCCCAAAGACCTGAACAAGGTCCGCGTCGGCAAACCCGTCAAGGTCAGCTCCAGCGAAATGGGCACCGAAGTCCGTGGCACCGTGGCCTACGTCGGTAATCTGCTCGGCGAACAGACGCGCACCGCCACCGTTCGCGTCAGCGTGCCGAACCCCGAAGATGCCTGGCGCCCCGGCTTGTTTGTCAGCGTGCAACTGGCCACCGAGAGCTTCCAGGCGCCGGTCAGCGTGCCCGAGGCGGCGATCCAGACCGTCGAGGACAAACCCTCGGTGTTCGAGCGCACCGAACACGGGTTTGTCACCCGCCATCTTGAACTCGGTGTCAGCGAAAACGGCTACGTCGAAGTGCGAAAAGGCCTGGAAGCCGGTGCGCAAGTGGCGACGGTTGGCAGCTTCATCCTCAAGTCCGAACTGGGCAAGGGCTCCGCCGAGCACGCCCATTGATCCTGCGAGTGATTCCCCATGTTTGAGCGCCTTATCCAATTCGCCATCGAGCAGCGCATCATCGTGCTGTTGGCGGTGCTGTTGATGGCCGGTGTCGGTATCGCCAGCTATCAGAAGCTACCCATCGACGCAGTGCCTGACATCACCAACGTGCAGGTGCAGATCAATTCGGCGGCGGCGGGTTTCTCGCCGCTGGAGACCGAACAGCGCGTCACCTTTCCCATCGAAACCGCCATGGCCGGCCTGCCGGGGTTGCAGCAGACCCGTTCACTGTCGCGCTCCGGGTTGTCCCAGGTAACGGTGATTTTCAAGGACGGCACCGACTTGTTCTTCGCCCGCCAACTGGTCAACGAGCGCCTGCAAGTCGCCCGAGAACAATTGCCGGTTGGCATCGAGACTGCAATGGGGCCGATTTCCACAGGCCTTGGGGAAATTTTCCTATGGACCGTGGAGGCCAAGGACGGCGCACTCAAGGACGACGGCACGCCCTACACGCCAACCGACTTGCGCGTGATCCAGGACTGGATCATCAAGCCACAACTGCGCAACGTGCCGGGCGTGGCCGAGATCAACACCATCGGCGGCTTTGCCAAGGAATACCAGATCGCCCCCGACCCCAAGCGCCTGGCCGCCTACAGCTTGACCTTGAACGACCTGGTCACCGCGCTTGAGCGCAACAACGCCAACGTCGGCGCCGGTTACATCGAGCGCAGCGGCGAGCAACTGCTTATCCGCGCACCGGGGCAGGTGGCGTCGATCGACGACATTGCCAACATTGTCATCACCACGTCGGACGGTACGCCGATTCGTGTGCGAAACGTCGCTGAGGTCGACATCGGCCGTGAGATGCGTACCGGCGCCGCCACCGAAAATGGCCGTGAAGTGGTGTTGGGCACGGTGTTCATGTTGATTGGCGAAAACAGCCGCAGCGTGTCCCAGGCCGTGGCGGAAAAACTCGCACAGATCAACCGATCACTGCCCGAAGGCGTGGTGGCGGTCACGGTGTATGACCGCACCAACCTGGTCGAAAAAGCCATTGCCACTGTCAAGAAAAACCTCTTCGAAGGCGCGCTGCTGGTGGTCGCGGTGCTGTTCCTGTTTCTCGGCAATATCCGTGCGGCGCTGATCACCGCGATGGTGATCCCGCTGGCGATGCTGTTCACCTTTACCGGCATGTTCACCAACAAAGTCAGTGCCAACCTGATGAGCCTCGGTGCGCTGGACTTCGGCATCATCGTCGACGGCGCGGTGGTGATCGTCGAGAACGCGATCCGTCGCCTGGCCCATGCGCAGCAGCGTCACGGCCGCTTGTTGACCCGCAGCGAGCGCCTGCACGAAGTGTTCGCCGCCGCCAAGGAAGCACGGCGGGCGCTGATTTTCGGGCAACTGATTATCATGGTGGTGTACCTGCCGATCTTCGCCCTCACCGGCGTGGCCGGGAAAATGTTCCATCCCATGGCCTTCACCGTGGTGATCGCCTTGCTCGGCGCGATGATCCTGTCGGTGACGTTCGTGCCGGCTGCCATTGCGCTGTTTGTCACCGGCAAGGTCAAGGAAGAAGAAAACCTGGTGATGCGCACTGCACGTCGGGCCTATGCGCCGGTATTGGAGGGGGTGATGGCGCGGCGGCCGCTGGTATTCGGCCTGGCGCTGCTGAGCATCCTCGGCTCCGGGGTGCTGGCCAGCCGCATGGGCAGCGAATTTATCCCCAGCCTCAGCGAAGGTGATTTTGCCCAGCAGGCCCTGCGCGTGCCCGGCACCAGCCTGACGCAATCGGTGCACATGCAGCAGCAACTGGAAACCACCTTGATGGCCCAGGTGCCGGAAATCGAGCGGGTGTTTGCCCGCACCGGCACCGCGGAAATTGCTTCCGACCCGATGCCGCCGAATATTTCCGACAGTTACGTGATGCTCAAGCCGAAGGACCAATGGCCAGACCCGAGCAAATCCCGTGAAACCCTGATTGCCGACATCCAGCGCGCCAGTGCAATTGTGCCGGGCAGCGCGTATGAACTTTCGCAACCGATCCAGCTGCGCTTCAACGAGCTGATTTCCGGAGTGCGCAGTGATGTGGCAGTGAAGGTGTTTGGGGATGACATGGCGGTGCTCAACCAGACCGCCGACGCCATCGCCGATACGCTCAAGGGCCTCGATGGCGCTTCGGAAGTGAAGGTGGAACAGACCTCTGGCCTGCCGGTGCTGACCATTAATATCGACCGCGACAAGGCCGCACGTTTTGGCCTGAATGTCGGTGATGTCCAGGACACCATCGCCGTGGCCGTCGGAGGACGCCAGGCCGGAACCTTGTACGAAGGCGACCGGCGTTTTGCCATGGTCGTACGTTTGTCCGACGCGCTGCGCACCGATATTGACGGCTTGTCGCGACTGTTGATCCCGGTGCCCGCAAACGCATCCGGCCAGTTGGGCTTTATCGCCTTGTCCCAAGTGGCCAGCCTGGACCTGGTGCTCGGCCCCAACCAGATCAGTCGCGAAAACGGCAAGCGCCTGGTGATCGTCAGCGCCAACGTACGCGGGCGTGACATTGGCTCGTTTGTGGCCGCGGCCGAAGCGGCAATCAATGCCAAGGTCAAGGTGCCGGCGGGTTACTGGACCACCTGGGGCGGCCAGTTCGAGCAGTTGAAGGAAGCCTCCGAACGCTTGCGTATCGTGGTGCCGGTGGCGCTGCTGTTGGTGTTCGGGCTGTTGTTCATGATGTTCAACAACCTCAAGGACGGGCTGCTGGTGTTTACCGGGATTCCGTTCGCGCTGACGGGTGGGATCATGGCGCTATGGCTGCGGGATATTCCGCTGTCGATCTCGGCGGGGGTGGGCTTTATCGCGTTGTCCGGGGTGGCGGTGCTCAACGGGCTGGTGATGATTGCGTTCATCCGCAACCTGCGCGAGGAAGGGCGCTCGCTGTCGGTGGCGATCAACGAAGGTGCGTTGACCCGTTTGCGCCCGGTGTTGATGACGGCGCTGGTGGCGTCCCTCGGGTTTATCCCCATGGCGCTTGCCACTGGCACCGGCGCCGAAGTGCAACGGCCGCTGGCGACCGTGGTGATCGGCGGGATTATTTCCTCGACGTTGCTGACCTTGCTGGTGCTGCCGGCGTTGTACCAATGGGCACACCACAAAGAACAAGACTGACGTGTAGTGAGCGGGCTTGCCCCGCGCCGGGCGGCGAGGCCGCCCCAAATCCAGGCACCTCGGTCTCCCTGAAACATCGCGGCGGTCTTATTGGGGCGGCTTCGCCGCCCAGCGTGGGGCAAGCCCGCTCACTACTTAGGCTGGTCGCAGGGGAGGGGGAATATCAGGCGGAACGAGGTGATGCCACCCGGTGGGCTGCGTACCTCGGCTTGGCCCTGGTGCAGGGTCATGATCGAGCGCACGATGGCCAACCCCAGGCCGGTGCCGCCTTCGGTGCGGGCGCGGCTGTTGTCGGCGCGGTAGAAACGCTCGAACAGGTGCGGCAAATGCCGGGCGTCAATGCCCGCGCCGGGGTTGCTGACGGACACGGACACCTGTTGCGCATACGTTTCCACCAGCAGGGCAATGTGCCCACCGCGCGGGCTGTGGCGGATCGCGTTGGACAGCAGGTTGGATAGGGCGCGCTGGATCATCAGGCGATCACCCTGTACCTGGGCATCGCCGCTGAGGGTCAGGTTGAGCTGTTTGTCTTCGGCGCTCAGGGCAAACAATTCCATGACCCGACGGGCTTCATCGGTCAACGACACCGGCACAAACGAGGCACGCGCCGCCGGGTGGCTGACCTGGGCCAGGAACAGCATGTCGGACACGATGCGTGACAAACGCTCCAGCTCCTCGGTGCCGGATTCCAGCGCGGCCTTGTATTCCTCCGACGGCCGTTGGCGTGACAGTGTGACCTGGGCTTTGCCCATCAGGTTGGTCAGGGGCGCGCGCAGTTCGTGGGCCAGGTCGTCGGAGAATTGCGACAGTTGCTGCACGCCCGCGTCCAGGCGGTTGAGCATCACGTTGAAGCCCTGGGCCAGCTCGCGCAGTTCCTGGGGCAGGTTGTCCAGGGCCAGGCGATGGGTCAGGTCCTGGGTGGTGACTTGGGCGGCGACGTGGCTGAACTGCTTCAACGGTGCCAACCCGCGCTGCACCAGCCACCAGGCGCCCATGCCGATCAATAGCAACAACAAGGGCAATGCCACCACCGTGGCGCGCAGGTAGGCGCTGAGCAGGGCCTGGTCGTCCATGCGGTCCAGGGACAGCAGCACGCGCACGCGTTCGCCACTGGCCAGGCGCATCAGGCTGGACGCGCTGAGCACCTGGTTGCCGTCGCTGTCTTCCCAGTTGAGGTAGCCGAGGGTTTCCCGGTGCGGGTAGTCGGTGAGCAGCGGCACCTGGGGCTTGGCACCGACGCTGAGCAGCACACGCTCGTCGGGCGCGGTGCCGACGATGCTCAGGTAGAAGTTATCGTGGCCGACGACCAGGTCCAACAGCGAGTGCGGGCGCGCGCGGATGTCGCGAGCGTCCAGGCCCTGGGCGAGGCTGTGCTGGATCTGTTCCATCTTGCTTTCCAGACCCTTGCGCGCAAGTTTTTCCAGCTCATGGGTCAGGGCCAGGTAAGCCAGGCTGGCCAGCAGCAGCACCAGGCCGGCACCCATCAGGCTGACCGTCAGGCCGAGGCGCATCGACAGGCTGCCGGTCTTCATGGGCGCGCTTCCAGCACGTAGCCGACGCCACGAATGGTGTGGATCAACTTGACCTCGCTCTGGTCATCCACCTTGGCGCGCAGGCGGCTGATGGAGACTTCCACCACATTGGTGTCGCAGTCGAAATTCATGTCCCACACCAGGGAAATAATCTGCGTGCGGGTCATCACTTCGCCGGTCTGGCGCATCAGTACCTGGAGCAGGGCGAACTCTTTGGTGGTCAGGTCGATCCTGCGGTTGCCGCGATAGGCGCGATGGCGGCGCGGGTCGAGTTCCAGGTCCGACACGCAGAACACTTCCGGTTGTGGGATATGTTCACTGCGTCGCAATAACGTACGCACCCGCGCGAGCAATTCGGGAAACTCGAAGGGTTTGACCAGGTAATCATCGGCCCCCATGTCCAGGCCCTTGATCTTGTCATCCAGGCGCCCACGGGCGGTGAGCATCATCACGCGCTGGCTGCCGTCGCGGCGCAGTTGTTCGAGTACTTCCCAGCCATCCTTGCCTGGCAGGTTGACGTCGAGAATCACAAGTTCATAGGCATGCTGCCGGGCCAGGTGCAGGCCGTCGATACCGTTGGCGGCGCAATCGACCACGTAGCCGCTTTCAGTCAGGCCTTGCTGCAAATAAGCGGCGGTTTTTTGCTCGTCCTCAACCACAAGGATACGCATGGGGGGTTTACCTTTTTCGAAAAGAGAAGGGAGTCCATTTCCTTATGGAGGCTGTTGTTGGGGGAGTAGGAAAATTCTGAACCGTGAAGTGACTTCAGGGTCAACTGCGACGTTCTGTCGCAACTAAGTGAGCACGCAAAAAAAACGCCCCAATGGGGCGTTAAAAAATCCATCTCTTTCCAAAGGAGCTACACAAAAGCTTCAGAGATGAATGTGCTCGGTGTTGCAAGTTGAAGCCAGTCTATAAAGTTCAACTTAACGAGAAGGTGAGGCCAATATTACAGTTTTGATAACTGGCTAGTTGTGAACAGATGTTAGTCAAGCGCGAACGAATGTAATGATTCAGAGAATCGCCAGCGGGTATTCGGCAATCAAGCGCACTTCTTCCAGGTCCGACTCGAATGCACTGGAACGCACCGTGGCTTGGCGCAAGCGCAGCGACAGGTCTTTCAAGTTGCCACTTTGCACCACATATTTGGCTTCGATGTCGCGCTCCCAGCGACGCTGATCGGTCAGTGGGTCGCCTGCTGCATCGCGGCGCATATACACCGCGTTGGCGTTGCTGTAGTCGGCGCCGGTGCCTTTGCCGTAGCGGGTCATGAACGACAGGCCGGGAATGCCGAACGGCTGCATGTCCAGGTCGTAGCGCACCATCCACGAACGCTCCTTGGGGGAGTTGAAGTCGCTGTATTGGATCGAGTTGTTGAGGAAGATCGAGTCCGACTGGCGCAGGTAATCGAAGTCGTCATCACCGTTGTTGCGCTGGTGCGACACGGCCACGCTGTGGGCGCCCATCTTCACGCCGAGCCTGGCGCTCCAGATGGTGTTGTCGAACTCACCCAGCCGTTTCTTGCCCTCATCCACCGCCTTGTAATAGTTGAAGTCGCCGAACAGCGAAACCTCATCGTTCAGCGGGTAGTTGGCGGCGCTGCCGAAGTAGTACTGGTCCCAGGCGTCCTTCAAGCGGCTGCTGTACAGGCTCAGGCTCAGGTGTTTGTTGAGTTGGTAATCACCGCCGAAATAGCCGATCCACGGTGAGTCGACCTTGCCCGCATAGAACGTCGCAAAGCCTTTGTCCATGCCGCTCTCGGTGGGTTGGCTCATACCGCTCAAGCGTCCGCCTTGCAGGCTCAGGCCCTCCAGGCTGGTGTTTTGCGCGGTGACGCCACGAAAGCTTTCCGGCAACAGCCGCGAGTCGCCGTACGCCACCACCGGCGTGAGCGGGAACACGTCACCGGCCTTGATCACGGTGTCCAGCACGCGCAATTTTGCGGCGCCGCCGAATTTGCTGTAGTCGGACTCTGGATGGTTGCCGCTGTCCACCGGCAGCACGCCAAACGAGCCCTTGCCGCCGCTGCGGCCGGTGCCCGAGTCGAGCTTGAGGCCGTACATGGCAAACGCGTCCAGGCCAAAACCGAGCGTGCCCTGGGTAAAGCCGGATTCGAACTTGCCAATGAACCCCTGCGCCCAGGCTTCGGAGTAGCCATTGCCGGTAGGGCTGGACTGGCCCTTGCGGTCATCGCGGTTGAAGTAGAAATTGCGTGCCAGCACGTTCACGCTGCTGCCTTCGATAAAACCTTCGGGCTTGTCTTCCACGGCCACGGCGGCCAGGGGCAGCGCCGCAATCAATGAAAAGGGAAGGGTGTAGTAAGCACGGTGCATGTTGCGCTCCTCGGTATTGGCAGTGATCAGCTTCTTATAGAGGTGGGCGTTCTTATTGATTTGGCCCGGGCTGATAGTTGCAAATCACAGATAACAGTGAAGTGGCACGCACATTACAATTTTGGAATCTCACGGTTACCTAACAAATAAGTAATGTTCTGGTGAACGTCGCGTCAGGGTTCGCTCGTTACTCTGGGCACTCAACTTTGAACGAGGAACTTGTGATGAACTTTTATAAACTTGGCCTGGGTGTATTGGCGGCAGTCTTGTCGTTCGGTGCTTTAGCCGAAGGCGGCGGCGACCGGACCTTTGCCTTGATGATGGAGCGCAATGAAAAGGCCATGGCCGATTACGCCGCGCGCAATGGCAAGCCCGCGCCCGAGGTGCAGGTGTATCGCTACGGCATGCCACTGGATATTGCCAAGGTGGTCAGCGTGACGCCGCCGATCAGCGGCTGCCGCCCGGTGCCGTCGCGCATGACCTATGAAGACTCCAGCGGCAAGCTGACGACGCTTGAGTATCAAGTGATGGGCGCGTGCCGCAGCAATGGCGGCTGAGGGGAGCAAAAATATAGTTGGGCCCGGGGCTAAAGGCCTATTAAGAAAACGCCGGCAGGGCCGATGCAGGTCAGATCCTTCTCTCCCATTGACCATCGGTGCCCCATGTTCAACACCCGCCTGAAGCAGGAGCTGTCCGCTCTTCGCGAAGAACTGTCCAGCTTGGAGCAGGTCAAGGAGAGCCTGGAAAGCGAGATGCTGTGCCTGACGCTGGACGCCGCAGGCCGTATTGAATGGGCCAATAGCAACTTCCTGCAAGAGTTGGGTTACCAGAGCACGCAGTTGTTGGGGCGCCCTGTTGAAGAGCTGGTGCCGGCCCATGTGCGCCGGGACGAGTTCCAGCAGCGCTTCAACAACGCCCTGACGCGTGGCGAACACTACGCCGGCACCGTGCGCTTGATGCGCGGTAATGGCGAGGAAGCCTGGCTGCGCTCGATCGTGCAACCGGTGCGCGGTTCGGACGGGCGCATCAAGCATTTTTCGATTTATTCCAGCGACCTCACGCGCACCATCGAGGCGTCGCGCGAGCATGAAAACCTGATTGCCGCGTTGGTGCGTTCCACGGCGGTGATCGAGTTCGACCTCAGTGGCCATGTGCTCACCGCGAATGATCGCTTCCTGGGCGGCATGGGTTACAGCCTGGCGCAGATCAAGGGCAAGCATCACCGCATGTTCTGCGAACCGGAGGAATACAACAGTGCCGAGTACCAGAACTTCTGGAAGCGCCTGAACAACGGTGAGTTTGTGGCCGCGCGCTTCAAGCGGATCGACAGCCATGGCCGCGTGGTGTGGCTGGAGGCGACCTACAACCCGGTGATGGACGCCACCGATCGCTTGTACAAAGTGGTCAAGTTCGCCACGGTGATCACCGATCAGGTCAACCGTGAGCAAGCGGTGTCCGACGCGGCCAACATCGCCTACGGCACCTCGCTGCATACCGATGAAAGCGCCCAGCGTGGCACCAGGGTCGTGACCCAGGCAGTGGACGTGATGCGTGACCTGGCCACGCACATGCAACAGGCCGGCGAAGGCATCGAGGCGCTGAATGCCCAGTCCCAAGTGATCGGCAGTATCGTCAAGACCATCAGTGGCATTGCCGAGCAGACCAACCTGCTGGCGCTTAACGCGGCCATCGAAGCCGCGCGCGCCGGTGAGCAAGGCCGTGGGTTTGCGGTGGTGGCCGATGAAGTGCGGCAATTGGCGTCACGCACCAGCAAGGCCACCGAGGAAATCGTCGGGGTAGTCCGTCAGAACCAGGACATGGCCCGCGACGCGGTGGCGCTGATGACCGACGGTCGCCTGCAAGCCGAGCAAGGCCTGGCCCTGGCGGCTGAAGCGGGCACGGTGATCGTCGAGATCCAAGACGGCGCGCAGAAGGTCGTCAGTGCGGTGGGCCAGTTCGCCAACCAGCTGACCAACTGACCCGTCGGGTTCGTGCTTAAGGTATCGTAGGTTTTTTCTCGTTTGAAGAGCCGACCTTTCATGAGCCCGACCCACCGTCGCCCCGTTCCGCTGTCCAAGGCCTACCGCTTGCTCAACCACGGGCCGACTGTGCTGGTCAGCGCGGCGCATAACGGCCAGCGCAACATCATGGCTGCCGCCTGGGCGATGCCGTTGGATTTCGAACCGCCGAAAGTCGCCGTGGTGCTGGATAAGTCCACCTGGACCCGCCAGTTGCTGGAGGCCAGTGGCACCTTCGTGCTGCAAGTGCCGTGCGTGGCCCAGGCCGATCTCGTACAGACCGTTGGTAACACGACTGGCACCGAGACAGACAAATTCGCTACCTATGGCCTACAGGTGTTCAGCGGTGAACATACCGAGGCGCCGTTGCTGGAAGGTTGTGTCGCCTGGCTGGAATGCCGCCTGCTGCCTGAACCGCACAACCAGGACACCTACGATTTGTTCCTTGGCGAAGTGGTTGCGGCGTATGCCGATACGCGGGTGTTCAGCGACGGCCACTGGCACTTCGACGGCCAGGATTCGTTGCGTACCTTGCATCACATTGCCGGCGGCAACTTCCTGAGCATCGGCGCACCGATTATCGGGCACCAGCTTTAAGCCTTACCAGCGCGCGTTTGCCAGCGCCTCGGCAAACGCCACCAACTTCGGCGAATACTGGCGGGACGGCGGATACACCAGCGAGATGGCCCGGCTGCGCCCGGCGAAGTCCTCCAGGATCGGCACCAGGCGGCCGTCGGCCAGGTCGTCGCGTACGGCAAAATCCATCACCTGGGCGATGCCAAAACCGCCCACGGCGCCGTCCACCAACGCGTCGCCAATGTCAAAGATCAGCCGCCCTTCGACGTTCACGTCCTGCACCTTGCCATCGAGCATGAACTGCCAGTCCACCATGCGCCCGCTGCGCAGGTTGCGTACGGTCAGGCAGTGGTGGTGCTTGAGGTCCTCGACGCGTTGCGGTGTGCCGAAGCGGGCGAGGTACGCGGGGGCGGCCACCGTGACCCAGCGCAGCGGCGCCAGGGCGCGGGCGATCAGGCGTTGGTCCTGGATCTCGCCGGTGCGCAGCAAGGCGTCGAAGCCTTCGTCGACGATGTCCACCAGGCGGTCGGTCATGACCGCTTCGATGCGTAACTCGGGGTAGCGCAGGGTCAACTCGCCAATGACCGGCATCACCACCTTGCGCCCGAACAGCGACGGCGTGCTGATCTTCAGCAGGCCGGAGGGGCTGCCACGGCGGTCGAGCATCAGCTTTTCGGCTTCGGCCAATTCCGCCAGCAACGGCGCGCTGCGTTCGTAGAGCACCTGCCCGTCGGGCGTCAGGCTGACGCTGCGGGTGTTGCGTTGCAGCAGGCGTACGCCCAGCTCGTTTTCCAGGCGCGAGATGGCGCGCGACAGCCCGGACTGAGTCAGCCCCAGGTCCGCGGCCGCACGGGTGAAACTGCGGGTTTCGGCCACGCGGACCAACAGGCGGACAGCGTTCAGATCCATGATTAAAGTCATTACTGAAAGAGAGGTAGCGCTATTTATCATCTATTGCGCATAAAACACACTGGCCGCACTTCATTTTCGGACAGGACGCTGTGATGTCTCCCTCTCAACCCTCCGGCTGGATGCTGATGCTGCTGGCCACTGCTCAACTGATCATCGCCCTCGATGCCACCATCGTGTTTGTCGCGTTGCCGCAGATCGGTGCGCACCTTGCTGGTGTTCGCCCTGGTGCAAGGCCCGGAGTGGGGCTGGACGGCGCCGCCGACCCTCGGTTGCCTGGCCCTGGCCATGGCGTTGCTGGCGATGTTCGCCTGGATCGAACATCGCGGCCGCGACCCGCTGATGCCGCTGCGGCTGCTGGCCTACCGCGAACTGCGCATGGCGATGGTGCTGACAGCGGTGTTCATGAGCAGCTTCGGCGTGCAGTACTACTTCCTCGCGCTGTATTACCAGCAGGTCTATGGCTACAGCGTGTTGCAGACGGGCTTGGCGTTTCTGCCGGCGACCTTGGTGTGCACGTTCGGCATCGGGTTGGCGGAGCGTGCGTTGGCCAGGATCGGCTTGCGTAATACGCTGGTCAGCGGGCAATTGGCAGGGGCTGTGGGGATTGCGCTGGTGTGCTGGGCATTACCGACTGGCGTGGGATTCTGGTCGCTGCTGCCTGGGATTTTCATCTTGAGCATCGGCCAGGGCATGACGTGGACGGCGATGTGGGTGGCGGCGGGGTTGGGCATCCGGCCGGGCGAGCAGGGCGTGGCGGCGGGGATGGCGTCCACCAGCCAGCAGATTGGTGGGGCGCTGGGGCTGGCGGTGTTGGTGTCGGTGGCCAATGTCGGCGGGATCGAGCGGGCGTTGTGGTGGAGTGCGGGGATTGCGTTGGTGGGCGCGGTGGTGGCATTGGGGCTGAAGGATCGCAGCATTGAGCCGAGCTCAATTCTGGAAACAACTTGAAGACCAATGTGGGCGCTGGCTTGCCTGCGATAGCGGCCGGTCAGCCGACATGTGCAGTGACTGACACTCGGCCATCGCAGGCAAGCCAGCCCCACATTGATGGCATTGCAAATCAGGTTTTTTCAGCGCCCGAGCATCTTCACCCAGCGCGATGGCGGCATGCCGTAGGTGCTGCGAAATTGCCGGGTCATATGGCTTTGGTCGGTGAACCCGGCAGTCATCGCCGCATTCACCAGCGATTGCCCCTGTGCCAGCAGGCTGCGTACCAGGTCCAGGCGGCGCATGGTCAGGTAACGGTAGGGGCTGGTGCCGAACAACAAGCGAAAATCCCGCGACAACGCCCAGCGGTCACGCCCGACGTGCTCGGCCATTTCATCCAGGGTGATGCTGCGGCCCAGGGCGCTGTGGATGAATTCCCGCGCGCGTTCGGCGGCGACGTAGTCGAAGCTCTTGCGGCTGGTGATCACCCCGGACGCCTCGCTCAGGGCTTGCGCCAGGTCATACATCGCGTCCTGTTCCTGCAGCGGATCAATCGGGCAGTCCAGGCTTTGCAGCAGTACTTCGCTGGCGCGGAACAGGCGCGGGTCGGTGGTATGGCCAAAGGGAATGAATGGCAACGGCTTGCCGCCGAGGATCTGCTGGATCAGCGCCGGCTCCACGTAAATCATCCGGTACTTGAAGCCCTCCTCGCTGCTGGCGCGGCCGTCGTGGGTTTCGTCAGGATGAATCACCATGGTCGTGCCGGGCAGGCTGTGGGTCATACAGCCGCGATAGTGAAAGCTCTGCACGCCGAACAACGTACGGCCGATGGCGTAAGTGTCATGGCGATGCGGGTCGAACGCGAAGCCGGCAAAGTACGCCTCGATACGGTCCATGCCGCTGGCGTGCGGGGCGCGGTGCATCCAGTCGAGAGGGGAAATTGGATTGCCCATGGTGGCTTGTCACAAATTGAGGTGGAAACACGTTAGCCGAGTCTGCGCTCCCTGTCTGCCGAGGTCTTGTACGATTGTGCAGGGTAACGGCGAGGTCTATGATCGCCGTTCGCACCCTGCGCAGATGGAGTTGCCTCCCATGGACTTTTTCAACCCCGCCTATGCGGCACCGCTGGTCTCTCTGGCGCTGTTGTGGACCGTGGCCGTGGTGACACCAGGCCCCAACTTCTTCAATGCCGCGCAGTTGGCCGCCAGTTGCTCGCGCCGCCATGGCGTGGTGGCATCGGCCGGTGTGGCCACGGGCACCATCATGTGGGGGCTGGCCGGTGGCCTGGGGATCAAGTCGCTGTTTACTGCCGCTCCGATGCTGTACCTGGCCTTCAAGATTATCGGCGGTTGCTACCTCATCTACCTTGGGCTGAAACTGTTCAAGCGCTCGGCGCCGACCATGGCGCAGAGCTTGCTGGCGGATGAGCCGCGGCGCTCGTTGTTCTGCGCGTGGCGCCTGGGTTTGCTGGGTAACCTGTCCAATCCCAAGGCCGCGCTGTTTGTCGCCACCATTTTCGCTTCCACCATGCCACCTTCGCCGTCGCCGATGCTATTGACCCTGGCGGTGATGACCATGGCCACCTTGTCCTTCAGTTGGTATTCCTGCGTCGCCCTGGTGTTTTCCAGCCAGCGTATGGCCAACCTGTACAGCCGTTCGCGCAAGTGGCTGGACCGTTTTGCCGGCAGTTGCTACCTGTTGTTCGGCGCACACCTGGTAGCGAATCGCTGACGGCCCGTGGTAAGAAGCCTTACTTTCAACCGTGAGGCCGAGTCATGAGCAAGCTGCGTGTAGGGATTATTTTTGGTGGGCGTTCGACCGAGCACGAGGTCTCGCTGCAGTCGGCGCGCAATATCGTCGATGCCCTCGACCGCACGCGCTTCGAGCCGGTGCTGATCGGCATCGACAAGGCCGGTCACTGGCACCTCAACGACACCTCGAACTTCCTGATCAATGGGGAAGACCCAGCGCTGATCGCGCTCAACCAGTCCAACCGCGAGCTGGCGGTGGTGCCAGGCAAAGCCAGCCAACAACTGGTGGAAACCTCCGGCGGCGGTCTGCTGGCTCATGTCGATGTGATATTCCCGATCGTCCACGGCAGCCTGGGTGAAGACGGCTGCCTGCAAGGCTTGCTGCGTATGGCCGACCTGCCTTTCGTCGGCTCCGACGTGCTCGGTTCGGCGGTGTGCATGGACAAGGACATCAGCAAACGCTTGCTTCGCGATGCCGGGATTGCCGTCACACCGTTCATCACCCTGACCCGGCGTAACGCAGCCCGCACAAGCTTTGAAGCGGCCGTGGGCAAGCTCGGCCTGCCGATGTTCGTCAAGCCGGCCAACCAGGGCTCGTCGGTCGGCGTGAGCAAAGTCGCTGACGCAGCCGAGTACCACGCCGCCGTTGAGCTGGCGTTGGGTTTTGATGAAAAAGTGTTGGTGGAGTCTGCGGTGCGGGGGCGCGAAATCGAATGCGCCGTGCTGGGCAACGACGATCCCATCGCCAGCGGTTGCGGTGAAATCGTGGTGAGCAGTGGTTTCTATTCCTACGACAGCAAATACATCGACGCCCAGGCCGCTCAGGTCGTAGTGCCGGCGGCGATCAGCGCCGAGGCCAGCGAACGCATTCGCCGCCTGGCCCTGGAGGCATTTGAAGTCTTGGGCTGCTCCGGCCTGGCGCGCGTCGACGTGTTCCTGACCGACGACGGCGAAGTGCTGATCAACGAAATCAACTCACTGCCCGGCTTCACCCGCATCAGCATGTACCCCAAGCTGTGGCAGGCGACGGGGATGAGTTACAGCGAGTTGGTGAGCCGGTTGATTGAGTTGGCGTTGGAGCGGCATGTGGGGCGCAGGGGGTTGAAGATCAGTCGGTGATCGCTCTACGAGCAATCCACGAATACAGCAGGGTCTTGGGCTCGTCCGGGTGGTGCGTCCTGCGCCGATAGCTGGCAAACGCTGGCGAGGTGCAGTAGGTGCACACTGCGCTGACTTCGATCTGCTCGCGCCGAATGCCCGCTGCTTGCAACAGCATCACGCCGTACCCGCTGAGGTCGAACCAGGCGCTGCCCGTTTGTTGCGCCTGGGGCGGCGCAATTTGCGCTGGCAGCAGCGGCGCAGGTTGCACAACGCTCCACGGCGCCGGAGTGTCCGGCCACAGGTGTCCCTGATCTGCCTGGAGCTGCCCGATAAACCCTTCGCTCACTTCATAGCAGCACGGTTTGATCGACGGCCCGATTGCCACCAGCAACTGCTCGGCGGCAATCCCTTCCTCGGCAAAGCGCTGCACGGCATTGGCGATGACTCCCGCTTGCAGCCCCTTCCAGCCGCCATGCACCGCCGCCACGCTTGCGGCGTTTTTTGCGGCGATGAGAATCGGCAGGCAGTCGGCGGTGATCACCGCGATCGGTTGCCGCTCGCCGGTGAACACCCCGTCGGCCGGAACCGTGTTGCTCTGCTGATCCGCCTCCCACTCAATCACCGTTGCACTGTGCACCTGCTTGCAGATGAACACGTCATCCGGGCGCAGTGGGTCGTTGATCGTACAAAAACCGTGATCGACGCCGGGGAGAGCGCCGAGATTGTCTGCTTGCTGCATGGGGTGCTCTCCGTCGATTGAATGTTCAGTCGCCCAGGGCTTGGCCTTCACGCCGCGGGTCGGCGCCGCCGCTCAATGACACCTTGCCCTGGGCATCCCGCGTGCGCACGATGGCCTGGATGCCGCTGGTCATGTCGATTTCATTCAGCGCGTGATCTTTGTCCTTCAACGCCTGTTTCAACGCCGGGCTGAACAAGCCGGCTTCCAACTCGGTGGCGCCGTTGCGACTGCCGAAGTTGGGCAGGTTGATGGCGGCTTGTGGGTCGAGTTTCCAGTCGAGCATGGCCACCAGGGACTTGCTCACGTACTCGATGATCTGCGAGCCGCCCGGTGAACCCATCGTGACCAGCAACTCGCCGCTGTTGCGGTCGAACACCAACGTCGGGGCCATCGCCGAGCGCGGGCGTTTGCCTGGTTCGACGCGGTTGGCGACTGGCTGGCCGTGTTCTTCGGGGATGAACGAGAAATCGGTCATCTGGTTGTTGAGCAAAAAGCCCTGGACCATCAGGTGCGAACCGAACGCCGCCTCGACGGTGGTGGTCATCGACACGGCGCCGCCGCGGTCATCCACCGCCACCACTTGCGACGTGGAAATACGCAATGGCGAGCGGTCCGGTGCGTACGCCACCTGGATGCCCGCAGGCTGGCCCGGCTTGGCGATGCCCATGCTGCGCTCACCGATCAGCGCGGCGCGCCTGGCCAGGTAGTCCGGGGCGACGAGACCGGCGACCGGCACGGGGACGAAATCCGCATCGGCCACGTACAGCCCGCGATCGGCGAAGGCCAGGCGGCCCGCTTCGGCGAGCAGGTGCACGGCTTCAGGCACAGGTTCCAGGCCAGCGGGGGAAGCGCTCTTCAGCGGTTTCATCGATGCGATTGCCAGTGGCGGGTCGCGGCTTTCCAGGGCTTGCAGCGTGCCCAGGATTTGCGCGATGGCAATCCCGCCCGACGACGGTGGCGGCATGCCGCAGACTCTCCACTGTTTGTAGTCGGTACACAGCGGCGTACGTTCCTTGGCGGAGTAGCCCTTGAGGTCAGCTTGGGACAGGCTTCCCGCGTTGCGATGGCCTTGCACCTTGCGGGCAATTTCAGCGGCAATCGGCCCGTGATACAACGCGTCTGGCCCTTCGTTGGCGATGCGTTTGAGTACGGCGGCCAGCGCCGGATTTTTCAAGCGTGTGCCGGTGGCCTTTGGCGTGCCATCGGCATTCAAGAAGTAAGCCGCCATGTCGGGGGACTGGGGGATATAACGGTCGGCGGCAATCAGCGCGTGCAGGCGCGGGGAAATCGCGAAACCCTGTTCCGACAGGCGGATCGCCGGTTCGAACAGCGTGGCCCAGGGCAAATGCCCGCTGTCTTTGTGTGCCCGTTCCAGCGCACGCAGCACCCCCGGCGTGCCGACCGAACGTCCGCCGATCTGCGCCTCGGCAAACCCCATCGGCGTACCGTCGGGGCGCAGGAACAAACGCTCCCTCGCCCCGGCCGGTGCGGTTTCGCGGCCGTCGTAGGCGCGCACGTTCTTGCCATCCCACAGCATGATGAACGCACCGCCGCCGATGCCCGACGACTGCGGTTCCACCAAGGTCAACACGGCTTGCATCGCAATCGCCGCATCAATTGCCGAACCGCCCTGGCGCAACATCTGGCGCCCGGCTTCGGCGGCCAGTGGGTTGGCGGCCGCTGCCATATGACGCTCGGCATGGCGGGTGGCGAGGTCGGTACGGTAGCCCGAGCCCAGCTCCGGTGCCGGTGGTTGATCGGTGACCGGGGTATGGCAGGCTGCCAGGGCGAGGGTTGCCACCATGACCGACAACTGCCGGCGGGAAATCGAAAGCACGCGTTGAACTCCGTTCATTTTGAGAATGATCTGTTGTCCTTGGGGTAGTGCTTTTTACAGGTAAATCGTGCCTTGCAGGTAAAGCACTGCGCTGCCGGAGATGATCACGCGGTCGCCCTTGAGTTCGCAGCGCAACTGGCCACGGCGTGTGCCGCCTTGCTCGGCGGTCAACACCGGCTTGCCCAGGCGTTCGGCCCAGAACGGCGTCAGCGACGTATGGGCGGAGCCGGTGACCGGGTCTTCATTGACGCCCACGTTCGGTCCGAACCAGCGCGAGATAAAGTCGAACCGTGCGCTTTTGGCGGTCACCGCGATGCCGCGTTTGGGCAAGCCCTTGAGGCTGGCGAAATCCGGGGTCAGTGCGGCGACCTGGGCTTCATCGTCCACCAGCACGATGTAGTCATCGGTGCTGAACACCTCGGCGTGTTCGATGCCTAGCGCGCTCAACATCCCTGCTGGAGGCTTGCACGGCTGGGGCTGCTTGGCCGGAAAGTCCATCGCCAGCTCGTCGCCGTTGCGCGTCACGCGAAGCTCGCCGCTGCGCGTGGCAAAGCGCAGCACCTCAGGTGCACCGGCCAGTTTGTGGATCAACACCCAGGCGGCGGCCAACGTGGCATGGCCGCACAGGTCCACTTCGACTTGCGGGGTAAACCAGCGCAACTCATAGACCTCGCCGCGCGGTACAAAAAACGCGGTCTCCGAGAGGTTGTTCTCGGCGGCGATGTTATGCAGTTGTTCGTTGGGCAGCCATTCGGTCAGTGGGCAGACCGCTGCGGGATTACCGCCGAAGACGTGGGAGCTGAACGCGTCGACTTGGTAGATATCCAGTTTCATCGGGGATGCTCTCCGTGTGGGGAGGTTGGACACTAGCAGTGGGCCAGGGGAGCGTCGCCGTACAGATGGTGGTTTTTTTTGCGCGCATGTGCGCTGCACTTTCTTGCAGGCATAAAAAAACGGCCTACCTTTCGGTAAGCCGTTTTTAGTACTTGGTGGCTACACAGGGACTTGAACCCCGGACCCCAGCATTATGAATGCTATGCTCTAACCAACTGAGCTATGTAGCCAAGTGGCGCGCATTATTCGCTCAGAACGCTAATGCGTCAAGTATTTATTTTGAATTTTTATCTGCGCTTTCAACTGTTTAAGCAAAATCGGCTGAAACGGCGACGAGTGGCGTGCCACTGTCGGTGTTCCCCCATGGGCTTTGCGTCGATTTTCCGGTGTGCGACTCGGTTGGGCAGATATCCCTGCTGCCCAACGCGGGGTCTGGCTTACCGGGGCATCGGGCTGTGGGTGACACGCTTGAGTTGTTCGCGGGCGCGCGACAGGCGTGAGCGTACTGTGCCGATCGGAATATCCAGCACGTCGGCGGTGTCCTGGTAGCTGCCGTCGGTTTCCAGTGACGCGTACAGCGTCTTGCGCATCTCGGCCGGCAGGCGGTCGATGGCGCTCAAGGTTTTCTCCAGGCGACGGTTGATCTCAAATTCCCAATCCAGGTTGTGATTGTCTTCGTGTCCATGCCAGAGCGCCTCATCAAACTCGCAATGCACGGGCTTGGCGTACAGGCGCCTGAAGTGATTGCGGATCAGGTTTTGCGCAATGCCGCACATCCAGGTACTGAGGGTGGCGTTGCCGCTGAAGCGCTCGCGGTTGCGCCAGGCTTCCAGGTAGGTCAGTTGCAGAAGATCGTCTGCATCTTCCGGGTTGAGCACACGCTTGTGAATGAAGCGCCGAAGTTTCTTTTGCTGGTCGTCTGTCAGTTGGAGCATGAATTGAGGCGAGCTGCCAACGAGGTGAGCCAGAGCTTCAATTGGGATATTCATGTTGTTTTTCCTCAGGGTAGACGCTGCCGAAATGGTTTCGACGAGAACCCCTTTAGCACTGGCTGTGCCAAACTAAAAAACTACATAAATATATGATTTATAAGGATATATATCTTTGTGCGAGGTGTATTTGCGCAAGAGTTTGCAAATATCCTTGATGGTGTTGTGCAGGCTTTTTCAAAAAGCCTGCGTCGATGATTTTGATGGAACTGTTTGGAGACGGTTTGCCACATAGGGAAACACTCTTCCAATCCTGATCTGTCCATGAAAGTTGAATCGCCCAGCGATGTACAAAAAGTCCTGCAACAGGATCTGCCCAACGTCGATGCCGCCCAGGCGCAGACGAGGAGTCCGGGTGTCGATGAGCTTGCCTTCAATCAGGACCTGATGTTTAACAACGTGCCGAGGCGCCAGGCGGTGGGTGAGAGCGTCATGCCTATCGAGCAACTGGCGCAGCTTTACGACCAGTTGGGCCACCCGGCTCAGGCGAAGCTTGCCGCGATCACCCGCATGGTGCGGCACTATCTGATGCGCGAGCCAAGTATCGACACACTGCTGGAAATCACCGGCAACGATCCAGCGCGAACGTTTGTGGTGCTCCACCAGGTAATGGCCCAGGCGCAGGCCGCAAGGGACAAAGACGAGGCAAGGTTGGCCCAGGATGCCCTTGCCAGGCTCAATATTCGCTTTAAAAGGGAAATCCAGGCCGGCCTGAACATCGCCATGACCTTGCAGGCCGCGGGTGCCGACCCGCAAGAACGCCAGGCGGTGCGCGATCTCTATTACGCCAGCGTGGTCACTCGTCAGTCCCTGGCGACGATGATGAAAGAGCTGTTGCGCGTGTACGGTGCCGAACGGTTTTCGCAAGGCCTGAAGGTCATGCGGGGCGCTTTGTCGGACGACATCGCGGCTCACGTGCCGTCGGTGCCTACCGCCTTGTTGCGCTCGTTGCTGCGGGGGCTGCAAAGCTGCTCACAGCTGAGCGGCGTGTTGTCCAACTGCGAATCGTTGATCCGGCGCCTGAACCTTGAGCAGGATGCGGTGAGCCTGTTGCAGCGCCTGCTGGGCTATGCCGGTACGGGCGTTGCGGCCTCTGAAGTGCAGCGCCTGGCGGATGATCTGTTGGCCGCTGGCCGGCCTTGCCAACTGATCTCCCTCAATGCGCTGTACCCAGTGATTCAACAGATACCCCTGGGTATTTGGCTGGACGGCCAGACGCGCCGAGACGCGCTGCACAACTTTTTGTTGGTGATGGATGAGTTTGCCCGAGTCGAGCGGGGGCCTGGGGGCCCGGTTGCTCAGAGGAGGGGCCTGTGACTGCGCTGTCGAGCATCAATGGGCTGCTGCTCAAGGTTGCGCAGCGCGCCGAAGTGCTGGGCGCCGTGGTGGTCATGGCCATTGTGTTTATCTTTATCGTGCCACTGCCCACTTGGCTGGCGGACATCCTCATTGCGGTAAACATCTGCATCTCGTGCCTGTTGATCGTACTGGCCCTGTACCTGCCGGGACCGTTGGCGTTTTCGTCGTTTCCGTCGATTTTGTTGCTGACCACCATGTTCCGCCTGGCGCTGTCGATTGCCACCACACGCCTGATCCTGCTGGAACAGGATGCCGGTGAAATCGTCGAGGCCTTCGGTAATTTCGTGGTCGGTGGCAACCTGGCGGTGGGCATGGTGATCTTCCTGATCCTGACGCTGGTGAACTTTCTGGTAATTACCAAGGGCTCCGAGCGTGTGGCCGAGGTGTCGGCACGTTTCAGCCTGGACGCAATGCCCGGCAAGCAGATGTCCATCGACAGTGACCTGCGTGCCGGGCTGATCGACGGTACGCAGGCGCGGGACAAGCGCGAGCAGCTGTCTCGCGAAAGCCAATTGTTCGGCGCGATGGATGGCGCCATGAAGTTCGTCAAAGGCGATGCCATTGCAGGCCTGATCATCGTAGTGGTCAACCTGCTGGGTGGTTTCTCGACCGGCATGTTCCAGCACGGCTTGAGCGCGGCAGAGTCTATCTCGCTGTACTCCGTGCTGACCATCGGTGACGGCCTGATTGCGCAGATCCCCGCGCTGCTGATTTCGCTCACGGCCGGCATGATCATCACCCGCGTAGCGCCGGATGGCCGCAAAGGGGTCAGTAACATGGGCGCCGAAATTGCCCGGCAAATGACCAGCGAGCCCAAGAGTTGGGTGATTGCCTCGGTTGGCATGCTCGCATTTGCGGTCGTGCCTGGCATGCCGACCCTGGTCTTTATCCTGATCGCGCTAAAGACCGGCGGCCTGGGTTATTACCTGATGCGCCAGCGTCAGCGCGAGCAGGCGCCGCGAGCCGAATCGCAGCAGCAGGTTCGCCCGGAAGAGAACGGCGATGAGGACCTGCGCGGCTTCGACCCGTCGCGGCCGTACTTGCTGCAGTTCAATCCGGTGTTTTACGCCACGCCCGAGGTCGTAGACATCGTCAGGAAAGTCCGCCAGGCCAGGAATGCGCTGGTGGCCAATATCGGTCTGACGTTGCCACCGTTCGAAGCCGAGTTCAGCGACACGCTGGCAGTCGATGAGATGCGTTTTTGCGTGCATGAAGTACCGGTGATGGTGGCGACCCTGAGCGACCGCATCGCTGTCGAGTATACGGCGTTTGCACAGCCCCCTGAGCGGGGTGAGCGCGGACGCATCGAGCGCGACGAGCAGGATTGGCTGTGGCTCGCGCCGGATGACCCTTTGCTGGAAGATCCCGACCTCGAACGGTTCACTGCCCAGGACTTGATCGTCGAGCGCATGACGCGCGCGATGATGCTCAGCGGGCCGCGGTTCCTGGGCATTCAGGAGAGCAAGTCGATTCTCAGTTGGCTGGAGCAGAACCAGCCAGAACTGGTGCAGGAACTGCAACGCATCATGCCGCTTTCGCGGTTTTCGTCGGTACTGCAGCGCCTGGCCGGCGAAGGCGTTCCGCTGCGTGCCGTGCGGCTGATCGTCGAGTCATTGATCGATTACGGGCAGCATGAGCGTGAACCCGAGGCTTTGGCCGATTACGCGCGTATCGCCCTCAAATCGCAGATCTTTCACCAGTACAGCGAAGCCGATGGCCTGCATGCCTGGCTGCTGTCGCCGCAGACGGAAAATATCCTGCGTGAAGCGCTGCGCCAGACCCAGAGCGGTGTGTTCTTCGCCCTTGAAAACGATCACAGCACGGCGCTGGTCAACCTGCTCAACCAGGCATTCAGCGTGCGCGCCAAAACCCGCAGCGTGATGCTGGTGGCTCAAGACCTGCGCAGTCCGCTGCGGACCTTGCTGATCGATGAATTCAACCATGTGCCGGTGCTGTCCTTTGCCGAGCTTGGCAGCACCTCCAAAGTCAAAGTGCTGGGGCGCTTTGACCTTGTGCAGGAAGAGTTGATGCGCGGAGGCGTGGCATGAACAGGCTGTTGCTACGGGCAGAGAGAGGCGCTCGATGATGTTCGAACTGCGTGTCCTGAACGGTTTGCATCAAGGGGCGGCACTGCCGCTGTTTGGTGAGCAGTGGAGCATCGGTGCTCACGCGGACGCCGATCTGGTACTCGATGACCCGGGGGTTGCCGAGCACCACGCACGGTTGCGGCTGATCGGTCAGAACTGGTCGGTGCAGGCCGAGGCGGGGTTGCTGCACGGGCACGATGGGCAGGTGCTGGCGCAGATCACGAGCCTTGCGCTGGGAGTGCCGTTTTCGGTGGGCTCCACTCGATTGTGTGTCAGCCTGGCTGATCAGCCCTGGCCTGGCGCGTCCTCTGCGGTGCCGGTTGAACCTGCGCCACTGCCGGTTGAACCGGCGCGGGGGCTGAAGTTATCCACCATCTCAAACGCGCAGCAAAAGCGCTTGATCAGCCTGGCGCTGGTGGGGGCAGTCATCATTATGCTCGTGGGCCTGGTCTCCACGGGAGAGAAAGACGCTCAAGCCTCCTTGATGCCGCCCATGGTGCAGAAGGACGAACTCGCTTCGCCGTTCGACGTGCGCAAGCAGTTGCTCAAGATGCTCAACGAGCGCGAACTGGGCCAGCGGGTCACCGTGCAAGTGATCAATGACCAGGTCGCGCTCGGCGGGGATGTGTCGCAGGAGGACATGGACCTGGTGACGCGCATGCTCGATCGCTACGGCGAGATGTTCGACAGCACCGTGCCCGTGATCAGCCGCGTGCGCCTGCGCGATAACTCGTTGCCATTCAAGATTGTGCAGATAGTCGGCGGGTCGAACGGTCATGTGGTGCTGGAGGACGGCAGCCGGCTGTTTGTCGGTGATGAAGTGGAAGGCCTGCGCCTGGTCTTGATCGATAACAACAAGGTGGTTTTCGATGGCGCGCAGCGTTACGAGGTGCGTTGGTGAGTGCGGATCTGCAAGCGCGGCTGGACGCCTGGCAGCAGCGCCAGGCCCAAGCGCTGGCCGGCTTTGCGCCGGTGACGATGCGGGGTCGTATTCAACGCGTCAATGGCATGTTGCTGCAATGCCGGTTGCCCCATTCATGCATCGGCGACCTGTGCCTGGTGGAAAAAAAGGCCGGCGATTACATGCTGGCCGAAATCATCGGTTTCGATCAGCAGGATGCGGTGCTCAGTGCATTGGGCAACCTGGAAGGCGTACGCGTGGGCGCCAGCGTGGAGCGCCTCGGGGTGTCGCATCGGGTGCGGGTCAGCGAGGCGTTGCTGGGCCAGGTGCTGGACGGCTTCGGACGCCCGATTGCAGGGGAAGGGCCGAGTGCTTTTGTCGAGTCCGATAGCCCGGACACCAGCGCCGTATTGTGCGAGGCACCGCTACCTACGGAGCGGCCGCGCATCAACCGGGCGCTGGCCACCGGCGTGCGCTCCATCGATGGCCTGTTGACCCTGGGCGAGGGGCAGCGCGTCGGCTTGTTCGCCGGGGCCGGTTGCGGCAAGACCACGCTGCTGGCCGAGATCGCGCGGAACGTGGAGTGCGATGTGATTGTGTTCGGCCTGATCGGCGAGCGGGGCCGGGAACTGCGCGAGTTCCTCGATCATGAACTGGATGAGCAGTTGCGCGCCAAGGCGGTGCTGGTGTGTGCCACTTCGGACCGCTCCAGCATGGAGCGTGCCCGTGCGGCATTCACGGCGACGGCATTGGCCGAAGGTTTCCGCAGCAAGGGCCAGCGGGTACTGTTGCTGATCGACTCGCTGACGCGTTTTGCCAGGGCCCAGCGTGAAATCGGCCTGGCTGCCGGCGAGCCGTTGGGCCGCGGCGGCTTGCCGCCTTCGGTCTACAGCCTGTTGCCGCGCCTGGTCGAGCGCGCCGGGCTGACAAACGAGGGCGTGATTACCGCGATCTATACGGTGCTGATCGAACAGGACTCGATGAGTGATCCGGTGGCAGACGAGGTTCGCTCGCTGCTTGATGGCCACATCGTGCTGTCGCGCAAACTCGCTGAGCGCGGGCACTACCCGGCGGTGGATGTGCTGGCCAGCCTTTCACGGATCTTGAGCAATGTCGCCGACCCCGAGGATATTCGCGCCGGCACGGCGTTGCGGCGCCTGTTGTCGGCGTATCAGCAGATCGAGTTGATGCTCAAGCTGGGAGAGTACCAGGCCGGCAGCGACATTCTCACCGACCTGGCGGTGGACAGTCGCCAGGCGGTCGACGGTTTTCTACGCCAGGATCTGCGCGAACCCACACCGATGATGACCACGCTGGAACAACTTAAGGAGCTGACCGGCCATGTCCCTTTCTAACGGATTGCTGGGTGAGATCGAGACCCTGCGTCGCCTGCGTCGGCACCGGGCAGACCGTGCCGAGCGTGCCCTGAGTGAGGCAAAACGAGCCCAGCAGACCCTGCTTGTGCATATCCGCCAGGCTGAGGAACGTCTTGAGCAGACCCGGCAGGTGGAGGCTCAGCAAAGTGCCGAGCTGCTCGGCCGGCATCAGGGCCAGGTGCTGAGTTTTCAGGCGCTGAAATCCTGGGCCGTACAAGAGCAGGCCCTGAGCGCCAGCACCCGTCACGAGCAGGGGCAACTGTACGCGTTGCAGGGGCAGCAGGAAGAAAAACAAATCCACGTCAGCGCCGCCCAGAAGCAGGTCACCGCGTGCCTGCGCCAGGTGGAAAAACTTCAGGAATTATCCGATTTGTTGGCTCAGGAGCCGATATGACCCAGGTTTCAAGCAAGCCATACGAACGTCCACGGCCGCGTGAATCGCGCGAGGATCGCGACCCGGCAATGGCAGGTGTGGTGCCTTGGGAGCAAGGACGGTTATTTGCCCAGTTGTTTGGTGATGACGCTGCGCACACAGGGTATGGCGCTGCCCAGTCGGGCATGGGGATGCCGGCCGCTGTCGCGATGATCGACGCGCTTGCTGAGCAACTGGCACCCCAGGTGTTGGGTGCGGCGCAATGGCCGTTGCAGGCGACGTTGTACATGCCGCGCCTGGGGCGGATCAAAGCCAGTGTGCGGCGAGAGCAGAACGTCTGGGGCATTGAATTGGAGGCAGAGCATGAGGCGACGTCGCGCTGGCTCTGCGGCGTGCGGCAACAATGCCAGGAGCGTATGGCGGGAGCACTGGGCTCGCCGGTCAGCCTGCATTTGCCCGATGCTCGCCCGGCGTGATGCTCTCGCGTCTGGTACTGCCGCAGATCCCGGGTGACACCGTTGCCGCGCGACGCCGACTGGGGCGTGGCTTGAGCTTGCCATTCGAGGTCGCCGGAGCACGTGGTGAGCTGCGGATGGAGCCTGGGCCTGCACCCGTCAGTGCCCCATCGCTGTGTTTTGAAACGGTTTGCGGGGTACTGGCATTCGCCCAGCCGGGGCCGGTGCTCAGCCTGCTGGGCGAGTGCCCGGTGACGTTGGCCCCGTCCGGCAATGACCCGGATTCGTGGTTCTGGGCCTTGTTCCAACATCACTTGAGCCCGCAGATCAGCAGGCTGCTGGGCGACGTTCGCTTGAGCGAGTCCGCCCGCCCTGAGGGCTTTGGCTGTCGCCTGGTGGTGACATTGGGAGCCTCCCGTGTGGATGCCTATATGTGGCTGACGCCACAGAGTTTCCTCTCGTTGTGCGCGGCCGCCCCCTGGCGGGGCATTGCGGCACCGCTGCCGGCAGCGTTTCAACTGGCGATCGCCGTGACCGTCGGACGTGTGCAACTGCCCTTTGCACAGGTGCGCGGCCTGCAGGCCGGCGATGTGCTGGTGTTCGAACAAGCATTTTTTCAAGCGCAGGGGCCCGGCCATCTGCAGGTCGGCAGGCAGCAATTGCACGGTTGCATTGACGATGACGCCGGGCCGTTGCGGCTTACTGTTACTTCTATCGAGGACGTGTGTGTGGATGAGAACTTTGCAGTACCTGGCGTGGCCGGGCCTGAGGCGGATGAACCCGTAGTGGATGTATTTGGCCACGAGCCATTCGATGAGTTGAGCATGGCGTTGAATGTGCGTTGTGGAACGCTGAATCTCACCCTCGGCGAACTGCGCAACCTTGCGCCAGGTTCGGTGCTGGGCATCAGTGGTTTTGCACCGGGCATGGCCGGTCTCTACTACGGTGACAGAGCCATTGGCCTCGGGCAGTTGGTGGAGGTGGACGGGCGCCTCGGATTGCAGATGTCTCGTGTGAATTTTTCCCGATGAGCTTGCAAGGAATCGATCCTCTCGTTCTGGCGCTGTTTCTGGGCGCGTTGTCATTGATGCCCATGCTGCTGATCGTGTGCACGGCGTTTCTCAAGATCGTGATCGTGCTGATGATTACCCGCAACGCCATCGGCGTGCAGCAGGTGCCGCCGAGCATGGCCATCAATGGCATCGCACTGGCGGCGACGCTGTTTATCATGGCGCCTGTCGGCTACCAGATAGCGGAGGTGGTCAAGGTTTCGCCGCTGGACCTCAGCAGTGTGCAAAGCATGCTGCAGACCGGCCAGGAGGCCATCCAACCGCTGCGTACATTCATGCTGCGCAATGTTGACCCGGATGTGCTGACCCATCTGCTGGAAAATACGGCGCGCCTGTGGCCTGCCCAAATGGCCCGGGAGGTCCAGCGTGAAGACCTGATCCTGCTGGTCCCGGCGTTCGTGTTGTCGCAGTTGCAGGCCGGGTTCGAGATCGGCTTTCTGATCTACATCCCGTTTATCGTGATCGACCTGATCGTCTCCAACCTGCTCTTGGCGCTGGGCATGCAGATGGTCTCGCCGATGACCATTTCCCTACCGCTCAAATTGCTCCTGTTCGTGCTGGTCTCCGGCTGGTCACGGTTGCTCGACAGCCTGTTCCTTTCTTATCTCTGAGTCGCTTATGGAACCTATCGTGCTGTTCAAGCAGGGCATGTTGCTGGTGGTGGTGTTGTCGGCGCCGCCGTTGATCGTGGCCGTGGTGGTAGGGGTGATGACCTCGCTGGTGCAGGCGCTGATGCAGGTTCAGGATCAGACGCTGCCCTTTGGCATCAAGCTGGTGGCGGTGGGGATCACGCTGATCCTTACCGGCCGCTGGATCGGTGTTGAGTTGATCCAGTTGATCAACCTGACCTTTGAAATGATCGGCCGTTCGGCCCTGAACTGAGGTCTGGCCTGTGCTGCCGTATGTGGAGTATCTACCGAGCCTGGTCATCGCCATGGCGCGGATCTATCCGTGCGCCATATTGGTGGCGGCATTCTGTTTTCAACATATTCGCGGTATGCCCCGGCATGCCATCGTGATGGTGCTGGCCTTGCTGCCGGCACCGGGCATCCATGCGCTGTTGGCGGGCCAGGACTATTCGATGCTGATGCTTGGCGGGTTGGTCCTCAAGGAGGTCATCCTCGGGCTTCTGCTGGGGGTGTTGCTGTCGATGCCGTTCTGGATCTTCGAGTCGGTGGGGGCGTTGCTGGACAACCAGCGCGGCGCCCTGGCCGGTGGGCAGCTCAACCCGTCGCTGGGGCCGGACGCGACACCCTGCGGGCACATGTTCAAGCAACTGGCGATATTTCTGTTGATGGTCAGCGTCGGCTTGGGGGCACTGACCCAGGTGATCTGGGACAGTTATCGGATATGGCCGCCCACGGTCTGGTTCCCGTTGCCGTCGGCCAACGGGATGGGGGTGTTTGTGGATCTGCTCGGCGACACCTTCATGCACATGATGCTCTACGCCGCGCCTTTCATTGCGGTGCTGTTGTTGCTGGAATTCGGTATTGCGTTGCTGGGGGTTTACAGTCAGCAGTTGCAGGTAAGCACGCTGGCGCCGCCGCTCAAATGCCTCGCGGGGCTCGGCATTCTGCTGTTGTATTTTGCGTTGTTACAGGACTTGATTGTCGGTCGCATGGGCCTGCTCGGTGATCTCAAGCATTCACTGGCGCTGCTGTTCAAGGTCGGTTCAGCATGAGTGACTCAGGCGAAAAGAAGCACCCCGCGTCGGCCAAAAAACTGCGGGACCAGCGTAAGAAAGGCCAGGTCTCCCAAAGCCAGGATGTGGGCAAGTTGATGGTGTTGACGGCCATCAGCGAGATCGCGCTGATGACGGCCGAGACCAGTATGCAACGTTTCCAGCAGTTGATAGTGCTGCCGATGTCGCGCATGAACCAACCCTTCATGCGAGCACTGGAAGAAGTGTTGTTCGAGGGGCTGGCGCTGTTTTTTTCGTTCGCCCTGTTGATGGCCGGGGTGGCGATTGCGATGAAGCTGATCAGCAGTTGGATGCAAATCGGGTTGCTGTTTGCACCGGAGGTCCTGAAACTCGATTTCAATCGCCTCAATCCGCTCAATCAACTCAAGCAGATGTTCTCCGCACAGTCGTTGATCAACCTGTTGATGAGTATCGCCAAAGCGTTGCTGCTGGGCCTGGCGTTGTACATGGTGATCATGCCGTCGCTGGGTGCATTGATTAACCTGGCCAATAGCGACCTGCAAAGTTACCTCCTCGCGTTGATCACGTTGTTCCGCCACTTGCTGCACGCTTGTCTGGGGTTGCTGCTGGTGTTGGCGCTGATCGATTTTTCCATGCAAAAACACTTCTTTGCCAAGCGCATGCGCATGACCCAGGTGGAGGTGCTCAAGGAATACAAGGACATGGAAGGCGACCCCCACGTGAAAGGGCAACGGCGCTCGCTCGCCTTCCAGTTGTCCCAGGAGGAGCCCAAGGTCAAGCTGCCCAAGCTGGAGGAGGCCGACATGCTGGTGGTCAACCCGACGCACTTTGCCGTGGCCTTGTATTACCGCCCTGGAAAAACCCCACTGCCTCTATTGGTGGACAAAGGTACGGACGCCGATGCTCGCCAGTTGATCGCGCGGGCGAAGGCCGCAGAGGTTCCGGTGATTCAGTGCGTATGGCTGGCCCGCACCCTCTACCCCCAAAAGCTGGGGGCCAGCATCCCTCGGGAAACCTTGCAGGCCGTAGCCATCATCTATCGCACGTTGCGTGAGCTGGATGATGAAGCCAAGCGTGAAACCCTCGAGCTGCCTGAGCTTGAACAGCGTTGAGCAGCAGGCAGCTCGGGGGCAGTCATCGCTCCAGCGACACCGTTTGATAGTCCGCACGTTCTCCCGCCGGGCCGGGTTCGACGCGCATCTGCGGTGGCCACCAGATGATCAGCTTGTTCGGAGACGATTGCGGGCGAGAGCAGGAGTCGCCCTTGCAGGTTGGGGTGCAACCGGCGACAAGCAATACCGCGCCGATCAGGGAGGCGTATAACATTTTGTGCTTCATGGTTTGGCCTTCTGGGCTGGGCTGATCAATGAGGGGCGAGGTACACCGAGATGTTCATCCTTGACCACCGGGCGCATGGCGATAAACACCTCGGCTTCTTCACCCGGCTTGAGCCACGCACGTGGCCAGACACTGACGGCCAGGGTGTGCGAATTGCTGCACTCCTTCTCATCGATGCGCACATTGCGGTTGAACGTGTTGCGCAGCACCACGACGGCCACGTTGTATTCCGGGCCCGCATACCACTGGCTGCGTTCGGTGTTTAGCTCAAGTAATTTTCGGGTATCGCACAAGGTGTTCAGGCTCAGTGGCATGGGGGCTGCCTTGAACGTCTTGGGCACTTCGCCACTGACCAGGCGCGCCAAGGTGTTGATAATGTCGCTGCGCTTGATCACCGGTGCGTGAGGGGCCGTGCGCCTGGCCAGCGGCGCGAGGGCGGTCTGCAGTTCTGCCTGGTCGGCCTGCGGCAGGTAGCGCGACGGGTCGGACTGGTCGCCGATCACGCGTGGGGTCAGGATGAACAGGCGTTCACGCCGGTTGTTCTGCCGTTCGGTGGAGGAGAACAGCGCCTTGCCCAGCAGTGGAATATCCCCCAGCAGCGGCACCTTGTTTTGCTTGTCTGTGCTTTCGGTGACATGGAAGCCACCGACCACCAAGGAGCGTTTTTCCGCCATGACCGCCTGGGTGCTGACCTTGCCCTGGCTGGTACTGGGGTTGCCGTTCACGGGGTTGGGCGCACCGAAATTACCGTCCTCGATATCGATCGCCAAATGCACTTGATGGCTGCCGCGGCTGGTGATGACCCGCGGTATGACACGAAAGCTGGTGCCAACGACGATCGGCATGATCGTTACGTTGTCGCGGCCGGGCGTGAGGTACTGGGTGCGGTTGAAGTCGATGACCGCAGGCTGGTTTTCCAGGGTCAGTACGGAAGGGTTGGAGACCATGGTTGCCAGCCCCTTGGCCTCCAGCGCGCGGATGTCGGCGTAGAAGCGATCGCGGTTTTCAATTGATAGCTGGGAAGTGGTACCGGGTGCGAAATTCGTGAAGCCCGCGCTGAAGCGGCTGTTCTGGAAGCCCCAGTTGACCCCGAACTCACGCAGTTGCGTGCGCTCGATGTCGAGGATGATGGCATCGATTTCCACCAGCTTGCGTGCGACGTCGAGTTGGGTGATCAACTCGCGGTACATGACCTGGCGCTCGGGTAAGTCGTAGATCAGCACAGCGTTGTTGCGCACGTCGGCTTCGACGCGGATGCGGCTGCTGCTCGCAGGCGCGCGAGGGGTCAGCGTCGCGCCCGTTTCCAATTGCCCGGTGTTGGTGCCGAGCATCTGGCCTAGCAACGGGTTTCCCAGGCGCGGAACATTCGGCACCAGAGGGGAGGGCTGGGTAGCCGCGGGACGTGAGTTCATGCCTGGGATCGTCGACGAGGGACGTGGCTCCAGCAGCCCTCGCAAAATGCTGGCCACCCCGGGGATTTTCAGTTTCTCTCCGCGATAATCCACCAAACGATCCGCCGCGTTAGCGAACTTCAACGGGTAGCTCAACACATTTTGCTTCTCGTCCGGCGAGCGACGCTGGCTGCTGAATTGCTTGATCTGCTCGATGTACCGCCGCGGGCCGGAAACCAGTACGACGCCTTCCTCGGGCAACTCGCCCCAACCGAACCGGCTGTCGAGCAAGCCGATATCAGTCAGTGCCTGCTTGAGGTCGGCGATGGTCTCGGAGGAAACCTCCAGTCGCGTCGACTCTTGCTGGTCCAAGGTGCTGATATAGAGCGTGTTGTTGTACAGATACCACTGGAAGCGGTGTTCCACGCCCAGCCTGTCGAGCATCGATTGTGGGGTGTTTGCGCGTATCTTGCCGTTGACGATGCCTTCCAGCAGGCCTTCGACTTGCAGTTGGGTACCAAAGGTCTGTGCGAAGTCTTCGAGCACCTCGCGCAGCGGTTTGTGCTCGGCCTCGTAGGCGTAGGCCGTGTTTTTCCATTCGGGAGGGACGGCAGCGAAGCTACTGTGTGAAGCGCTCAGCAGCCAAGGCAGTACGATCAGACCAGGCCAACAGCGGCGTTTTTGCGTGTGGTTGGGCGAAACGTTGCGCAAGCAGTCAGGCTTGTCAGTCTTGTTATTCATGGGAAGTCTCTGAATTTGGCGGGAGCGGAGGTTGCGGGGTGAACGAGGACTGCAGCGTGTTGGCAGGGAGGGGGCCTCGATTCGCGAGTGCCCACGTCCTGTATTCAACCGATACTCAGGGAATACCATCGAAGACGATTTTTCCCTGATCGGCCCGGTAGTTGGTCAGGGCCTGAGTGGTAGTCAGAAGCTGGTTTGCACTCATCTTTATGTCCAGCGCCTGATTCAACAACGCCGCGAATGTTTCGCTATCCAGTTCCTCGTCGGGCGTTTTTCTTATCTGATCCATTTGTTTTCTGACGGTGTCCAGCTCTCGGTACTGCCGTTGGTGCTGCCGGTAATCAAAGTTCATAGGGGCATCCTCCAGTGACGTGCCCCTGTGTGTGGTTCAAATTTGGTAACGGTTCCAGGCGCCGATCATGCAGTGGCAATGTCCGGGCATTTCTGGATATTTCCTACTTGCGCGGCGGCTGCGGGTCCAGCAGAAACAAGCTCTCGACGGCGCGCTGCCATTCAACGTGGAAACTGCCTTCTTCTGTTTCCAGGATGAGTGTCTGGGGCGGGAGGGCGTCGTCCAGACGCAGGCTCCAGCGTACCTCGGTGTTGATATGCAGCCACTGCTCCACGTGTGCTTGATCAGCGGGGTGGCAGGCCAGCGCGGCGTTGGGGCGGGGGATCAGTGGGTCCAGCAACTTGTTGAGCAAGGCACTGATGCGCTCTGCGGGAGGGGTCATCTCCAGCAAGCTGCTTAGCGCTTGTTGGGTGATGGTGGTGGCGAATCTTTCACACTGGTCGCCGATTGTCTGTCGTTCGGCTTCCCACCGCTGCAGTTGGTGGTTGGCACGTTGCCAGAACTCTTCGTGCGCCTGCTTGAGTATTTGCGCGCTCTGCTCTTGCGCCTGCTGCAGCAGCGTCTCGGCCTGCGCCTGGGCGTTGTCGAGCACATGCTCTGCGCGCTGGTTGTCGGCGAGCAGTTCCCTTGAGATCACGGGCTGCGACAGGCTGGCAGAAGACGTCAATAATTCAATCTTGCGTCGGCAGAGCATGATTGAGGTTCTCCGCGGGTAGGGTGACATTGTTGGCCAGGGCGCTGGCACGCCAGATCACGGCTTGCCAGACAGTGTCGAGCTTGCTGGCGGCTGGCATCTGAAGTGCGCTCTCGAGTTGTTGCACCCGCTGGCGGGAGAAGCTGAGCCGCAGGCGCTGCCAGATGGCTGGGTCAACCCAGCTACGCAGGTAATACAGAGGGTCTACGCTGGGTTTGTGGGACGCGGGGGGGAGCGCCATGGACAGACGCGCGCACCATTCGCGTTGATCCGTGCTCAAGGCGCTGTCGTGCTGTGGATGGTAAATGCCCTCGACCAGCGCCAGCATCAGTTCCCGTTGCGCGGTCGGTGCCAGCACCAAGTGCAACAGGGCTGGGGAGGGGTGAATCGGCAGGCACGGGGTAATGCCCAGTGCGACACCTATGCGTTCATGCCGGCTTCGGCACAGTGTCTTGGCGGCAGGTGAGTCCAGGTCGAAGGGCCACCAGTCCTGTTGCGAATGGCTCCAGGGAGATGTCCACCAGCGTGCCCATTGGTACAGCTCATTCATGGAGTGCGGTGCTTGGTGGGTCATTGACCTGTGCCATTTCCGGGCGTAGTTTTTTCCGAAGCCAGAATGCCAGCCCTGCGGCCGATAGCGCCAACGCAATCAGCAGTGCTGCCAGCGCTGTCTGCCAAAACGTCAGATCTTTCTCGGGTACCAAGA
The DNA here is from genome assembly GCF_030687535.1 of Pseudomonas sp. FP2335. Taxonomy (NCBI): domain Bacteria; kingdom Pseudomonadati; phylum Pseudomonadota; class Gammaproteobacteria; order Pseudomonadales; family Pseudomonadaceae; genus Pseudomonas; species Pseudomonas sp. FP2335. Next base: position 885,016 of record NZ_CP117437.1, read on the forward strand.
AAGCCCCGAAATAGGTCAGGCGTTCCTGTTCGACATAGGCGGTTGCAGGTACGAAGGTGACGGTGAGTTTTTCTGGGTTGTCCACCGTGGTAGTCATGCCTGGGATGCTGCTGGCGACCATTCTGCGCACACGTGGCCTGATGTTATCGGGGTCCAGGCGCGGGTCATGCTTGATAAAGACCGAGGCCGATGCAGGTTGAACGGGTTCGCCCGGGGCCACGCGTTCGGGTAACACGACATGCACCCTCGCGACGATGACCCCGTCGATGTTGGATAACGTGGCCTCCAGTTCCTGTGATAACGCGTAGATGTAACGGGCCCGTTCCTCCAGGGGGGTGGAGATGACACCCTCCTTGCGGAAAATCTCTCCCAGCGTGGAACGCGCGGTTTTGGGCAGCCCCGCAGCCTCCAGCGTGCGTACCGCGCGGGCGATGTCGCTGGTTTTCACCCGAACGACCACACCGTCCTTTTCCAATGTCTTTTGGGCGCGGATTTGTTTATCCGCCAGCTCGGCAATGACATCGTTGGCTTCCTGCTCGGACAGTTGGCGGTGAAGTTCGATGCGTTCACTACAGCCGGCAAGGAGGAGTGCCAGCGTTAACAGTAAACAAGTGATGAGACGGCTGCGCATAGGTTTCCTATTGCAGATTGGTGGTTTTTTCCACCATCGCAATACCGTGTTTGATGACTTTCACTGACACTGACAGGAGTTCCTTGCTTTCAACCAACGCCAGGGGCACTTGTGCTGCCTTTAGGGAGTGCTTGCCGCTGGCGAAGTCTTTCAACCCTCTGGATACCAGGTCTGACTTGCTCTTGAGGGCAGTGGATTGCTCCGCCAGATAGTGAGCGCTAATGGCCGGAGCCGAGGGCTTTGGACCGCTATCGTTCATCAACGCCGAGGCAAAAAAATGGCTGTCGAGCGTGGAGTCGGCAGGCGTTGCCATGTCGTTTCTTTGTACAAGAGTTTGAGGCTGTGAGACCCACTCGGTTTTCGAAAGCATTTGACACTCCAAGTGTATCGGTGGGGACTTGCCTCCTCCATCAATGAACTGAGGAGACAAGTCGTTTTATGCTTAAGCCCTTGCGGAGCCAATCTGCGTCATAAGTTTGGTGGAGAAGTCGAGCTTCATGCCTTCTACGGTTTGGTGGTAGTTCTGCGCATTTTTCTTGCGCAGATTTTGTTGTTGAAGCACCGCCGCGGTGTCGCTGTCCATTTCGCCGAATGCGCCGCTGACATCGTTTCCGCTTCCGTATCCGTTTGTGTAAATATTATTACTGTTGTATCCGGTAATAGTGTCAATAGTCATATTAATTACCTGCTTTCAATATGGTTAGTGCCTAAATAATAGACATATAGCATGCCTAAAATCTTTAGAGCCTAGGCTCATCAATTGAGTGGTCGAAGAGGTAGAAAACGTTCCAGAATTATATTTCTAAAGTGTTTCTGAAGTGTTTCTAAAGATGTTGTCGTCGAGTTTAGGTGGATGCCTAGGTCAATATATTCAAATGCTTCAAACGGTAATACAGTGTTCGCTTGGCAACGCCCAGTTCTGCGGCGACACGCTCCACGCAGTCCGCATGACGTTTCAACGACTCCTCGATCAATGACTTTTCGATTTGCTGCAGGCGCTCTTTCAACGGCATGAACCGAGCATCTTTTACCGGCGAATCGAGGGGCCGCATGCCCAACACAAAGCGTTTGGCTGCCGAACGTAATTCGCGGACATTACCCAGCCAGCGGTGGCAGAGCAATTGTTGGAGTAACGTATCGGTTGGTGTAGGCGCGGGGCAGTCGAAGTATTGCGCTTCTTGTCGCACCATATCCATAAACAGCGGAATGATTTGCTCTTGCCGATTACGCAGTGGCACAAGGTTGATGCTCACGACATTCAGGCGAAAGTAAAGATCACGTCGAAAGGTGCCTTGTTCGACCATGTCATGCAGCGATTGCTGAGCGGACGCGATGACGCGCATGTCCACTGGGATGAACCGGGTCGACCCCAAGCGCTCGACACCGCGCGACTCCAAGACTCGAAGCAGTTTGGCCTGCAGGGGCAGCGGCATGCTGTCGATTTCATCCAGGTACAACGTACCCAGGTGTGCGGCTTCGATAAAGCCTGCCCTCGACTGCACTGCACCGGTATAGGCGCCACTATTGACCCCGAATAATTGGCCTTCGGCGAGAGTTTCCGGGATGGCTGCACAGTTAACGGCGACCAGGTTTCCACGGCGGCCAGACAATCGATGTACCCGCTGCGCCAAGGTATCTTTGCCGGTGCCGGTTTCTCCTAGTAATAGGATGTCTATATTAAGTGTTGCGGTCGTATTGAGGGTGCTTTCAATTTCCGAGCCTGCAATAAAGAGGGGATCTACTTCATTGTGCTTGTGAATAAAGACCGACATTGTAAAGAGGCTCCGCCAACGCTATTGCTTTATGGCTGGGCGAACGACCTGTTAGCCTCGCCAGCAGGTCGAAACTTATCAGGGTGGGAGGTAGGGTTGAAAGGGGTAAGCAGCTAAAGTGTTGTAGGATAAACGGAGGGCCTATGGTGGTTGAGTGGTTTTGATGCGCACTGTATATGTAAGATTAATCTTAAAGTTGTTTATCTATGACAATCAGGCAGGTACAAAAAAGCCGATGCATTGCATCGGCTTTTTATCTGCAGCGTGAAACTTAAACGTTGAAACGGAAGTGCATCACATCGCCATCTTTCACGATGTATTCCTTGCCTTCCAGGCGCCACTTACCCGCTTCCTTGGCACCGGCCTCACCCTTGAACTGGATAAAGTCGTTGTAGGCGATCACTTCGGCACGGATAAAGCCTTTCTCGAAGTCGGTGTGGATCACGCCGGCGGCCTGTGGCGCTGTGGCGCCGACCTTGACGGTCCATGCACGGACTTCTTCGACACCGGCGGTGAAGTAGGTCTGCAGGTTGAGCATTTCGTAACCGGCGCGGATCACGCGGTTCAGGCCAGGCTCTTCCAGGCCCAGGGCCTCAAGGAACATGTCCTTCTCTTCGCCGTCATCCAGTTCGGCGATTTCGGCTTCGATCTTGTTGCACACCGGCACCACGATCGCGCCTTCTTCGTCGGCGATGGCCTTGACCACGTCTAGCAGCGGGTTGTTTTCGAAACCGTCTTCGGCGACGTTGGCGATGTACATCACCGGCTTGGTGGTCAGCAGGTGGAAGCCTTTGATCACGGCCTTCTCGTCAGCGCCCATGTTCTTCATCAGGCTGCGTGCCGGCTTGCCTTCGGTGAAGTGCGCGATCAGCTGTTCCAGCAGCGCTTTTTGAACCACTGCGTCTTTGTCGCCGCCCTTGGCGTTACGCGCGACCTTCTGCAATTGCTTCTCGCAGCTGTCGAGGTCGGCGAAGATCAGTTCCAGGTCGATGATCTCGATGTCGCGTTTCGGGTCGACGCTGTTGGAGACGTGAATCACGTTCTCGTCTTCAAAGCAGCGGACCACGTGGGCGATGGCATCGGTTTCACGGATGTTGGCCAGGAACTTGTTACCCAGGCCTTCACCTTTCGACGCGCCAGCCACCAGGCCCGCGATGTCGACGAATTCCATGGTGGTCGGCAGGATGCGCTTTGGATTGACGATGGCCGCGAGGGCGTCCAGGCGTGGGTCCGGCATCGGCACGATACCGCTGTTGGGTTCGATGGTGCAGAAGGGGAAGTTCTCCGCCGCAATACCGGACTTGGTCAGGGCGTTGAACAGGGTGGATTTGCCGACGTTGGGCAGGCCGACGATGCCGCAATTGAATCCCATGGTGTTTCCCCTCGGATAAAGAGTCAGGCCTTCTGGCTGTGCAGGTTTTTCATCGCGCGGTTCCATTCACCGGCGAAGATATCCGGCAGCACGCCGAGGGCAAAGTCGATGCTGGCATCGAGTTTTTCCTGTTCGGCGCGTGGCGCACGACCCAGGACGAAATTTGAAACCATACTGGCAACGCCTGGGTGGCCAATGCCGAGCCGCAGACGGTAGAAATTATTCTGATTGCCCAACTGCGCGATGATGTCGCGCAGGCCATTGTGCCCGCCATGCCCACCGCCGAGCTTGAGCTTGGCAACACCGGGTGGCAGGTCCAGTTCGTCATGGGCCACCAGGATTTCTTCGGGTTTGATCCGGAAGAAGTTCGCAAGCGCCGCCACGGCTTGGCCGCTACGGTTCATGTAGGTGGTGGGAATCAGCAGACGAACATCCTGACCCTGGTGCGAGAAGCGCCCGGTCAGGCCAAAATACTTGCGATCGGCCACAAGGTTCACACCTTGCGCGTGGGCGATGCGCTCAACAAAAAGGGCCCCCGCGTTATGCCGGGTCTGTTCGTATTCGGCGCCTGGATTTCCCAGGCCAACGATCAGTTTAATGGCAGTCACGACAGGGGCCCTTCCTTTGGAGTTGTGGATAACATCGCCAAACCAAGGTGCGGCGAAAGTGGACAACAGTAGCTCATTTACTCAAGAGTAAACGTCGCGTTATCGCCCGCTTTCTCGCTACGTTTCGGTCCGCGATGTTTCCTCAAGCTCCGACGTTACAGAGTGATTTACTCTGCAGCGTCTGCTTCTGGAGCAACGCGTGGAGCGTGTACGTTTGCAACAGCTTTGTCATCACCGTGAGCCAGTGCAACAAACTCAACGCCTTTAGGGGCCTTGAGGTCGGACAGGTGGATGATGGCGCCAACTTCAGCGGTCGACAGGTCGACTTCGATGAACTCAGGCAGGTCTTTCGGCAGGCAGGTCACTTCGATTTCGTTCACAACGTGAGAAATCTCGCCGCCTTTCTTGACCGGAGCTTCTTCGCCGACGAAGTGCACAGGCACGACAGCGGTCAGTTTCTGGCCAGCTACAACGCGAACGAAGTCAGCGTGCATGATGAACTGCTTGGACGGGTGACGCTGCATCGCTTTAACGATGACGTTCTGCTTGGCGCCGTCGACGTTCAGCTCGATAACGTGGCTGTAGGCAGCTTCGTTTTCGAACAGCTTGGCGATTTCCTTGGCCAGGATGGTCACGGATTCAGCAGGCTTGTTACCACCGTATACAACGGCTGGGATGTTGGCGGCGTGACGCAGGCGGCGGCTCGCACCTTTCCCCAGGTCAGTACGCGCTTGAGCGTTCAGAGTAAAGTCAGTCATTTTGTATCTCCAAAATAGCCATCATCGAGTGGCGTTTGCGACCAGCGCCGTTCTCGATATGGGCAAAAAAGCCCCGCCCCGACAGAATGCCGGGGCGGGGCGCTTTTCGTCAGTGAAATGATCCGAAGGTTTGACCCTTAACGGAACATCGCGCTGATCGATTCTTCATTGCTGATGCGGCGAACCGCTTCGGCAACTACCGGTGCGATATCCAGTTGGCGGATACGCGAACAGGCTTGAGCTGCAGCGGACAACGGGATGGTGTTGGTCACCACCAGTTCGTCCAGCATGGAGTTCTCGATGTTCTCGATCGCTCGACCCGACAGCACAGGGTGTGTGCAGTAGGCGAAGACTTTTGCGGCACCGTGCTCTTTCAAGGCTTTCGCCGCGTGGCACAGGGTGCCGGCGGTGTCGACCATGTCATCAACCAGAATACAGGTACGCCCTTCGACATCACCGATGATATGCATCACTTCAGAGTGATTGGCTTTTTCACGGCGTTTGTCGATGATCCCGAGGTCCACGCCCAAGGATTTGGCAACAGCCCGTGCACGCACGACGCCACCAATGTCCGGGGACACGATCATCAGGTTTTCAAAGCGCTGGTCTTCGATGTCATCCACCAGGACTGGGGAGCCGTAGATGTTATCTACCGGAATATCGAAGAACCCCTGGATTTGGTCAGCGTGCAGGTCAACCGTGAGAACACGGTCGATACCTACCACGGTCAGCATGTCAGCGACAACTTTCGCGCTGATGGCCACACGTGCGGAGCGCGGACGGCGATCCTGACGGGCATAACCAAAGTAAGGGATTACAGCTGTGATTCGAGTCGCTGAGGAGCGGCGGAAGGCATCAGCCATCACGACGAGTTCCATCAGGTTATCGTTGGTCGGAGCGCAAGTCGGCTGAATAATGAAGACGTCTTTACCGCGGACGTTTTCATTGATCTCGGCTGTAATTTCACCGTCGGAGAATTTACCGACAGAGATGTCACCGAGAGGGATATGCAGCTGACGTACGACACGTCGAGCCAGATCGGGGTTGGCGTTCCCCGTAAAGACCATCATCTTGGACACGCGCAGTACCTAGAGGCTGAGGGTAACCTGGATGAGTATTAGAAAATGGCAGGGGCGGCTGGATTCGAACCAACGCATGGCAGGATCAAAACCTGCTGCCTTACCGCTTGGCGACGCCCCTGTATCTGTTGCAACGAGTGCCTAACACTCGGTTCCTTTTAGAGCATACTTTGCAGCTTGCGATGCAACATCGAAACGTTGCTTCCCTTTGCTACAAACCCTGTAAGGGTCTCTGTAAGAAGGGCCGAGACTTTATCAGCTTCAGCTTTGTTTGGGAAGCCCCCAAACACACAACTTCCAGTTCCGGTTAATTTTGCTTCGGTAAAATTACCTAACAAATTCAAAGCGTTACGTACCTCTGGATAACGCCTTGCTACAACCGGTAAGCAGTCATTTCGACTGTTTCCCTTGGGAACGGGGCGCACTTTAATGGGAGAAGAGTTACGTGTCAACAACGGATCTGAAAAAATTTCTGCTGTACTTACAGATACTTGCGGCACAAGTACGACATACCACGGTTCTTCGGGCTCTACAGGGGTGAGTTTTTCCCCGACACCCTCAGCAAATGCGGCGTGTCCACGCACGAAAACCGGGACGTCCGCGCCCAGCGTAAGGCCCAGCGCCGCCAGGCGATCGTGGTCCCAGCCGAGTTGCCACAAGTGATTCAGACCCAGCAGTGTGGTGGCCGCATTCGAACTGCCGCCGCCGATACCACCGCCCATGGGCAAGATTTTATCGATCCAGATGTCGATGCCGAGCGAGCAGCCAGATTGTTCCTGAAGTTTTTTTGCGGCCCTCACGATCAGGTTGCTGTCGTGGGGCACGCCTTCGAATTCGGTATGCAACTGGATCACGCCATCGTCGCGTACGGCGAACGTCATCTCATCGCCGTAGTCGAGAAATTGAAACAGCGTCTGCAACTCGTGGTAGCCGTCTTCACGACGACCCAGGATGTGCAGCATCAAATTGAGTTTTGCAGGGGAGGGCAGGGTCAAGCGTTCTACGGTCACGTTATTGTCCCAGTTTGCGTGGTTGCCAGTCCTTGATCACCAGCGTGACGTCAAGGTCGGTGCCATGCAGCTTGATTCGTTCAGGCAGCCAGTAACCGCTTTGCTGCACGTAGCTCAAATATTCGACTTGCCAGCCATCCTGCTCCAGGGTGGCCAGGCGGCTGTCACTGTTAAGGCGCAAGCGGCTTTTGCTCTCAGGCGCGGGCAAGCCGCGTACCCACCACACCAGATGCGACACTGGCAGCTTCCAGCCGATCTGTTCTTCCAGCAATGTTTCCGGCGATGTCGCTTCATAGCGGCCCTGATTGGCCACTTCCAGGCTTACTTGCCCCGGTCGGCCGGTCAGGCGTGCCGCGCCACGGCCCAATGGGCCGGACAGGCGGATGTCGTAGTAATCCTGGCGTTGCAGCCAGAACAACGTACCGCTCCCGGAATCTTTCGGCGCACGAACACCGACTTTCCCTTCGATCTGCCAGCCATCGATGCTGGCGAGCTGATCCTTGTGCTGTTGCCATTGCGCCGGGTTGCCCTGGCCCTCAACGGATTCGCGGGTGCCGACGCCCGCGCAACCGGCGAGCAGGGCGATGAGACTGAAGACTGCAACGTGGCGCAAGAACATAAGCTTAAAGGGTCTCGGATCCGGTCAGGCGTTTGATGGTGCCGCGCAGGATGGGGCTTTCGGGTTGTTCCTTGAGGAATTTTTCCCAGATCTGGCGCGCTTCGCGTTGTTTGCCATTGGCCCACAGGACTTCACCCAGGTGGGCGGCGACTTCCTGGTCGGGGAAACGCTCCAGTGCCTGGCGCAGCAAGCGTTCGGCTTCATCCAGGTTGCCCAGGCGGTAATTCACCCAGCCCAGGCTGTCGAGCACGGCCGGGTCTTCCGGGTTGAGCTTGTGCGCTTGTTCGATCAGCGCCTTGGCTTCGTCGTAGCGCGTGGTCCGGTCGGACAAGGTGTAGCCCAGGGCGTTGAGGGCCATGGCGTTGTCCGGATCACGCTTGATGATCAGGCGCAGGTCTTTTTCCATCTGCGCCAGGTCGTTGCGCTTTTCCGCCTGCATGGCGCGGGTGTACAGCAGGTTCAAGTCGTCGGGGTATTGCAGCAACGCTTGTTGCAGCAGTTTCCAGGCGCGCTCGCCCTGGTTATTGGCCGACAGGGTTTCGGCCTGGATCAGGTACAGCTGGATCGCGTAGTCAGGCTCGGCATCACGCGCAGCCGCCAGGCGTTTTTCCGCCTCGTCGGTGCGACCGTTGCTCATCAATATGTCGGCCTGGCGCAGTTGCGCCGGCAGGTAATCGTTGCCAGGGCCGACCTGGGCATACTCAAGCAGGGCAGCCTGTGGGTCATTGTGCTCCTCGGCGATGCGGCCCAGGTTCAGGTGCGCCGAATCCACGTGGCTTTCGCGTTCGATCAGCTCTTGCAGGTAACCCTTGGCCTCATCCCAGGCCTTGGCTTCCAGGCACACCAGTGCGAGGGAGTAGCGCAGTTCGTCGTCGTCCGGGTATTGCTGGACCAGGTTGGCGAACTGCACTTTGGCGTCTTCCATGCGGTCCTGCTCCACCAGCATGCGCGCGTAGGTCAGGCGCAGGCGCTTGTCGTCCGGGTACTTCTTGATACTTTTTTCCAGCAGCGGAATCGCTTCCTTGCCGCGATTGAGGTTTTGCAGCAGGCGCGCACGCAGCAGGATCGGCGCGATCTCACCCTCTTCCGGTGGGTTCTGCTCCAGCAGCTTCAGCGCCGCATCGGCCTCGTCGTCTTGCTGCAACAGCAAGGCCTTGCCGAAAATCAGCTGACTGTTCTTGGGATGTTTTTGCAGCAGGCGGTCGAAGCTCTTCATCAGACCATTGCGCGTGTCCTGGTCGGTGTCGGCAGCCGACAGCGCAAGAAAGTCGAAATGGGTGTCGCCCTTGCCCTGCAAGACCTTCTCCATATAGACCATGGAGTCGTCGTAGCGCCCCGCACGCGCCAGTTGCACCGCCGCGGCGCGCTGCGCCTCGAGGTCGTCCGGCGCGTTTTTCGCCCAGATCAGCGAGGTATCCAGCGCAGCCTGATCGGCGCCCAGGTACTCGGCGATACGAAACGCCCGCTCGGAAATCCCCGGATCCTGCGTATTGATGGCCTGCGTCACGTAGTTATCCAACGCAATGTCGAAACGATTGCGCTGGCCGGCCAGCTCCGCGCTCAGCAGGCTGAACACCGTTTCTTCACTGAATGAAGAATAAACCTTGGGCTTTTCAGGGGCGGGGGTGCTGTCTTCCACCGGCGGCGTACCGTCCGGCGACACGGGGGCCAAGGCCTGGCAGCCGCTGAGGAAGACAAAAGCAAGGAGCAACGCGGAGGATCTATTCATATAGGAAGAGGACGACTAACCTGCGGTCGGATCATCATGACACAAGCCTTCGGCCAAACATAACCGAGACTCAGTTGGCGTATTTATAGGTACAAGGTATAGGGACAATAGACGACGGTGGTTGTTCTGAATCTTTCGAAGTAGGACAATTGTCGGCTTCCCGACATCATCAGCGATATTGAATGGCCTTCCTCGCACTCGGTATTAACCACAAGACTGCCTCCGTAGACGTGCGCGAGCGCGTGGCGTTTACGCCAGAGCAGTTGGTTGAGGCCTTGCAACAGCTCTGCCGGCTCACCGACAGCCGCGAAGCTGCAATCCTTTCAACCTGCAATCGCAGCGAGCTTTATATAGAGCAGGAACATCTTTCCGCGGATGTGGTACTGCGCTGGCTGGCCGATTACCACCATTTAAGCCTCGATGAGCTGCGCGCGTGTGCTTATGTGCACGAAGAGGATGCGGCAGTTCGTCACATGATGCGTGTGGCGGCCGGTCTCGATTCGCTGGTGTTGGGCGAGCCGCAGATCCTTGGCCAGATGAAATCCGCCTACGCCGTGGCGCGTGAGGCTGGCACGGTGGGGCCGCTGTTGGGCCGCCTGTTCCAGGCCACGTTCAACTCGGCCAAGCAGGTGCGGACCGACACCGCCATCGGCGAAAACCCGGTGTCCGTGGCGTTTGCTGCCGTCAGCCTGGCCAAACAGATTTTCAGCGACTTGCAGCGCAGCCAGGCCCTGCTGATCGGCGCTGGCGAGACCATCACCCTGGTCGCCCGCCACCTGCACGACCTGGGCGTGAAACGCATTGTCGTCGCCAACCGCACCCTTGAGCGTGCGAGCATCCTCGCCGAGCAGTTCGGCGCCCATGCGGTGTTGCTGTCGGACATCCCGGCCGAGTTGGTGCGCAGCGATATTGTCATCAGCTCCACCGCCAGCCAGTTGCCGATCCTCGGCAAAGGCGCGGTCGAAAGCGCGCTGAAGCTGCGCAAGCACAAACCGATCTTTATGGTGGACATCGCCGTTCCCCGGGACATCGAACCCGAAGTCGGCGAGTTGGACGACGTTTACCTCTATAGCGTCGACGATCTGCACGAAGTGGTCGCCGAGAACCTCAAGAGCCGCCAGGGTGCAGCCCAGGCGGCCGAAGAGATGGTCAGCGACGGCGCCGAAGATTTCATGGTGCGCTTGCGTGAACTGGCGGCAGTGGACGTGCTCAAGGCGTATCGTCAGCAGGGCGAACGCCTGCGCGACGAGGAACTGAGCAAGGCCCAGCGTTTGCTGGCCAACGGCAGCAACGCCGAAGAGGTGCTGATGCAACTGGCCCGCGGCCTGACCAACAAGCTGCTCCACGCCCCCAGCGTGCAGCTTAAAAAGTTGACTGCCGAAGGCCGCCTCGATGCGCTGGCCATGGCCCAAGAACTCTTTGCCCTCGGTGAGGGCGCGTCAGATAGCTCTTCGGATAAAAAACCGCAATGAAAGCGTCACTGCTCAATAAACTGGACGTGCTCCAGGACCGTTTCGAAGAACTGACCGCCTTGCTCGGCGATGGCGAAGTCATCTCCGATCAGACCAAGTTCCGTACCTATTCCAAGGAATACGCGGAAGTTGAGCCGATTGTGACCACCTATGGCCAGTGGCTGAAAACCCAGGCCGACCTCGAAGGCGCCCAGGCGCTGCTCAAGGACAGCGACCCGGACATGCGCGAAATGGCCGTGGAAGAAGTCCGCGAAGCCAAGGAAAAACTGATCGCGCTGGAAGGCGATCTGCAACGCATGCTGCTGCCCAAAGACCCCAACGACGGGCGCAACGTGTTCCTCGAAATCCGTGCCGGCACCGGCGGCGACGAGGCGGCGATCTTCTCCGGCGACCTGTTCCGCATGTATTCGCGGTATGCCGAGCGACGCGGTTGGCGAGTCGAGATCCTCTCGGAGAATGAGGGGGAGCACGGCGGCTATAAAGAAGTCATCGCACGGGTTGAAGGCGATAACGTCTACGGCAAGCTCAAGTTCGAGTCTGGCGCACACCGCGTACAACGCGTGCCGGCCACCGAGTCCCAGGGCCGCATCCACACCTCGGCCTGCACTGTGGCTGTATTGCCCGAGCCGGACGAGCAGGAAGCCATCGAGATCAACCCGGCCGACCTGCGCGTCGACACCTACCGCTCGTCGGGCGCCGGTGGCCAGCACGTCAACAAGACCGACTCGGCGATCCGCATTACCCACTTGCCGTCCGGCATTGTGGTGGAGTGTCAGGAAGAACGTTCCCAGCACAAGAACCGGGCGCGGGCCATGTCCTGGCTGTCGGCCAAGCTCAACGACCAGCAGACCAGCGCCGCTGCCAATGCGATTGCCAGCGAGCGCAAGTTGCTGGTGGGCTCGGGCGACCGCTCCGAACGCATCCGCACCTACAACTTTGCCCAGGGCCGGGTCACCGACCACCGGGTCAACCTCACGCTCTACTCCCTCGACGAGATCCTCGCCGGTGGCGTCGATGCAGTGATCGAGCCGTTGCTCGCCGAATACCAGGCCGACCAACTTGCAGCGATAGGTGACTAAATGACCATTATCGCCAGCCTGCTGCGCGCTGCCGACCTGCCCGACTCGCCCACCGCGCGCCTGGACGCCGAGTTATTGCTCGCCGCGGCCCTGGGCAAGTCGCGCAGCTACCTGCACACCTGGCCGGAGAAAATCGTCAGCAGCGAAGATGCGCTGACCTTTGCCGGCTACCTGCAACGCCGCCGCGGCGGTGAGCCGGTGGCCTACATCCTCGGCCAGCAAGGCTTCTGGAAGTTGGACCTGGAGGTCGCGCCCCACACGCTGATCCCGCGTCCGGACACCGAGTTACTGGTGGAAACCGCCCTGCAATTGTTGCCGGCCACGCCGACCCAGGTTCTCGACCTCGGCACCGGCAGCGGCGCGATTGCCCTGGCCCTGGCCAGCGAGCGCCCGGCCTGGACCGTCACCGCCGTCGATCGCGTGCTCGAAGCGGTGGCCTTGGCCGAGCGCAATCGCCAGCGCCTGCACCTGAATAACGTCACCGTGCTGAACAGCCACTGGTTCAGCGCCCTGCAAGGCCACACCTACGATCTGATCATCAGCAATCCGCCGTACATTGCCGACAACGACCCGCACCTGGTCGCCGGTGACGTGCGCTTCGAACCGGCCAGTGCGCTGGTGGCGGGCCGCGATGGCCTGGACGACTTGCGCCACATCATCAAGCAGGCACCCCAGCACCTGAATGCCGCTGGCTGGCTGTTGCTCGAACACGGTTACGACCAGGCTGGCGCCGTGCGTGACCTATTGCTGGGCGAAGGTTTTGACAACGTGCACAGCCGCATCGACCTTGGCGGCCACGAGCGCATTACCCTGGGACGCCGGCCGTGCTGACCGACCAGGAACTGCTGCGCTACAGCCGACAGATTCTGTTGCAGCATGTCGACATCGACGGCCAGTTGCGCCTGAAACACAGCCGCGCCCTGATCATCGGCCTGGGCGGGCTGGGCGCGCCGGTTGCGTTGTACCTGGCTGCTGCGGGGGTCGGTGAATTGCACGTGGCGGACTTCGACAGCGTCGACCTGACCAACCTGCAACGCCAGATCATCCACGACACCGCCAGCGTCGGGCAGACCAAGGTCGATTCAGCCCTGCGGCGCCTGGGCGCGATCAATCCTGAAATCACGCTGGTCGCCCATCGCAGCGCGCTGGACGCCGACTCACTCGCCGCGGCGGTCGCGGCGGTGGATGTGGTCCTCGATTGCAGCGACAACTTCTCCACCCGCGAAGCGGTCAACGCCGCCTGCGTCGCCGCGACCAAGCCGTTGATCAGCGGCGCGGCGATTCGCCTGGAAGGGCAATTGTCGGTGTTCGACCCGCGTCGCGCCGACAGCCCGTGCTACCACTGTTTATACGGGCACGGCAGCGACACCGAACTGACCTGCAGCGAAGCCGGCGTGGTCGGGCCGCTGGTGGGCCTGGTCGGCAGCCTGCAAGCGCTGGAAGCCTTGAAGCTGCTGGCCGGTTTCGGCGAGCCGCTGGTGGGCCGCTTGTTGCTGATCGATGCATTGAGCAGCCGTTTCCGCGAGTTGCGCGTCAAGCGCGACCCCGGTTGCAGCGTGTGCGGGACTCACCATGGTTAAGGACGCGCCGATCGGTGTGTTCGATTCCGGCGTCGGCGGGCTGTCGGTGCTGGAGGAAATCCAGCAGCTGCTGCCCCACGAATCGCTGCTGTACGTGGCCGACTGCGGGCATATCCCTTACGGCGAGAAAAGCCCGGCCTTTATTCTTGAGCGCTCGCGGCAGGTTGCCGGGTTTCTGCGGGAGAAGGGGGCCAAGGCGTTTGTGATTGCCTGCAACACCGCGACCGTTGCGGCCGTTGCCGATTTACGCAAGGACTTCCCGGATTGGCCGTTGGTGGGCATGGAGCCTGCCGTCAAACCTGCGGCCGCCGCGACCCGCAGCGGTGTGGTCGGCGTGCTCGCCACCACGGGCACCCTGCAAAGCGCCAAGTTCGCGGCACTGCTCGATCGCTTCGCCACCGATGTCCGCGTGATTACTCAGCCGTGCCCGGGCCTGGTGGAACTGATCGAAACCGGCGACCTGAGCAGCCCGGCACTGCGCCAGTTGTTGCAGGGGTATATCGACCCGCTGCTAGGCGCCGGCTGCGACACCATCATCCTCGGCTGCACCCACTATCCCTTCCTCAAGCCGCTGCTGGCGCAGATGCTGCCCCCCAGCATCATCCTCATCGACACCGGCGCCGCCGTGGCCCGCCAGCTCAAGCGCTTGCTCGGCGAGCGCAACCTGCTGGCCGACGGCAAGCCCGAGCCAGCGCAGTTCTGGACCAGCGGCGATGTGTCTCACCTAAGAAATATCCTACCAACACTATGGAAATATCCGGGCGTTGTGCGAAGCTTCGGTGCGTGAAAAATTCGTGAAATTCCCGCGTTAAAAGCTGGAACTTCCGTCTATTTGCCAGCTTCTATAGCGAGATAGCTTGTACAAAACCAAATAACTTCGTCGGGAAAGGATGTTTCTTATGAAGCGCTTGTTCTGTTTGGCTGCGATTGCGGCCGTCGTTGTAGGGCACACCGTTTCAGCCCAGGCCGCTGGCCTGGAATTAGGGGTGGGGAGCACCAGTGATTCGACACTGACCTATCGGCTGGGGCTGACGTCGCAGTGGGACAAAAGCTGGTGGCAGACCGATACCGGGCGCTTGACCGGCTACTGGAGCGGTGCCTACACCTACTGGGATGGTGACAAGCACGCCAGCGTCAGCAGCCTGTCGTTCTCGCCAGTGTTTGTGTATGAGTTTGCCGGTGAGAAGGTCAAGCCGTACATCGAGGCGGGGGTGGGCGTGGCGCTGTTCTCGCGCACACGGGTCGAGGACAACAATATTGGCCAGGCTTTTCAGTTCGAAGATCGGTTGGGATTCGGCCTGCGCTTTGCCGGTGGGCATGAGGTGGGGATTCGCGCCACGCACTATTCCAATGCCGGGCTGAGCAGCAACAACGATGGGGTCGAGAGCTACTCGTTGCACTACACCCTGCCGTTGTAAGTCTTAAGAACACTGCAAACCAAATGTGGGAGCTGATCCAAAGTGGCAACCCAATCCCCTGTGGGAGCGGGCTTGCCCGCGATGGCGGCCTGTCAGTCAACATAGATTCGGCTGACCCACCGCTATCGCAGGCATGCCAGCTCTCACATTTTGATCGGCGTTGATCAAAGGTTCAGCGATAGGCCGTCGCGATCCCCTGCCGCTCTTCCAGGCACTCCGGCGCGCCCATCTCGAACTCCCGGCAGATCAAGGGCCGGCGCTCGTAGATCGTGCACATCATCGTGTCCCGGTCCAGCGCTGCGCACCAGCCGTCGTCGAGGCGCAGCATCACTTCGCCGCCCCAATCGTCCGTATCGATGTAGCGCTCCGGCACGCCGGTATCGGTGATCAGTATCACTTCCAACTGGCAGCAGCAGGCCGCGCACGTCGAGCAGGTGACGGCGGGTTCGGTGATTTGGGTGTGGGGGATGTTGGTCATAGGCGCGCAGTGTAAGGCAAGCCGATCAAGAACGTGTGAATGCTCTGACAGACGTCAGTGTCCCAGCTGTCGGGCGACCCAATGCAAGACGGGGAACAATAGTCCCCACAGCAGCGCCAGGCCAATCACGGTCGGTGCCGTGCCGTAGCCGAAACTCACCCCGGCCAATTGGCTGCCTGCGTAATAGGACAGCGGCCCACCCACGGCTCCCAGCAGGCTGGCCCGCCACCAGGGGCGTGCGCTCCAGGCCAGGCAATGGCGCAAGGTCGTCGCGAGCAGCGCCCACAACGCCATCAGCCACAGCGGAATCAGCGGCCCCGGCAGGCTGAAATGAAACACGCCAAAGGAGCGCAACGAGGTGTCGATCAGCGTGCCGAGCAAGGTCACTGCGAGAATCACCTGGCCCTCGCGCGACCACGAACTTATCCACAGCAGGTGCACGGCCAGCGCCGCCAACGCCACCAGTAGCCACCGACTGTCGCCGCCCAGCACGCAGGCAAACCAGCCGCACTGGAACAGCACGGCATTCACCAGCGGTTTAAGCATCGAAGCGCCCTAGCAACGGCGGGTTGATCGCTGCGGGCTTGGCCAGCAGCAGTTGTGCGGTGCCGATCGTGCGCTCCATGAACCCCCCTTCGCAGTAGCACAAGTAAAATTCCCACAGCCGCAGGAAGTACTCATCGTAGCCCAGCTCCGCGAGGCGGCCATGGGCGCGTCGAAAGTTCTCATGCCACAGGCGCAGGGTTCGCGCGTAGTGCAGGCCGAAATCCTCCATGTGCATCAGGTTCAAGTCGGTATCGCGGCTGACGATCTCCAGCATCTTCTGCACACAGGGCAGGGCGCCGCCGGGGAAGATGTAGCGCTGGATAAAGTCGACGCTGCGCTTGGCCTGTTCGTAGCGTTGGTCGCGGATGGTGATGGCTTGCAGCAACATCAGGCCGTCGCTCTTGAGCAGTTGCGCGCACTGTTTGAAGTAGGTCGGCAGGAAGCGATGGCCCACCGCTTCGATCATTTCAATGGAGACCAGCTTGTCGTACGCGCCGGTCAGGTCGCGGTAGTCCTGCAACAGCAGTGTCACACGATCACCCAGGCCCAGTGCGGCGATGCGTTTTTCGGTGTAGGCAAACTGCTCTTTGGACAAGGTGGTGGTGGTGACCTTGCAGCCATAATGCTGCGCGGCATACAGCGCCATGCTGCCCCAGCCGGTGCCGATTTCCAGCAGGTGGTCGGTGGCCTTGAGCGCGAGTTTCTGGCAGATGCGCTCCAGCTTGTTCAATTGCGCCTGTTCCAGGCTGTCGTCGGGGCTCAGGAATTGCGCCGCCGAGTACATCATGGTCGGGTCGAGGAATTCTTCGAACAGGTCATTGCCCAGGTCGTAGTGGGCGGCAATGTTTTTCTGCGAGCCCTTGCGTGTGTTGCGGTTGAGCCAGTGCAAGCCCTGGGTCAGTGGACGCGCCAGGCGCGCGAGGCCGCCTTCCATCGCGTCGAGCACATCGAGGTTGCTGACCATCACGCGCACCACGGCAGTCAGGTCCGGGCTGCTCCAGTAACCATGGATAAATGCCTCACCCGCGCCGATGGAACCACTGGCCGCCACCAGGCCCCACACTGCCGGATCGAGGATATGGATCTCCCCCAGCAGGTGCGCTTCCCGTGCGCCGAACACCTGGCGTTCGCCGTCCTCGATCACCACCAACTGGCCGTGGCGCAGTTGGCTCAATTGACGCAGCACGGCCTTGCGCAGCAGTGCGCTGGTCATGCCGTTGACGTTCAGACGGTGGGACTTGACCGATAAACTAGGGGTTTTCATGGCGGCGATCCTTGGTATACCCGACTGCAGTGCGAGAGGTGCCTTCGGCAGCCCTGTGGGAAAAAATCGGTGTGCGTTTGAGTAACAGGCGCAGGGCCTGCCAGTAAATTGCGAGGCAGGTCTTGGCGGTCATCCAGGGGAAGCGCCATAGGTAGCGATGCAGGCTGGCGCGGTTCAGTGCATGTTTTTCCAGGCTCAAGGTGGCGTCGAAGACTTTTTGCGTGCCCTGCCAATCGGCCATGTGCACGCCAAGCCTGGCGGCGGGCGGGCTGAAGCTCATGCGGTATTCCAGGTCGCGGGGCAGGAACGGCGACACATGAAACGCCTTGGCCACGGCGAAATGCTGATGTTCATCCGCGTCCAGCGCCTGGGCCGGCAGCACGTAGTGATAGCGCTCGCGCCAGGGCGTGTTGGTCACTTCACACAGGATCGCGGCCAATTGTCCGTCAGCCTCGAAGCAGTAGAAGAAACTCACCGGGTTAAAAGCCAGGCCCCAACTGCGGGCCTGGGTCAGTAGGCAGATAACGCCCTGGGGTGTACGCCCCAGAGCCTTGCCGACTTCATGGCGCACGGCATCGCTCAAGCTCATGCCGGTGCGCGTGAACTCACGCAGGTAGTCCTGCTGGCGAAAACCGAACGCGGCAAAACGGCTGCGCCCGGCCAAGGGCGAGAGCCCGAGCACCGTGTGTTCTTCGCTCAAATCCAGGTACAGCAAGCCGATGCGGTAGCGAAAGGCGTGGGCCTTGGGGGCAAACCGGCGATGGGCGATCCAGCCGCTGTACAGGGCGCTGTTCACAGGCTTTCCCCAAAGGCCTTGGCCACGCGCAGCGCGCTGACCACGCCGTCTTCGTGAAAGCCGTTGGCCCAGTAGGCGCCGCAATAATAGGTGTTGCGCATGCCGAACAACTCTTGCCAGCGCGCTTGGGCGGCCACCGCCGCGAGGCTGTATTGCGGGTGCGCGTAGGTGTAGCGGGCGAGGATCTTCAGCGGGTTGATCATGGCCGTCTGGTTCAGGCTGACGCAAAAGGTGGTGGCGCTGTCGATGCCTTGCAGGATGTTCATGTCATAGGTGACGGCGGCCTGGGTCTGCGCATCGCCGCTGAGCCGGTAGTTCCAGCTGGCCCAGGCGAGTTTGCGATCCGGCAGCAGGCGGGTGTCGGTGTGCAGCACTACGTCGTTGTCGGCGTAGGGCAGGGCGCCGAGGATGTCGTGTTCGGCCTGGCTTGGGTCGGCCAGCAGCGCCAAGGCCTGGTCGCTGTGGCACGCGAATACCACGCGGTCGAACGTCTCGCGGCCGGCGGCGCTGTGGATAACCACGCCGTCGGCGGTGCGCTCAACGTTATGCACAGGGCAGTCGAGGCGGATCTGTTCGCGAAAGCTGCGGGTCAGCGGTTCGATATAGCTGCTCGAACCACCCTCGATCACGCACCACTGCGGGCGATTGCTCACCGACAGCAAGCCGTGGTTCTTGAAGAAGCGCACAAAGAACTGCAACGGAAACCCGAGCATGTCCGCCAGGGACATCGACCAGATCGCCGCGCCCATCGGCACGATGTAGTGTCGGATAAACCGCTCGCCATAACCGCCGGCCTTGAGGTACTCACCCAGGGTCATCTCGGCGTTGATGCGCTGTTCTTGCAGGTCCTGCGGGGCCTCGCGGTTGAAACGCAGGATGTCGCGCAACATGCCCCAGAACCCCGGCGACAAGATATTGCGACGCTGGGCAAACAGGCTGTTGAGGTTGTTGCCGTTGTACTCGAAGCGCTGGCTCTCGTCGTGTACCGAAAAGCTCATCTCGGTGGGTTTGAACGTGACGCCGATCTGCCCCAGCAGTTGGATGAAGTTGGGGTAGGTCCAGTCGTTGAACACGATGAAACCGGTGTCCACCGCATGGCTTTGACCGGCGACGCTGACGTTGACCGTATGGGTATGCCCGCCGATGCGGTCGCCCGCTTCGAACAGCGTGATGTCGTGGCGGCGGCTGAGCAGGTAGGCGCTGGTCAGCCCGGCGATGCCGCTGCCGATGATGGCGATTTTCACAGGCGATCCTTCTGCGGTAGCGGGCTGCGCAACATGCGCCTGCCGATGAACAACTGCACACGGGCCGGCAGCTTCGACAGCGGCCAGAGGGTGGCGATAAACAGTGCCGGGAAGGCGATTTCCAGCGGACGTTTCGCAAGCTTTACGAAGATATGGCGCGCGGCCTTGCCGGCCGGCCAGCTCAGGGGCATGGGGAAATCGTTGCGTTCGGTCAGCGGCGTGTCGACGAAGCCCGGGCTGATCACCGTGACGTCGATGTGTTCCGGCGACAGGCCGATGCGCAAGGATTCCAACAGGTAGCGCAAGCCGGCCTTGGACGCGCCATAGGCTTCGGCGCGCGGCATCGGCAAGTACGTCACGGCGCTCGCGACGCCCACCAGGTGCGGGCGGATTCCGGCGCGCAACAGTGGCAACGCGGCCTCGATGCAATAACTGCTGGCCAGCAGGTTGGTGCGTACCACCTGTTCGACAATCGCGGCGTCAAAGTGCTGGGCATCGATATATTCACAGGTGCCGGCGTTGAGGATCGCCGTGTCCAGCGCGCCCCAGGCGGCGCTGATCTGTGCGCCGATCTCACGCACGGCCTGGCTGTCGGTCAAGTCGCCGGGCACCAGCAGCACTTGCCCCGGATAGCGTTCGGCCAGGGTTTGCAGCGGGGCTGTGGTGCGCGAACTGAGCGCGACTTGGGCGCCGCTTTCCAACAGCTCGATCGCCAGTGCTGCGCCGATGCCACTGCTGGCGCCGGTCAGCCAGTAACGGCGGGGGGGTGTCTGGCTCATGCGATTCTCCTTTTCAGCCAGCGGACCACGCGGCCCAGCACGGGCAGGTGCTCGTAAAGCAGGGCGCCGGCGTCGAAATAGTCGCGATGGCGATACACCTTGCCGTCGCGCCACTGCAGGTGCGAGCAGCCTTCCACGCGGATCACCTTGCCGTTGGCCAGGCGCGGGTGGCAGAAGCTCATTTTCCAGCGCAGGTAGCCTTCGCCTTCAGCCACCTCGTCGAAGCTGTGAAAGTCGAAGCGCAACTGGCGGACGTTGCCGTACAGCTCGGCGAAGTAACGGCGCAGCGCGGGCAGGCCGTGGACTTCATGCAGCGGGTCGGCAAAGGCGATGTCCTGGCTGTAGAGGCTGTCGAGCAGGTGCAGGTTGTGCTTGTCCAGCGTGGCAAAGGCCTGGGCGAACCGGCGTAGGAAGTCACTCATGCTCGCCCCCGATCGCTGCGCGTGACGGCAGGCTGCGGAAGGCCGCCAGGGCGCGTTCGCGGGATTTTTTCAGGTCGACGATGGCCCTTGGGTAATCCGCCACGCCGAATAGGCCGCCGACCGCCTCGGGGTTATGCACTTCCTTTTTATTCAGCGCGGCCAACTCGGGCAGCCAGCGCTTGATGAACACGCCGTCGCCGTCGAATTTTTCCGACTGGCTCAGCGGGCTGAAGATGCGGAAATACGGCGCCGAGTCGGTGCCGGTCGACGAACTCCACTGCCAGCCGCCGTTGTTGGCGGCGAGGTCGCCGTCGATCAGGTGGCGCATAAAGAAGCGCTCGCCTTCACGCCAGTCGATCAGCAGGTTCTTGGTCAGGAACATCGCCACCACCATGCGCAGGCGGTTGTGCATCCAGCCGGTTTCGAGCAGTTGGCGCATGGCCGCGTCGATGATCGGCAGGCCGGTGCGCGCTTCTTGCCACGCCGCCAGGTCCTTGGGCGCATCGCGCCAGGCCACGGCTTCGGTCTCGGGACGGAACGCACGGTGACGGGACACCCGTGGGTAGCCGACCAGGATGTGTTTGTAGAACTCGCGCCAGAGCAGTTCGTTGACCCAGGTGATGGCGCCGATGTCGCCACTTTCGAATTCGCCCCGGTTGGTTTGCAGCGCGGCGTGCAAGCATTGGCGCGGTGACACCACGCCCGCCGCGAGGTACGCCGAAAGCTGGCTGGTACCGGGCTTGGCGGGGAAGTCGCGCTCGTCCTTGTAGTAGCTGATCTGTTGCTCGGCGAAGGCGTCCAGGCGCCGACGGGCTTCGTCTTCACCGGCGGGCCAGAGCGCGCGCAGGCTGTCGCTGGGGGGCTCGAAGCCGTCGACGGCCTGGGGGATCGGATCGCGTTTGATGGCGAGTGGCGCCTGGGCTTTGGCTGTCGGCACCAGGCGCGGCAGGGCGCTGTGCAGGCGCGTGTAGCAGACCTTGCGGAACTGGCTGAACACCTGGAAATACGTGCCGGTCTTGGTCAGCACACTGCCGGGTTGGAAGAACAGTTGGTCGAGGTAGCTGTGGAACGTCACGCCGTCGGCGTCCAGCGCCGTGGCCACGGCAGCGTCGCGGCGGCTCTCGTGGATGCCGTATTCCTCGTTGACGTGCACAGACGTCACCGACAGTTCGCGGCACAGTTCACTCAAGACGCCTGGCGCCTGGTCCCAGGTGGCGGCGTGGCGGATCAACAGGGGAATGTTCAGCTCCCCAAGGGCGTTGCTCAGTTCGCGCAGGTTGCGCAGCCAGAAATCCACCTTGCACGGCGCGTCATCGTGGGCCTGCCACTGCTCGGCGGTTATCAGGTACACGGCGGCGACCGGGCCACGCTGGCTCGCGGCGGCCAGGGCGGTGTTGTCGTGCAGGCGCAGGTCGGTGCGCAACCAGATCAAATGCATTTAAACGATTCCACGCTGGATCAGTAGCTGGTGGGCCGACAACGGGTCTTCGGCCACGCACAATTGAGGGATGTCAGTGCTTAATACGGCCAACTCGGCTTGGTGGATGCATACCGTTGGTCCGGCAATCAGCGTTGGGCAATCGACACCGCCCAGCAGTTTGCCGAGGGCCGGCACATGCAGGGCCTTGCTCGAATACAGCAGCACGGCGCGCGGTTTCAGATGTTCCACCGCCAGCGCGAGTTCGCCGGCCGGCAGCGGCCAGTCGAAGACTTCCACCGGGCAGTCGGCGCTGCTGGCCAGCCAGGCGCTGAGCCATAAGTGCGGTTCCAGCGGCAGGTCCGAGTGGTTGACCAGCAGCAGCGGCGCGCCCTGGAGCTGACGGTTGTTGTGGTAGATGCGTGCGCCAAACTTGCTGCGCAGCCACGACAGGAAAAACACCCGCTCCATCTGTGCGCCGAACTGGCCTTGCCAGCGCAACTCCAGATCCTTGAGCAGTGGCAGCAAGAGTTGCTCGCACAGGGTACGCGGCGGGTACAGCGCCATGGCCTGGTTGAAGGCATCGTCGACCCGACGCTCGGCCAATTCGCTGATCGCTTGCACCAGCGTCTGGCGCAAGGTGTGCCATTCATTTTCAACGACGTCGGTGGCGGGTTGGGCGGAGTCGATCAAGGTTTTCACCTGGCCGACCGGCACGCCACGGTTGAGCCAGGTGAGGATGGTATGGATGCGTTGCACGTGTTCGGCGCTGAACAGTCGATGGCCCTTGGGTGTGCGCTGGGGCACGATCAGCCCGTAGCGGCGTTCCCAGGCGCGCAGGGTCACGGCGTTGACGCCGGTCTGGCGCGCCACTTCGCGGATCGGCAGCCAGCCGTCTTCGACGGCTTGGGCGAGGTCTTCGGGTGGGGCTGCTTTCATGGGTTAGATCGCATTACGCAGGCTGAGGTTTTCCGGGTGCGGCTGCAGGTAGGCCTGCTGCGCGATGTAGCGGTCCGGATGTTGGCGAAAGTGATGCTTGAGCAGGGTCAGCGGCACTACCAGCGGCACGATGCCGTGGCGGTATTGGCCGATGACGGTTTGCATTTCCTGTTTGTCGTCGGCGCTGATCGCCTGCTTCAGATGCCCGCTGATGTGTTGCAGCACGTTGCTGTGGGTGCCACGGGTGGCGCACTGGCTCAGGCCGGTCATCAGGTCGCTGAAATAGCAGGCGGACAATTCTTCCAGTTGCGTGCTTTTGCCCATGCTGCCGAGCAAGTGGCCGAGGCGTTTGTAGTGCGCCGGGCTATGGGCCATCAGCAGGTATTTGTAGCGCGAGTGAAAGGCCAGCAGGCGGTGGCGGGTCAGGCCGTCGGCCAGCAGCTGTTGCCAGCTGGCGTAGACGAACACGCGAGTCAGGAAGTTTTCCCGCAGCACCGGGTCATTCAGCCGACCGTCTTCTTCCACGGGCAGGTTGGGATGGCGTGAGCAGAACGCCTGGGCGTAGATGCCGCGCCCACCGCCGTCCACCGGGGTGCCGTTGGCGCGGTAGACCTTGACCCGCTCCAGGCCGCACGACGGGGATTTCTGCATGAAGATGTAACCGCACAGGTCGGTGTGTTCCAGCGCCATCTGTTGGCCGTAGTCGTTCAGCGGCTGGGTGACGTTGAGTTCGCGGTGCACCGTGCCGACGGCTTGCGGATGGGCCGGGTCGCCCACCAGGCGGATCGGTTCACGGGGGATGCCCAGGCCGATGGCGACTTCGGGGCACAGTGGCACGAAGTCGAAGTAGTCGGCGAGGGTCTGGCTGCACAGCAGGGATTGTTTATGCCCGCCGTTGAAGCGCACGTTTTCGCCGAGCAGACAGGCGCTGATGGCGATCTTGGGTTTGGTGGTGCTGGACATACGCGAACCCCGGCAAGATTCCTGTACAAGATAATATTCTTGTACAACTAAATCTCATCATAGGTTCGAAGCTGTACAAGTCAAACTTTTTGTACAGGTTATTTCCAGCCGATCTTCCAGTCCTCGGCGTTTTGCAGGGTTTGCCACGCCAGGCGCTCGGCTCGGCGGGTCAGCACGGCTTGCAGTTCGATTTCCAGCACGGTGCCTTCCTCGTCGCGAAACAGCTCGGTGACGAGGAAGTGTTTTTCTTTGTGGCGAGGCTGGGCTGCTGTCCACTTCGACAGCAGCAACTTGGCGGGGTTGATGCGGTTCATTGCAGGTGCTCGATCAAGCGTCGCGCCGCTTCCTGGCCGCTGAGCCAGGCGCCTTCCACGCGGCCGGACAAGCACCAGTCACCGCACACATACAGGCCCAGGTCGGCGTCGGCCAGCACGCCGAACTCGTGGCTGCTCGACGGTCGTGCGTAGAGCCAGCGGTGCGCCAGGCTGAACGACGGCGCAGGCATGGCGCTGTGCAGCAGTTCGGCGAAGGCGCCGTGCAGGTGTTCGATCACCGCTTCCTTGGCCAGGTCCAGGTGCGCCCGGCTCCATGCGCTGGTGGCGTGCAGCACCCAGGTGTCCTGGCTGGCGTCACGCCCTGGTTTGCTGCGGTTGCGCGCCAGCCAGTCAAGGGGGCTGTCTTGGACGAAGCAGCCTTCCATCGGTGTATCCAGGGGTTTGTCGAAAGCCAGGGCGATGGCCCAGGTCGGGTCCATCTTCACCCCGGCGGCGGCGCTGGCCAGTTTCGGCGCGGCGGCGAGCAGGGCGGTGGCCTGGGGCGCGGGCGTGGCGATGACCACGTGGCTGAACGGGCCGTGGCTGCCGCCGTCGGCATCCAGCAGGTTCCAGTGCTGTGTGCCCTGGAACACTTCGGTGATGCGGCAACCGAATTGCACCGGCAAGTCATCGAGCAAGGCGCGGGTGATCGCGCTCATGCGCGGCGTGCCGACCCAGCGCACCTGTTCATCGGGGGAGGGTGTGAGTTGGCCGGACTTGAAGTTGTACAGCTGGGGTTTCCACTGCTCGGCCCAACCGTTGCTTTGCCAGCGTTGCACTTCGTTGACGAAGCGCCGGTCGCGGGCGGTGAAGTATTGCGCGCCCATGTCCAGTGAGCCGGCATCGCTGCGCTTGCTGGACATGCGGCCACCGCTGCCGCGGCTTTTATCGAAGAGTTGTACAACGTGCCCCGCGTCTCGTAACGCTTGGGCGGCGGAGAGACCGGCAATGCCGGTGCCGATGATCGCGATGGGAACAGTCATGGGAGGCCTCGTTTTACCTTTGGGTACAGACTACGCCGACACCAATAGCTGTACAATATTGTTTTTTGGTATAAGTTTTGGCGTACCTGTTCTTACGGCGTGGCCTATGGTTAACGTTGAGGCTACGCCCGATTGCAAATGATCCCTGCCTATAAAATAGACCAGTGATCGGCGGCGAACGTTACATGAGGAGTGTCCCATGCATATTTTGCTGACCGGCGGTACGGGTTTGATCGGCCGCCAACTCTGCCAACACTGGCTTGCCCAGGGCCATCGCCTGACCGTGTGGAGCCGTCACCCGGAACAGGTTGCCAAGGTCTGCGGCGCTCAGGTGTCGGGAGTCGGCCGCCTACAACAGGTTATCGGCCCGGTGGACGCGGTCATTAACCTCGCCGGTGCGCCCATCGCGGATCGCCCTTGGACCCACAAGCGCAAGACGTTGTTGTGGAACAGCCGGGTCGGCCTGACCGAAACCCTGCTGGCGTGGCTCGATGAGCTGGCGCAAAAACCGGCGGTGCTGATCTCCGGTTCCGCCGTGGGCTGGTACGGCGACGGCGGCGAGCGTGAGTTGAGCGAAGCCAGCGGCCCGGTGCAGGACGATTTCCCTAGCCAACTGTGCATCGCCTGGGAAGAAACTGCGCAGCGCGCCGAAGCCCTGGGCATACGCGTGGTGCTGGTGCGCACGGGCCTGGTACTGGCGGCCGAGGGCGGCTTTTTGTCGCGCCTGTTGCTGCCGTTCAAGCTGGCGCTGGGCGGGCCGATCGGCAATGGTCGGCAGTGGATGCCGTGGGTGCATATCAAGGATCAAATCGGCCTGATTGATTTTCTTCTGCACAACGCCGACGCCAGCGGTCCTTATAATGCGTGCGCGCCACACCCGGTGCGTAACCGCGAGTTCGCCAAGACCCTGGGCCAGGTGCTGCATCGCCCGGCGTTCATGCCGATGCCGGCTTTTGCGTTGAAGGTCGGGTTGGGCGAGTTGTCCGGGTTGCTGTTGGGCGGGCAGAAGGCCGTTCCGGAGCGGTTGCTGGCGGCCGGTTTCACTTTTCAGTTCACTGAGTTGCGCGCGGCCCTGGATGACTTGTCCAGCCGCCTCTAAAGATAGGATGTTGCATGACGGATCACGCGTTGTTACTGGTCAACCTGGGTTCACCGGCGTCCACCTCGGTGGCCGATGTGCGCAGCTACCTCAATCAGTTTTTGATGGACCCCTACGTGATCGACCTGCCGTGGCCGGTGCGGCGCTTGTTGGTGTCGCTGATCCTGATCAAGCGCCCCGAGCAGTCGGCCCACGCCTACGCTTCGATCTGGTGGGACGAAGGCTCGCCGCTGGTGGTGCTCAGCCGCCGCCTGCAACAACAAATGACTGCGCAATGGAGCCAAGGCCCGGTGGAATTGGCGATGCGCTACGGCGAGCCGTCGATTGAAAGCGTGCTGACCCGCCTCGCCGGCCAGGGCATCCGCAAGGTCACGCTGGCGCCGTTGTATCCACAGTTTGCCGACAGCACCGTGACCACGGTGATCGAGGAAGCCAGGCGTGTGGTGCGCGACCACAAACTCGACGTGCAATTCTCGATTCTGCAACCGTTTTACGACCAGCCCGAATATCTCGACGCCCTGGTCGCCAGCGCGCGGCCGTACGTGGAGCAGGATTACGACCACCTGCTGCTGAGTTTCCATGGCTTGCCTGAGCGCCACCTGACCAAGCTCGACCCTACCGGCCAGCATTGCTTCAAGGATGCCGACTGTTGCAAGAACGCGTCTGCCGAGGTGCTCAAGACCTGCTATCGCGCGCAGTGCTTCAGCGTTGCCCGTGACTTTGCCGCACGCATGGGGTTGCCCGAAGACAAGTGGTCGGTGGCGTTCCAATCGCGCCTGGGCCGCGCCAAGTGGATCGAACCCTATACCGAAGCCCGTCTGGAAAGCCTGGCCCGGCAAGGCGTGAAGAAGCTGCTGGTGATGTGCCCGGCGTTCGTGGCCGACTGCATTGAGACGCTGGAGGAGATTGGTGATCGCGGGCTGGAGCAGTTCCGCGAGGCGGGGGGCGAGGAGTTGGTGCTGGTGCCGTGCCTGAATGATGATCCGCAGTGGGCGAAGGCGTTGAATACCTTGTGTGAAAAAGCACCCGTTGAGCTGTAACTGAACCTGGCGCAGTCTAAATGTGGGAGCGGGCTTGCTCGCGAATGCGGTGGATCAGTCAAATAATAAGTGACTGACATACCGCATTCGCGAGCAAGCCCGCTCCCACAGTTTTTACCGCGTTACAGATTGAGGGTCAGGCTGACCGTGAGATTGCGCGGTTCACCCGGGTTGACCCAATAGTTGCTGTAAGACCGCTCGTAGTACTTCTCATCAAACAGGTTATTGAGGTTCAGTCCTACGGTGACATTCTCTGTGGCCTTGTAATGCGCCAACACATCCACCGTGTGATACGCCGGCAGCTCAAAGCTAGTGCCGGCCTCACCGGAACGATCCCCCACATAAGTAAACGCAGCGCCCACGTCTGACCCGCGCAACGCGCCGTCCTGGAATTCATACACGCCCAACAGACTGCCGCTGCGCTTGGCCACGCCAAGGATGCGGCTGCCGGCGGGAATGGCTGTGTCGCCTTTGGTGACTTGGGCATCGATGTAGGCAAAGGCCCCGATCACCCGTACGGCGTCCGTCACTTGCCCGGTCAGCTGCAGGTCAAAGCCCTGGCTGCGCGCCTTGCCCATGGCGCGGTTGAGGTTGGTGGCCGGGTCGAGGGTGAGCACGTTTTCCTTCTCGATATGGAAGGCGGCGAGGGTGGCGCTGAGGCGGTCGTCGAACAGCTCGCTCTTGATCCCCACTTCGTAGCCCACCCCTTCTTCCGGCTTGAAGCCTTTGCTGTTGGCGTCCAAGCCGCTGTTGGGTTTGAACGAGGTGGAGGCGTTGGCGAACACGCCGACTTCTGGCGTGAGCTGGTAGAGCAGGCCGGCGCGCTGGGTAAAGGCGTCGTGGGTCTGCTTGCCCGGCGGCGCGTTGCGGGTGAAATCGTCGATGCGTTGCTCGAAATGCTCGAAACGTGCGCCGACCATGCCGCGCAGGCGCTCGGTGAAGACGATCTGGTCTTGCAGGTTCAGCGCGTGGCTTTTGGTCTGTTCGAAGAAGTCGGTGCCGCTGCGTGTGCCGTTGGGTTTTATCTGGCCGTAGACCGGGTTGTAGAGGTCGATGGCGTAGGGGCTGCCGGCGATGGCGGTGACCCGTTCGTTCTTGCGGTAGTCCTCGTATTCGGTGCCGACCAGCAGTTCGTGTTGCCAACTGCCGATGTCGAACAGGCCGCGCAGTTCCAATTGGGTGATGCTGTCGTGCCAGCCCATGGAGCGTTCGCGGTAGCGGCGGTTGAGGGTGTGGCCATCGGCATTCAGTGCGCGGTTTTCCGAGGCGTCGCCCCACAGGCTGCCCTGTTTGTAATGGCTGGCCAGGCGCAGGCTCCAGGCGTCGTTGAGGTGATGTTCGAGGGCGGCCTGGATGCGATTGTTGTGGTTGTCGATGTCGCCGTCGTTGGGTTCGCCGAGGAAGGTTGAGCGAGATACGCCGGGGGCGGCGACGATGCCGCGGTCGAAGGTGGAGCTGTGGCGCACGAATTCGCTTTCGACGAGCAGCGTGGTATCCGGGTCCAGCTGCCAACTGAACGAAGGGGCGACGAATACGCGCTTGCTCTGCACGTGATCGCGGAAGCTGTGGTTGTCCTCCACTGCCAGGTTGACCCGTGACAGCACGTGGCCTTCGCTGTCCAGCGGCGTGTTGACGTCCAGGGCGGTGCGGTAGCGGTCCCAACTGCCGGCGCTGGTTTGCAGGGTGGTGAAGGCTTCAGGCTGGGGCTTTTTGGTGACGATATTCACGGTGCCGCCGGGATCGCCGCGCCCGTAAAGGCTGGCGGCGGGGCCCTTGAGCACTTCGATGCGTTCGATATTGGCCGTGTCCGGGGTGCTCGGGTAGCCACGGTTGGCGCTGAAGCCGTCCTGGTAGAACTCGGACGTGGTGAAGCCGCGCACGCTGTATTCGTAGAGCGTCAGGCCGCCGAAGTTGTTCTGCTTGGACACGCCGCCGGCAAATTCCAGGGCGCGCTCGACGTTGGTGCTGCCCAGGTCTTTGAGCACCGTGGCCGGAATCACGCTGATGGATTGTGGGATGTCGCGAAGGGCGGTGTCGGTTTTGGTCGCGCTGGCCGAACGGGTAGCGCGGTAGCCGTTGACCGGGCCTGTGGCGGACTCGTAAGCGTCGGTGGTGACGCTGATGGCATCGAGTTCCAGGGTGTTGTCTTCGGCGAAGGCGGGGTCAAGCAATAGACCCAAGGCCAGGCCAGCCAGGGGGGCAATTCTTCGAGACGGCATGATAGAGCGTTCCAATGTCGATATTGAAACAATATAACATGCCTAATGAGAATGAATCGCTATGAAATATGAGCTTTCAGGTGCCCGCGAACAGGCACCTCGCCGAGGGCGTTTATTCCTCTTCTTTCACCGGCGCCGGTGGTGGGCGCAGGCCGATTTCCGCTGAGAGCTTGATCTCCTTGCCGTTGCGCATCACCAGGATCGTCACCTTGTCGGTCGGTTTGATCCGCGCCACTTGGTTCATCGACTTGCGGCCATCGCCGGCCGGTTCGCCGTCGATGCTGAGGATCACGTCGCCCAGTTGCAGGCCGGCTTTCTGTGCCGGGCCGTCACGGAAGATCCCGGCGACCACGATGCCCGGCCGCCCGGTCAGGCCAAACGATTCGGCCAGGTCCTTGGTCAGCGGCTGTACTTCAATGCCCAGCCAGCCGCGGATCACCTGGCCGTGCTCGATGATCGACTTCATCACTTCTGTCGCCAGCTTCACCGGGATCGCAAAGCCGATGCCCTGGGAGCCGCCGGACTTGGAGAAAATCGCCGTGTTGATACCGGTCAGATTGCCATTGGCATCCACCAGCGCACCGCCGGAGTTGCCCGGGTTGATCGCCGCGTCGGTCTGGATGAAGTCCTCGTAGCTGTTCAGGCCCAACTGATTGCGCCCAGTGGCACTGATGATGCCCATGGTCACCGTTTGGCCCACGCCGAACGGGTTGCCGATGGCCAGCGCCACGTCACCTACACGCAGGCCGTCGGAGCGGCCGAGGGTGATGGAGGGTAGGTTCTTGAGGTCGATCTTCAACACGGCGAGGTCGGTTTCCGGGTCGCTACCGACCACGCGGGCCAGGGTTTCGCGGCCGTCACGCAGGGCCACCACGATCTGGTCGGCGCCGGTGGTCACATGGTTGTTGGTGAGGATGTAGCCCTCCGGGCTCATGATCACGCCGGAACCCAGGCTGGATTCCATGCGGCGTTGCTTGGGCCCGTTGTCGCCGAAATAGCGGCGAAACTGCGGGTCTTCAAACAACGGGTGCGACGGTTTGTTGATGACCTTGGTGGTGTACAGGTTGACCACCGCCGGCGCGGCGATGACGACCGCGTCCGCATAGGTCACCGGGCCTTGTACCACCGCGCTGGTTTGCGGTGCCTGTTGCATGTTCACATCCAGGCTGGGCAGGCCCACCCATTGGGGATAACGCTGAATGATCAGCATCGCGATCAGCACGCCAGCCAACAATGGCCATCCAAAAAAACGCAGTGCCTTGAGCATCAAGTAAGTCCTGACAGGTTGCAGGGGGCGGGAGAGCGCCCATAATGGCGCGCATTATACGAGGCTGTGAGTGCCTTCGAACGGGATATTTAGGAGTCTTTTATGGCCGTTGCCCTGAGCACATTAGTCGACGAAGCTGACCGCTACCTGAACAGCTCCAAAATTGCCGATTATTGCCCCAATGGCCTGCAAGTCGAGGGGCGCCCGCAGGTGATGCGCATCGTCAGCGGTGTGACCGCCAGCCAGGCCCTGCTGGACGCGGCCGTCGAGGCCGGGGCCGACCTGGTGCTGGTGCACCACGGTTATTTCTGGAAAGGCGAGAACCCCTGCATTACCGGCATGAAGCAGCGGCGCCTGAAAACCCTGCTCAAACACGATATCAGTCTGCTGGCCTATCACCTGCCGCTGGACCTGCATCCCGATGTCGGCAACAACGTGCAACTTGCCCGGCAATTGGACATCACCGTCGAAGGCCCGCTGGACCCAAGCGACGCCAAGGTCGTCGGCCTGGTCGGCTCCCTCGCCGAACCGCTGTCGCCCCGCGACTTTGCCCGCCGTGTGCAGGAAGTCATGGGCCGTGAGCCGCTGCTGATCGAAGGCAGCGAAATGATCCGTCGCGTCGGTTGGTGCACGGGGGGTGGCCAGGGTTACATCGACCATGGGATCGCGGCCGGCGTGGACCTGTTCCTCAGTGGCGAAGCCTCCGAGCAGACCTTCCACAGTGCGCGGGAAAACGACATCAGCTTCATCGCCGCCGGCCATCACGCCACCGAGCGTTACGGTGTGCAGGCGTTGGGGGATTACCTGGCGCGGCGGTTTGCGCTGGAGCACCTGTTTATCGATTGCCCGAACCCGATCTGACAAATACCGCCGAACAAATGTGAGAGCTGGCTTGCCTGCGATAGCATCACCGAGGTGCAACTGATACACCGAGGTGTCTGCATCGCAGGCAAGCCAGCTCACACCTGTCCCGTGTTCGTAGTGGGTGATGAGCCAAACCTGGGGGCATATTCATATACCGTTTCGATCTAGTCCGCTCCCTGATTAGAAGAAGGTGCTGTGCTAGCATGCCCCGCTCGAACACGGCCCGCTGGCCGTCCACAAGATCGTTTTTCCGTGAGTAACCATGGTCGACAAACTGACGCATCTGAAACAGCTGGAGGCGGAAAGCATCCACATCATCCGCGAGGTCGCCGCCGAGTTCGATAACCCGGTGATGCTCTACTCGATCGGTAAAGACTCCGCCGTGATGCTGCATCTGGCACGCAAGGCATTCTTCCCGGGCAAGCTGCCGTTCCCGGTGATGCACGTCGACACCCAGTGGAAATTCCAGGAGATGTACAAGTTCCGCGACAAGATGGTCGAGGAGCTGGGCCTGGAGTTGATCACCCACGTCAACCCGGACGGCGTGGCGCAGGGCATCAACCCGTTCACCCACGGTAGCGCCAAGCACACCGACATCATGAAGACCGAGGGCCTCAAGCAAGCCCTGGACAAGCATGGTTTCGACGCCGCGTTCGGCGGTGCCCGTCGCGATGAAGAGAAATCCCGTGCCAAAGAGCGCGTGTACTCGTTCCGCGACAGCAAGCACCGCTGGGACCCGAAGAACCAGCGGCCCGAGCTGTGGAACGTCTACAACGGCAACGTCAACAAGGGTGAGTCGATCCGTGTGTTCCCGCTGTCCAACTGGACCGAGCTGGACATCTGGCAGTACATCTACCTGGAAGGCATCCCGATCGTGCCGCTGTACTTCGCCGCCGAGCGTGAAGTGATCGAGAAGAACGGCACGTTGATCATGATCGACGACGACCGCATCCTCGAGCACTTGTCCGATGAAGACAAAGCCCGAATCGTCAAAAAGAAAGTACGTTTCCGTACCCTTGGCTGCTACCCGTTGACGGGCGCGGTGGAGTCCGAAGCCGAGACGCTGACGGACATCATTCAGGAAATGCTCCTGACGCGAACTTCCGAGCGCCAGGGCCGTGTCATCGACCACGATGGCGCAGGCTCGATGGAAGACAAAAAACGTCAGGGTTATTTCTAAGGGGTTGTCACCAATGTCGCATCAATCTGATTTGATCAGCGAGGACATCCTCGCCTACCTGGGCCAGCACGAGCGCAAGGAAATGTTGCGCTTCCTGACCTGCGGCAACGTCGATGACGGCAAGAGCACCCTGATCGGGCGCCTGCTGCACGACTCCAAGATGATCTACGAAGATCACCTGGAAGCCATCACCCGCGATTCGAAGAAAGTCGGCACCACCGGCGACGACATCGACCTAGCGCTGCTGGTCGACGGCCTGCAGGCCGAGCGTGAGCAGGGCATCACCATCGATGTGGCCTACCGCTACTTCTCCACCGCCAAGCGCAAATTCATCATTGCCGACACCCCTGGCCATGAGCAGTACACCCGCAACATGGCCACCGGCGCGTCCACCTGTGACCTGGCGATCATCCTGATCGACGCCCGCTACGGCGTGCAGACCCAGACCCGTCGCCACAGCTATATCGCTTCGCTGCTGGGCATCAAGCACATCGTGATTGCCGTCAACAAGATGGACATCAATGGCTTTGACCAAAGCGTGTTCGAGTCGATCAAGGCCGATTACCTGAAGTTCGCCGAAGGTATCGCGTTCAAGCCGAGCACCATGGCGTTCGTGCCGATGTCGGCGCTCAAGGGCGACAACGTGGTGAACAAGAGCGAGCGTTCGCCTTGGTACACCGGGCAGTCGCTGATGGAGATCCTCGAGACCGTCGAGATCGCCAACGACCGCAACTACACCGACCTGCGTTTCCCGGTGCAGTACGTCAACCGTCCGAACCTGAATTTCCGCGGTTTCGCCGGCACCCTGGCCAGCGGCATCGTGCACAAGGGCGACGAAGTCGTGGTGCTGCCGTCGGGCAAGAGCAGCCGCGTCAAATCCATCGTCACCTTTGAAGGTGAACTGGAACACGCAGGCCCAGGCCAGGCCGTGACCCTGACCATGGAAGACGAGATCGACATCTCCCGTGGCGACCTGCTGGTGCATGCCGACAACGTGCCGCAAGTGACCGACGCCTTCGACGCCATGCTGGTGTGGATGGCCGAAGAACCGATGCTGCCGGGCAAGAAATACGACATCAAGCGCGCCACCAGCTACGTGCCGGGTTCCATCACCAGCATCGTGCACCGCGTGGACGTGAACACCCTGGCCGAAGGCCCGGCGAGTTCGCTGCAACTGAACGAGATCGGCCGGGTCAAGGTCAGCCTCGATGCCGCCATCGCCCTGGACGGTTACGACAGCAACCGCACCACCGGTGCGTTCATCGTCATCGACCGCCTGACCAACGGCACTGTGGCCGCGGGCATGATCATCGCGCCGCCAGTGAGCCATGGCAGTTCGGCGCAGCACGGCAAGCTGGCCCATGTAGCGACTGAAGAGCGCGCCCAGCGCTTTGGCCAGCAACCGGCGACCGTGCTGTTCAGCGGCCTGTCGGGCGCGGGCAAGAGCACCCTGGCCTATGCGGTTGAGCGCAAGCTGTTCGACATGGGCCGTGCAGTGTTTGTACTGGATGGCCAGAACCTGCGCCACGACCTGAACAAGGGGTTGCCGCAGGACCGTGCCGGTCGTACCGAGAACTGGCGTCGTGCCGCTCACGTGGCGCGTCAGTTCAACGAAGCCGGCCTGCTGACCCTGGCTGCGTTCGTTGCGCCGGATGCCGAAGGGCGTGAGGCGGCCAAGGCGCTGATCGGCGCCGACCGTTTGTTGACCGTCTATGTGCAAGCGTCGCCGCTGGCGTGCGCCGAGCGTGATCCGCAAGGCCTGTACGCTGCCGGTGGGGATAACATCCCGGGCGAATCTTTCCCGTACGACGTGCCGTTGAATGCCGATCTGGTGATCGACACCCAGGCGTTGTCTGTGGATGAGAGCGTCAAGCAAGTGCTGGAGCTGTTGCGTCAGCGCGGCGCGATCTAAAGATCGTCGCTACAAAAAAGCCCGCCACCGAGTCATCGGTGGCGGGCTTTTTGTGGAGGGCTTGAAAACAACTCGGTCAAATGTGGGAGCGAGCAAGCCCGCTCCCACATTTTGATCAGTGTTTGCCTGGGAATTGTGTGTGCAGTTTTTCTAGCAGTTGGTCTTTTTCTTCCCATAGCTGGTTGATCCAGCCCTGGAAGGCCGTCCGGTACTCCTCGTCCTGCTCATAATTCTTGCCAATGAACGCGGCCGGGATCTGCACCTCTTCAAACTGCACCACCACGTCCTGCACATTCCCGCACAGCAAATCCCAATAACCAGGGCGCCCGGCCGGGTAGTGAATGGTCACATTGACCAATGACTTCAACTGCTCTCCCATCGCATCCAGCACAAACGCAATGCCACCGGCCTTGGGCTTGAGCAGATAGCGGAACGGCGATTTCTGTTGCGCATGCTTGCCCGGGGTAAACCGCGTGCCTTCAGCAAAGTTGAAAATACCCACCGGGTTGTCGCGAAACTTCGCACAGGTCTTGCGGGTGGTTTCCAGGTCCTTGCCTTTCTTTTCCGGGTGCTTCTCCAGGTATGCCTTGCTGTAGCGTTTCATGAACGGAAAGCCCAAGGCCCACCATGCCAGGCCGATCACCGGGACCCAGATCAGCTCCTGCTTGAGGAAGAACTTCAGTGGGCGAATGCGCCGATTGAGCACGTACTGCAACACCATGATGTCGACCCAGCTCTGGTGGTTGCTGGTCACCAAATACGAGTGCTGGTAGTCCAGGCCTTCCAGGCCGCTCAGGTGCCAGCGTGTGCGACGTACCAGATTCATCCAGCCTTTGTTGTTGGTGACCCAGGCTTCGTGGGTGTGGTTCATCAGCCATTCGCTGAAGCGCTTGGCGAACGGCAGCGCCTTGAACAGGGCCACGATAAACAGGAACGAACACAACAGGATGGTGTTCAGCGCCAACAACAGCGACGCGATCACCCCGCGCACGGCGGCAGGTAGGAAAGCCAGCATTTAAATATCCATAGGTCGGTTGGCGGCTTGGATCGCAGTCAGTGCGATGGTGTACACGATGTCGTCCACCTGGGCGCCACGTGGCAGGTCGTTGACCGGCTTGCGCAGGCCCTGGAGCATCGGCCCCAGGCTCACGCAGTCGGCGCTGCGTTGCACGGCCTTGTGGGTGGTGTTGCCGGTGTTGAGATCAGGGAACACGAACACCGTGGCCTTGCCGGCGACCTGGCTGTTGGGGGCCAATTGCCGCGCAACGTTTTCGTTGGCGGCGGCGTCGTACTGTAGCGGGCCGTCGATCAGCAGCGAGCTTTGCTGCTCGTGGGCGAGCAGGGTGGCTTCGCGGACTTTTTCGACTTCTTCACCGCTGGCCGAATCACCGCTGGAATAGCTGATCATCGCCACGCGCGGCGTAATCCCGAACGCGGCGGCCGAGTCGGCGCTTTGCAGGGCGATTTCCGCCAGTTCCGCCGCACTCGGGTGCGGGTTCATCACGCAGTCGCCGTACACCAGCACCTGCTCGGGGAACAGCATGAAGAACACCGACGACACCAGGGTGCAGCCCGGCGCGGTCTTGATCAGTTGCAGGGCGGGGCGGATGGTGTTGGCGGTGGAGTGGATGACGCCGGAGACCAGGCCATCCACTTCATCCAGCGCGAGCATCATGGTGGCGATCACCACGGTGTCTTCCAGTTGCTGCTCGGCCATCGGCGCATTGAGGCTCTTGCTCTTGCGCAGGGCCACCATGGGTTCGACGTAGCGTTGGCGGATCAGGTCCGGGTCGAGGATCTCCAGGCCCTCGGGCAATTCGATGCCCTGGGCGCGGGCGACGGCTTCCACGTCCGCCGGTTTGGCCAGCAGCACGCAGCGCGCAATCCCGCGGGCCTGGCAGATCGCGGCGGCCTGCACGGTCAGCGGTTCACTGCCTTCGGGCAGCACGATGCGCTTGTTGGCCGCCTGGGCGCGCTGGATCAGTTGGTAGCGGAACACCGCCGGCGACAGGCGCATCTCCCGTGGCGTGCCGCAGCGTTGGTGCAGCCAGCGCGCATCAAGGTGGCTGGCGACGAAATCGGTGATGATCTCCGCGCGTTCGCGGTCATCGATGGGGATTTCTTTGTTGAGGCTATTGAGCTGGTTGGCGGTGTCGTAGGAACCGGTGCTCACCGACAACACTGGCAGCCCGGCCTGGAATGCGCCACGGCACAGATCCATGATGCGCGGGTCGGGCAGGGTGTCGCTGGTCAGCAGCAGGCCGGCCAGGGGCACGCCGTTGATCGCGGCCAGGCTGACGGCGAGGATGATGTCGTCGCGGTCGCCGGGAGTCACCACCAGCACGCCGGGCTTGAGCAGTTCTACGGTGTTACGCATGGTGCGCGCGCAGATGATGATCTTGGTCATGCGCCGGCTTTCGTAGTCGCCGGCGTTGAGGATCTGTGCGCCCATCAGGTCGGCCACGTCGCGGGTGCGCGGGGCGTTGAGTTCCGGTTGGTAGGGAATGCAGCCGAGCAGGCGGAAGTCGCCGCTGCGCAGTAACGGTGAGTGTTCTTTCAGGCGGGCGGAGAAGGCTTCCATGCTTTCGTCGGTGCGCACCTTGTTGAGGATCACGCCGAGTACTTTCGGGTCTTTCGGGCCGCCGAACAGTTGGGCCTGCAATTCCACGCGGCCGGAAAGTTCGGTGAGCACTTCGTTTTCCGGGGCCGAGACCAGGATCACTTCGGCATCCAGGCTCTTGGCCAGGTGCAGGTTGACCCGCGCCGCATAGCTGGCGCTGCGGGTCGGCACCATGCCTTCGACGATCAGTACGTCCTTGCCGACTGCGGCCTGCTGGTAGAGGGTGATGATTTCTTCGAGCAACTCGTCGAGTTGGCCGTCGCCGAGCATGCGCTCGACATGGGCCAGGCCCAAGGGTTGTGGCGGTTTGAGGCCGTGGGTGCGTGCCACCAGTTCGGTGGAGCGCTCGGGGCCGGTGTCGCCGGGGTGCGGCTGGGCAATCGGCTTGAAGAACCCGACTTTCAGCCCGGCCCGCTCAAGGGTACGCACCAGCCCAAGGCTGATGGAGGTCAGACCCACACCAAAATCGGTGGGCGCGATAAAAAAAGTCTGCATGCGGATTCTCTGGAGGTGCATGGCTTGGGTGGCGCTCTATGGCTGAGCGTCTACCGCGAATCAGGTGCCAAGGTTATCGTTATTCGCGTGCTTGCGCACACCAGCCGCAGGCAAAGGGCTGGCCTATTTTTTCCAGGCGTTGCGCGGGGTCCAGGACCCAGGCGCGGGTTTGCCAGGGCGGCTGGTGGCGCAGGTGCTGGGTGTGGCCGCAGGAGAGCTCGGCGACCCAGTGTTGGTCGTCGTCCAGATGAAAACCGATGACCGTCGAGTCGCGTATGCGACCCCGTCTGTCCGGGTTGTGTTCGCTTTCGGGCAAATCCTTGTTTAGACTTGTCCGTTCTTCATTCTTATGCAAAAGGTCTCGCCCCATGACGATCGCCGCTAACAAGGCTGTCTCCATCGACTATACCCTGACCAACGACGCTGGTGAGGTCATCGACAGCTCCGCCGGCGGCGCGCCGCTGGTCTACCTGCAAGGCGCAGGTAACATCATCCCAGGCCTGGAAAAGGCTCTGGAAGGCAAGAGCGTCGGTGACGAACTGACCGTTGCCGTAGAACCTGAAGATGCTTATGGCGAGTACTCGGCCGAACTGGTCAGCACCCTGAGCCGCAGCATGTTCGAAGGCGTTGACGAGCTGGAAGTGGGCATGCAGTTCCACGCTTCCGCGCCGGACGGCCAAATGCAGATCGTGACCATCCGTGATCTGGACGGCGACGACGTTACCGTTGACGGCAACCACCCGCTGGCTGGCCAGCGCCTGAACTTCCAAGTGAAGATCGTTGCCATCCGCGACGCTTCCCAGGAAGAAGTGGCTCACGGCCACGTCCACGGTGAAGGCGGTCACCAGCACTGATCGATGTATTGATCAGCTGCTAGCAAAACGCCCCGACCTGTTCGGGGCGTTTTTTTTGTGCCCGTATTTTGTGGCGGCCGGGCTTTTGTAGTGAGCGGGCTTGCCCCGCGCTGGGTGGCGAAGCCGCCCCAAATCCAATCACCTCGGTCTCTCTGAAACACCGCGGCGGACCGTTTGGGGCGGCTTCGCCACCCAGCGCGGGCAAGCCCGCTCACTACAAGTATTTTCAGGGACACACAAAAATGCCCCGGACCTTTCGGTACGGGGCATTTCTTAACTGTTGCGTAACCTGGGTTACGCGGCAGTTGTTACCACTTAGGCTGCTGCAGCGACGTTCAGAGCCTTGATGTGGCCATTCAGACGGCTCTTATGACGAGCGGCCTTGTTCTTGTGGATGATGCCTTTATCGGCCATACGGTCGATAACTGGCACAGCCAGAACGTAAGCTGCTTGAGCTTTTTCAGCGTCTTTGGTGTCGATGGCTTTAACTACATTCTTGATGTAGGTACGAACCATGGAACGCAGGCTGGCGTTGTGGCTGCGACGCTTCTCAGCCTGTTTTGCACGTTTTTTGGCGGAAGGTGTGTTGGCCACCGTCGAGCTCCTCGAAAGACTTTTTAGGAAATAGCAAACAAAATAGGCCGCGAATCATGCCGATGAGTTGATTGGTTGTCAAGGGCGGTTGATGCGAACTGCTGAGTGGTCGATCTGAAGAGGCGGGTGATTTATTTCCGGCGCTTGACCTGTAAACTCGCGAGCTTTGGCTCTGTGCTGTTTTGCAGGCGCGCAGTATCGCATAAGTAGGCGCGTTGTTCGCCTGCTGTTTATCTAATAGGCGCAAACTCTTTCAATGAACCTCCTCAAATCGTTGGCTGCCGTCAGCTCCATCACCATGATTTCCCGGGTTCTGGGCTTTGTGCGTGACACTCTGCTGGCCCGCATTTTTGGCGCAAGCATGGCCACGGATGCCTTCTTTATTGCCTTCAAGCTGCCCAACCTGCTGCGGCGGATCTTCGCCGAAGGCGCATTTTCCCAGGCGTTCGTGCCGATCCTGGCCGAATACAAGACCCAGCAAGGCGAGGAGGCAACCCGCACCTTCATTGCCTACGTCTCGGGTCTGCTGACCCTGGTGCTGATGCTGGTGACCATCCTTGGCATGCTCGCCGCGCCCTGGGTGATCTGGGCCACGGCCCCCGGTTTTGCCAACACCCCGGAAAAATTCACGCTGACCACCGACCTGTTGCGGGTGACCTTTCCTTATATATTGCTGATTTCCCTGTCATCGCTGGCCGGGGCAATCCTCAACACCTGGAACCGCTTCTCGGTGCCGGCATTCGTGCCGACCCTGCTGAACGTCAGCATGATCATCTTCGCGCTGTTCCTGACGCCGTACTTCGATCCGCCGGTCATGGCCCTGGGCTGGGCCGTGCTGGCCGGCGGCCTGGCGCAATTGCTCTACCAACTGCCGCACCTGAAAAAGATCGGCATGCTCGTACTGCCGCGTCTGAACCTCAAGGACACCGGCGTCTGGCGTGTGATGCGCAATATGTTGCCGGCGATCCTCGGCGTATCGGTCAGCCAGATTTCCCTGAT
Source organism: Pseudomonas sp. FP2335 (assembly GCF_030687535.1). NCBI lineage: Bacteria > Pseudomonadati > Pseudomonadota > Gammaproteobacteria > Pseudomonadales > Pseudomonadaceae > Pseudomonas > Pseudomonas sp. FP2335. The sequence goes on from NZ_CP117437.1 coordinate 925,431, forward strand.
CATCAACACCGCATTTGCTTCGCTGCTGGTCTCGGGTTCGGTGTCGTGGATGTACTACGCCGACCGTCTGATGGAATTGCCGTCCGGCGTGCTCGGCGTGGCCTTGGGCACTATCTTGCTGCCGACGCTGGCGCGCACCTATGCCAGCAAGGATCGTCAGGAATATTCACGTATCCTCGATTGGGGGCTGCGCCTGTGCTTTGTGCTGGTGCTGCCATGCTCCCTGGCGCTGGGCATCCTGGCCGAGCCGCTGACGGTGTCGCTGTTCCAGTACGGGCAGTTCGATGCCCATGACGCCCTGATGACCCAGCATGCGTTGATCGCCTACTCCGTCGGCCTGCTTGGCATCATCGTGATCAAGGTGCTGGCGCCGGGCTTCTATGCCCAGCAGAACATTCGCACGCCGGTGAAGATCGCGATCTTCACGCTGATCGTCACGCAACTGCTCAACCTGGTGTTTATCGGCCCGTTGGCCCACGCCGGCCTGGCCCTGGCCATCAGTGCGGGGGCATGCATCAACGCCGGCTTGCTGTTTTATCAACTGCGCAAGCAGCAGATGTTCCAGCCGCAGCCGGGCTGGGGCATGTTTGCCCTAAAACTGCTGGTGGCGGTCGCGGCGATGTCGGCGGTATTGCTGGGCCTGATGCACTTCATGCCCGCCTGGGACCAGGGCCATATGCTGGAGCGCTTCATGCGCCTGGGTGTGCTGGTGGTCGCGGGGGTGGTGGTGTACTTCGGGATGTTGCTGATACAAGGCTTCCGCCTACGGGATTTCAATCGCAAGTCGATCAGTTAGAGCGTTTGCGGCGATAAAACCATTGTTTTATCGATTCGATCCATTTGGCCTGTTCTGTTGCCTGTCGTCCGGGGCCGGGTGTGGTTATAATCGACCACTTTATGAGCAAGAAGCGCGTTATGCAGCTGGTTCGAGGTCTCCACAACCTGCGCCCCCGGCATCGGGGCTGCGTCGCCACTATTGGCAACTTTGACGGTGTTCACCGTGGCCACCAGGCTATCCTGGCCAGGCTGCGCGAGCGTGCGGTCGAGTTGGGCGTGCCCAGCTGCGTGGTGATTTTTGAGCCACAGCCGCGGGAATACTTTACTCCCGAGACCGCTCCGGCGCGTCTGGCGCGCCTGCGCGACAAACTGCAACTGCTGGCCGAAGAAGGCGTGGACCGCGTCCTCTGCCTGGCCTTCAACCAGCGTTTGCAGAGCCTCAGCGCCGCCGAGTTCGTCGACCGTATCCTGGTCGATGGCCTGGGCGTACAGCACCTGGAGGTCGGCGACGACTTCCGTTTTGGTTGCGACCGCGTCGGGGATTTCGATTTCCTGCAACACGCTGGTGTCAACCAAGGGTTTACCGTCGAAGCCGCGCAAACCGTCGAACTCGATGGCCTGCGCGTGAGCAGCACCCAGGTGCGTAACGCCTTGGCCGCTGCCGACTTCGCCTTGGCCGAGCGTCTGCTCGGTCGCCCGTTCCGCATTGCCGGGCGGGTACTGCACGGCCAGAAGCTGGCGCGCCAACTGGGCACGCCAACTGCCAACGTGCAACTCAAGCGCCGTCGTGTGCCGCTCACCGGGGTTTACCTGGTCAGTGTCGACATCGACGGCCAACCGTGGCCGGGAGTCGCCAACATAGGCGTCAGGCCCACGGTTGCAGGTGATGGCAAGGCCCACCTGGAAGTTCATCTCTTGGATTTTGCCGGTGATCTGTATGACCGGCGTTTGACGGTGGTTTTCCACCAGAAGCTGCGTGAAGAGCAGCGTTTCGCCTCCCTTGAGGCGTTGAAAACGGCGATCAATGCGGATGTCGCCGCCGCCCGTGCACTAGCCGCACCTAGCGCCCATCGCTAACCGAAGAGCCTTAAATGACCGACTATAAAGCCACGCTAAACCTTCCGGACACCGCCTTCCCAATGAAGGCCGGCCTGCCACAGCGCGAACCGCAGATCCTGCAGCGCTGGGACAGTATTGGCCTGTACGGAAAGTTGCGCGAGATTGGCAAGGATCGTCCGAAATTCGTCCTGCACGACGGCCCTCCTTATGCCAACGGCACGATTCACATCGGTCATGCGCTGAACAAGATTCTCAAGGACATGATCCTGCGCTCGAAAACCCTGTCGGGCTTCGACGCGCCGTACGTGCCGGGTTGGGACTGCCACGGCCTGCCGATCGAACACAAGGTCGAAGTGACCCACGGCAAGAACCTGGGCGCGGATAAAACCCGCGAACTGTGCCGTGCCTACGCCACCGAGCAGATCGAAGGGCAGAAGTCCGAATTCATCCGCCTGGGCGTGCTGGGCGAGTGGGACAACCCCTACAAGACCATGAACTTCAAGAACGAGGCCGGTGAAATCCGCGCCTTGGCCGAAATCGTCAAGGGCGGTTTCGTGTTCAAGGGCCTCAAGCCCGTGAACTGGTGCTTCGACTGCGGTTCGGCCCTGGCCGAAGCGGAAGTCGAGTACGAAGACAAGAAGTCCTCGACCATCGACGTGGCCTTCCCGATTGCCGACGACGCCAAGCTGGCCGAGGCCTTTGGCCTGGCATCGCTGGCCAAACCCGCCGCCATCGTGATCTGGACCACCACCCCGTGGACTATCCCTGCCAACCAGGCGTTGAACGTGCACCCGGAATTCACCTACGCCCTGGTGGACGTCGGTGATCGCCTGCTGGTACTGGCCGAGGAAATGGTTGAGGCCTGCCTGGCCCGTTACGAGCTGCAGGGCTCGGTCATCGCGACCACCACCGGCACAGCGCTGGAACTGATCAATTTCCGTCACCCGTTCTACGACCGTCTGTCGCCGGTTTACCTGGCCGACTACGTTGAGCTGGGTTCGGGCACGGGCGTGGTTCACTGCTCGCCAGCCTACGGCGTAGACGACTTTGTGATCTGCAAGAAGTACGGCCTGGTCAACGATGACATCATCAACCCAGTGCAAAGCAACGGCGTCTACGCGACTTCGCTGGAGTTTTTCGGCGGCCAGTTCATCTTCAAGGCCGACCAGCCGATCATCGAGAAGCTGCGTGAAGTCGGTGCGCTGATGCAAACCGCGACCATCCAGCACAGCTACATGCACTGCTGGCGCCACAAGACCCCGCTGATCTACCGCGCCACCGCGCAGTGGTTCATCGGCATGGACAAAGAGCCGGCCAGCGGTGACACCCTGCGCAACCGCGCAATCAAAGCCATCGAAGACACCAAGTTTGTCCCGGCCTGGGGCCAGGCGCGCCTGCACTCGATGATCGCCAACCGCCCGGACTGGTGCATCTCCCGCCAGCGTAACTGGGGCGTGCCGATCCCGTTCTTCCTGAACAAGGAAAGTGGCGAACTGCACCCACGCACCGTCGAACTGATGGAAATCGTTGCCCAGCGTGTTGAACAGGAAGGCATCGAAGCCTGGTTCAAGATGGACGCGGCCGAACTGTTGGGCGACGAAGCGCCGCAGTACGACAAGATCAGTGACACCCTCGACGTGTGGTTCGACTCGGGTACCACTCACTGGCACGTCCTGCGCGGCTCGCACCCTATGGGTCACGAGACCGGCCCGCGCGCCGACCTGTACCTGGAAGGCTCGGACCAGCACCGCGGCTGGTTCCACTCGTCCCTGCTGACCGGTTGCGCCATCGACGACCACGCCCCGTACCGCGAACTGCTGACCCACGGCTTCACCGTCGACGAGACGGGTCGCAAGATGTCCAAGTCGCTGAAAAACGTGATCGAGCCGAAAAAGATCAATGACACCCTGGGCGCCGACATCATGCGTCTTTGGGTAGCGTCGACCGACTATTCGGGCGAAATCGCCGTGTCGGACCAGATCCTGGCCCGTAGCGCCGATGCCTACCGTCGCATCCGTAATACCGCACGCTTCCTGCTGTCGAACCTGACCGGCTTCAACCCGGCCACCGACATCCTGCCGGCCGAGGACATGCTCGCCCTGGACCGTTGGGCCGTGGACCGTACCCTATTGCTGCAGCGCGAGTTGCAGGAAAGCTACGGTGAATACCGCTTCTGGAACGTGTACTCGAAGATCCACAACTTCTGCGTGCAGGAGCTGGGTGGTTTCTACCTCGACATCATCAAGGACCGCCAGTACACCACCGGCGCCAACAGCAAGGCGCGCCGCTCGGCGCAGACCGCGCTGTACCACATCAGCGAAGCACTGGTGCGCTGGATCGCGCCGATCCTGGCCTTCACCGCCGACGAGCTGTGGGAATACCTGCCGGGCGAGCGTAACGAGTCCGTGATGCTCAACACCTGGTATGAAGGCCTGACCGAACTGCCGGCCGACTTCGAACTGGGCCGCGAGTACTGGGAAGGCGTGATGGCCGTCAAGGTTGCGGTGAACAAGGAGCTGGAAGTGCAGCGTGCGGCCAAGGCCGTCGGTGGCAACCTGCAAGCCGAAGTCACCCTGTTCGCCGAGGAAGGCTTGAGCGCCGACCTGGCCAAGCTGAGCAACGAACTGCGTTTCGTGCTGATCACCTCCACTGCGAGCCTGGCACCCTTCGCCCAGGCTCCAGCGGATGCGGTCGCTACCGAAGTTCCAGGCCTGAAGCTCAAAGTGGTCAAGTCGGCCTTCGCCAAGTGCGCCCGTTGCTGGCACTGCCGTGAAGACGTCGGCGTGAACCCTGAGCACCCGGAGATCTGTGGTCGTTGCGTCGACAACATCTCGGGCGCTGGCGAGGTTCGCCACTATGCCTAACGCCAGTCGTTTCGGACGTCTGGGTTGGCTCGTACTGAGCGTGCTGGTCCTGGTCATCGACCAGGTCAGCAAGGCTCATTTCGAAGGCTCCTTGCAGATGTTCCAGCAGATCGTGGTGATCCCGGATTACTTCAGCTGGACCCTGGCCTACAACACCGGTGCTGCTTTCAGCTTCCTGGCTGATGGTGGCGGCTGGCAGCGCTGGCTGTTCGCCCTGATCGCTGTGGTGGTCAGTGCGGTGCTGGTGGTGTGGCTCAAGCGCCTGGGCCGCGATGACACCTGGCTGGCTGTCGCCCTGGCCCTGGTGCTGGGTGGCGCGCTGGGCAATCTTTACGACCGCATTGCCCTGGGCCATGTGATCGACTTCATTCTGGTGCATTGGCAGAACCGCTGGTATTTCCCTGCGTTCAACTTTGCCGACAGCGCCATCACCGTCGGTGCAATCATGCTGGCGTTGGACATGTTCAAAAGTAAGAAAACCGGAGAGACCGTCAATGACTGATCAGGTATTGGCTGAGCAACGCATCGGCCAGAACACGGAAGTCACCTTGCATTTCGCACTGCGCCTGGAGAATGGCGACACGGTCGACAGCACGTTCGACAAAGCCCCGGCCACCTTCAAGGTCGGCGATGGCAACCTGCTGCCGGGTTTCGAAGCGGCTCTGTTCGGCTTCAAGGCTGGCGACAAGCGCAACCTGCAGATCCTGCCGGAAAACGCCTTTGGCCAGCCCAACCCGCAAAACGTACAGATCATCCCGCGTTCGCAGTTCGAAGGCATGGACCTTTCGGAAGGCTTGCTGGTGATCTTCAATGACGCGGCGAACACCGAATTGCCTGGCGTGGTGAAAACCTTTGATGACACGCAAGTGACCATCGACTTCAACCACCCGTTGGCCGGTAAAACCTTGACCTTTGACGTTGAAATCATCGACGTTAAAGCGCTCTGATCAACGACACGGTTAAAAATGTGGGAGCGGGCTTGCTCGCGAATGCTGAGTGTCAGTCAACAGATTTATTTACTGACCCGCCGCATTCGTGAGCAAGCCCGCTCCCACCTTTGATCTCTACTGTCAGGTGGGTTGGCGTCTAGCTTGAACCCAAGTGGCTGCAAGACACGAGGCACAGCATGCAAATCAAACTCGCCAACCCCCGTGGCTTCTGCGCCGGCGTGGACCGTGCGATCGAAATCGTCAACCGCGCCCTGGAAGTCTTCGGGCCGCCGATTTACGTGCGCCATGAAGTTGTCCACAACAAGTTCGTGGTCGAAGACCTGCGCGCACGCGGCGCCATCTTTGTCGAAGAGCTGGATCAGGTGCCGGACGACGTGATCGTCATCTTCAGCGCCCACGGTGTTTCCCAGGCAGTGCGTACCGAAGCGGCAGGCCGTGGCCTCAAAGTCTTCGATGCCACCTGCCCGCTGGTGACCAAGGTGCATATCGAAGTGGCGCGCTATAGCCGTGACGGCCGTGAGTGCATCCTGATCGGCCACGCCGGGCACCCGGAAGTCGAAGGCACCATGGGCCAGTACGATGCCAGCAATGGCGGCACCATCTACCTGGTGGAGGACGAAAAAGACGTCGCCAACCTGCAGGTGCGCAACCCCGAGCGCCTGGCATTCGTGACCCAGACGACCTTGTCCATGGACGACACCAGCCGGGTGATCGACGCCCTGCGCAGCCGCTTCCCGGCCATCGGTGGCCCGCGTAAAGATGACATCTGCTACGCCACGCAAAACCGCCAGGACGCGGTCAAGCAACTGGCCGACGAGTGCGATGTGGTCCTGGTGGTCGGCAGCCCCAACAGCTCCAACTCCAACCGCCTGCGAGAGTTGGCCGAACGCATGGCCACGCCGGCGTACCTGATCGACGGCGCAGAAGACATGCAGCGCAGCTGGTTCGATGGTGTCGAGCGTATCGGCATCACCGCCGGTGCCTCGGCCCCGGAAGTATTGGTGCGTGGTGTGATCCAGCAACTGCACGCATGGGGTGCCACTGGCGCCGATGAGTTGGCTGGTCGTGAAGAAAACATCACTTTCTCCATGCCCAAGGAGCTGCGGGTTCGCTCGCTGCTCTGAGCGCCAGGCTGCCGGAGTAGCTCCGGCACAGCGCCTGCTCGGCCCTGTCGCTGCGCAGGCTGATGCGCCCGCTGGGCGCCAGCACCACTTGGTAAAGGCTCTCCGCCTGGTCCGTGGTACATACGTGTACCGTCCCTGCCCGAAACCCTCCGCCTGAAAAGACCGGTTCGCCCAGCCCGCTGAAGCGGACTTGGTTCTTCACTGGCCCATTGCCGACCATCGGCACCTGTCCGCTGTCCTGGTGCTCCAGCAGCACCGGGTTGTCCTCGTCCAGGTGGCCGCGCCCGCTCAGATCCAATATCACCCGCCAGCCCCGGCTCCAATCATCGCCCCGCGCGTGAATCACCACCGCCCGGTTGTGTGCAATGGCCTCGGTGCGGGCAAAGCGCAGCCCTCCCGCTAGCGACTGTGCTGCGCTGTGTCGTTGTTGCGATTGCAGAAGATGCTTGAAGCTGGGGACTGCCAGGTGCGCCAGGATGCCGCTCACGATCAGCGCGAGCAGCAATTCAATCAAGGTGAAACCTCGCTGTTTCATCGGCCATCCCTCCATGGATTTGGGTGCAGTGATAGGTATAGCGCCCAGTCCGTGGCGCTGGATGATGGCCTTTTTGTCCAAAGTATTTCCCTTTGTTCCGGCAGCGGCACGCGGTAAAAACCGCCGCTAATCTGGGTTCGCACAGCAGGATTTGCCTGCTTTTTTTGGCCCTCGACACGGATGACGATGGTGATGCCCGCCTGCCCCAACAATGTTTTTTTCCATGCTTCACGTCGATGCCAAACCGGCACGACACTGATCGAAGTGCTGGTTGCGCTGTCGATCCTCACGATCGGTCTGCTGGGTGCGGCGCTTATCCAGCTCAATGCGCTCAAGTACACCGACAGCTCTAGGATGGCCAGCCAGGCGAGTTTTATCGCGTACGACATGCTTGACCGGATCCGCGCCAATTCCACCGCTGACTACACCTGGGGACGCGCCGAGCGCGCCCCGCTCAGCAGTCCTTCCTCCAGCGTGCGTGACCTGGACCTGCATGATTTCGAAGCCAATATCCGCGGCTTTGCCGGAGAGAGCGCCAAAGGCTCGGTGGTGGTCAGCGATGATCAAGTCACCGTCAGCATCACTTGGGACGACAGTCGGGGCACCCATACCCCTGGCGCCCGTGAAACATTCACGCTGACCAGCCGTATGGCGGGGGCGCAATGAAGCGTCCTGTGCGAGGTTTTAGCCTGGTGGAACTGCTGCTGGCACTGGCCGTTGGTCTGGTGCTGGTGCTCGGGGTCAGCCAGGTCGCGGTCAGCGCTCGCATGACACACGCCAGCCAGCAGGCAGCCATGCTGTTGCAGGACGATGCGCGGTTTGTCCTGGGCAAGATGGTTCAGGACATTCGCCAGGCCGGTATGTTTGGCTGCCTGGCCACGGCGTTTATCGACAACGCCCCGCCGGCCTTTGATCGGCCAGTGGGCTGGAGTGCCGGTAGCGGGTCAACGGCGCTGATGTTGGTGACGGCTGACGTCGTTGGTGGCACGCCGGACTGGACGGTGCTTTCCGACTGCACCGCAAGCGCTCAGGCTTACGCTGCGCACGGACCGGCGCCTGCTCCCGGGCAGATTCGTTTTGCGATACGCCAACTCACCTACACATTCGAGGCGGGCCAGTTGAAGGTCAGTACGCCCGCCGCACCGGCCAAGGCCGTGCTGGTGGATAACGTGCGCAATTTCGAGATCAGTTTTGGTTTGGCCGCCAAGCCGGAGTCGCTCGGTGTGGTGCGTTACGACACCAGCCCCGGCGACGAGTCGTTGATCCGCAGTGTGCGCATCCGGATGACGCTGCAAGACCCTTCCGGGCGGGTAAAGGACCAAACCTACAGCGTCGTCGCCGCGCTACGAAACCGTCTGGGGTAGGGCGCGAGCATGGAAATGACTCAACGTATTGGTGTGCGGCAGGCGGGGATGGTCCTGCTGATCAGCCTGGTGTTTCTGCTGCTGTTGTCGCTGATCGGCCTGTCTTCGATGCAAGGCGCGGTGTCCCAGCAAAAGATGGCAGCCAGCCTCTGGCATCGCAATCAGTCGCTGCAAAGTGCCGAGAGTGGCCTGAGGTTGGGGGAGTCCAACGTGCAACGGGCGTTTGCCGCCTTGCCGGTGTGCCAGTCGGTTGCCACCTGTGCGCCCCCAGGTGAAGCGCTTCTATTGATTGGCGCCGGGGCGAACCCGGTTTCTGGCGTTGACTGGATCGCGCTCAAGGGTGGTTTCTACGGCATTCAGTCCCTTGGGGAAGCGGTGGGGCTGGCGCATTTACCGCCACAGGCTGTGGCCAATGTGTATCGGGTGACGGCTGTCGGGCTCAGCGGCCAATCACGCACGGTGCTGGAGAGCGTGTATGCGCGGCTGATGGAGGAGGGCGGCCCACGGTTTCGGCGGGTAGCGTGGCGGCAGGTTCAATAAGGAGTGGTGTGATGGGCAGGGATAGCCAGGGTTTTACCCTGATCGAATTACTGATCGCCGTGGCGATCATCGGGTTGCTGGCCGGGATCGTTTACCCCAGCTACACCGGCCATATAAAAAAGGTTTATCGCGCAGAAATCGTCGCCCTGCTGAACGAGCAGGCCCAGTATCTGGAACGGTTTTATACGAGCAACGGTACTTTTATTGACGCCAGCGGCGTCAGTGCGGGCAATGATCGCTATAGAATCACCGCTGCATTGAACCCTCAGGATTTCCGCCTGGTGGCTACGCCAGCCGTCGATTCGGTGATGGCCGGCGACCCTTGCGGCGACTTCAGCCTGACCAGCACCGGCGCCCGGGCCAACCCTGGCGCAGCGCCGGACATGTCGCGCAAGTTGTGCTGGGGGCAGTGATGAGAGTGCTGGAAGATTGGGCGCCGGGTGCGCTTGTCCCTATTTATCGGCTGGATCAAATGATGGCTAAGCAACAGCAGGTGGTGGTTGTCGGTGGTGGCGTAATCGGCTTGTTGACGGCGTTCAACCTGGCCTCTCAGGGGCAGGCGGTGGTGCTGCTGGAGCGTGCAGGCGTGGGGCAGGAGTCGTCCTGGGCCGGCGGCGGTATTGTTTCGCCGTTGTACCCGTGGCGCTACAGCCCGGCGGTCACCGCGCTGGCCCATTGGTCGCAGGATTTTTATCCACAGTTGGCGCAGCGCCTGTTTGCTGCGACTGGTGTTGACCCGGAGGTGCATACCACCGGCTTGTACTGGCTCGACCTGGATGATGAGGCCGAGGCACTTGCCTGGGCTGCACGCGAAGGTCGTCCTTTGAGCAAGGTGGATGTCTGCGCCGCCCATGACGCGGTGCCGGTGCTGGGCAGCGGATATTCCCAGGCGGTGTTCATGGCCAACGTGGCCAACGTGCGCAATCCACGGCTGGTCAAGTCGCTCAAGGCGGCGCTGTTGGCGCTGCCGGACGTGACGCTCCATGAGCAGTGCGAAGTGAGCGGGTTTATTCGGGAGGGTGAGTGCGTGATCGGCGTGAATACACCGGGTGGTCCGATTCTGGGTGATCAGGTGGTGCTGGCAGCGGGGGCGTGGAGCGGTGAGTTGCTCGGCACCCTGGGGCTGTCGCTGCCGGTAGAGCCGGTCAAGGGGCAGATGATTCTGTACAAATGCGCGTCGGACTTTTTGTCGTGCATGGTCCTGGCCAAGGGGCGTTATGCGATCCCTCGGCGTGATGGACATATCTTGATTGGCAGCACATTGGAGCATGAAGGCTTCGACAAGACGCCGACCGAAGCGGCACTGGAAAGCCTCAAGGCTTCAGCGGTGGAGTTGATCCCCGCGTTGGCCGACGCCGAGGTGGTGGGGCATTGGGCCGGCTTGCGTCCGGGGTCGCCGGAAGGCATTCCATATATTGGCCAGGTGCCGGGTTTCAACGGTTTGTGGCTCAACTGCGGGCATTATCGCAACGGCCTGGTGCTCGCTCCGGCGTCCTGCCAGTTGTTTGTGGATCTGCTGCTGGGACGTGCGCCGATCATCGACCCGGCGCCGTATGCTCCCGACGGTCGGATCAACGCTGGATAGACTTCGGCCCTTGCTCCAGATGCGCCTGGGTGCAGTACCACTCCTGGCGTGAATTCAATGCGCGATCCTGCGGCAGGTGCACGCCGCAGTGGGCGCAGCGCACCATCAATGCCGCGTCGGGCTCGGCGGAGCGCTGCTGTTTGGCAGCCGGGCTTTTGAATTTACGCCAGAACCATACTGCGGCGGCAATGACGGCAATCCAGAACAGTAGACGAACCATGATGGGCAGTTTCTCGACAAGGAATGCGCCAGTTTAGCCAAGGACATGGCAGGCGCACAGCGCAATAATGCTTGCCCACAAAAAAGGGAGCCCCCAAGGGCTCCCTTTTTGCGTTGCGTCAACAGATCAGTCGAACACACCGAAGGTCATGTAGCTGAACCACGAGCGGTCCTGATTGTTGCCCAGGGCTTGCGGGGCTTCTTCTTCGATCACGTCGCCGTTCTCGTCGTGGGGCTTGAGCTCCGAAGGAATCGCTTCCTTGGCATCCTGGAACTGCTTCATCACGTCCTGGTTGGCGCGGGTTTCGCCCGGCGGCAGTGGTGGACGGGACTCGATCAGGCCCAGGGTGTACTTGCTCAGCCACGAGCGGTTGTCCGCTTCGGCGACCTGGGGTACGAACTGGCCGTCTTTCAGGCTTGGGTGATGCGGGTAGTTGAGCTTCAGGGTTTCCAGGCTGGTGGTGGCCAGGGCGTCCAGGTGCAGGCGCTGGTAAGCCTCGGTCATCACGGCCAGGCCGTCACCGACGGACGGGGTTTCCTGGAAGTTCTCCACGACATAGCGGCCACGGTTGGCGGCAGCGACATAGGCCTGACGGGTCAGGTAGTAGTGGGCTACGTGGATCTCGTAGGACGCCAGCAGGTTGCGCAGGTAGATCATGCGCTGCTTGGCGTCCGGCGCGTAGCGGCTGTTCGGGTAGCGGCTGGTCAGCTGGGCGAACTCGTTGTAGGAGTCGCGGGCAGCGCCTGGGTCACGCTTGGTCATGTCCAGCGGCAGGAAGCGCGCCAGCAGGCCGACGTCCTGGTCAAACGAGGTCAGGCCCTTGAGGTAGTAGGCGTAGTCAACGTTCGGGTGCTGTGGGTGCAGGCGGATAAAACGCTCGGCGGCGGACTTGGCGGCTTCCGGCTCGGCGTTCTTGTAGTTGGCGTAGATCAACTCAAGCTGGGCCTGGTCGGCGTAGCGCCCGAACGGATAGCGCGACTCCAGTGCCTTCAGCTTCGCTGTGGCGCTGGTGTAGCTATTATTGTCCAAGTCTTTCTGAGCCAGTTGGTACAACTCGACTTCGCTCAGGTTTTCGTCGACGACTTCCTTTGTTGACGAGCAAGCAGCAGTCATGGCGAGGATGGCGATCAGCAGCAGGTGTTTCACTTGCATGGCGGCTTGCGTCCCTATGACGGCCGCTGTCTTGGGCGGGGCCGTCCTGTTATGATGAGCGCCCCGTTGAAAGCCTCGGGGCAAAAGACGCCGTATTTAACCACAAGCGCGCAGCCGAAACCAAAGGCTGTGCCACGCCTAGTCTGAGCATGTCCGATAAAATTGAACTTCGCGCAGAGGTGCCGTCCGAATTGGGCGGCCAACGCCTCGATCAAGTCGCCGCACAATTATTCGCTGAGCACTCGCGCTCGCGCCTTTCCGCCTGGATCAAAGACGGCCGCCTGACTGTGGATGGAGCGGTTATCCGCCCGCGAGACATAGTCCATGGCGGTGCGATTCTTGAGCTGACTGCCGAGCAGGAAGCCCAGGGAGAATGGGTCGCCCAAGACATCGAGCTGGACATCGTCTATGAAGACGACGACATCCTGGTCATCAACAAACCCGCAGGCCTGGTGGTTCACCCGGCAGCCGGGCACGCTGATGGCACTTTGCTCAATGCCCTGTTGCACCACGTGCCGGACATCATCAATGTCCCGCGCTGCGGCATCGTGCACCGTCTGGACAAAGACACCACCGGCTTGATGGTGGTGGCCAAGACCATTCAGGCGCAGACGCAGCTGGTCACACAACTGCAGAGCCGCAGCGTCAGCCGGATCTACGAGTGCATCGTGATTGGCGTAGTGGTGGCCGGTGGCAAGATCAACGCGCCGATCGGTCGTCACGGCCAGCAGCGCCAGCGTATGGCGGTGATGGAAGGCGGCAAGCAAGCCGTCAGCCACTACCGTGTGCTGGAGCGTTTCCGTTCCCACACCCACGTGCGGGTCAAGCTGGAAACCGGTCGTACCCACCAGATTCGTGTGCACATGGCCCACATCAACTTCCCGTTGGTCGGGGATCCGGCCTACGGCGGTCGCTTCCGCATTCCGCCGGCGGCGAGTCAGACCATGGTTGAGTCGCTGAAGTCGTTCCCGCGCCAGGCGCTGCATGCACGCTTCCTGGAACTGGATCATCCGACGAGCGGTAAGCGGATGAGCTGGGAATCGCCTCTACCAGACGATCTGGTCTGGTTGTTGTCGTTGCTCAAGCAGGATCGCGAGGCGTTTATCGGATGAGTGACTGGCTGATTCCTGACTGGCCCGCGCCGGCTCGGGTAAAGGCCTGCGTCACCACCCGTGCGGGCGGCGTCAGTCTGGCGCCGTTCGACAGCCTCAACCTGGGCGATCACGTCGAGGACAGCCTGGAGGCCGTCCTCGAGAATCGCCGCCGTCTGAGCGATGCGTTCGATGTCCGGCCGGCCTGGCTGCGTCAGGTTCATGGTGTGACCGTGGTCGAAGCTGACCCAGACCGCACCGCTGAAGCCGATGGCAGTTGGACCAGCACCCCAGGTATCGCCTGCACGTCCATGACTGCCGATTGCCTGCCCGCGTTGTTCTGCAACCGTGCCGGTACTCGCGTCGCCGCAGCCCATGCCGGTTGGCGTGGCCTGGCGGCTGGCGTGCTGGAAGCCGCTTTTGAAAGCCTGGATGCCGAACCCGGCGAGGTTCTGGTCTGGCTCGGCCCGGCCATTGGCCCGCAAGCGTTTGAAGTCGGCCCGGAAGTGCGGGAAGCCTTCGTGCAGCAATTGCCGATCACCGCCGAAGCTTTCGTGCCCAGTCGCAACCCCGGCAAGTTCATGGCTGACATCTATAAGCTCGCGCGCCTGCGCCTTGCCGCACGCGGTGTAACTGCTGTTTATGGTGGCGGTTTCTGCACCGTGACCGATCCGCGCTTCTTTTCTTACCGCCGCAGTCCTCGCACCGGTCGGTTTGCCTCCCTTATCTGGCTTGCACGCTAAACTCTTCTGACCTAGGTCAACTGTCCGACGCTTGAAACTCCCAGAATCCACCCCATCTATAAGGGTATCTGGCAGGTTTCTTCATTCAGGATGTTTTATAGCTCCGGCCTGCTCAAAAGGAAGGTGACTAATGCGTATTGATCGTTTAACCAGCAAATTACAGTTGGCATTATCTGACTCTCAATCCCTGGCGGTGGGCCTCGACCATCCGGCCATTGAGCCTGCGCACTTGATGCAGGCGCTCCTGGAGCAGCAAGGTGGTTCTATCAAGCCCTTGCTGATGCAGGTGGGCTTCGACGTCAACAGCCTGCGCAAGGAGTTGAGCAAAGAGCTCGACCAATTGCCGAAAATCCAAAATCCGACCGGCGACGTGAATATGTCCCAGGACTTGGCGCGCCTGCTTAACCAAGCGGACCGCCTGGCCCAGCAAAAGGGCGACCAGTTCATCTCCAGCGAACTGGTGCTGCTCGCCGCCATGGACGAAAACAGCAAACTCGGCAAGTTGTTGCTGGGCCAGGGCGTGAGCAAGAAAGCCCTGGAAAACGCCATCAACAACCTGCGTGGCGGCGACGCGGTGAACGACCCCAATCATGAGGAGTCGCGCCAGGCCCTGGACAAATACACCGTCGACCTGACCAAGCGCGCCGAAGACGGCAAGCTTGACCCGGTGATCGGGCGTGATGATGAAATCCGTCGCACCATCCAGGTCCTGCAACGTCGCACCAAGAACAACCCGGTGCTGATCGGTGAGCCTGGCGTAGGTAAAACCGCGATTGCCGAAGGTCTGGCCCAGCGCATCATCAATGGTGAAGTGCCGGACGGCCTTAAAGGCAAGCGCCTGCTGTCCCTGGACATGGGGGCGTTGATCGCTGGCGCCAAGTTCCGTGGTGAGTTCGAAGAGCGCCTCAAATCCCTGCTGAATGAACTGTCGAAGCAGGAAGGGCAGATCATTCTGTTTATCGACGAACTGCACACCATGGTCGGCGCCGGTAAAGGCGAGGGCTCGATGGATGCGGGCAACATGCTCAAGCCAGCGTTGGCGCGGGGTGAGTTGCATTGCGTCGGTGCCACTACGCTCAACGAGTATCGCCAGTACATTGAAAAGGACGCGGCCCTTGAACGTCGTTTCCAGAAAGTGCTGGTGGAAGAGCCGAGCGAAGAAGACACCATCGCGATCCTGCGTGGCCTGAAAGAGCGTTATGAGGTCCACCACAAAGTGGCCATCACTGACGGCGCGATCATTGCGGCGGCGAAATTGAGCCATCGCTATATCACTGACCGGCAGTTGCCCGACAAGGCCATCGACTTGATCGACGAAGCGGCCAGCCGCATTCGCATGGAGATCGACTCCAAGCCGGAAGTGCTCGACCGTCTGGATCGGCGTCTGATTCAACTTAAAGTTGAATCCCAGGCCCTGAAGAAAGAAGAGGACGACGCGGCGAGAAAACGCCTGGAAAAACTCCAGGAAGAAATCGTCCGTCTGGAACGCGAGTATTCGGATCTGGAAGAAATCTGGACTTCGGAAAAAGCCGAAGTGCAGGGCTCTGCGCAGATCCAGCAGAAAATCGAGCAGTCCCGCCAGGAGCTGGAAGCAGCGCGCCGTAAAGGCGACCTGAACCGCATGGCCGAGTTGCAGTACGGGGTGATCCCGGACCTGGAACGCAGCCTGCAAATGGTCGACCAGCATGGCCACAGCGAGAACCAGTTGCTGCGCAGCAAGGTGACCGAGGAAGAAATTGCCGAAGTCGTCTCGAAGTGGACCGGCATTCCAGTGTCGAAAATGCTCGAAGGCGAGCGCGACAAGCTGCTGAAGATGGAAAGCCTGTTGCACCAGCGTGTGATTGGCCAGGAAGAAGCCGTGGTGGCTGTGTCCAACGCGGTACGGCGTTCGCGGGCCGGGTTGTCCGACCCGAACCGTCCGAGCGGCTCGTTCATGTTCCTCGGCCCAACCGGCGTGGGTAAGACCGAGTTGTGCAAGGCCTTGGCCGAGTTCCTCTTTGATACTGAAGAGGCCATGGTGCGGATCGATATGTCCGAATTCATGGAGAAACACTCGGTGGCTCGTTTGATTGGTGCGCCACCAGGCTATGTGGGCTACGAGGAAGGTGGCTACCTGACCGAAGCCGTGCGGCGTAAGCCTTACTCGGTGATCCTGCTGGATGAGGTCGAGAAGGCCCACCCGGACGTGTTCAACGTGTTGCTGCAGGTGTTGGAAGATGGCCGGCTGACGGACAGCCACGGACGTACCGTGGACTTCCGCAACACGGTGATCGTGATGACCTCCAACCTGGGCTCTGCGCAGATCCAGGAGTTGGTCGGAGATCGTGAAGGCCAGCGTGCTGCGGTGATGGATGCGCTGACCAGTCACTTCCGCCCGGAATTTATCAACCGGGTCGATGAAGTGGTGATCTTCGAGCCTCTGGCGCGGGATCAGATCGCTGGTATCACCGAGATCCAGCTGGGTCGTCTGCGCAGCCGCCTCGCCGAGCGCGAGCTGGACCTGGTGCTGAGCAGCGAGGCGTTGGACAAGTTGATCGCGGTTGGTTACGACCCGGTGTATGGCGCACGGCCTTTGAAACGTGCGATCCAGCGCTGGATCGAGAACCCGCTGGCGCAGCTGATCCTGTCGGGCAGTTTCATGCCTGGCACCAGCGTCGAAGC
Source organism: Pseudomonas sp. FP2335 (assembly GCF_030687535.1). NCBI lineage: Bacteria > Pseudomonadati > Pseudomonadota > Gammaproteobacteria > Pseudomonadales > Pseudomonadaceae > Pseudomonas > Pseudomonas sp. FP2335. Next base: position 942,096 of record NZ_CP117437.1, read on the forward strand.
GACCGTGGAAAACGACGAAATCGTCTTCCACTAAGCCTCTTCAGTGGCGTAATAAAAGAAGGCCCCGCATCGCGGGGCCTTTTTTTTTCGATAGGGCGTTGAACTGTAAGGAAAAGGCTTGTAAAGTGCGCCCCGCAGCAACGTCAGCCCACGGGTTTCTTCTCCCCAAGAAGAAATCAGAAACAAGCGCAAATCATTGTCTTAAAAGCAATTTAAAGGGTTGACAGGGGTTTTTAAGATTGTAGAATAGCGCGCCTCAGACACGACAACGTAGCGATACGGAAGCGTCGAAGAGAAGGCTACACCGCAGTAGAAGTTGTACATTGAAATATGTTGTTCCGTGATAGCTCAGTCGGTAGAGCAAATGACTGTTAATCATTGGGTCCCAGGTTCGAGTCCTGGTCACGGAGCCAATTTCAAATCGGGGTATAGCGCAGTCCGGTAGCGCGCCTGCTTTGGGAGCAGGATGTCGGGAGTTCGAATCCCCCTACCCCGACCATTTTTGGGTCGTTAGCTCAGTTGGTAGAGCAGTTGGCTTTTAACCAATTGGTCGTAGGTTCGAATCCCACACGACCCACCATTTTTGAAACCAGTTAACGCTGGAATCGAATCTTAAGATCAGAGGCCAAAAGCGCTGATCGAAGAAGGCGACTGAAAGGTCGCCTTTTTATTACCGGGGTATAGCGCAGTCCGGTAGCGCGCCTGCTTTGGGAGCAGGATGTCGGGAGTTCGAATCCCCCTACCCCGACCATATTAAAAATCCTCGTATCGAAAGATACGGGGATTTTTTTTGCCTGCAAAAACCTGAATTCACCGCAAAGCAAATGTGGGAGCGGGCTTGCTCGCGAAAGCGGTGTGTCAGTCAGTACATCTGGCACTGAACCACCGCATTCGCGAGCAAGCCCGCTCCCACATTTATCAGGTCACATTCCAGACCCCGGTTGTTAATGCAATTTGAGGCGTGGTTCAGTCCCGCGGCCAATCCTGCTGCCCAGCATCAACATCGCCGTGCGAAAGAAGCCATACAGCGCCATCTGGTGCATGCGGTACAGCGACACATAGAACATCCGCGCCAACCAGCCCTCCAGCATCACGCTGCCAGTGAGGTTGCCCATCAAGTTACCCACAGCGGAAAAACGCGACAGCGAAATCAGCGAGCCGTAGTCAGTGTACTTGTAGCTCGGCAGGGCCTTGCCTTCGATGCGCAATTTCAGCGACTTGGCCAGCAATGAAGCCTGCTGGTGAGCCGCCTGGGCTCGTGGCGGTACGTTGCGGTCGGTGCCCGGCTGCGGGCAGGCGGCGCAATCGCCAAAGGCGAAGATGTTCTCGTCACGGGTGGTTTGCAGCGTCGGCAGCACTTGCAGCTGGTTGATGCGGTTGGTTTCCAGGCCATCGATGTCCTTGAGGAAACCCGGTGCGCGAATCCCGGCGGCCCAGACTTTCAGGCTGGCAGGAATCACCTGGCCGCTGCTGGTAATCAGCGCGTCGGCGGTCACTTCGCTGACCGCCGAGTTTGTCAGCACGGTCACGCCGAGCTTCTCCAGGGTTTTATGCACAGGTCCACCGATGCGTTCCGGCAGGGCAGGCAACACCCGTGGGCCGGCTTCGATCAGGGTGATGTGCATATTTTCCGGTTTGATCCGGTCCAGGCCATAGGCCGCCAGTTCATGGGCTGCGTTATGCAGTTCGGCCGCCAGCTCGACGCCTGTGGCGCCGGCACCGACGATAGCCACGCTGATCTGCTCGACAGCATCAGTCTGCCCGGCATGCGCGCGCAGATAGTGGTTGAGCAATTGCTGGTGGAAACGCTCGGCCTGCTTGCGTGTGTCGAGGAACAGGCAGTGCTGCGCTGCGCCTTCGGTGCCGAAGTCGTTGGTGGTGCTGCCGACGGCGATCACCAGGCTGTCATAGTCCAGTACGCGCGCGGGCACCAGTTCGCGGCCTTCTTCATCGAGGGTGGCGGCCAGCTGGATTTTCTTCTGTTCACGATCAAGCCCGCTCATGCGGCCCAGCTGGAACTCGAAGTGGTTCCATTTGGCTTGGGCGACATAATTGAGTTCGTCTTCCGAAGAGTTCAGCGAGCCGGCGGCCACTTCGTGCAGCAGGGGCTTCCAGATGTGGGTCAGGTTGGTGTCCACCAGCGTGATGCTGGCGGTGCCGCGCTTGCCCAGAGTCTTACCCAGGCGGGTAGCCAACTCCAGGCCGCCGGCGCCGCCGCCGACGATAATAATACGATGGGTCATGGGGGTATCTCGCAAGGCTAAAAGAAATCGGAGCAGTTACCCCCGCGAGCGCCAGGCAGCTCATAGCGTCAGGTAACTCAAAAGGCGGCTCAACAGACCGAGGCCGATCACTGCAACCAGCACCACGCCGAGGAGCAGCCACGGCCGGAAAGGCTTGCGCTCGACTCGGTTCTGGGAGAGTTGCAGGTACTCTTCGACATGCTGTTGGTCATCGGGGTTCAGGCGGCTGGTCATAAAGGCCTCGTCAGGTAGACGTTGCAAAAGGGCGCCACGTTACAGTCCGGGGGCTCAGAGGCTGATGCCCACGTCGAACACTATGCTGCGGCCCAGGTTGTTGCGCAAGAAATCCGGCGCGTCGGGGTGAGCGAACAGCACCCGTGCAAACGTTGGCCCCACCAGCGACAGCGAGCGCCAGCCCTGGCGCAGGTATTCCGTCGGCGGTGGGAAGTGGCTGTTGAGGTCGAGCACTTCGCGCTTGAGGCTGGTGAAGGCGATGAGATCCAGCTCGCCCAGGTCCATGCCGCGTTCTTTATAGTTGTGCGCCTTTTTGCGCAGCGTCGGCGCCAGGCGCAACAGGAATTCATGGGCCGGGATCCGCCGCGGCTTGGCTTCACGGCGCACCAGTTGGCTGAGGGAGAACGCGCTGCGTCGGCGCAGCAACTCGTCGCGCCATTCGTCGTTCAGGCGCCGGCCTTCATCCAGTACAAAAAATACTTCGAAGCTGGCGTCGCGAAACAGCACGTCCGGCGGCTCTTGCCCGGCGGCGTGGAACTCTTCAACGCGGTAGGGCACATTCAAGCCTTGCAGCAGGCGCTGGCAGACCCAACGCTCACGCTCCCATTTGCGGGCATTGGACAAAAACGCGTTGGCTTGTTCGGCCGCTACCGTGAGCAGGCGCAAGTAATCTGAGTCATCCATGCTTGCAGCTTAGCGTTCAAATGATGACCGCAGGAAGTCCCGTTGCATAAGCTCGGTGTAGACTGCCTACTCGACCGTTATTCAAGCATGGGGGCCGCCGTGATCAGTGCTGCAGTGCTCGCACCACAAACCCTTGGCCTTGGCTGGCTGTTATTTGTGCCTGTGGTGGTGTGGGCGATTTTGCGTTCGCCGTGGGTCGAGCTGTTCGCCGACCGACGGCGCCAGCATTTGCTGTTCGGCACGGTGTTCGCACTGTTCATGCTCTGGTTGGTACGCAGGGATTTCGATACCGGGGTGTCCTACCATTTCATCGGCATGACCGCCGTGACCCTGCTGCTGGATTGGCCCCTGGCCATTGTCGGTGGCTTTGCCGCCCAGCTCGGCTTGATGCTGCTGGGGCGCCAGGATCTGGCCGCGCTTGGCGTCAACGGCCTGCTGCTGATCGTGTTGCCGGTGCTGGTCACTGAAGGCTGCGCGCTGCTGGTGGAGCGCGCACAGCCTCGCAACCCCTTTGTGTATATCTTCTGCTCCGGTTTTTTCGCCGCCGCCCTGTCAGCCTTGCTCTGTCTGCTGCTCGGGCTGGGCTTGCTGTGGTTCGACGGACGTTTCGCCATGCCGGAATGGCTGGAAGACTTTGTCGGTTACCTATGGCTGATCATCTTTCCCGAAGCCTTTATCAACGGCATGGTCATCAGCGCCCTGGTAGTGTTTTGCCCTGAATGGCTGGAGACCTTCAACCGTACCCGCTACCTCTCGGCGCCCTGGAATGACGACGATTCGCGGCGTTGATCCAGATCAAATCCTGTCGGCACGCGCAGGCCCATGCTCTGCGAAATTTTCCAGGAGCACGAATCATGAGTGTGTATGAGTGGGCACGGCAGGAGTTGCGCAGAAGCCAGGACGCAGCGCAGGAAATCGGTTTTGACCCCGGCTTGACCCTGCGCGCCATGCTCAGCGCGGTGGTGCAGCAGAGCAAGGGCGTGCGCAGTTTCGAAGACCTGGCCGACGAACTGCAATACCTTGCAGAAAACCTCGACGACCAGCAGGAATACGCCTTTATGCGGCCTTAGTGGCGCGGTGTCAGGTCTTCGGAAAACAGCTCGTCCTCGGCATCCGGCGCCACGGGAATCTTGTGTTCCTCAGCTGCCCAGGCGCCCAGGTCGATGAGTTTGCAACGGTCCGAGCAGAACGGCCGGTTGAGGTTGGTCGCTGTCCATTCCACGGGTGCGCCGCAGGTTGGGCAGTCGACGGTCAAGGGTTGGCTCATGATCGGCCTCCACGCAAAGTAAGGTAAAAGTGGTGCAGTCGCTCGACCTCGCTGTGCAGCCAGGCGAGGTCCTTGTCGTTGACCAGCACGTCATCGGCATGGCTCAGGCGCTCTTCGCGGCTCGATTGGGCCTTGAGGATCGCCTGCACCTGCTGCTCGCTGATGCCATCGCGCTGCAGGGTACGCTGAATCTGCAGCGATTGCGGCACGTCGATCACCAGGATGCGCTGGGTCATGCTGTGCTGGCCGGACTCGATCAGCAGCGGCGACACCAGGATCGCGTAAGGCGACTGCGCGCGCGCCAGGTGGCTGCGAATCTCTTCGCCAATCAACGGGTGCAGCAAGCCTTCCAGCCAGCGGCGCTCTTCGGGGATTTCAAAGATCAGCTTGCGCAACGCTGCGCGGTCCAGTTGGCCGTCAGGCTGCAGCACGCTTGCGCCAAAATGCTCGGCAATGCGTGCCAGTGCCGGCCGGCCAGGCTCGACGACCCAGCGGGCGGCGTGGTCGGCGTCCACCAGGTCGACACCCAGGTCGATAAAGTGTTGCGCCGCCGCGCTTTTGCCGCTGCCGATGCCGCCAGTGAGGCCAAGAATCCAGGGTGTTGCAACAGAAGTGGTCATCTGAAACCGACGGACTGCAAATAGAAGTCGGTTATTTGACCACCCCAGAGCAATGCAATCCAGCCGGCAATTGCCAGATAAGGACCGAACGGCATCGGGGTCGACGCTTCGGTCTTGCGCAGGCGCATCAGGATCAGCCCGACAAACACCCCCAGCAATGAAGACATCAGCAGGGTCATCGGCAGGATCTGCCAGCCGCCCCAGGCACCCAGCAGGGCCAGTAACTTGAAGTCTCCATGGCCCATACCGTCCTTGCCGGTGGCGAGTTTGAACAGCCAGAACACTGTCCATAGGCTCATATAGCCGATCACTGCACCCCACAGCGCATCGGGCAGTGTCACCAGCAACTCGAAACTGTTGAGGACCAGCCCCAGCCACATCAGCGGCAGTACCAGAACATCCGGCAGTAGTTGGTGGTCCGCATCGATCAGGCTCATGGCCAGCAGGCCCCAGGTCAGCAGCATCACCGCTGCCGCTGGCCAGCCAAAACCGAAGTGCCAGGCAACCACGGCCGAAAGCAGCGCGCAGGCCAGTTCGGTGCAGGGGTAGCGTGCACTGATCGGCTCACGGCAATGAGCGCAGCGCCCCCTGAGGAGCAGGAAGCTCAACAGCGGGATGTTTTCCCAGGGACGAATCGGCTGATTGCAATGCGGGCAGCAGGAGTTGGGGTGCATCAGGTTGTAGGTCGGGCCGGGTGGCTCGGTCGGCAGGCCGAGGACTTCCTGGGCCTGGGCGCGCCATTCGCGTTCGAGCATTTTCGGCAGACGCCACACCAGCACGTTGAGAAAGCTGCCGACGATCAGGCCCAGCACCAGCGCCATGCCGATAAAGGCCCAAGGGTGTTCGCTCAGCAGCAAGCTCAAAATGCCGACCCCAACTGGAAGACTGGCAGGTACATTGCGATCACCAGCGCACCGACAATCCCTCCCAGTATGACCATGATCAGCGGTTCCATCAGGCTGGTGAGGTGGTCGACCAGTGTGTCCACGTCAGCCTCATAGTGGTTTGCCACCTTTTCCAGCATGCGGTCCAACGTGCCGGACTCTTCGCCGATAACGGTCATCTGGATCGCCATGGCTGGAAACAGGCCGCTGGTGGTCATGGATTGATTCAACTGAATACCTGTGGATACATCGTCGCGCAGGCGCTCGATGGCTTGTCTGAATGGCCCGTTGCCGACGGCGCAGGCGACCGAGTCCAATGCCTGCACCAGGGGGACGCCTGCACTGAACGTAGTCGAGAGTGTGCGAGCGTAGCGGGCGACGGCGGACTTTTTCAACAGTGTGCCTGCCAGGGGCGCTTTCAACAAACCGGCTTGCAGCCGGTGGCGAAACCCTGGGGACACACGATAGGCCCGGCGCAGCCCGGCCACTGCCGTGCCCAGGCCGAGTGCGAGCAGCCACCAGGCGTTGCGCAGGAATTCCGACAGGGCAATGACCACCTGGGTAAAGCCGGGCAATTTGCCGCCGCTGCCGGCGAACAGGGTCTGGAACTGTGGCACGACGTGCACCAGCAGCAACGTGCTGACTACGCCGGCGACCACCAGCACAGCCGCTGGGTAGGTCATGGCTTTTTTGATCCGCGCCTTGAGCTGCTGGGTTTTCTCCAGGTGCAGCGCCACGCGTTCCAACAGGGTTTCCAGGGCGCCTGCCTGCTCGCCCGCGGCAATCAAGTTGCAGTACAACGCATCGAAATGGCGCGGCTGTTTACGCAGTGCCGTGGCCAGGTTGCTGCCGCCGGCGATCTCCTGTTTCAAGCTTTTGATCAGCACCTGCATGCGCCGGTTTTCCCAGCCCTCTGCGAGGATGTCGAGGGCTTGCAGCAGCGCAATTCCGGCTTTCAGCAGCGTCGCCAACTGTCGGGTGAAGAGGGCGATGTCGGCGGATTTGATCGGTGGGGCGAGGTCTGGAAAAACACGGGAGCGCTGGCGCACACGCTCGGGGCAGATGCCTTGTTGGCGCAGTTGCGCCTTGATCAGCGCAGGGTTGTGGCCGACGGTTTGCCCGGACACCCTGTGCCCTTTGCGGTTGATGCCTTCCCAGGCGTAGATCGTTGACGCGTTGTCCATATCACTGCTCCGCATGCCGGTGGTGGAGAATTTATAGCGTAGTCAGGTGACGGATTCGGGCGCGCGGGTGGTGCACGATAAAATGTCAGAATGTGCGTCTTGGATACGATTGGCCGCTCGAGGGTGAGTACACTGGCGCGGCTGCACACTACGGGGCGCAGGATGCGCCTTGTCATAGGTTTTATTCTGGAGAGTGAATGTGATGCGTCAGAAAGGCTTTACCCTGATCGAGTTGTTGATCGTCGTGGCAATCATTGGCATTTTGGCCACCATCGGCCTGCCGATGTACACCACGCACCAGGCCAAGGCCAAGTTCACGGCGGGGCTGGCGGAAATCACCGCGTTGAAGGCCGGTTACGAGGACGTCTTCAATCAAGGCACCGTGCCGACCCTCCCCCTGATCGGTGGCACCAGCCCGACCGCCAACTGCAAGATCGATGTGGCGGGGGATGTGGCCACGGGCACCGGTTCCATCAGTTGCGAAATCCTCGACGCCCCGGCGCCGGTGCTGGGCAAGACCATCACGTTGACCCGTGATGCGACCAAGGGCTGGAAGTGTGTTACCAGCGCTGAAGCAAAATACGTTGCCAAGGGCTGTGGCGCCGACGGCGCGTAACGACCCAACCATCCACACGGACGTAGAGGTGGACGATGGTCTTTTCCATACGGCAGCGCGGTAACGTTTTCCTGGTGCTGGCGGTGTGCCTGCTGGTGCTGGGGATCTGTGTGCCGTTCGGCGGTCATGATCTTCAGCGCACGATCCAGATTGCCCTGGCGCTGCTCGCGCTGCTGTATGGGTTGTCGGTCAACCACGGGCCGTGGCTGGATCGGCCCGCCGCCATAGGCCTGGCGCTGGTGATCGCGCTGGGGATGATTTCCTCGGGGCTGGCGCACCAACCGCTCTGGGCGTTCACCGAGGTGTCACTGTTTATCAGTTGCGGCCTGATTGCCGTGGCGTTTGCCGCGGTGCGCCGCGAGGGGGGGGAGCGCCTGGATCGTGTGCTGATCCTGATCGTGGTGCTGCTGTGCCTGGTCAAGTCGGCCCAGTACCTGTATGCCGGCATGCTGGCGTTTACCAGTGGCCAGCGCCTGCTGGACCCGGATCTGCTGCTGTCAGGCTTCTCCAACAAACGTTTCTACGGTCAATTTCAGACCTTCACGCTGCCGTTTCTGGCGCTTCCCTTGCTGTTGCCCACGCTCTCTCGCCCAGTGCGCGCTGCGGTGTTGGCGTTGCTGTGCGTATGGTGGTTGATCGCAATCAGCGGCGGTACGCGCGGTACTTGGCTGGGCCTGGGCACGGCTGGGGTGCTGCTGGCGGCGCTGGGGCCAGGAGGGCGGCGCTGGGTGGCCTGGCAACTGGCGGCGGCGGGCGGCGGGTTGCTGCTGTACTGGCTGCTGTTCACGGGGCTGGCGGGCTACTTGGGGATCGAGTTGTCCAGCGGTGCCGGCGATCGTCTCACCACGTCGCTGTCTGGGCGTGGGCCGATCTGGTGGCAGGCCTGGCATATGATCGTCGAGCGGCCTTGGCTGGGGTTCGGGCCGATGCAGTTTGCCGATATTCCCAACGTGATTGCGGCCCATCCCCATCAGGCGATTCTGCAATGGGCCAGCGAGTGGGGTGTGCCATCAACCCTGGTTGTCATTGCGCTGGCCTGGCGTGGCGGTTGGGCCACGCTCGGTGTACTGCGTGAACGTGGGTTGTCGACCCAGCGTGTGGATTTGTTGCGTCTGTGCCTGTTCGCGGCCTTGGTCGCTGCGCTGGTGCAGTCGATGGTCGATGGAGTGATCGTGATGCCTATCTCGCAACTGTGGCTGGCACTGGTGGTGGGTTGGCTGCTGGCGCTGCATCCGCGAGTGCCGGGCGCTGCCGCGCTGCCGATGGTCGCGGGTGTATGGACGGTGCTGAGTGTCGTGGCCGTTGGTCTGCTGATATTTGTTGCTGCACGTGATGTACCGCACATCACGCAGGCGCAGCAGCGCTACATCGATGCGACCCATAACCACCTGCAGCCACGCTTCTGGGCCCAGGGGGTAATCGCGCTGCCACGTCCGTGAGTTGCCGGACACCCGATGCGGTGCTAGCTTTAGCCCACCGCCCGTGTAGCTCAGTTGGTAGAGCAGCGCACTCGTAACGCGAAGGTCGCAGGTTCGATTCCTGTCTCGGGCAAAAAGGCAGCACTGTTTTCAGATGATCCCAAGAATGGTTCTGAAGGCCAGACGAGTCGGTATTCACGCCCGCTCTTTTGTATCTGCGAGACCTTGATGACCCAGATGCATCCCCATTCCTCGATCTAAGAGAACGACATGACCACGACTGAAATGACCCAGGAAGTTCGGCACGCCAAAGCCCTCGAAAAATACATCGAGGAGTCGCCGCAGCTTAAAGAAGAGATCAAGGATTTGAGCGCTGATGACCGGCGTGATCAGATCCAGTGGGCATTCGAGGATGAGGCCGAGAGCCAGGGCCTGCAGCCTTGGGAATTGACCCTCAAGTACACCTCGACACCGGAAGAGTTCGAAGATGCACGCTTGGCCTTGCACAAGGAGGCGGCCGAAGTGTTGGGCGTCGAATGGGAAGAATACTGCGAGATGAATAATCTGGTGGTCTGAGCCAAGCGTGTTGTGGCGAGGCAGCAAGCCCCCTCGCCACAACAGCAAGCTGGTGCCTGGCCTCAGATACTGAGGCGCATCGATAGATCCACCGCCTTCACGTCCTTGGTCATCGCGCCGATGGAGATGTAGTCCACACCGGTTTGCGCGATAGGCAGCAACGTACTTTCATTGATCCCGCCACTGGCCTCCAGCTTGGCCTTGCCGGCATTCAGACGAACGGCTTCACGCATATCGTCCAGGCTCAGTTCGTCGAGCATGATGATGTCGGCGCCTGCCGCCAGCGCTTCACGCAACTCTTCCAGGCTTTCCACTTCGATTTCCACCGGTTTGCCCGGGGCGATCTTGTGCGCGGCAGTAATGGCCTGGGCGATGCCACCACAGGCGGCGATATGGTTTTCCTTGATCAGGAACGCGTCATACAAACCGATGCGGTGGTTGTGGCAGCCGCCACAGGTGACTGCGTATTTCTGCGCCAGGCGCAGGCCAGGCAGAGTCTTGCGGGTGTCCAGCAGCTTGACCTGGGTGCTCGCGACAAAATCCGCCAGGAACCGGGCACGCGTCGCCACGCCTGACAGCAGTTGCAAGAAATTCAGTGCGCTGCGTTCGCCGCTGAGCAGCGAGCGTGCGGGGCCTTCGAGGTGGAACAGCGCCTGGTTGGGGCTGACACGCTCACCGTCGGCCACCTGCCAGTGCACCGCAACCCGTGGGTCCAGCTGGCGGAACACGGCATCTACCCAGGCTGTGCCGGCAATCACCGCCGCATCACGGGTAATGATGGTGGCCTTGGCCAGCCGCTCGGCCGGGATCAACTGCGCGGTGATGTCGCCGCTGCCGATGTCTTCGAGCAGCGCGCGGCGCACGTTGGCTTCGATTTCGGCGGTGAGGTCGGCAAGACGGAGATTCGGCATAACAGGCTCCACAAACAAAGTGCCCCGATTATAGGGGCAGTGTGCGCCCGAACCCAGAACCCACCGCTCAATTGCTGCCAAATGACAGAGTTCGCTGGCGCAACTGCCCCTCTTTGCAAGATAATCTCGCGCCTTGCAATTGGCGTCATAGCTTTGACGTCTTGGTGATGACTGGAATCGCGCAGCGCCCGCCCCATCATTCCCCAACAGACACCGCCGTATCAGGAGGCCAGGATGCACTATGACGGAAAGGTGGTGCCCATTAGCAAGGCACACACCACGCCATCGCCGCTCGCGCGCTTGCCGGTGGTGTTGCTGCAGGTTCGCGACAAGGCGGCGCAGCAGTTGCAGCAGGGCTTGCAGGAGTTGTTCGATAACGCCGACGACACCCTGTTCGAGATGGCCGACAAGGCGCGCAACAACCTCGATCACCACATTTTTTTTGAAGCCATGCGCGACTTGCGCCTCAAGCGCAAGAATTTCGAGCGTGTGTTCATGGAGCAGCTGTTCGCGGCCTTCGCCAACCTGGGCCTGGCCGGGCAGGGGGAGCGGCAGTTGGTGCCGGTGGTGTCCTACGACGCAGTGCCGGGGACGTCCAGCGATGAGTTGGAAAAAGCCGTGGCACTGGAGGCCATGTTGGGGCGGGTGCGACACCGCGACGGCCTGGCCCTGGGCCAACTGACGGCGCGCTTGAGCGCCTTGCTGGACAAGTGCCTGGATGAGCGCGAAAACCCGCTGGGGCCTGCGCTGTTATGTGAGTTCTTCCTGCGTGCGGGGCGCAGCCTTGGCGTGGAGATCCGCGTCAAGCTGATCATGCTCAAGCTGTTTGAAAAATACGTGCTCAGCGACGCCGACCAACTGTACGGCGAAGCCAACCGATTGCTGGTTGCCACCGGCGTATTGCCTGAACTCAAGGCCGCACCGTCGCGGCGTCCCGGCGGGCGAACGGCCCGTGAGGGCTTGCGTGAAGACAGCGTGCCGAACGCTGATCCGCCGCTCGATGAGAACGGCCAGCAAGCGTTTGCCGCCCTGCAGGCATTGCTCAAGGCCGTGCGTGGCGGCGTGGCGCCCACCCTGGAAGCCAGCGCCGAACCACAACCGATCGCCACCCGCGACCTGTTGCGGCTGCTGTCCCATTTGCAGCAGTACGTGCCTGCGTCAGAAACCGAAGATGATGTCGACCTGCGCAACCAGCTTGGGCAACTGCTGACCCGGGTCAGCGTCAAGAGTGGCAAGTCCCGGGTGGTGGAAGTTGCGGACGAAGACGTGATCAACCTGATCGCCATGTTGTTCGAGTTCATTCGCAAGGACTGCAATCTGCCGGACCCCTTCAAGGCGTTGATCGCGCGATTGCAGATCCCGCTGCTGAAAGTCGCGGTGCTGGATAAAAGCTTTTTCAGCCGCGCCAGCCATCCGGCGCGGCGGCTGCTCAATGAAATCGCCGCTGTTGCCCTGGGCTGGAGCCCTCGCGAAGATTATTCGCGTGACTACCTCTACCTGCGTATCGAGCAGGTAGTGCAGCGTCTGCTGAATGATTTTGTGGAAGACCCGGCGATTTTTTCCCAACTGCTCGTAGAGTTCACGGCTTTTACCGCCGATGAGCAACGTCGCAGCGAGCTGGTCGAGCAACACACCCGCGATGCCGAAGACACGCGCGTACGCACCGACGCCGCCCGCCAGCGGGTGGCCGATGTGCTTAATCGTCGGCTGCTGGGCAAGACCTTGCCGCAAGCCGTGGTGCAATTCCTGCAACAGGCCTGGAGCCAGGTGCTGTTGCTGGCCAGCCTCAAGCATGGCGAGCAGTCGGTGCAGTGGCTGGCAGCGTTGCGCACCATGGACGATTTGATCTGGAGCGTGGGCCTGCAGGACGACACCGAGGCCGGGCGGCATCTGCTGGCGCGGCTGCCGGGATTGCTCAAGGCTCTGCGCGACGGTCTGACCAGCGCGGCGTTCGACCCGTTCAGCACCCGTGAATTCTTCATCCGCCTCCAAGCGTTGCACGTGCAGCCACTGGACGGCGTCGAAACCTTGAGCGTTGTGCGCGAGCCCTTTGTATTTAGTGCCGAGTTGCCCGACGCCGCCGAGGATTTGCCGAGTGACGATCCCGACCTGATCAACGCCTACCAGACGCGCATTGGTGACTGGATCGAGTTCCAGGACGGCGCGGACACCGTGCAGCGTTGCAAGCTGACGACGATCGTCGCGCCGGCCAATCGCTACGTGTTCATCAACCGCACCGGGCTCAAGGTGCTGGAGCAGCGTGTGGGGCAATTGGCGCTTGGATTCAAGCGTGGCAACTTGCGCAGGCTTGACGACGGGTTGCTGTTCGACCGGGCGCTGGCCTCGGTGCTGGGCCACCTGCGTCAACTCAATCGCGCCAAGGCATCGCAACCATAGGCTTGAACGCGGCATACTGGTCACACTTTGTCACGCTCAAGGACCCTGTATGCAGTTGGACCCCCTCAGCGGTTGGTGCAAGGGCATCCGTCATTGCCCTTCGCCCAACTTCAACGAGCGCCCTGCCGGCGAAATCTCGCTGTTGGTGGTGCATAACATCAGCCTGCCCCCCGCGCAGTTTGCCACCGGCAAGGTGCAGGAGTTTTTCCAGAATCGCCTGGATGTCACGGAACATCCCTACTTTGAAGGGATTGCCGACCTACGGGTATCTGCGCATTTTCTGATTGAGCGCGACGGGGCGGTGACGCAGTTTGTCGCGTGCGTCGACCGGGCCTGGCATGCCGGTGTCTCGTCGTTCGAAGGGCGTGAGACGTGCAATGACTTTTCCCTTGGCATCGAGTTGGAGGGCACGGATGACTTGCCGTACACCGACGCCCAATATGCGTCGCTGATCGACCTGACCCGTCAATTGCTGGCAGCGTATCCAGGCATCACCCGCCAACGTATTTGTGGTCATAGCGATATAGCGCCGGGGCGCAAGACCGATCCCGGCCCGGCTTTTGATTGGACGCGCTTTCGCAGCGCCTTGCAGGATGGAGGACACGCACAATGAGTTTCCTGGTATTGGTGCTGGCGGTGTGGATCGAGAAGTTCTCGGCCCTGCGCCAACGATTGCAGCGTGATGGCGGCTGGCTGCGCGAGCTGGCCAGGCTGGAATCGAGCCCGCGCATGGGCAAGCGGCCGTGGCTGATCCTGGCCGCGTTGGTGCTGTTGCCGGTGGCCTTGCTGGCATTGTTGCTGCTGGTGCTGGAACCAGTGGCCTACGGCCTGTTGGCGCTGCCGGTGCACTTGCTGGTGGTGATTTACAGCCTGGGGCGAGGCGATCTGTTGGCCGGGCTCGGGCCGTTTCGTGATGCCTGGCGGCGCGGTGATCTGCAAGCCGCCGAACACGTGGCCGAACGTGACCTGCAACTGGGCGCAGACAGTGGCGAGCAACTGCTTGAACGCGTGCAGGGCCACCTGCTGTGGCAGGCCTATCAGAGCTTTTTTGCGGTAATTTTCTGGTATTTCCTGCTGGGCCCGGTCGCCGCGTTGGCCTACCGCCTGCTGGCATTGGCCAACGAACACAGCAAGAACCCGCTGGTGGCCGAGCGCGCCGGGCAACTGCGTCATGCTTTTGACTGGTTGCCGGTGCGCTTGCTCGCGGCCAGCTTTGCCCTGGTGGGCAACTTCGTTGCCGTCAGCCGCGTGATGCTCCACGAACTACTGAGCTGGGACATCAGCGCCGCGCAACTGGTGGAAAAAGTCGGCCTGGTGGCCGCGGAAATCCCACCGCCGGTGGTGGGGGCCGACGGCATCAACAGCCTGGACCGCTTGTGGGAACTGCTGCTGCGCGCAGCGGTGCTGTGGTATGCCGGCTTCGCGATCTGGACCGTATTGCCATAAACCCGTGTGGGAGCCGGCTTGCTCCCACATTTGTTTTTGCCGCGCGAAACTCTCGTTAACCTTACGTTACAAAACTCCCTTTCAAATTGAGCTATACAGATGCTGGCGTTCTGCCGTCGCCCTGACCTCAATAAAAATAAAAGAAAGGGAGTTCACCCGTGAAGAGCTTGCTCTATCCCGCCGTTGCGCTGATGAATCGCTTGAGCTTCGGCATGAAGTTCAGCCTGATCAGCGTGCTGTTCCTGCTGCCTATGTTGGCCACCAACTATTATCTGGTGCGCGATTCCTGGCGCGAATTCCAGGGCACCCGCGTCGAACTGCAAAGCCTGGATCTGCTCGGCAGCAGCCTGGCCCTGCGCCGCGACCTGGAAACCCTGAACAATCAGGTGCAAATCAACGCGACCCTTGGCCAATCCGGCAAGGCCGGTGACCTGGAGGGCAAGATCAGCGCGTTGGAGCAGAGTGTGCTGAGCCGCCTGCAAAGTCTCAACGCAATGACCACCGATCCCGAACAAATCGTCGTGTTTGACGGCAAGCGCGACGAGCTGATCGCGGCCTTCAAGGCCCAGCAACAGGAAACCTCGCTGCTGAGCAAAAGCGCGCTGATCGGCAAGCTGCTCAACAAAGCGCAGATGCTCAGCCAGATCATCGCCAGCCAATCCGGCTTGAGCCGCGACCCCCAGGGCGATCTGCGCCAACTCAGCGAGCTGATCACCAGTGTCACCCCACAGGTCACCCAGACCCTGGGTGAAGGTCGGGCGATGGGGGCCTACTCCCTCGGCCAGGGCTTTCTCAATTCATCCTCGAGCACGCGCTTCGACGAACTGCTACAGCAGTTGGAAAAACTCCACGGCGAATACGCCTTGAAGCTGCAAGATGCCCTGGGCTCCAGCAAGGCCGCCCACGCCGCGCTCGACAGCCTGGCCACGGCCAGCAACGCCAGCCTCAAGCACGCCAGCGAGTTGTTTGAAGAACAGGTGGTGATGGCCGAAACCCTCGACGCGCCGTGGCAGGGCTTCTATGACAGCGTCAGCCAGTTGATGGCCCTGACCTACCAGCTGGATGAGGCGACCCTGACGTTCCTCGGGCACCAATTGGAGCAACGCCTGGCGCAAAACCGCACGCATATGGTGGTGCTGGTCGCGGCGCTGACGGCGGTGTTTTTGCTGATCTTCTATTTATATGCGGGCTTCTACGCCTCCACCCGCACCACCCTGCGACGCCTCGGCGCGATGATGGACAAGGTGGCCGCTGGTGACATGACCGTCACCTTCGTTGCCCACAGCCGCGACGAACTCGGTGACCTCGGCCAGGTGTTCAACGGCACCGTGGCAAAAATCCATGACCTGATCGAGCGCGTCGGGCACACCGTCAGCCAGGTGGAGCACCAGGCCGGGCAAGTGGAAACGGTATCGGCCCAGAGCAACCAGGCGGTATCCGGCCAGCGCAGCCAGATCGAACAGGTGGCTACGGCGATGAACCAGATGTCGTCCACCGCCCAAGAAGTGGCGCGCAGTGCGGCGGCGGCGGTCAGCAGTGCCCATAGTGTCAATGATGAAACCGTCAGCGGCCGTGGCCTGGTGCAGTCCCAGCAGGGCAGCATCGCGCGCCTGGCCTCGGAGATCGACCAGTCGGTGCGGGTGATCAACCAACTGGCCACCGACAGCCAATCCATCAGCAGCGTGCTGGAAGTGATCAAAAGCATCGCCGAACAAACCAACCTGCTGGCGCTCAATGCCGCCATCGAGGCGGCGCGGGCCGGTGAACAGGGGCGCGGTTTTGCGGTGGTGGCCGATGAGGTACGTACCCTGGCGCGGCGCACCCAGCATTCCACCGAAGAAATCGAGCAGATGATCAGCCGCTTGCACAGCGGTGTCGCCGCTGCGGTGAAAGCCATGGGCAGCAGCCATGAAATGGCGAATGGCACCGTGGAGCAGTCGGAAAAAGTCCAGCAGGCGCTGGAAAATATCCTAGGCGCCGTAGGAATGATCGTTGATCAGAACCAGCAGATTGCCGCCGCCGTGGAGCAACAGACCGCCGTCGCCCATGACATCGACCAGAACATCGTCGAAATCAATCGCGCCGGTGAACACGCGGCCCAGGGCGCCTATCAGACCGAAACCGCGAGCCGGCAACTGTCGATGCAGGTGATCGAGCTGAAGCAGCTGATCGGGGCGTTTCGTGTGTAAGGTCTTGGTGTAGGGTTTTTCTTTTGGGTGTGTGGTGTATGTCCTAATTTGCCTGAGGCTCTTTCCGTGGTGTGTGAGTGGGCGAAACTTCACCTCTCTCACATTCAGGTTTTGGGGACGCACGGCGATGACCACTGCAGTCGGCATCAAAGGGCACTGCGCCCATTGTGACATCACGTTTGAACTCAAGCCTTGGCAGTTGAATGCCATCGCCATCAAGGAACCCTTCGACTGTCCGTATTGCCAGCGGGTCTTGCACCTGAGCTGCCCACGGCAGTTGCGCAAGCTCAGGACGCTGGACCATTGGGCGCTGGTCCACCCGAGCATGATGGTGCTGACCTGCATGGTGCTGATCGTGGCACTGGTGGCGGAGTGGGTCGGGTTGGTCAGCGTGATCGGGCAGCTCAATGTTTCGCTGGTGGTGGTGTTGGTGCATTGCCTGGCATTGCGTTATGCGCGCTACCGGCAGCGGTTGACCCTTAGTCTGGAAGCGGTCAGCCCGGTGCTACCAATGGAACAACTCGCACGCATTGCGTGTGCTCGCCTCAGCCAGCAATAAGGGGCTGATGCCCATCCGCTCGGCCAGGGCGTGGCAAATCTGGGGTAGATGCTCCGGGCTGTTGCGCTGGCCCGGATACATCACGGGCGCCATGTCCGGGGCATCGGTCTCCAGCACCACGCTGTCCAGCGGCAACTGTGCCAGCACCTTATGCATGCGCAGCGCCTGGGGCCAGGTGGCCGCGCCGCCCAGGCCCAGTTTGAAGCCCAGCTTGATGTACTCGCGGGCTTCCTCCCGGCTGCCGGCGAAGGCATGGATGATGCCGCCCCGTGGCAGGCGGATGCGCTTGAGGGTGGCGATCACCGCGGCATGGCTGCGGCGTACGTGCAAAAGCGCCGGCAGCTGGAAGTCCACCGCCAGCTTGAGCTGGGCTTCAAACAGGCTTTGCTGGCGCTCGCGATCCAGTTGTTCGAGGAAGTAATCCAGGCCGATCTCGCCCACCGCACACAGTTGCCGATGGCCGTGCAGGCGCGTGAGCCAATCGCCCAGTTCGGTCAGGTCGGCGGGGCGGTGGTCATCGAGATACACCGGATGCAGGCCAAAGGCTGCGAACAGGCCTTCATCCTCCAGCACCAGATCCCACAACCGCTGCCAATTCTGCTGATACACCCCCAGCAGCACCATGCGCCGCACGCCAAGTGCACGGCTGTGGGCGAGGACGGCGCGGCGATCTTTGTCGAACTCCGCGAAGTCCAGGTGGGTGTGGGTGTCGATCAGCTCCACGCTCAAGCCTCGCGGATACGCTGCTTGAACGTACGGCCGATGGCGTGCACGCCCGGTTGGTACTGCTGCTCTTCAATCGCCGCCAGGGCCAGTTTCAGCGCGGTATCGGCAATCAATGGGTGTTGCTGGGCCATGGCGTTGACCGGCAGCGGCAGGAAGTCCAGCAGTTGCGTATCGCCAAAGGTGCCCAGGCGCAGCGGGCGCGACTTCAACGGGAAGTCATGCAGCGCGTCAAACACACCTTGCAGCAGCACGTAGGAGGTTGTTACCAGCGCGTCAGGCAAATGCCCCAGGCGTTGCAGTAATTGCTCCATCAGCTGTCGGCCACAGTCACGACTGAACGACTCGCCGTGTTCGACGATCACCTCGCCGCTGAAACCCTGCAGCGCTTCACGGAAGCCGGCGGCCCGCTCCTGGCTGATGCTCAGTTCGGGCCGCGCACCGATCAGTGCGATCTGCTTGGGCAGCGGTTGCAGCAGGCTGCCGGTCAGGTGCTGGCAGGCCCGGCGGTCGTCGCTGACCACCGAGCAGAAATCCGCAGTGTCCATCACCCGGTCGATGGCGATCACGGGTAGGCCCTTGGCTTGCAGTTCGCGGTAGCTGTCGTCGCCAGCTGGCAGGCAACTGGCGACAAACAGCGCATCGCAACGGCGGGCGCGAAACAGTTGCAGCAACTGGCGTTCGCTGTCGGCATCATCGTCGGAGCTGGCGATCAACAGTTGATAGCCACGCGCCCGTGCGCCTTGCTCCAGCAGCTTGGCGATGCGTGCGTAACTGGGGTTTTCCAGGTCGGGCAGGATAAAACCCAAGGTGCGCGTATGCCGACTGCGCAACCCGGCAGCCTGGGGGTTGGGCGTAAAGCCATGGGCGTCAACCACGGCCCGCACACGCTCGACGGTGGCGTTGCTGATCCGTTGTTGTTCGGCTTTGCCATTGATGACGTAGCTGGCGGTGGTCACGGACACACCGGCCAGACGTGCAATATCACTGAGTTTCAAACCGGGATTTCCTTGTTTTTTGGAGCGTGCCCCGACATTTTGTCCAATCGTAACCGATTACTGCACACGACCAATGTCCAAGCTCAAGTGCCGAGTGGTTCTTCAAGGATGCTCAATTAACGCGTAATCTGCCATAAATTCTAGATTAAACGTTTCAGCAAGCGTATTTTTACGATCTTCGCTACTGAGTGGCTACTGCCAATTGACTACTCAGTCAGCTATTTTGAAGCGCTATTACCCTGTTTATTCAAAACAATACCTAGTGCGCCCATCGCACTAACTAGGAGAACGGCATGCTTGAGCTCACCCACGAGCAGATTTCCATGGGCCAGGTGGCTGTGGATAAATCTGCAGCCTTGCACCTGCTCGCTGAAAAACTGGTGGCCGACGGCCTGGTCGCCGAGGGTTATCTCAGTGGCTTGCAAGCCCGTGAAGCCCAGGGCTCGACCTTTCTCGGCCAAGGTATTGCGATCCCCCACGGCACCCCCGAAACCCGCGACCAGGTGTTCGCCACCGGCGTGCGCCTGCTGCAGTTCCCCGAAGGGGTGGATTGGGGCGACGGCCAGATCGTCTACCTGGCGATTGGCATCGCGGCCAAATCCGATGAACACCTGCGCCTGTTGCAACTGCTGACCCGGGCCCTCGGTGAGACCGACCTCGGCCAGGCACTGCGCCGTGCCGGTACGGCGCAAGCCTTGCTCAAACTGCTGCAAGGCGCGCCCCAGGAACTGGCGCTGGACGCCCAGATGATCAGCCTGGGCGTGTCCGCCGACGATTTTGAAGAGCTGGTGTGGCGCGGCGCACGCCTGTTGCGCCAGGCCGATTGTGTGAGCAACGGTTTCGCCGCGGTGCTGCAGCAGGTTGATGCGCTGCCCCTGGGCGACGGCCTGTGGTGGCTGCACAGCGAGCAGACGGTCAAGCGTCCGGGCCTGGCGTTTGTCACCCCGGACAAACCGATGCGCTACCTCGGCCAGCCGCTCAACGGCCTGTTCTGCCTGGCCAGCCTCGGCGAAGCCCACCAAGCCTTGCTCGAGCGCCTGTGCGCCTTGCTGATCGAAGGTCGCGGCCAGGAGCTGGGCCGCGCCACCAGCAGCCGCGCCGTCCTCGAAGTCCTCGGCGGTGAACTGCCGCCAGACTGGCCCAACGCCCGCATCACCCTGGCCAACGCCCATGGCCTGCATGCCCGCCCGGCAAAGATCCTCGCGCAACTGGCGAAAAGTTTTGAAGGCGACATCCGCGTGCGCATCGTTGATGGCCCCGTCGGCGCGGTGTCGGTCAAAAGCCTGAGCAAACTGCTGAGCCTCGGTGCTCGTCGCGGCCAGGTGCTGGAATTTGTTGCCGAGCCGACGATTGCCGGCGATGCGCTGCCGGCGTTGCTGGCGGCGGTCGAAGCGGGCCTCGGCGAAGAGGTTGAGCCGCTGCCGACCGTGCGCGCGCCACTGGCTGCTGTCGAGGTCGAACCGGTGCTCAGTGCACCGTCCAGCGGCAGTCAGATCCAGGCCATCGCCGCCGCGCCGGGCATTGCCATCGGCCCGGCGCATATCCAGGTTCAGCAGGTGTTCGACTACCCGCTGCGCGGCGAATCTTCGGCCATCGAGCGCCAGCGCCTGCAAGATGCCCTGGCCGATGTGCGTCGCGACATTCAAGGCTTGATCGAGCGCAGCCAATCCAAGGCCATCCGCGAGATTTTCATCACCCACCAGGAAATGCTCGACGACCCGGAACTCACCGATGAAGTCGACACCCGCCTCAAGCAGGGCGAAAGCGCCGAAGCGGCGTGGATGAGCGTGATCGAAGCCGCCGCCAAACAGCAGGAGTCGCTGCAGGACGCCTTGCTCGCCGAGCGCGCCGCCGACCTGCGTGACATCGGCCGCCGTGTGCTGGCGCAACTGTGCGGCGTCGAAACCGCCAGGGAGCCGAACGAGCCCTACATTCTGGTGATGGACGAAGTCGGCCCCTCCGATGTGGCGCGGCTTGATCCGGCGCGCGTCGCCGGCATCCTCACTGCCCGTGGCGGCGCGACCGCCCACAGCGCCATCGTCGCCCGCGCCCTGGGGATTCCGGCGCTGGTCGGCGCCGGTGCCGGCGTGTTGCTGCTGGCCGCCGGCACGCCGCTGCTGTTGGATGGCCAGCGTGGTCGCCTGCATGTGGACGCCGACGCCGCCACCCTGCAACGTGCCACCGTCGAGCGCGACACCCGCGAACAACGCCTGCAAGCCGCCGCCGCCCAGCGCCATGAACCGGCACTGACCCGCGACGGCCACGCCGTGGAAGTGTTCGCCAACATCGGCGAAAGCGCCGGTGTGGCCAGCGCGGTGGAGCAGGGCGCCGAAGGCATTGGCCTGCTGCGCACCGAATTGATCTTCATGGCTCACCCGCAAGCACCGGACGAAGCCACCCAGGAAGCCGAATACCGCCGTGTACTCGACGGCCTCGGCGGGCGTCCGCTGGTGGTACGCACCCTTGATGTGGGCGGCGACAAACCGTTGCCGTACTGGCCGATTGCCGAAGAAGAAAACCCCTTCCTCGGCGTGCGCGGCATTCGCCTGACCTTGCAACGTCCGCAGATCATGGAAGCGCAACTCAGGGCACTGTTGCGTTCGGCCGACAACCGTCCGCTGCGCATCATGTTCCCCATGGTCGGCAGCGTCGACGAATGGCGCGCCGCCCGCGACATGACCGAGCGCCTGCGCCTGGAAATCCCGGTGGCCGACCTGCAACTGGGGATCATGATCGAAGTGCCGTCCGCCGCCTTGCTCGCGCCGGTGCTGGCCAAGGAAGTCGACTTCTTCAGCGTCGGCACCAATGACCTGACCCAATACACCCTGGCCATCGATCGCGGCCACCCGACCCTGTCGGCCCAGGCCGATGGCCTGCACCCGGCGGTGCTGCAACTGATCGACATCACCGTGCGTGCGGCCCATGCCCATGGCAAATGGGTCGGCGTGTGCGGCGAGCTGGCGGCGGACCCGTTGGCGGTGCCGGTGCTGATCGGCCTGGGGGTGGATGAGTTGAGCGTATCGGCGCGCAGCATTGCCGAAGTGAAGGCGCGGGTGCGTGAATTCAGTCTGAGCGAGGCCCAGGGCCTGGCGCAAAAAGCGCTTGCGGTGGGTTCGCCCGCCGAAGTGCGTGCCCTTGTGGAGGCCGTGTAAATGGCAAGGATTCTGACCCTGACGCTGAACCCGGCGTTGGACCTGACGGTGCGCCTGGCGCGCCTGGAACCGGGCGAAGTCAATCGCAGTGACAACGTGCTGACCCACGCCGCTGGCAAGGGCGTGAATGTGGCGCAGGTGTTGGCCGACCTGGGGCATTCGGTAAGCGTGGGCGGTTTCCTCGGCGAGGCAAATCCCCAGGCATTCAACGCCCTGATCGCCCGCCGTGGTTTTGGTGATGCGTTTATCCGCGTGGCGGGTGAAACCCGCAGCAATATCAAGATCGCCGAACAGGACGGCCGGATCACTGACATCAACGCACCGGGGCCGTTTGTGGATGAGCGGGCGCAAAAGGAACTGCTCAAGATGGTCGAGATCATCGGCCCTGAATTCGATGCGGTGGTGGTCGCTGGCAGTCTGCCGCGCGGTGTCAGCCCACAGTGGTTTCACGGTTTGCTGGTAACCCTGAAAAACCTCGGTTTGAAAGTTGCCCTCGACACCAGCGGCGAAGCGTTGCGCGCCGGTTTGCAGGCGGGCCCGTGGTTGGTCAAACCCAACACCGAGGAACTGGCCGAGGCGCTGGGCAACGCCAGCGATGCCATCAGCCAATTGCATCGATTGGGCGTGGAACACGTGGTGGTGTCCGATGGTGCGGCCGGTGTGAACTGGTACCGCCCTGGCACCGCGCTGCATGCCACGCCGCCCAAGGTCACTGTCGCCAGTACCGTGGGCGCGGGCGACTCGCTGCTCGCCGGGATGCTCCACGGTTTGCTCAGTGGCGACACACCCGAGCAGACCCTGCGCCGCGCCACGGCGATTGCTGCGATGGCGGTGACACAGATCGGTTTTGGCATCAGCGATGACGCGCAGCTGGCGCATCTCGAAAGTGGCGTCGATGTACGCGCGCTGACAGAACAATAAGAGGGTTTTTCATGAAGTTAGCCATTGTTACTGCCTGCCCCAACGGCATGGTCACCAGTGTGCTGTGCGCCCGCTTGTTGGACGCCGCCGCGCAACGCCAGGGCTGGAGCACCAGCGTCGAAGTGGTCGACGTGCAGCGCCCGGAACGCCAGTTGTCCCAGGCGATCATCGACGATGCCGAGTGGGTGCTGCTGGTCAGCAGCGCGCCGGTGGACATGCAGCGGTTCGTCGGCAAGCGTGTGTTCCAGAGCACGCCGGCCCAGGCGCTGGCGGATGTCGAGGCGGTGTTGCGCCGGGGTGCCGAAGAGGCGGTGGTGTATGTTGCCGCTGAACAGGCCACGCCGAATGCGCCACGCATCGTCGCGGTCACCGCGTGCCCAACCGGCGTGGCCCACACGTTCATGGCCGCCGAGGCCTTGCAGCAAACCGCCAAGCGCCTGGGTTATGACCTGCAGGTCGAGACTCAAGGCTCGGTGGGCGCCCGCACGCCGTTGAGCCCGGAGGCCATCGCCAATGCCGATGTGGTGTTGTTGGCCGCCGACATCGAAGTCGCCACCGAGCGCTTCGCCGGCAAGAAGATCTACCGTTGCGGCACCGGCATTGCCCTCAAGCAGTCCGAGTCGATTCTGAACAAGGCCCTGGCCGAAGGCGTGGTGGAAAGCAACGCCAGCGCGACGGTTGCCAAGTCGGAAAAGACCGGGGTGTACAAGCACCTGCTCACCGGCGTGTCGTTCATGTTGCCGATGGTGGTGGCGGGCGGGTTGTTGATCGCGTTGTCGTTTGTGTTCGGTATCCACGCGTTTGAACAGGAAGGCACGCTGGCTGCCGCGCTGAAAACCGTCGGCGACCGCGCCTTCATGCTGATGGTGCCGTTGCTCGCGGGCTACATCGCCTACTCGATTGCCGACCGTCCCGGCATCGCCCCCGGCATGATCGGCGGCCTGCTGGCAGGCACCTTGGGCGCCGGTTTTATCGGCGGGATTTTCGCCGGTTTCCTTGCGGGGTATTGCGTCAAGCTGATCACCCGTGCGGTGAAATTGCCCCAGAGCCTGGAGGCGCTCAAGCCGATCCTGATCATCCCGCTGCTGGCGAGCCTGTTCACCGGGCTGGCGATGATCTACCTGGTCGGCCCGCCCGTGGCGCGCATGCTGGTGGGCCTGACCGATTTTCTCAGCACCATGGGCACTACCAATGCGGTGCTGCTGGGCATCCTGCTCGGCGGCATGATGTGTGTCGACTTGGGGGGGCCGATCAACAAGGCGGCGTATGCGTTTTCCGTCGGCCTGCTGGCCGCCCACAGCGGCGCACCGATGGCCGCGACCATGGCTGCCGGCATGGTGCCGCCGATTGGCATGGGCATCGCTACGTTCCTGGCGCGGCGCAAGTTTGCCCAGACCGAACGCGAGGCAGGCAAGGCGGCGATGATCCTGGGCATGTGCTTTATCTCCGAAGGCGCGATCCCGTTTGCCGCCAAGGACCCGCTGCGCGTGATCCCGGCGAGCATGGCCGGTGGCGCGTTGACCGGCGCGTTGTCGATGTATTTCGGCTGCGTACTGGCGGCGCCCCACGGTGGGTTGTTTGTGTTGATCATCCCGAATGCGATGAACCATGCGTTGCTGTATTTGCTGGCGATTGTGGCGGGGAGTGTGTTGACTGGGTTGGTGTATGCGGTGATCAAGCGGCCGGAAGTGGTCGAGTTGTCGGTCGCACCTGTTAAAGCCTGACGCAGTCTAAAACGGTGGGAGCGGGCTTGCTCGCTCCCACCGTTTGATCTTCATTGATCGCAAGGCCTGTGTCATATCCGCTTCATCCCTGCATGTTTAAGTTGCCCTTTTGATATTCAAGAGGGCACCTGCATGAGCCACTTCGATCTCGGCCGTCGCCGCGTGATGCAAGCCGTCGGCGCCGGGTTGTTGCTGCCGGGCCTGGCGCCGGCGGTGATCGCTTCGGTCAAGGACCGCCCGCAACTCACCGATGGCGTGCAGTCCGGCGACCTGCTTGGCGACCGGGCGATGATCTGGAGCCGCAGCGACCGCCCGGCACGGATGGTGGTGGAGTGGGACACCCGCAGCACGTTCGGCAACCCGCGCAAATCCATCTCGCCCCTGGCCGACCATCGCAGCGACTTTACCGCCCGCGTCGAACTCACCGGGCTGCCCGCCGACCAGGCGATCTTCTATCGCGTGCACTTCGAAGACGCCCAGACCGGTGTCGCCAGCGAACCCTGGTTCGGCCACCTGCGCAGCGTGCCGCAACAGCGGCGCGACATCCGTTTTGTATGGAGCGGCGATACCGTTGGCCAAGGCTTCGGCATCAACCCGGACATCGGCGGCATGCGCATCTATGAAGCCATGCGCCTGCGCCTGCCGGACTTCTTTATCCACAGCGGCGACACCATCTACGCCGACGGCCCGGTGCCCGCGCAGCTCGCGGTGGAGGGCGGACGCGTGTGGCGCAACATCACCAGCGAAGCCAAAAGCAAAGTCGCCGAGACCCTCGATGACTATCGCGGCAATTACCGCTACAACCTGCTGGATGAAAACGTGCGCCGCTTCAATGCCGAGGTGCCGCAGATCTGGCAGTGGGACGACCATGAGGTGGTGAACAACTGGTCGCCGAGCAAGCAGCTCGATGAGCGCTACCAGACCAAGGACATCAACACCTTGGTGAGCCGTGCCCGCCAGGCGTGGCTGGAATATTCGCCGATGCGCCGGCAGAGCGCCGACGGCGGCGGGCGGATTTATCGCAAGCTCGGCTACGGGCCGTTGCTGGATGTATTTGTGCTGGACATGCGCAGCTATCGCGGGCCCAACGATGACAACCTGGGCGGCGAAAAAGCCTTCATGGGCCGTGAGCAGCTGGACTGGCTCAAGCGCGAACTCAAGGCGTCCACGGCGCAGTGGAAAGTCATCGCCGCCGACATGCCGATTGGCCTGGGCGTGCCGGATGGAGAGGTCAGCCCGGGCGTGCCGCGCTGGGAAGCGATCGCCAACAATGACCCCGGCGCACCGCAAGGGCGTGAGCTGGAGATCGCCGAGTTACTCGGTTTTTTAAGGGCGCAGAAGGTGCGCAACCATGTGTGGCTGACCGCCGATGTGCACTACTGCGCGGCGCATCACTACCACCCGGACCGGGCGGCGTTCCAGGATTTCGAACCGTTCTGGGAGTTTGTCGCGGGGCCGCTGAATGCTGGCAGCTTTGGGCCCAATCCGTTGGATAAAACCTTTGGGCCAGAAGTGGTGTTCGAGAAAGCACCACCGGCGCAGAACACCTCGCCGTTTGCGGGATTCCAGTTTTTTGGCGAGGTGCAGATTGATGGGCAGACGGCGGAGTTGACGGTGATCTTGCGGGATCTGGATGGCGTGTCAGTGTTCCAGCAAAAACTCCAACCCACCTGATTTGAAACGCGGTTAAACCTGTGGGAGCGGGCTTGCTCGCGAAAGCGGTGGATCGGTGAAATAGGTGTCGACAGAAACACCGCCTTCGCGAGCAAGCCCGCTCCCACACAAGCCCGCTCCCACATGGGGACTTTGGCGCCTAAGAGGTCAGTACACGTCGCGACGGTAACGGCCCTGTTCGATCAACCGCTCCACGGCGTCACTGCCCAGAATATCCGCCAGCGCCTGATCCACCCCGGCCGCCATGCCCTGCAAACTGCCGCACACATAAATCGCCGCACCCTCGGCCAGCCACTTGCGCAGCACATCCGCCGATTCGCGCAGGCGGTCCTGCACGTAGATCTTTTCCGCTTGATCGCGGGAAAACGCCAGGTCCAGCAGCGCCAGATCCCCACTCGCCAGCCAGCCTTGCAGCTCGTCCTGGCAGAAGTAGTCGTGGGCGATGTTGCGCTCGCCGAACAGCAGCCAGTTGCGCTGCTGGCCGTCGGCAATGCGTGCCTTGAGCAGGCTGCGCAGGCCGGCGAGGCCGGTGCCGTTGCCCAGCAGGATCAGCGGCACCGGCGCGTCGGGTAGGTGGAAGCCGCTGTTGCGGCGCAGGCGCAGGCTGATGGCCGAGCCGAGGGCCGCGTGTTCGGTGAGCCAGCCACTCGCCAAACCGAGGCTGCCGTCGGGGTGGCGTTCCTGGCGCACGATCAGCTCCAGCACGCCATCGCTGGCAATCGAAGCAATGGAGTATTCGCGCATGCCCAGGGGCACCAGCGCGTTGACCAGTGCCTGGGCGTGCAGGCCGACCAGATGGGCGCGATGGGTCGGCAGTTGGCGGGTGGCCAGGGCCTGATCGAGGGTGTGCGCGAGGTCGTCGATCAACACGCCGTCGCTGCCGCTCAGGCCGAGGCCTTCGAGGAAGTGTTCGATGGCCCACGGGCAATTGCGCGGCAGCACTTCCACCAGGTCGCCCGCCAGCCAGGTTTGCGGCGATGGCGGGGTGAGGCCCAGCAGGTAGACGCTGGCGCCGACGCTGTCGCGGTTGAGCAGGGTGCGTTGGCTCAGGGTCCAGTTTTCGTACTGCGCCGTTGGCCAGGCGGTGGTGGGGGCGTGGCCGGTCAGTTCGCCGAGTTGCTGGTGCCAGTGGCGCAGGGCGGCGGTGTCGCCGCTGTCGACTTCAACCGGGGCGAACAGCGCGTTGCCGCCCTGATTGGTCAGCCAGAAATGCAGGCGCCGGGCGAACCCACAGAAGTGTTGGTACTGCCGATCACCCAGGGCCAGCACCGAGTAGTTCAGGCCCTTGAGAGACAGGTCCTGGCCGAGCACGCTGCGCTCGAAACCACGGGCGCTGTCGGGCGCTTCACCGTCGCCGAAGGTGCTGACCACGAACAGCGCGTTTTCGGACTGACGCAGGTCGTCCTGGCTGACGCTGCCCAGGGGCTGCACCTTCACTGGCAGCCCGGCGGCCTGCAATTGGCCGGCGGTCTGCCAGGCCAGTTGCTCGGCGAACCCGCTCTGGCTGGCAAAGCCGATCAGCCATGCCGGGGCCTCGCTGCTGTTGGCGCCGAGGTCTTTGCGCGCATCACGCACCTGGCGTTTTTTGCGGCGGCGGTCGAGGTACAGCAGCCAGCCGGTGATAAAGAACAACGGCATCAGCAGCGAGCTGACGGTGAGAATAATCCGCCCTGCCAGGCCGAAATAGCTGCCGGTATGCAGGGCGTAAACGCTGGTCAGCAGTTGGGAACCGAGGGTCTTGCTGGCGTAGCGGTCGTGGGATTTGACCTCGCCACTGGCCGGGTCCAGGTTGATCTGGTTCAGCGCGCGGTCGTGGGGCGAGTCCTGCAGCAGGTAGTAGACAGTGGCCGGTTGCCCGGCAACGGCTGGCATGCGGATGTTGTAGGCGCTCAAGCCGGGACCGGCGCGACTGTAGATGCTGCTCCACAGCGCGTCGTAGTTGGCGATTGGCGCCGGGCCAGCGGGTGGCGGGCCGCGCTTGCGCATGCGCTCGTTCTGCGGCGCGTCGGAGAGCAGTTTGGTCAGGCCCTGGTTGTACCAGTCGTAGGACCAATACAGGCCGGTCAGCGCCGCCAGCAGGTAGGCCAGCAGGCACCACGTGCCAAATACCGAGTGCAGGTCCCAGTTGAAGCTGCGGCCCTTTTTGCGCCAGTCCAGCGTCAGCCATACCCGCCAGTTCGCCACTTGGCGCGGCCAGCGCAGGTACAGCCCGGACAGGCAGAAGAACACCAGGATCAGCGTGCACGCGCCGGTGATGTTGCGCCCGGTGTCGCCCATCACGAGGAAACGGTGAAATTGCAGCAGGAAGCCGAACACGTCCTGGCCGACGGCGTCGCCCATGTAGGCGCCGGTGTACGGATCGAAATAGCGCATCTGCCCGCGGCGCTCGCCCGGTGGCGGGGTGAAGAACACGCGTGCGGCATTGCCGCTATCGTTTTCCACCCAGAGCATGGAGACGGTCTTGCCTTCGGTGGCTTCGAGCTTGCGCACGAGTTCGGCGGGCGGCAGCACACCGGCTTCGCGTTTTTCCACGCTCAGTACCGTGGGGTTGAGCGCGCGCAGGATTTCATCCTGGAACGACACTGCAGCCCCGGTGATCCCCATCAAGGCCAGCACCAGCCCGGCGCTGATGCCGAAGAACCAGTGCAACTGGAACAGGGTTTTCTTCAACACGTCTGACCGCCTCGTCTATCTGGGTATGTAGGACACGGCGCGCATTATGCCGTGGCTTGTCGAGAAACATTCTGTTCAACACGCAAAAGCCCCACGCATCCGATGCGTGGGGCTTTGTGCTGCGTGAGGCTGTTGCTTAGAAGTGGAAGTTGGTGGACAGCAACGCCGTGCGCCCGGCCGCCTGGTTGGCGAAGTGCGAACCGTAGGCCTTGTCGTAGTAGGTCTTGTCGGTCAGGTTCTGCACGTTCAGTTGCAGGTCGACGTTCTTGGTCAGCTTGTAGCTGGCCATGGCGTCGTAGCGGGTGTAGGACGGTACGTAAACCGTGTTGCCCGCGTCGCCGTAAACATCGTCGACATAGAACGCACCGCCGCCGACGGTCAGTTTTGGGGTGATGGCGTAGGTGGTCCACAGGCTGAACGAGTTTTCCGGGGTGTTCGGCATCTGGTTGCCTTTGTTCGAACCCGTGGTGACGACGCCCTGACGGTTGCCGTTCTTGCCAGGATCAACCAGCTCGGCTTTCAGGTAGCTGTAGCCGGCGAACACTTGCCATTGCTCGGTGATCTTGCCGCTGGCTGTCAGTTCCAGGCCGTCGACGCGAGACTCACCGGCGGTTTGGTAGGTGTTGGAATCCACCAGGATGCGGGTGTTTTTCTTCTCGGTACGGAACACCGCCGCCGACAGGGACAGGCGGTTGTGGAACAGGTCCCACTTGGTGCCCAGTTCGTAGTTGACGGTTTCTTCCGGCTTCATGTCGCTGGTGTTGATGCCGGTCGGAATCGCGTTGCTGTCGACGCCTTCACCGACCAGGCCGCCGGCCGGCGATGCCGAGGTGGCGTAGGAGGTGTAGATGCTGCCGTTTTCCAGCGGTTTCCAGACCAGGCCGGCCTGCCAGTTGAAGAATTGGCTGTCGTCCTTGACCTTGGTACGCCCGGTGGTGGCATTGGTGTTGGCTTCGGTGTCGAAGGTGTCGTAGCGCAGGCCAACGTTCAGCAGCCATTTCGGGTCTAGCTCGATGGTGTCGAACACGTAGGCGGCGCGGCTGGTGGCCTTGGTGTTGGTGCCCATGTAGTTGCGAGCGGTGGCGCCGGTCCAGGCGTCGTCCGGGTTCGGGTTGCCCAGGGAGGTGCAACTGCCGCCGCTGTTGCCGACCATGCCAGGCGTGCAACCGTTGGGCGTCGGGTTGGCGTTCGGCGTCACGGTGTAACCACTGACGCGGGTTTCTTCACCCGTGAACTCCAGGCCGGTGGAGTAGCTGTGCTTGAAGCCCAGGGCCTGGAAGCTGCCGAACAGGTCGGTCTGGTTGGTGGTGGTCGTGGTGGTGGAGACGCGGGTGTTGGCACGACGCCATACGGTGCCGTATTTGTTGACGTTGAGCTTGCTGTCGTCCGGCTGGGTGAGGATGTAGTCCTGGCCGGTGCTGCCATGACGCAGGGTGTTTTTCAGCGTCATGCTGTCGCTCAGATCGTGCTCGATGGAGATCGTGCTGATGTCGGCGCGGGTCTTGCGGAAGTCGCGATCCTTGAGGCCATAGAAGTTGCTGCTGTCGCCGCCGTCGGTGGGTTTGTCATGGCCATGGGTGGTGGCGCTTGCCGAGCCATAACCGTACGGAATGCCCGAATCCGGCAGGTCGTTGCTTTCCATGTGGTAGTAGCTGAGGTTGACGCGGGTCGGGGTGCCCAGGCCAAAGGTCAGCGACGGGGCCACGCCCCAACGGTCGTAGTTGACCGCGTCGCGGCCGGCGACGTTTTGTTCGTGGCTCATCAGGTTCAGGCGGAACGCGGCGCTGTCGTCGAGGAACTGGCGGTTGACGTCAAGCACATAGCGGCGGGTCTGGTCGGAGCCGTAGGTGAAGCCGCCGTTGGTGAAGTCCCGCGCTTGTGGGGTCTTGCTGACCAGATTGAGGCTGCCACCGGCCGAACCACGACCGCCGAACGAGGAGTTCGGGCCTTTGCTGACTTCAATCGACTCAATGTCGAAAATCTCACGGCTCTGGCCGCCAGTGTCGCGCACGCCGTCGAGGTAGGTGTCGCCCTGGGCGTCGAAGCCACGGATGAATGGACGGTCGCCCTGGGGGTTGCCGCCTTCTCCCGCGCCGAAGGTGATGCCCGGTACGGTGCGCAAGGCATCTTGCAGCGAGGTGGCGCCAGTGTCCTTGAGGACTTGCTGTGGCACCACGGTGACCGAACGCGGGGTGTCTACCAGCGGCGCGGTGTACTTCTGCGACGAGGCTTTTTCGACCTGGTAGGAGGTCTGGTCCTGTTCTTCGCCGGTGATGCTGGTGGCGCCCAGGGAGATGGTGTTGCGCTCGCCTTTTTGTTCAGTGTCTTCGGCCGCTTGCGCCAATTGGGCGGCAGAGCTGGCGGTAAGCGCGACGCCGATGGCCGAAGCCAGCAGGCGCGGTGAACTGGCAGGTGTTTTTATTGAAGTGCGCGACATGACGTGTCCTTTCCCCAAGGATGTGAGGCGGCGGAATATAGGGTGAACACGACTTTCTATCAATTGCGATACATTGCTAATTGCATTGAATTTACATTCTTTACACTTTTTGCTTACGGTTTTTACGATCTCATCCGTCCACGGCGTTTTACAGGCTTGATAAGAATCAATACCATTGGCGCCTCTCTGCATTCAGGTACTGCCCATGTTGCTGCACATCCCCGGCCTGTTCTCTCGCGAGGAAGTGCAGCGCATTCGCCAAGCCCTGGAAAGCACCGATTGGGCCGACGGTAAAATCACCGCCGGGCACCAGTCCGCCAAGGCCAAGCACAACCTGCAATTGCCCGAAGGCCACCCGCTGGCCAAGGAAATCGGCGCGGCGATGCTTGAGCGCTTGTGGAAAAACCCGCTATTTATGTCAGCGGCGTTACCGCACAAGGTCTTCCCGCCGCTGTTCAACTGCTACACCGCCGGCGGCAGTTTCGATTTCCATATCGACAACGCCGTGCGCCAGGCCCGGGGTAGTTTTGAACGGGTGCGTACCGATTTGTCGTCCACCTTGTTCTTCAGCGACCCGGAGGAATATGACGGCGGCGAGCTGGAGATCCAGGACACTTTTGGCCTGCAACGGGTAAAACTGCCGGCCGGCGACATGGTGCTGTACCCCGGTTCCAGCCTGCACAAAGTCAACGCCGTGACCCGTGGCGCACGCTACGCCTCGTTTTTCTGGACCCAAAGCCTGGTGCGCGAAGACAGCCAGCGCACCCTGCTGTTTGACATGGACGGCGCGATCCAGCAATTGACCGCCGATGTGCCTGACCATCCGGCGCTGATCCAGCTCACCGGCACTTATCACAACCTGTTGCGCCGCTGGGTCGAGGTCTGACATGGGCTTCTTGCTGCGTCGCGAAGAAGTGCTCAACGTCGAACAACTGCAATCGATGCTCGACGATTCCCCGGTACGCGCCGCCCAGGCGATCCTGATGGCGGCGAAAGAAGGCGTGGTGGATGCCCAGGCGCTGCTCGGGCAAATCCTGCTGGAAGGCCGAGGCATTGCGCGGGATGAAGCGCTGGCGCTGTGTTGGTTCCGGATCGCGGCTCAGGGCGGGCACCTGATGGCGCGCAATATGGCCGGGCGGTGTCTGGAACATGGTTGGGGCTGCGCGGCGGATGAAGCGGCAGCTGCGCGGGAATACCGCAAGGGCGCCGAGGCCGGGCTGGATTGGGCCCAATACAACTACGCCAATCTGCTGGCGACCGGACGCGGTGTTGCAGAGGATCAATCGCAAGCGCTGAGTTTTTATCGCCGGGCAGCTGAGCAAGGTCACGCCAAATCGATGAACCTGCTGGGGCGTTATCTGGAAGACGGCCGCTTCTGTGCACGGGATCTGGAGGCTGCCGTGGATTGGTATCGCCGTTCAGCCGAAGGCGGAGATTTTCGCGGGCAGTTCAGCTACGCGGCGGTGCTGGCGGACAGCGGCCAGGTCGATGCGGCGCTGGAGTGGTTGCGCAAGGCATTGGCGGGGGGCAATTTGAAGTTTTTACGCACGGCGTGCAAGGCATTGGCTGCGGCGAATGATACGCAGATTCGCGCAATGGCCGATGCATACGAGGCGCGTGCTACACAGCTAACTCTGTAAACACCGGCTGTGGCGAGGCAGGCATAACCGGAACACCTGTTACAGCGCATCGATGAGCGCGTGCAAAAGGACCATCGCTACGCCTCGCGACCAGGCTTTTTGGCGACGGCGGCGTTGCGTGAGTTATCGGCTTAGCGGAAACAAAAAAGCCCATGACACGTCATGGGCTTTTTTTCTTGTAGCTTGCGGCTAAAAACTAACCGCTGCTCTTAAACGTAGAAGGATTTCAGTGGCGGGAAGCCATTGAACTCAACCGCGCTGTAGCTGGTGGTGTACGCACCGGTCGACAACCAGTACAAACGATCACCGATCGCCAGGTTCAGCGGCAGGCCGTACTTGTAGTTTTCGTACATGATGTCGGCGCTGTCGCAGGTAGGACCGGCGATGACCACTTCTTCCATCTCGCCTTTCTTCTCGGTCCAGATCGGGAACTTGATGGCTTCGTCCATGGTTTCGATCAGGCCGGAGAACTTGCCCACATCCGTGTACACCCAACGCTCGACGGCGGTACGGGATTTACGTGCAACCAGGACCACTTCGCTGACCAGGATGCCGGCGTTGGCGATCAGCGAACGGCCCGGCTCCAGGATGATTTCCGGCAGGTCGTCGCCGAAATCTTCCTTGAGGAAGCGGATGATTTCTTCGGCGTAGGTTTCCAGGCTGTTGGTGCGGGTGATGTAGTTGGCCGGGAAGCCGCCGCCCATGTTGATCAGCTTGAGGTGAATGCCGTCTTCTTCTTTCAGGCGCTCGAAGATCACTTTGACCTTGGCGATGGCAGCGTCCCACACGCTGATGTCGCGCTGTTGCGAGCCGACGTGGAACGAGATGCCGTAAGGCACCAGGCCCAGGTCACGGGCGAGGATCAGCAGGTCCATGGCCATGTCGGTCTGGCAGCCGAATTTGCGCGACAGAGGCCAGTCAGCCGTGGTCGAGCCTTCGGTGAGGATGCGCACATACACTTTCGAGCCCGGCGCGGCCTTGGCGATGTTGCGCAGGTCGGCTTCGGAGTCGGTGGAGAACAGGCGCACGCCCTTCTCGTAGAAGTAGCGGATGTCCTTGGATTTCTTGATGGTGTTGCCGTAGCTGATACGGTCGGCGCTGACGCCACGGTCCATCACTTTGTCCAGCTCGTAGATCGAGGCGATGTCGAAGCTCGAACCCTTTTCTTTGAGCAGGTCAATGATCTCGACAGCCGGGTTGGCCTTGACCGCGTAATAGACTTTGGCGAATTCGAAACCGGCGCGCAGGTCGTCGTAGGCCTGGCTGATCATCGCGGTGTCGATCACCACGAACGGGGTTTCTTGCTTGTCGGCGAACGCCTTCATTTTGTCAAATGTGGCGCGCGCGAAATAATCTTCGACCTGGATCGACATGCTGGGAACTCCTACTGGCAAACTAAATTGATCAATGGGTGCAAATGAACGTCCTCCGTATCCCCACTTTGGTTCGCCTACTTCCCAAGGCATGTCGCCGAAAGCAAAAAGGCCATGGGATCTACCGCTTCCCTTGGCCTTGCTGTCTCGTCGTCAGTACTTGAGCCGGATGGATCGTTTCCAGCATGGACGTTCGGCGCGAACTTTAGGGCGTGAGGGGCTTGAGATCAACTAAAAATGTCGCGTTTTTGCACGCGTTCGTCGCGAGCACCCGTGCAGCTACTTATGTAACCGACAGGTGTGACGGAATGATGTTCCCCGGATGGGGCAAATTGAGGTGTTTCAGACCCAATAGAGATCCAATGTGGGAGCGGGCTTGCTCGCGAAAGCGGAGTGGAGTGTCAGTCGATAGATGTTTGACTGATACACCGCTTTCGCGAGCAAGCCCGCTCCCACAGTTTTGACCGAGTGGTGTCAGGTCAAGCCAGTGCGGTTTCGGCAGGCGAAACGATACTGGTCTTGCCACCCCGGGACTTACCGGAACTCAGGTACTCGGCAATCGATTCCTGGGTCACTTCCCCAAGGAACACCCGCTCCGCATCCATCACCGGCAACCACGAGCGATTGAACTCGTACATGCGCGACAACAGGATGCGCAAATGTTCGTCATACGCCGCCGTGGCGTTGAACTCGCGCAGGTATTGGCCGCAAGTACCGCTCTGGCGGTGCAGGTCGCGACGTCGTACATACCCCAGTGCCTTGTTCTCGGCACAGGTCACCACCACGTAGCGGCGGTCGTGTTCGTCCATCAGTTCCAACGCGTCGGCCACTGGGGTTTCCGGGCTCACCGACGGGGCGTTGTCCGCCGCGTCCTCGGCTTTGACCAGCAGCAGGCGCTTGAGGGTGCTGTCCTGGCCTACGAAGTTGCTGACAAATTCGTCGGCCGGGTGGGCGAGCAGGGTGTCCGGGTGGTCGATCTGCAACAGCTTGCCGGCGCGGAAGATGGCGATCTTGTCGCCCAGCTTGATGGCTTCGTCGATGTCGTGGCTGACCATGATCACGGTCTTGTTCAGCGCACGCTGCATCTCGAAGAACTCGTTCTGGATCATCTCGCGGTTGATCGGGTCGACTGCCCCGAACGGCTCATCCATCAACAGCAACGGCGCATCGGCCGCCAGCGCACGGATCACGCCGATCCGCTGTTGCTGGCCGCCCGACAGTTCACGCGGGTAGCGGTGCAGGTACTGCTTGGGCTCCAGCTTGATCATGCTCATCAATTCGCGGGCGCGGTCGTGGCATTTCTGTTTGTCCCAGCCGAGCAGTTTCG
Source organism: Pseudomonas sp. FP2335 (assembly GCF_030687535.1). Lineage (NCBI taxonomy): Bacteria > Pseudomonadati > Pseudomonadota > Gammaproteobacteria > Pseudomonadales > Pseudomonadaceae > Pseudomonas > Pseudomonas sp. FP2335. Next base: position 977,966 of record NZ_CP117437.1, read on the forward strand.
GCACGACCACGATGTTTTCCTCGATGGTCATGTTGGGGAACAGGCCGATCTGCTGGATCACATAGCCGATGTTGCGACGCAGGGTCACTTCGTCGAGGTCGGTGGTGTCTTCGCCGTTGATCAGGATCTTGCCCGAGGTCGGCTTGATCAGGCGGTTGATCATTTTCAGCGTGGTGCTCTTGCCGCAACCCGAGGGGCCGAGGAATACGCAAATTTCGCCTTCGTTGACGGTCAGGCTTACATCGTTCACGGCGGTGACAGTCTTGCCGTTGCTTTGGAAGGTCTTGGACAGGTTTTGAAGTTCGATCATTTGAGCAATCCTTTTGGAGTCAGCGAGCGTTGCAGCCATTGCAGAAGCAGGTCGGCGAAGATGGCCAGGAGACTGACCAGCACGGCGCCGACGATCAGCATCGACATGTCGCTGCGGCTGATGGAAGCCAGAATAAGTACACCCAGGCCACCGGCGCCGATGGTGGCGGCGATGGTCATGACACCGATGTTCATCACCACGGCGGTGCGCACACCGGCGAGGATCACCGGCACGGCAATGGGCAACTCGACCATGCGCAGGCGCTGGCCGAAGGTCATGCCGATGCCTTTGGCGGCCTCGCGAATGCCCGGTTCCACGCCCGTCAGGGCCAGGTATGTGTTACGCATGATCGGCAGCAGGGAATAGAGGAACACGGCGGTGATCGCCGGCATTGGCCCCAGGCCCTGGCCGAATTTGGAGTAGAACGGCAGCAGCAGGCCGAACAGGGCGATGGACGGCACGGTCAGCAACACCGTGGCGCTGGCTTGCAAGGGGCCTGCGAGGCTCGGAAAGCGCGTCATCAGGATGCCCAGGGGCACACCGATCAGGATCGCGAGGATCACGGCAATGCCGACCAGGGTGATGTGCTGCCAGGTCAGATGCAGGACTTGGGCCCAATCAAGATGGGAAAAGGCGTTCAGGAATTCCATGTCTTCTCCTCTTTAGTTGAGCGGATGCTGGCGCAGGAAATCGGCGGCAACAGTGGACGGGCTTTCGTGGTCGACATCGACCCGCGCATTCAACTGGCGCATGGTTTCATCGTCGAACAGTGCAGCGAGCGGTTTGAGGTCGGCGGCCAGTTGCGGGTGGGCGTCGAGATAAACCTGACGTACCACGGGCGCTGCGGTGTAGTCCGGGAAGTAGTGCTTGTCGTCCTCCAGCAGCTTCAATTTGAACGCGTTGAGGCGACCGTCGGTGGTGTAGACCAAACCGGCAAACACCTGGCCGTTACGCAGCGCGGTGTAGACCAGGCCGGCGTCCATTTGCCGGGTGTTCTTGCGGGTCAGGTTCATGTCGTACAGCTTGACCATGCCGGCCAGGCCGTCGGAGCGGTTGGCGAACTCAGTGTCCAGGGCCACCAGGCGATGGGCCTTTGCATCGTCCGCCACGGCTTGGGTCAGGTCGCTGATGCTGTTGATCTCGGGATGCTCGGCGGCCACTTTTTCCGGCAGTGCCAGGGCGTAGGTGTTGCTGAAGCGCGATGGGGAGAGCCAGACCAGGCCTTTTTTCGCGTCGAGTTCTTTCACTCGGGCGTAGGACTGTTCGCTGTCGAGCTTCTCGTCCACGTGGTTGTAGGCCACCAGCGACACGCCGGTGTATTCCCAGATCAGGTCCAGTTGCCCGCTTTCCTGGGCACTGCGCGCCAGGTTGCTGCCCAGGCCGCCGGTCACGCGGGTGTCGTAACCCTTGGTGCGCAGGTACTGGGAGGTGATTTCGGCAAGCAGGGTCTGTTCGGTGAACACCCGGGCGCCGATGCGGATGACCGGTTTTTCAGCGGCTTGCGCAATGCCGGCGAGCAGCAGGACGCAGCCTAATATCAAGCTAAGTTTTTTCATGTCGATTCCTTTGCCAAGCCTTAAGACGGACGCAACCCGCGTTCCAGCCAGAGGCGGCTGGCCATGGTCACCAGACCGTCAAGCAGCAATGCCAGCAACGCGGTGCACGCGGCGCCAAGCAGCAATTGCGGCTGATTGTTCAGGGCGATGCCAGGGAAGATCAGGCTGCCCAGGCTGTTGGCGCCAATCAGGAACGCCAGCGGTGCGGTACCGACGTTGATCGCCAGGGCCACGCGCACGCCGCCGATGATGATGGGCACGGCGTTGGGCAATTCCACGCGAAACAGCACCTGGCGCGGGGTCATGCCGATGCCGGTGGCAGCTTCTTTCAGGGAACCCTGGACGTTTTTCAGGCCTTCGTAGGTGTTGCGCACGATGGGCAGCAGGGAGGCGAGGAACAGCGCGAAGATCGCCGGGCCGCTGCCGATACCGAGGACGCCGAGGGCGATGGCCAGGACGGCCAGGGGCGGGACGGTGTTGCCGATGTTGAAGATCTGCATGAAGCGTTCTGCGCGCCCGACCATGTTCGGTCGGCTGAGCAGGATACCGGCGGGGATGCCCACAACGAGGGCGGCCAGCATGGAGACTAGAACGAGGATCAGGTGTGCTTGCAGGTAAAACAACAAATCGTCGCGGTACAGTTCGATCGTGTTGATGCCGATCCAGTGGACCAGCAGGGCCAGGAGCGCGACGACAACCGCACCTCCTATCAGCCCTTTGCCATAGCGAATAGCCACAGGCGGACTCCTTTTTTTCTTCTGTCGGCGAGCACATTCCTTCGTGGCATGCCATTCCTGGCTGTCGGCGAATGTGGTCGCGAAAAGCAGCTCGTCTATACCGGCAACGCGGTATCAATCCGAGCCATGAGCGCAGCCTCGTCAGGCTAACTTGCTGATTTATCAGCCCCTGTTCCGAGTGCGGTAGCAGGGGAGTGGACGTCTCGACCTTTTAAAAGGTTCCATACTTGGCAGCATTTAGCCACCCCCAATCGGGTGAACGGTGGTCCGGTGGCTGGGGTTTGCGCTATACTCGCCGCCCTTTTTTGACTCACCTGCCAGGCGATTTCCCATGACCCACCAGGCCGCCGAAGTCGCGAAACGCCGCACTTTCGCCATTATTTCCCACCCCGATGCCGGTAAAACCACCATCACCGAGAAGCTCTTGCTGATGGGCAAGGCAATCGCGGTGGCCGGCACGGTGAAATCCCGCAAATCCGACCGCCATGCCACCTCCGACTGGATGGAAATGGAAAAACAACGGGGTATTTCCATTACCACGTCGGTCATGCAGTTCCCGTATCGCGAGCACATGGTCAACCTGCTCGACACCCCGGGCCACGAAGACTTCTCCGAAGACACCTACCGCACCCTGACCGCCGTGGACTCGGCGCTGATGGTCCTCGATGGCGGTAAAGGCGTCGAGCCGCGCACCATCGCGCTGATGGACGTGTGCCGTCTGCGTGACACGCCGATCGTGAGCTTCATCAACAAACTCGACCGCGACATCCGCGACCCGATCGAGCTGTTGGATGAAATCGAAGCCGTCCTGAAGATCAAGGCCGCACCGATCACCTGGCCGATCGGTTGCTACCGCGACTTCAAGGGCGTGTACCACCTGGCCGATGACTACATCATTGTCTACACCGCCGGCCACGGTCACGAGCGCACCGAAACCAAGATCATCGAGAAACTCGACTCGGACGAAGCTCGCGCCCATCTGGGTGACGAGTACGACCGTTTTGTCGACCAACTGGAACTTGTGCAGGGCGCTTGCCACGAGTTCAACCAGCAGGAATTCCTCGACGGCCAGCTGACCCCTGTGTTCTTCGGTACGGCCCTGGGCAACTTCGGTGTTGACCACGTACTCGACGCGGTCGTCGACTGGGCGCCGAAGCCGTTGGCCCGTGTGGCCAACGAGCGCACCGTGGAGCCTGTGGAAGAGAAATTCACCGGCTTTGTGTTCAAGATCCAGGCGAACATGGACCCCAAGCACCGCGACCGCATCGCCTTTATGCGCATCTGCTCCGGCAAATACGAAAAAGGCATGAAAATGCGCCACGTGCGGACCGGCAAGGACGTGCGCATCGGCGACGCCCTGACGTTCTTCTCCTCCGAGCGTGAACAGCTCGAAGAAGCCTACGCCGGCGACATCATCGGCCTGCACAACCACGGCACCATCCAGATCGGCGACACCTTCACCGAAGGCGAAGCGCTGGGCTTCACCGGAATCCCGCACTTCGCCCCGGAACTGTTCCGTCGCGTACGCCTGCGCGACCCGCTCAAATCCAAGCAGCTGCGCCAGGGCCTGCAGCAGCTCGCGGAAGAGGGCGCCACCCAGGTGTTCTTCCCGGAGCGCAGCAACGACATTATCCTCGGCGCCGTCGGTGTGCTGCAGTTCGATGTAGTGGCCAGCCGCTTGAAAGAGGAATACAAGGTTGAGTGCTCGTATGAGCCGATCACCGTGTACTCCGCGCGCTGGATCGATTGCAGCGATAAGAAGAAGTTGGAAGAGTTCTCCAACAAGGCCGTGGAAAACCTCGCGGTGGACGGCGGTGGGCACCTGACCTACCTGGCCCCGACCCGGGTGAACCTGGCGCTGATGGAAGAGCGCTGGCCGGATGTGAAATTCCGCGCGACCCGCGAGCACCACTAAGGGCTGAGCGGTAAAGAAAGGGTGAAGCTGTGATGGCTTCACCCTTTTTCATGCCCACACAAAACCAACGGTGGGAATGGGCTTGTGTGGGAGCGGGCTTGCTCGCGAATGCGGTGGATCAGCCAGCATAGCTGTGAATGACACACTGCATTCGCGAGCAAGCCCGCTCCCACATTTTGGTCTTCATCAGGCTTGGGATTGGCGAGAACCGTACATCGGGTCTAGTTTTTACCCAACGACTGAGAAGGAGACCGCTGTGTCGAGTGTCAAACATGCCATCCGTCTGGTCCTGCTAACAGGCCTGTTGCTCCCCACCGCACACGCCCAGGCCGATGCCGGAACGCCCCAGTGGAAAGACACCGGCCCCGTCACCAAGCGCAAGCAACAAGAGGTCAACTCCGGCAGCTGGCAGCCCCAGGCCCAGCCCGCGCCCAAGGAAGACGCCGAAAACCCCTATAACGAAGGGGAAGACAGCGAAACCTACGATGACGGCGATACCTGACAGGCGATTGGCGTAAACCTCGGATCGCAACTAGCTTGAATCACAGCGCCAGTTGAACGCTGGCGCACGTGACTCACTGACTGGACGGAAATCGACCATGACTACCTTTCAACGTTTAGTGCTGCTGCTGAAAGTGCTGGTGCTGTTAACGCTGGGTACCACCACCGCATGGGCCAATACCGCGGTGCAAAGCCAGGCGCCCGGGTTTGTGGCGGCGAAGCACTTGCAGCTGGCCCAGAGCGAATCGGAAGCCGGTGACAAAGGCCAAGGCGGCTCCGAGGATGACGACGACCAACAAGCCCCACCGGATGACGATGACAGCGAAGGCGACAGCGATACCTGAGTCGAGACGAAAAAAAGCCCCACCTGCCGGACTGATGCGCAATCCGACGGGTGGGGCGGTAGAACTCCTGTCATGCCCTGGGCTTAATCAGCCCAGGGCATTTTTGTTGCGATCTCACGCCACGAATTGCTCCGCGTAGTGGCAGGCCACCTGGCGGTTGTCCAAGGCCCGCAGTTGCGGCTCCTCGCTGCTGCAGCGTGCGGTCGCGTACGGGCAACGCTTGTGGAACGCGCAGCCCGGCGGCGGGTTCAGCGGGTTGGGCAGTTCGCCGACGATCTTGATCTTCGGCTTGTTCGGGTCCGGGTGGATGGTCGGGGTGGCCGACAGCAGCGCCTGGGTGTAGGGGTGCAAGGGGCGCGCGTAGATGTCTTCCTTGGGGCCGACTTCCACCGGGCGGCCGAGGTACATCACCATCACGTCATCGGCAACGTGCTGCACCACCGCGAGGTTGTGGGAAATGAACACGTAGGCGGTGTTGAATTCCTGCTGCAGATCCATGAACAGGTTGAGCACCTGGGCCTGGATCGATACGTCCAGCGCCGAGGTCGGTTCATCCGCCACCAGCACTTTCGGTTGCAGCATCATGGCGCGGGCCAGGGCGATGCGCTGGCGCTGGCCGCCAGAGAACATGTGCGGGTAGCGCTGATAGTGCTCAGGGCGCAGGCCCACTTGCTTCATCATCGCCTGCACTTTCTCGCGGCGTTCGGCGGCGGACAGGTTGGTGTTGATCAGCAGCGGCTCGCCCAGTTGATCGCCGACTTTCTGCCGTGGGTTCAACGACGCGTACGGGCTCTGGAACACCATCTGCACGTCTTTGCGCAATTGCTTGCGCTGGGCCTTGTCGGCGCCGGCGACTTCCTGGCCGGCGATTTTCAGCGAGCCTGAAGACGGTTCCTCAATCAGTGTGAGTGCACGGGCCAGGGTGGATTTGCCGCAACCCGACTCGCCCACCACGGCGAGGGTCTTGCCGGCTTCCAGCTCGAAGGACACGCCATTGAGTGCGCGCACCAACGCGTGGCCCTTGAACAGGCCACGGGACACTTCGTAGTGACGGGTAAGGTCGCGGGCGGTAAGAACGACGGCCATTACGCCACCTCCTGGTTCAAGGGGTAGAAGCAGCGCGCAAGGCTGTTGGTTTTCGGGTCCAGCCCAGGTCGCTGGGCGCGGCAGGCGTCCTGCACATACGGGCAGCGCGGCGACAGCAGGCAGCCCTGCGGACGGTCATAACGACCGGGCACGATACCCGGCAGCGTGGCCAGGCGCGTGGCACCTAGGCTGTGCTCGGGGATCGCCTTGAGCAGCGCTTCGCTGTACGGGTGCGCCGGGATGTCGAACAACTGCGGCACCTGGCCGACCTCTACAGCCTGGCCGGCGTACATCACGCACACGCGCTGGGCGGTTTCAGCCACCACCGCGAGGTCGTGGGTGATCAGCACCAGGCCCATGTTCTGCTCTTTCTGCAGGGCCAGCAGCAGCTCCATGATCTGTGCCTGGATCGTTACGTCCAGCGCAGTGGTCGGTTCGTCCGCGATCAGCAGTTTCGGCTCGCCGGCAATTGCCATGGCGATGGCCACGCGCTGGCTCATACCGCCGGACAGCTGGTGCGGGTAGGCATCCATACGGCTGGCAGCGCCCGGGATTTCAACCTTTTCCAACAGCTCGATGGCACGCTTGCGTGCTTGTTTGCCGGACATTTTCAGGTGCAGGCGCAGCACTTCTTCGATCTGGAAACCCACGGTGTAGCTGGGGTTCAGCGCGGTCATCGGGTCCTGGAACACCATCGCCAGGTCTTTGCCGACGATCTGGCGGCGTTGGCGGTTGCTCAGCTTGAGCATGTCCTTGCCGTCGAAGTTCAGGGCGTCGGCGGTGACGATGCCGGGGTGCTCGATCAGGCCCATCAGCGCCATCATGGTCACGGATTTACCCGAACCCGACTCGCCAACGATGGCCAGTACCTCGCCTTTGTCGACGGAAATGTCGAGGCCATCGACCACCGGCACGGCGGTCTTGTCGCCGAAGCGCACATTGAGATTCTTGATTTCTAACAGTGACATGGGAATCTCCTCAGGCGGCGTTCTTGAGTTTCGGGTCCAGCGCATCGCGCAGGCCGTCGCCCATCAAGTTGATTGCCAGCACGCTGAGCAAAATGGTCAGGCCCGGCAGGCTTACCACCCACCAAGCGCGTTCGATGTAGTCACGGGCCGAAGCCAGCATGGTGCCCCACTCCGGGGTTGGCGGTTGTACGCCAAGGCCAAGGAAGCCCAGCGCCGCAGCGTCGAGGATCGCCGACGAGAAGCTCAAGGTGGCCTGCACGATCAGCGGCGCCATGCAGTTGGGCAGCACGGTGATGAACATCAGGCGTGGCAGGCCGGCGCCAGCGAGGCGCGCAGCGGTCACGTAGTCACGGTTGAGTTCGCCCATCACCGCGGCGCGGGTCAGACGCACATAGGACGGCAGCGAGACGATGGCGATGGCAATCACGGTATTGATCAGGCCTGGGCCGAGGATCGCGACGATGGCCACGGCCAGCAGCAGCGACGGCAGGGCCAGCATGATGTCCATCAAGCGCATGATGGTCGGGCCGAGCAAGCGCGGGAAGAACCCGGCGAACAGGCCCAGCAGGATGCCCGGGATCAGCGACATCACCACCGACGACAGACCGATCAGCAATGACAGGCGCGAGCCCTGGATCAGGCGCGAGAGCAGGTCACGGCCGAGTTCGTCGGTGCCGAGCAGGAACTGGATCTGCCCGCCTTCCAGCCACGCCGGCGGGGTCAGCAGGAAGTCGCGGTATTGCTCGCTGGGGTTATGCGGCGCGACCCAGGGGGCAAAGATCGCGCAGAACACGATCAGCAACATGAACGCCAGGCCGGCAACCGCGCCTTTGTTCTTGGAAAAGGCTTGCCAGAATTCTTTGTACGGGGACGGATACAGCAGGCTTTGATCGACTGCTGACACGGGAGTAGGTGTGGTCATGGTCTTGATCTCAGCGCTGGTGACGGATGCGTGGGTTGGCGAAGCCGTAGAGGATGTCCACCACGAAGTTCACCAGGATCACCAGGCAGGCGATCAGCAGGATGCCGTTTTGCACCACCGGGTAGTCCCGTGCGCCAATGGCTTCGATCAGCCATTTGCCGATGCCGGGCCACGAGAAGATGGTTTCGGTCAGGACCGCACCGGCCAACAGCGTGCCGACTTGCAGGCCGACCACGGTCAGCACCGGGATCAGCGCGTTGCGCAGGCCGTGGACGAATACCACGCGCGCCGGTGACAGGCCCTTGGCCTTGGCGGTGCGGATGTAGTCTTCACGCAGCACTTCGAGCATCGACGAACGGGTCATCCGCGCAATCACCGCCAGCGGGATGGTGCCAAGCACGATGGCTGGCAGGATCAGGTGGTGCAGCGCGTCCCAGAAAGCGTCCGGCTCGTCAGCCAGCAGGGTGTCGATCAGCATGAAGCCGGTGCGCGGCTCGATGTCGTAGAGCAGATCGATCCGCCCGGACACCGGGGTCCAGCCCAGGCTCACCGAGAAGAACATGATCAGGATCAGGCCCCACCAGAAGATCGGCATCGAATAGCCCGCGAGGGAGATGCCCATCACCCCGTGGTCGAACAGCGATCCTCGCTTCAAGGCCGCGATCACCCCGGCCAACAGGCCCAGGATACCGGCGAACAGCAGGGCGGCCATGGACAGTTCCAGGGTCGCCGGGAAGAGGGCGCTGAATTCAGTCCACACGCTGGTGCGGGTACGCAGGGATTCGCCGAGGTCGCCTTGGGCGAGCTTGCCAACGTAATCCAGGTATTGCGCATACAGCGGCTTGTTAAGGCCGAGGCGTTCCATTGCCTGTGCGTGCATCTCGGGGTCGACGCGCCGCTCGCCCATCATGACTTCGACGGGGTCGCCAGGGATCATGCGAATCAACGCAAACGTGAGCAACGTTATGCCGAAAAACGTGGGGATCAATAACCCCAGTCGGCGGGCAATAAAACTAAACATCTTGTCGTGTACCTCAATCAGCCGGTTAGGCAGGTCCGGCACCGTCAGTGTCGACGGCGCCGAGCGTTTTTCTTATTACTTCACCTGGGTGGTGGCGAAGTTATTGGTCCCCAGAGGGCTTTGGGTGAAGCCTTCTACGTTCTTGCGCATGGCGGTGAACAGTTTCGGGTAAGCCATGGGAAGCCATGGTTGGTCCTTCTCGAAAACGTCCTGCGCTTGTTCATAGAGTGCAGCGCGCTGGCTGGGTTCAGCGGTGGCGCGGGCCTTGTCGATCAAGTCTTGAAATTCTTTGTTACACCAGCGTGCGTAGTTTTCGCCGTTTTTCGCAGCGTCGCAACTCAGGTTGGGTGTCAGGAAGTTGTCCGGGTCGCCGTTATCACCGACCCAGCCAGCCGAAACCATGTCGTGCTCGCCGTTTTTAGCACGCTTGAGCATTTCGCCCCATTCCATAACTTTGATATTCACTTTCAGGCCGATCTGCGCGAGATCTGCCTGCATGCGCTGGGCGCCGAGCATCGGGTTAGGGTTGGTCGGGCCACCGCCGTTTCGGGTGAACAGGGTGAATTCGGTGCCTTCCGGTACGCCGGCTTCCTTGAGCAGGGCGCGGGCCTTGTCCAGATCGCGGGGCGGGTTCTTCAGTTTTTCGCTGAAACCCAGCAAGGTCGGCGGATAGGGGCCGGTGCCTACCACCGCATTGCCTTTGCCGAACAGGGCTTCGGTATAGCCGGCCTTGTCGAACGCGATGTTGATCGCGTGACGCACTCGCGCATCGCTCATGTATTTGTGGGTGGTGTTCAACGCGGTGTAACTGGTGGTCATCGCCGCCAGTTCATCGACTTTCAGGTTCGGGTCTTTCTTGATGCTTGGAATGTCATCCGGCTTGGGAAACAACGCGATCTGGCATTCGTTGGCCTTGAGTTTCTGCAGGCGCACGTTGTTGTCGGTGGTGACTGCCAGGATCAGCGGGTCTACCGCCGGTTTGCCGCGGAAGTAGTCGGGATTGGCCTTGAATCGAGCCTGGGCATCTTTCTGATAACGGTTGAAGACGAAGGGGCCTGTGCCGATGGGCTTGGCGTTGAGGTCTTCAGTCTTGCCGGACTTGAGCAACTGGTCGGCGTATTCCTTCGAGTGGATCGAAGAGAATGCCATGCCCAGGTCGGCCAAAAACGGTGCTTCAGGACGGGTCAGGGTGAAGACAACCGTGTGATCGTCGAGCTTCTCGACACTCTTGAGCAGTTCCTTGAAGCCCATGCTTTCGAAATACGGGTAGCCCACGAGGGACTTTTTATGCCACGGATGATTCGGGTCCAGCTGGCGCTGGAAGCTCCAAAGCACGTCGTCGGCGTTCATGTTGCGCGTGGGTTTGAAGTAGTCGGTGGTGTGGAACTTGATGTCGTCACGCAGATGAAAGGTGTAGGTCAGGCCATCGGCGCTGATCTCGGGCAGGGCCTTGGCCAGCGCGGGGATCACTTCGGTGGTGCCGGGCTTGAAGTCCACCAGGCGGTTGAACATGGTTTCGGCGGCGGCGTCAGCGGTCACGGCCGTGGTGTACAGGACCGGGTCGAAACCTTCCGGGCTGGCTTCGGTGCAGACCACCAGCGGTTTGGCCGAAATGCCGACGGCCACGCTCAACAACGCGGCAGCCATGGCGGCTTGGAGTGGGAGCATTTTCATTCAGAGCCCTCTGCAATCGGTGGGACCAGACAAGCGTAGACGGCAGGCTCGTCCTGAGCCTGCCGTCTACCTGGCGCTAATTAAAGAATGTTGAACGGGATGGTGGTGACCAGGCGGAACTCTTTGATGTTGCCGTCAGCTTGTTGGGCGCTGGCTCGGTGAGTCACGTAGGTGCCACGGATCGTAGTGGCCTTGAGCGGGCCGCTCTGAATTGCGTAGGAAGTACCAACGCCGTATTCCTGGTGTTTCTCGCCGTCCATCAGGCGCAGGTCGCTACGCGATGCGCCGGCTTCGCCGTAGGCGGTGCCGTTGTAGTGAGTACCGTCGATGCCCCAACCGCGAGCCGAGTACACGTTGAACTTCAGGCCTGGCACGCCGTATTCGGCCATGTTGATGGCATAGGCGATCTGGAAAGACTTCTCGTTCGGGCTGTTGAAGTCCGAAGTCAGGGAGTTTGCCAGGTAGATGCCGTTGGTTTCGTGCAGGTAGTCGAAGTACTCGTCACCGTTCACTTCCTGGTACGAGAAGGTCAGGCTGTGGGCCTGGTGGGTCAAGCCCAGGGACAACGAGTAAGTGTCGTTGTCGATGTTGCCCATCTTCTTGCTGCCGGTGTCGGTGGTCTTGTAGTAGTTCAGGCCGGTGGTCAGTGCCAGGGTTTGAGCATCACCCAGTTCGTGGGTTGCGCCGAAGTAGTACTGGTTCCAGAAGTCTTCGACGTTGGCGGCGAACACGCTGGTTTTCAGGCTCTTGAACGGCTGGTAGTTGAAGCCCAGGGTCTTGACCTTGTCGGTTTCCTGGCCATTGCCGTATTCGGAGCGGAATTTCGACAGGCTCTGCTCGGTACGCGGCGAAACGCGGTCGAAGATGCCGCCCTGGAACGACAGGTTACTGAACTCTTCGCTGTTGAAGCTCACACCTTCAAAGCTCGAAGGCAGCGCACGGTTGCCGATGGTGTCGACGATGCCGGTGCTGAAGTTCTGGCGACCGGCGGTCAAGGTGGTGTTGGAAACACGGAACTTGACGTTGGCCAGGCCCAGTTTGCTCCACTGACCTACAGCGTCGCCGCCGGAATCCGCCAGGGTACGGTTGGAACCGCCGGCGATATCTTTGCGGTCGCGGTCGAGGGCGATGAAGTTGTAGGCAGCGACTTCAGTGCTGACCCCGACAGTGCCTTGGGTGAAGCCCGAGGTGTAGTTGAGGATGGTGCCCTGGGCCCAGTTGATACGGCGCGAGATCGGCGTCTTCACGCCGTCTTTGCGATAGCTGAAGCGGTCGTTGCGAAACTTCATTTCGTTCGCATACCAGTTGCGAGTGGTACCGCCCAGGCTTTGACCGTCGATAAAGCCCTTGGCCTCGCTTTGCGCGCTGGTGCCGGCCAGTGTGGTCGGCACGAAATCCTGGCTGGCGGGTTCCGCGTAGGCGGTCGCCGTGATGCTGCTGATGGCCAGGGCCAGAAGCGCTTTGCTGCTCAGTTTCATGTGTGAAGCTCCTTTGGTTCTCTTTTTTATGCCGGCCTTATCAGGTGAACCGGCTATTGGGTGTAACTCGTTCAAGCTATTGCAAACGTTTGCCGTAGGAAATTTCCTGAAAATTGGCTGCACGTTTGCTGGAGAGCCAGTTTGGCTCTCCATCATCCGGTTATGTTTTTATGGGGTGATACTGACGCCCGAGAACACGTTGCGGCCGAAGGGGCTCACTTGGAAACCTTCGACTTTGGCGCTTAACGGCTGGTTGACCGTCGAGTGGGCGACCGGCGTGATCGGCACCTGCGCTTTAAGCAGTTGCTGCGCCTGTTTGTACAGAACAGTCCGTTGTTCGCGGTCGGTCACGACCTTGGCTTGCTTGATCAGCTTGTCGTACGCCGGGTCACACCACATGGAGTAGTTGTTCCCGCCGATGGCGTCGCAGCTGTACAGGGTGCCCAGCCAGTTGTCCGGGTCACCGTTGTCGCCGGTCCAGCCGATCAGGCTCACATCGTGCTCACCGTTCTTGGTGCGCTTGATGTATTCGCCCCACTCGTAGCTGACGATCTTCACTTTCAGGCCGATCTTGGCCCAATCGTTCTGCAGCATTTCCGCCATCAGCTTGGCGTTGGGGTTGTAGGGGCGTTGCACCGGCATCGCCCACAGGGTGATTTCGGTGCCTTCCTTCACGCCGGCAGCCTTGAGCAGTTCCTTGGCTTTTTCCGGGTTGTAGGCGGCGTCCTTGATGCTGTCGTCGTAGGACCATTGCGTCGGCGGCATGGCGTTGACCGCCAGTTGCCCCGCGCCCTGGTACACGGCGTTCAGGATGCTCTGCTTGTTCACCGCCATGTCCAGCGCCTGGCGGACTTCGAGCTGGTCGAACGGCTTGTGGCGCACGTTATAGGCGATGTAGCCGAGGTTGAAGCCGGGCTTGGTGAGCAATTGCAGGTTCGGGTCGGCCTTGAGGGCGTCGACGTCGGCCGGACGTGGGTGCAGGGTTACCTGGCATTCGCCGGCCTTGAGCTTTTGTACACGTACCGAGGCGTCAGTGTTGATGGCGAAAATCAGCTGGTCGAGCTTGACCTTGCTCGGGTCCCAGTACTGTTTGTTGGCCACATAGCGGATCTGCGAATCTTTCTGGTAACGCTGGAACACGAAGGGGCCGGTGCCGATCGGCTTCTGGTTGATGTCGCTGGGCTTGCCGGACTTGAGCAATTGTTCGGCATATTCGGCCGACAGGATCGCGGCGAAGCTCATGGCGATGTTCTGGATAAACGCGGCGTCGACCGTGTTCAACGTCATCACCACGGTGTGCGGGCCGGTTTTCTCGACCTTGGCGATGTTCTTGTTCAGGCTCATCCCGTTGAAGTACGGAAACTCGGTGGGGTAGGCCTTGCGGAACGGTTGGTCGGGGTCAAGCATGCGGTTGAAGGTGAACAGCACGTCGTCGGCGTTGAAGTCGCGCGTCGGCTTGAACTCCTTGTTACTGTGGAATTTCACCCCTTCACGCAGATGGAAGGTGTAGGTCAAACCGTCTTCGGAAATATCCCACTTGGTTGCCAGGCCCGGTACCACGTTGGTCGCGCCTTTTTCAAATTCGACCAGGCGGTTGTACAGCGGCTCGGCCGCGTCGTTGTCGGTGGCGGTGGTGTATTGCGCGGTGTCAAAGCCTGCGGGGCTGCCTTCAGAGCAGAACACCAGGCTCTTTTTCTCGGCGGCTTGGCCCATCGTGGCCACAGCCAGCAGGCTGGTGGCAAACAGTGCGGATAGAACGGTGGTATGGCGCATGACGATCCCGATCCTTGTTTGTAGTTGTCGTCAGCGTGCAATCACCCGGCCATTTACCGGCCGGGATGCATGGCTGACCCCACGCAGCAAGTGCCCATCAGATTGCAGCCTCTGCTGTCCTACGACGTTATGGGCCGTGGACTTCGCAGTAAATGCGCAAAATCTGACTGACTTTGTAGGTAACGTAGACAGGGATCGCAGTTTATTGCTGTAGGACGGCAACGAATGCGACTGTGGTCTGTTTCCTACTGTCATGGCGGATGCAATAACGGCGACGTTATGAAACGTCGCCGTTATTGATTTTTACTTGCCGCTTACGCTCACGCCGTAGAAGGAGTTCAAGCCAAACGGGCTGATCTTGAAGTCCTGCACGGTGTTGCGCATGGGTTGATACACCGTCGAGTGTGCGATAGGTGTCATCGGGACAGCATCTTTGAGGATGTGTTGCGCCTGCTTGTACAGCTCGGTGCGTTTGGCGACGTCGGACGTAGCCTTGGCTTCTTTTACGATGCCGTCGAATTTCTTGTCGCACCATTTGGAGAAGTTGTTGCCGGCCAGCGAATCGCAGCCGAACAGCACGTTCAGCCAGTTGTCCGGGTCACCATTGTCGCCGCTCCAGCCAATGATCATGGCCTGGTTCTCGCCGCCTTTGGAGCGCTTGATGTACTCGCCCCACTCGTAGCTGGTGATCTTGACCTTCAGGCCGATCTTGGACCAGTCATTTTGCAGCATTTCAGCCATCAGCTTGGCGTTCGGGTTGTACGGACGCTGAACCGGCATGGCCCACAGCACGATCTCGGTACCTTCCTTGACGCCGGCTTCCTTGAGCAGGGCCTTGGCTTTTTCAGGATCGTACTTGGCGTCCTTGACGGTGGTGTCATAGGACCACTGGGTCGGCGGCATGGCGTTGGTGGCCAGTTGGCCGGCGCCTTGGTATACGGAGTCGATGATCTGCTGCTTGTTTACCGACATGTCCATTGCCTGGCGTACGCGCAGGTCCGCCAGTGGGTTTGGCTGGTCGCTGCCCTTGACCTTGTCCATCACATTGTAGGCAACGTAGCCCAGGTTGAAGCCCGCCTGGTGCGGCAGTTTCAGGTCCTTGTCTTCGCCCAGCGCCTTGAGGTCGGCCGGACGTGGGAACAGGGTGACCTGGCATTCGTTTTTCTTCAGCTTCTGGATACGCACCGACGGGTCGGTGGTGATGGCGAAGATCAGGTTGTCGATCTTCACGTCGTCAGGTTTCCAGTAGTTCTTGTTGCCGGTGTAGCGAATGTTCGAGTCTTTCTGGTAGCTCTTGAACACGAACGGGCCAGTGCCGATCGGCTTCTGGTTGATGTCCTGGGCCTTGCCTTCTTTCAACAGTTGGGCGGCGTATTCGGCCGACTGGATCGAGGCGAAGCTCATGGCCAGGTTCTGGATGAAAGCCGCGTCCACGGTGCCAAGGGTGAACTTGACGGTGTGGTCATCGACTTTCTCGATGTTCTTGATGTTGGTGTCCATCCCCATGTCCGTGAAGTACGGGAACTCGGTGGGGTAGGCCTTACGGAAAGGATCGTCTTTGTTGATCATCCGATTAAAGGTGAACAGTACGTCGTCAGCCGAAAATTCACGAGTTGGCTTGAAGTACGGGGTGGTGTGGAACTTGACGCCTTCGCGCAGGTGGAAGGTGTAGGTCAGGCCATCCGGGGACACGTCCCAGCTGGTGGCCAGGCCAGGAACAACGGCGGTGCCGCCGCGCTCGAACTGGCTGAGGCGGTTGAACATGGTCTCTGCCGAAGCATCGAAGTCTGTTCCGGTGGTGTACTGGCCTGGGTCAAAACCGGCCGGGCTCCCTTCGGAGCAGAACACCAGGTTAGTCGCCGCTTGGGCGAAAGGGGCTGCGGCCATAAGGCCAGCGCTAACTAAAAGCGGAAGGACTGCGTGTTTAAGCATGTTGGCCTCATGATTTGTTGTCATTTTTGGTAGTGAGGGCGACCTCGTGAGTCGACCTGCGGATACTTATGCAGGGGCCATACCCATTGCAAGACGCAGAACCGATACGAGGTTAAAAGAGTGGTACGAACGTACAGGAATGTCGCAAATATGAAAGTTCGTACATGATTTCGTACATTTCGAGGGTTTTTTCGGTGCGCCAGGCGCACCAAAAAAGACCGAGCGAGGCGTCTGGCGCACCCGCTTGGGGCGTTGCTGTTACTTATCTAGACTGACGCCGTAGAACGGCGTGAGCCCAAACGGGCTGATCTTGAAGTCGCGCACTTCCTTGCGCAGGGGTTGGAAAACCGTCGAGTTCGCAATAGGTGTTATAGGTACTTGTTCTTTAAGTATTTTTTGCGCCTGTTGATACCACTTGATGCGCTGCTCGCGGTCACTGCTGACCTTGGCCTGCTGCACCAGCTTGTCGTAGGCCGGGTTACACCATTTGGCGTAGTTGCTGCCCTTCACTGCGGCACAACTGTAGAGCACGCCGAGCCAGTTATCCGGGTCGCCGTTGTCGCCGGTCCAGCCATAAATCATCGCGTCGTGTTCGCCGTTTTTGGCGCGCTTGATGTATTCGCCCCACTCATAGCTGACGATGTTGGCCTTGATGCCGACCTTGTCCCAATCCTGTTGGATCATTTGTGCCGACATACGCGCATTCGGGTTGGACGCGCGTTGGACCGTCATGGCCCACAGGTTGATGGTGGTGCCTGGCGCAATGCCTGCTTCTTTTAGTAGCGCCTTGGCTTTGGTGGGATCGTAGGGCGCGTCCTTGATATTCGGGTCATAAGACCACTGCGCCGGTGGCAGGGCGTTCTGCGCCAATTGCCCGGCGCTCTGGTATACGGCTTTGATGATCGCCGGCTTGTCGATGGCCATGTCCAGGGCCTGGCGCACCTTGAGCTGGTCCAGCGGCGGATGGGTCACGTTGTAGGCCAGAAAGCCCAGGTTGAAACCCGCCTGTTGCAGCACGCGCAGGTTGGGGTCCTGCTTCATCACTTCGATGTCGGACGGGCGTGGGTAGCCGCCGACCTGGCATTCGCCGGCCTTGAGCTTTTGCAGGCGCGAGGCGGCATCGGGGGTGATGGCGAACACCAGGTTGTCGAGTTTCACGTCCTCGGGTTTCCAATACTGTTTATTGGCCACGTAGCGAATCTGCGAGTCTTTCTGGTAGCGCTTGAACACGAACGGCCCGGTGCCGACGGGTTTCTGGTTGATGTCGGAGGCTGCGCCGTCTTTCAACAGTTGCGCGGCATATTCGGCGGACTGCACCGAGGCGAAACTCATGGCCAGGTTCTGCACGAACGCGGCATCGACGTTGTTCAGGTTGAAGCGCACGCTGTGCTCGTCGAGTTTTTCGACGCTCTTGATCGTGGTGTTCAAGCCCATGTCGGTGAAATACGGCGACTCGGATGGGTAGGCCTTGCGAAACGGGCTGTCGGCATCCAGCAGGCGGTTGAAGGTGAACAGCACATCATCGGCGTTGAAATCGCGGGTCGGGGTGAAGAAATCCGTGGTGTGGAACTTGACGCCATCCCGCAGGTGGAAGGTATACGTCAGGCCGTCATTGGACACGTCCCAGCTTGTGGCCAGGCCGGGTTCCACTTCGGTGCCGCCGCGCTTGAACTGGGTCAGGCGGTTGAACACGGTTTCGGCCGATGCATCGAAATCGGTGCCGCTGGTGTACTGGCTAGGGTCGAAACCGGCGGGGCTGGCTTCGGAGCAGTAGACCAGGGTGCTGGCCGCCTGGGCCATTGGCATGAAGGCCAGCAGGCCCGCGACGAGGAAGAGCGGTTTGAAGGTGATTCTTTCCATGGAGACCCCTGAGATGGCAGGCATAGATTCGCTGCCCAAACGAAAACGGCGGTCACCGAGGTTACCGCCGTTCAGTAGGACGTGATAGGGAGGAGCGCCATCAGCCTTGCGTAGGTCTAACCTCTATACGTGTCGGCGAAGAGGGGTCCAAGACATAGCCGTCACTGTCCAGTTCATTGCTGCGACGGAGGGTGAGTGTTCTGGATGCTTTTACATCCAGATCATTAAGGCGCTCGAGCTCACCATTCTGTTCATCTAGTTTGGTGACTATAAAATCGGACTTGGCCGTGACCGTGGTTGCATCGTTTGCCGGATCATAGTTGACGTAAAAATGCGGGTCACGTCCGCTTCCAAAAAACTCACCTTTGAATCGAGACGTTCTGAATTCATCCGGGGCCGCGCCGAGTGCCCATTGATTGGCAAGTTCAGATATGCGTCTTCTCAGCGCGGGGTCAGGAATAAGCTTCTCAATCGATTCGATAGCTTTTTGTTTGAGTTCATCCATTTCGGCCGTGGATAGGAGTCTGCCCTTTTCCAATTCAAGCTCTCGTATTTGTTTACCGATATCAATTTCCAGTTTGATGTCACCGGGGGCTTGTATGGTGAGCTTGCTGCGGTTTAAATCTTTAAGGAACTGTTCTGTGTATTCATTGGTGCCGAACGCCGAATTGTATTCGGTAGGTGGTGGAGTGGCTAATGCGGGATTCTCTTCAGATGTCCAGGAAATTTGCGGGATGACTTCACCGTCATCGCCCACAGCAATGCCGTAAACGTAGTCGTTGCCATCAAGATTGAAGTAATTGTCCAGTTTTTCGGAGCCCTTGATTTTTGTGCCATCGACTTCAAGGAACTGATCCGATAGTTTTGGCGGTGTCCTGGGTTCCAGGCTTGGTGTTGGCGAAGGTGTACGTTTCCACCATGTACCGCCATCGGCTGGAGCTCGCGCCCACTCGCCATTGCGGCCGGGTGTTATCACTATCAGACCCGCGCCATTATTGGGATCAATGATTTTGGCGAATGAGTTCCCCGTCCTGTAGCGACCTGATATTTCAAATACCTTACTTGTGCCTGTTTCATCGGTCAGGCGCACGTATTGATGCAGCACCCCGTCGCTGTCGCTCACTCGATAGACCCCCTTCGCGTCGGCGGTGGCGTTCTTTATCAGCGCTTCGCCTTCCGGAACAGCGTATTGAGCCAAGGGAATGAGCGATTTGGATCTGGCCGCAGGCCCCGCCTCAGGGGCGGGCACAACGGGCTTACCGCTGGATGACCCCGGTTGTGGCTCTTCACCGGCATTGACGTCAGGTCGAGGCATCGGCTCCTGCGCAGCTATTTCATTCTCGGGAGGTAGAGCAAAAGGATCTTTGGGGACGGTGCTGGCGCCGGCCGAGAACAACACGTTCAGCACACCATCGAATGCCTTGGACGCACCGTCTTTGCGTTCAGCCTGGGTGTCACCGGATGATGCCTTTTCTGCTCCCAGCGCCACCTCAGCCAAGCCTGTGATGACTGCGGCAGCCGCTACCGGTGCCGCGATGGGGGCAAGCTTGGCCAGTAAGCCTGCGGCCACGGTAATGTCGTTCAGCCAAGTATCCCGGATCACCTCGCTGTTGGATTTGATCACGATGTCTGCATCGCTGCTCATACGCACCTTGCTGGCAGATGTCAGTGTGGAAAACACATCGCCCTCGATCTTTGAGTGGCTGGCACTGACGGCCGGTCCCTTCAGGCTACCGTCTGCCATTTCGCTGAGTACGGTGTCCAGACCTTTGGATTTAATCACCGAAGTCGCAAGAGCGAGTCCTGGGATCAACCCCTCAAGAATACTCTCACCCACGCCTGGCTTATGCGCATGGTCTTGTCGAGAGGCCAACGGAAAATGAGCGGCCAAGGCCTCGCGTTTTTTAGGGTCATCGGCTTGGTTAGTGATCCACTTGTTCAACTGGTCGAGAGAATCAAATCTCAGAAACGCCGGCACGGCTCCGGGTATGTAGATGACTTGCCGACTACCGTCGTCCGCACTGAATCGCACAATATCGCTGGACGTAATCCCGTGGATGTTGAGGGCGTACGCCTTCACAACTCCGTTGGCTGGAGCCTTGGCCTTGAGCTGCTCAACGCTTAGCGGCGCGTTTTCATCGAGTGGCAGGTTGGACACGGCGCCCATAACCAAGCGGTAGTCGTCGCGCGTAAATCGATGTTCGGGAGCCTGCACCGCTTGTTCTGCCGCGGGCCTGGCCTCGGCCTCCTTCAATTGTTTGCGGGCCTGGTAGGTGAACTCTCCTTTGATGGCGGTCTCATAGCTTTCGGTATGCGTGCTCCAGAACTTGTCGATCTTCTTGTCCATTTGGCCTTGGAAATCGGTTTTCCAGCTCTCGTGCATGAGTTTGGATGGGGCCAAGGGGAATTCGTTACGGGCGCCGTATCCGCCTGTTGCACCTGCGCCGTATCCGACGGTGTATATACCGGCGTGAGCATCCAGTTCGCCTGGAATTGCGTCATGTTCGGAGAAGTTTTTCAGCAGTGCATCGGGCAGGCGCAACGACGATTTTGGCTCATCGTTGAAATGCTCGGTGCCTGAGGCGGTGGCTCCGAACATCGGCGTGTTGTAGTTGTCGAAGCGATTGAAATAGAGGGTGTCCGCGTCGACATGTTTGCCGGTCAACTTGAAAATGAGTGCCTCTGCCCACTTCTTTGCTTCTGCCCGTGTGTCAGGCAGGTTAGTCGCAACATCGACTGCCAGATGCTTGTACTCCAGCGCTTGCGGAGCACTGCTGTAGAACGTGGCTGCATTTTTTTTGTGCACCTCCAGGGCTTCCGCTGAACGGCTGCTGGCCGGGCGCACACGGTCGTCCGCCGGGATAGGGTCGAAGGCTTTTTGCTGCTCCAGATGCTTGATTTGGTCACTGGCCTTGGAACGGTTTGTAGGAAGCGCGATGCCCTGGAAGTTCGCCACCACTTTGGCGCTGACCTGTGTGTAGCCATCACCGAATCGTACGCGCAAGGCACCTTTGTTTTCGGGGGCGATTACTTTTGCAGCGGCCAGCAACGGGCCAGAAACCTGGCCCCAGCCGGAGGTGTCCGAGAGCGAAAAGGTTTTGTTCTGTGCGTCGACCCCGACGGTCAGCGTGCCCTTGAAGGGGTCGATTGAAAGCAGGGCAGAGGGATCGATCTTCTGATCGTGCATCCAGCGTTGCACAACCGGGTGTTCCACTTGGGCCCGATACAGCTCCAGCCATTGGCCCAGGGTGCTCTGGGGCGGCACCTTCACCAGACCGGCATCGTTGTGCAGTACTTTACGTTGTACCGCCGCAATGTAGGCGTTGAGCAGAGCGGTCTCGTGGGGCGACGCCGTTGTACCGACGCTGGCCTGTGGCACCGGCGCTACGGGAGAGGGCGTGGGTAAATGGGTGGAATGTTGTTGGAGAGGCGCGGTGTAAATTGCAGAGATAGACATGAGCTGGGTTCTCGTGAGGTAGACAATATGCCTACGCAGCACTCCCTGTCGCTGCGGCACTCTCTGTGTCGGGAAAATCCTGCCGGGGATTCCAGAGAACATGCTGCGGCATATGACGACGCCCAAGAAAAAGGCGCAAACCTGCGAGGAATGCGCCGTTGTTACCGCCTGTTCGTGAAGTTATTGCAAGACTTCAATCACCCCGTCGGCACTCATGTTGACTTGGCTGGTGCCAGCCTCCACGTCCGGTGTCGGCGCCGAGTCCATCGCGGCGGCTTTCATCATCATTCCACCGCGTGCGTAGGGTTGCGGATAGCCGTTGGTGTTGAAGTTCAGGTTGACGATCTTGTAGCCCTTGCCGCCCAACGCGTCGGTGGCCAGTTGCGCACGGGCCTTGAAGGCGGCGACGGCGTCCTTGAGCAATGAATCTTCGCTGGCCTTGCGCGTGGCATCGGCGATGGCGAAATCCATGCTGTCCATTTTCAGCGTGTTGAGCAGTTCGCCGGTGAGCTTGGACAGTGCCGGGAAGTCCGCGCTTTCCAGGCGCAGTTCGGCACGCTCGCGCCAGCCGGTGATCTTCTGGTTCTTGTTGTCGTAGATCGGGTAGCTGTTGCGACTGCCCTGGCGCAGGGTCACGCCTTTGACTTCGCGCGCCTGGCCCAGGGCCTTGTTCATGGTGGTGGTGATTTCAGCGGCGAGCTTGGCCGGGTCGCTGTTCTGGGATTCGGTGTAGAGGGTCACGATCATCTTGTCGCGGGCAACTTCCTGGCTGACCTCGGCGCGCAGGGAAATCTGGTTGTAGTTCAGTGCGTCGGCGGCCAATGCAGGCACGCTGACCAGGGTGCCGACGCTGAGGGTGATGACGGCTGCGCTGCGAGTGAAACGAGACATGAGAGCTCCTTGGGATAGTCGTGTTCGATAAGACTGTAGACGGTGGCATCGGGTTCTTCGGGTTTACACATTCGCTACAAGTTGTGTGGGGCCGACGAACGGTCATTCGCCGGCCCTGCGGCAAAGAGCCACACGCGCCGTGCCAGCCGGCCGGCATCGTTTATACTCCTGCCGATCCGCCTGCAGCGCTCACCGGGAGAGCTCATGCTCGCCGCCGTAAAACTGACTTCCGCCACTCGCCAGAACCTCTGGCGCCTGACGTTCATCCGCACGCTGGTCCTGGCCGCACAGGCCGGCTCCGTTGGGCTTGCCTATTGGTTCGACCTGTTGCCACTGCCGTGGCTGCAACTGGGTGTGACCCTGGGTTTTTCCACCGTGCTGTGCGTGTTTACCGCGATCCGCCTGCGCACCACGTGGCCGGTGACCGAGTTGGAATATGCGCTGCAATTGGCCTGCGACCTGTTTATCCACAGTGTGTTGCTGTATTTCTCCGGCGGTTCCACCAATCCGTTCGTTTCGTATTATCTGGTGCCGTTGACCATCGCCGCCGTGACGTTGCCGTGGCGCTATTCGGTGGTGCTGTCGGGTATCGCCCTGACCCTCTACACCTTGTTGCTGGCGCGCTTCTATCCGCTGCAGACCTTTCCCATTGCCCGGGAAAACCTGCAGATCTACGGGATGTGGTTGAGTTTTGCCCTGTCCGCCGCGGTCATCACCTTTTTCGCTGCGCGCATGGCCGAAGAGTTGCGCCGCCAGGAACAGCTGCGCGCCATTCGGCGGGAAGAAGGCCTGCGCGATCAGCAACTGCTGGCCGTGGCCACCCAGGCCGCCGGTGCGGCGCATGAGTTGGGTACGCCGCTGGCGACCATGAGCGTACTGCTCAAGGAAATCATTCAAGACCACCACGACCCTGCCCTGCAGGAAGACCTCGGGGTGTTGCAGGAGCAGGTCAAGCAATGCAAGCAGACCTTGCAGCAACTGGTGCGCGCCGCCGAAGCCAATCGCCGCCTGGCGGTGGAGATGCAGGACGTGACCCAGTGGCTCGACGAAGCCTTGAACCGCTGGCACCTGATGCGCCCCGAAGCCAGTTACCGCTTCCACCTGCTTGGGCAAGGCACCGTCCCGCGCATGGCGCCGCCGCCCGACCTGACCCAGGCGTTGCTCAACCTGTTGAACAATGCCGCTGACGCCTGCCCCGAAGGCCTGGGCGTGCAGCTGGACTGGGATGCGGAACACGTGACCATCAATATTCGTGACCACGGCGCGGGCGTGCCGTTGGCCATTGCCGAGCAGATCGGCAAACCGTTCTTTACCACCAAGGGCAAAGGCTTCGGCCTCGGCCTGTTTTTGAGCAAGGCCAGCGTGACCCGCGCGGGCGGCTCAGTGAAGCTCTATAGTCATGAGGAAGGTGGCACGCTCACCGAGCTGCGCCTGCCCCGTGTCGCACGAGGAGATATCGATGAGTGACGAGATCCAAGTCGAAGGCGAAGAACTGCCGCACCTGTTGCTGGTAGATGACGACGCCACCTTTACCCGCGTGATGGCACGCGCCATGAGCCGTCGCGGTTTCCGCGTGAGCACCGCCGGTTCCGCCGAAGAAGGCCTGACCATCGCCCAGGCCGACCTGCCGGACTACGCCGCGCTCGACCTGAAAATGGACGGCGATTCCGGCCTGGTGCTGTTGCCCAAGCTGCTGGAGCTCGACCCGGAAATGCGCGTGGTGATCCTCACCGGCTACTCCAGCATTGCCACCGCCGTCGAGGCGATCAAGCGCGGCGCGTGCAACTACCTGTGCAAACCGGCGGACGCCGACGACGTGCTGGCCGCCTTGCTTTCCGAGCATGCCGACCTCGACACCCTGGTGCCGGAAAACCCGATGTCGGTGGACCGCTTGCAGTGGGAACACATCCAGCGGGTGTTGACCGAGCACGAAGGCAACATCTCCGCCACTGCCCGCGCCCTGGGCATGCACCGTCGTACCTTGCAGCGCAAACTGCAAAAGCGTCCGGTACGCCGCTGAACGAAGTCTGAACAACCCGCTTCAGGCCGCACGGAGCCCTGAACCGATCGTCTATGATCGGTTCAAACGTCTGTTACATTTCCTTACAGAGCCTGAACGATGAATCAGAACGCTGAGTATTGCGCGGTCAATGACGCGGTGCGTGGGCAATTCCTGCGCCGAACCTGGGCGATGATCACGCCGTATTGGCGCAGTGAAGAGAAGGGCAAGGCGTGGCTGCTGCTGGCGGCGGTGATTGGCTTGTCGCTGTTCAGCGTGGCGATTTCGGTGTGGATCAACCACTGGTACAAGGATTTCTACAACGCCCTTGAACACAAGGACACCGCCGCGTTCTGGCAGTTGATCGGCTATTTCTGCGCGATTGCCGCCGTGGCGATTCTGGGGGCGGTGTACCGCCTGTACCTGACCCAGATGCTGACCATCCGCTGGCGGGCCTGGCTTACCGAAAAACACTTCGCCCGCTGGCTCGCCGACAAAAACTATTACCAGCTGGAGCAGGGCGGTTACACCGATAACCCGGACCAGCGGATTTCCGAAGACCTCAACAACTTCACCTCCAGTTCCTTGAGCCTGGGCCTGGGGTTGTTGCGCAATGTGGTCAGCCTGGTGTCGTTCTCGATCATCCTGTGGGGCGTGTCGGGCAGTATCGACGTGTTTGGCATCACCATCCCCGGCTACATGTTCTGGTGCGCGTTGCTGTACGCCGCCGTGGGCAGTTGGCTGACCCACCTGATCGGCCGTCGCTTGATCGGCTTGAACAACCAACAACAACGCTTTGAAGCGGACTTGCGTTTCTCCATGGTGCGGGTGCGTGAGAACGCTGAGAGCATCGCGCTGTATAACGGCGAACCGAATGAAAAACAGCGCTTGAGCGCACGTTTCAGCAAGGTCTGGCACAACTTCTGGGACATCATGAAAGTTTCCAAGCGCCTGACGTTTTTCACTGCCGGCTACAGCCAGATCGCGATCATCTTCCCGTTTATCGTCGCCGCGCCGCGTTACTTCGCCGGCAAGATCGAGTTGGGCGAGCTGATGCAAATCAACTCGGCGTTCGGCAACGTGCAAGAGAACTTCAGCTGGTTTATCAACGCGTACTCGGACCTGGCGTCGTGGCGTGCCACCAGTGATCGTCTGCTGAGCTTTCAACAGGCCATGAGTGACAACGAGCAGCGCCCGCCGGCGATCGATGTGCGTTCGGAAGGCGAGCGCCTGGTGGTGCAAGGGCTGCGGATGGACCTGGCCGATGGCCGCCACCTGCTGAGCGATGCCGACATGAGTGTCGAGCCCGGCCAGCGTGTGATGCTCAGCGGGCGTTCCGGCAGCGGCAAAAGTACCTTGCTGCGTGCGATGGGGCATTTGTGGCCGGCGGGGCACGGCAGCATTCGCCTGCCGGCGGCGCGTTATCTGTTCCTGCCGCAAAAGCCTTATCTGCCGATTGGCACCTTGAAAGCCGTACTGAGTTATCCACAGGACGACAGCGCCTACCCGGCGCAACGTTATGCACAGGTGCTGCAGACCTGCCGCTTGCCCCATCTGGTGGCGCGCCTGGACGAAGCCAACCACTGGCAGCGCATGCTTTCGCCGGGTGAGCAGCAGCGTTTGGCGTTTGCCCGCGCGCTGTTGTTTGCGCCGCAGTGGCTGTACATGGACGAAGCGACCTCGGCCATGGATGAAGAGGATGAGGCGACGCTGTACCAGGCGTTGATCGATGAATTGCCGGGGTTGAGCATCGTCAGCGTGGGCCATCGCAGCAGCCTCAAGCGCTTCCATGGGCGGCATGTGCGGATTGAGGGTGGGTTGTTGCAGGAACAACAACCGGCTTGAGGCTGCACCCGGTCCCACATTGGATCTCCACTGTTCTGTAAAATGAAGCCAACAAAAAGCCCGGCTGATCATCGATCAGCCGGGCTTTTTAGTGCTTGAAGAAAACTTACTTCTTCAAGCCGTAATGCTCATCCAGCATGCCTGGGGCGTTCGGCGTTTTTGGCGCGTAGTCCCGTGGTGGCTCCTGGTTTTCCCGTGGCGGGGTCAGGCGCTCCCGTGGGGTTTGGGCATCGGAATGCAGCGCGGCCAGCAGACGCTGGCGGGTGATGTCGTCGAGGGCGAGGCGGTTGGCGCCGTCCGCGAGGTGATCCTGTACTTCCTGATAGCTCTGGGTGAGTTTCTTGACCAGATTTGCGGTGCTGTTGAAGTGGGTAACCACCTCGTTCTGATAACTGTCAAAACGTTCCTGAATGTCATCCAGCTGACGCTGCGTGCGGTTAGGCGCGGCATTCGGCAGCAGGCGAGCGACCAGGAATCCAATGGCGACACCGGCAACCAGGGCAAGAGTCGGCAACAACCAAACTAAGAGCGAGTGTTCCACGAGTCCTTCCTCTATAAACGGCTTTGCTTTACGTTAACGGCTCAAACCTGCGCTGTATACCGCGATTAACCTCGCAATGATGCCATGCACAGACTTTTAGCTAGACGAGTCGACCCTTTGAGAGGTCACGGAGTTCATCTCTTGCTCATGCGTGAAACCCCTGTTTTGATCGATGGCCCGGTAGGCCAATTGGAAGCCTTGTACCTGGATCACCCCGAGCCACGTGGCCTGGCGCTGATCTGCCATCCTAACCCGGTGCAGGGCGGGACCATGCTCAATAAAGTCGTATCGACCCTGCAACGCACCGCCCGCGATGCCGGTTTGATCACTTTGCGTTTCAACTATCGTGGCGTCGGCGCGAGCGCCGGCAGTCACGACATGAGCACTGGCGAAGTGGACGATGCCGAAGCGGCCGCCACCTGGCTGCGGGAAAAGCACCCCGGTTTGCCGCTGACCCTGCTCGGTTTTTCCTTTGGCGGTTATGTCGCCGCCAGCCTTGGCGGGCGTCTGGAAGCCAAGGGCGAAAAACTCGCGCACCTGTTCATGGTCGCCGCGGCAGTGATGCGCCTGCGTGATACCGATGTGTTGCCACAGGGCTGCCCACTGACCCTGATCCAGCCGGAAACCGACGAAGTGGTCGATCCGCAGACTGTCTACGACTGGTCCGCCGCCTTGAATCGCCCCCATGAGCTGCTGAAAGTGGCAGAATGCGGGCACTTTTTTCATGGCAAGCTCACCGATCTCAAGGATCTGGTGCTGCCGCGCCTCTCGAATTGATAGCAGTCTGATAAGCGATTACCCATGACGACTCGTACCCGTATCCTCACCGGCATCACCACCACCGGCACGCCGCACCTGGGCAACTACGCCGGTGCGATCCGCCCGGCGATCCTCGCCAGCCAGGATGCCAATGCCGACTCCTTCTACTTCCTGGCCGACTACCACGCCCTGATCAAATGCGATGACCCGCAGCGCATCCAGCGCTCGCGCATGGAAATCGCCGCGACCTGGCTGGCCGGTGGCCTGGATGTGAACCGGGTGACCTTCTACCGCCAGTCCGACATCCCGGAAATCCCCGAGCTGACCTGGCTGCTCACCTGCGTTGCCGCCAAGGGCCTGCTCAACCGCGCCCACGCGTACAAGGCCTCGGTGGACAAGAACGTGGAAGCCGGCGAAGACCCGGATGCGGGCATCACCATGGGCCTGTACAGCTACCCGGTGCTGATGGCGGCGGACATCCTGATGTTCAACGCGCACAAGGTGCCGGTCGGCCGCGACCAGATCCAGCACGTGGAAATGGCCCGTGACATCGGCCAGCGCTTCAACCACCTGTTCGGCAAGGGCAAGGAGTTCTTCACCATGCCCGAGGCGCTGATCGAAGAAAGCGTCGCCACCTTGCCGGGCCTGGATGGCCGCAAGATGTCCAAGAGCTACGACAACACCATCCCGTTGTTCACCAGCGCCAAGGACATGAAGGACGCGATCTCGCGGATCGTCACGGACTCCCGTGCGCCGGGCGAAGCCAAGGACCCGGACAACTCCCACCTGTTCACCCTGTACCAGGCGTTTGCCAGCAAGCCCCAGGAAGAAGAATTCCGCGCTGAGCTGCTGCAAGGTCTGGGTTGGGGCGAGGCCAAGGCCCGTCTGTTCCAACTGCTGGACGGTCAACTGGGCGAAGCCCGCGAGCGTTATCACCAACTGATGTCGCGCCCGTCGGACATGGAAGACCTGTTGTTGGTCGGCGCCAAGAAAGCCCGCGCCGTGGCGGCACCGTTCCTCGCCGAGTTGCGTGAGGCAGTGGGCCTGCGTTCGTTCGTCGAGCAGGCCGCGGCACCGGTCGCGACCAAGAAGAAAGCGGCGAAAGCGGCGCGTTTCGTGAGCTTCCGCGAGGATGACGGCAGCTTCCGCTTCCGCCTGCTGGCCGCCGATGGCGAACAATTGTTGCTGTCGCGCAACTTTGCCGACGGTAAAGCCGCTGGCGCCGTCACCAAGGCGCTGCAAAACGGCGACGCACTGGACGTACGCACCGAAGCCCTGGGCTTCAGCGTATGGCTGGACGGCGCGGTCGTGGCCGACAGCGCGCAGTTCGCTGACGACGCCTCCCGTGACGCCGCCATCGCCGCCTTGCGCGTTGCGTTGACCCCCATCGAGGATTGACCCGACCAAGGGTTGATTGCCATTAATCAGGGCCGTCGTTACAGTGACGGCCCGTTTTTGTTGCCTTGCTAACGAAATTATGACGCCCCTAGAACGATACCAAGCTGATCTGAAACGCCCTGAATTCTTCCATGACGCAGCCCAGGAAACGGCGGTGCGTCATTTGCAGCGCCTGTACGACGATCTCGTCGCGGCCTCGCAAAGCAAGCCAGGGATGCTCGGCAAGCTGTTCGGCAAGAAAGACCGCACGCCAGTCAAAGGCCTGTATTTCTGGGGCGGCGTCGGCCGCGGCAAGACCTATCTGGTGGACACCTTCTTCGAAGCGCTGCCGTTCAAGGAAAAGGTCCGGACGCACTTCCACCGCTTCATGAAGCGCGTGCACGAAGAAATGAAGACCCTGCCGGGCGAGAAAAACCCGCTGACCATCATTGCCAAGCGCTTCTCCGACGAAGCGCGGGTGATCTGCTTCGATGAGTTCTTCGTCTCCGACATCACCGATGCCATGATCCTTGGCACCCTGATGGAAGAGTTGTTCAAGAACGGCGTGACCCTGGTCGCCACCTCGAACATCGTGCCCGACGGCCTGTACAAGGACGGCCTGCAACGCGCGCGCTTCCTGCCGGCCATCGCGCTGATCAAGCAGAACACCGAAATCGTCAACGTCGACAGTGGCGTCGACTACCGCCTGCGTCACCTTGAGCAAGCGGAACTGTTCCACTTCCCGCTCAACGAAGCGGCGCACGAAAGCCTGAAAAAGAGCTTTCGCGCCCTGACGCCGGAATGCACCCAGGCGGTGGAAAACGACAAGTTGATCATCGAAAACCGCGAAATCATCGCGTTGCGTACTTGCGATGACGTGGCGTGGTTCGACTTCCGCGCCCTGTGCGACGGCCCGCGCAGCCAGAACGACTACATCGAGCTGGGCAAGATTTTCCATGCGGTGATCTTGAGCGGTGTGGAGCAGATGAGCGTGACCACCGACGACATCGCGCGGCGGTTTATCAA
The DNA here is from genome assembly GCF_030687535.1 of Pseudomonas sp. FP2335. Taxonomy (NCBI): domain Bacteria; kingdom Pseudomonadati; phylum Pseudomonadota; class Gammaproteobacteria; order Pseudomonadales; family Pseudomonadaceae; genus Pseudomonas; species Pseudomonas sp. FP2335. The sequence continues at coordinate 1,007,938 of NZ_CP117437.1, forward strand.
CATGGTCGATGAGTTCTACGACCGTAACGTGAAGCTGATCATCTCGGCGGAAGTCGAGTTGAAGGATCTGTACACCGGCGGTCGATTGACCTTTGAATTCCAGCGGACCCTGAGTCGCTTGCTGGAAATGCAATCCCACGAGTTCCTCGCGCGCGGCCATAAGCCCTGAGAACGCTATAGATCAAATGTGGGAGCGGGCTTGCTCGCGAATGCGGACTGTCAGTCACGGATGATGTTGACTGACCCACCGCATTCGCGAGCAAGCCCGCTCCCACATTTTTTACCGCGTTCAGCCTTGCCTATGCCGCCTGCTGGAACTGCTGGCGGTATTGGTTCGGCGACAGTTCCGTGTGCTGCCTGAACAACCGCGCAAAGAAGCTCGCATCGTCGTAACCCACCTCATAACTGATGGTCTTGATGCTCTTGCGACTGCCTGACAGCAGTCCCTTGGCCGTCTCGATGCGCAGGCGTTGCAGATAGTGCAATGGCTTGTCGCCCGTCGCCGTCTGGAAGCGGCGCATGAAGTTGCGGATGCTCATGCCGTGTTCCCGGGCGACGTCTTCGAAGCGGAACTTGTCGGCGAAGTGCTCTTCGAGCCAGTGCTGGATCTGCAGGATGATCACGTCCTGGTGCAGCTTCTGCCCACCGAAACCGATACGTCCCGGCGAATAGTTGCGTTGCACTTCGTAGAGAATGTCGCGGGCTACGGCCTGGGCGATGTTGGCGCCGCAGAAGCGTTCGATCAGGTAGATGTAGAGGTCGCACGCCGAGGTGGTGCCGCCGGCGCAGTACAGGTTGTCGGCGTCGGTGAGGTGCTTGTCCTGGTTGAGTTGTACCCTTGGGAAGCGTTCGCTGAAGGCGTTGAAAAAGCGCCAATAGGTGGTCGCCTCCTTGCCATCGAGCAAGCCGGCTTCGGCCAGCCAGAACACCCCGGTGGCTTCGCCGCAGAGCACGGCGCCGCGTGCGTGTTGCGCGCGCAGCCACGGCAGCACTTGCGGGTAGCGGCTGCAGAGGGCGTCGAAGTCGTCCCAGAAGGCCGGGAGCACGATGATGTCGGCGTCTTCCAGGCCGCCATCCACCGGCATGATCACATCACTGAAGCTGCGTACCGACTGCCCGTCGGGGCTGACCAGGCGCGTTTCGAACGCCGGGATCAGGCCCAGACCTTGTTGCTTGCCGTAACGCAGGCTGGCGAGGTGGAAGAAATCCTTGGCTTGCATGAGGGTTGAAGCGAATACCCGATCAATGGCCAAAATGCTGACGCGCCGCAAGGGCGTGGAGATTTGGTTAGACATAATTTCATTTATTCTTATAGGGGAAAGTGGTCACCAGACGGCTGGATCGTCTTATTTTTTGTCGCATGTGTCCAGTGTCCCGTGCTGCCTTCGCGGCATAGTCTCTGTGGGCTCGTCTTTGTCCGACAATCCTCGCAGGTGACCCATGATTCCCAGAACCTTGTACAGCCCGGAGCACGAACTCTTTCGCGAGAGCGTGCGCACCTTCCTCGAAAAAGACGCGGTGCCGTTCCATGGGCAATGGGAGAAGCAGGGCTATATCGACCGAGCCTTGTGGAGCAAGGCGGGGGAGGCGGGGATGTTGTGTTCCCACCTGCCGGAGGCATACGGCGGGTTGGGTGCGGACTTTCTGTACAGCGCGGTGGTGATCGAGGAGGTTGCCCGGCTGGGGCTGACCGGGATCGGTTTTTCCCTGCATTCGGACATTGTCGCGCCGTACATCCTGCATTACGGCAGCGAGGCGTTGAAGCACAAATACCTGCCCAAACTGATCTCCGGTGAGATGGTCACGGCGATTGCCATGACCGAGCCAGGTGCCGGTTCCGACCTGCAAGGGGTCAAGACCACCGCCGTGCTGGATGGCGATGAATATGTGATCAACGGTTCGAAGACCTTTATCACCAACGGCTATCTGGCTGAGTTGGTGATCGTGGTGGCCAAGACCGATCCCAAGGCGGGCGCCAAGGGCACCAGCCTGTTTCTGGTGGAGGCCGACACACCGGGCTTCGCCAAGGGCAAGCGCCTGGAGAAGGTCGGCATGAAGGCCCAGGACACCTCGGAGCTGTTCTTCCAGGACGTGCGCGTGCCCAAGGAGAACCTGCTGGGCCAGGCCGGTGCGGGGTTCGCGTATCTGATGCAGGAGTTGCCTCAGGAGCGTTTGACGGTGGCAATCGGCGCCGTGTCATCGGCCGAGGCGGCACTGCAATGGACCCTGGAATACACCCGCGAGCGCAAGGCGTTTGGCAAGGCGATTGCGGATTTTCAGAACACTCGCTTCAAGCTGGCGGAAATGGCCACCGAGATTCAGATCGGCCGCGTGTTTGTCGACAAGTGCATAGCGTTGCATCTGGAGGGCAAGCTGGACGTGCCGACTGCCGCAATGGCCAAGTATTGGGCCACGGACCTGCAATGCAAGGTGCTCGATGAGTGCGTGCAGTTGCACGGTGGCTACGGCTTTATGTGGGAATACCCGATTGCGCGGGCCTGGGCGGATGCGCGGGTGCAGCGGATTTATGCGGGGACCAATGAGATCATGAAGGAGATCATTGCGCGGGCGCTTTGAGTGATGCGGTGTGTTTGAGGGCCTCATCGCAGGCAAGCCAGCTCCCACATTTGACGGTGTTCACCCGTCAAAATGTAGGAGCTTGCCTGTGATGGCGGTCTACAGATCAATCAAGGCGCAGGGTTCGGATGATCCTTCTGAATCGCCTCAATCCCCTCCAACACCTCTTTGGACAGTTTCAGATCGGCACTGGCAATGTTGCTATCCAGTTGCTGAAGCGACGTGGCGCCAATGATGTTGCTGGTCACAAACGGCTGCTGGGTCACAAATGCCAACGCCATCTGCGCCGGGTCCAGACCATGTTCTCGGGCCAGCGCTACATAACGGCTGCACGCCGCTTCCGACTGCGGGTTGAAGTAGCGGCTGAAGCGGCTGTATTCGGTCAGCCGCGCCTTGGCCGGGCGTGCGCCATTTTCGTATTTGCCACTGAGCATGCCGAACGCCAGGGGCGAGTAGGCCAGCAGGCCGCATTGCTCGCGAATCGCGACTTCCGCCAGGCCCACTTCAAAGCTGCGGTTGAGCAGGTTGTAGGGGTTCTGGATCGATACCGCGCGGCTCCAGCCACGGGCTTCGGCCAGGGCGAGGAATTTCATGGTGCCCCACGGGGTTTCGTTGGACAGGCCGATGTGGCGGATCTTGCCGGCCTTGACCTGTTCGTCCAGCGCTTCGAGGGTTTCCTCCAGCGGGGTGAGGTCGTCTTCGTCCTTGTGCTTGTAGCTCAGTTGGCCGAAGAAGTTGGTGCTGCGTTCCGGCCAGTGCAGTTGGTAGAGGTCGATCCAGTCGGTCTGCAAGCGCTTGAGGCTGGCGTCCAGGGCGGCGGCGATGTGCTTGCGGTTGTGGCGCAGGTGGCCGTCGCGGATGTAGTCGATGGTGTTGCCGGGGCCGGCGATCTTGCTGGCGAGGATCCAGTCGGCACGATCGCCACGGCTTTTGAAGTAATTACCGATGTAGCGCTCGGTGGTGGCATAGGTGTCGGCCTTGGGCGGCACCGGGTACATTTCCGCTGTGTCGAGGAAGTTGATCCCCGCGGCCTTGGCCCGTTCGATCTGGGCGAAGGCCTCTGCTTCGCTGTTCTGCTCGCCCCAGGTCATGGTGCCCAAGGCTATCGCGCTCACGTTCAGATCCGTACGGCCCAGCTGTCGATAATCCATCGGGTACTCCTTCAGGGAAAACAATCATAAAAGCAGGTTGAATTTTTTTTCGCAATCTGCATAATTGCCCACCTCTTTCTGCAGTGGAAGTGATGCGCCGCCTGCCGAAGAATCTTGCCGTTGAACGGACGCGCCGACCCGAGCCCCCGATAGCGTCTGTATCCGGCTGCCTTTGACTTGTCAAAGTACGCACTATTCAGTAAGATCCGCCGTCTAATTTACAGGGCGGCCCCTGAGGCTATTAAAGAATGTCTACTTATACTGCAAAACCGGAAACAGTTCAGCGCGACTGGTTTGTCGTCGACGCCGCTGGTCAGACTCTGGGTCGTCTGGCCACTGAAGTCGCTAGCCGTCTGCGTGGCAAGCACAAGCCTGAATACACCCCTCACGTTGATACCGGTGACTACATCGTGATCATCAACGCTGAGCAGGTACGTGTTACCGGCAACAAAGCTCAAGACAAAATGTACTACCGTCACTCCGGTTTCCCAGGTGGCATCAAGTCTTCGAACTTCGAAGGCCTGATCTCCAAGAAGCCTGAAGCCCCGATCGAAATCGCGGTCAAAGGTATGCTGCCTAAGGGCCCACTGGGTCGCGATATGTTTCGCAAGCTGAAAGTCTATGCGGGCGCTGTACACCCTCATGCTGCTCAGCAGCCCCAAGAACTGAAGTTTTAACGGAATAGTTCATTATGTCGGCGACTCAAAATTACGGCACTGGCCGTCGCAAAACCGCAACCGCACGCGTTTTCCTGCGTCCGGGCACTGGTAACATCTCGATCAACAACCGCTCCCTGGACAACTTCTTCGGCCGCGAAACTGCCCGCATGGTAGTTCGTCAGCCGCTGGAACTGACCGAGACCGTTGAAAAGTTCGACATCTACGTCACCGTTATCGGTGGCGGTGTAAGTGGTCAAGCTGGCGCAATCCGCCACGGTATCACTCGCGCTCTGATGCAGTACGACGAAACCTTGCGTGGCGCTCTGCGCAAAGCTGGCTTCGTGACTCGCGATGCTCGTGAAGTTGAACGTAAGAAAGTCGGTCTGCGTAAAGCGCGTAAGCGTCCGCAGTACTCGAAGCGTTAATTCGCTTTACGTTCCACAAAAGCGCCCAGCCTCCTTACGGAGCTGGGCGTTTTTTATTGCCTGCGATTTATGCACAAATTTGTGCGTGACAACTTGCCACATCCGTAGACCCCCTATACTACAGGGCCTGGAGGCTGAGCCCCGGGCAATTCCCTTGTCATACGTGGGGCTTTTCATTACCATTCGGCAAAATTTTTATAAGCAAAGATTCAACACTTAGTAGACGCCTGATTTAACAGGCCAAAAAGCTGATGGGAGAGGACTGAATGAGCAATGACGGCGTGAATGCAGGCCGGCGTCGCTTCTTGGTAGCAGCCACATCCGTGGTGGGTGCTGCAGGAGCGGTGGGGGCTGCGGTCCCGTTCGTGGGGTCATGGTTTCCCAGTGCCAAGGCGAAAGCCGCAGGTGCACCGGTGAAGGTGAATATCAGCAAGATCGAACCAGGTCAGCAGATGATTGCTGAGTGGCGCGGCCAGCCGGTCTTCATTGTTCGTCGTACTGAGGAAATCCTGGGCAATCTCAAGAAGATCGAAGGCCAGTTGTCTGACCCGAAATCCGAGAAGTCCGACCAACCCGCCTACGCCAAAAACGAAGCGCGTTCGATCAAGCCAGAGATTCTGCTGTTGGTCGGTCTTTGTACTCACCTTGGATGCTCGCCGACGTTCCGCCCGGAAGTCGCCCCGGTCGACCTGGGCAAAGACTGGGTTGGCGGTTATTTCTGCCCCTGCCACGGCTCGCACTACGACCTCGCCGGTCGCGTCTACAAGTCTCAGCCCGCGCCTTTGAACCTGCCCGTGCCTCCGCATACTTACGAAACTGACGACCTCATTGTCATTGGCCTCGATAAGGAGAACGCGTGATGAGCAAGTTCATGGATTGGGTGGATGCGCGCTTCCCCGCCACTAAAATGTGGGAAGACCATCTCAGCAAATATTACGCACCAAAGAACTTCAACTTCTTCTACTTCTTCGGTTCCCTGGCGCTGCTGGTGTTGGTCAACCAGATCGTCACCGGGGTCTGGCTGACGATGAGCTACACGCCGTCGGCTGAAGAAGCGTTCGCCTCCGTCGAATACATCATGCGTGACGTCGAGTACGGCTCGATCCTGCGCCTGCTGCACTCCACTGGCGCGTCGGCGTTCTTTATCGTCGTCTACCTGCACATGTTCCGCGGCTTGCTCTACGGCTCGTACCAGAAGCCTCGCGAACTGGTATGGGTGTTCGGCATGCTGATCTACCTGGCGCTGATGGCGGAAGCCTTCATGGGCTACCTGCTGCCTTGGGGCCAGATGTCGTACTGGGGCGCCCAGGTGATCATCTCGTTGTTTGGTGCGATCCCGGTGATCGGCAACGACCTGACCCAGTGGATCCGTGGTGACTACCTGATCTCGGGGATCACCCTGAACCGCTTCTTCGCCTTGCACGTGGTGGCCTTGCCGATCGTGATCCTGGGCCTGGTGGTGTTGCACATCCTGGCACTGCACGAAGTGGGTTCGAACAACCCGGACGGTGTGGACATCAAGAAGCACAAGGACGAGAACGGCATCCCGCTGGATGGCATTCCGTTCCACCCTTACTACACCGTGAAAGACATTGTCGGCGTAGTGGTGTTCTTGTTCGTGTTCTGCTCGATCGTGTTCTTCTTCCCGGAGATGGGCGGCTATTTCCTCGAGAAGCCTAACTTCGAACAGGCCAACGCCTTCAAGACCCCTGAGCACATTGCCCCGGTCTGGTACTTCACGCCGTTCTACGCAATTTTGCGTGCGATCCCCGACAAACTCATGGGCGTGATCGCCATGGGAGCGGCCATCGCGGTGCTGTTCGTATTGCCTTGGCTCGACCGCAGCCCGGTCAAGTCCATGCGCTACAAGGGTTGGCTGAGCAAAATCTGGCTGTGGGTGTTCTGCATTGCCTTCGTGATCCTGGGTGTCCTCGGCGTGTTGGCGCCAACCCCTGAGCGTACGTTGCTGTCGCAGGTCTGCACCTTCCTGTATTTCGCCTACTTCATTCTGATGCCGTTCTATACCCGGCTAGAGAAGACCAAACCGGTTCCGGAAAGGGTGACTGGCTGATGAAAAAATTATTCGTTGCATTGATGCTTGCGGCCCTGCCGCTGCTGTCCTTCGCTGCCGAGCACGGTGGCCCTGAGCTGGAAAAGGTCGACATCGACGTGTCCGACAAGGCCGCCATGCAGGATGGTCTGCGCACCTTTACCAACTACTGCATGGGCTGCCACAGCGCCAAGTTCCAGCGTTACGAGCGTGTCGCCGATGACTTGGGTATCCCCCATGACGTGATGCTCAGTCACGCGGTGTTCAGCGGCGCCAAGATCGGCGACCACATGAGCATCGGCATGCAGCCGGCTGACGCCAAGACCTGGTTCGGTGCGGCACCGCCCGACCTGACCCTGGTCGCCCGTGTACGTGGCACCGATTGGCTCTACGGCTACCTCAAGTCGTTCTATGAAGACCCGTCGCGCCCATACGGCGTGAACAACAAAGTCTTCCCGAACGTCGGCATGCCGAACGTTCTGGTCGGCCTGCAGGGTCGCCAAGTGGTAGGATGCAAGCAGGTTCAGGTCGTTGAAAACGGTAAGAAGCAATATGACCCGTTGACTGGCACGCCTTTGACTCACGAAGCGTGCGATCAACTGACCATCGTGCCCAAGACCGGAGCGCTGAATGAAGAGCAGTTCGACGAGAAAGTAAAAAACCTCGTGACCTTCCTGGCCTACTCGGCCAACCCGGTCAAACTGCAGCACCAGCGCATCGGTACGTATGTGTTGCTGTACCTGGCCTTCTTCTTCGTATTCGCCTATCTGCTCAAACGCGAATACTGGAAGGATGTGCATTGATCCAACCGTAAGCAATTGCTGTTAATCTTGCGCGCCCAGCGGCATCTCTGAATACGTAGCGACCCGGTTCAACAGGTTGTTACAGAGATGCTCTCTGGGCGCGCTCGTTTTTGAGCTTTCGATAATTTCAACAAGCGAGGAGGACCGCCATGGGCGTGACCAATCGGTTGGCCTGTTACTCCGACCCCGCCGACCACTATTCCCACCGAGTGCGTATCGTGCTCGCCGAGAAGGGTGTCAGCGCCGAGATCATCAGTGTGGAGGCGGGCCGTCATCCGCCGAAACTGATCGAAGTGAACCCGTACGGCAGCTTGCCCACCCTGGTCGATCGTGACCTGGCGTTGTGGGAGTCGACCGTAGTGATGGAATACCTGGATGAGCGTTACCCGCATCCGCCTTTACTGCCGGTGTACCCGGTGGCACGTGCCAACAGCCGCCTGCTGATCCATCGGATCCAGCGTGACTGGTGCGGGCTGGTGGACGTGATTCTGGATTCGCGCACAAAAGAAGCTGTTCGCACGCAAGCGCGTAAGGAATTGCGCGAAAGCCTGACCGGCGTTTCGCCGTTGTTCGCCGATAAACCTTTTTTCCTCAGTGAGGAACAAAGTTTGGTCGATTGCTGCCTATTACCGATACTCTGGCGTTTGCCGATTCTTGGTATTGAACTGCCGCGGCCGGCCAAGCCGCTGCTTGATTATATGGAGCGCCAGTTTGCGCGTGAGGCTTTCCAGGCGAGTCTGTCTGGTGTCGAACGCGATATGCGCTAAGGCTTAAGGAGCCGCTGATGAACTCCAGTCGACCCTACTTGGTCCGCGCGCTCTATGAGTGGATTGTGGACAACGATTGCACCCCGCACATGCTGGTCAATTCCGAATTTCCTGCGGTTCAGGTTCCGCAGGGTTTTGCCAGTGACGGACAGATTGTGTTGAACGTATCGCCCAGTGCCGTGCGCCACCTGCACATGGACAACGAGGCGGTGAGCTTCGAAGGGCGTTTCGGCGGTGTGCCGCATACGCTGTTCGTGCCGATTGGCGCCATCCTCGGCATCTATGCCCGGGAAAATGGCCAAGGCATGGTGTTTGATCTGGAGTCGCCTTTCGAGGATGACGAATCGATCGACAGCGAAGACGGCGATGATCTGCCACCGGATACCGAGCCACCGCGCCCAAGCGGCCGGCCGAGTTTGAAAGTGGTGAAGTAAACGGCTGCCGCCTTCGGGCCAGCCATGAAAGATGCCTCGGCTTGTGCCGGGGCATTTTTTTTGCGCTCGGGATATAGATGAAAGTCGTGCCTGGACGGTGATCGTACAACCGCCATGGGCTATGATGCTCCCTCAAGCTCACCGAGAAAGATGATTCATCATGGAAAACGCCAACACCGCCCCGCGTCTCCCCCGCAAGCGCCGCAGCCTTGCCCAGGAATTGGTCACGGTGTTGTCCGAGCAGATCCGCGACGGCGAACTCAAGCGTGGCGACAAGCTGCCCACCGAGTCGGCGATCATGGAAGCCCATGGCGTCAGTCGCACCGTGGTACGTGAAGCGATCTCGCGCTTGCAGGCCGCCGGACAAGTCGAAACCCGCCACGGGATCGGCACCTTTGTGCTGGATACCCCAAGCCCTAGCGGTTTCCGTATCGACCCGGCCACCGTCGTGACCCTGCGTGATGTGCTGGCGATCCTCGAGCTGCGGATCAGCCTGGAAGTCGAGTCTGCCGGCCTGGCCGCCCTGCGCCGCACCGACGCGCAACTGGCGACCATGCGCGCAGCCCTCGATGCCCTGAATGAAAGCGCGGCCCACGCCGGCGACGCGGTGGCCTCCGACTTCGCTTTCCACCTGGAAATTGCCCTGTCCACCGGCAACCGCTACTTCACCGACATCATGACCCATCTGGGCACCAGCATTATTCCGCGCACGCGGCTGAATTCGGCACGCCTGGCCCATGATGACCAGCAGCACTACATGGGGCGCCTGAGTCGTGAGCACGAAGAGATCTACGAGGCGATTGCCCGTAAGGATTCGGATGCGGCACGTGCGGCGATGCGCTTGCACCTGACCAACAGCCGTGAGCGACTGCGCCATGCCCACGAAGAGGCAGAAGCGCAGCGCGGTTAAAGCAGGCAACCGAGTTGTGCCGGGTGTAAAGCAATCCAAGTGTGGGGGCGGGCTTGCTCGCGAATGCGTCCTTTAAGTTAATGCATGTGCAGACTGACACACCGCCTTCGCGAGCAAGCCCGCTCCCACATTTTGATCTCCAGTGTCTCGGATGGCGTGTTTACTTAACTGGCCGGTTGGTTGGGCTTGTAGTCCTTGAGCAACAGATACGTACTCCACCCCCACCAATCATCCGTCCAGTGCTTGTCGTTCAGGTCATTCACGTCCTTGCGGCGCAGCACCTTGTTACCCTCCATCTTGAACAGTGGCGAAAAGTTGTTCGCCGGGTTCTGTACGGCGTTCAAGTCGGGCACATACAACGGCGCCTTGAAATTGGCCGGGGAGGGCGCCACGCCGCTGATAAACGTTTCGAAGACTTCATCGGCTGAGGCCTGCACCGCACGTTTGACTTGCGTCCGATTGTCCGCATCGATGGCGTCGAAGTAGCGTTTGTCCCCATACGCGTGCCATTGATCCCCCAGCGCATTGCGCACCTTGAGCCCGAACTTGCTGTCTTCGTCGTGCATAAAGCGGCTGATCAGCGAACCCAGCTCACCCGGCGTGACCACGGCGGCCAGCTGTTTGCGTGGAACGCGCAAGTGCCCGGCGGAAAACAGGTCGGTCAAAAAGTGATCGGCAAAACTGTTCATGGCGTAGGCCAGTTCCAGTGCCTGGTCGGTGCCGGTCTGATGCGCCACCACCGCCTGCTGCAAGGCCGCCGTGTGCCCTGCCAGATACGCCGACAACGCCCACTCGCCGAAGTGGTCGGCATTGTCGGCCGCCAACTTCAAATAACGCCCCAATGGCACCAGGGCCGAAACCACGCTGCCGCCGCCGGTGATGCGGTTCCACTCTTCGGACAACGTATCACCGAGTGCGTCGTAGGCTTCATGGGCTTGCTTGCCGTCCCTGATCGCCTGGTTGACCGCATTGATCTCCTTTTGCATCACCGCGAGGATCTTGCCTGCTTCCTCTCGCGAGGCCGGCAACACCGCCAGCGAGTTGAACGCGGCCGTGAAGCGTTGCACGCGTTCGGCAGGGGAGGCGCCATCGCTGATGGGCTGGCCCGGGATGCCATAGAAATCACCGCCCAACGCAATCATCTGGCCGTAGGTCAGTGCCAGCCCGTTGGGCAGGTGCAACTGCACTTGTCGGGCTGGGATGGCCGCAGCGTCCTTGGCGAAACGCAACAGGGTATCGTCGCCGATGGCAGTGTGTTCGCCGCCTTCGAAGCGCAGGACAGGAGGGTTTTTTACGGGTGCTGCGAGTTCAAGACCTGACATGTTAGCTCCTTGCTATGTCGTAGGAATCTTCCTTAATAACTGTATGTATATACAGTTATCGCAAGCATAGAGGAATACTTTCCTACGTCAAGCGCAGATGCAGAACACCCACTCGTGGATCAACGTCGACGAATTGCAGTTGACGAATCTTTTTATAGTTGTACGATGACGTACGACATCATCAAAACCAACAACAACCTTTCGCCAGAAAGTCTTTGCCCAGGGTGTTCGAATAATGAATCCACAAGAACTGAAGTCCATCCTCTCCCACGGCCTGCTGTCTTTTCCCGTGACCGATTTCAACGCCCAGGGTGATTTCCACCAGGCGGGTTACATCAAACGTCTGGAGTGGCTGGCCCCTTACGGCGCCACGGCGCTTTTCGCTGCCGGCGGCACCGGTGAGTTTTTTTCCCTCGCCGCCAGCGAATATTCCCAAGTGGTGAAGACCGCGGTTGATACCTGCGCCACCAGCGTGCCGATTCTTGCCGGTGTCGGTGGTTCGACCCGCCAGGCCATCGAGTACGCCCAGGAAGCCGAACGTCTCGGCGCCAAAGGCCTGTTGCTGCTGCCGCACTACCTCACCGAAGCCAGCCAGGACGGGGTTGCCGCCCACGTTGAAGCCGTGTGCAAATCGGTAAAAATCGGTGTGGTGGTGTACAACCGCAACGTCTGCCGCCTGACCGCACCACTGCTGGAACGCCTGGCCGAACGCTGCCCGAACCTGATCGGCTACAAAGACGGCCTGGGCGACATTGAGTTGATGGTCTCGATCCGCCGTCGCCTCGGTGATCGTTTCAGCTACCTCGGCGGCTTGCCGACTGCAGAGGTTTACGCCGCTGCCTACAAGGCCCTGGGCGTGCCGGTGTACTCCTCGGCGGTGTTCAACTTCATCCCGAAAACCGCGATGGACTTCTACCACGCGATTGCCAAGGACGATCACGCCACGGTCTCCAAGATCATCGACGACTTCTTCCTGCCTTACCTGGACATCCGTAACCGCAAGGCCGGGTATGCCGTGAGCATCGTCAAGGCTGGCGCCAGGATCGCCGGCTACGACGCAGGCCCGGTGCGCACCCCGCTGACCGACCTGTTGCCGGAAGAATATGAAGCCCTGGCCGCGCTGATCGACAAGCAAGGCGCGCAATAACTTATCTACAAGGCCGCTGAGAGATCAGCGGCCTTTTGCGTCAGGAGAAGATTCGTGTCCCAAGCCCAGCGTTTTGAAAACTACATCAACGGCCAATGGGTGGCCGGTGCCGACTATTGCGTCAACCTCAACCCGTCGGACTTGTCCGATGTGATTGGCGAATACGCCAAGGCCGATGTCAGCCAAGTCAACGCCGCCATCGATGCGGCACGCGCCGCCTTTCCGGCGTGGTCCACCTCGGGGATTCAGGCGCGCCACGATGCCCTGGATAAAGTCGGCAGTGAAATCCTCGCCCGCCGCGAAGAGCTCGGCACGCTGCTGGCCCGAGAAGAGGGCAAGACCCTGCCCGAAGCCATTGGCGAGGTGACCCGTGCCGGCAACATCTTCAAATTCTTCGCCGGTGAATGCCTGCGTTTGTCCGGTGACTACGTGCCGTCGGTGCGCCCGGGCGTCAATGTTGAAGTGACCCGCGAAGCCCTCGGCGTAGTCGGCCTGATCACCCCGTGGAACTTCCCGATCGCCATCCCTGCGTGGAAGATCGCCCCGGCCCTGGCCTACGGCAACTGCGTAGTGATCAAGCCCGCTGAATTGGTGCCGGGCTGTGCCTGGGCCCTGGCGGACATCATCTCCCGCGCCGGTTTCCCCGCCGGCGTGTTCAACCTGGTGATGGGCAGCGGCCGTGTGGTCGGCGACGTATTGGTCAACAGCCCGAAAGTCGATGGCATCAGCTTTACCGGCTCCGTGGGTGTCGGGCGCCAGATCGCGGTCAGTTGTGTGTCGCGCCAGGCCAAGGTGCAGTTGGAAATGGGCGGCAAGAATCCGCAGATCATTCTCGACGACGCCGACCTCAAGCAGGCCGTCGAGTTGGCGGTGCAAAGCGCGTTCTACTCCACCGGCCAACGCTGCACGGCCTCCAGTCGCCTGATCGTCACCGCCGGTATCCACGACCAATTCGTCGCGGCCATGGCTGAACGCATGAAGTCGATCAAAGTCGGCCACGCCCTCAAAAGCGGGACCGACATCGGCCCGGTGGTTTCCCAGGCCCAGTTGGACCAGGACTTGGAGTACATCGACATCGGCCAAAGCGAAGGCGCGCGGCTGGTCAGCGGTGGCGGCCTGGTGACGTGCGACACCGAGGGTTACTTCCTCGCGCCGACGCTGTTTGCCGACAGCGAAGCCGCGATGCGCATCAGCCGTGAAGAGATTTTCGGCCCGGTGGCCAACGTGGTGCGCGTAGCCGATTACGAGGCGGCGCTGGCCATGGCCAACGACACCGAGTTCGGCCTGTCGGCGGGTATCGCCACCACCTCGCTCAAGTACGCCAACCACTTCAAGCGTCATTCCCAGGCCGGGATGGTGATGGTCAACCTGCCGACTGCCGGTGTGGACTATCACGTTCCATTCGGTGGCCGTAAGGGCTCATCCTATGGTTCGCGTGAGCAAGGTCGCTATGCGCAAGAGTTCTACACCGTCGTAAAAACCAGCTACATCGGTTCGTAACACGCACTACCTGTTGGCACCGGTTCCTGTGGGAGCTGGCTTGCCTGCGATAGCATCACCGGTGTGTGCCTGACACACCGAGGTGCCTGTATCGCGGGCAAGCCCGGCTCCCACATAAAAGCGGTCCTCAGAGACAACCAGACCATTACCCGCAAAAAAAATAATTAGTGGGAGTACTTCTACATGCAAGCGACCAAGCCGACCCACGTCCGCTATTTGATATTGCTCATGCTTTTTCTGGTGACCACGATCAACTACGCCGACCGGGCCACCATCGCTATCGCGGGCTCCAGCCTGCAAAAAGACCTCGGCATCGACGCGGTCACCCTCGGTTACATCTTCTCTGCATTCGGTTGGGCCTACGTGGCCGGGCAAATTCCTGGCGGCTGGCTGCTGGACCGGTTCGGCTCGAAAAAAGTCTATGCCCTGAGCATCTTCACCTGGTCACTGTTCACTGTGCTGCAAGGCTATGTGGGTGAGTTCGGTGTCTCCACCGCCGTGGTCGCGCTGTTTATGCTGCGCTTTATGGTGGGCCTGGCCGAAGCGCCGTCGTTCCCCGGAAATGCCCGTATTGTGGCGGCGTGGTTTCCTACGGCGGAGCGCGGCACGGCCTCGGCGATTTTCAACTCGGCGCAGTACTTCGCCACGGTGTTGTTCGCGCCGTTGATGGGCTGGATCGTCTACAGCTTCGGTTGGCAGCACGTGTTTATCGTGATGGGGGTGATTGGCATCCTGTTCTCGCTGATCTGGCTGAAAGTTATCCACAGCCCGCGCCAGCATCCGCTGATCAACGAAGCCGAGTTCAATCACATCGCCGCCAATGGCGCGATGGTCGATATGGACCAGGACAAGGGCAAAGGTAAGAAAACCGACGGGCCGAAGTGGGATTACATCCGTCAGTTGCTGACCAATCGCATGATGCTCGGTGTGTACCTGGGCCAGTACTGCATCAACGGCATCACGTATTTCTTCCTGACCTGGTTCCCGGTGTACCTGGTGCAGGACCGTGGCATGACTATCCTCAAGGCCGGTTTCATCGCCTCGTTGCCGGCGATCTGCGGGTTTATCGGTGGTGTGCTGGGTGGGGTGATTTCCGACTACCTGCTGCGCAAGGGCCATTCCCTGACCTTCGCCCGCAAGGCGCCGATCATTGGTGGCCTGCTGATCTCCAGCAGCATCGTGGCGTGCAACTACGTGGATATTGAATGGATGGTGGTGGGCTTCATGGCGTTGGCCTTCTTTGGCAAAGGCGTTGGCGCACTGGGTTGGGCGGTGGTGTCCGACACCTCGCCGAAACAGATCGCCGGCCTTAGTGGCGGCTTGTTCAACACCTTCGGTAACCTCGCGTCGATCACCACGCCGATTGTCATCGGCTACATCATCAGCACCACTGGATCGTTCAAATGGGCCCTGGTGTTTGTCGGCGCCAACGCGCTGGTGGCGGTGTTCAGTTACCTGGTCATCGTCGGCCCGATCAAGCGCGTAGTGCTCAAGGAGCCGCCGAGCAAGGGCCCTGAGCTGACCAATCTTTCCCAAGCGCATTCCTGAGGGGCGATGTAATGCAGTTGATTGAACATGCCGACTCGCCGCGCTCCATCCGTTTGCACGAGCGCGACAACGTGGTGATCGTGGTCAATGACCAGGGCGTACCGGCCGGGACCGAGTTCCCGGACGGCCTGGTGACCGTGGATTTCATCCCCCAGAGCCACAAGGTGACCCTGGAAGATATTCCCGAGGGCGGTCAGATTATTCGCTACGGCCAGACCATCGGTTACGCCTTGGCGCCGATTCCCCGTGGCAGTTGGGTCCAGGAAGATCAACTGCGCATGCCCACCGCGCCACCGTTGGACAGCCTGCCACTGGCCACCGAGGTGCCTGAAACTCAGGCACCGTTGGAGGGTTTCACCTTCGAAGGGTATCGCAACGCCGACGGCACCGTCGGTACGCGCAATATCCTCGGTATCACCACCACGGTGCAGTGCGTTACCGGGGTGCTGGACCATGCGGTCAAGCGCATCAAGGACGAGTTGCTGCCCAAGTACCCCCATGTCGATGACGTGGTGGCGCTGACCCACAGTTACGGGTGTGGCGTGGCCATTACCGCGACGGATGCCTACATCCCGATCCGCACCGTGCGTAACCTGGCCCGCAACCCGAACCTGGGGGGTGAAGCCCTGGTGATCAGCCTGGGCTGTGAGAAATTGCAGGCCGGGCAGGTGATGCACGACAACGACAGCTCGGTCGATTTGAGCGAGCCGTGGTTGTATCGGCTCCAGGATTCCAGCCATGGCTTTACCGAGATGATCGAGCAGATCATGGCCCTGGCTGAGACGCGCTTGAAGAAACTCGATCAACGCCGCCGCGAAACCGTGCCAGCCTCGGAACTGATCCTGGGCATGCAGTGCGGGGGCAGCGATGCGTTTTCCGGGATCACCGCCAACCCGGCGCTGGGTTATGCCTCGGATTTGTTGCTGCGGGCCGGGGCGACGGTGATGTTTTCCGAAGTGACTGAAGTCCGCGATGCCATCTACCTGCTGACTTCGCGCGCCGAGAGCAAGGAAGTCGCCGAGGAACTGGTCCGGGAAATGGACTGGTACGACCGCTACCTGGCCAAGGGCGAGGCCGATCGCAGTGCCAATACCACGCCGGGCAACAAGAAGGGCGGGTTGTCGAATATTGTCGAAAAGTCCCTGGGTTCGATCGTCAAATCCGGCAGTAGCGCGATCAATGGCGTGCTGGGTCCGGGCGAGCGCTTCAAGGGCAAGGGCCTGATTTTTTGCGCGACGCCGGCCAGTGACTTTGTTTGCGGCACCTTGCAGTTGGCGGCGGGGATGAACCTGCATGTGTTCACCACAGGGCGTGGCACGCCTTACGGGCTGGCGATGGCGCCGGTGGTGAAGGTGTCGACGCGCACGGAGTTGGCGCAGCGCTGGCCGGACCTGATCGATATCGACGCTGGGCGTATTGCAACTGGGCGGGCGAGCATCGAGGAGCTGGGTTGGGAGTTGTTTCACTTCTATCTGGACGTGGCCAGCGGCAAGAAGCAAACGTGGGCTGAGCATCACAAGCTGCATAACGACATCACCTTGTTCAACCCAGCACCCATTACCTGAGACCGCCGCGGACCTTGTGGGAGCCGGCAAGCCAGCTCCCACATATGATCAGCGTTGCCGGGACGAAGTGGGCTGCATGGCTTATCATTAGCCACCTAACGACGCTCACCAAGGTTCTCCCCGGCATGCTGGCAATTTTCCTCACCACCCTGTCCATCACCGCGCCGGTGTTTGCCATGCTGTTTCTCGGTGTGCTGCTCAAGCGCATCGACTGGATCAACGACAACTTTATCCACACGGCGTCGTCCCTGGTGTTCAACGTCACCATGCCGGCGCTGCTGTTTCTTGGCATCCTGCATGCCGACCTGCACTCGGCACTCAAGCCGGGTTTGCTGATCTATTTCGCCGTCGCCACGCTGCTCAGCTTTGCCCTGGCCTGGGGCTGGGCGCTGTTTCGCTGCCCGCGTGAAGACCGCGGCATCTATACCCAGGGCGCCTTTCGCGGCAACAACGGGGTGATTGGCCTGGCGTTGGCGGCCAGCATGTACGGCGATTACGGTATCTCCCTCGGCGCGATCCTCGCCGCGCTGGTGATCCTGTTCTACAACACGCTGTCGACCATTGTGCTGGCGGTGTACAGCCCGGTGATCAAGTCCGACCCATGGAGCATCTGCAAGAGTGTGGTGGCCAACCCGTTGATCATCAGCGTGATCGTGGCCACGCCGTTCGCGGTGTTCCAGATTGGCCTGCCGGGTTGGTTGGAGTCTTCCGGCCGCTATCTGGCAGACATGACCTTGCCGCTGGCACTGATCTGCATCGGTGGCACCCTGTCGCTGGCGGCGCTGCGTAAAAGCGGGAGCATGGCCTTGAGCGCGAGCCTGGTGAAGATGATCGGGTTGCCGCTGGTGGCCACGCTGGGCGCCTGGCTGTTGGGTTTCCGGGGTCCGGAGTTGGGGATTCTGTTCCTGTATTTCGGCGCGCCGACGGCCGCGGCCAGTTTTGTGATGGCCAGGGCAGCGGAGGGCAATCACGAGCTGGCGGCGGCGATTATCGTGATCACCACGCTGATGGCGGCGGTGACCACGAATATCGGGATTTTCGTGTTGCAGGCGGGTGGGTGGATCTGAATTTTGTGGGGGCCATTCGCGAGCAAGCCCGCTCCCACATCCGGCCGCGTTCTCAGGTTGAAGCTTGGCCAACTGGGGGAGCGGGCTTGCCCGCGAATGCTAGCTAGCCGTCACTGCTGATCGGCCTGATACGCCTCAATCACTTCCTGCGCCGCCCTGAACGCATCGATCGCCGCCGGTACACCCGCATACACCGCGCAATGCAGCAGTGCCTCGCGAATCTCTTCCACCGTACAGCCATTGTTCAACGCACCCCGTACGTGCCCCTTGAGTTCCTGCGGGCACTTGAGCGCGGTGAGGGCGGCGAGAGTGATCAGGCTGCGGGTCTTCAGCGGCAAGCCTTCGCGATTCCACACACCGCCCCATGCATGTTCATTGACGAAATCCTGCAACGGTTGTGTGAATTCGGTGGCGTTGCCCAAGGCGCGGTCGACGAACACGTCGCCCATGACCTGGCGACGCATTTCAACCCCGGACTTCTTCTGATCGGTCATTGCGATTCCCTCTTGTGTTGACGGCGCCAGGCTCGCAGCGTGCTGAACAACAGGAATGCCACCAGCACTGGCAGGACGTAATACAGCATCAGGTGTTCAAGCTTGGTGGCCAGCGGCATGCCAGTGGTGAACGACATCACATGCAGCCCATACGCCAGGTACAGGCCCAGCAGCACCAGGCCTTCGGCGCGGGTTACGCGGTAGCCGCTGTAGAACACCGGCAGGCACAGCGCCGCGGCGGCGAGCATCACCGGCAGGTCGAAATCCAAGGCATTGGGCGATACCGACAGCGGCGTGGGCGCCACCAGGGCGGTGAACCCCAGCACACCCAGCAGGTTGAACAGGTTGCTGCCGATCACGTTGCCCACGGCGATTTCCCGCTGGCCGCGCAGGGCGGCGATCAGCGAGGTCGCCAGGCACGGCAGGGAGGTGCCGACGCCGATCAGCGTCAGGCCGATGATGCGCTCCGACAAGCCCAGGTCCGCCGCTACATCCACCGCCCCAGCGAGCAGCAGGTGGCCGGCAAGCAGCAGGATCAGCAGCCCACCGACTATCAACAGCACGCTGCTCAGCCAGGGCGCGCGGGCCACGGTGTCCAGGGTGCGTGGGCGGCGAGAGTGGCGGGTCTGGTAGTGCAGCACGCCGAGGTAGGCGATCAGCGCGCTCAGCAACAACAGGCCATCGGCCGGTGTGAGTGCTTCATTGGCCGCCAGCGTGAACACCAGCAGCGCGGCGAGAATCATCACCGGGATGTCCAGGCGTACCAGCTGGCGCGAGACCCGCAGCGGGATGATCAGCGCCGACAGGCCCAGGGTGACGAGGATATTGAAGATGCTGCTGCCGATCACGCTGCCCACCGCGATGTCGGTGTTGCCTGCCAGGGTGGCTTGCAGGCTGACGCTCATCTGCGGCGCGCTGCTGCCGAAGGCGACGATCGTCAGGCCGATGATCAGTGGCCGCACCTTGAGGCTGGCAGCCAGGCGCACCGCCGCGCGCACCAGGATTTCGGCGCCGGTGATCAGCAGCAGCAGGCCGCCGACTAGTTCGAGCAGGCTCCAGGGGGAGAGGGCTGTCAGTAATCCGAAAATGGCCAGGGCTCCTCAGTTGCCAAGGGCTTGTACCCGCACGCGTGCGGTCCCGCTGCTGATCATGCCCAACTGCTCGGCGGCCTTGCGTGAAAGATCGATCAAGCGCCCACGGGTATGCGGGCCGCGATCATTGATGCGCACCACCACGGATTTGTCGTTGTTCAAGTTGGTGACCTTGACCTGGGTGCCGAACGGCAGTTGCCGGTGGGCGGCGGTCAGGGCGTTCTGGTTGAAGGGTTCACCGCTGGCGGTCTTTTTGCCGTGGTGCTTGGCGCCGTAATAGGAGGCGGTGCCGGTTTCGTCGTAGCCGTTGGGGTTGATGACGCCGCTGGCGCAGCCGGCCAACAGCGAGAACAGGGCCAGAAGGGCAAATAGACGCTGCATTTTCAAGGATACCCCCTTATCAAATGTGGGAGCGGGCTTGCTCGCGAAGGCGGTGTGTCAGCCAAGTATTCCTTCACTGATCAACCACCTTCGCGAGCAAGCCCGCTCCCACAAAGGGTCCGAGTTGAGCATGGGATCTCGCTCGGACCATTCGTCGCTATCAGCCTTCGAGCTTGCTTTTGAGCAATTCGTTCACCTGTTGCGGGTTGGCCTTGCCTTTGGAGGCTTTCATTGCCTGGCCCACAAAGAAGCCGAACATCTTGCCGCGCTTGGCTTCGTCTGCCGCACGGTACTGTTCGACCTGCTCGGCGTTGGCCGCGAGCATTTCGTCCAGCACGGCCGAGATCGCGCCGCTGTCGGTGACTTGCTTGAGGCCGCGGTTCTCGATGATCTCGTCGGCGCTGCCTTCACCGCTGGCCATGGCTTCGAACACGGTCTTGGCGATCTTGCCGGAGATGGTGTTGTCCTTGATGCGCAGCAGCATGCCGCCCAACTGCTCGGCAGTGACCGGGGCTTCGTCGATTTCCAGGCCCTGCTTGTTCAACAGGCTGCCCAGCTCGACCATCACCCAGTTGGCCGCCAGCTTGGCGTCACCGGCAATGCTCACGACTTTTTCGAAGTAGTTGGCTTGCTCACGGCTGGAGGCCAGCACGCTGGCATCGTAGACCGACAGGCCGAACTGCGCCTGGAAGCGCTCGCGTTTCTGCTGCGGCAATTCCGGCAGGGTGGCGCGTACGTCATTGAGGAACGCGTCCTCGATGACCACCGGCAACAGGTCCGGATCGGGGAAGTAACGGTAGTCGTTGGCTTCCTCCTTGCTGCGCATGGCGCGGGTTTCGTCTTTGTTCGGGTCGTACAGGCGGGTCTGCTGGATGACCTTGCCGCCGTCTTCGATCAGCTCGATCTGGCGACGCACTTCACTGTTGATCGCTTTCTCGATGAAGCGGAACGAGTTGACGTTCTTGATCTCGCAGCGGGTGCCGAACTCGACCTGGCCCTTTGGACGGATCGACACGTTGCAGTCGCAACGCAGCGAACCTTCTGCCATGTTGCCGTCGCAGATGCCCAGGTAGCGCACCAGTGCGTGGATGGTCTTGACGTAGGCCACGGCTTCCTTGGCGCTGCGCATGTCCGGTTCGGAAACGATCTCCAGCAGCGGCGTACCGGCACGGTTCAGGTCGATGCCGGTGGCGCCCGGGAATTCTTCGTGCAGGCTCTTGCCGGCATCTTCTTCCAGGTGCGCACGGGTCACGCCGACGCGCTTGATGGTGCCGTCTTCCAGAGGGATGTCCAGGTGGCCCTTGCCGACAATCGGCAGTTCCATCTGGCTGATCTGGTAGCCCTTGGGCAGGTCCGGGTAGAAGTAGTTCTTGCGCGCGAACACGTTGTGCTGGCCGATCTCGGCGTCAATCGCCAGGCCGAACATCACCGCCATGCGCACCGCTTCCTGGTTCAGCACCGGCAAGACACCGGGCATGCCCAGGTCGACCAGGCTGGCCTGGGTGTTGGGCTCGGAGCCGAACGTGGTGGCGCTACCGGAGAAAATCTTCGATTGGGTGGCGAGCTGGGTATGAATCTCCAGCCCGATCACGACTTCCCATTGCATAGTGTTCTCCTCAGAAGCCGGTAGGGGTGCGGGTGTGCCAGTCGGTGTGCAACTGGTACTGGTGCGCCACATTGAGCAGGCGGCCTTCCTGGAAATACGGGGCGAGCAATTGCACGCCCACCGGCAGGCCATCGACGAAACCGGCAGGCATGGACAAGCCCGGCAGGCCCGCGAGGTTGGCGGTGATGGTGTACAAGTCTTCGAGGTACGCAGCCACCGGGTCGCCATTTTTGGCGCCGAGCTTCCAGGCCGGGTTCGGCGTGGTGGGGCCGAGGATCACGTCGACTTCATTAAAGGCAGCCATGAAGTCGTTCTTCACCAGGCGACGGATCTTTTGCGCCTTGAGGTAGTACGCGTCGTAGTAGCCGGCCGACAGGGCGTAGGCACCGACCATGATGCGGCGTTGTACTTCGGCACCGAAGCCTTCGCCACGGGAGCGTTTGTACAGGTCGGTCAGGTCTTTCGGGTTTTCGCAGCGATAGCCGAAGCGCACGCCGTCGAAACGCGACAGGTTGGAAGAGGCTTCAGCCGGGGCGATCACATAGTAGGCAGGGATCGCGTGCTGATTGTTCGGCAGGCTGATTTCCTTGATCACCGCACCGAGCTTTTCCAGCTCCTTGACGCTGTTGTGCACCAGTTCGGCGATGCGTGGGTCGAGACCGGCGCTGAAGTACTCCTTCGGCACGCCGATGCGCAGGCCCTTGATCGACGTGTTGAGGCTGGCGCTGTAGTCCGGCACTGGCTCATCGATGCTGGTGGAGTCCTGTTGATCGAACCCGGCCATGCCTTGTAACAAAATCGCGCAGTCTTCGGCAGTGCGTGCCAACGGGCCGCCCTGATCGAGGCTGGAGGCGTAGGCGATCATGCCCCAGCGGGAAACGCGACCGTAGGTCGGCTTCAGGCCGGTGAGGTTGGTGAACGCCGCTGGCTGGCGGATCGAACCGCCGGTGTCGGTGGCGGTGGCCGCCGGCAGGAAGCGCGCGGCAACGGCTGCAGCCGAACCGCCGGACGAGCCGCCGGGCACGTGCTCCAGGTTCCACGGGTTTTTCACCGCGCCGTAGTAGCTCGATTCGTTGGCCGAACCCATGGCGAATTCATCCATGTTGGTCTTGCCCAGGGTCACGGCCCCGGCGGCAGCCAGCTTGGACACCACGGTGGCGTCATAGGGCGCTTTGAAGTTGTCGAGCATCTTCGAGCCGCAGCTGGTGCGAATACCCTGGGTGCAGAACAAGTCCTTGTGGGCGATTGGAGCGCCCAGCAGTGCGCCATTCTCACCGTTGGCGCGACGTGCGTCGGCGGCCTTGGCCTGGCTCAGGGCCAGCTCTTCGGTGAGGCTGATGAAGCTGTTGACCTGCGGGTCCAGTGCGGCGATACGCGCCAGCAGGGTCCTGGTCAGCTCTTCGGAAGAAAACTTTTTGTCGGCGAGACCGCGGGCGATCTCGGCCAGAGTCATGTGATGCATGAAAGGCTCTTTCCCTTTAGTCGATGACTTTCGGAACCAGATACAGGCCGTTTTCGACCGCTGGTGCGATGGACTGGTAGGCCTCGCGATTATTGCGTTCGGTCACGACGTCTGCGCGCAGGCGCTGGCTGGCTTCCAGTGGGTGAGCCAGGGGCTCGATGCCGTCGGTATTCACGGCCTGCATTTGGTCAACCAGCCCGAGAATGCTGTTCAGGGCTGCGGTGGTTTGTGGAATTTCGCTTTCAACCAGGTCCAGGTGGGCCAGGTGAGCGATTTTTTCCACGTCGGAGCGTTCAAGCGCCATGGGATTCTCCAGTGGAAAGGCGTCCGTGTGTTAGATTGTCGGAACACTACCGCATTTCTACGGTCATATGGCCGCGATTGTGGGGGTTGGTGCGTAGAAAGTCGGCCAATTTAGCACATTGGCGCCTTGCCCAAAATCCCTGTCGTTGTTAGAGTTTGCCGCACTTTTTTACCCACGCGTTGCCTAGGGTCCTTTCCCCATGTTCAAGAAACTGCGTGGCATGTTTTCCAGCGATCTTTCCATTGACCTGGGCACTGCCAACACCCTTATTTACGTGCGCGAGCGCGGTATCGTTCTGAATGAGCCATCGGTTGTGGCCATTCGGACCCATGGTAATCAGAAAAGTGTCGTTGCCGTCGGCACCGAGGCCAAGCGCATGCTCGGCCGTACACCAGGCAATATTGCCGCCATCCGTCCGATGAAAGACGGCGTGATCGCCGACTTCAGCGTCTGCGAGAAGATGCTGCAGTACTTCATCAACAAGGTTCACGAAAACAGTTTCCTGCAGCCCAGCCCGCGTGTGCTGATCTGCGTTCCGTGCAAGTCCACCCAGGTGGAGCGTCGTGCCATCCGTGAATCGGCCCTTGGTGCTGGTGCTCGCGAAGTCTTCCTGATCGAAGAGCCAATGGCCGCTGCGATCGGTGCCGGCCTGCCGGTTGAAGAAGCCCGCGGTTCGATGGTGGTGGATATCGGTGGTGGTACTACCGAAATCGCCCTGATCTCCCTGAACGGTGTGGTGTATGCCGAATCCGTCCGCGTCGGCGGCGACCGCTTCGATGAAGCGATCATCACCTATGTGCGCCGTAACTACGGCAGCCTGATCGGTGAATCCACCGCAGAGCGCATCAAGCAGGAAATCGGCACCGCCTACCCGGGCGGCGAAGTGCGCGAAGTCGATGTTCGCGGTCGCAACCTGGCCGAAGGTGTTCCACGTGCCTTCACCCTGAACTCCAATGAAGTGCTGGAAGCTCTGCAAGAGTCCCTGGCCACCATCGTTCAGGCTGTGAAGAGCGCCCTGGAGCAATCGCCGCCGGAACTGGCTTCCGACATCGCCGAGCGTGGCCTGGTGCTGACCGGCGGTGGCGCCTTGCTGCGCGACCTGGACAAGTTGCTGGCCCAGGAAACCGGCCTGCCGGTGATCGTTGCCGAAGACCCGCTGACCTGCGTTGCCCGTGGCGGTGGTCGTGCACTGGAAATGATGGATAAACACACCATGGACCTGCTCTCCAGCGAATAAGCTTCGTTGGTCGGTTCATGCGTCGCCAACAGGCAGCACTTTGCAGTGCTGCCTGTTGGCGTTTATCTTCTTCAACCTGCATCCAGGCCGGTTAGATGCCGTATGAGTAAAGAGAACATTTGCCTGGGAGGAGCGGCCTATTAAACCGCTTTTCGCCAAAGGCCCCTCATTGGGCGTGCGCTTGTTGGTGCTGGTCGTGCTTTCGGTCGCGCTGATGGTGGTCGATGCCCGTTTCGCACTGCTCAAGCCCGTGCGCAGCCAGATGTCGCTGGTGTTGATGCAGACTTACTGGATCACCGACCTACCGCAACGGCTGTTCCAGGGCGTGGCCAGCCAATTCGGCAGCCGCACCGAGCTGGTCGCCGAGAACGAAAAACTCAAGACTGAAAACCTGCTGCTGCAGGGGCGCATGCAAAAGCTGGCGGCCCTCACCGAGCAGAACGTTCGGCTGCGCGAGTTGCTCAACTCTTCCGCGCTGGTCAACGAGAAGGTCGAAGTCGCCGAGTTGATCGGCATGGACCCCAACCCCTTCACCCATCGCATCATCATCAACAAAGGTGAGCGCGACGGTGTGGTCCTCGGCCAACCGGTGCTCGATGCCCGTGGCTTGATGGGCCAGGTGGTCGAGTTGATGCCCTACACCTCGCGCGTACTGTTGCTGACGGACACGACCCATAGCATTCCGGTGCAGGTCAACCGCAACGGCCTGCGTGCGATTGCCAGCGGCACCGGCAACCCGGAACGCCTGGAATTGCGTCATGTGGCCGATACCGCCGACATCAAGGAAGGCGACCTGTTGGTCAGCTCCGGCCTGGGTCAACGGTTCCCGGCGGGTTATCCGGTGGCGACGGTCAAGGAAGTGATCCACGACTCCGGCCAGCCATTCGCCATCGTCCGTGCCGTGCCGACTGCCGCCTTGAACCGCAGCCGCTATCTGCTGCTGGTGTTCAGCGACAACCGCACCCCGGAAGAGCGCGCCAACGATGCCGCCCAAGCCCAGGAAGCCGAAGACAAGCAGAACGGCACCACGCCGATCGTCCCTGCGACGGTGCCCAAGCCTGCCGCTGCGCCATCGGCCACACCTGCGGCCGCTCCCGCTGCCGCGGCGCCGGTCGCAACGCCGGTCAAGCCAGCTGCGCACAACGCGCACGCGGTCAAGCCGGCGGCCACCAAACCACCTGCTTCGGCGCCCGCGACTGCCACGCCTGCGACCAAACCGCCTGCTGCAACGCCGGCTGCCCGTCCAGCGGCAACGGCCCCGGCAACCACGCGGCAGAGGGAGGAATAATGGCCGGTACTCATTCGCGCAATGGCTGGATCGTCTGGTTGACCTTCGCGGTCGGCTTGCTGCTCAGCGTTTCTCCGTTGCCGCAATTCATGGAAATCCTGCGTCCGCTCTGGCTGGCATTGCTGCTGGCCTTCTGGTCGCTGAACCTGCCGCACAAGATCGGCATGGTCACCGCGCTGTTCCTGGGCTTGGCGGAAGACGTGCTGTATGGCACCTTGCTGGGCCAGAACGCGCTGATCCTGACGCTGATCACGTTCCTGGTGCTGTCGTTGCAGCAGCGTTTGCGCATGTTTCCGATGTGGCAGCAGTGCCTGGTGATCCTGGTGATCTTCGGCCTGGCGCAGTTGGTGCAGCTATGGCTCAGTGCCCTGACGGGCAACCGCCAGCCGACGCTCGCGTTGGTATTGCCGGCGCTGGTCAGTGCGCTGCTGTGGCCCTGGATCAGCTTTGGCCTGCGTGGGTTACGTCGTCGCTATAAAATCAATTGAATGGATTGCGAGGCTCTGCCTGGTTATCGAGTCCTACAGGGAGAGTCTGCATGAATTCGCTTTATCTGGCCTCGGGCTCCCCGAGGCGACGTGAGTTGCTGACCCAGATCGGTGTGCCCTTCACCGTGGTCAGCGCCGCGATTGATGAAACTCCTCTTACCCACGAATCCGCCGTTTCCTACGTCGAGCGTCTGGCGCGCGGCAAGGCTGCGGCGGGTTTGGCTGCGCTTGAACACGCCTCGGGTGCCTGTGTGCTGGGGGCCGACACCGCCGTCATTGTCGACGGCCAGATCCTCGGCAAACCCGTGGATCAAGCCGATGCCCTGGCCATGTTGATGGCCCTGGCGGGGCGTGAACATGACGTGCTCACAGCCATTGCCGTTACCGATGGCCAGCGCTGCGAAACTGTTTGTGTAAGCAGTCGTGTACGTTTTCGCAGTATTTCTGTCGAGGAAGCTACAACCTACTGGCACAGTGGCGAACCCCAGGACAAGGCGGGCGGCTATGCTATTCAAGGGCTTGGATCGGTGTTTGTCGCCGGGCTCAATGGCAGTTATTCCGCCGTGGTAGGCCTGCCGGTGTGCGAAACCGCGCAACTGCTCGGTCAATTCGGCATACCCTGTTGGCAACACCTTACCGCGCGCTGAACGCCTAACCCCAGCGCCCAGCCCTAAGCGATCGGTCACTATTGTGAAAACGCCTGAACGAGACCCAGCCATGAGTGAAGAGATTCTGATCAATATCACGCCGATGGAATCACGCGTGGCGGTGGTAGAGAACGGTGTTCTGCAAGAAGTGCACGTCGAGCGCACCCAAAAGCGCGGGATCGTTGGCAATATCTATAAAGGCAAGGTGGTGCGTGTATTGCCGGGCATGCAGGCGGCATTCGTCGACATCGGCCTGGACCGTGCAGCGTTTATCCACGCATCGGAAATCTCCCTGCGCGAAGGCCCGGCGGTAGAGAGCATCAGCGCGCTGGTGCACGAAGGGCAGAGCCTGGTGGTGCAAGTCACCAAGGACCCCATCGGCTCCAAAGGCGCGCGCCTGACCACG
Source organism: Pseudomonas sp. FP2335 (assembly GCF_030687535.1). Classification (NCBI taxonomy): domain Bacteria; kingdom Pseudomonadati; phylum Pseudomonadota; class Gammaproteobacteria; order Pseudomonadales; family Pseudomonadaceae; genus Pseudomonas; species Pseudomonas sp. FP2335. The sequence goes on from NZ_CP117437.1 coordinate 1,035,267, forward strand.
CAGCTGTCGATTCCGTCGCGCTATCTGGTGTACATGCCGCGTACCGCCCACGTCGGCATTTCCCTGAAGATCGAAGATGAAGCCGAGCGTGAGCGCCTGAAGAAGGTGGTCAGCGACTGTGTGGCGGCCGAAGGCATCAAGGAGGCCGGTGGTTTCATCCTGCGCACTGCCGCCGAGGGTGCCGGTGCCGATGAAATCCTCATGGATATCCGTTACCTGCGGCGCCTGTGGGACCAGATCGGCGCACAGATCAAGACCATCGGCGCACCCAGTGTCATCTACGAAGACCTGGGCCTGGCCCTGCGTACCCTGCGTGATCTGGTCAGCCCCAAGATTGAGAAAATTCGCATCGACTCGCGGGAAACCTTCCAGCGCACCACGCAATTTGTTGCCGAGCTGATGCCGGAAATTGCCGATCGCCTGGAGCACTATCCTGGCGAGCGGCCGATCTTTGACCTGTATGGCGTTGAAGATGAAATCCAGAAAGCCCTGGAACGCAAAGTGCCACTGAAGTCCGGTGGCTATCTGGTGGTGGACCCTGCGGAGGCCATGACCACCATCGACGTCAACACTGGCGCGTTCGTGGGGCATCGCAATCTCGAAGAAACCATCTTCAAGACCAACCTCGAAGCGGCCACTGCGATTGCCCGTCAACTGCGCCTGCGCAACCTGGGCGGGATCATCATCATCGACTTCATCGACATGGAAGATGAAGAGCACCAGCGCCAGGTGCTGCGCACCCTCGAGAAGCAACTGGAGCGCGACCACGCCAAGACGAACATTATCGGCATCACCGAGCTGGGCCTGGTACAGATGACCCGCAAGCGCACCCGCGAAAGCCTTGAGCAAGTGCTGTGCGAGCCGTGCAGCAGTTGCCAGGGGCGCGGTAAATTGAAGACTCCGGAAACCGTTTGCTACGAGATTTTCCGGGAAATCCTACGAGAGGCGCGAGCTTACCAGGCCGAAGGTTATAGAGTGCTCGCCAACCAGAAAGTGGTCGACCGCCTGTTGGACGAAGAGTCGGGCAACGTCGCCGAATTGGAGGGGTTTATCGGGCGCACAATTCGTTTCCAGGTTGAAACCATGTATTCCCAGGAACAATACGACGTGGTGCTGCTCTGATCCCCATTCGCTTACTTTTGACTGTCTTGAGGGTCGCCTGACATGGAGCGTCTGACACGCTTTTTTGCCGCTTTGACCCGTTGGGGCCTGGGCCTTTGCGCGTTGCTGCTGGTACTGGCGGCGGTGTACGTGAGCCTGGGGCGCGAATTGACCCCGCTTGTGGCCGAATATCGCGCCGAAGTCGAGGCCAGGGCCCAGGCGGCGGTAGATATGCCGCTGCACATTGGCAGCCTTGAAGGCCGTTGGAGCGGCTTTGCGCCGATGCTGCTGGCCCACGACGTGATGCTGGGCGAGGGCAGCAGCGCCTTGCGCCTGGATCAGGTCGAAGTGGTGCCGGACATCTGGGCCAGCCTGATGGCGCGTGAAGTGCGCATCGCACATCTGGAAGTCAGTGGCCTGCAACTCAGCGTCAAGGAGGACAAGGACGGCCACTGGGCGCTGCAAGGCCTGCCGGCGCAGGATGACCAGCCGCTGGACCCACAGCAATTGCTACAGCGTATGCAGATGGTCAAGCGCGTGTCGCTGCTCGACAGCCAGGTGACCTTGCAACCCTTCGACCAGCCCCCGCTGACCCTGACATATGTCGGCCTGAGCTTGCACACCGGCATCACCCGCCAGCGCCTGGACGCGCGCCTGACCCTGCCTGACGGCCAGCCCCTGGCACTGAGCTTGCGCACGCGGATTCGTGCGAGCCAATGGCAAGACGCTGAAGCACAGGCCTACCTGAGCCTGCCCCAGAGCGACTGGGCCAAGTGGATTCCGGCCAAGCTGACGCAGCAATGGAAACTCACCCAATTCAAGGCCGGCGGCGAATTCTGGCTGACCTGGGCAAAGGGCACCGTGCAAAGCGCGGTGGTGCGCCTCAACTCGCCACAGATCAAGGGCAGCTACGCCGAGCGCAAGCCGGTGCACATTGAAAACCTGGCCCTCAACGCCTACCTGCAACGCAGTGATAGCGGTCTTACGGTGCTGTTCGACTCGCTGGCGATGAACCTGGGCGAGACCCGCTGGGAATCGCGCGTGCAATTGCAGCAAAGCCTGGCCACCGACAAGGACCAAGAGGTGTGGAAGCTTCAGGCGGACCGCCTGGACCTGACCCCCATCACACCGTTGCTCAATGCCCTGGCGCCGTTGCCCGAAGGTTTCGCCACGACCATCGAGCACCTGAAGGCGATTGGCCTGCTGCGCAATGTGCTGGTGGATTTCCGTCCTCAGGACACCACGGATCAAAAACTCAGTTTCGCCGCCAATCTCGAACGTGTGGGGTTTGACGCCTACTTCGGTGCCCCGGCTGCCCGTAACATTTCCGGCAGTATCAGCGGTGACCTTGGCCATGGCGAACTGCGCATGGACAGCAAGGACTTTTCCCTGCACCTGGATCCCATCTTTGCCAAACCCTGGCAGTACATCCAGGCCAATGCGCGCCTGACGTGGAAGCTGGATAAAGATGGCTTCACCCTGATCGCGCCGTATATCAAGGTGCTGGGCGAAGAGGGCAAAGTGGCTGCCGATTTCTTGATTCGCCTGAGTTTTGACCAAAGCCGCGAAGACTACATGGACCTGCGGGTGGGCATGGTCGATGGCGACGGGCGCTTCACCTCCAAATACCTGCCGGCGGTGTTGAGCCCGGCACTGGATGAATGGCTGCGCACGGCGATTCTCAAAGGTGCGGTCGACGAGGGGTTCTTCCAATACCAGGGCTCGCTCAACCACGATGCGTTGCCCGCCTCGCGCAATATCAGCCTGTTCTTCAAGGTGCATGACGCCGAACTGGCGTTCCAGCCAGGCTGGCCGCATGTGAGCAAGGTCACGGGTGAGGTGTTCGTCGAAGAGAGCGGTGTGCGCATCCTGGCCAGCAAGGGGCAATTGCTCGACACCAAGGTCAACGACATCTACGTCAATATTCCCCATGCGCCGGCGGACAAGGACAGCCACCTGCTGCTCACCGGCGGTTTTGCCGGCGGCCTGGGAGATGGTCTGAAGATCCTTCAGGAAGCGCCGATCGGCACGGCTTCGACGTTTGCCGGCTGGAAGGGCGAGGGCGACCTGCAAGGCAGCCTGGATCTGGACATACCGCTGGCCAAGGGCGCCGAACCGAAAATCGTGGTGGACTTCAAGACCGACAAGTCCCGGCTGCAATTGGCCGAGCCCACCTTGGACCTGACCCAACTCAAGGGGGATTTCCGCTTCGACAGCGCCAAGGGCCTCAGTGGCCAGAACATCACGGCCCAGGCGTTCGACCGGCCGATCAGCGCGCAGATTGTTGCCGGCGGCAAGCCGGGCAATATCAGTACGCGCGTGACGGCCAAAGGGCAGGTCACGGTCAAGCGGCTGACGGACTGGTTGAAAATCAGCCAGCCGTTGCCGGTTTCCGGCGATATTCCATACCAGCTGCAACTGAACCTTGACGGTGCCGACAGTCAACTGATGGTCAGCTCCAACCTCAAGGGCGTGGCAGTGGATTTGCCGGCGCCCTTTGGCATGCCGGCCAGCCAGGGGCGTGACAGTGTGTTCCGCATGACCTTGCAGGGTAACGAGCGCCGCTACTGGTTCGATTATGGCGAGTTGGCGAATTTCACCTTCGCGGCGCCGCCGGACAAGTTCAATGACGGCCGGGGCGAGTTGTTCCTCGGTGATGGCGATGCGCTGTTGCCGACAGTCAAAGGCCTGCGCATTCGCGGAGTCTTGTCGGAACTGGATCTGGACCCGTGGAAGAAGCTCGTGGACCGTTATGCGGGCAACGACCCGGGCGGCAGCGCCAAGCAATTGCTCAGTGGGGCCGACTTCAAGGTCGGCAAGCTGACCGGCTTTGGCACCCAGTTCGATCAGGTCAAATTGCAGTTGGACCGCAAACCCGCGGCGTGGGGCCTGCAGCTCGACAGCCAGCAGGCCAAGGGCACGGTGAACCTGCCGGACGCCAAGGGCGCGCCGATTGCGATCAACCTGCAGTATGTGAAATTGCCGGCCGTGGACCCGAGCGTACAGGCCGATGAAAACGCCCCGGACCCTTTGGCCGACATCGACCCCAAGGATATTCCCGCGCTCGACATTGCCATCGACCAGCTGTTCCAGGGGCCGGACTTGATCGGCGCGTGGTCGTTGAAGATCCGCCCGACAACCAAGGGTTTGGCCTTCACCAATCTGGACCTTGGCCTCAAGGGCATGCAGCTCAAGGGTGATGGCGGCTGGGAAGGCACGCCGGGAAGCAGCGGCAGCTGGTACAAGGGGCGCCTGGACGGTAAGAATATCGGCGATGTACTCAAGGGCTGGGGTTATGCGCCGACCGTCACCAGCAAGGACTTCCATCTGGACGTGGACGGGCGCTGGCCGGGCTCGCCGGCCTATGTGGGGCCGAAACGTTTCTCCGGCAGCCTGGACGCATCCTTTCGCAGCGGTCAGTTCGTGGAAGTGGAAGGCGGCGCCCAAGCCCTGCGTGTGTTTGGCCTGCTCAATTTCAACTCCATTGGGCGCCGGTTGCGCCTGGACTTTTCCGACTTGCTCGGCAAGGGCTTGAGTTATGACCGGGTCAAAGGCCTGTTGGCTGCCAGTAACGGCGTGTTCGTTACCCGCGAGCCGATCACCATGACCGGGCCGTCGACCAACCTTGAGCTTAACGGCACCCTGGATCTGGTGGCCGACCGTGTCGACGCCAAGTTGCTGGTGACATTGCCGGTCACCAACAACCTGCCGATTGCCGCGTTGATCGTGGGGGCTCCGGCGATTGGTGGGGCGTTGTTCCTGATCGACAAGCTGATCGGTGACCGCGTTTCGCGCTTCGCCAGCGTGCAATACAAAGTCGAGGGGCCGTGGAAGGATCCGAAAATCACCTTCGACAAGCCATTTGAAAAGCCAAACTGAGAGCCTGTGGAGTAGCATGGTCGCACGCCCATTACGGAGAGTCGGCCCATGTCCTTTGCGGTAATTCAAATGGTCAGCCAGAGCGATGTGCTGGCCAATCTTGCCCAGGCCCGGCGCCTGCTGGAGCAAGCGGCGGCAGGGGGGGCGAAGCTGGCGGTGCTGCCGGAAAACTTTGCCGCCATGGGCCGGCGTGATGTGGCCGATATCGGCCGGACCGAGGCATTGGGCGAAGGACCGATCCTGCCGTGGTTGAAACAGACCGCCCGCGACCTCACCTTATGGATAGTGGCTGGCACCTTGCCGTTGCCGCCCAGGGATCAGCCGTACGCCAAGTCCAACGCCTGTTCGCTGCTGGTCGATGACCAGGGCGAAATCGTTGCCCGATACGACAAGTTGCACCTGTTCGATGTGGACGTTGCCGACGCGCGCGGTCGTTATCGTGAATCCGACGACTATGCTTTCGGCAGCAACGTGGTGGTGGCGGACACGCCGGTGGGGCGATTGGGCCTGACGGTGTGTTACGACCTGCGCTTCCCCGAGCTGTACAGCGAGTTGCGTGCAGCAGGGGCTGAATTGATTACCGCGCCTTCGGCGTTTACCGCGGTGACCGGCGCGGCGCACTGGGACGTGCTGATTCGCGCACGCGCCATCGAAACCCAGTGTTACCTGCTGGCGGCCGCCCAGGGCGGCGTGCATCCGGGGCCGCGGGAAACCTATGGTCACGCGGCGATCGTCGACCCGTGGGGACGGGTGCTGGCGCAACAGGATCAAGGCGAAGCGGTGTTGTTGGCCGAGCGCGATAGCAGTGAACAAGCGTCGATACGGGCGCGTATGCCGGTGGTCAGCCACCGGCGTTTTTTCTCGCAGGGCGCACAGCGGCCTGCTTCGGAACGATGAATTTAAGGCCAAACCTATGAGCGAGTTGTTGTCCTCAGTCAGTGAACACCTCCTGGCACCTGGTGGCGTGACCATCGAAAGCTTGCAAACCGTGCTGGGCGATCTGGCCGGGCCGGGTATCGACGCGGCTGACCTGTATTTCCAGGGGCAGATCTCCGAGTCCTGGGCCCTTGAAGACGGCATCGTCAAGGAAGGCAGTTTCAACCTTGACCAAGGTGTAGGCGTGCGTGCGCAATCCGGAGAAAAAACCGGTTTTGCCTACAGCAACGCGATCACCCTGGAAGCCTTGGGCCTGGCGGCGCGTGCGGCGCGTTCGATCTCCCGTGCCGGGCAAAACGGTACGGTGCAGGCGTTCAGTACCCAGGACGTGGCGCAATTGTATGCCCCCGATAACCCCCTGGAAGTGATCAGCCGTGCGGAGAAGGTCGAGCTGCTCAAGCGTGTCGACGCGGCTACCCGCGCTCTTGACCCACGTATCCAGCAGGTCACCGTGAGCATGGCCGGTGTGTGGGAGCGCATCCTGGTGGCCTCCACCGATGGCGGCCTGGCGGCGGATGTACGGCCGCTGGTGCGCTTCAACGTCAGTGTGATCGTCGAGCAGAATGGCCGCCGGGAGCGCGGCGGGCACGGCGGCGGCGGGCGTACCGACTACCGTTATTTCCTCACTGATGACCGCGCCATGGGGTATGCCCGTGAAGCGCTGCGTCAGGCGCTGGTGAACCTGGAGGCCATTCCGGCCCCGGCCGGTACCTTGCCGGTGGTGTTGGGCTCGGGTTGGTCCGGCGTATTGCTGCACGAGGCCGTGGGCCATGGTCTGGAAGGTGACTTCAACCGCAAGGGCAGCTCGGCCTACAGCGGGCGCATGGGCGAGATGGTTGCGTCCAAGCTGTGCACCATTGTCGATGACGGCACCTTGGCCGGGCGCCGTGGCTCGTTGAGTGTCGACGACGAAGGCACTCCAACCGAATGCACCACGCTGATCGAAAACGGCGTGCTCAAGGGCTATATGCAAGACAAACTCAACGCTCGTCTGATGGGCGTGGCACGTACCGGCAACGGTCGTCGCGAGTCCTATGCGCACCTGCCGATGCCACGCATGACCAACACCTACATGCTCGGTGGCGAAAGCGACCCGGCGGAAATCATCGCCTCGGTAAAACGCGGAATCTACTGCGCCAACCTGGGTGGCGGCCAGGTGGACATCACCAGTGGCAAGTTCGTGTTCTCCACCAGCGAGGCGTACCTGATCGAAGACGGCAAGATCACCGCGCCGGTCAAAGGCGCAACGTTGATTGGCAACGGGCCGGAAGCCATGAGCAAGGTGTCGATGGTCGGTAACGACCTGTCGCTGGACAGCGGCGTGGGCACATGCGGCAAGGATGGGCAGTCGGTGCCGGTGGGTGTCGGCCAGCCAACGCTGAAAATTGATGCGATCACCGTGGGAGGCACGGGCTCGTAGGAAGGGTGGAGCTTCGGGTGGCGAAGATCGCCACCCGGGGAAGAGGATCAGCGCAGACCGCGTTGAGTCTCGTCCAGCTCACGGATGTACTTGAAGATTTTACGGCTGGTGGCCGGCGCCTTGTTATGCGCCAGTTCGTGTTGGGCCTGGCGGATCAGGGAGCGCAATTGCTGGCGGTCCGCGTCCGGGTAGTCCAGCACGAATTTCTCCAGCACGGCGTCGTCGCCCGAGATCAGGCGGTCACGCCAACGTTCCAGGTTATGGAAACGTTCGTTGTACTGGCGAGTGGAGGCATCGGTTTGATCGAGCAAGGCCAGAATGGCGTCAGTGTCCTGATCGCGCATCAGCTTGCCGATAAACATGATGTGGCGTTTACGCGCGATATTCGCGGTGTGCTTGGGTGCGTCTGCAAGAGCCCGGCGCATTTCGTCGGTCAATGGCAGTTTTGCAATCAAGTCTTTCTTGAGCGTTGTAAGGCGCTCGCCCAGATCAACCAGAGCATGCAGCTCACGTTTGACCTGGGTTTTGCTTTTCTCCCCATCGAGGGAGTCGTCGTAAGAATCAACCATGGTGGCAGTCCGCAAAGAAACGCCGCCATGATAACCAGTCGGGGGCCGCTTGTCCGGCCCGGTCGCTCGATGGCCTTAACCGAAAGCAGAATTTGAGTGGAGAAAACCATGAGTGCAGCCCAAAGCGTCGGCCCGCAAGCGTTACCGGCACTGCAGGAACAAGTCGAGCAGATCCTTGCCGAGGCCAAGCGCCAGGGGGCCAGTGCCTGTGAGGTGGCGGTGTCGCTGGAGCAGGGGCTGTCGACATCGGTACGCCAGCGGGAAGTGGAAACCGTTGAGTTCAACCGCGACCAGGGTTTTGGCATCACCTTGTACGTAGGGCAGCGCAAAGGTTCGGCCAGTACGTCGGCGAGCGGCCCGGAGGCGATCCGCGAAACCGTCGCCGCCGCGTTGGCGATTGCCAAGCACACCTCCGAGGATGAAAGCTCGGGCCTGGCCGACAAAGCGCTGATGGCCAAGGACTTGAAAGACTTCGATCTGTTCCACGCCTGGGACATTACCCCGGAGCAGGCCATTGAACTGGCATTGACCTGCGAAGCCGCTGCGTTCGATGCAGATGCCCGCATCAAGAACGCCGATGGCACCACGTTGAGCACGCATCAGGGCTGTCGTGTCTACGGCAACAGCCATGGTTTTGTAGGGGGGTATGCCTCCACTCGCCATAGCCTGAGCTGCGTGATGATTGCTGAAGCCAACGGCCAGATGCAGCGTGATTACTGGTACGACGTAAGCCGCCAGGGCGAGTTGCTGGCGGACCCGGTCAGCATTGGCCAGCGCGCCGCACAACGTGCCGCCAGCCGCTTGGGCGCGCGTCCGGTGCCAACTTGCGAAGTGCCGGTGTTGTTTTCGGCGGAGTTGGCCGGTGGTTTGTTCAGCAGTTTCCTAGGCGCGATTTCCGGCGGCAACCTGTACCGCAAGTCGTCGTTCCTTGAGGGCGCTATCGGGCAAAAGCTGTTCCCGGAGTGGTTGACCCTTGATGAGCGCCCGCACCTAATGCGTGCCATGGGGAGCTCGGCGTTCGACGGCGATGGCCTGGCGACCTATGCCAAACCGTTCGTCGAAAACGGCGAGTTGGTGTCCTATGTGCTGGGGACATACTCCGGCCGCAAGCTCGGCCTGCCAAGCACGGCCAACGCCGGTGGCGTGCACAACCTGTTCGTTACCCATGGCGATGAAGACCAGGCGGCGTTGCTGCGTCGCATGGGACGTGGCCTGCTGGTGACTGAGTTGATGGGGCATGGCCTGAACATGGTGACCGGTGATTACTCCCGTGGTGCGGCGGGTTTCTGGGTGGAAAACGGCGAGATTCAGTTCGCGGTCCAGGAAGTGACCATCGCCGGCAACATGCGCGACATGTTCAAGCAAATCGTCGCGGTGGGTAACGACCTGGAACGGCGTAGCAACATTCACACAGGTTCGGTATTGATTGAGCGGATGACTGTCGCTGGCAGCTGACCCTCCCGACGCTTCAACAGAAAAGGCGCGCCATCATCACTGATGGCGCGCCTTTTTTGTGCTTGCGTGACAGGTGGATTGATTTGCTGCTCTTGTTTTGATTCTCAATATCATTTAATAATAAATATCATTACCGAATGAGTGTGGATCATGAGTTCTGTCCTGCATGAGGATCCTTACCTGGAGAGCTGGCGCTGGATGAGTCGTCAGATTCGCTGCGGCCTCAATCCCGACGAGCCGCGCCTGATCGAACATTACCTCAACGAGGGTCGATACCTGGCGTGCTGCACTGCGACCCATCCATGGACGATCGCTGAAACCTCATTCCATCTGTTGCTCGACACCGCCGGCGATATTGCGCTGCCCTGGCATTGGCGCACGACATGCCTGGACCAGGCCTGGCGCCCCCTGCGCGACCTGGAAAAACTTTCCCACTGCGCCTGCCGCCTCAAGCGCTGGCAGACCTTTGCCTGGCAATTGGCGACCTGCGAGTTGCTGCCTTCCCTTTCTGTGTCTGACCTTGTGCAAGGATCCTCCGATGAGTAACACCCGTATCGAACGCGACAGCATGGGCGAACTGCAAGTGCCGGCCGAGGCCTTGTATGGCGCACAAACCCAGCGCGCGGTGAACAACTTCCCGATCAGCCGTCAACGTATGCCCGCGCAATTCATTCGCGCGCTGATCCTGGCCAAGGCTGCCGCCGCCAAGGTCAACGTCGACCTCAAGCAAATCAGCGAAGGGCAGGGCAAGGCCATTGTCGATGCGGCCCAAGGCTTGCTCGAAGGCGATTTCATGCAGCACTTCCCGGTGGATGTTTTTCAGACCGGTTCCGGCACCAGCTCCAATATGAACGCCAACGAAGTGATTGCGACCCTCGCCACACGCTTGCTGGGCGAGGCGGTCAACCCCAATGACCACGTGAACTGCGGCCAAAGCAGCAATGACATCATTCCGACCACCATCCACGTCAGCGCCGCGTTGGTCTTGCATGAGCAAACCCTGCCGGCCCTGCTGCATCTGGTACAGGTGATCGAACGCAAGGCCGAAGAAGTCCACCCGTTCATCAAGACCGGCCGCACCCACCTGATGGACGCCATGCCGGTGCGCATGAGCCAGGTACTCAATGGCTGGGCGCAGCAACTCAAGGCCAATATCGGCCATCTGCAGGACCTGCTGCCAAGCCTGCAGGCCCTGGCCCAGGGCGGCACTGCGGTCGGCACCGGGATCAACGCGCATCCGGAATTCGCCGCACGTTTCAGCCAGCAACTGAGCAGGCTGACCGACGTCACATTCACGCCGGGCAAGAACCTGTTCGCGCTGATCGGCTCCCAGGACACCGCTGTCGCCGTTTCCGGTCAGTTGAAAGCCACCGCGGTATCGCTGATGAAGATCGCCAATGATCTGCGCTGGATGAACTCCGGGCCGCTCGCCGGTCTCGGTGAAATCGAGCTTGAGGGCCTGCAGCCGGGCTCCTCGATCATGCCGGGCAAGGTCAATCCGGTGATTCCGGAAGCCACTGCCATGGTCGCGGCCCAAGTGATCGGCAATGACACGGTGATCACCGTCGCAGGCCAGTCCGGCAACTTCGAGCTGAACGTAATGCTGCCGATCATCGCCCAGAACCTGCTCAGCAGCCTCGAATTGCTGGCCAACTCCAGCCGTCTGCTGGCGGACAAGGCGATTGGCAGCTTCAAGGTCAACGAAGCCAAGCTCAAGGAGGCGTTGTCGCGTAACCCGATCCTGGTCACTGCACTCAACCCGATCATCGGTTACCAGAAGGCTGCTGAAATCGCCAAGAAGGCTTATCAGCAGGGCCGTCCGGTGATTGATGTCGCCCTGGAGCACACCGACTTGCCCCGCAGCCAACTGGAAGTCCTGCTGGACCCGGAAAAGCTCACGGCCGGCGGCGTGTAATCACCGACACTGCTTTGGAGGCTCACCATGGAGCACTGGAAACGCACGATCGAACGGGCCAATCGCTGCTTTATGCAAGGCGAGTTGGTTGACGCTCGCGAGGCCTATTTGCAAGCCCTGGCCCTGGCCCAAGTGTTGTTCGAACGCTGGGCGGATGCCGACGAAGCGGTGGCGGCTTTTGTCATTTCCCATCACAACCTGGCGGACCTGCATCTGCGTCTGAACCAGCCGGAAGAAAGCGCGGAGTACCTCTGCGCCATTCACCAGCGCTTGTTGCATGCGATGCAGGACCCGCGCCTGACCCCGCAGTTACGCGAGGCGGCGCTACGCCAAAGCAGCAAGACCTACATTGAACTGTTGAATTTCATCAGCGATCACGGTGAGTACCCGCGTACCCATCGCCTGCTGGGCAGCACCGCGGCGCAACAGGATGCGTCGACTCGCAACAGTCCTTATTACGGAGCACATTGAGATGTCCTACACCTTGCCTGCCTTGCCTTACGCCTACGACGCCCTGGAGCCGCATATCGATGCGCAAACCATGGAGATTCACTACACCAAGCACCATCAGACCTACATCAATAACCTCAACGCTGCCGTCGAAGGCACTGAGTTCGCGGGCTGGCCGGTAGAGAAACTGGTGTCCAGTGTGCAGCAATTGCCGGAAACACTGCGCGCTGCGGTGATCAACCAAGGTGGCGGCCATGCCAACCACTCGTTGTTCTGGGCAGTGATGTCGCCACAAGGCGGAGGCAAGCCTGAGGGCGCGCTGGGCAAGGCTATCGACGAGCAAGTGGGCGGTTTCGAGAGCTTCAAGGAAGCCTTCACCAAAGCCGCACTGACCCGTTTCGGCAGCGGCTGGGCCTGGCTGAGCGTTACTCCACAAAAGACCCTGGTCGTCGAAAGCAGCGGTAATCAGGACAGCCCCCTGATGAATGGCAACACGCCAATCCTCGGCCTGGACGTGTGGGAGCATGCCTACTACCTGCGTTATCAGAACCGGCGTCCGGAATATATCAACGCGTTCTATAGCGTGATCAATTGGCCGGAAGTTGCCGCACGCTATCAGGCCGCCTTGGCCTGACATTCACCTCCATAACAAGATCTAAGGCCGACTATGGGCACTGAAACACTGGCGGTCAGCAGCGGGCGGATGTTTCGTTATGCGTTTGGCTCGCTGCTGCTATTGGCAGGGACTGCATTGCTGGTGGCCCATGGGCTGGACTGGCTGAACCTGGAGCCGCGAATCCTGCGCGCGCTGCAAGGCGGCGCAATCTGCGCACTGGGCACGGCACTCGGTGCGGTGCCGGTGCTGGTGATTCGGCGCATGCCGGTGGCGCTCAGTGACACCTTGCTGGGTTTTGGTGCCGGGGTCATGCTCGCGGCGACGGCATTTTCGCTGATCGTGCCGGGCATCGCCGCCGCCGAAGGCCTGGGGCTTTCGCCTTGGGGGGCCAGTGGCCTGATCAGCGTTGGCATCATGCTGGGGGCATTCGGGTTGTATCTGGTTGATCGCAAGGTCTCCGGTGCCAGCCCGGAAATGCTGGTAGGCACGCCCGATCACCCGGTGATCCCGCCGCGTATCTGGTTATTCGTGTTTGCCATCATTGCCCACAACATCCCCGAAGGCATGGCCGTGGGGGTTTCGGCGGGCGGCGCAATGCCCGATGCCGACAGCCTGGCCATGGGCATTGCCTTGCAGGATGTGCCCGAAGGCTTGGTGATTGCTTTGGTGTTGGCCGGGGCAGGGATGTCGCGGATCAAGGCGTTCTTGATCGGAGCTGCTTCAGGGTTGGTCGAGCCGGTGTTCGCGGTGCTCTGCGCCTGGTTGGTAAGCCTGGCTGAAGTGCTGTTGCCGCTTGGGCTGGCGCTCGCCGCGGGGGCCATGTTGTTGGTGGTGACTCACGAGGTCATCCCCGAGTCGCGGCGCAACGGTCACGAGATGCTCGCCAGCCTGGGGTTGTGCATCGGGTTTTGTTTGATGATGGTGATGGATACCGCATTGGGCTGAAGTCGTTGCGACTTCACGCCCGTCTTCAAGGGTGTCACTCACCCTCATCAAAGAAGTTGTTGATCAGCGCCACCAGGGCGTCCATGGCTTCCTGCTCTTGCTCGCCTTCCGTCTTCAAGTGAATCCGGGTGCCCTTGCCGGCGGCCAACATCATCATGGCCATAATGCTTTTGCCATCGACCATGGACTCTGGCGTACGCCCCGCGCGGATCTGGCAGGGGAACTGCCCGGCAACGCCGACGAACTTCGCGGAAGCCCGGGCATGCAGCCCCAGCTTGTTGATGATTTCAATTTCCAGAGCAGGCATCGCGGGGGTGTTCCTTTCAGCTAAGGTCGCGGTGGCGAACCTGGACGTTCTTGAGGGTTTGTTGCAGCAGTTGGCCCAGGCGTTCGGTCAGGTAGACCGAGCGGTGGTGGCCGCCGGTGCAGCCAATGGCAATGGTGACATACGCCCGATTGCTTGCAGCGAAGCGCGGCAGCCATTTGAGCAGGTAGCTGGAAATGTCCTGGAACATCTCCTCGACATCCGGTTGCGCCGCCAGGTATTCAGCCACAGGTTGGTCCAGCCCGGACTGATCACGCAGTTCCGGTTTCCAATAAGGGTTGGGCAGGCAGCGCACATCGAACACCAGGTCGGCGTCCACCGGCATGCCGCGCTTGAAGCCAAACGACTCGACGAGGAATGCCGTACCCGGCTCGGGCTGGTTCAGCAGACGCAGCTTGATGGCATCACGCAACTGGTACAGGTTGAGCCCGGTGGTGTTGATCTTGAGGTCGGCGAGGTCAATGATCGGCCCCAGCAACTTGGTTTCGTCCTCGATGGCTTCTGCCAGGGAGCGATGGGGGCTGCTGAGGGGGTGGCGTCGACGGGTTTCAGAGAAGCGCTTTAGCAGGGTCTCTTCGTCGGCGTCCAGGTACAGCACATCGCAATGAATGTGCTTGGCGCGAACTTCCTCGAGCAGTTGCGGGAACCGCTCAAGGTGGCTGGGCAGGTTGCGGGCATCGATCGATACGGCCACCAGCGGTTGCGCCAGCTCGGTGTGGATCAACGCGCGTTCCGCGAGCTCTGGCAGCAGGCCGGCGGGCAGGTTGTCGATGCAGTAGAAGCCACTGTCCTCAAGTACGTTGAGGGCGGTGCTTTTACCCGAGCCGGAACGGCCGCTGACGATGATCAAACGCATGATTACTGCCCGTTCTGTTCATCCAGGACTACCTGATACAGCGCCTCATTGCTACTGGCACTGCGCAGTTTGTCGCGTACTTCCTTGCGGTCGAGCATGCTGGCGATCTGCCGGAGCAGTTCCAGGTGCGCATCGGTGGCGGCTTGCGGGACCAGCAGAACAAACAGCAGGTCGACCGGGGCGCCGTCGATGGCGTCGAAATCGATGGGAGCGTCCAGGTGCAGCAGGGCGCTGACAGGTGCCTCACAACTTTTGAGGCGGCAGTGGGGAATGGCGATGCCGTTGCCAAAACCGGTGGAGCCGAGTTTTTCACGGGCAATCAGAGCCTCGTAGACATCTTGCATCTCCAGGTCAGGCACTTCGCGGCTGATCAGGTTGGCAATTTGCTCAAGGGCTTTCTTTTTACTGCCACCCGGCGCGTTCACGAGGGAACGGCCGGGGGTCAGGATGGTTTCAAGTCGAATCATGGGTGGGGAGTGTTAGCGGCCTGTGCCCTGGAGGAGGCTCTGCTGCTTTTCCTTATGCTTTTTGATTTGGCGATCCAGCTTGTCGGTCAGGTCGTCAATGGCGGCATACATATCTGAATGCTCGGCATTAGCGACTACTTCCCCGCCGGGTATACGCAAGGTGGCTTCGATTTTCTGCTTCAGCTTTTCGACAGTCATGATGACTTGCACGTTGGTGATCTTGTCGAAATGCCCCTCAATTCTTTTGAGTTTTTCGCCGATATAGGCGCGCAGCGGTTCGGTCACTTCCAGTTGGTGTCCACTGATGTTGACTTGCATACAGCTTCTCCTTCGTTGCCAGTGCATAAAGCGGTGGGCAGGAATACCCACCACTGGAACGCTATGGCCCGCCCGTCACATCAAACGCTTACGCTCGCTGGAAGGCGCGATCCCGAGGGACTCGCGGTACTTGGCGACGGTTCGACGGGCGACCTGAATGCCTTGTGCCTCCAGTAAACCAGCGATCTTACTGTCACTCAATGGCTTTTTCTGATTTTCCGCGGCAACCAGTTTTTTGATGATCGCGCGGATCGCCGTGGACGAGCATTCGCCGCCTTCGGAGGTGCTGACGTGGCTGGAGAAAAAGTATTTCAGCTCATAAATACCCCGTGGGGTATGCATGAATTTCTGCGTGGTCACCCGTGAAATCGTCGATTCGTGCATGCCGACTGCTTCGGCGATGTCATGCAGCACCAACGGTTTCATCGCTTCGTCGCCGTATTCCAGGAAGCCGCGCTGGTGCTCGACGATCTGGGTGGCGACTTTCATCAGGGTTTCGTTGCGGCTTTGCAGGCTCTTGATGAACCAGCGGGCCTCCTGCAACTGGTTGCGCATGAAGGTGTTGTCGGCGCTGGTATCGGCGCGGCGTACAAAGCCGGCGTATTGCGGGTTGACCCGCAGGCGTGGCACCGACTCCTGGTTCAACTCCACCAGCCAGCGTTCGTTGTCCTTGCGCACGATGACGTCAGGCACCACGTATTCGGCTTCGCTGGACTCGATCTGCGAGCCCGGGCGCGGATTGAGGCTCTGTACCAGCTCGATCACCTGGCGCAGGTCGTCTTCCTTGAGTTTCATGCGGCGCATCAACTGGCTGTAGTCGCGGCTACCCAGCAAGTCGATGTAGTCGGTCACCAAGCGCTGGGCTTCAACGAGCCAAGGCGTCTTGGCAGGCAGTTGGCGCAATTGCAGCAACAGGCATTCGCTGAGGGTGCGGGCGCCGATGCCGGCGGGTTCGAACTGTTGGATGCGGTGCAGGACGGCTTCGATCTCGTCCAGTTCGATGTCCAGTTCCGGGTCGAACGCTTCGAGGATCTCCTCAAGCGTCTCGTCCAGGTAGCCCTGGTTGTTGATGCAGTCGATCAGGGTCACAGCGATCAGGCGATCGGTGTCCGACATCGGCGCGAGGTTCAATTGCCACAACAGATGGCTCTGCAGGCTTTCACCGGCGGACGTGCGGGTGGTGAAGTCCCACTCATCATCATCGTTGCTGGGCAGGCTGCTGGCGCTGGTCTGGTAGACGTCTTCCCAGGCGGTATCCACGGGAAGTTCGTTAGGAATGCGTTCGTTCCATTCACCTTCTTCCAGGTTATCCACCGTTGGGGCGGTTTCCTGATAGGAAGGTTCCTGCACGTCGGAATTGGGTTTTTGCTCGATGTTGTCGGCCAGCGGGTCTGCGTTATCGAAGTCGTCGCCTTCTTCCTGGCGTTCGAGCATCGGGTTGGACTCCAGGGCCTCCTGGATTTCCTGTTGCAGGTCCAGGGTCGACAATTGGAGCAGGCGGATGGCCTGTTGCAGCTGCGGTGTCATCGTCAGCTGCTGGCCCATTCTCAGGACTAGCGATGGTTTCATGGCAGGGGCTTAACACCTTATTCGCCGGCGCAATGCGCCATCCACGACAGGGCGCGTGAGCGCCAAACATAAGCAAATTATATGCCTGATGTCGGGGGCTTTGCCTAGAGCACGGTAACAATAAAAATCCGGAGGTTTTCATTGACTCCCGCGCATCTTGGCAGCGGCCGTGACACCACGGTGTTTACAGGCGGAACTCGTGACCCAGGTAGACTTCCTTCACCAATTCGTTGGCCAGGATCGTGGCGGCGTCGCCTTCGGCAATCAGCTGGCCATCGTTGACGATATATGCGGTTTCGCAGATGTCGAGGGTTTCACGCACGTTGTGGTCGGTGATCAATACACCGATGCCCTTGGCTTTCAGGTGGTGGATGATTTGTTTGATGTCGCCGACCGAGATCGGGTCGACGCCGGCAAACGGTTCGTCCAGCAGGATGAATTTCGGCGCAGTGGCCAGGGCGCGGGCGATTTCCACACGACGACGCTCGCCGCCGGACAGGCTCATGCCGAGGTTGTCGCGAATGTGGTTGATGTGGAATTCCTGCAGCAGGCTTTCCAGCTCCTTGCGACGGCCATCACGGTCGAGTTCCTTGCGGGTCTCGAGGATCGCCATGATGTTGTCGGCCACCGACAGTTTGCGGAAGATCGACGCTTCTTGCGGAAGATAGCCGATACCGGCCCGTGCACGACCGTGCATTGGCTGGTGGCTGACATCCAGGTCGTCGATCAGGACGCGACCCTGATCCGCCTGGACCAGGCCGACGATCATGTAGAAGCAGGTGGTCTTGCCGGCGCCGTTGGGGCCGAGCAGGCCGACGATCTGGCCGCTGTCGATCGACAGGCTGACGTCGCGCACGACCTGGCGGCTTTTATAGGCCTTGGCCAGATGCTGGGCTTTCAGGGTTGCCATTACTCGGCCTTCTTCTTCGGCTGGATAACCATGTCGATTCGCGGACGTGGCGCAGTCACCTTGGCACCATTGGCGCGGCCGGCGTTGGCGATCTGTTTCACGGTGTCATAGGTGATTTTCTCACCTTCCGTGGAGTTGCCGTCCGGGCTGAGGACCTTGGCCTGGTCGATCAGGACAATACGGTTCTGCTGGGCGTGATACTGGATGGTCTTGCCGTAGCCCTTCATCGGGCCGCTGTCGGTCGGCGACTGCTTCTGCTCGAAGTAAGCCAGGTTGCCCACCGAAGTCACCACGTCAATGTCGCCATTGGCGGTACGCGTCAAGGTCACCGTGTTGCCGGTGATCTTCATCGAGCCCTGGGTGATGATCACGCCGCCGGTGTAGGTGGCGACGCCTTGCTTGTCGTCCAGTTGCGCATCGTCAGCCGAAATGTGGATCGGTTGCTGGCTATCGTTCGGCAGAGCCCAGGCGCTCACGCTTCCCAGTGCTGCGCCCAGACTGAGCAAAATAGGGAGAGTTTTAACGAGCCTCATACTGTCCTCTTACGTTCGATAGCAGGTGTATCCTGCTTTCTTTCAAATACGCTTTCATTCCCTTGCCAGTCGATACCCCGCCAGCGCCGTCGATTCTAACGTCTTGCTCGGTCTGCGCATATTGCTTCTGCGGGAATACGGTCATACGACTGCTGGTAATCACGGTGTCACGGTTTTTATCGTCGGTACGCGCGACGCGCACCGAGTCGATCAGTTCCACTTCGGTGCCGTCCGGGTTGACCTCGCCACGCTTGCTGGTGACATGCCACGGAAACTCGGTGCCACGGTAGATGTTCATGTCCGGGTTGGTCAGCAGGGTGACTTCGGTGGCCTTCAAGTGCTCGACCTTGTCCGACGTCATCTCATACTGCACCTTGCCGTCGGGCAGGAACTGGATGCTGTAGGCATTGGTGGCGTAATAGTCGATAGCCCCTTCGTCAACCTGCGCAACAGGCTGGTCGAGAAAGCGCTCCGGGCTGATATTCCAGTAGCCCACCGCCAGGAAGAGCGCGGCGATGACCCCGAATAACAGGAAGTTGCGAATCTTTTTGCTCAGCATAAAACGCTCTATAGGTAGGCGGCGTGGGCCGCTTCAAGGCTGCCTTGGGCGCGCAGGATCAGCTCGCAGAACTCGCGGGCGGCACCTTCGCCGCCGCGGGCGGTGGTGATGCCATGGGCGTGTTCGCGAACAAAGGCTGCCGCATTGGCGACGGCCATGCCCAGGCCGACTCGACGGATCACCGGCAAGTCAGGCAGGTCATCGCCCAAATAGGCGACCTGCTCATAGCTTAGGTTGAGTTGGCCAAGAAGCTCGTCCAAGACCACCAGTTTATCCTCGCGGCCCTGATACAGGTGAGGAATCCCCAGGTTTTGTGCGCGGCGTTCCACAACCGGGGTTTTTCTGCCGCTGATGATCGCCGTTTGCACGCCCGCTGCCATCAGCATCTTGATGCCTTGGCCGTCGAGGGTGTTGAAGGTCTTGAATTCGCTGCCGTCTTCGAGGAAATAGAGGCGGCCATCGGTCAGCACGCCGTCTACGTCGAAAATCGCCAGTTTGATGTTCTTGCCGCGTTGCAACAGGTCGCCTGTCATTTACATCACTCCCGCACGCAGCAAGTCGTGCATGTTCAGGGCGCCAATCGGGTGGTCTTGATGATCGACCACCACCAGCGCGCCGATCTTGTGGTCTTCCATGATTTTCAAGGCTTCAGCTGCCAGCATCTCGGGGCGGGCGGTCTTGCCGTGGGGCGTCATCACAGCATCTATGGTCGCGGTATGGATGTCGATGGTGCGGTCCAGGGTGCGACGCAAGTCGCCGTCGGTGAATACCCCGGCCAGTTTGCCGTCGGCTTCCAGGATCACCGTCATGCCCAGGCCCTTGCGGGTCATTTCCATCAGCGCGTCCTTCAGCAGCGTGCCGCGCTGGACGTGGGGCAATTCATCGCCCGAGTGCATGACGTTTTCCACTTTCAACAGCAGGCGACGGCCCAGGGCGCCCCCTGGGTGGGAGAACGCGAAGTCTTCGGCGGTAAACCCGCGCGCTTCCAGCAACGCCACGGCCAGCGCATCACCCATGACCAGGGCGGCGGTCGTGGAGGAGGTCGGTGCCAGGTTCAGCGGGCAGGCCTCATGGGCCACATGCACGTTGAGGTTCACTTCGGCGGCCTTGGCCAACGTCGATTCGGGGTTGCCGGTGATGCTGATCATCTTGATGCCCAGGCGCTTGATCAGCGGCAGCAGCGTCACGATTTCGTTGGTGGTGCCGGAGTTGGACAGTGCCAGGATGATGTCATCCTTGGTGATCATGCCCATGTCGCCGTGGCTGGCTTCGGCCGGGTGCACAAAAAATGCGGTGGTCCCGGTGCTGGCCAGAGTGGCGGCAATCTTGTTGCCGACGTGGCCGGATTTGCCCATGCCGACGACAACAACGCGGCCCTTGCTGGCCAGAATCATCTCGCATGCGCGTACGAAATCTGCGTCGATATGCGCCAACAAGCCTTCTACGGCTTCAAGCTCGAGGCGGATGGTGCGTTGTGCGGATTGAATAAGGTCGCTGGATTGGCTCATGTCTGAAATCGTATAGCCTGACGAAAAGTCGGCGATTATAGCGGTAATGAGCAATTCCCTCACGCAAGTTCGTCAGGGTTTGTTCGTGATGCGCGTGAGATTCATCTTAAGCAACGGTTTTTCCCTGTCTTCAGTCTGAACAAGCACAGTTCCGGCCTTGGGCGCGTTGTACCAGCAGTGATATAGTTCGCCGCCAGTTCGGTCCGCCCAGCCCATGTGGCTAACTATTGCACGAGCGTTGCAAACGTTTGGCGCAAACATGGTGTCTGAGTGAAAGGCTGCATCCCAAGGAGTTTAGATGAGTGCCGATAACGCCTACGCGGTCGAGCTGAAGGGTCTTACCTTCAAGCGCGGGACGCGCAGCATCTTCAATAACGTCGATATTCGCATTCCACGCGGCAAGGTCACGGGCATCATGGGGCCTTCCGGTTGCGGCAAGACCACCCTGTTGCGCCTGATGGGCATGCAATTGCGCCCGACTGCCGGCGAAGTGTGGGTCAACGGCCAGAACCTGCCGACGTTGTCGCGCAGCGACCTGTTCGACGCGCGCAAGCACATGGGCGTGTTGTTCCAGAGCGGCGCACTGTTTACCGATCTTGACGTTTTCGAGAACGTCGCCTTCCCGCTGCGGGTCCATACCCAACTGTCCGACGAGATGATTCGCGACATCGTGTTGCTGAAACTGCAGGCCGTAGGGCTGCGCGGTGCCATCGACCTGATGCCCGACGAGCTGTCGGGTGGCATGAAACGTCGTGTCGCCCTGGCGCGGGCTATCGCCCTCGATCCGCAGATCCTCATGTACGACGAACCTTTTGTCGGCCAGGACCCTATCGCCATGGGCGTGCTGGTGCGGTTGATCCGCCTGCTCAACGACGCGCTGGGCATTACCAGCATCGTGGTTTCCCATGACCTTGCAGAAACCGCGAGCATCGCCGATTACCTCTATGTCGTCGGCGATGGCCAAGTGTTGGGGCAGGGTACGCCTGAAGAGTTGATGAACGCCGACAACCCGCGCATTCGCCAATTCATGACCGGCGATCCCGACGGCCCGGTGCCATTTCATTTTCCGGCAGCGGACTACCGCTCTGATCTTCTGGGGAAGCGTTGATGCGCAAGACTTCACTTATCGAGAAGGTTCGCCTTTTCGGTCGCTCGGGCATCGACATCATCGAAGTGCTCGGCCGTTCGACGATTTTCCTGTTCCATGCCCTGTTGGGGCGCGGCGGCATTGGCGGCGGTTTTGGTCTGTTGATCAAGCAGTTGCATGCGGTGGGCGTGATGTCGCTGGTGATCATCGTGGTCTCCGGCGTGTTCATCGGCATGGTACTGGCGCTGCAAGGCTTCAATATTCTCTCCAGCTACGGTTCGGAGCAGGCCGTAGGGCAGATGGTTGCCCTGACACTGTTGCGTGAACTGGGGCCGGTGGTCACTGCGTTGTTGTTCGCCGGGCGCGCAGGTTCTGCGCTGACTGCCGAGATTGGCAACATGAAGTCCACCGAGCAGTTGTCCAGCCTGGAAATGATCGGCGTGGACCCGCTCAAGTACATTGTTGCCCCGCGTCTGTGGGCCGGCTTCATTTCCCTGCCACTGCTGGCGATGATCTTCAGCGTGGTGGGTATCTGGGGCGGTTCGTGGGTGGCGGTGGACTGGCTGGGGGTCTACGACGGCTCCTACTGGGCCAACATGCAAAACAGCGTGACCTTCAGCGGTGACGTGCTCAACGGCATCATAAAGAGCATCGTCTTCGCCTTTGTAGTGACCTGGATCGCCGTATTCCAAGGCTACGACTGTGAGCCCACTTCAGAAGGGATCAGTCGTGCCACCACCAAGACCGTTGTGTACGCCTCGCTGGCGGTACTGGGCCTTGACTTCATTTTGACCGCCTTGATGTTTGGAGATTTCTGATGCAAAACCGCACTGTGGAAATCGGTGTCGGCCTTTTCTTGCTGGCTGGCATCCTGGCTTTACTGTTGCTGGCGCTGCGAGTCAGCGGCCTGTCGGCCAGCCCCACCGCCGATACTTATAAACTTTACGCGTACTTCGACAATATCGCCGGTTTGACTGTCAGAGCTAAAGTGACCATGGCCGGTGTAACCATCGGCAAGGTCACGGCAATCGATCTGGATCGCGACAGCTTCACCGGTCGAGTGACGATGCAGTTGGACAAGAAGGTAGATAATCTGCCGACCGACTCCACTGCATCTATCCTCACTGCGGGTCTGCTGGGCGAGAAGTACATCGGTATCAGCGTGGGTGGGGAAACAGCCCTGCTCAAGGATGGCTCGACCATCCACGACACGCAGTCGTCGCTGGTACTTGAGGACCTGATCGGTAAATTCCTGCTCAATACGGTCAATAAAGACGCCAAATGAGGAATCTGTTCATGATCTCTACCTTGCGACGTGGCCTGCTGGTGCTGCTTGCAGCGTTGCCGTTGATGGCCAACGCGGCAGGTTCTGCCCACGAACTGGTGCAAGACACGACCAACAAGATGTTGGCCGACCTGAAGGCGAACAAAGAGCAGTACAAGCAAGACCCGACCAGGTTCTATGACGCGCTGAACACCATTGTCGGCCCGGTGGTCGATGCCGAAGGCATTTCCCGCAGCATCATGACGGTCAAGTATTCGCGCAAGGCTACTCCGGCGCAGATGCAGACGTTTCAGGAGAACTTCAAGAAAGGCCTGTTCCAGTTCTATGGCAACGCGTTGCTGGAGTACAACAACCAGGGCATTACCGTCGATCCCGCCAAGGATGAGTCCGGTGACCGCACCAGCGTTGGCATGACCGTCAAGGGTTCCAACGGTGCTGTCTACCCGGTGCAGTACACCCTGGAGAAGATCAACGGCGAGTGGAAACTGCGCAACGTGATCATCAACGGTATCAACATCGGCAAGCTGTTCCGTGATCAGTTCGCCGATGCCATGCAGCGCAATGGCAACGACCTGGACAAAACCATCAATGGTTGGGCCGGTGAAGTCGCCAAGGCCAAGGAAGAAACCGACAAGCAAGCTGCCGGGAAGCCTGCGCAATGACCGAATCGGCCGTTCGTCTCGGCGATGCCGGCGAGTTGTTCATCAGCGGCGTACTGGACTATCGCTCCGGGCCGGGCCTGCGCAAGCAGGGCCAGGCACTGATCAACAGCAGCAGCGCGCCTGCGTTGGTGGTGGATTGCTCGCAGGTGAGCAAGTCCAGCAGCGTGGGTTTGTCCTTGCTGCTGTGCTTCATGCGCGATGCCGAGGCAGCCAACAAAACGGTCAGCATCCGCGCCATGCCTGAAGACATGCGCGAAATTGCCGAGGTTTCGGGTTTGACCGAGCTGTTGGCACATCCTTAATACACACTATTAGAGAAGCCCCCCGTCAGAGTCCTGCTATGCGGGGTTCGCAGGCGCGGGGCTTTTTTGTATGATGTGCGACCCGTGCGCACTGGGCGCCGATAGAGGTTGAGCATGCAGGCCCTAGAAGTTAAGAGCTTTCTTGAAGGAAAGCTGCCGGAAACGACCGTAGAAGTTGAAGGCGAAGGCTGCAACTTCCAGCTGAACGTGATTAGCGATGAACTGGCGGCACTGAGCCCGGTCAAGCGTCAGCAGCAGATCTATGCCCATTTGAACCCGTGGATCACCGATGGCAGCATCCATGCGGTCACTATGAAATTTTTCAGCCGCGCGGCCTGGGCCGAGCGCACCTGAGCCCCCAAGGCGTCGAGATTCTTATGGATAAATTGATTATTACCGGCGGTGCCCGCCTTGATGGCGAGATTCGCATCTCCGGTGCAAAAAACTCCGCCTTGCCGATCCTGGCAGCGACCCTGCTGTGTGATGGCCCGGTCACCGTGGCCAACCTGCCGCACTTGCACGACATCACCACCATGATCGAGCTGTTCGGTCGCATGGGCATCGAGCCTGTGATCGACGAAAAGCTGTCGGTCGAAATTGACCCGCGCACCATCAAGACCCTGATCGCCCCGTACGAATTGGTGAAAACCATGCGTGCATCGATCCTGGTGCTGGGCCCGATGGTTGCCCGTTTCGGCGAGGCCGAAGTGGCCCTGCCTGGCGGTTGCGCCATCGGCTCGCGTCCGGTGGACCTGCACATCCGTGGCCTTGAAGCCATGGGCGCAACCATCGACGTCGAAGGTGGCTACATCAAGGCCAAGGCGCCGGAAGGCGGTCTGCGTGGCGCCAGCTTCTTCTTTGATACCGTCAGCGTGACCGGTACCGAGAACATCATGATGGCCGCTGCCCTGGCCAACGGCCGCAGCGTCCTGCAGAACGCTGCGCGCGAGCCGGAAGTGGTCGACCTGGCCAACTTCCTGAACGCCATGGGCGCCAAGGTTTCCGGTGCTGGCACCGACACCATCACCATTGACGGTGTGGCGCGCCTGCACACGGCGACCTACAAGGTCATGCCCGACCGTATCGAAACCGGCACCTACCTGGTTGCCGCTGCCGTCACTGGCGGCCGCGTCAAGGTCAAGGACACCGATCCGACCATCCTGGAAGCGGTCCTCGAAAAACTGCGCGAAGCGGGTGCGGACATCACCACCGGCGAAGACTGGATCGAGCTGAACATGCACGGCAAGCGGCCTAAAGCCGTCAACGTGCGTACCGCTCCGTACCCGGCGTTCCCGACCGACATGCAGGCTCAGTTCATTTCCCTGAACGCGATTGCCGAAGGTACCGGTGCCGTGATCGAGACCATCTTCGAAAACCGCTTCATGCACGTGTACGAACTGCACCGCATGGGCGCGAAGATCCAGGTTGAAGGCAACACAGCCATCGTCACCGGTATCGACAAGCTCAAGGGCGCGCCAGTGATGGCCACCGACCTGCGTGCGTCGGCTAGCCTGGTGATTTCGGCACTGTGCGCCGACGGCGACACCCTGATCGACCGCATCTACCACATCGACCGTGGCTACGAGTGCATCGAAGAAAAACTGCAGATGCTCGGCGCGAAAATCCGCCGCGTACCGGGCTAGTCCCAAACGCTAGTGTAGTGAGTGGGCTTGCCCCGCGCTGGAGTGCGCAGCGCTCCCAAGATTTTTAGGGCTGCTTCGCAACCCCGCGCGGGGCAGGCCCGCTCACTACAGAAGCTTGCTGTGAATTTGTTTCAAGTCGAGGCTGTCATGGCCTCGATCTGTGTCCGGCGCCGTTTGCGACCGGACCGCAATAGCCTGATGAAGGACTGACGTTTCCCATGTTGACCATCGCACTGTCCAAGGGCCGCATCCTTGACGACACTTTGCCGCTTCTGGCTGAAGCGGGCATCGTGCCGACCGAGAATCCGGACAAGAGCCGCAAGCTGATCATCCCCACGACCCAGGACGACGTTCGCCTGTTGATCGTGCGGGCTACCGACGTGCCGACCTACGTTGAACATGGCGCGGCCGACCTGGGCGTCGCCGGTAAGGACGTGTTGATGGAATACGGCGGCCAGGGCCTGTACGAGCCCCTGGACCTGCGCATCGCCCTGTGCAAGCTGATGACCGCCGGCCGTGTCGGTGACGTCGAGCCCAAAGGCCGTCTGCGTGTGGCGACCAAGTTCGTCAACGTCGCCAAGCGCTACTACGCCGAGCAAGGCCGTCAGGTCGACATCATCAAGCTCTACGGCTCCATGGAGCTGGCTCCGCTGATTGGCCTGGCCGACAAGATCATCGATGTGGTCGACACCGGTAATACCCTGCGTGCCAACGGTCTTGAACCACAAGAATTCATTGCCGACATCAGCTCTCGCCTGATCGTCAACAAAGCATCGATGAAGATGCAGCACGCCCGTATCCAGGCGTTGATCGACACCCTGCGCAAGGCAGTGGAGTCGCGACACCGCGGTTGACCTACCCGCGTAGCTGAAAGGCTGCGCCCGTCTATCCGCCTCATAGCCAGAATTCTCAGGTGCCCAAGCGGAAACGACTGCTAGTTTAGGGCGCCTGAGTTTTTGCCAATTCTATTGAGGCCCTCGCTATGACCACGTCCACTGCAATTGCCCGACTCAACGCTGCCGACCCGGATTTCGCCCATCATCTGGATCATCTGCTGAGCTGGGAAAGTGTGTCCGACGAGTCGGTCAACGGGCGAGTACTCGACATCATCAAGGCCGTGCGCGAGCGCGGTGACGCGGCGCTGGTGGATTTCACCCGCCAGTTCGACGGCCTCGATGTGGCGTCGATGTCCGACCTGATCCTGCCCCGCGAACGCCTGGAGCTGGCCCTGACGCGCATCACCGCCGCGCAGCGTGAAGCGCTGGAAGTGGCGGCGACGCGGGTGCGCAGCTACCACGAAAAGCAGAAGCAGGATTCGTGGAGCTACACCGAGGCCGACGGCACCGTGCTGGGCCAGAAGGTCACGCCGCTGGACCGTGCCGGCCTGTACGTGCCGGGCGGCAAGGCGTCGTACCCGTCGTCGGTGTTGATGAATGCGATTCCGGCCAAGGTTGCCGGCGTGACCGAAGTGGTCATGGTCGTACCGACCCCGCGCGGCGAAATCAACGAACTGGTACTGGCCGCCGCGTGCATCGCCGGTGTCGACCGCGTGTTCACCATCGGTGGCGCCCAGGCTGTTGCGGCCCTGGCCTATGGCACCGAAAGCGTGCCGAAAGTCGACAAGGTGGTCGGCCCCGGCAACATCTACGTTGCCACTGCCAAGCGCCACGTGTTTGGCCAGGTCGGCATCGATATGATTGCAGGCCCGTCGGAAATCCTCGTGGTGTGTGACGGCCAGACCGACCCGGACTGGATCGCCATGGACCTGTTCTCCCAGGCCGAGCACGACGAAGACGCCCAGGCGATTCTGGTCAGCCCGGATGCCGAGTTCCTCGACAAGGTTGCCGCCAGCATCGACAAGCTGCTGCCGACCATGGACCGCGCCGAGATCATCGAGAAGTCGATCAATGGCCGTGGTGCATTGATCCTGGTACGCGACATGGAGCAGGCCATCGAAGTGGCCAACCGTATCGCGCCGGAGCACCTGGAGCTGTCTGTGGCCGACCCACAGGCCTGGCTGCCATCGATTCGCCACGCCGGTGCGATCTTCATGGGCCGCCACACCAGCGAAGCCCTGGGCGACTACTGCGCGGGCCCGAACCACGTGTTGCCGACGTCCGGCACCGCACGCTTTTCGTCGCCGCTGGGGGTTTATGACTTCCAGAAGCGTTCGTCGATCATTTTCTGCTCGCCACAAGGCGCGTCCGAGCTGGGCAAGACCGCCTCGGTGCTGGCCCGTGGTGAATCGCTGAGCGCACACGCACGTAGCGCCGAATATCGCATCGTCAAGGGAGAGTGAGGCATGAGCAAATTCTGGAGCCCCTTCGTCAAGGACCTCGTGCCTTACGTGCCGGGTGAACAACCGAAGCTGACCAAACTGGTCAAGCTCAACACCAACGAAAACCCCTACGGGCCATCGCCCAAGGCGTTGGCGGCAATGCAGGCCGAGTTGAACGATAACCTGCGCCTGTACCCGGACCCCAACAGCGACCTGCTCAAGCAGGCGGTGGCCAAGTACTACGGCGTGGATGCCGGCAAGGTATTCCTCGGCAACGGTTCCGATGAAGTCCTCGCGCACATCTTCCACGGCCTGCTCCAACACGACTTGCCGCTGCTGTTCCCGGACATCAGCTACAGCTTCTATCCGGTTTACTGCGGCCTGTATGGCATCACGTTCGAACCGGTGCCGCTGGACGAGCAGTTCCAGATCCGTGTGGCGGACTACGCCAGGCCCAACGGCGGGATCATCTTCCCCAACCCGAACGCGCCGACGGGCTGCGTGCTCGCGCTGGATGCGGTGGAGCAGATCGTCAAAGCCAGCCCGGATTCGGTGGTGGTGGTTGATGAGGCCTACATCGACTTCGGCGGTGAAAGCGCCATCAGCCTGGTGGATCGCTATCCGAACCTGCTGGTGACCCAGACCCTGTCCAAATCGCGCTCACTGGCCGGTTTGCGCGTGGGCCTGGCCGTGGGCCACCCGGACCTGATCGAGGCGCTGGAGCGGGTCAAGAACAGCTTCAACTCGTACCCCCTGGATCGCCTGGCGATTGTCGGCGCAGCGGCGGCGTTTGAAGACCGTGAGTACTTCGAGAAGACCTGCCAGTTGGTGATCGACAGCCGCAATACCGTCGTCGCGCAGTTGGAAGGTAAAGGCTTTGAAGTATTGCCGTCGGCGGCCAACTTCATCTTTGCCCGTCACCCCAAGCACGACGCTGCCGGCCTGGCGGCCAAGTTGCGTGAGCAGGGTGTGATCGTGCGGCACTTCAAGCAGGAGCGGATTGCCCAGTTCCTGCGGATCAGCATCGGTACGCCGGAGCAGAACCAGGCGTTGATCGATGGGCTAGGCGAGCTTTAATTCTCGGTTGGCTTGACGGGCCCCATCGCGGGCAAGCCCGCTCCCACATTGGAATGTAGTTCCCTGTGGGAGCGGGCTTGCCCGCGATGAGGTCATCAGCGACACCGTATGGTTAAAGCAATGGCTCATCCGGCTTCTTGTTCTTCCAGCCATCATTGCCCGGTAGCAGCAGGTTCAAGCCAATCGCTACCACCGCACACAGGGCGATGCCCTTCAGGCCGAAATCGTCCGGGCCGGTGCCGGTGCCGACCAGCACACCGCCAATCCCGAACACCAACGTCACCGAGACGATCACCAGGTTGCGCGCTTCGCCCAGGTCGATCTTGTGGCGGATCAACGTGTTCATCCCCACCGCTGCAATCGAACCGAACAGCAGGCACAGAATCCCGCCCATTACCGGCACCGGGATGCTTTGCAGCAGTGCGCCGAACTTGCCGATAAACGCCAGGCTGATGGCAAACACCGCCGCCCAAGTCATGATTTTCGGGTTGTAGTTCTTGGTCAGCATCACCGCGCCAGTCACTTCGGCGTAGGTGGTGTTCGGCGGGCCGCCAAACAGGCCGGCGGCGGTGGTGGCGATGCCGTCACCCAGCAGGGTGCGATGCAGACCGGGCTTCTTCAGGTAGTCGCGACCGGTCACGCTGCCCACCGCAATCACGCCGCCGATATGCTCGATCGCCGGGGCCAGGGCCACCGGGACGATGAACAGGATCGCCTGCCAGTTGAACTCCGGTGCGGTGAAGTGGGGCAGGGCGAACCAGGGGGCCGCGGCGATCTTCGCCGTGTCGACCACGCCAAAGTAGAACGACATGGCAAAGCCCACCAGCACGCCGGAAATGATCGGCACCAGGCGGAAGATGCCTTTGCCGAACACCGCCACGATCAACGTGGTCAGCAGTGCCGGCATCGAGATCATCATCGCCGTCTGGTAGTGGATCAACTCGGCGCCATCGCCGGATTTACCCATCGCCATGTTCGCGGCAATCGGCGCCATGGCCAGGCCGATGGAGATAATCACCGGCCCGATCACGACTGGAGGCAGCAGACGGTCAATAAATCCGGTGCCCTTGATCTTCACGGCCAGGCCAAGGAAGGTGTAGACGAAACCGGCCGCCATCACGCCGCCCATGGTCGCTGCGAGGCCGAACTGGCCCTTGGCGAGAATGATCGGCGTGATAAACGCAAAGCTCGACGCCAGGAAGACCGGCACCTGCCGCCCTGTGACCACCTGGAACAACAAGGTGCCCAGGCCTGCGGTAAACAGTGCAACGTTTGGATCAAGACCTGTGATCAGCGGCATCAACACCAGCGCGCCAAATGCCACGAAGAGCATTTGTGCGCCAGACAGGATCTGGCGCCAAAGCGGGTCGTTGAATTCATCCTGCATGCTCACGCGTCCTTCTGCTTGGTGCCGAAGATCTTGTCGCCGGCGTCGCCCAGGCCCGGGATGATGTAGCCGTGTTCGTTCAGGCGCTCGTCGATGGACGCGGTGTAGATCTGCACGTCCGGGTGGGCCTTCTCGACCGCGGCGATACCTTCCGGCGCGGCGACCAGCACCATGGCGCGGATGTCTTTGCAGCCGGCTTTTTTCAGCAGGTCGATGGTGGCGACCATGGAGCTGCCGGTGGCGAGCATCGGGTCGATGATCATTGCCAGGCGCTCGTCGATTTCCGGGACAAGTTTTTCCAGGTAGGTGTGCGCCTCCAGCGTTTCTTCATTGCGGGCAACGCCCACGGCGCTGACCTTGGCGCCCGGGATCAGGCTGAGCACACCTTCGAGCATGCCGATACCGGCACGCAGGATCGGGACGACGGTGATTTTCTTACCGGCGATTTTCTCGACCTGGACGGGACCGGCCCAACCAGGAATCTCGTAGCTCTCCAGGGGCAAATCCTTGGTGGCTTCGTAAGTGAGCAGCGCTCCGACTTCCTGAGCAAGCTCACGGAAATTCTTCGTGCTAATGTCGGCGCGGCGCATAAGGCCGAGTTTGTGTCGGATCAGCGGGTGGCGGATCTCGCGAGTGGGCATGGGAAAGGCTCCGGCGGCGGGCAAAAAAACCGGCCTAGATTAATCTATCCGAGGGTGTTGTCCTATAGACATCTAGTACGTTAGTCCATTAGCGCTTGATCGGAGCGCACGAGAAGCGTACCTTCGCCCGCTTTTCTTGCCACAGCACCCCCTTGGAGAGCGCCATGTCCGCTGATCTCGAGCATATCCGTCAAATCATGCGCGAGGCTGACTGCCTGTACACCGAAGCGCAAGTCGAAGAGGCGATCGCCAAGGTCGGCGCGCACATCAGCCGCGAAATGGCCGACACCAACCCGGTGGTTTTCTGTGTGATGAACGGCGGCCTGATCTTTGCCGGCAAATTGCTCACCCACCTGCAATTCCCGCTGGAAGCGTCCTACCTGCACGCCACCCGTTATCGCAATGAAACCAGCGGCGGCGACCTGTTCTGGAAAGCCAAGCCGGAAGTCTCGTTCATCGACCGTGACGTGCTGATCATCGACGACATCCTCGACGAAGGTCACACCCTGGGCGCGATCATCGACTTCTGCAAACACGCAGGCGCGCGCAAAGTGCATACCGCCGTGCTGATCGACAAAGATCACGACCGCAAGGCCCGCCCAGAACTGAAAGCCGATTTCGTCGGCCTGCCATGCGTTGACCGCTACATCTTCGGTTACGGCATGGACTACAAGGGCTACTGGCGCAATGCCAATGGCATCTATGCCGTCAAAGGCATGTAAACGCGCTTCATCAGGTGCAGGGCCGGCATGCTAGAGTGCCTGGCCCTGCGTCTGGAGCTTTCCATGAGCCTGTTGATTCGCACCTGCGCCGTCCTGGCGCTAACCCTCAGCCTGCCCCTGGCTGCCGCCCCCGCACCGATGCATAGCCAATTCCTGCCGCCGGATGACCTGAGCCTGCGTGCCGGAACTCCCGACCAGCAGCAGTTGCTGCAAGTCACCGAGTATGCGGTGGTGGTGGGTAACCAGCGTCAGTCCACTCAGCAACCGATCCCGGTGACTTCGCCGTTGATGATCCGCCTCAAGGGCAAGTCCCTGAACAAAGGCGCGACCATCAATCAGGTGGTGCTCAATTTCGACGCTGAAAGCAAAAGCCTGAAAAAACCGGCGTATGACGACAAGAGCAAGACGTTGACCTTGTCGTATCCGGTGGCCCAATACCGCGTGATCGTCGACCTGCTGCGTAATGACACCTTGTATGTGCAATTCCTCAGTTACGCCAACGGCCACATCTGGGCGGACTTACACACCGGTGCCGTTCGTACCAAATAGCCAGAACACTGAGGATCCAAATGTGGGAGCGGGCTTGCTCGCGAAAGCGGTGGGTCAGTCGATAAATGCTTCAACTGATATACCGCTTTCGCGAGCAAGCCCGCTCCCACATTGGACCTCCAGCGCTTTCGAAGGCGGCGTCTCGCAGGTAGACTTCCAGTCCCGTGTAAATGTCTGCAGGCTGGAGTCGGTAATGCGTAAAGATAAGAAACAGGTGATTGGTGACGAGATCGGTGATGATCAGATCAAGTTGTTCCTGGACTTCGAGCCGGTCGACGCGACTTCCCCGTCCCTGCACAAGCTGATCAAGGCTTACCGTGGCCTGCGCATCGACGACTTCGAGCGTTTCCTGGGTTTCTTCAAGGAAGCCGGCCTGGACCTCGATGGCAAGGATGAACATGGCCAGACCTTTGTCGACCTGGTCAAGGATCAGCGCAACGCCGATGAGTACATCGAACTGATCGAAAAAGCCCGCGGCTGATTTTCCGAGACATACAAAAACGCCCCGTCCTCATGCAGAGGGCGGGGCGTTTTTTATGGCTTCAAGGCCTCAAGCGTAGCTCTCGGTCTCGGCGGCAGGCTCCACCAGCTCCAGGCTGATGTTGTTCTGCGTGTTGATCTTGCGATACAGCTCGGCATCGGTCTCCAGGACTTTTTCCCGCGCGGGGAATATTTCCTGAAGCTTGGCAGCCCATTCACCGGCAGCTTTGCCGGGGAAGCATTTTTCGATCAGTTCCAGCATGATCGAAACGGTCACCGAAGCACCCGGGGATGCGCCCAGCAGTGCGGCCAGCGAGCCGTCCTTGGCCGCGACCAGCTCGGTGCCGAATTGCAGCACGCCGCCTTTCTTCGGGTCTTTCTTGATGATCTGCACCCGTTGGCCGGCCACTTCCAGGCGCCAGTCTTCGGCTTTCGCTTCAGGGTAGAAGCGACGCAGGGACTCCAGGCGCTGTTCCATGGACTGGCGCACTTCGCTGACCAGGTACTTGGTCAGGTCCATGTTGTCGCGGGCCACGGCCAGCATCGGGCCGATGTTGCCAGCGCGGATCGACAGTGGCAGGTCGAGGAACGAACCGTGCTTGAGGAACTTGGTGGTGAAGCCGGCGTAGGGCCCGAACAGCAGGGACTTCTTGCCATCGACCACACGGGTGTCCAGGTGTGGCACGGACATCGGCGGCGAACCCACGGCAGCCTGGCTGTAGACCTTGGCCTGGTGGTGCTTGACCACTTCCGGGTTGTCGCAACGCAGCCACTGGCCGCTGACCGGGAAACCGCCAAAGCCTTTGCTTTCTTCGATCCCCGAGGCTTGCAGCAGCGGCAGGGCCGCGCCACCGGCGCCGAGGAAGACGAACTTGGCGTCGACTTCACGGCTGTTGCCGCTGTTGACGTCCTTGATGCTCACGGTCCAGCCAGCGCCATTGCGCTTGAGGCCGGTGACGCGCTTGCAGTACTTGACCTGGGCATCCGGCGAGCTGGTCAGGTGACCCAGCAGCTGGTTGGTCAGGGCGCCGAAGTTGACGTCGGTGCCGTTGAGTACGCGGGTGGCGGCGATTTTTTCGTCGAGCGGGCGGCCCGGCATCATCAGCGGCATCCACTCGGCCATCTCGGCGCGGTCTTCGGTGTAGTGCATGTCCGAAAATGCGTGATGGCGGCTGAGGGAATCAAAGCGCTTCTTGAGGAACTCCACGCCTTTTTCGCCCTGTACGAAGCTCAGGTGTGGCACCGGGCTGATAAAGGACTTGGACGAGCCAAAGGTGCCCTTTTTGGTCAGGTACGCCCAGAACTGCTTCGACACCTCGAACTGGGTGTTGATGTGCACGGCTTTCTTGATGTCGATGGAGCCATCGGCGGCCTGCGGCGTGTAGTTCAGCTCACACAGCCCGGCGTGACCGGTGCCGGCGTTGTTCCACGGGTTGGAACTTTCCGCGGCACCCGAATCCATCAGCTCAACGACTTCCAGCTTGAGGCCGGGGTCGAGCTCTTTAAGCAGTACGGCCAGGGTGGCACTCATGATGCCGGCCCCTACCAGTACTACGTCGACTGCTTCGTTATGCGCCATTTAACGCGTCTCCAAAATCTGCAGCACCAAATTGACGGCATGGCTGCCAGGAGTGACGGGGCGGTTCACGTGTTGCCCCAGGATACTCATGGCCAGGATCGCCATGTCCGTTTCGCAATTCTTTGCAACTTCAGCACACGCTTCCTGCCCGGCCAATCCGCCTATGAACGCATTCATGGCCGCCTGTGGCAATTCGACTTATGGTCAAAGCGTGTGATTCGTGCAACCAATCCGTAGCGGACAGGCTCAAGCTCCGGTTTTTGAGGAGGGCTCGGTCCTGTGTGGTTGGGCTGTTAAAGACGCTGATGGTGCTTGTACACACGCCAAACTATTCATTTGCTCGCCACACTCTTGTGAAGTTGTGAAAACCCGTTTTTTTCACGCTCTTTTGAAGACGTGAACCTCAAAAAAGGGCTGCCTCAGCCTGGCACCTGGCCCGGATTGCTTGCCGACAGGCGGCAAAAACGGGCAAACAACTCAAGTGGCCGAGCGCAATGGCAGCTCTGGCAGATTCGATATAAAGAGGGGGTGGTTTGCAACGAAAGCAGCAAGCACGCCAGCTCTATTCGATCTGTGTGGGCGGCTCTCTGTGGGCGATTGGGGGGTTAATACCGAGGCATTAACGATGTTGCGGGGCCCGATCAGGAGACGTCCTTATAATCGGGGGGAGATTGTAGCGAAGAACGCCAAGGAAATGGGCGTGTTTTATGACTTTTATTAGGTGTTCGGTCAGGCGGCCAACGGCTGGTGCCGGGGCGACTGCGCCGCACGCGGGCTGACGCGGGCCCGGGCTGGCAGCGGGCGGTGCATCCAGCTCAGGCGGATCTCGTCGATTTCCACCCAGCCATTGCCCACCGGCGGCTGGTCGCACTCCTTGAATGCCTGGCAGCGGCCTTGTGCATCGAGCAGGGCAAACTGGCGAAGGGCGGGCTTGCGCACGAACAATGACCAGAGAAAATTCATGGTGATCAACCTCCTGAGATTGAGGCCAAGCTTGCCTGCGGGGGATGACGAGCGGATGTATCGGCTGTGACATATCGGTGACAGCGAACCGCCGCCGCCCTTGCGGGTCTCAGGTTGTAACTGATGCTAGTTCCGGGCAGTGGCGCACCGCTATACTGCCGGCCTGTCGGTACTTGATTTCTGGAGAGAAGCGCATGTTGCAACGCCTGTTGTTCGGTTTGATCACTGTGACCAGCTTGACCCTGGTTGGCTGCGCCAACAGCCCGCAACAACTCAGCCCGCAACCGAAGCTCACCACGCAGCTGGCGCCAGTGGGCCACGGCCAGCCGGTGTCGGTGCGTGTGGTGGACGGCCGTCCGTCGCCAACCCTGGGTTCCCGTGGTGGCTTGTACCCGGAGACTGCGCTGATTTCGGTCACCGGCCAGGACGTGCTGCCCAAGCTGCAAGCCCAGGCTGAAGCGGCCGTGCGCCTGCTGGGCTTCACGCCGAGCCCCAACGCGCCGGGCGCCCCGCAACTGACCATCACCCTGGCCGAGCTGAAATATCAGTCGCCCAAGGAAGGCCTGTACGTGACCGAAGCCTCCATCGGCGCCACCTTCAAGTCCGACGTCACCGCCGGCACCCGTCGCTACAGCGGCCGCTACGGCGCATCGTTGAACCAGCGTTTCGGTATGTCGCCGAACCAGGAAACCAACACCAAGCTGGTCAGCGACGTGTTGAGCGATGCCTTGACCCGCCTGTTCAAGGACCCAAGCATCGGTTCGTTGCTCAGTTCGCAATAACCGATCCAAAAAACCGGGCCCAGTGATGGGCCCGGTTTTTTTACGCCTTGAGTTTCACGCGGCGGTGTCGATACAGAAGTCCAACAGGCTCACGCCGGTCAACAAGTCCGCTTCCGGCAAGTCCGCGTGCTGGTGCCCGCCAAGGGCGCAATACACCAGCCAATGACGATCCTGAACGTTGAATGCCAGGCCGCCGATCAGCGCCTCTTGTTCATCACTTTGGGTGATCAGATACAGCCGATCCTGGTTGTGTGCGTGCAGCATGACAAGCTCCCGAACGTTCGAAGGGCAACAGAGTGGCTTGTTAAGGTGACGTTCAGGTGACGCTGTAAATTACTGGCTACATTAGCCGTCCATGCTGGGAATGAAACATGAGTGGCGCAAGATGCCACTGCGTCCGGATAGGTATCCGAACTGATACCCAGGCACTGTTTTCCCGAGGTTTGCGATGGCGCTGCCCGCTCTATTGATCAATGTTGTTGCTTTGGCGGTGGCGCTCCCGGGTTCGGCGCTGCTGGCCATTACCCGCCTGCGCGAGCAACGCGCCATGGCCGACCTGACCGCACAAGGCGAAGATCGCGCTATCGACCAGCCGATGTTGTTTCTGGATGTACGCACCGAACGGGCGCATCGAGTGGCTTACCGCATAGGGTTCGCCTGCCTGGGCTTGGCGCTGGCTATTTCCTGGCTCAGCACCCACCTCTAAAACACACTACAAAACAAATGTGGGAGCGGGCTTGCTCGCGAATGCGGTGGGTCAGTAACAAATCTAGTGACTGAAACTCCGCATTCGCGAGCAAGCCCGCTCCCACACAAGCCCGCTCCCACATTTTCGTCTACAGCGGGATGCCAGCCTTGACCCGGTATTGGTTGCGCACCGGCGTGGCGTACTGCACCACCAGGAACGGCCGATGTTCAGCCGGGCATTCGTGCAAGCGTCGCTCCCACTCGGCCTTCGCCTTCGCCAGCTCATCGGCCGGGAATACCTCGGCGGCCGTCGGCACCTGCAACTGCGGATCAGCCTCGCTCCACTGCGCGTACGCCAGGTAGTGCACCGGGAACAACCGATAACCGCCGAGAATCTGCCGGTCCATTTCCATGGCCAGCACCTTGGTGTCTTCGAACCGCTCGGTGATCGGCGGCGCGAAGTTCACGTGCACCCGGCCCTTGTAGCCGGTGATGCCCAGGGCAATGCTCACGTCATCTTCGCCCGGTGCCTTGCTGTAGGTGCCGGTGGTGGCGCGGATGTACAGCTCGCGGGCCTTGGCTGAATCGCACGGGTCGTATTCGTAGCTGATGGACACCGGCGTCAGGTTCAGCGACTGGATCACCTCGGCAAACGGCTCATCCTTGCGGCTGACGTGGAACATCTTGAGGATCGCCGACTCGGTGCGATCATCCCCGTCCTTGGCTCGGCCTTCGGCCTGGGCGATCCAGATCGACTCGCGGTCATTGCGGATCGAATGGTTGATGTAGGCCGACAGCAGGTTGAACGCCGCCATCTTCTCCTTTCGCCCACTGATCGAGCGGTGCACGATAAAGCTCTTGTTCAGGCGCATCAGGTCGCTGACAAACGGCTTTTGCAGCAGGTTGTCGCCGATGGCGATACGTGGCGTCGGCAGGCCGGCGTGGTATACGGCGTAGTTGACGAAGGCCGGGTCCATCACGATGTCGCGATGGTTGGCGAGGAACAGGTAGGCGGTGCCGGACTTGAGCTGCTCGACGCCGGTGTAGGTCACGCCGTCGGTCGCGCGGTCGATGGTATGGTCGACGTAGTACTCGACTTTGTCTTGCAGCGTGGCCACGGTGGTGACGCCGGCAAATTCACGGCGCAGCTTGCGGGCGATCATCGGCTTGAGCAGCCAGCCCAGGGCGCCGGCGAAGCGCGGGAAACGGAAGTGGGTCAGGATGTCCAGAAAGGCCTTGTCACTGAACAGCCGGTCCAGCACTGCCGGGACTTCGCTGTCGTTGTAAGGTCGGATGGTATCGAATTGGCCCATCATGCTCTCTTGTTAGAAACGGCTAGGGTAAGTAGAGGAAATACCAGGGTACGGTCCGGGTAATGGTCCCGGCCGAAAATAACCCTGTAAATAGACCGGCGATTATACGCACAAGTCACCTTGGAGGCCGCGATGGAAGAAGAGTCGTACGAATGTCCTTATTGTGGGGAGCTGGTCACGGCGCTGCTGGACCTGTCCGGGGGCGATCAGGAATATATAGAAGACTGCCCGGTGTGCTGCCGGCCGATCATTTTTGACCTGCAGGTGCACGGCGGCGAATGGATGCTGAACGTGCGCGGTGAAAACGAATAACAGGTGGGTCCATGCAGCGAATCTACGAGCCGGAAAACCTGATGGAAGGCGAGTTGTTGCAACAGATGCTCGCCAGCGAGGGCATCGAGGCGCATCTGGTTGGCCGGCATTTGCTCGGCGGCACGGGCGAGCTGCCGATCTTCGGCCTGCTGGGCCTGGAAGTGGATAACGACCAGGCCGCCAATGCCCGCGCGCTGATCACCGCCTATATCGGTGCACAGCCCGTGGCGGGCGATGAACCCGACAGCTTCCCCGACGTGTTGGTCTGTTAGGCTGTCGGTCGGTTTACCCAAGAGTCGTGTTGCCCCATGTGTGGACGTTATGCCCTGTTTCGCTGGAATCCCTCCTTTGCTGCCTTGCCGGGTTTTCCGGCCGATCAGCAGGCCCAGTGGAACATTTCTCCGAATGACTCGGTGCTGATCCAGCGCGCCGACGCCGGCCAGCGCACCCTGGCCCGTGCCCGTTGGGGGTTGACGCCGCCGTGGCTGACTGACCTTTCGCGTACCCCCGCCCACGCCCGCGCCGAGACCCTTGCCGAACAACCGATGTTTCGCGAGGCATTTCGCCAGCGCCGCTGCCTGCTACCGGCCAACGGGTTCTACGAATGGCGCGGAACCCAACGCAAGCGCCCGTACTGGCTGACGCCGGGGGAGGGCTCTACGCTGTTTTTTGCGGCGATCTGGGAAGCGTACCCTGTGCAGGAGCAAGTGTGGCTGAGCACGGCAGTGGTCACCCAGGCCGCGCAAAGCCAGCGGCGGCCGTTGATTCTGGATGCGGCAGGGCAGGAGGCGTGGCTCAATCCGGAGACGCCCTTGCACACGCTTCAGGCGTTGCTGGCCAGCGAGCCTGGCGCGTTGCGTGAGCGTGTATTGGCCAATATGGTCAATGATCCGAAGCTGAACGGGCCGGAGTGTTTGACGCCCGGTTGAGCGGCATGTGAGATGTATCTGAAATTATCCGGCTACACGTCTGTTGTATCTGGCGCCAATACAAATGACCGCCTACGATACGCGCCATGTTTTCAGGGAGAGTGTTCATGAAGAAATCATTGGCAATAAACGTACTGGCAGCGGCGCTATTGCTGGCCGGTTGCCAGTCGGTCAACACCACCAGCGGCGGCGCCGTCGGGGTTGAGCGCAAGCAATACATGTTCAGCATGCTGTCGAGTCAGGAAGTCGACCAGATGTATGCCCAGTCCTACCAGCAGACCTTGGGTGAAGCCAGCAGCAAGGGCCAGTTGGATAAGACCAGCACCAACGCCAAGCGCGTGCAGGCCATCGCCAACCGCTTGATCGCCCAAGCACCGACCTTCCGCCCCGATGCGGCGCAGTGGAAGTGGGAAGTGAACCTGATCAAGAGCGACGAAATGAACGCCAACTGCGGGCCTGGCGGCAAGATCTTTGTGTACAGCGCTTTGATCGACAACCTCAAGTTGACCGATGACGAGCTGGCGGCGGTGATGGGGCATGAAATCGCCCACGCCTTGCGCGAGCACGGTCGCGAAGCCATGTCCAAGGCGTATGGCATCGAGATGGCGAAGCAGGGCGCGGGCGCGTTGTTCGGCCTGGGCCAGGACAGCCTGGCATTGGCCGATACCGTGGCCAACTACGGCATGACTTTGCCCAACAGCCGAGCCAATGAAAACGAGGCAGACTTGATCGGCCTGGAGCTGTCGGCTCGCGCCGGTTACAACCCGAATGCGGCGATCACGCTGTGGAACAAAATGGCCAAGGCTTCGGAAGGTGCACCACCGGAGTTCATGAGCACTCACCCGGCGTCGGACAGCCGAATCGCCTCGTTGCAAGCGGCGATTCCAAAAGTGATGCCGCTGTATCAGCAGGCCAAGAAATCCTGATCTCCCAGTTCCTATAGCCCCCCAAATGTTGTGGGGGGCACCCCGTTAGCAAGGTGTCAGTTAATGAAGAAGGTACTGACACACTGCTATTGGGGGGCTCTGAAAAAGCGCCATCGTCTTTTGCGCCAGGCCATTTGTATGGTGCCTTGATGAGCTAGTCTCCGTATCTTTGCCGCAGCGGCAACCCAAGCTCGTTGAGGAGCGCGTTTTCGTTGTAAGGCCAGGGATTGGTGTTGGTAGGCGGCGTCCGGGGATTGCGGTCAAAGTCAAAATAGCTCGATG
This sequence comes from Pseudomonas sp. FP2335, assembly GCF_030687535.1. Lineage (NCBI taxonomy): Bacteria > Pseudomonadati > Pseudomonadota > Gammaproteobacteria > Pseudomonadales > Pseudomonadaceae > Pseudomonas > Pseudomonas sp. FP2335. The sequence continues at coordinate 1,075,484 of NZ_CP117437.1, forward strand.
TGGGGAGTCCTACCGCCTGGCGTTCATAATTCGCCTCCCATTCCAGACCACGGCCATTCCAGACTAGCGATGACCCCGGCAGAATCGTGCCCCGCCCCCCGTTGACCGCATGGGAAAGTTCATGTTGAAGAATAACCAGTGGAGGCCGCTGGTGCCCGGGAGCAATGAATGATCGGTCATACTCAACCGCTGGGTTTTGCGCCGGAGTGCCTGCAACACCGTTTTTTATTACGCCAGGCGTGCGCGCCAAACCCTGCTCCGGGGGGGGCATGCGACGCCCGCCCGGGTCGTCGTAATAATAGAAACTACCTGATACGCCTTCTTTCAGGGTCACAGGTGCATCAAGCGAATCTATGATTTTCAGGGTTTCCTGCCCGGCCCGAGTGCTTCTCAGGGCCTCCAGGTCATCCTTCACGCGCTGAGTGAACGAAGGACTACCCTGGATGTTAATGCCGCGCGCGCCGGCATCAGGGGAGGGTATTGTGTGCTCAAAGGACGACGATGGGTGGACGTGACTAAGATCGTCTGCTCTTTCCCCAATGACATGATCATTCCTGGAGCGTGTCTGCACCCAGTCGTTACCTTTGCCTGGAACAATAGTGCTGCTGTCACCCGCGTAGATGTAGTCATCTCCGTTCCCTCCAAACAACACGTTACGACCCCTCCCGCCATAGATGAGGTCCCTGCCGTCTCCCCCGTCCACGTAGTTGATTTTCGTATCTGGCCCTCCACCCGCACGTATCTCATCACTGCCAGGTCCACCGTAAATCGTTGCATGTCCTGAGCCACCAGTGATGAAGTCATCCCCATCACCGCCTTCAGCGTAGCCTTCGCCACTTCCCAGATTGATATTGTCCTGGCCAGACCCTCCGTAGATTTTGGTCCTTCCAGATCCGGCGAACGCGCTATCATCGCCCCTTCCAAGGTTGATGTTGACGTCATGTGCGAGTCTGTTATCAATAACGACGGAATCGTTCCCATCGCCAGTCTTGACATCAATGGTCTGTTGATTACGCCTGTTTGCCTCAAAAGGAATCTCGTAAGACCGCCCGTTTACCTGTGCAAGAACTCCGCCATTTCGCCCCTCGGTAACATAAACCGCATCATTTCCCTGGCCGGTTTCAATCGACAGCCTTTCGTGGGTTGTATTTGAGCCATTCGGGCGCCCTGCGGAGTATTTAATTCGAACATTCCCATCATTGAGTCCGTTATTCAGGTCAACCTTGGTTGGCGCAGACGATGATTGAGGGCTGCCGTATTGAATCGGTCCTTCACGGCCTTGGGCCTCATAGCGGATTTGTTCTGGCGTGGGACCGCGCTGATAGCTGGAACCACCGCCGCCCCTTTGATCAGGGTGACGGGACATACCGCCCGCGTCGCCTTGGGGAATCGAGCTAACGCTGATCGAGCGCTGCTCCGATGTGGAGGGTTCAGAGTTGTTGTTGTACGTAAATGGCACATTCGCCATGTAAGGCGCAGCGTTCGCCGCTTGATAGGCAGGGTCGCTCGCATTGTTATAGGCGGCTTGCTCTTTATTATCCTCGCTTGATTGTTTTCGTTGCACGGCGTTGGACGAAGAAACTGAATATGACGTGTCCATCGGTACCTCTCATTGCGTAGAAAGGGTTATGACACGTTTGTGGTATCCAGATCTGAAGTGTTCCTTCAGATAATTCCGCAAAGGCTCGCGCACTGGCTTACCCCTGTGTGTATTGCCGAAAGACGCGCCGTGGAGAATCCTGCCCTGACCCTTCGGCCAGGGCGCACACAGCGCGCCGTTGCAGGTTATGAACTGAACGAGTTTGCGCAGAAAGCCAAAAGCCCTCCCTCATTGGATTGGTGTTGGAGTCTTAGATCCAGCCGCTGCTCTGCATGGCCTTGTACACCGCAACCACCGCCAGTACGAAAAACGCCGTAGCCGCCAATCGCCGAATCAAGGTCAGCGGCAGCTTCTCCGCCGCAAAATTTCCCGCCAGAACCACCGGCACGTTGGCAATCAGCATGCCCAGCGTCGTGCCGATAATCACCAGCCACAACTCGGGATACTGTGCCGCCAGCATCACTGTGGCGATCTGGGTCTTGTCACCGATTTCGGCGAGGAAGAATGCGATCAGCGTGGTCAGGAACGGCCCGAACTTGCGGGTGGTGCTGGCTTCGTCGTCATCGAGTTTGTCCGGCACCAAGGTCCACAGCGCGGTGGCGCAAAAGCTCGCTGCGAGGATCCAGTGCAGCACCGCATCCGAGAAGAAGCTGCCAAACCACGCCCCCACGGCACCGGCGGCCGCATGGTTGGCCAGGGTCGCGGCGACGATGCCGGCGATGATCGGCCAGGGTTTGCGAAAGCGTGCGGCAAGGATGAGCGCGAGCAGTTGCGTCTTGTCGCCGATTTCGGCCAAGGCAACGATTGCGGTAGGAACGAGTAATGAATCCAGCATCAGGTAGGTTTCCAGGGGCGGGTCGACACGGCTATGACACGTACAGCCTTCCCGCCCCGGGTAAGGTGTGCGTGTCATAGGTCTTGTCAAACCCTGGTCCGTCTGTGCGGACACCTGGGTCGCATACGCCATGGCCTGTTGACCAAGTATGTTGACGTATGCCGGACGAGCATGGCGCTCGTGGGAGACTACTCCCCTAGGACGGAGCGGATTCTGCCTAGGCAGAATCCATTCGGCAAGCCTTCTTTTTCAAACACCCGTCAGCCGCGCTTGGCGCGATAGATGCGGAAGCCATTGCCTTCGGCCTTGATTGCGCACACGCCTAGATGCTCTTCGATCAGTGGTTGGTACTTCAGGAAACTGTTGGCGACCAAGCGCAGTTCGCCGCCTTTTGCCAGATGTTTCGCCGCTTTTCGCAGCAGGTTTTCCGTGGCGAAGTAATCGGTGTGTACACCGACATGGAACGGCGGATTGCTCAGAATCGTGTTCAAACCCATCGGCGCAGCGTCGATTCCGTCGCCCGTCAGCACCTCGGCTTCCAGACCGTTGGCAGCCAGGGTCAAGCGACTGCTGGCCGCGGCGAACGCATCGACATCAAGCATCGTCACTGCGTTGTGCGGGTAGCGACGCTTGACCGCAGCACCGAGCACGCCCGCGCCACAACCGAAATCCAGGAGGTGACCGCTCGGCAGTTTATCCAGATGCTCCAGCAGCAGTTCCGTACCGCGATCCAGGCGACCATGGCTGAATACCCCCGGCAAACTCACGACCTTCAGCGGCCCTTCAGCCAGTGGCACTTCGAAAACCTGAGCCAGGCTTTCCAGTTCGATCGCTTGCGGTGCGTTGGTCACGGTGACTTGCCACAGCTGGCAGTGCCGCGCGTTATCCAGCTTGCGTGGTTTGCCAAAGGGGGTCATCTGCTTGGCGGCGCTTTCGATGCCGGCTTTTTTTTCCCCCACCAGGAACAGCTCCGCAGCGGGCAGACGAGCGGCCACGGCATTGAGCAGATAGTCGGTGAGATCCTTGGACTTGGGCAGGAAGATCACCGCCGCATCAAATGCCCGCTCGGGCACATTCACGCCGAACTGGCTGCGCTCGGGGAAGCGTGCATCGAGCGCCGCCTGGTCGCCGGCGTGCCAGCACCAGCCGTGGGCGTTGGGCAGGCGGCCCAGCAGATCATCGGCAGGCAAGCCGACGAGCAGCACGTTGCCTTGAAAAAGTTCGGCCTGACGAAGCAGTACTTCACTGCGCGGATCCATGGTCTGCTCCTTGAAAAGGGGCGCAGTTTATCAACTCACAACCCGCAGCGGGGCACCGCTGAAAAAGCCCCGGGCGTTTTCCGCCAGTTGGCCGACGATGCGCTGGCGTGCTTCGCGACTGCCCCAGGCATTGTGGGGCGTGACGATCAGTCGAGGGATGTCGCCGGCCAGCAGCGGATTGCCGTTGACCGGCGGCTCTACACTCAGCACATCGGTCGCCGCGCCGCCCAGATGGCCATTGCGCAGCGCGTCGGCCAGGGCCTGTTCATTGATCAAGCCACCGCGCGCAGTGTTGACGATAAAGGCGCCGGGCTTGAGCAGTGCCAGTTCGCGGGCGCCGATAAAGTCGCGGGTGTGTTCGTTCAGCGGGCAGTGCAAGGTCAGGGCGTCGACCTGCATCAGCAATTCGTCCAGCGGCACGCGGTCGGCGCGGGCAGGGCGCCCGGGAATCGCGCCGAGCAGCACGCGCATGCCAAACGCTTCGGCCAGGCGCGCGACGGCGCTACCCAATTCACCGTGGCCAAGCAGGCCGAGGGTTTTGCCTTCCAGCTCGACAATCGGGTGATCCAGCAGGCAGAACTGCTTGGCTTGCTGCCATTTGCCGGCGCTGACATCCCGCTGGTAATCGTTCAAGCGCGTCGCCAGGTTGAGCAACAGCATGATCGTGTGCTGCGCCACCGACGGCGTGCCGTAGCCCTGGCAATTGCTCACGGTGATGCCATGGGCGCGGGCGGCTTCGAGGTCGATGTTGTTGGTGCCGGTGGCCGACACCAGGATCAACTTGAGCTCGGGGCAAGCGGCCAGGGTTTCGGGGTTGAGCGCAATCTTGTTACTGATCGCCACTTGGGCGCCTTGCAGGCGTTCGATCACGTTCTGCGGCGTGGTCTGCTCGAACAGCTGCAGTTCGCTGAAGCTGTTTCGCAGCTCGCTGAGGTCGAGGTCTCCCAAATCCAGTGAGGGATGATCGAGGAAGACGGCGCGGCGATTGTTCGTCATCAACTGTACCTTTTGCGACAGGGTTCGAAGGCGTAATCTCCCGAGCCTATCAGATGAAATAATCAGTTACTTGAATTGGAGTGAGCATGTACGTCGCCGAGTTTTTGACCGTGGCACTGATTCACTTGTTGGCAGTGGCCAGCCCCGGCCCGGATTTCGCCGTGGTGGTACGGGAAAGTGTTACCCACGGCCGCCGCGCCGGGACCTGGACTGCGCTGGGCGTCGGCTCGGCGATTTTCCTGCACGTGGGCTACTCGCTACTCGGCATTGGCTTGATCGTGTCCCAGTCCATCGTGTTGTTCAACGCCCTGAAGTGGGCGGCGGCGGCCTACCTGCTGTACATCGGCTTCAAGGCCCTGCGCGCACAGCCGGCCAAGCCTGCGGCCGAGGGTGAATTGCACGCTGAAGTCGGCGAACGCACCGCGCGCGGGGCGTTCACTGCCGGCTTCGTGACCAATGGCCTGAACCCCAAGGCGACGTTGTTCTTCCTGTCACTGTTCACCGTAGTGATCAACCCGCACACGCCGTTGGCGATCCAGGCGGGTTATGGCTTGTACCTGGCAGTGGCCACGGCGGTGTGGTTCTGCCTGGTGGCCATGCTGTTTAGCCAACAGCGCGTGCGTGCAGGGTTTGCGCGGATGGGGCACTGGTTTGATCGGACGATGGGGGCGGTGTTGATTGCCATTGGGGTGAAGTTGGCGTTCACCAGCATGAAGTAAAACGTGAGCGGACGCAGTTCAAGTGTGGGAGGGGGCAGGCTCCCGACAGCATTGGGTCAGCCGGCTTATTTGTCGCTGACCCGCCGCAATCGGGGGTAAGCCCCCTCCCACGTTGAATCGGTGTGAAGTTGCATTGATGGCTCGGCGCCAGCACCTATAGGTTCCTGCAAATCATTCCTTTGGCTGATTTGGCTGAAACATAAGCGCTCTACAGTGCAGAACTTCCAGCCAAGACCGTGCAGTCATAAAAGGGATTCCTATGTTGCAGACCCGTGTTATCCCCCCCGCCGAAGGCGCCTACCAATATCCGCTGTTGATCAAGCGCCTGTTGATGTCCGGGACCCGTTACGAGAAAACCCGGGAAATCGTCTACCGTGACAAGTTGCGCTACACCTATCCGACCTTGATCGAGCGCGTCGCGCGCCTGGCCAATGTGTTGACCGAAGCCGGGGTAAAGGCCGGTGACACCGTGGCGGTGATGGACTGGGACAGCCATCGCTACCTGGAGTGCATGTTTGCCATCCCGATGATTGGCGCGGTGATCCACACCATCAACGTGCGTCTGTCGCCGGAACAGATTCTCTACACCATGAATCACGCCGAGGACCGCTTTGTGCTGGTCAACAGTGAGTTCGTGGGGCTTTACCAAGCCATCGCCGGGCAATTGACGACGGTCGACAAGACCTTGCTGCTCACCGACGGTGAATCGAAAACCGCCGAGCTGCCAGAGCTCGTGGGCGAGTACGAAACCCTGTTGGCCGCCGCCAGCCCGAAATACGACTTCCAGGATTTCGACGAAAATTCCGTCGCGACCACCTTCTACACCACCGGCACCACCGGCAACCCCAAGGGCGTGTACTTCACCCATCGCCAACTGGTGCTGCACACCATCGGTGTGGCGACCATCATGGGCAGCGTCGACAGCGTGCGCCTGTTGGGCACCAACGATGTGTACATGCCGATCACGCCGATGTTCCACGTTCATGCGTGGGGCCTGCCGTATGTGGCGACCATGCTGGGCCTCAAGCAGGTCTATCCCGGCCGCTACGATCCGGAGTTTCTGGTGGAGTTGTGGCGCAAGGAGAAAGTCACTTTTTCCCATTGCGTGCCAACCATCCTGCAAATGCTGCTCAACGCCAAGGCTGCACAGGGCGTGGATTTTGGCGGCTGGAAAATCGTCATCGGTGGTAGCGCGCTCAACCGTACGCTGTACGAAGCTGCCAAGGCTCGTGGGATTCAACTGACGGCTGCGTACGGCATGTCCGAGACCGGGCCGTTGGTATCGTGTGCCCACCTCAACGAAGAACTGATGGCCGGCAGCGAGGACGAACGCACCACCTACCGCATCAAGGCCGGCGTGCCCGGGCCGTTAGTAGACGCGGCGATCATCGACAGCGAAGGCAACTTCCTGCCTGCCGATGGCGAGTCCCAAGGCGAGCTGGTGCTGCGTGCGCCATGGCTGACCGAAGGCTATTACAACGAGCCGCAGAAGGGCGCCGAGCTGTGGGAAGGCGGCTGGATGCACACCGGTGACGTGGCCACGCTGGATGCGTTTGGGGTGATCGATATTCGTGATCGCATCAAGGACGTGATCAAGACCGGCGGCGAATGGGTCTCCTCCCTGGCCCTCGAAGATCTGGTCAGCCGTCACCCGGCGGTACGCGAAGTAGCGGTGGTGGGCATCGCCGATCCGCAGTGGGGTGAGCGTCCGTTCGCCTTGCTGGTGGTGCGTGATGGCCATGTGATAGGGGCCCGTGAGCTCAAGGAGCACCTCAAGCCGTTCGTGGAGTTGGGCCACCTGAGCAAGTGGGCGATTCCGAGTCAGATCGCCGTTGTTACGGAAATTCCCAAGACCAGCGTCGGCAAGCTCGACAAGAAACGTATCCGCATCGACATCATTGAATGGCAGGCCAACAACAGCACGTTCCTGTCCACCCTCTGACGCCCCTCGCCGTGCCCGCCCGGGCACGGCAATGCTCTATCTTGCGCCTCTACTTGTGATTTGCCGATTTTCAGCCATCCTTGCCGCGTCGGCCTTCGCCGACATGGCGAAAGGGTCGTGGCAGACGGGTCGGTGATGCAAATCACACTTTAGAGGGATCAAGCACTACCCCCCGCTGGCTATAGTCCCTTCCAGAGTTTTTCAAGGATGTTCCGCTTTGGGCCATGGGGGCTCAGTTGCCGAGCGGCATTGGAATCGTTGTATTCCGGCCGTTACACGCATCACAGAATGAACTCTCTGCCATAACAATAATGCACATGGAGTAGCGTCGATGACCTCAGTAAACCAGTTCTGGCGCCGGGCAAGACTGCCCCTGGCCGTCAGTCTCGCCTCTACGCTCGCCGGGCCCGCATTCGGCGTCAGTTTCAATATCGGTGAAGTCGAAGGGAGTTTTGACTCGTCTCTTTCCGTGGGGGCCAGTTGGTCGACGGAAAAGGCCAACAAGAACTTGATCGGTTCCAACAACGGTGGGCACGGTCTCTCGCAGACCTCTGACGATGGGCACCTGAACTTCAAGCGTGGTGAGACGTTCTCGAAGATCTTCAAGGGCATCCATGACCTGGAACTGAAGTACGGCGATACCGGTGTGTTCGTGCGTGGCAAGTACTGGTACGACTTTGAACTCAAGGATGAAAGTCGTCCGTTCAAGGACATCAGCGACAGCAATCGCAAAGAGGGCGCCAAATCCTCCGGCGCGCAGATCCTCGACGCCTTCATCTACCACAACTACAACATTGCCGATTTGCCGGGCTCGGTGCGTTTCGGCAAGCAGGTGGTCAGCTGGGGTGAAAGTACCTTCATTGGGGGTGGCATCAACTCCATCAACCCGATCGACGTGTCTGCGTTCCGTCGTCCGGGCGCCGAGATCAAGGAAGGCCTGATTCCGGTCAACATGTTTTATCTGTCGCAAAGCGTAACGGACAACCTGTCGGTAGACGGTTTCTACCAGTTGGAGTGGGACCAGACCGTTGTCGACAACTGTGGGACATTCTTCTCGCAGCCTGATGTGATCGCCGACGGTTGCGACAATAACCTTGCGGTACTGCGAACCCGTCAAGGCTTGTCCAACGCCTTGCCGGCGCCGTTCCGGAATGCGGCGTTCGGTGCGCTGGCGGCCCAGGGTGTGAACTTCGGCTCGCCGGATGAGGGCGCCATTGTTCGCCGTGGTCCTGACCGTGATGCGCGCGACAGCGGCCAGTTTGGTTTTGCCGCCCACTACATGTTCGAGCCGCTGGATACCGAGTTCGGCGCTTACTTCATGAACTACCACAGCCGCGCACCGATCTTCAGCGGACGAGGGGCGGCGGCGAGCAAGTACAGCCCTGCGAACCTGGTTGGGTCATTGATGGGCCAAGGGTTGACCTTGGGACAAGCCAGCGCGATCGCGCCATCGCTGTTGCCGTTCGTGGTTGCCGGCAACTCGAGTTACTACGTTGAATACCCTGAGGACATCCGCCTGTACGGCCTCAGCTTCTCTACGACGTTGCCTACCGGCACCGCGTGGAGTGGTGAAATCAGCTACCGTCCGAATGCACCGGTGCAGTTGAACACTACGGACATTCTGTATTCCGGGCTGACGCCTTTGGCCGCGGTCAACCCGGCAGCGGCCAACTACTCGGTGCTGCAAGGCAAGGCGGACCAGGACCAACCTGGCTATCGCCGTAAGGAAATCACCCAGCTGCAAACCACGTTCACTCACTTTTTCGATCAGGTGATGGGGGCTGAGCGACTGACGGTTGTCGGTGAAGTTGGCTTCACTCACGTCGGTGGCCTGGAAAAAACCTCCAAGGCCCGTTACGGCCGCGATCCTAGCTACGGCCCTGGCCCACTGCCAAATGGTACGTGCCAGACCTTGAACGCTGGCACCCTGACTGGCGCTGCGCAGAACAACCTGTCGCGCTACTGCGAAAACGACGGCTTCACCACCGCCAACTCCTGGGGTTATCGCGCCCGCGCCATCTGGGATTACAACAGCGTCTTTGCAGGGATCAACCTCAAGCCTAGCGTCGCGTGGTCCCATGATGTGAGCGGCTATTCCCCTGGTCCAGGTGGCAACTTCGAAGAAGGCCGCAAGGCCGTCAGCCTTGGCCTGGACGCGGAATACCAGAACACCTACACCGCAGGCCTGTCGTACACCAACTTCTTTGATGGCAAGTACACCACGGTGGACGACCGGGATTTTGTTGCGCTCAGCTTCGGCATGAACTTCTAAGCGACCGTATTTCAGGAAGAACCAGAACATGAAAATAACTAAAAGTCTGTTGCACGTGGGTGTGCTTGGGCTGTCGATCCTGGCGAGCAACGTCATGGCGGCAGTCTCGGCGGATGAAGCCGCCAAGCTGGGCACGAGCCTGACCCCGATGGGCGCCGAAATGGCCGGTAACGCGGCGGGCACCATTCCCAAGTGGTCGCCATTGCCGACCAACGCCGGCGCTGTAGATGCCCGTGGTTTCCTGGCCAACCCTTACGCCAGTGAGCAACCGCAATTCACCATCACCGCGCAGAACGTCGAACAGTACAAAGACAAGCTGGCACCGGGCCAATACGCAATGTTCAAGCGTTACCCGGACAGCTTCAAGATGCCGGTCTACCCGACCCACCGCGGTGCCACGGTGCCGGCTGAGGTGTTCGCCTCCATCAAGAAGAACGCCACCACCACCAACCTGGTGTCTGGCGGCAACGGCCTGGAGAACTTCGAAACTGCCGTGCCGTTCCCGATCCCGAAAAGCGGCGTGGAAGTGATCTGGAACCACATCACCCGCTATCGTGGCGGCAGTGTGACGCGTCTGGTCACCCAGGCCACACCGCAAACCAACGGTTCGTTCAGCCTGGTGTACTTCAAGGACCAGTTCGTTTTCCGCGACAAGATGAAGGACTTCGACCCGAAAAACCCGGGCAACGTGCTGTTCTACTTCAAGCAGGAAGTGACTGCCCCGGCACGTCTGGCCGGTGGTGTGCTGCTGGTGCATGAAACCCTGGACCAGGTGAAGGAACCGCGTTCGGCGTGGGTCTACAACGCCGGCCAGCGCCGTGTGCGCCGGGCGCCGCAGGTGTCCTATGACGGCCCGGGTACTGCTGCCGATGGCCTGCGTACCTCAGACAACCTCGACATGTACAACGGTGCACCGGACCGCTACGACTGGAAGCTGGAGGGCAAGAAGGAAATCTACATCGCCTCCAACAGCTACAAGCTCGACGATCCGAAGCTCAAGTACGCCGACATCATCAAGGCTGGCCACATCAACCAGGACTTGGCCCGCTATGAGCTGCGCCGCGTCTGGCACGTGGTCGCGACCTTGAAGGAAGGCCAGCGCCACATCTACGCCAAGCGTGACTTCTTCATTGACGAAGATACCTGGCAAGCGGCGGTGATTGACCACTACGACGGTCGCGGCCAACTGTGGCGCGTCGCCGAGGCCCACGCCGAGAACTACTACGACAAGCAAGTGCCGTGGTATGCCGTGGAAACCCTCTACGACCTGCAGTCGGGTCGCTACCTGGCGCTGGGTATGAAGAACGAAGAGAAGCAGGCGTATAACTTCGGCTTCACCGCTACTACCAGCGACTTCACCCCGGCGGCGTTGCGTCAGGACGGTGTTCGCTAAGCCCTAGCGATTGCCCATGTGGGAGGGGGCTTGCCCCCGATGGCGGCAGGCCAGTCAATTCATCGGTTGACTGACCCGCCTCTATCGGGAGCAAGCCCCCTCTCACATTTTTTGTCTCAGTTCTTTTTCAGGCATATGTTGCAAAGATCTACAATCCCGCCGCTTTTACCGCTAGTCTGCGGACATCTGCAATGCCGACAACAGCCTTCTACAAGAGCCCGGCGATGACTGATCTGTCCCGAATCCAAGGGCCTGCCAGTGCGGTAATCCCGACCCTGGAAGGTCGCTTCTACAGGCCACCCCTGCCTGACGGCTACGTGCTGCGACCGCGGCTGTGCGAACGGCTGACCGCCGGGCTGGACGGGCGACTGTTGCTGGTCAGCGCACCCGCCGGGTTTGGCAAGAGTTCGTTGGCGGTGGAGTTCTGCCAGAGCCTGCCGGCCCACTGGCAAAGCCTGTGGCTGGGCTTGAGCCCACGGGACAGCGACCCCGGACGTTTCCTCGAGCGCCTGCTCGACGGTTTGCAGCAGTACTTCCCGCAACTCGGCGCCCAATCCCTGGGGCTGCTGAAAATGCGCCAGCGTCACCAACCCTTTGCGTTTGAAGAATGGCTCGACGGCTTGCTCGACGAACTGACGGTGCATCTATCCACCCGCGCACCGCTATTGCTGGTACTGGATGACTACCATTTGGCCCAGGGGCCGGTGCTCGACCGTTGTCTGCAGTTTTTCCTCAACCATTTGCCTGATGGCCTGGTGGTATTGGTCACCAGTCGCCAGCGCCCGGACTGGCATCTGGCACGTCTGCGCCTGTCCCGGCACCTGCTGGAACTGCATGAGCAAGACCTGCGCCTGACCCATGCCGAGTCCCTTGCCGTACTGGATCGCCATAGCAGCTCATTGCGCGGTGAAGCTCTCGACAACCTGATCCGCCGCAGTGAGGGTTGGGTCGCCGGCCTGCGCTTCTGGTTGCTGGCCGCTTCCGAAGCGGGCAATGAAGGCGCGTTGCCGCAAAACCTGCATGGCGGCGAAGGGCTGATCCGCGATTATTTGCTGGAGGAGGTGATCGACTGCCTACCGGCCGATGTGCAGGCCTTCTTGTTTGACACCGCCCCCATGGAACGTTTTTGCAGCGAGCTGTGCGACGCCGTACGCGAAGCCCACGACAGCGCGGAGAACCTGCGTTACCTGCAAGCCCATCAAGTGTTCCTGGTGCCACTGGATGATCAGGGCCACTGGTATCGCTACCACCATTTGTTCTCCGATTTGTTGCGGTCCCGGCGCGAAAGCAGCAACGTCTTGCCGACGGCCAGCCTGCACCTGCGCGCGTGCCGCTGGTTCAATGCCCAGGGTTTGATCGATGAAGCGGTGGAGCAGGCGTTGCGCGCCGGCCATCTGGATGTGGCCGCTAATCTGGTGCAGAACCTTTCGGAGGAGCAACTGCTGGCCGAGCAAAATGTCGGCATGTTGCTGCGCTGGAAGATGGACTTGCCGGATAGCCTGCTGATCAGCACGCCACGCCTGATCGTGCTGTATAGCTGGGCCCTGGGCCTGGCCTGCCAATTGGATGCCGCGGAGGAATTATCCGGCTACCTCAGCCGCTTTCTGCCGGCGCCTTCCGCCACCGCGCAAAAGTCGATGCTGGCCCAGTGGTTGGCGCTCAGTGGCGTTATCGCGCGCGGGCGGGGCAATCGTGAATTGACCCAGCGCTATTGCAGTGAAGCGTTGGAAAGTCTGCCGCAGCGACGCTACGGCCAGCGCTTGATGTGCCTGTCGACACTCTCCAACCTGGCCATCGTCGACGCCGATTTGTGGCGTGCCCGTGGCTTGAACCGTGAATCCCTGGAGTTGGCGCAACGTGTCGGCAACCCGCTATTTGAAGCCTTGGCCCACTATGACCGCGCACGCGTCCTACAGGCCCGGGGCGAGATTCTGCGTTCGTTGGATGAAGTGCGTCAGGGCCTGCAACGCTTGCATGGCTTGGCGCCCGAGCGGTTGTACGCAGTGCGCGCGCGGCTTTCGCTCTATGAAGGCTACCTGTTGTTGGTGCGCTACCAGCCCGATGCGGGCATTGCCCGTTTGCGCGCAGGGCTGGTGGAGGCTCGCGCCTGCCGCGATATAAGCGTGTTGATCGGGCACTGCGTGATCGCCAGCTTTGAGGGGCGGCGCAATGATTTCTCCAAGGCGTTTGCCGAACTGGCCGAGGCCGAGCGCTTGATGCATATCTGGGACGTGCCGCCGATTTACTACTTGGCGATGATCACCCTGATCAAGTGCGAACTCTGGCTGGCCCAAGGCCGCACCGACCTGGCGGATGCGTGGTTGAACCGCTTGGGGCAAACCTACAATGGTGAGCACGCCGCGGCCGCACCGGAATTTCATCCACACCTGCCACAACATATCGGCCTGCAGCAGGCCGCGCTGGAGGCCACGCGTCATCAACCCGCTGCCGCCCTGCAACGTCTCGAAGAACTGGCGCAGCAAGCCCGGAACAGCGGACGCCAGATGATTGCGCTGATGGCCCTGACCCAGTTGGCGCAATTGCTGCTGGACGGTGGTCACGAAGCCAAGGCCCGTGTGGTTGTGGCTCAGGCCCTGGAGGCGGGCGCAGGTGGCGCGCTGCAGCCGTTCCAGCGCTTACTGGAAAACCACCCCGATTGGATGCGCGAACAGTTGGGCCAGGACGCCCATGGCTTGCTGAATCAGAGCCTGCTGGCGCTGTTGCCGGCGATTGTGGTGGTGGAGGCTGCACCCCTGCAGGAAACCCTCAGTGCACGGGAGCTGGCGGTGCTGCAACTGATCGCCGAAGGCTGCTCGAACCAGGAGATCAGCAATCGGCTGTTTATCTCGTTGCACACGGTCAAGACCCACGCGAGCCATATCAACAGCAAGCTGGGGGTGGAGCGCCGCACGCAGGCGGTGGCGCGGGCGCAGGAGTTGCGATTGATTGGTTAGCGAGTGACCGCCAGTCTGTTTTAATAGTGCAATTGTTCTGGCGATATTCGCCCGAAAGCGACATTTCGTTTGCACTAGAGGACCGCCCATGGACACCGTCAAGCCGACACTCATCCGCGAAACCTTTCCCGTCGGCCCGCTGCAATGCAACTGCACCATCATCGGCGATCCCATCAGCAAAAAAGCCATCGTGGTCGATCCGGGCGGCAACCATGAGTTGATCCTCGCGCGCCTGGATGCGCTGGGTCTCAAGGTGGTGAGCATCATCCACACCCATGCTCACCTTGATCACTTCCTGGCGTCCGGCCAATTGAAGGAGAAGACCGGTGCCACCTTGCACCTGCACAAGGAAGACCAGTTCCTGTGGGACAACCTTGAGATGCAGTGTCAGATGTTTCGCGTGCCCTACACTCCAGTGCCGGCTCCGGATCGCTGGCTGGAACATGACGAAGAGTTGGCCTGCGGTTGCGGTGTGGCGTTGCATACGCCAGGGCACACGCCGGGTTCGATGAGCTTCTGGTTTGCCGATGCCAAGTTGCTGATTGCCGGCGATACGCTGTTTCGGCGTGGCGTGGGACGTACGGACTTGTGGGGCGGGGACCAGGCGACCATCGTGCGCTCGATCAAGCAGCGCCTGTATACCCTGGATGAGGGCGCAACGGTGGTGGCAGGGCACGGGCCGGATACCCGGCTGGGGGATGAGATGCGGGAGAACCCGTTTGTACGGGCTTAGGAGGAGTGGGGCTGTTCTATAACCGATAACCGTTGTAGCAAAAACTCAGGTCGCGTTCAGCGTAGGTCTGCTACGGTTTCTAAAGCAGTCTTGGTTCCGAATCTTTTGTTACTGGTCGGCGCGCGGCCACGGAATTTTTGCTGTTTGTCGCGTTCCAAACTCGGCACAGGTCCATTGCCAATGTCCTTTGCACCATAGAATGCAAAAGTAGGAGCCTCCTTCATGTTCACTTCGCGTCGTCTGCTTGTTGTCGCCACCGTCGTAGCCCTGTTGTCGGGCTGCGCTACGCCTAACCCTTACGACGGCAGCAGCCAAGGACAGGCCAGCAATGATTCCGGCGGTATGAGCAAGACCGCCAAGTACGGTGGCCTGGGTGCCCTGGCCGGTGCATTGGCCGGTGCGGCCATCGACCACAACAACCGCGGCAAGGGTGCGCTGATCGGTGCGGTGGTTGCCGGTGCCGGTGCTGCGGGCTATGGCTACTACGCCGACCAGCAAGAGAAGAAGCTGCGTGCAAGCATGGCCAATACCGGGGTCGAAGTGCAGCGCCAGGGTGACCAGATCAAGCTGATCATGCCGGGCAACATTACGTTCGCCACCAACTCGGACGCGATCTCCAGCAGCTTCTACCAGCCGCTGAACAACCTGGCCAACTCCCTCAAGCAGTTCAATCAGAACACCATCCAGATCGTCGGCTACACCGACAGCACCGGCAGCCGCCAGTTGAATATGGACCTGTCCCAGCGTCGTGCACAGAGCGTGGCCAACTACCTGACTTCCCAGGGTGTGAGTTCGGCCAACCTGAGTGTACGTGGCGCCGGTCCGGATAACCCGATTGCCAGCAACGCCGACGTCAACGGCCGTGCTCAGAACCGTCGAGTAGAGGTCAACCTTGGCCCGATCCCAGGTCAGCAATATGGCCAGCCGGGCGCCCAGCAACAAGCGCCACAACCGAACAATCAGTTCCAGGGCAACCCGTACTCGCAGTACCAGTAACACACAGGACCATAAAAAAGGGCGCCGTGCAGTCAATGCACGGCGCCCTTTTTTGTGGCTGACGGTTGGATCAGTCGATGTATTCGAACACTTTCACGATCTTCTGCACACCGGACACACCCTGCACCAGGTTGGCTGCACGGGTGGCTTCGGCCTGGGTCAGCAGGCCCATCAGGTAGACGATGCCGTTGTCGGTGACGACTTTGATACGCGAGCCAGGAATCGCGTTATCGGTCAGCATCTGTGCCTTGATCTTGGTGGTCAGCAGCGCGTCATTGCTGATGGCCAGCAGGGTGATCGGGTCCATGACCTGCAGTTCGTTGTGCACCTTCTTCACACGCTGCACCGCTGAGGCGGCCTGTTCAGCCTGGGCCTTGAGGTCGGCACGCGGAGTCTGGCCGGCCAGCAGGACCACACCGTTGAAGCTGGTGACGACGATGCGCGACGCACCGTTGCCCAAGTCGGTAGCGGCCTTGGCGATGTTGACCTCAACCTTGGTTTCGATCAGCGAGTCGTCGATCTTGCTACCGAAGGTGCGGGTGCCCTTGTCATCCTGGATCGGGGTGTCACGTGTTGCAGTGATTGCCGTGCTGCAGCCGCTGATAGCGATGCACAGCGTGATGGCCAATAGGCTGAGGCGGTTAACGGTCATTCTTCACTCCCAAACAATTGGCTGTCGATCAGATCGCATAGGCAGTGGATCGCCAGCAGATGGACTTCCTGGATACGTGCGGTGACATTGGCTGGAACGCGGATCTCCACGTCCTCCGGCAACAATAGCGAAGCCATGCCGCCGCCATCGCGCCCGGTCAATGCTACGACAATCATTTCGCGATCATGTGCGGCCTGGATCGCTTGAATAATGTTTGCCGAGTTGCCGCTGGTGGAAATCGCCAGCAGCACATCGCCAGGTTGGCCCAGGGCGCGGATCTGCTTGGAGAAGATTTCGTTGTAGCTGTAGTCGTTGGCAATCGAGGTGATTGTCGACGAATCGGTGGTCAGGGCGATGGCCGGCAAGCTCGGACGCTCGCGTTCGAAGCGGTTGAGCAGTTCGGACGAGAAATGCTGGGCATCGCCGGCCGAACCGCCGTTGCCGCACGAAAGCATTTTGCCCTCGTTGAGCAACGCGTTGACCATGACCTGACTGGCTTGCTCGATGTGCGGTGCAAGTACGTCCATCGCCTGTTGCTTGGTGTCGATGCTGGCCTGGAAAAGCTGGCGAATTCGGGATTGCATGTCCATCTGTGTGACCTTAAGTAGCGCGGCTGTTTGGCACAGGAATGTGCAGCCCGCAAAGCAAAGAGCAAAAGTGTGTGGTGAAGATGTCCGGCGAATCAGCTGTCGAAGGCATCTTTGAGCCAGTTCAGATCAGCCTGACCAGACGGTGTGCGTTCAATGGCAACCACATCGAAACGGCAGGGGGCGTCGGCCCAGCGATGCTCTTTCTGCAGGAAAAACTGCGCGGCGAGTATCAGCTTCTGACGCTTGCGCCCGTCGATACTGGCGAGCGCGCCACCCCATTGTGCGTGTTTTCTGTAGCGGACTTCGACGAATACTACTGTATCGCCGTCAAGCATGACCAGATCAAGCTCACCGCGTTTACACAACCAGTTCTGCGCCAGAAGGCGCAGACCCTGCTGTTGCAAGTGTTTCAGAGCTTGCAGTTCGGCGTCCTTGCCGCTTTGTGCGCTGGACCGCTCGGGCATCAGCGCGGGGTGTCGGGCAGGCGCTGTATGTCGCCGCCAACAAACTTGGCCCATGGCATCTGGCGATCAACACGCTGGCTGGCACTGATGCCCAGGTTGCCAGAGAGACCATCAATACGAGTGTCCGGCAGTGCCTTGAGTTGGCCCAGGCGTGGCGCCAGGCGGTAGGCGTCAACGCCCATCGCGTACAGGCGGCCAAGGCTACCATTGGCTTGCGGCCACTGCGCAGCCACCTGATTGCGCAGCGGGTCGGTGCTGTTGAGCAACCAAGGGGTTTCGCAGAACATCACGTTGGTCATGTCCAGGTATTGGTTCTTGTCACCGCTGGCACTGAATACGTGGGAGGTCGCATACACCGGTACATCACCGGCGTACTGGAAGTTCAGGGTCGGCTTGATCTGCTGGGCCAACTGCGGGGTCACGGCCAGGAAGATGAACTCGATGTCCTGACGGCGCGAAGGTTGCGCTGCTACGTCAGTGCCGACCGTGTTTTGCAGGCTCTTGGCGCGGCCTTCGCTTTTGCGCAGTTGGAACAGGTCGGCGATTTGCTGGGCCAGGGCGACCGGCTGGTCGACGTATTCCACGCCGACAACGGTACCGCCGTTGGCTTCCCAATCCTGGCGGAAGGCCTTGTAGACACGTTCACCCCATTCACCACGCGGCACCATGGCGGCTGCACGATGCAAACCGTCGGCGCGGGCACGACGCGAGACTTCACGGGCTTCATCTTCAGCGGCCAGGCCGAACTGGAACAATTGCGCCGGGTTCTGGTCGGCCTCGCTGTAGTTCAGTGCCAGGGTGGTGATCGGCAGTTGCGGGCGTGCGCTCAGCTGTTTGACCAGCGGTTTTTCCAGCGGGCCGACCACCAGTTGCACGCCGGCAGCCTGGGCCTTGGCGTAGAAGTCGTCGATGGAGGTCAGGCGCGAGCTGTCAAAGAACTCGATGACCGGCGGCTTCTGCCCGGCCTGCTGAGCCTGGTAGTGCGCCGCCATGAAACCTTCACGCAGCGCTTTGCCGACGGAGGCCAGCGGGCCTTCCTGCGGCAGCAACAGGGCGATCTTGTTCAGGGGCTGGCTGGCCAGTTCCTTGAGCTTGGTCAGTGGCAACGGCAGTTGTACGGCTGCCGGGTGGCTTGGGTTCTGCGCGCGCCAGGTGTCGATGGCGGCTTGTTGTTGCTCCAGGGTGCCGGCACCTTTGACCGCTTGGGCCAGGGTGATCCAGCCGTCGAGCGTTGGGTTGCCGCTGGCTTGCAGTTGGTCGGCAGGCACTGCAGCAATCAAGGTCCAGATGGCTTCGTGGTTGTTTTTGGCTGCATCACCGCTGAGCAGTGGGGCCATGGCCACGCGTTCGCGGGCGGCGGCCAGCGTCTGGCCATCGGCTTCATAGGCGCGGGCGTGCACGCTGCCGGTGCGCAGCTGTTGTTCGGGCGGCAGGTCCTTCAGGTTTTGCAGGCTTGGGTGGCTCAGGGCGGTCAACGCCGCCTTGGGCTGGTTGCGCGCCATGGCCAGTTCGGCAGCCAGGGTACTGGCAAATACTTGCGCGGCTGGTTTCAGGACGTCCAGGGGCACCTGCGCAAGAATCTGCGACGAGCGGCCTGGATTGTTTTGGTGGTAAGCCATGTCTGCCGCACTCAGGCGCAGCAAAGCGGCCTTTTCTGGCGTCTTGGCGGAGGTGGCCTGTTCGAGCAGTTGCTCGATACTGGCGTCCGGGGTCCGTGGGAGGTCGCCAAGGCTGGACGAGGGCGAGCTGGCGCAAGCGGCCAACAGGGCAGCGAGGCAGAGGGCGGAGAGCAGCCGCAGGCAAGCGATCATGTAAGTGTTCCTGATACCGATCAAATTAGCGTGGAATTGTACCCAAGCACTGGCCCAGGCGCGATGTTACTGGCGTGAAACCGTCGAATTAGGTCGTGCAAATGTTGCTGGTGGCCATCATTGGCTGAAAAGGCATCGGCCGTGATGGCATATTTTCAAGGCGTCTACGCGTTACAATGCGGCTTTTGCCAACCATCGAGGTGTGCGTTTTGACTGCTCCAGGTCCTTTGAATTCCACTGCTGGCTCGCTTTTTGTGGTGGCGACGCCCATTGGCAACCTGGACGACATCAGCGCTCGGGCGCTGAAAGTGTTGCGCGAGGTTAAATTGATCGCGGCGGAAGATACGCGGCACTCCCAGCGCTTGATGCAGCATTTTGGTATCAGCACGCCATTAGCGGCCTGTCACGAACACAACGAGCGGGAAGAAGGCAGCCGCTTTATCGTGCGCTTGCTGGCCGGTGATGACGTGGCGCTGATCTCCGACGCGGGCACGCCGCTGATTTCCGACCCTGGCTACCATCTGGTGCGTCAGGCAAGGGCCGCTGGTATCAATGTAGTGCCTGTTCCGGGGGCTTGCGCACTGATTGCAGCATTGTCGGCTGCAGGCCTGCCGTCGGACCGCTTTATTTTTGAAGGTTTCCTGCCGGCCAAGGCCGTGGGGCGGCGTGCGCGCCTGCAAGCGTTGAAGGAAGAGCCGCGTACGCTGATCTTCTATGAGGCCCCTCACCGCATTCTTGAATGTTTGCAGGATATGGAATTGGTGTTCGGCGGCGAGCGCCTGGCACTGCTGGCCCGCGAGCTGACCAAGACCTTCGAAACCCTCAAGGGCCTGCCGCTGGAAGAGCTGCGCGCATTTGTCGAAGGCGACAGCAACCAGCAGCGCGGCGAGTGTGTGGTGCTCGTGGCGGGCTGGACGGCGCCGGAGAGTGAAGATGCGGTAAACAGCGAGGCCATGCGCATTCTCGACCTACTGCTCAAGGAAATGCCCCTCAAGCGTGCGGCAGCGTTGGCGGCGGAAATTACCGGCGTGCGCAAGAATGTGTTGTATCAAGTTGCGCTGGATAAACAGAAAGCCGAATAGTTCCGGGGCCAAAGCTGTATTCCGTCTGAACGTGATGGCAATTCTGAACTTTTATTACTTGTCCTAAGTCCGCCGTGCCGTTAACCTGCGCGGCGGAGAGTCGATTGGACAGTCGCTGCCCTCTATGAAAATTAGGGGGGGGAGGAAAGTCCGGGCTCCATAGGGCGAAGTGCCAGGTAATGCCTGGGAGGCGTGAGCCTACGGAAAGTGCCACAGAAAATAACCGCCTAAGCGCTTCGGTGCCGGTAAGGGTGAAAAGGTGCGGTAAGAGCGCACCGCACGACTGGCAACAGTTCGTGGCTAGGTAAACCCCACTTGGAGCAAGACCAAATAGGGTCCCAAGGCGTGGCCCGCGCTGGGACCGGGTAGGTTGCTAAAGATGTCCAGTGATGGCCATCGTAGACGAATGACTGTTCAAGACAGAACCCGGCTTACAGATCGACTCTCCACCTTTTTCCTTCTGTCCGAATCTCGTGCAGAAAACCGGTAGTAACGCAAGAATCCCTCCCTGCCGAATCATTGGCAGATGCATCTTCGTAATACCAAAAAAATCTTACTCTTAATAAATCACTTTAACTTTGAGCGATAGCTCTTTGAGCTGTTTGTGCTTGCTGGGTCAAAAACTTCGCCAAACTCTCGTTTCTCTTCCTTTTACGCTCCTAAATCTCCGTTCTGTAAGGCTTTTCCTTGAATCCGCGC
The DNA here is from genome assembly GCF_030687535.1 of Pseudomonas sp. FP2335. Classification (NCBI taxonomy): domain Bacteria; kingdom Pseudomonadati; phylum Pseudomonadota; class Gammaproteobacteria; order Pseudomonadales; family Pseudomonadaceae; genus Pseudomonas; species Pseudomonas sp. FP2335. Next base: position 1,096,481 of record NZ_CP117437.1, read on the forward strand.
CTTGACGGTGTGGTGGGCGCATTCCTATAGTGTGCGCAAGTGGCGGAAAGTGGCACAAAGTGGGTTTTTTGAACGTAAAACGCTAAAATTTGGAGAAACGCATCTGTGTTTCGCGGAGCTAACGCTATCAGTCTCGATGCAAAAGGCCGTCTCGCCATGCCGAGCCGGTATCGTGACGAGCTCATTTCGCGAAGTTCCGGACAGTTGATCATCACGATCGATGCCGTTGACCCTTGTTTATGTGTTTACCCCCTCGATGAGTGGGAGTTGATTGAAACCAAATTGCGCGCCCTTCCTTCATTGCGTGAAGAAAACCGTCGCCTGCAGCGTTTGCTGATTGGTAATGCCGTCGACCTCGAGCTCGACGGCAGTGGTCGCTTCCTGGTACCGCCGCGTTTGCGCGAGTACGCCAAGCTGGATAAGCGCGCAATGCTGGTCGGCCAACTGAACAAGTTCCAATTGTGGGACGAAGATGCCTGGGATGCTGTTTCTGCAGCTGACCTGGCTGCTATTCAACAACCGGGCGCCATGCCTGATGAACTGCGTGATTTGATCTTGTGACTATTGATAGCGGCTTTAACCACATCACCGTATTGCTCGACGAAGCCGTTGAGGCTCTCGCTGTGCGCGCGGATGGTTGCTATCTGGATGGCACGTTCGGCAGGGGCGGGCATAGCCGCTTGATACTCAGCCAGCTTGGGTCCGACGGAAAGCTCCTCGGATTCGACAAGGACCCCCAAGCGATTGCCACCGGGCAAGCGCTAGCGGCCGAAGACGGCCGCTTTGTCGTTGTGCAGCGCAGCTTTGCCGAGCTGGGTGCCGAAGTCGCCGAGCGCGGCATGGCGGGCAAAGTGGCCGGGGTTTTGCTCGACCTGGGCGTGTCCTCGCCACAGCTCGATGATCCCGAGCGCGGCTTCAGCTTCATGAACGACGGCCCGCTCGACATGCGCATGGACCCTACCCGGGGCATCAGTGCGGCCGAGTTCATCGCCACCGCTTCCCACGAAGAAATCACCCGTGTATTCAAGGAATACGGCGAAGAGCGCTTCGCCGGCCGCATGGCCCGTGCCGTGGTCGAGCGCCGCGAAATCCAGCCGTTCGAGCGCACCGCCGACCTGGCTGAAGTGCTGAAAGTCGCCAACCCGGCGTGGGAGAAGGGCAAGAACCCGGCCACCCGTGCGTTCCAGGGCCTGCGCATTCACGTCAACAACGAATTGGGCGATCTGGAAGCGGGCCTCGAAGCCGCGCTGGATGCCTTGGAAGTGGGCGGTCGCCTGGTGGTGATCAGCTTCCACTCCCTGGAAGACCGCATCGTCAAATTGTTCATGCGCCGTCTGGTCAAGGGTGAGTCCGACAACCTGCCGCGCAACCTGCCGGTACGTTTCGAAGCCTTCGTGCCGAAAATCAAGATCCATGGCAAAGCGCAATTCGCTTCCGAAGCCGAACTGAAGGCCAACCCACGTTCGCGCAGCGCCGTCATGCGTGTCGCGGAGAAGCTGCGTTGAGCAAGCTTTTCGCCAAGCCCCTCCCGGGCGGCAGCTTCTTCATGATGCTGTTGTACGTCGGCGTGCTGGTGTCCGCGATTGCGGTGTCCTACAGTGCCCACTTCAACCGTCAATTGCTCAACACCCTGTACGGGGAGTTGAGTGTGCGTGACAAGGCGCAGGCCGAGTGGGGGCGACTGATCCTGGAGCAAAGCACCTGGACGGCCCACAGCCGTATCGAAGTGCTGGCCACTGAACAGCTGAAAATGCACATCCCCGGCGCGGCCGAAGTCCGCATGGTGGCGCCATGATGAAGCTCGAAGGCGCACTCTACCCCTGGCGCTTCCGCCTGATGCTCGGCTTGCTGGCATTGATGGTGGGCGCGATCGCCTGGCGGATCATCGACCTGCAAGTGATCGATCGTGACTTCCTGATCGGCCAGGGCGATGCCCGCAGCCTGCGGCATATCCCGATCCCTGCGCACCGCGGCCTGATCACTGACCGTAACGGCGAGCCCCTGGCCGTCAGTACGCCGGTGACCACCCTGTGGGCCAACGCCAAGGAACTGCAAACCGCCAAGGAAAAGTGGCCGCAGCTTGCCGCCGCCTTGGGCCAGGACCCGAAGGCCCTCTCCGAGCGCCTCGAAGCCCAGGCCAACAAAGAGTTCATCTACCTTGTTCGCGGCCTGACCCCCGAACAAGGCCAGCAAGTGCTCGACCTAAAGGTTCCCGGTGTCTACGGCATCGAGGAGTTCCGGCGTTTTTACCCGGCCGGTGAAACCACCGCCCACATGGTTGGCTTTACCGACATCGATGACCACGGCCGCGAAGGCGTGGAGTTGGCCTACGATGAATGGCTGGCCGGGGTTCCCGGCAAACGACAAGTCATCAAGGATCGGCGCGGCCGACTGATCAAGGATGTCCAGGTCACCAAAAACGCCAAGGCCGGTAAGCCCTTGGCGTTGTCGATTGACCTGCGTCTGCAGTATCTGGCCAACCGCGAGCTGCGTAACGCGATCATCGAGAACGGCGCCAAGGCCGGCAGCCTGGTGATCATGGACGTGAAGACCGGCGAGATCCTCGCCATGGTCAACCAGCCGACCTACAACCCGAACAACCGTCGCAACCTGCAACCGGCGATGATGCGCAACCGCGCCATGATCGACGTGTTCGAGCCGGGTTCGACCATGAAAGCCATCTCCATGAGTGCCGCCCTCGAAACCGGACGCTGGAAGCCCAGCGACAAGGTCGAGGTCTATCCGGGCACCTTGCAGTTGGGCAAATACACCATCCGTGACGTGTCCCGTACCGAAGGCCCGGTGCTGGATCTGACAGGTATCCTGATCAACTCCAGTAACGTGGGCATGAGTAAGGTCGCCTTCGATATTGGCGGCGAAACCATCTACCACCTGGCGCAGAAGATCGGCCTGGGTCAACCCACCGGCCTCGACTTCCCGGGCGAGCGCGTAGGCAACCTGCCGAACTATCGCGACTGGAAGAAAGCCGAGACAGCAACGCTCTCCTACGGCTACGGCCTGTCGGTGACCGCGATCCAGCTGGCCCACGCCTTCTCGGTATTGGCCAACAATGGTCGCATGGTTCCACTGAGCCTGATCCACGTCGACGAAGCGCCGAAAGCCACCCAGGTTATCCCGGAAAACGTCGCCAAGACCATGCAGGGCATGCTGCAACAAGTGATCGAAGCACCGCGCGGCGTATTCCGTGCCCAGGTGCCGGCGTACCACGTGGGCGGCAAGTCCGGTACTGCGCGTAAAACCTCGGTGGGCACCAAGGGCTACGCCGAGAACTCCTACCGTTCGCTGTTCGCCGGCTTCGGCCCGATGAGCGATCCACGCTACGCCATCGTCGTAGTGATCGACGAACCGAGTAAAGCCGGCTACTTCGGTGGCCTGGTATCGGCGCCGGTGTTCAGCAAAGTGATGTCCGGCACCCTGCGCCTGATGAACATCACCCCGGACAACCTGCCGCCGACCCAACAAGCGAACGCCGGACCACCGGCCGCTGCTGTAAAAGCCAATGGAGGGCGCGGCTGATGTCTCTTAGCCTGAACAAGATTTTTGCCCACGCCGGTCGTGATCTGCTGATCCGCGAGTTGAGCCTGGACAGCCGCAATGTGCGCGCCGGGGACCTGTTCCTGGCGGTGCCGGGCGGCAAGTTCGATGGTCGCGAGCACATCGCCGATGCCTTGCAGCGCGGTGCGGCGGCCGTGGCCTATGAAGTGGAAGGCGCCACTGTGCTGCCGATCACCGACGTGCCGTTGATTCCGGTCAAGGGCCTGGCCAAACAGCTGTCGGACATCGCCGGGCGCTTCTATGGCGAGCCGAGCCGTCACCTCAACCTGGTGGGCGTCACCGGCACCAACGGCAAGACCAGCGTGACCCAGCTTGTGGCCCAGGCGCTTGACCTGCTCGGCCAGCACTGTGGCATCGTCGGCACCCTCGGCACCGGTTTTTATGGTGCGCTGCAAAGCGGCCTGCATACCACGCCGAACCCGATTGCCGTACAAGCGACCCTGGCCGACTTGAAAAAGGCCGGCGCCAAGGCCGTTGCCATGGAGGTCTCGTCCCACGGCCTGGACCAGGGCCGCGTGACCGCGCTGGCATTTGACGTGGCGGTGATGACCAACCTGTCCCGTGATCACCTCGATTACCACGGCACCATGGAGGCGTACGCCGCCGCCAAGGCCAAGCTGTTTGCCTGGAATGAATTGAAGTGCCGGGTGGTGAACCTGGACGACGCGTTCGGTCGCCAACTGGCAGCAGAGGACCGCGAGTCTCGGCTGATCAGCTACAGCCTGGAAGATTCCAGCGCGTACCTGTATTGCCGTGAAGCCCAATTCAATGACGAAGGCGTGCGCGCCACTTTGGTCACGCCCCAGGGCGAGCATCATTTGCGCAGCACCTTGCTCGGTCGTTTCAACCTGAGCAACGTCCTCGCCGCCGTCGGTGCTTTGCTCGGCCTGGACTACGCCCTGGATGAAATCCTACGGGTGCTGCCCAAGCTGGAAGGCCCGGCCGGTCGCATGCAGCGTTTGGGTGGCGGTTCGCAGCCGCTGGTGGTGGTTGATTACGCCCACACTCCGGATGCCCTGGAAAAAGTCCTGGTAGCCCTGCGTCCTCACGCCAAGGGCAAGTTGCTGTGCCTGTTCGGCTGCGGTGGCGATCGTGATCGCGGCAAACGTCCATTGATGGCCGAGATCGTCGAACGTCTGGCCGATGGCGTGCTTGTCACTGACGACAACCCACGCAGCGAAGATCCGAGCCAGATTTTCGATGACATCCGCGTCGGTTTCAAAGACGCGTCCAAGGTCACCTTCGTTGCCGGCCGCGGCGCCGCCATCGCCCAATTGATCGCCGGCGCCAGCGCTGACGACGTGGTGGTGCTGGCCGGTAAAGGTCACGAGGACTACCAGGAAATCAACGGCGAACGCCATGCCTTCTCCGATCTGGTCGAGGCCGATCACGCCTTGACCGCCTGGGAGGTTGCCCATGCTTGAAGCGATGAAATTCAGCGAACTGACCCAGGCCCTGTCGGCCCGTATGCTGTCGGGCGATTGCAGCTTCAACGGTGTCAGCATCGACAGTCGTAACATCAAGCCGGGACAGCTGTTTGTCGCCTTGGCCGGCCCGCGTTTCGATGGTCACGACTACCTGAATGACGTCGCCGCCAAAGGCGCGGTGGGGGCCTTGGTGCAGCGCGAAGTGGCGGATTCCACCTTGCCGCAATTGCTGGTCGCCGATACCCGTCTGGCCCTCGGCCAGTTGGGCGCGCTGAACCGTGCCGCCTTCAACAAACCCGTTGCGGCCATCACCGGCTCCAGCGGCAAGACCACGGTCAAGGAACTGCTCGCCGGTGTCCTGCGCACACGCGGGCCGGTGCTCGCCACCCGTGGCAACCTGAACAATGATTTCGGCGCTCCGCTGACCCTGCTCGAACTGGCCCCGGAACACACGGCGGCAGTGATTGAGCTGGGCGCGTCGCGCATCGGTGAAATCGCCTACACCGTGGCGCTGACCAAGCCCCACGTGGCGATCATCAACAACGCCGGCACCGCTCACGTCGGTGAGTTCGGCGGCCCGGAAAAAATCGTCGAAGCCAAGGGCGAAATCCTTGAAGGCCTCGATGCCGCGGGCACTGCGGTATTGAATCTGGACGACAAGGCCTTCGAGACCTGGCGTGTACGCGCCGCCGGTCGCAAGGTCCTGACGTTTGCCGTGCTCAACGCAGCGGCTGACTTCCATGCTTCCAACATCAGCGTCGACGCCCGTGGCTGCCCGTCCTTCACCTTGCACACGCCACAAGGCAGCGAGCAGGTGCAGTTGAATCTGCTGGGCAACCACAACGTCGCCAACGCCTTGGCCGCCGCTGCTGCCGCCCACGCCCTGGGTGTGTCGCTGTTCGGGATCGTCACCGGCCTGGGCGCGGTGCAGCCGGTCAAGGGCCGCACCGTGGCGCAGTTGGCCACCAACGGCATGCGCGTGATCGATGACACCTACAACGCCAACCCGTCCTCCATCAACGCCGCTGTCGACCTGCTGAAGGGCTTTGCCGGGCGCAAGGTCCTGGTGCTCGGCGACATTGGCGAGCTGGGCGATTGGGCTGAACAAGGCCACCGCGAAGTCGGTGCCTATGCCGCTGGCAAAGTCGATGCGCTGTACGCCGTGGGGACGAACATGGCCCACGCCGTGGCCGCCTTTGGCCCCGGTGCGCGGCACTTCGCGACCCAGGCCGAGCTGATCCAGGCGCTGGCTACGGCTGAACAAGACAAACAAACCACTATTTTGATCAAGGGATCGCGCAGCGCGGTGATGGAAAACGTCGTCGCGGCCTTGTGTGGCTCAAGTACGGAGAAACATTAATGCTGCTGCTGCTGGCTGAGTATCTGCAACAGTTCCACAAAGGCTTCGCGGTCTTCCAGTACCTGACCCTGCGCGGGATTCTGGGTGTGCTGACCGCGCTGTCTCTGTCGCTGTTCCTGGGGCCGTGGATGATCCGCACCCTGCAGAACCTGCAAATTGGTCAATCGGTTCGTAATGACGGCCCGCAGTCGCACCTGTCCAAGTCCGGCACCCCGACCATGGGCGGTGCGCTGATCCTGTCGTCCATCGGCATCAGCACCTTGCTCTGGGCTGACCTGCACAACCGCTACGTGTGGACGGTGTTGCTGGTGACCCTGTTGTTCGGCGCCATTGGCTGGGTCGATGACTACCGCAAAGTGATCGAGAAAAACTCCAAGGGGCTGCCAAGCCGCTGGAAGTATTTCTGGCAGTCGGTGTTCGGCCTGGGCGCAGCGATCTTCCTGTTCATGACCGCGCCAAGTGCGGTGGAAACCACCCTGATCATCCCGATGCTCAAGGACGCCAGCATTCCACTGGGCGTTGGCTTCGTGGTGCTGACCTATTTCGTGATCGTCGGTTCCAGCAACGCGGTGAACCTCACCGATGGCCTCGACGGCCTGGCGATCATGCCGACGGTGATGGTGGGCGGCGCGCTTGGCATCTTCTGCTACCTGTCGGGTAACGTGAAATTCGCTGAATACCTGTTGATCCCCTATGTACCGGGCGCGGGCGAGCTGATCGTGTTCTGCGGCGCGCTGATCGGTGCCGGCCTGGGCTTCCTGTGGTTCAACACCTACCCCGCACAGGTCTTCATGGGCGACGTCGGCGCACTGGCGTTGGGCGCGGCCCTGGGCACCATCGCGGTGATCGTGCGCCAGGAAATCGTCCTGTTCATCATGGGCGGTGTGTTCGTGATGGAAACCCTGTCGGTGGTCATCCAGGTGGCGTCCTTCAAATTGACCGGGCGCCGCGTGTTCCGCATGGCGCCGATCCACCACCACTTTGAACTCAAGGGCTGGCCCGAGCCGCGCGTGATCGTCCGTTTCTGGATCATCACCGTGATTCTCGTGTTGGTCGGCCTTGCCACCCTGAAACTGAGGTAGAAACGAGTGTCCCTGATCGCTTCAGACCACTTCCGCATCGTTGTCGGCCTCGGCAAGAGCGGCATGTCCCTGGTTCGCTTCCTGGCGAACCGGGGCACGTCGTTTGCCGTGGCCGATACGCGGGAAAATCCACCGGAGCTGGTCACGCTGCGCCGTGACTACCCGCACGTGGAAGTGCGTTGTGGCGAGCTGGATGTCGAGTTTCTGTGCCGTGCCGACGAGCTCTACGTGAGCCCCGGCCTGGCCCTGGCGACACCCGCCCTGCAAGCCGCTGCGGCCCGCGGCGTGAAGCTGTCCGGTGACATCGACCTGTTCGCGCGTAACGCAAAGGCACCGATCGTGGCCATCAGCGGTTCCAATGCGAAAAGCACCGTGACCACCCTGGTCGGCGAGATGGCGGCTGCGGCCGGCAAGCGCGTGGCGGTGGGCGGCAACCTCGGTGTGCCGGCGCTGGACCTGCTCAGTGACGACGTCGAGCTGTACGTGATGGAGCTGTCGAGCTTCCAGCTGGAAACCACCCACGACCTCGGCGCCGAAGTGGCGACCGTGTTGAACGTGAGTGAAGACCATATGGACCGCTACAGCGGCCTGCCGGCGTATCACCTGGCCAAGCACCGGATCTTCCGTGGCGCCAAGCAATTTGTGGTCAACCGCCAGGACGCCCTGAGCCGTCCGCTGATGGGCGAGGGCATGCCTTGCTGGACATTCGGCCTGGGCAAACCCGACTTCAAGGCCTTCGGCATCCGTGAAGAGAACGGCGAGAAATACCTGGCCTTCGAATTCCAGAACCTGATGCCGGTGCGCGAGCTGAAAATCCGTGGCGCCCATAACCAATCCAATGCCCTTGCGGCGTTGGCGCTGGGGCATGCGGTGGGCCTTCCGTTCGACGCCATGTTGTCGGCCCTGCGCAGCTTCGGCGGCCTTGAGCATCGCTGCCAATGGGTACGCGAGCTCAATGGCGTCAACTATTACAACGACTCCAAAGCCACCAATGTCGGTGCGGCCCTGGCTGCCATCGAAGGCCTGGGTGCCGATATCGACGGCAAGCTGGTGCTGATTGCCGGTGGCGACGGCAAGGGCGCCGACTTCAAGGACCTCAAGGGCCCGGCCGCTGCACATTGCCGCGCCGTAGTGCTGATGGGCCGCGATTCCGACCTGATCGCTGCCGCCCTCGGCGACGCGGTGCCGCAAGTGCGCGCCACGTCCCTGGATGACGCCATTGCCCAGTGCAAGGCCCTGGCCCAACCGGGCGATGCGGTGCTGCTGTCGCCGGCGTGTGCCAGCTTCGACATGTTCAAGAACTATGAAGAGCGCGGCCAGTTGTTCGCCCGCGCCGTGGAGGCTTTGGTATGAGCCTCGGTCTGAGAAACATCATCAAGCCGTACCCGTCGCCGATCATCACCGGGCGCGGTATCGACCTTGATTTCCCGATGCTCGCCGGTTGCCTCGCACTGCTGGGCCTGGGCCTGGTGATGATTACCTCGGCATCGTCCGAAGTGGCCGCCGTGCAGTCGGGTAACACCCTGTACATGATGATCCGTCACCTGGTGTACCTGCTGCTCGGCCTCGGCGCCTGCATCGTCACCATGATGATTCCCATCGCCACCTGGCAGCGCCTGGGTTGGCTGATGCTGATCGGCGCGTTTGGCTTGCTGATCATGGTGATCCTGCCCGGCATCGGCCGCGAGGTGAACGGTTCGATGCGCTGGATCGGCTTCGGTGCGTTCAACGTGCAGCCGTCGGAAATCGCCAAGGTGTTCGTGGTGATCTACCTGGCCGGCTACCTGGTGCGTCGCCAGAAAGAAGTGCGCGAAAGCTGGATGGGCTTCTTCAAGCCGTTCATCGTGCTGCTGCCCATGGCCGGCCTGTTGCTGATGGAGCCCGACTTCGGTGCCACCGTCGTGATGATGGGGGCAGCGGCGGCAATGCTGTTCCTTGGCGGTGTTGGCCTGTTCCGCTTCACCTTGATGGTGGTACTGGCCGTCGCGGCCGTGACCGTCCTGGTGCAGGCGCAACCCTACCGGATGGCCCGTCTGATTACCTTTACCGACCCGTGGTCCGACCAGTTCGGTTCCGGCTACCAGTTGACCCAGGCGCTGATCGCCTTTGGTCGCGGCGAGTGGCTGGGCGTGGGCCTGGGCAACAGCGTGCAGAAGCAATTCTACCTGCCGGAAGCCCACACCGACTTCGTGTTCTCGGTACTCGCCGAAGAACTCGGCGTAGTGGGCTCGCTGTGCACCGTCGCACTGTTCGTGTTCGTGTGTGTGCGCGGCATGTACATCGGTTTGTGGGCCGAGAAGGCCAAACAGTATTTCGCCGCGTATGTGGCGTACGGCTTGTCGTTCCTGTGGATCGGCCAGTTCCTGATCAATATTGGCGTGAACGTCGGCCTGCTGCCGACCAAGGGCCTGACCTTGCCGTTCCTCAGCTACGGCGGCAGTTCGTTGGTGATTTGCTGCGCTTGCCTGGGCTTGTTGCTGCGCATCGAGTGGGAGAGTCGAACCCACTTGGGCAGCGAAGAGATGGAATTCAGCGAAAGCGACTTTGCCGAGGAGCCGACCCATGGGCGCTAACGTGCTGATCATGGCGGGCGGCACCGGGGGCCATGTGTTCCCGGCCCTGGCCTGTGCGCGGGAATTCCAGAACCGTGGCTACACCGTGCACTGGCTGGGTACACCGCGCGGTATCGAAAACGAATTGGTGCCGAATGCCGGCTTGCCGCTGCACCTGATTAACGTCACCGGCCTGCGTGGCAAGAGCAAGTTGTCCCTGCTCAAGGCGCCGTTCGTGTTGCTCAAGGCGGTGTGGCAGGCGCGCAAGGTGATCCGCGAAGTGCAGCCGGTGTGCGTACTCGGCTTCGGGGGTTACGTGACCGGCCCAGGAGGCGTTGCCGCCAAACTCGCCGGTGTGCCGGTGATCGTGCACGAGCAGAACGCCGTCGCCGGTACGGCCAACCGCCTGTTGGTGCCGTTGGCTACGCGGGTGTGCGAGGCCTTCCCGAAAACCTTCGGTGCATCGGACAAGCTGCGCACTACCGGTAACCCGGTACGCACCGAGCTGTTTATGGACATCGCCCGTGACGCGTTGGTGGGGCGCAAGGCGCGCCTGCTGATCATGGGCGGAAGCCTGGGCTCCGAGCCTTTGAACAAACTGCTGCCGGAAGCACTGGCGCAACTCCCTTTGGAATTGCGTCCAGAGGTCTTTCATCAGGCTGGCAAGAACCATGGTGAAGTCACTGCTGCGCGTTATCGCGAAGCCGGTGTAGAGGCGAACGTACAGCCTTTCATCAAAGACATGGCCCAAGCCTATGGCTGGGCCGACCTGGTGGTCTGCCGCTCCGGTGCGCTGACCGTCAGTGAACTGGCCGCCGCCGGTCTGCCGTCCTTGCTGGTGCCTTTGCCCCATGCGATCGACGATCACCAGACCCGCAACGCCGAATATTTGGCCGGGGAGGGCGCTGCCTTCCTGCTGCCGCAAAGAACGACTGGCGCCGCCGATTTGGCCTCACGCCTGACCGAGGTTTTGATGCAACCGGAACGACTCAACAGCATGGCCAGCACCGCAAGCCGCCTGGCCAAACCTGACGCAACCCGCACCGTGGTCGATATCTGCCTGGAGGTGGCCCATGGTTGAGAATCAGAAAGCCATGCCACAACCCGAGATGCGCCGCATCCGTCGCATCCACTTCGTCGGTATCGGCGGCGTGGGCATGTGCGGCATTGCCGAAGTGTTGCTGAACCTGGGCTACCAGGTGTCCGGCTCGGACTTGAAAGAGTCGCCGGTCACCGAGCGCCTGAAAAGCTTCGGCGCGCAGATCTTTATCGGCCACCGTGCCGAGAACGCCGCCGACGCCGATGTGCTGGTGGTATCCAGCGCCGTGAACACCTCCAACCCGGAAGTGGCCACTGCCCTTGAGCGCCGTATTCCTGTGGTGCCACGTGCCGAGATGCTGGCCGAGCTGATGCGCTACCGCCACGGCATTGCCGTCGCCGGTACCCATGGCAAAACCACCACCACCAGCCTGATCGCCTCGGTGTTCGCCGCCGGTGGCCTGGACCCGACCTTCGTGATCGGTGGCCGCCTGAATGCAGCCGGTACCAATGCACAACTGGGCACCAGCCGTTACCTGATCGCCGAAGCTGATGAAAGCGATGCAAGCTTCTTGCACCTGCAACCGCTGGTGGCCGTGGTCACCAATATCGACGCCGACCACATGGCGACCTACGACGGTGACTTCAACAAGTTGAAGAAAACCTTCGTCGAGTTCCTGCACAACCTGCCGTTCTACGGTTTGGCGGTGGTGTGCCTGGATGATCCGGTGGTGCGTGAGATCCTGCCGCAGGTCAAGCGTCCGACCGTGACCTACGGCTTCAGCGAAGACGCCGACGTGCGTGCGATCAATGTGCGCCAGGAAGGCATGCAAACCTTCTTCACCGTGTTGCGTCCGGATCGCGAGCCGTTGGACGTGTCGGTGAACATGCCCGGCAACCACAACGTATTGAACTCCTTGGCGACCATCTGCATCGCCAGTGACGAGGGCGTCAGCGATGACGCCATCGTCGCCGGCCTGTCGGGTTTTGCCGGCGTGGGCCGTCGCTTCCAGGTCTACGGCCAACTGCCGGTAGAGGGTGGCGACGTAATGCTGGTGGACGACTACGGCCACCACCCGACCGAAGTCGCAGCCGTGATCAAGGCCGTACGCGGTGGCTGGCCCGAGCGCCGCCTGGTGATGGTGTACCAGCCGCACCGTTACAGCCGTACCCGCGACCTCTACGACGATTTCGTCAATGTATTGGCCGATGCCAACGTACTGTTGCTGATGGAGGTGTACCCGGCCGGTGAAGAACCGATCCCGGGCGCGGACAGCCGCAAGCTGTGCAACAGCATCCGCCAGCGTGGCCAGTTGGACCCGATCTACATCGAGCGTGGTGTGGACCTGGCGCCAATCGTCAAGCCGTTGCTGCGTGCTGGCGACATTTTGCTCTGCCAAGGCGCCGGTGACATTGGTGGCCTTGCCCCGAAACTGCTGGCGAGCCCGCTGTTTGCCGTTGCACAGGGGAAGTCGAAATGACCACGAATTACGACGCCCTGTTTTCCACAATCGCCCCGGCCGACTTCGGTCGCGTCGCGGTATTGTTCGGCGGCAAAAGCGCTGAGCGCGAAGTGTCGCTCAAGTCCGGCAACGCCGTGCTCGAAGCCCTGCAAAGCGCTGGCGTGAACGCGTTCGGCATCGACGTGGGCGACGACTTCTTCGCCCGCTTGCAGGCCGAGAAGATCGACCGCGCCTTCATCATCCTCCACGGTCGTGGCGGTGAAGACGGCAGCATGCAGGGCCTGCTGGAGTGTGCCGGCATCCCTTACACCGGCAGTGGCATTCTCGCGTCCGCGCTGGCCATGGACAAGTTGCGCACCAAGCAGGTGTGGCACAGCCTGGGGATTCCCACCCCGCGTCACAGCGTTCTGTGCAGCGAAGACGATTGTATTTCTGCAGCCAAGGAACTGGGCCTGCCTTTGATCGTCAAACCTGCCCATGAAGGCTCCAGTATCGGCATGGCCAAAGTGAACTCGGCCGCCGAATTGATCGACGCATGGAAAGCGGCAAGTACCTACGATTCGCAAGTGTTGGTGGAACAGTGGATCCAGGGTCCCGAGTACACCATCGCCACCCTGCGTGGTCAGGTATTGCCGCCTATCGCATTGGGCACGCCCCACACTTTTTACGACTACGACGCCAAGTATGTGGCCTCCGATACCCAGTACCGGATCCCGTGTGGCCTCGACGCAGCCAAGGAACAGGAATTGATGGACCTCACGGCGAAAGCCTGTGAGGCGTTGGGTATCGCCGGTTGGGCGCGGGCAGACGTGATGCAGGATGACCAAGGGAATTTCTGGTTCCTTGAAGTCAACACCGCACCCGGCATGACCGACCACAGCCTGGTGCCAATGGCCGCTCGCGCAGCGGGCCTGGATTTCCAGCAGTTGGTGCTGGCGATCCTGGCCGCCAGCGTTGAGCCCCGAGGCTAAGACATGAAAGGCGCATCGCTTCGTCATCAGCCCCCACAAGCACCGAGCCGCAAGCCGGTGCCACGGGGTGCCAGCCGGATGGTGGCCAAAGAGCCGATGTCGGCGCGCCTGCCGAAAGCCAATTTTGGTTTCCTCAAGGCGCTGTACTGGCCGGTGTTGCTGGTGGTGCTGGGCTTAGGAACCTACGAAGGCGCGCAGCGTCTGTTGCCGTATGCCGACCGCCCGATCACCAAGATCAGCGTGCAGGGCGACTTGAGCTACATCAGCCAGCAAGCGGTGCAGCAGCGCATCGGCCCGTACCTGGCGGCGAGCTTCTTCACCATCGACCTGGCGGGGATGCGTGGGGAGCTGGAGCAGATGCCGTGGATCGCCCACGCCGAAGTCCGCCGCGTGTGGCCGGACCAGGTAACGATCCGCCTGGAAGAACAACTGCCCGTGGCCCGTTGGGGTGACGAAGCGCTGTTGAACAACCAGGGCCAGGCGTTCACCCCGCGTGAGCTGGCGAACTATGAGCACCTGCCGCAGCTGTTCGGGCCGCAGCGGGCGCAACAACAAGTGATGCAGCAGTACCAGGCCTTGAGCCAGATGCTGCGGCCACTGGGCTTCTCCATTGCACGCCTGGAACTGCGTGAACGGGGCAGCTGGTTTTTGACGACCGGCGCCGGCAGTTCCGGCCCGGGCATCCAGTTGTTGCTGGGACGCGACCGCTTGGTGGAAAAGATGCGCCGCTTTATTGCCATCTATGACAAGACCTTGAAAGAACAGATTACGAACATTGCGAGCGTCGACCTGCGTTACGCCAACGGCCTTGCCGTCGGCTGGCGTGAACCGGCTGCGCCCACGGCAGCGCAACCCGCTGTCGCGAAGAATTAAGAAGAGGCAGGACCCATGGCAAACGTGCAAAGCGGCAAAATGATCGTCGGTCTCGATATCGGCACCTCCAAGGTGGTGGCGCTGGTGGGCGAGGTCGGGGAAGACGGCGTGATCGAGATCGTCGGTATTGGCACGCATCCGTCCCGGGGCCTGAAGAAGGGCGTGGTGGTGAACATCGAGTCCACCGTGCAATCGATCCAGCGCGCCATCGAAGAAGCGCAGCTGATGGCCGGTTGCCGGATCCACTCGGCGTTTGTCGGCGTGGCTGGAAATCACATCCGCAGCCTGAACTCCCACGGCATCGTAGCGATCCGCGACCGTGAAGTCAGCTCTGCCGACCTTGAACGCGTGCTCGACGCTGCCCAGGCCGTGGCGATCCCGGCTGACCAGCGCGTGCTGCACACGCTGCCGCAGGACTACGTGATCGACAACCAGGAAGGCGTGCGTGAGCCCCTGGGCATGTCGGGCGTGCGCCTGGAAGCCAAGGTCCACGTAGTGACCTGCGCCGTCAACGCCGCACAGAACATTGAAAAATGCGTGCGCCGTTGTGGCCTGGAAATCGACGACATCATTCTGGAGCAACTGGCTTCGGCCTACTCCGTGCTGACCGACGACGAAAAAGAACTGGGCGTGTGCCTGGTGGACATCGGCGGCGGCACCACCGACATCGCGATCTTCACCGAGGGTGCGATCCGTCACACCGCGGTGATCCCGATTGCCGGTGATCAGGTGACCAACGACATCGCCATGGCGCTGCGTACACCGACCCAGTACGCCGAAGAAATCAAGATCCGCTACGCCTGCGCCCTGGCCAAACTGGCTGGTGCCGGCGAGACCATCAAGGTGCCAAGCGTGGGCGACCGTCCACCGCGCGAACTGTCGCGCCAGGCCCTGGCCGAAGTGGTCGAGCCACGCTACGACGAGCTGTTCACCCTGATCCAGGCTGAACTGCGCCGCAGCGGCTACGAAGATCTGATCCCGGCCGGCATCGTGCTGACCGGCGGTACCTCGAAGATGGAAGGCGCGGTCGAACTGGCCGAGGAAATCTTCCACATGCCGGTGCGCCTGGGCGTGCCCCATGGCGTGAAGGGCCTGGGCGACGTGGTGCGCAACCCGATTTATTCCACTGGCGTGGGCTTGCTGTTGTACGGCCTGCAAAAGCAGACCGACGGCATTTCCCTGTCGGGCCCGAGCATCCGTGACAGCTATCGCAGTGACGATGAAGCCAAGGCGCCGTTGTTCGAGCGCTTGCAGGCTTGGGTAAAAGGCAATTTTTAAAGATTTACCGCAACACCGCAGTAAGCAGTAGGCGAAAAAACTAGAGAACTGAAAGGAGAGGGAACATGTTCGAACTCGTAGACAACATCCCCGCAAGCCCGGTCATCAAAGTGATCGGTGTCGGCGGTGGCGGCGGCAACGCTGTCAACCACATGGTCAAGAGCAACATTGAAGGCGTTGAATTCATCTGCGCCAACACTGATGCCCAGGCGCTGAAAAGCATCGGCGCGCGGACCATCCTGCAATTGGGCACGGCTGTGACCAAGGGCCTCGGCGCTGGCGCCAATCCGGAAGTCGGCCGTCAAGCCGCCCTGGAAGACCGCGAGCGTATTGCCGAAGTGCTGCAAGGCACCAACATGGTGTTCATCACCACCGGCATGGGCGGCGGTACCGGTACCGGTGCTGCACCGATCATTGCCGAAGTGGCCAAGGAAATGGGGATTCTGACGGTTGCAGTCGTGACCCGTCCGTTCCCGTTCGAAGGTCGCAAGCGCATGCAGATCGCCGACGAAGGCATCCGTCTGCTGTCTGAAAGCGTTGACTCGTTGATCACCATCCCCAACGAGAAACTGCTGACCATCCTGGGCAAGGACGCGAGCCTGCTGTCCGCTTTCGCCAAGGCTGACGATGTACTGGCCGGTGCCGTTCGCGGTATCTCCGACATCATCAAGCGCCCAGGCATGATCAACGTCGACTTTGCCGACGTACGCACCGTGATGAGCGAAATGGGCATGGCGATGATGGGCACTGGCTGCGCCAGCGGTCCGAACCGTGCACGTGAAGCCACCGAAGCAGCCATCCGCAATCCGTTGCTGGAAGACGTGAACCTGCAGGGCGCACGCGGCATCCTGGTGAACATCACTGCCGGTCCTGACCTGTCCCTGGGTGAGTACTCCGACGTGGGTAGCATCATTGAAGCCTTCGCTTCCGAGCACGCCATGGTCAAGGTCGGTACCGTTATCGATCCGGACATGCGCGACGAACTGCACGTGACCGTGGTTGCTACCGGCCTGGGTGCCAAGATCGAGAAGCCTGTAAAGGTCATCGACAACACCCTGCACACCAGCCAGGTAAGCCAGGCGGCTGCCGCTCCAGCGCCTTCGCGCCAGGAACTGCCGTCGGTGAACTACCGCGACCTGGACCGTCCGACCGTGATGCGCAACCAGGCTCAGGCCGGTGCTGCGGCGTCCCGTAGCCCGAATCCGCAAGATGATCTGGACTACCTGGACATCCCGGCATTCCTGCGTCGTCAGGCCGATTAATGGAATGTATCAGGGCTATGAAGGTGATTGGTGTTCAGCAAAGGTCTGGTCTGCTATTATCGCCAGCCTTTGTTGATACCAGTTCGCAATTTGCGCTGAAGCGGTCCAAGCCATGATTAAACAACGCACCCTGAAGAATATTATTCGTGCCACAGGTGTAGGTCTGCACTCCGGGGAGAAGGTATACCTGACCCTCAAGCCTGCACCTGTCGACACCGGCATCGTGTTTGTGCGTGCCGACCTGGACCCTGTCGTGCATATTCCTGCTCGCGCGGAAAACGTTGGCGAAACCACCATGTCGACCACATTGGTCAACGGTGACGTCAAAGTGGACACGGTGGAGCACTTGCTCTCGGCCATGGCTGGCCTGGGCATCGATAACGCCTACGTCGAGCTCTCCGCGTCCGAAGTCCCGATCATGGATGGCAGCGCTGGACCTTTCGTATTCCTGATCCAATCTGCCGGCCTGGAAGAACAGGACGCAGCGAAGAAGTTCATTCGCATTCTGCGGGAAGTGACAGTAGAAGACGGCGACAAGCGCGCCACCTTCGTCCCGTTCGAAGGCTTTAAAGTGAGCTTTGAGATCGATTTCGATCACCCGGTATTCCGTGACCGCACCCAAAGTGCAAGCGTGGATTTCTCCAGCACTTCGTTCGTAAAAGAAGTCAGCCGCGCCCGTACCTTTGGTTTCATGAGTGACATCGAGTACCTGCGCAAGCACAACCTCGCACTCGGCGGCAGCGTTGAAAACGCCATTGTGGTCGACGCGGATGGTGTACTGAACGAAGACGGCCTTCGCTACGAAGACGAATTCGTGAAGCACAAGATCCTCGATGCAATCGGTGACCTCTACCTGCTGGGCAATAGCCTGATAGGCGAGTTCAAAGGCTTCAAGTCGGGCCACGCCCTTAACAACCAGCTGCTGCGCAAGTTGATTGAGCAGACAGACGCTTGGGAAGTCGTGACCTTCGAAGATGCCAGCACCGCACCGATCTCTTACATGCGTCCCGTTGCGGCGGTGTAAGTAACAACTCTCTTTCTTTAGTTTTGAAAGGCTACCTTCGGGTGGCCTTTTTTTATGCCTGCCGTTCAGGCTTATGAAGATCAAGAATGTAGGAGCGGGCTTACCCGCGAGCGCGATATGTCAGCTACACATCTGCCGCCTGACACTGCGCTTTGCCAGGCAAGCCAGAACCCACATTGACATGTCAGAGGGTCGCGGCGACCACCGTGCGGTTGCGCCCCGTGTGCTTGGCCTCATATAACGCCTGATCCGCACTCAACAACAGCGCCTCCAGCGACAGCCGACTGCGCTTGTCCCACGTGCTCAAGCCAATACTCACCGTGATTGGCCGCTCGTCCCCTGCCACCCGTGGCAAGTTCTCGACGCTGCTGCGGATATGCTCGGCGATGACCTGGGCGCCGTTGGCATCGGTATGCGGCAATACCACTGCAAACTCTTCGCCACCATAGCGTGCCGCCAGGTCGGCAGGGCGGCGGATATTGGTGCCGATCACTTGGGCGACGTTACGCAACGCCTCATCGCCGCCGTGGTGGCCGTGGCGATCATTGAAGGCCTTGAAGTGGTCGACATCGATCATCAGCAAGGTCAACGGCTCGGTGGAGCGCTGTGCGCGGTCCCATTCAAGGCGCAGACGTTCGTCGAGGATGCGGCGATTGGCCAGGCCGGTCAGGGCGTCGGTGGCTGCCAGTTCTGACAGCACCCGCTCGGTGCGATAGCGGCGGCGCAATTCCCGGCGCAGCATCCAGGTCAGCCACAGCAAGCCGATGCAGAGCACGCCGGTGGCACCGGAAGTCAGCAGCGCGGCGCGTTCCCAGGGGGCGAACACATCCTCGCTGGACAGCGCCACTACCACGATCAGCGGCAACTCACCGACGGTGGTGAAGGTATACAAACGTTCGGTGCCGCTGATGGCGGAAATCGCCCGGAAGCTACCTTCGCCTTCGCGCAGCATGCGTTTGAAGTTGGGGCGATCACTCAGGTCCTTGTCGATCATGTCGCGTTCCAGCAACGGTTGCTGGGCCAGGAGGATGCCCTGGGTGTTCAGCAGGTTGACGGTGCTGCCATTGCCGATGGTCAGGCGATTGAACAACTGATCGAAATACGCCAGGCGCATGGTGGCCACTGCGACACCGGCGAACTCGCCGCTGGGGCCTGAGACTCGGCGACTGAATGCGATTCGCCATACTTGATCGCAGGCGCAATGGATTTTGAACGGGCGGCTGATAAACAGTCCGGCCTGCGCATTGTCTTTATGCGCCTGGAAATAGTCCCGGTCAGCAAAATTGCGCGGCGTCGGCCACAGTGTCGAGGAGTCGGCAGTCACATCACCGTTGGTGTCCAGCAACAGCACTTCGCCTTTGAAGGGGGCCGCGATGGATTGATCAAACTGCACCATATGTCTGACGTCCGGGGGCACTTTCGCCAGGTCCGTGCGCGTGGTGGCGGCAATCAGTCCCTGCAGTGTCAGGTCGTATAGCTCGACGTTACGCAGTACATCGGCATTGATCAGTTGCGTGATGTTGGTGGTCGCGCGCTGGGCTGCCTGCAGGGTGCTGGCGTGTTCACGGATCAACAGCGCCGCGACAATCACCATGATCAGGACAACAGTCAGGCCACTGCCCAGAATCAGAAAAAGCTCTGGGCGTGCAGGCAGGGTACGGCCACGGTCTTGGCTCATCGTGCAGACTTCAGCGGTTGGAATGCTGGCAGTTTAGTTCTACGCGACGAAAATTAAATGGCTGGGAAAAAAGAAAGATCCCCGGATCAGAACACGTTGATCGGATAGTCGACGATCACGCGGTATTCATCCACGTCATTGTCCACCGCCGAATAGCCGTTGCTGCCGCGGTTGGTCGCCCATTGCAGGCGCACGGCCAAGTCTTTGGCCTTGCCGCCCTGCACCACGTATTTCAGGTCGATGTCCCGTTCCCAGTGCTTGGCGTCCTTGCCCTCGGCGCTGTACCAGCGGCTGTAGCCACGGCTTTGCGGGTCGACGCTGGTCAGGTCGGTCTTGCCGCTGATGTAGGACACTGCCGACGTCAGGCCAGGCATGCCGAGGCCGCTGAAGTCGTAGGCGTACTTGAGTTTCCACGAGCGTTCGTTCGGGCCATTGAAGTCCGAGTATTGCTGGGAGTTGTCCAGGTACACGCTGTCGCCCTGGGCGATGTAGTCGAACGGCGTGTTGCCGTTGACCCGCTGGTACGCGGCGGTGACGCTGTGATGGCCCACGCCCACGGTGAAATGCAGGCTGTAGGTGTTGTTGTCGATGTTGCCTAGCAGCGATTGCCCGGTGTCCTGGGTGTGGTAGTAGTGCAGGCCGGGATTGAGGCTGACCAGGTCGTTCAGCGCGTAGGTGTAGTCCAGGTCGTAGTAGTACTGGTTCCACACATCCTTCAGTTCGGAGGCGTAGAGGTTGCTGGTCAGCCCGGGCATGCCGCTGAACGACACACCGGCCCAGTTCATGTGCTGTGCATCGGTGTGGCTCGGCAGGGCGCCGTAGCTGGTGCCGATGCGCTGGTGGCCGCTCTGGTTATAGAGCTTGGTGAAACTGGCCTGGCCACCTTCGAACAGCCAACCGTCGAGGCTGTGGTTGGCCAGGGTCACGCCACGGAAGGTCTGCGGCAGCATGCGCGTCATGCCGCCGGCGATCACCGGGTTGTTGAGGAACAGGTCGCCGGCCTTCAATTCAGTGTCCAGCGCGCGCATTTTCAAGGTGCCGCCCGCCGTGGAGAAGGACCCCGGCGCCTTGCCGTTGCCGCTGCCGTACGGAAGGATGCTGGAACCGTCTGTGCCGCCACCACCATCGAGTTTGAGGCCGAGCATGGCGTGGGCGTCCAGGCCGAAGCCAACGGTGCCCTGGGTGTAGCCGGATTCGAAAGTGCCGAGAAAGCCCTGGCCCCACTCCTTGCTGTCATCGCTGTGAATGTCGCGTCGGTCGCGGTTCATGTAGTAATTGCGGGTGTTGACGGTGAGGTGGGAGCCTTCGACGAACCCGTCGGCGGGGGGGCTGCCTGCCGCGTGGGTCAGCGGGGCGATCGTTGCTGTAATCGCGAGGAATAACGGGGTGAACGTCAGCGAGTTCTTCACCGGGGGAGCTCCTTTGGATCAATCGAGAACGGCCATGTCGTGGGGTGTTCCTGGCCTTTTTTACGGCAAAAAAAAAGCCGCTGAAGTCAGCGGCTTTTAAACAGATTCCCAGTGTAGAGCCCTGGAAATAAGTCGAGGGAAATTCGGGTAAGCGCAAACTGCTTTTGCCGT
Organism: Pseudomonas sp. FP2335; assembly: GCF_030687535.1. NCBI lineage: Bacteria > Pseudomonadati > Pseudomonadota > Gammaproteobacteria > Pseudomonadales > Pseudomonadaceae > Pseudomonas > Pseudomonas sp. FP2335. Next base: position 1,117,645 of record NZ_CP117437.1, read on the forward strand.
CACACTCATCGATGCGTCAAATTAACGCAGGCGAGCGGTACGATACAGAGTGTAACAAGATAATGACTGTTGCCCAAATCGCAACAGTGTGGTGGGCGGGGTTGCGTCCTCAGCGCGGGTGGCGCAGTCGGTCAAAATGGTACGCCTCGGTTTTTCAGGGCGACCGCGGTGCTTGGATTGAGGGCGGCTTAGTCCCCCGGCGCGGGACAAGCCCGCTCACTACAAGGGCAGGGTGATGCCGAAGGTGTTGCCGTTGGCGTCGCTTCGTACAAAGACGTCGCCGCCGTGCATCAGCGCAATCGCCTTGACGATGGCCAGCCCCAGGCCATGATTGGCGCCACTGTTGCTGCGCGAGGCGTCCACCCGGTAGAAGCGCTCGAACAAGCGTGGCAAGTGCTCGCTGGCAATCACCTCGCCGGGGTTGGTCACGCCGATTGCCACTTGATCCGCCTGGACCTCGATCTTCACATCGATGACCTGCCCTGGCGCGGTGTGTTGCACTGCGTTGCTCAGCAGGTTGATCAGTGCGCGGCGCAGGTGGGCTTTTTCGATGTGGACCGTGGCATCGCCGCTGACCCGCACGCTGACCTGGGCGTCTTCGAGGATGAAATCCAGATAGTCGAGAGTGGTTGCCACTTCATCGGCCAGGGCGCTTTCGATCAGCTTGGTGGCCTTGCTGCCCTGGTCGGCGCTGGCGAGGAAGAGCATGTCGTTGATGATCGAACGCAGGCGTTCCAATTCTTCGAGGTTCGATTGCAGCACTTCGAAGTAGTGTTCCGCCGAACGTCCGCGCGTCAGGGCGACCTGGGTCTGGCCGATCAGGTTGGTCAGCGGTGAGCGCAACTCGTGGGCGACGTCGGCGTTGAACGATTCCAGGCGCGAGTAGGCGTGTTCCACGCGGTCGAGGGTGGAGTTGAACGAGTTGACGAACTGGCTCAGCTCCGGCGGCAGCGGCGACAACCGCAAGCGCCCGGACAATTTCGGTGGCGCAAGTTTCTGCGCCTCATCCGACAGCTTGCCCAGCGGCTTGAGCCCGATGCGCGAGACCCAGAAGCCCAGCAGCGCGGCGAGGACTACGCCCACAAACGCCAGGCTGATCAGCGCCACCAGCAGATGGTGCTGGGTCGCGTGAAAGTTCTCGGTGTCGATGGCGATCATGAAGCGCAGCGGCGGGCGCTGATCCTTGGCCGGGAACTGGCTCACCAGGGCCTTGAACGGATGCTGGTGGCCCGGCAGATGCAAATCGCGCTTGCCGGTGTGCCCGTTGGCAAAGGCACGGATCTGTGGGTCGGGGTTGCCGTATTCGTAGGATGGGTCGCCGCTCACTACCCAGAAGTGGATACGTTTGTCCTCTTCACTGAGCAGCTTGAGCTTGGCGGTGATTTTTGCCCAATGGTCGGGCGTGCCAAAGCGACCCACCGACGATTCAAGCACGCTGTAGCGCGCATCCAGCTCGGCTTCCGGCAACAAGCCCAGGCTGCGGTCCACCTGCTGGTACAGCGCGCCGCCGATCAACACGAAGATCAGCAGCGCCACCAGGGTGAACATGCCGCTCAGGCGCAGGGCGATGGAGTTAGCCGACACTGCGGCTCTCCAGCACATAACCCATGCCACGAATGGTGTGCAGCAGTTTTTCTTCAAACGGTCCGTCGAGCTTGGCGCGCAGGCGTTTGATCGCGACCTCCACCACGTTGGCGTCACTGTCGAAGTTGATGTCCCAGACCATCTCTGCAATCGCGGTCTTGGACAGGATCTCGCCCTGGCGACGCGCCAGCACACTGAGCAGCGAGAACTCCTTGGCAGTCAGGTCCAGGCGCTGGCCGTTGCGACTGGCCTTGCGGCTGATCAGGTCGATCCACAGGTCGGCGACGGTCACCTGCACCGGCTCATGCCCGCCGCTGCGGCGGGTCAGAGCTTGCAGGCGCGCCACCAGTTCAAGGAACGAAAACGGCTTGCCCAGGTAATCATCCGCGCCTTCACGCAGGCCGCGAATGCGGTCTTCCACGCGCTCGCGGGCAGTGAGCATGATCACCGGCGTCTGTTTGCGCGCGCGCAAGGCCCGCAGCACGCCGAAACCGTCCAGGCCTGGCAGCATCACATCCAGCACGATGATCGCGTAGTCGTTCTCCAGCGCCAGGTGCAAACCCTCGACGCCTTCGCGAGCCACGTCGACGGTGTAGCCTTGTTCCGTCAGGCCGCGGTGCAGGTAGTCCGCGGTTTTTTCTTCATCTTCAATAATCAGGACGCGCATGAGCCTTTCGTTCCAGGACGGGGCCTAGGCCTTAATGTGTGGTCACCGGCGCAAGCGCTGGTTTGGGCCTGTGGAAAAACTTTTCGAGGTACAAGTATATGACCGGCGTGGTGAACAGCGTCAGCGCCTGGCTGACCAGCAGGCCGCCGACCACCGAGATGCCCAGCGGCTGGCGCAGTTCGGCACCGGCGCCGTAGCCGAGCATCAGCGGCAGGGCGCCGAGCAGGGCGGCCAGGGAGGTCATGATGATCGGACGGAACCGGGTGATACAGGCTTCGAAGATCGCATCATGGGCTGACAAGCCGCGTGTGCGCTGCGCCTCCAGGGCGAAGTCGATCAGCAGGATGCCATTCTTCTTGACGATGCCGATCAACAGCACCAGGCCGATCAGCGCCATGATCGAAAAGTCCTGCCCCAGCAGCCACAGCATCACCAGTGCCCCGAGGCCCGCCGAGGGCAGGGTCGAGATGATGGTCAGCGGATGCACAAAGCTCTCATACAGCACGCCGAGAATGATGTAGACCGCCACCAGTGCAGCGAGGATCAGCCAGGGTTGGCTGGCCAGGGAACTCTGGAACGCCTGGGCCGCACCCTGAAAGTTGCCGATGATCGAGGCCGGCATGCCGATCTCGTTTTTCGCCTGGTCGAGCAGGATCACCGCATCACCCAGCGCCACGCCGGGCGCCAGGTTGAACGACAGGTTGGCGGCCGGGAACATGCCGTCATGGCTGATGGACAGCGGCCCGACCGTGGGCGCGTCAACCGTGGCCAGCGCCGACAGCGGCACCATTTCATTGGTCAGCGGCGAGCGCAGGTAGAAGTAATTCAGGCTTTCGGCCTTGCCGCGCTGTTGGGTGTCGAGTTCCAGCACCACTTGGTACTGGTTGATTTCGGTCTGGAACTCATTGACCTGGCGCTGGCCGAACGCGTCGTACAGCGCCTGGTCGACGTCGGTGGCCGTGAGGCCGAAGCGTGCGGCGGCGCGGCGATCGATGGTGATGTGGGTGATGTTGCCGCCCAGTTGCAGGTCATTGGAGATGTCGCGAAATTGTGGGATCGCGCGCAGTTTTTCGGTGAGCCGCTGGGTCCAGGTGTTCAGCAGCGCACCGTCGTTGCTCTTGAGCACGTATTGATACTGGCTGCGGCTGGGGCCGGAACTGAGGTTGATGTCTTGCCCGGCGCGCAGGTACAGGACGATCCCCGGCACCTTGGCCAGCTTGGGCCGGATACGGTCGATAAACTGGCTGGCGGACACGTCGCGGTCGCCGCGATCCACCAGGGAAATCCAGAAGCGTCCATTGGCGATGGTCTGGTTGCTGCCGGTCACGCCGACAGAGTGGGAAAACGCGCGCACGGCCGGGTCGGCCTGCATGATTTCGGCCAGTGCCTTGTGCTTGGCGACCATGTCCGGGTAGGACGCATCCGCCGCTGCCTCGCTTGTGCCGAGGATGAAACCGGTGTCCTGCACCGGGAAGAAACCCTTGGGGATAAATACGTAGCCGACCACGGCCAGGCCCAGGGTCAGCAGGAAGATACCGGCCATGGTGCGTTGATGGGCCAGGGCGCGACGCAGGTATTTTTCGTATCCGGCCAGCAGCCGCTCGCCAAAGCCGGGGTTGTCATGGCCGCGGTGGCTCGGCGCTTTCATGAACAGGGCCGCGAGGGTCGGGGCCAGTGTCAGCGACACCACCACGGAGATCAGGATGGTGGACGTAGCAGTCAAGGCAAACTCCTTGAACAGCCGGCCGACCACGCCGCCCATGAACAGCAGCGGAATAAAGGCCGCCACCAGCGACACACTGATGGACACCACGGTAAAGCCGATTTCACTGGCGCCCTTGATCGCCGCCTCGCGTTTGTCCAGCCCGGTTTCGAGGTGGCGATGGATGTTCTCCACCACCACGATCGCATCGTCCACCACAAACCCCACGGCCACCACGATCGCCACCAGGGTCAGGTTGTTCAGGCTGAAACCCATCACGTACATCAGGGCAAAACTGGCGATCAACGACACGCCCAGCACGCTCGACACAATCAGGGTGGCCGACCACTGGCGCAGGAAAATCGCCATCACCCCGACTACCAGCAACACGGCGATCAGCAGGGTCATTTCCACTTCATGCAACGAAGCGCGGATGGTGGTGGTGCGGTCCATCAGCACGCTGACCTGCACCGCGGCAGGCAGCATCGCTTCCAGGCGCGGCAGTTCGGCCTGGATGCGCTCGACGGTCTCGACAATGTTGGCGCCGGGTTGGCGGGTGATCACCAGGTTGACGCCGGGGGTGTCCCCTGCCCAGGCCTGGACGTAGGCGTTTTCCGAACCGTTGACCACTTTGGCAACATCGCGCAGTTGCACGGGGGCGCCGTTCTTGTAGGAAATGATCAGGTCACCGTATTCATCCGGGTGAAACAACTGGTCGTTGGTCGCCAGGGTCGACACGCTGTGCTTGCCGTACAGCGCTCCCTTGGCCAGGTTCAGGCTCGATTGCTGGATGGCCAGGCGTACGTCGGCCAAGGTCAGGCCGATGGCGGCGAGCCGGTCGGGCGAGGCCTGCACACGGATCGCCGGGCGTTGCTGGCCGGTGATGTTGATCTGGCCGACACCGTCGATCTGGCTGATTTGCCGGGCAAGCAGGGTCTCCACCAAGTCGCTCAGTTCGGTGCCGGGCATGTCATGGGAGCTGACACTGAGGATCAGCACCGGGCTGTCCGCCGGGTTGACCTTGCGCCAGGTCGGCAGGCTCGGCATATCGCTGGGCAGTTTGCCGGCGGCGGTGTTGATCGCCGCCTGCACTTCCTGCGCCGCAGTGTCGATGCTTTTGTCGAGGGTGAATTGCAGGGTCAGCAGGCTTGAGCCCAAGGCGCTGCTGGAGGTCATCTGGGTCATGCCGGGGATGGCGCTGAATTGCACCTCCAGCGGCGTGGCGACCGACGAGGCCATGGTGTCGGGGCTCGCGCCGGGTAATTGGGCGCTGACCTGGATCGTCGGAAACTCCGCTTCCGGCAGTGGGGCGATGGGTAATTTGGGGAAGGCAATCAGCCCAAGCAGCACCAGGGCAAAGGTCAGCAACAGGGTGGCGACCGGGCGGTCGATGCACCAGGCCGAAACCGAACCCCGCGACGTCATGGCTGCACCTGGGCGTCAGCGGTCTGGATCACTTGGGGCGGCTCCTTGAGGATCTCGACCTGGGCGCCGGCCTTGAGCCGCGATTGGCCATCGCTGACCAACACGTCGCCGGCCTGGATGCCCTTGAGGATATTGCGCTCGCTGTCCTGATACACCACCTGCACCGGCACGGTCTCGACCTTGTCGCCTTTGATGCGGTACACGAAATGCGAGTCCAGGCCACGCTGCACCACGGTCGGGGGGACGGCGAGGGCATTGCGGTCGAGGGCAGTCTGGATCTTGATCGTCACCAACTGGCCGGGCCACAGCTTCTGCGCGGTGTTGGCGAACTCGGCCTTGGCGCGCAGGGTGCCGGTGGTGCTGTTGATCTGGTTGTCGATCAAGCTCAGGCGGCCCTGGCCCAGCAGGTCACTGTCCCGGCCTTCGGTATCGGCGCCCTGGTAAGCGTCGACCTTGGCAGGGTGGTCGGCGGCAATCAGCCCCTGCAGGGTCGGCAGCATTTGCTGCGGCAGGGAGAACTCGACGGCAATCGGATCGATCTGCGTCACCGAGAACAAGCCTTGGGTGTCGCTCATGCGCAGGAAGTTGCCTTCGTCCACCGTGCGTATCCCCACGCGACCTGTGACCGGCGAGCGAATCTGGGTGTAGGAAAGCTGTACCTGGGCCGCGTCAATGGCCGCCTGGTTGCCTTGCACCGTGGCTTTCAGTTGGTTGACCAGCGCCTGTTGCTGGTCGTAGGTCTGCCGGGAGATGCCGTCGTCGACGCTCAGTTCCTTGTAGCGCTTGAGGTTGACCAGGGCCACTTGCAGTTGCGCCTGGCTCTGTCCCAGCTGGGCCCTGGCCTGGTCGAGACTGGCGCGGATCGAGCGGTCGTCGAGGCTCGCCAGCAGGTCCCCGGTCTTGACCAGTTGTCCTTCCTTGACCAGCAGCCGGGTGAGGATGCCGTCGATTTGCGGGCGGATCACCACGCTGTGCAACGACAGCACCGAACCGATGCCACTGACGTAGCGCGGCAGGTCCTGTTCCACCACGTGGATGACGCGTACCGGCACGGCGGTCGAAGCCACCAATTTGGTCTTGGCTGGCCGTGTGAAGACCCATGCCGCAATGGCCACTACCACGAGGACGCCAACGATCAAGGCGGTTTTGCGTTGAATGTGCATGCTGTCAGGTGCCGGGACGAGAGGTGGAAAAAGGATGGGTATTTATAGCCTGTGAACCCGGTCAGCAAGGTGACCGCTTTCTGACGGCGCTGTCAGTTACATGCTGACCATTCGTACGACAGTGGTAAAAGATCATGGGCCCGCAGGTATACTGCGCGCCAGTGTGGCCTGCAAGCCGGCCCCGCATCATTATCTGCATGCCCCGGAGCTTTCATGAATTCCCCGACACAATCCCCTGTTGAAGCGGCCGACCTCGTCGATTCGGCCAACGCCGAAGGCGTTGAAAAAGCCGAGATCCCGGCGTTCAAGTTTCCCTTCAAACCGGGTGAGCTGGCCGGGGCGAAGAATGCCGCCCAACCTTGGTATAAAAACGGTGCCAAGAACGGTCACACCAAATCGCCTGGCATGGCGCCACCGGGCACCCGTCGTTCCATGGGTAAACGTTGAGAGTAGAGGGTCACAAGCTGTAGTGGTAAATGCCTACAGCCTCAGTCGATATTTCTGCTTGTAGGCACAGGTCCTTTTTTTGAAAGCTTTCGCGACACCTGCACGGCCTCTTCACGGGGTTGGATGAGGATGAAGCTGGTTTTTCTAGAAAAGGACGTCCCCTGTGGCCCTGACACACCTGCGTGTTTCCCTCGCCCTATTGATGTTGTCCGGGGGCTTCACTATCGCAATAGCCGATGACCTGCCACGGCGCGAAATCCGCTTCGCCGTCGCCGCGCAGTTTCCGCCGTTCCAAAGCCGTGATCAGCACGGCCGCCTGGTGGGTTTGAACATCGAGTTGGGCAATGCGTTGTGTGAGCAGCTCAACGCACGTTGCATCTGGGTCGATCAGATCCTCGTCGAGAGCTTCGCAGCCCTTGAAGCCCGGCAATTCGACGCGATCATGGGCATGGCGCCGACCGCTCAGCGGCGCAAGCGGGTAAATTTCACCGATGACCTCTATCCCTTCACTACCCGCCTGGTAGCGCGCAAAACCTCGGGCTTGCTGCCGAACCGGCGCTCGCTCAAAGGCAAGCGCGTCGGGGTCTTGCTGAGGAGCAATCGCGAAGCCTTCGCCCTGTCGAAATGGGCGCCGGCGGGCGTCATCATCAAGAGTTTCTGGCTCAATGAAGAACTCGTGCGCAGCCTGGTGGCTGGCGATATAGATGCAACCTTGCAAGGCCCCATAGAGATCCGCGAGCTGCTGCTCGACACGGCAGACGGCCAGGATTTCGACTTCCTTGGCCCTGCCATCTCGGCGCAATCATTGGGTGACGGTGTGGCGATTGCACTGCGCAAGCCTGATACGGCGCTGCGCAATGAGCTGAACCGCGCCCTTGAGCAGTTGATGCACAACGGCGAATACCAGCGGATCACCCAACCCTATCACCTGGACATCCCCCGGCACGCCGTGATGGCAAACTAATTGCGCGGAACATGAGCTGGATCAGTATTTGCCCCCTTGGTGCGCTTAGAGTCGACGGCCCTGCCGACTCTCCAACCATTACGAGCGCGCTTATCCATGAAGATCAACCTGCCGGTCACCGGTCGAAATGTGGACTTTGCCCCTGACGCCAATATCCTCTCGACCACCGACTTGACCAGTGTGATTACCTACGCCAACAAGGACTTTATCGACGTCAGTGGCTACAGCCGCGAGGAGCTGCTCGGCGCACCGCACCATCTGTTGCGTCACCCGGACATGCCGGCCGCGGCGTTTGCGCACATGTGGCAAACCTTGAAGGCGGGACGCTCATGGATGGGCATGGTGAAAAACCGCTGCAAGAACGGCGATCACTATTGGGTCAGCGCCTATGCCTCGCCGGTCACGCGTGATGGTGTGACGGTGGAGTATCAGTCGGTGCGCACCAAGCCGGATGCGCGCCGCATCGCAGCAGCGGAACGTGCCTACGCCCAATTGCGCGGGGGCAAGCGGCCGCTGCTGCCCACGTTCGGCATGGGCCTGAAGTTATCGTTGTGGGTGGTCGGCACCGGCGGCCTGACCTGGGCGTTGGGACTGGGCCTGGCGGACTACGCGCTGGTTTGGCAACTGCTGGCGCTGGTGCTCGGTGGCGCTGTGGGCGCGGCGGGGGTCAACGCGATCCTGCGGCCCCTGGCGCAGTTGAATCAACGCGCGCGTGCAATCGCCGACAACCCCTTGAGCCAGGCGATCTACACCGGACGCACGGATGAGTGCGGGACGATCGAATTTGCCCTGCACATGCTTGAAGCCCAGGTGGGCGCAGTGGTCGGGCGCATCGGCGATGCATCGTGGCGCTTGTCCGGGCATGCCGCGCAGTTGGTCGAGCAGTTGGACAGCAGTCATGCCAGCAGCCTCGGCCAGCAGACCCAGACCGATCAGGTGGCGGCGGCGATCCACCAGATGACCGCCAGTGTGGCTGCGGTGGCCAACCATGCTGTCGTGGCGTCCAAGGCGGCCGACCAGGCCGGCAACGAAACCCGTGAAGGTCATCTGCGGGTGGATGAAAGCCGCGATGCGGTGTTGCGCCTGTCCCAGGAACTGACCCGCGCCACTGAGGTGATCCACCAACTGGAAAGTCACAGCGGTGAAATCAGCAGCGTGCTGGAGGTGATCCGCACCATTGCCGAACAAACCAACCTGCTGGCACTGAATGCCGCCATCGAAGCGGCGCGGGCCGGCGAGCAGGGCCGTGGTTTTGCCGTGGTTGCCGATGAAGTACGCGGCCTGGCGCAACGCACCCAGCAATCGACCAACGAAATCCAGCGCATGATCAGCACCCTGCAAGGCGGCGCGCGGGACGCGGTGCAGGCCATGGCGCAGAGCAGCGAACATGTCGACGCCAGCGTCGTGCAGGCACAACGGGCGGCGGCCGCGTTGGATGGCATCAGCCAGCGCGTGAGCCAGATCACCGGCATGAGCCAGCAGATCGCGGCGGCGGTGGAGGAGCAAAGTGCGGTGAGCGAAGACATCAATCGCAATATTGTCGGTATTCGCAATGCAGGGGAGGCCACCGTCTGCGCGGGGCAGCGCAGCCAGCGCAGTTCCGGGGATGTGGCGGCGTTGGCGGAAGACTTGCGGCAGTTGGCGCGGGAGTTCTGGGGCAAGCGACATTAGTGGGATTTGGAGTGAATGTGCTGCCGCCTTCGCAAGCCAGCCTGCACAGTTGCTCCACTGCCAACCCCCTGTGGGAGATTCTATGGTTGAGAGGCAGCATATCCGCCAACAGTGCCGCCGCCTTCGCAGCCTCGCTAAAGCTCGACAGCTCCCACAGGGGACTAGCAGTGTCTGGGCGATCTGCAGCCGAGCACTGACAGCCCGCCAACACCGATCACCTGTGGGAGCGGGCTTGCCCGCGAAGGGGCCGGTACTGCCTACGCCGCCCTCAACGAAATAAACGCATAGTTGGCCGGCACCTCGGTAGCAATCTGCGCCCCCGCATCCAGCAGTTGCTCGGCAATGTCCATCCCGGACACATGAAACACCCACTCATTGGCCACGGCCGGCCGTTGCGTCGCCAATTCAAGCGCCTGGGCAAACGCGCCCATGTCCGGCAGGTACGCGGTAAACCCATCGCCCTTGAGCGCCGTGGTGCGCAGGCCGAGTAAGGCGCACACGGCTTCTTTGGTCTGGACGTCATCGCGGTCGGCCTGGCGCGAGCGCTGGATCAAGGCGGCCAACTGCGGGTCCGCCAGTTCGCCACCGACGATCAGCGCCGGGCCCTGTTCCCAGGATTCCGGTGGGCATTCCTTCGCCGCGGGGTTCAACGGGATGTGCGGATTGATCTCCATCGGATAGATCCGACACACCAACGGCCGCCGCTCATAGATGCGGCACAGGTTGTCTGCGTCAAGATTCCGGCAACGCCCGGCGTTGTAGGCGGCAAAGGTGATGGCCAGCAACGCCTCGGTGTTGCCGCAGGGCACCACCACCGAACGGCGTTCGGCATGCTCGCGTTGCTGGGCGGGCAAGCCCAGGCCGCTGGCGAGAAAACCTTCCACGAGCACGATGACCTGGCCGCCGTCCGCCGCCCACATGCGGGCTTCATCGAGGGTCAGGGGGACGTGGTGGTCGCTGCAGCATTTGCCGCAACCGACGCAGGAAAAATGAGTGTTCATGGCGGATCTGTCACCAGGCTAGGTCAGAGGGCACACTTGAGCGGTGACGGGTTTTTACCTCTGTCCACCGCTCAGCCTGTCTGGAAGCAAGTTGTGCGCCAGTGCCTGTCAGTCTGCTGCGACGACATCGCGTAGGACGAATCTCATTTCAGCGCTTTCATAGAGCTTGCGTGCGCGCAGGTTGCTCTCCAGCACCTTGAGATCCACGTAGGGTTCGCCGCGTTGCTTGAACACCTGGAAGCAGTGCAGCAACAACGCACGGCCCAGCCCCTGGCCCTGGGCGCAGGGGTGTATGGCGAGATTCTTGATAAACGCGCTGGTCCAGCATTGCGCCACGCCGAGAATACCGTCGGCGTTGCTGGCTACCAGGCACAGCGTCGGGTCGAATTCGGCGTCGGTGACAAACTGGTGTCGCCATTCATCCAGGCCGGGTACGCGGCCACCGCCTTGGTCCTGGGTCATGCGCAACACTGCATGAATCGCCGGGGCCAGCGCGTCGCGGTAGTGATCCAACTGCGTACCCGCCGGCCATTGCTGCGCGGGCAGGCTGGCGGTGAGGTCGCGGCGTAGCAGCTGGAAATACTCGCTCACCGCTTACAGGCCTTTTTGCGCCACAGTCTGGGCGGCGATCACCAGGCACTTGGTCAGTTCCGGCGAAGAAAACTTGGTCAGCACCGAATCGGCCCCGGCCAGGCGGGCTTTTTCGCTGTTCATCGCGCTGTCCAGGGAGGTGTGCAACAGCACGTAGAGGTCTTTGAAATCCGGGGTTTCACGCAGGGTGCGGGTGAGGGCGTAACCGTCCATTTCGGACATCTCGATGTCCGATACCACCACATTGATCTGCTCGGCCGTGCCTTGCAGCTCCAGCAGCACATCGATGGCCTCCTTGGCACTGCGCGCGGTGTGACAGGTCAGGCCGAGGTTACGCAGGGTGTGCACCGATTGCTGCAGGGCGACCTGGCTGTCATCCACCACCAAGATGCGGGCGTTGCCCAGCACTTCGGCTTCTTCCATGGTCAGGTCGGTCGGCGCTGCTTCAACCGGCGCCGGGGCGATGCCGTGGATGACTTTTTCAATATCCAGCACTTGTACCAAGCCACCTTCGACCTGGGTGACCCCGGTGATAAACGCGCGGTTGCCGCCGGAGCCGTAGGGCGGCGGACGGATATCGGTGGTCAGGCAGTGCACAATCTTGCTCACCGCCTGTACATGCAGGCCCTGCTTGGAACGGCTGACGTCAGTGACGATCAGGCAGCCGCCGTCCGGGTCTTGCAGGGGCATTTCGCCGAGGGCGCGGCTCAGGTCGATCACCGACAGCGAGGCTCCGCGCAGGATGGCGATGCCTTTGACGTGGGGGTGGGACTCCGGCAGCTTGGTCAGCGGCGGGCAGGGAATGATTTCGCTGACTTTCAGCAGGTTGATCGCCATCAGCTTGCCGCTACGTAAGGTAAAGAGCAGAAGCGAGAGTGAGTCTGCGCGGGCTTTGGTGGTGGACATAAAAACCTTCTGAGGATCAGGGATGACGATCTATACCGAGTTATCGACTTGAGGGCGCCAGGCTTTAACCGGGTTTTGTATCGGGCGGGTTTCTGTGGGAGCAGGCAAGCCAACTCCCCCCCAGAAGCACCCGCCCACCGTAGTGAGAGGTCAGCCTTTCCACACTTGCGGGTTCACCAGATCCTGCGGACGCTGGCCCAGTAGGGCACTGCGCAAGTTGTCCAACGCACGATTGGCCATGGCTTCGCGGGTTTCATCTGTCGCCGAGCCGATGTGCGGCAAGGTCACTGCATTGCTCAGTTGGAACAGCGGCGATTGCGCCAGGGGCTCCTGCTCATACACATCCAGTCCCGCCCCGCGAATCCGCTGGGTTTGCAGCGCTTCGATCAGTGCCGGCTCATCCACCACCGGGCCACGGGAGATGTTGATCAGGATCGCGCTGGATTTCATCAAGCCCAGCTCGCGGGTGCTGATCAGGTGACGGGTCTTGTCGCTCAACGGCACCACCAGGCAGACGAAATCCGCTTCGGCCAGCAACTGGTCAAGGCTGCGCAACTGTGCGCCCAGCGTTTGTTCCAGCTCGGTCTTGCGGCTGTTGCCGCTGTACAGGATCGGCATGTTGAACCCCAGGTGCCCGCGACGGGCCACGGCCGCGCCGATATTGCCCATGCCGACGATGCCCAGGGTCTTGCCGTGCACATCGCAACCGAACAACGCTGCGCCGACGCTGGCTTTCCACTGACCGGCCTTGGTCCAGGCGTCCAGCTCGGCGACGCGGCGCGCGCTGCTCATCAGCAGGGCGAAGGCCAGGTCGGCGGTGCTTTCGGTGAGCACGTCAGGGGTGTTGGTGAGCATGATCCCGCGTTCATTGAAGTAGGGCACATCGTAGTTGTCGTAGCCCACCGAGACGCTGGAGACCACTTCCAGCTTGCCGGCGCCTTCGAGCTGCGCGCGGCCCAGCTTGCGACCCACGCCGATCAAACCGTGGGCGTGGGGCAGGGCTTCGTTGAACTGCGCGTTGATGTCACCCAGTTTGGGATTGGGCGCGATCACCTCGAAATCCTGTTGCAGGCGTTCGATCATTGGCGGGGTGATACGGCTGAAGGCGAGGACGGTCTTTTTCATTGCAGGCGGGCTCATCGACTACGGAAGAATGCCAAGCAAGCTAACATTCCTCGTCTGTGTTGTCAGGACACCACTCAATCAACGTGTACACAGTTCAACCTGTGGGAGCGGGCTTGCCCGCGAAGGCGGTGGATCAGCCAGCAAGTCTGTATCTGACACACCGCCTTCGCGGGCAAGCCCGCTCCCACATTTGATTTCTGCGGTTCGAACTACCTCAGTTCACCAAACGAGCGCCGCCCAAACCCCCACTCAACTCATACGCCGCCAACTCCGCCTGATGCGCCGCCAGGATTTCCGGCATCACCCGAACCAGGGTGCCATTACGCAAACCCTCGATGGCCGCGTACACCGGCAGCAGGCTGACGCCCATGCAACGTGTACACCGTTCAACCTGTGGGAGCGGGCTTGCCCGCGAAGGCGGTGGATCAGCCAGCAAGTCTGTATCTGACACACCGCCTTCGCGGGCAAGCCCGCTCCCACATTTGATTTCTGCGGTTCGAACTACCTCAGTTCGCCAAACGAGCGCCGCCCAACCCCCCACTCAACTCATACGCCGCCAACTCCGCCTGATGCGCCGCCAGGATTTCCGGCAACGACCCGCGCAGGTATTCCACCCAGGTCTTGATCTTCGCATCCAGGTACTGGCGCGACGGGTAGATGGCGTACAGGTTCAGCTCCTGGGAGCGGTAGGTCGGCATCACCCGAACGAGGGTGCCGTTACGCAAACCCTCGATGGCCGCGTACACCGGCAGCAGGCCGACGCCCATGCCGCTAGTGATCGCGGTCTTCATCGCGTCGGCCGAGTTGACCAGGAACGGCGAGGTGTTGATCGCCACGCTTTCCTGGCCTTCGGGGCCGTTGAAGGTCCATTTGTCCAGCTGGATCACCGGGCTGACCAGGCGCAGGCAGGCGTGGTTGAGTAAATCATGGGGGCGTTGCGCGCAACCCTTGGCCTTGACGTAATCCGGCGAGGCACAGGCGATGCTGTAGGTGATGCCCAGGCGTTGGGACACGAAGCCCGAGTCCGGCAGCTCGCTGGCCAGCACGATGGAAACGTCGTAACCCTCGTCGAGCAGGTCCGGCACGCGGTTGGCCAGGGTCAGGTCGAAGGTCACGTCCGGGTGGGTGCGGCGGTAGCGGGCGATTGCGTCGATGACGAAATGCTGGCCGATGCCGGTCATGGTGTGCACTTTCAATTGCCCGGCGGGGCGTGCGTGGGCGTCGCTGGCTTCGGCCTCGGCTTCTTCGACGTAGGCGAGGATCTGTTCGCAGCGCAGCAAATAGCGTTTGCCGGCTTCGGTCAGGGCGATGCGGCGGGTGGTGCGGTTGAGCAAGCGGGTTTGCAGATGGGCCTCAAGGTTCGAGACCGCGCGCGAAACGTTGGCCGTAGTGGTGTCCAGTTGCGCGGCGGCGGCGGTGAAGCTGCCAGCTTCGGCCACGCAACTGAACGCGCGCATGTTTTGCAAAGTGTCCATGGGGGGTTCTCAGGGGCGATGGCAAATTGTGACATGAAGTTGCGCGCAGGTGTGCATCCACTGGGTGCCGCCCGCCCCCAAGGCTCAGCGCAAGGTCCAGGCTGTGCTGACCCGTGCCTCATAGTGCGGCAGGTAGTCGAGCAGCATTTGCACCAGCGCTTCTTGTGCCAGGGCACGGTTTTCCTGGGTTGGCGTGCCTGAGGCGGTGGCCGTCCGCAACCTCAGGCTTTCAACGGCCTGGCGCAGAGCCGGGCTGATGCGTGCCAGCTCATCAAGTTCGGCGTCGAGCACGCTGCCGGTTTTTTGTTGGCCGATGCTGTCGAGCAACGTCTGGAATGCTTCGGCGTGCTGCTTCACGTAATGGTCCCAGGCGGGTCGCTCCGGCAGCAGGCGACGGGCGATGGGCAATACCTGGTCCAGCGAGTCGCTGCCCAATTGCTCGCTGCGCAATTGTTGCCGGGTGCGCAGGGACTGCAGATCGAACCCGGTGTAATGGTTGACCACTGGCGGTAGCCGCAGGTCGTTAGCCTTGCTCAGCGTGTGGCGCGTGAGCAACACCACGGGTTGCCCGTGTTTGATTTTGACCAGCACCTGGGTGACCGCTCGTTTGGCCGGATCGAGCAGTGAGGCGCTGATCGACTGGACCAGTTGCTCCCAGTCAAATGTCTGCTGGCCAATGGCGCAAAGCCCGTTGCGCAAGGTTGTCTTGATCACCTGGGCGCCTTGGAGCGGGGCGATGTCGATGCTCAGGTAATCGCCGCTCAAGTGCGGGTCGTCGAGTTTTCGATGGCTGACTTCGATGCTCACGCCTTTGCCGCCTTCGTCCTGGGCCGACGCCGTGGCACTTACCGATCCGCTCAACACCTGGGCATGGCTCGCCAGTGTGTAGACCTTCACGGCATCCGGTCGGAGCAGTGCGCGGTGCTGCTGGATCACATCGAGTAACTGTCGGTCCAGGCCGGGGTCGACTGGCGCTTGAAGCTTCAGCCGCACGTAGCGCTCGAGCAATGCCTGGGCTTGCCGGGTGTGGTGCGCAGGCGTGGAAAGCTTTTGCATGAAGTGCCGGCTGCCCGACGCGGCCAGGCGCTTCATATCGTCGAGCAACCGCTCTGGCGTGTCGCCGTCGGGCGGCAACGGGCTCAGCTTGCGTGCGGCCATCGTCGCTGAGGTGTCGTACAGGCCGAGAATATCCAGCGCCTTGTGCGGGTAGGTGCGCCGCAGTCTCAGGTCCATTGCACTGTTGAGCTTGAGGAAGCTGAAGACATCGACGGCGACGTCGCTGCGTGCACTGATGATGAAGCCTTTTTCCGTTTTGAGCGGCCCGGGAGTGTCGTACAGGCATGGCAGTTCGATGTCGGCCAAGCCGTTTTCGGCCAGTGCCTGCCTGACACCCGGCTGGCTCAGTGCCGAATAATCCCGCTGCCTTTGCAGCGTGCTGCCGGGAACGTCGGCGTAGTGCGCCAGGCTTGCGTACTCCTTGGAGGAAAAATAGCCAAGGCTGAGCTGGTTGCGCGACTGGCTCTGGCCCAGGTTCAGCGCGATGGATTTCAGCTTGCCCTGCAGGGCAATGACCCGCGAGCGCTCGATGCGCTGGTCACGGGTGATTTCCAGGTGTGAGTCGTTCGTCAGGCAAGGGCCTGCACTGAGCTGCCGGGAGGGTTCCAGCATGAAGTCATACCCGAGATGGTAGTGGCTCGAACGTTTGTCCCCGGCGCTGACATCGGCAAGCGAGCGCAGTCTGGCGGGGGCCTGGCGCGTATGCCGGGCTTCGCCGACGGCCGCGCGAAATTGCCATTTGAGCGCACGGCACAAGCTGTAGTCAGCCTCAATCTGTGGGTTGCCGCGGGTACGGTGGCGTTCAAGCAGGTGTTCGGCCTTTTTGAAAAAGGCGTAGAAGCCTGGGAGTTCGTCGGCCGAGACTTCCAACTGCGGTTCGCTGTGGGTCAGCGTCTGGTGCAGCGCCCTGATCGGTTGTAGCTCCTGGGAACTGCCCGCGTAGGACTGCAGCTTTTCCAGCAGTGTGTCTGCGATCCAACGCACATCGCGTTGCACCGGCAGCATCCCCGGACGCAACGGCTCAGGGCGCAGATGTAACTGCCTGTGCAAGCCGTCGGCGGTGTCGTGTGCCGGCGGCAGCGGGGTAAACGTGCTGAGGGCTGAAAGCATGGGCGGCTCCAAGCGTGCTTAGGTGCCTCATTCTGTTACTCGCTTGCCCCCTACTATGTAGGTCAAATGCCCGGATTATCGCTAGAACGGTAACAAAGATTCACAGGAATACCCGCTTATCGTCCTCCAGGCCGCCGCCTAGAATTGCGCTACCTACCTCGCAACACCACCTCAGGAATACGCTTGCCGTGCCGCGTCGCATCAGCAGAGAGCCGAAGACTCTCATTAACAGAGGGCTGAAGGCTCTCAGTGTTTGCGCCTTATCGTTAGCAATCAGCGGCTGCATCGGAACCGGAGGAATCGCCCCCCAAGGCCAGGCCCTCAGCGCCAATACCCTGGCCACCGACGAAGCGATCCAGAGTGCCATCCGGGATGCCCATTGGCCCGCCAGTCAGTGGTGGCAGGCCTATGGCGACCCGCAACTGAACCGTTGGGTCGAACTCGCCACGCAAAACAGCCCAAGCCTGGCCATGGCCGCCGCCCGTGTGCGTGAAGCGCGCGCCATGGCCGGGATTGCCGAGTCGGCCGAGTCGCTGCAGATCAACGGCAACACCAGCCTCAAGCGCCATAACTGGCCGAAAGACCAGTTCTACGGCCCTGGCGAGCTGAGCGGCGCCAACACCTGGGACAACAACGCGTCCCTGGGCCTGAGCTACGCCCTCGACCTGTGGGGCCGCGAAAGCAACACCACCGAGCGCGCCGTCGACCTGGCGCACATGAGCGCCGCCGAGGAGCGCCAGGCCAGGCTCGAATTGCAGAACAACGTGGTGCGCGCCTATATCCAGTTGTCGTTGCATTACGCCAACCGCGACATCGTTGCCGCGACATTGGCCCAGCAACAGCAGATCCTCGACCTGGCCAACAAACGCCTGGACGCCGGGATCGGCACGCACTTGGATGTCAGCCAGGCCGAAACCCCGTTGCCGGAAACCCATCGCCAACTGGACGCCCTGGACGAAGAAATCGCCCTGAGTCGCAACCAGATCGCGGCACTGGCCGGCAAAGGGCCGGGGGAGGGCGCGCAATTGCAGCGTCCGAGCCTGGCCCTGGCCGCGCCGCTGAAGTTGCCGTCGAGCCTGCCCGCACAATTGCTCGGCCAGCGCCCGGACGTGGTTGCCAGCCGCTGGCAGGTCGCGGCCCAGGCCCGTGGCATCGATGTGGCTCACGCCGGGTTCTATCCCAACGTCGACCTGGTCGGCAGCCTTGGCTACATGGCCACGGGCGGCGGCATGCTGGAGTTTCTGGCCGGCAAGAAATTCAACTACAACGTGGGGCCGGCGATCACCTTGCCGATCTTCGACGGCGGGCGATTGCGTGCCGAACTGGGCGAAGCCAGCGCCGGGTATGACGTGGCCGTGGCCAAGTACAACCAGACCCTGGTCAATGCGCTCAAGGGCATCAGCGACCAGTTGATCCGCCGCGAATCCATGGACAAGCAATCGGCCTTCGCCGCGCAATCGGTGGCTTCGGCGCAGAAAACCTACGACATCGCGATGATCGCCTATCAGCGTGGCCTCACCGATTACCTCAATGTGCTCAACGCGCAGACGTTGTTGTTCCACCAGCAGCAGATCGAGCAACAGGTCCAGGCCGCGCGCCTGAGCGCCCATGCCGAACTGGTCAGCGCCCTGGGCGGCGGTCTGGGTGCTGGCGACGACGTACCACCAGACGCCAAGACCCTTCCGAGCAAGACCCCGGCGGCACTCGCCGTGTTTGATCACTGAGTAGGATTTGATGACTCCCTTGCCTGCACCGCTGCGCTGGCTGCACTCCCTTGAGTGGCGCCGCGGTTTTTTCGACTGGGCGCGCAGCGACGGCGTGACCTGGGTGTATATCTTCAAGGTGCTGATCGCCGCGTTTCTCACGCTGTGGCTGGCCATGCGCCTGGAACTGCCGCAACCGCGCACCGCGATGATCACCGTATTTATCGTGATGCAACCGCAAAGCGGCCAGGTGTTCGCCAAGAGTTTCTACCGCTTCCTCGGCACCCTGGCGGGGTCGGCGGTGATGGTGTTGTTGATCGCCTTGTTCGCGCAGAACACCGAACTGTTCCTCGGCGCATTGGCGATCTGGGTCGGCGTGTGCACGGCAGGGGCGACCCGCAACCGTAACTTTCGCGCCTATGGTTTTGTCCTTGCGGGCTACACCGCGGCGATGGTCGGCTTGCCCGCCCTGGCCCATCCAGACGGCGCCTTCATGGCGGCGGTGTGGCGCGTGCTGGAAATCTCCCTGGGGATTTTGTGCTCCACCCTGGTCAGCGCCGCGATCCTGCCGCAAACCTCCAGCGCCGCCATGCGCAACGCGCTTTACCAGCGTTTCGGCGTGTTCGCGCTGTTCGTCACTGACGGCCTGCGCGGGCGCAGCCAGCGCGAAGGGTTCGAGGCCAGCAACGTGCGCTTTATCGCCGAAGCCGTGGGCCTGGAAGGGCTGCGCAGCCTCACGGTGTTTGAAGACCCGCACATGCGCAGGCGCAACGGGCGGCTCAGTCGCCTGAACAGCGAATTCATGAGCATCACCACGCGCTTCAACGCCTTGCACCAGTTGCTCGAACGGCTGCGCACCGATGCGGCCGATCATGTGGTGGCGGCCATCAAGCCGGGCCTGCACGACCTGGCCGAACTGCTCGACGGCTTCTCCGGGCGCGCCCTCACCAGCCCCGACGCCGCGCGCCTGGTGGTGCAACTCAGCGCCTACAAGGACGGCCTGCCCGCCAAGGTGCGCAGCCTGCGCGCAACTTTCCAGGAAGGTGACCCCACCGACGCCGAGCAACTGGATTTCCACACCGCCTACGAGCTGCTGTACCGCTTCGTCGACGATCTGCACAACTACGCGCAAACCCACGCCTCCCTGGCCGACCACAGCCACGCCCGCGAAGACTGGGACGAACCCTACACGCCGAAAACCAACTGGCTGGCCTGCGCCGCCTCGGGGATCCGGGCGTCATTCATCCTCATCGTGCTCGGCAGCTATTGGGTGGCCACCGCCTGGCCCAGCGGCGCGACCATGACCCTGATCGCCGCCGCCACCGTCGGCCTGTCCGCCGCCACACCGAACCCCAAGCGCATGGCATTCCAGATGGCCTGCGGCACTTTGATCGGCGCGCTGGTGGGCTTTGTTGAGATGTTCTTCGTGTTCCCCTGGATCGACGGCTTCCCGCTGTTGTGCGTGATGCTCGCGCCGGTGATCATCCTTGGCGCGTTCCTCGCTTCGCGGCCGCAATACGCCGGGGTGGGCGTGGGGCTGCTGATCTTCTTCAGCACCGGCTCGGTGCCGGACAACCTCACGGTCTACAACCCCTACACCTTTATCAACGACTACATCGCCATGATCATCGGCATGTTGGTGTGTGCCGCCGCCGGGGCGATCATCCTGCCGCCCAACAGCCGCTGGTTGTGGCGCCGCCTGGAGCAGGACCTGCGCGAGCAGGTGGTGTATGCGATCAGCGGCAAGCTCAAGGGCCTGGCGTCGAGTTTTGAAAGCCGCACCCGTGACTTGCTGCACCAGGCCTACGGCCTCGCCGTCGGCCAGCCGCAAGTGCAGCGCGACCTGTTGCGCTGGATGTTCGTGGTGCTTGAAGTCGGCCACGCGATCATCGAGTTGCGCAAGGAACAGGCGATTTTGCCGGTGCATCCGGCGTACGCCGAATCCCAACCGTGGCGCCAGGCGATCCGCGTGATGGGGCGCTCGCTGGTGCGGCTGTTCCTGCAACCCAGCGCGAGCAACCTGGAGCGCGGCCTGATTGCCGTCGACCACGCGATCAGCCGTGTGCAGGCCACCGACGAACCCTTCGCCCCGCACTTCGACACCTCGGCCCTGCGCCGGGTGAAAAGCTACCTGCACTTTATCCGCACCTCGCTGCTCGACCCGCAATCGCCCCTCGCTGCCCTTAAAGGAGCTGCGCATGCCCCGTGAAATCGCGTTCCACGGCATCTACATGCCGACCATGACCCTGATGTTCCTGATTGCAGCCGTGTTGGCCTGGGCCCTGGATCGCTTCCTGGCCGGCTTCGACCTGTACCGGTTTTTCTGGCACCCGGCGCTGCTGCGCCTGAGCCTGTTCGTTTGCCTGTTCGGCGCCCTGGCGCTGACCGTCTATCGTTGAGAATGCCCCGATGAAAAAGTTTTTCAGCCTGCTCGCCACCTTGCTGGTACTGGCTCTGGCGATCTGGATTGGCCGTACGTTGTGGGTGCACTACATGCAAACCCCATGGACCCGCGACGGCCGTGTGCGCGCCGACATCATTAACGTCGCCGCCGACGTCACCGGCGAAGTCGTCGACGTGCCGGTGCGTGACAACCAGTTGGTGAAAAAAGGCGACCTGCTGATGCAGATCGACCCCGAGCACTACCGCATCGCCGTCAAGCAGGCGCAGTCCCTCGTCGCTTCGCGCAAAGCCACCTGGGAAATGCGCAAGGTCAACGCCCACCGCCGCGCCGACCTCGACGCCCTGGTGATCTCCAAGGAAAACCGCGACGACGCCAGCAACATCGCCGACTCGGCCCTGGCCGATTACCAGCACGCGCTGGCGCAACTGGAAGCGGCCGAGCTGAACCTCAAGCGCACCCAGGTGCTGGCGGCGGTGGACGGCTACGTCACCAACCTCAACGTGCATCGCGGCGACTATGCGCGCATCGGCGAGGCCAAGATGGCCGTGGTGGATATGAATTCCTTCTGGGTGTACGGCTTCTTTGAAGAAACCAAGTTGCCCCATGTGAAGGTCGGCGATAAAGCCGATATGCAATTGATGAGCGGCGAGACCTTGAAGGGCCATGTGGAAAGCATCTCGCGGGGCATCTACGATCGCGACAACCCCGAGAGCCGTGAGCTGGTGGCCGATGTGAACCCAACCTTCAACTGGGTGCGGCTGGCCCAGCGGGTGCCGGTGCGGATTCATATCGATGAAGTGCCGGAAGGCGTGCTGTTGGCGGCCGGTATTACCTGCACCGTTATCGTGGACCAGACGCAGAACTAAAGGTGTGGGCTTGCTGTGGCGAGGGAGCAAGCTTCCTCGCCACACTGAGTCAGTCATTTCAGTTAATGAGCGACTTGGCGGCTCTGATTTTTCGTCGGCGCTTGACCCGCAGCATGCTGACGAAGCGGCGGTGGTTTCTTGTATGGAGCATCAGTAGACAAGCCAGGGATTGGAACAGAGGGAATACTGCAAACAGAGTCACGGGGTGGTTCCCAAGATAGTCCGCCGAAATCAAAGCGTTCAAGACGGCGACGCATACGAGTAATGGCGGCCCTAGTCGAAACCCAACTGCTACCAGGGCTAACCCAATGCACATTGTCAGTAGCAATACCCAGCTGGCCACTACCGCGTATTCGCTGGGGAGATAATTTATTCGTGCGTAATACGTCAGACTATGTGAAAGGTTTCCTGATATGGCGACCATATTCATGGACACCGCAGTTCCCACAGTGAATGCGAAACGTTGGGTGTAACGACGCAACGTTCGTGGCGCTCGCACGGGATCGATGTTATTGCTCATGGCTGCCGAACTCCTCGTAGATGGCAATGACGACGTGGTTGAGATTTTCTGAAATGCCGCTGCCCGTTACCGCAAACGCGGCACCCACCTGATCGGCTAATTGAATGAAAATATCCCGACGTATTTGGGCATTACTGAAGCGTTTGGGGAGTTTTCCGGCCAACTGCATTAACCGGATCATTTCGCGAGGACGGCGAATGTTCTGCAGGCGCAGAACCTCATTTGTCAGCTTTGCGCGTTCCTGGCGACTCATGCGTCTCAAAATGTCCTTCAGATCGCGGCCCGTTGTGGTGGTGTGCGCCGTCGGCACGCCGCTTTGCAGGAAATCCCTGGGCATCCTTTCACCTGTGGGTAGACAGAGGTGAAAGAGACTGAGGATTGGTTCCTTGGAATGATGTCAGGCGGTTCGCTGTTTCTTGTAGTACCTGGCCCGACTAGCCAGGCGTAAAGCTAAAAAGTGGGAGCGGGCTTGCTCGCGAATACGGAGTGTCAGCCAACAGATTCGTCAACGACCCACCGCTTTAGCGAACAAGCCCGCTCCCACATTTTCGACCGCATCAGACCTTGATGAAGGTTTCGTGCAGGTGGCGCCACAGCAGCGCGCCGCTGGCCTGTTTCTCGAACACCACCGTGGCGCGACGATCGGTCTGCGTGCCGCTGTCATCCACTTGATGCTCTCGGTAAGTCACCGTCGCACCGCGTGCATGCCGGTCGATCCCGGCCATCTCACTCAAGGTGATCTTCAACCCCGGGCGCATCCCGCCCAGGCGTGTGAACAACGCATTGACCCCGGCCGCATTGACCCGCGTGCCGGTGGCGGGGGCGACCATGCTGAACTCGGGGGAGAAGCGCGCAAGCAGGTTCTGCAAGGTGCCCTGCGGTGCGATGCCAGCAAACCACTGTTCGATCTCGACGTGGGTCTGGATCACTTCTTCAAAAAAATCGCTGTAGTCAATCATTGGTCAGCCTCGCTGGCAGGGTGAAGCAGTGTCCGTACCCTGGCGGTATCCAGGCGCAGCACCGCAAAAGCAGGTAGCAGTGTCAGAGCTGCCGCCATCGTGAAGGTTATGCTGAAGGAATCCAAGGCCGACAACAGCGCACTGAGCGCCGCGGCCCCCAGGCAAAAGCTCATTTGTCGATTGATATTCCACAAGGCGCTGGCGTGGCCCATGCGTTCGGCAGGGATGTCGATAAAGGCCAGGGTTTGCGCGGTGCTGCTGCACAGGCTGCCGCCCAGGCCCATCAAGCAGTAGGCAGCGATGATCAGCGTCGGTTCGTTCAGCAACATAATGCCGACGCATTGCAGTGCCATGCCCGTCAGCAGTAAAGGCTTCGGCCCCCAGCGGTTGAACAGTGTTTTGCCAAGGTAGATCGCCACTGCCGACGCCAGCGCCCACGGCAGCATGAGTGCGCCGGTGCGGGTTGCGTCGTAACCCAGGCCGCGTAGATAAAGGACGGCAATCAGGCTGGTGCCAATGAAGACGCCAGGGATGAACAGGTAAACCAGCATCGCCACGCGCAGCATCGGGCTGCGGACTTGTTTGAAAATGCCGCCCACTTCCAGTCTCGGGCGTGGGTTCGTGGGCCCATCGGGTGTTATCCACAGCAGCGCCAGCAACAGTGTGATCAAGGCCAGTGGCAGGTTGGCGTAGAAGATCCAGCGCCAGGACATGCTGTCGACGATCAAGCCGCCCAAGGCGGGGGACAACGCTGGCACCAGCAGCGCCACGGACATCACCCGTGCCGTCAACTGGCTGCGCTCATTTGCCGGAAAATACCGATAGGCCATGGCCTGCCCAACGGGAATCAGCAAGCCGCCGCCCAGCCCTTGCAGCGCACGCCAGCCGATCAACGTGTCAATGGAAGCCGCCTGGCCAACCATCACCGATGCGCCCGCAAACAACAGCAGGCTGGCAGCGATCAACGTGCGCTCGCCCAGCATTGCCGCCAGCCACACACTCAATGGAATGATCAGCGTGAGACCGAGCAGGTACGCATTGCTGATCCACGCCAATTGCGTGACCGAGGCGTGCAGGTCGCGGGCGATGTCCGGGTAGGCGACGGTGGCGACAAACATGTTCACCAGGTCCAGGGCAAAGCCCAGCAAAAATATCCAGGCGACTTTCGAGCGGTAGGTCATGAGCGCGATCCTGCGAATGAAGCGGGCAGGGTAGGCCGGGCATTGCAGTTGGGCTACGTCGGTTTGCCTGTTAGTTTGTCAAAAATATTTTGACAAAGGAGGCCTGGCCCATGGTCAGCCTGGACCGATTCGACACCTTCAAGGCCGTGGTCGAGGCCGGCTCGCTCACGGCTGCGGCCGACCTGCTGGGCCAGACCCGCGCCGTGGTCAGCTTCAATCTCAAGCGCCTGGAAGCGGAGCTGGGCGTGACTCTGCTGACCCGTAACACTCGCCAACTGGCATTGACCGATGCCGGCGAACGCTTCTACCTGCGCTGTACCCGCATGCTTGAAGAAGCGCGGTTGGCGGTCGAAGAAGCGCGTTCGGAGCACGCCCAACTCAAGGGCACATTGCGCATCACCACCACGGTGGAATACGCCCTGGCCGTGGTTGCCCCTGCCGTGGAGGCCTTTCGGCGACTACACCCGGACCTGAACATTCACTTGTCCACGTCCTCGACCCATGCCGATCTGATTTCCGAGCGTTTTGACGTGGCGATCCGGTTGGGGCGCCTGCCGGATTCCAATCACCGTGCGGTGCAGTTGTCGACGTTCGAGGTATTCGCCGTGGCGGCACCGGTGTTTGCCGGGGCTGCCACCCTGGATGAACTGGAGCAGTTGCCCCGCCTGGGCCATGGGCGGCTGACGGGATTGACGGTAACCGACCCGGCAGGCACCGAATGTCTCTACCGCGTCGGTCAAACGACATTGGTGGCCGACAGTGCCGCTGTGCTCCAGGCGTTCGCTGTGCACGGCCACGGTGTAGCCGTGCTGCCACAGTGGCTGGTGAATGACGATCTGGAAACGGGGCGCTTGGTGCGTCTGTTACCGGACCATCGCTTCGACCCCCAGGGGGTTTATGCGATGTATCCGGACACCCGGCATTTACCCTTGAAGGTGCGGGCGTTCATCGATTTCTTGAAGGGTTAGAGCGCGCCATCCAGCCCAAACCGTTTCTTCAACACCTTGTCCAGCAACCCCTTGGGCAACAGCGCCGCCATCAACGGCAGCGCCCGGCTGCCATTGCCTGCGCGCAGCAGGCGTGGCGGCGTGGCTTGTTGTACGCCCTTGAGCACCTGGGCGGCAAACCGGTTGGCCGGGGTGGGGTTGTCCTGCGAGGCCTGTGAGCGCGCGCGAATGCCTTCGCGCAACGGCCACCAGGGCGATTTCTCGCTGATCAACAGCTCGGCCTGGGCACCGGCGTTTTTCGCGAAGCTCGTATCGATGGCCCCCGGTTGCACTTCCATCACGCGAATGCCAAACGGCGCCAGCTCCATGCGCAGGGCATCGCTCAAGGCATGCACGGCGGCTTTGGATGCGCAGTAGGCACCGGCAAACGGCGTGACCAGCACCCCGGAAACACTGCCGATATTCACCACCAGGCCTTTGCTGCGGCGCAGTGCCGGGAACAGCGCCTGGGTCACGCCGACGATGGAGAACACGTTGGTCTCGAACTGGCGCTGCATCGCCTCGGTGCCGCCGTCGAGCAGCGGGCCCATGGCGCCGTAACCGGCGTTGTTGACCAGTACGTCCAGCTCGCCCAACTGTTCAGCCAGGTGCTGCAAGGCGGCGCTGTTGTTGACGTCCAGTTGTACCGCGTTGAAGCCGGCGGCGGCTAAACCGGCAACATCGTCCGGTCGACGGGCGCTGGCCCATACGCTGTAGCCGGCGGCTTTGAACGCGTCAGCCAGGGCGCGGCCGATACCGCTGGAACAGCCGGTGATGAGTACGTTGGGCATGGATCAATCCTTTGTCAGTCCGAGAAGCTGCCTTGCAGGTGCTCGGCACGAAATTCCAGGGTTTGCGGGCGGTAGCCGGGGCGCAGCGGTGGGGCGGGCAGGCAATCGTCCCAGGTGGCGCCGGCCTGCAACTCGCCGGGGCCGCGGTAGCGCGGGGCGGCGTAGACGTTGTCGGCCAGGTTGACGGTGTCGCCCGGCGCATAGGCGGCGACGCGCCAGCGCAGTTCGGTGAGAGGCACGTCGTTGCCATTGTTGAGGACCAGTTTCAGCGGACGGTCGGCGGGGCATTCCTCAGGCGCGTAGGTGATGCGCAGTTCCAGGCGCGCCAGTTGCGAGGCTTCGCGGTTGTCCAGCCAGACCACCCAGATGGCGACGAAACCCAGGCCGACCGCGGCCGCGAGGGATACCGGCAAGGCCTTGGCGGGGTAGCGCAGCAGCAGGATCAGCCAGGTGATGATCAGGAGAACGCCGAAGAACATGGAGACCACCTCGAATGGGGAGCGAGCATCCTAACTTAAGCGTAGGTGGGTTTGGGCGGCTTGAGAGATAGGTTGATGCGGCTGACGCCTTCGCGAGCAAGCCCGCTCCCACATTTTGACCGCGTATAACCTTTGGAATGCAATCAACCTGTGGGAGCGGGCTTGCTCGCGAAGAGGCCCTCACAGTCACCCCCAAACCCACAGAAAAAGCCCCCGCCCAACCGGCTGCGGATAGGGGACGCAGTCGGCTGGACGGGGGCTTCTTTTTACGACTGTTTTACTGCGCGATAGTTTTCACCGACACGCCACGCTCAACCGGCGTCGAACGCCCGTAAATATCTTCAAAGCGCTCGATGTCATCCTCGCCCAGGTAGCTACCCGATTGCACTTCAATGATCTCCAACGGGATCTTGCCCGGGTTGCGCAGGCGGTGCACCGAGGCAATCGGGATGTAGGTGGATTGGTTCTCACACAGCAGGAACACATTCTCGTCGCAGGTCACTTCGGCCGTGCCGCTGACCACGATCCAGTGTTCGGCGCGGTGGTGGTGCATTTGCAGCGACAGGCACGCGCCCGGCTTGACCGAGATGTGCTTGACCTGGAAACGCCCGCCCATGTCCACCGAGTCGTAGGACCCCCACGGACGGTAGACCTCGCAGTGGTTCTGGGTCTCACTGCGCCCCTGTTCGTTGAGGGTGTTGACCATCTGCTTGACGCCTTGGACCTTGTCCTTGTGGGCAATCATCATCGCGTCCTTGGTTTCAACGACCACGATGTTTTCCAGGCCGATCACCGACACCAGCTTGCCGTTGCCGTGGATCATGCAGTTCTTGCTGTCCTGGATCACCACGTCGCCCTTGGTCACGTTGCCGTCGGCGTCTTTATCGTTGACCGCCCACAGCGAGGCCCAGCAACCCACGTCGCTCCAACCGGCGCTCAGCGGCACTACACAGGCGCGCTGGGTTTTTTCCATCACGGCGTAGTCGATGGAGTTGTCCGGGCAGCAGGCGAAGGTGGCTTCGTCGAAGGACACGGTGTCGGCATCCTGTTCGCTGCGCTCAAGGGTCAGCAGGCAGGTGTCGTAGATGTCCGGATCGTGCTTTTTCAGCTCTTCGAGGAAGCGGCTGGCGCGGAACAGGAACATGCCGCTGTTCCAGAAATAGCCGCCGCTTTTGACGAACTCGACCGCGCGTTTTTCATTGGGTTTTTCCACGAACTGCTCGACGCGGCTCACGCCTTCGGGCAGCAGCGAATCAGCGGTGGACTTGATGTAGCCGTAGCCGGTCTCCGGACGGGTCGCCGGTACGCCGAACAGCACCATCTCGCCGCGTTCTGCTGCCACGGTGGCCAGGGCCAGTGCACGTTGCAGGGCTTTCTGATCTTCGATCACGTGGTCGGCGGGCAGCACCAGCATCAGCTCGTCGCGGCCTTCGTTGACCAGCATCATCGCGGTCAGGGCCACGGCCGGCGCGGTGTTGCGGCCGAACGGTTCCATCAGGATGCGCTGGCAGTCCAGCTTGCGGTTGCTCAGTTGCTCGTTGACGATGAAGCGGTGGTCTTTGTTGCAGACCACAATCGGTGTGTCCATGCCTTCGAATACCAGGCGTTCCAGGGTTTGCTGGAACAGCGTGTGCTCGCCCGTCAGCGCCAGGAATTGTTTCGGGAACTGTTTACGCGACAGCGGCCAAAGACGGGAGCCGCTACCACCGGAAAGGATTACTGGGATCATGGGTGTTTCTCCTTGAATCGAATTGGGTCAGAGCCTGTGGGCGCTGGCTGGCTCGCGAAAGCGGTGTGTCAGTTGGTACAGCGGGTGCTGAACCACCGCATTCGCGGGCAAGCCCGCTCCCACAGGAGGGGGCGTTAAATTGAAAATTTAATCAGCGGGTCGACACTGGGCGTTTCACCCAGACTGGCGACAGGCTCGAACCGGAGCCGGTCACGTACAGCACCGCCGCTTCACCACGTTCCAACGCAACCGGCTTCACATCACCGACTTTTTTGTCACCGTCATACAACGCCAGGCTCACTTTCACCGGGTTGATTTCACGCTCGCCACGGCCCTTGGCCGCCACCGACTTGACCACATCGGTCTTGCCGTCGGCGGTTTTCAGGGTCAGGGCCTTGTCGCTGAGGTTCTGCACACGTACCAGGGATTTCTGCTTGTTCTTGAACGGCGGCTCTTCGATCAATTGCGGTTGGCCGCTGCCGTTGTTGACCAGGGTGTAGTAGTGGTCGGCGGCAAGTTTGACCGGCACGGTCTGGCTGCCGACCTTGGCGCTGTAGTCACCGCCGGGCATGAAGCTGAAGTCGCTGCTGGCCAGGGGCGCAACGTCGCTGAGGTTGGTGCTGCCAACCGTCGCGCTGACTTCCTGGTTGGAGGCGTTGAACACGCGCACAAAGCTGGAGCCTTTCGGTGCGACGGGGCCGTACAACGCGGCATCACCGGCAAAGGCCGACATTGACGCGATGCTCATGCCAGCGGCGAGGGCCAGGGTCTTGGCGAGACGACGAGGAGTTGTAGTGAAAGTCATGTGAGTTACCTCTCTTTCAGTTTTGCGCCCGGTCGGGCGTCTCGGATTTTTCAAGGGTGTTCAAAGCCATGTTTTGTTGGCGCGAACCGGCTTGTTTAAGCTGCGCAACCCAGGACGGGTCGGCATCACCGATTTCGTTGTTCACGGGCAGATAACGTTCAGGAAACTCCCAGATCAGCACTTGTGGCGGGCTGTTCTTGAAGTCATCGCTTTTCAGGTAGCTGAGCATCGGCAAGATCGGGCCGTGGCCGTCTTCCGAATAGTTGATGACGTCGCTGTGCAGGGCTTGCTTGAGCGCACCGACGAAGTTCCAGTTGGGGTTGGCGCTGTAGCTGGTGCCGACCAGCGCCACCGGGGTTTCGCTGTTGCTGAACAGCGCATCGTCGCCCCCGGCTTCGGCCAGATGGGTCACGCGTTTTTGCAGCGGTTCTTTGGGTGGCATCAGGTTTTCGAACAGCGGGTCCAGGGGCAGGAACAGACGCAGGTCGCCTTTATGCGGTGCGGTGCTCTCGGCCTCGGTGACAAAACGCTGCGGCTCGCCGCTCAGCGGGGTTTTCTCGGCAATGGTCTTGGCCAGTTGCTTGGCGGCGATTTCCGCACCGTCCGGCGTCCAGTGGGTATCGGTACGCAAGAACACTTGCGTGCCGCTCAGCTTGGCCTGTTGCAGTGGGCCAAGCAGATCAGGTGCCGGGATCTTGTCGGCCGCCACACGGGCGTGGAAGTCCTGATACAGGTTGGCGTGGATGCTTGCCGGCTTCACGTCGCCGACGTGCTCCGGGTACAAGCGCACCTTGGCCGGGACAATCGCCATGACCAACTGCACACCTTGGGCCTTGAGCTTCTGGCGCACGCCTTCGACCAGCGCGTAGTTG
Organism: Pseudomonas sp. FP2335; assembly: GCF_030687535.1. Taxonomy (NCBI): domain Bacteria; kingdom Pseudomonadati; phylum Pseudomonadota; class Gammaproteobacteria; order Pseudomonadales; family Pseudomonadaceae; genus Pseudomonas; species Pseudomonas sp. FP2335. The sequence continues at coordinate 1,147,827 of NZ_CP117437.1, forward strand.
CCTTGCAGGTTCTGGTCTTCGTTGACGATGGGGTTGAACTCCTCGTCGCTGTACAACCAGTGGTCGCGGCCCAGCACCACGCCAGGGCGGCCTTCGTTGAACAGCTTGTAGTCCAGCGCCGCCCAGAGGTTGGTGCCCAGGCGCTTGATTGGGAACTCGTCGTCGTAGTGGGTCTCGACGGCCTTGGTCCAGCGACCGTTAAGCACGGTGGCATCGGCGTTGGTGCTAAAGCCCAGGAAACTGCGCATCGACCACAGCCCCAGCACCAGCAGCATGGCCAGGAACACGGTGATGTAGAGCACGCGTAATGATCGGGTCATGTCGGCTCCCTCAGAATTGGAAGTAAAGGAACGGCGAGAAACTCTGCGCCGACAGTTTCAGGATCGATGCCGCGAACAGCAGCAGCACGCAGGCCCGCATGGCGTAGCCGGGCACGCTGCGCGCCGGGTTTGGCGTCGCGGGATGGTCACGGTAGAAATCGCGCAGGCCAAAGAACGCCAACGTGGCATACGCCACCACCAGGGTTGCCACTTGCAGGCCGGTGAGGCTGGCGCGGTTGAGTTCCGACAGCGACCACTCGTTGAAGCTGAACATTGCGCCATACATGCGGCCGGCAACGTGCAGGTTCTCGGCGCGGAAGATCACCCAGCCCACGACGACCAGCAGGAAGGTGAAGGCCCAACGCACCGGGTTGAAGCTGCGCGGCGACGTGTTGAGGCCGATGGCTTTTTCAATCGCCAGCCACATGCCGTGCCACGCACCCCACACGATGTAAGTGATGTTCGCGCCGTGCCACAGGCCACCGAGCAGCATGGTCAGGAACAGGTTGCGGTAAGTGGTCAGCGTGCCTTTACGGTTGCCGCCCAGGGTGATGTAGAGGTAGTCACGCAGCCAGGTGGACAGGCTGATGTGCCAGCGCCGCCAGAACTCGGTGATCGACTGGCTGATGTACGGCTGCTTGAAGTTTTCCATGAAGCGGAAACCCATCATCAAGCCCAGGCCGATGGCCATGTCGCTGTAGCCGGAGAAGTCGAAGTACAGCTGCGCGGTGTAGGCCAGCGCGCCGAGCCAGGCATCGCCGGTGGTGGGGTTTTGCAGGGCGAAGCAATGGTCGGCCACCACCGCCAGGGTGTCGGCGATGAACACCTTCTTGATGAAACCCTGCATGAACCGCGTGCAGCCCTCGGAGAATTTGTCGAGGGTGTGGGTGCGATTGTTGAACTGGTCGGCCAGGTCGCGAAAGCGCAGCACGGGGCCGGCGATCAAATGCGGAAAGATCGCCACGAACGCCGCAAAGTCGATGAGGTTGCGGGTTGCCGGGGTATCGCCGCGGTACACGTCGATGATGTAGCTGATGGACTCGAAGATGTAGAACGAGATCCCGATCGGCAACAGCACGTGGGTCAGGATAAACGGCTCCAGGCCCGCCGACTTCATCATCACATTGATGCTGTCGACACCGAAGTTGGCGTACTTGAAGTAGCCGAGGATGCACAGGTCGACGGCCACGCCGAGCAGCAACCAGCGTTGGGCCGGCTTGGTGCGCACGCCGGCGGCACCGACCTTGAGGCCGATCCAGTAATTCCACAGCGTCACGGCGGCGAACAGCGCCAGGAAGTCCACTCGCCACCAGGCGTAGAACACATAGCTGGCAATCAGCAGCAGCAGGTTGCGATAGCGTTGCCCGCTCAAGTAGTACAAGCCGAGGAAGATCGGCAAGAACAGAAACAGGAACACATTGGACGAGAAAACCATCCCGATCTCTCCATGTTTAACCAACAGTCAAGGGCCGCAGCCCCCCCAAACCCCCCCACGAAAATTCGGGGGAGGGCGGTACAACATTCCAACTGTCGAAACCGGTTCAACTGTGGGAGCGGGCTTGCTCGCGAATGCGGTGGTTCAGTTACAGATGTGTCGACTGACACACCGCATTCGCGAGCAAGCCCGCTCCCACATGGGGACCCTGTTCCTTCAGTTAGTTATTCAGGAACCTTTGTTGCCTTTTTCATGCGCCGGGTCGTAGACCTTGGTCAGGTCACCCCCCAGGCGGAATGTCTTGAATGGCTGCATGCCGTGCTTGCGCTCGATCACATCGGGGGCGCAGGTGTAGAGGTTGCAGAACGGCTCAAGCCAGGCATATTTCATGTCTTGCTTGAGGTCCTTCATGTCCTGCTGCTTGCCGTTCTTCTGCTCGAAGATGTCCGGGTCTTTCACCCCGGCCAGGACTTTTTCACCCAGGCGCTTGAGCGCGCTGTTGTTTTCCTGGCGCAGATCGACACCGTTGACCAACGCAAAACTGGCGATCATCGACAGCGGCGGCAGCGCGTAGTTGTGGTACGACAGGGCACGTTGCTGGCGCTTCAATTCATTCGGCAAAAAGCCCTGGTCATCGACCTGGTTCACGCCGACCTTGTATTCCTTCACTGCCCAATCAAACAGGTCGCGACGGTTGGTGGCGATGGACGTTGCCATCACCGACCAGGCGGCCCAGTAGGAGTGGTTGTTGGTTTTTTCCAGCGGCAGGTTGTCCCAGTCGCTGACCACTTGATCGGCAAGCTTGTTGAACCAGGCTTCGATCAGTTGGGATTCCTGCTGGTGATTGGCCAACGGGTGCGAGTCGGAGAACTTCAGGCGCACATAGGCCGAGGCCATGCTGCCCAGTGCCCATTTGCGCATGGACTTGCCGGTGTGGTTGAAGTCCTTGGACATCAATGCATCGGCCTTGGCCCACGACACCAGCCAGTTCAGGGTGCATTCGAGCTGTTCGGGGCGACCGTCACGCATGAACTGCATCACGCGCTTGCTGGTGTCTTTTTCCAGCTTGGTGATGTCGGCAGTGCTGTCACGGAAGGCTTTTTCCGACTGCACGTTCAGGGTGGAACGGGCTTTGTCCGAGCCTTCGTACTTGCTGCGAAACTGCAACGGCCCGGTGTACGGCGCCGGCATGGTGTCGCAGTTTTCCTTGAAGTCGCCGGTCTTGAACGCCTCGATCGGTGCGAAGTAGCCCTGGGGCGGACGCAGGGGCGCGGCGGCGTTGACCGAGCCTGCAAACATCGCCAGGCCGAGTAACGTAGGGATCAATAACTTCTGCATAGGTAACCTCATTGCCCGAGGGAGGCGGTCTTCTGACCGCCGCTTGGGAATACGTTGCGTGTGCAAATTTTCGCTTCAACCTTCTGCGCGGCCTGGCCCGCCTCGGGGCCTTGCACTTCCACGGCCAGCAGGTTCTGCGCGGCCCAGTCTTCATCGGTGCGCAGTTCAAAGGCGAAACGCCCGTCTGTATCGGATGTGTCGGGTTTCTCGATCTTGATGTCCTCGTGGCGCCCGTTCATGTACCAGAGGGTGGCTTGCAGGGTTTTCACCGACGGGTCGGCAAAGCGGATATCAACCTGGTGATTGGCGTTACGCAGGTCTTTGTTCGAACTGTTGACCATCAATTCGTTCTTGCCGGGCTTCAACGACGTGCTGGCGCTCATCTGTGCCGGCTTGCCTTCGCAGCCGTTGTCGAGCAGCGACATCATCTGGCGGTAGATGGTCTCCTGGTCCAGGCGGTACAGCGGCGAGAACTCCCAGATGAGGATTTTCGGCGGGCTCTTCTGGAATTCATCGCTGCCCAGGTACTGGATCATCGAACCTTCCAGGCCGCCGCCAGGGAAGGCGACGTTGAGAATATCGGCACCGATTTCCTGCTCCAGGAAGCCGGCGAAGTTGTAGTTCTTGCCGCTGTGGCTGGTGCCCACCAGGGTGATCTGCGGGTTGCCCGAATCGCCGAACAGGTCGCCGTCGCCCGCTTCGCCCTTGGGCTCGGTGGTGAACTGGTCCATGTACTGGACCGCGTAGCTGGTGCCGCACAGTTGCCCGGCCATGTTGTGCAGGGTGCCGGTCTTGCCCATGCGCCCGGAGCGGGTGGTTTCGAATTCGCGCTTGGGAATGTCGGCGAACTCAGGCATCGCGCGCACTTTGGCGCCAACGATTTTCGCCGTGCGCTGGGCGCCGTATGGCGTCCAGTGTTGGTCGCCGCGGAAGTAGAAATCGTGGGCCGGCAGCTCATCCGGCAGCTGCTCATTGGTCAATGGCGACAGGTCCGGCACCACATAACCCATCTTGGCGAAACGGCCGAGCATGGTCTTGTAGTTGCTCAGGGCCTTGTCGAAGTCGAACTTGGCTTTCTCTTCGGGGTTGAGCTTGTTGCGGTTCACCAGGCCACGGGTCGGCTGGTAGACCACCACCAGTTCCACGCCCTTGGCCTTGAACGCATCGTGCAGTTGCTGCATGCGTTTGTAGCCAGCGGGGCTGGTGTCGAATTCGGTGCGCAGGTCTTCCTGGGTGCGGAACAACCAGTCGCCCTGGGCTTGTACCAGGGTGGTGAAGTTCTGCTGGTAACGGGTGGTGTAGTTCTTTGCGTCATGCGCCGCCGGGCACAGGCTGCAGCACGGTTCGGCAGTGAATTTCGGTGCCTGTACGTCGTCGGCGCGCACGCCCTGGCTGGCCGCGAGCAGGCCGAGGGTCAGACCCGAGAGGCTCAGCAGTTTGATCATGTGTGGGTGCATAAGGGTCATCCTCAGTCCTGCATTTCTGTCTGGCGTTCGACAGGGTCGATCAGCACGGCTTTCTGCTGGCGTACCAGCAGGTCGAGAATCTCTTCCTGGCGATCACCCAGCACACCGTTGAAGCTGATGCCGCTGGATTTGGTCGGCGCCAGCATCGATACGCGGTAGAGCTCCACGCTCAACGGCGAGTCGATGGACAGCGGCCCGCTGCCGTTGCCCGCCAGTTCACCACCCACCACGATCAGCGAGACTTTCGCGTCAAACGGGTCGAGGGCGATGTCGCGGTCGGTGTCGGTCAGATCCTTGATGTGGCCGTACAGGCCGGTGAGACCGTTGGCCATCGATGTGTTTTCGTACAGCTTGATGTTCACGCTGTTGCGCACACGGATGCCGTGGCGACGGTTGGCGATCACCTTGTTGCCCCACAGCAGGTTGTCGCCGCTCTCATAGAGGGTGATGCCGTCGGTGTGGTTGCGGTAGATCTCATTGTCGGCGATCAGGTTGTTCACGCTGTTACGGTCGATCACCAGGCCCGAGAGCTTGTTGTCGTAGCTGCGGTTGTTGAAGATGAAGCTGTCGTTCACTTCCCGGGAAATGATGATGCCGTGCTTCTTCTTGGTGCCGTAGACGGTGTTGTCCGCAATGATCAGGCCGTGGGAACGGTCGTGGGGGTCAATGCCGTAGACGATGTTGTCTTTGTAGGTATTGCCCTTGACCACGAAACCGGTGGTCTCGTAGCAGTAGAAGCCGTACCACATGTCCGAGAACTCGGAGTCGATGATCCAGCCGGTCGGCTCCGCACGCTTGAGCACCTTGGCCATGTTCGGCGTGTACTGGGAGATACTCACCCCGTACGACTTACTGTTGGCATAGCCGAAACTGGCCATCTTGGTGTTGGCGACGTAGGTCTCGGTGCCGCCCCAGGCCAGCAAGAACGGGCGGAACTCCTTGGGCGACTTGAACAGCGCCGGGCCGTTGGCCTTTTCGCTCCAGCCGGTGATCCTGGTGTCACGCACAAACAACTGGCCGTCGTTGATCAGGAACGAACCGGCTTCCTGGGACAGGCGCAACTCCTGGGTCTTGCCGTCGATGTCGAGGATGCCCTTGCGCCCGACCACAATCGGCAGCTTGGCGAGGAACACCCCGGGCGACGTTTCGCTGAAGTACTGCTTGGGCACCTTGCCCAGCAGGTCCTTGAGGTTCATGTAGCCATCGTCGACAAAGATCGCCTGGGGAATGCCGTGCTGGCGCACCACCCATTCGGCCATCTTGTTGTCACCGCCGATAAAGTCCTTGAGGGCGTCTTCCTGCATCATGCGGCGCAGGCTGATCTTGCCCGGCTTGCTGCGCACGATCTTGCTTTCCATCGCGGCGGCGGTGTAGCCCGACAGGTCAGGCAGGGCGGGCTTGGCCATTTCCAGCGGCGCGGTCGGCGGGCTGGAAATGGTGTAGGTCTTGGCTTGTTGCAGCCCTTTGGCGATGGTCGGCGCCTTGACCTGCTGCGCGGTATCCGCGAAAGCAGTGGCGTTCGCCATCAGCATCGCGGCAACCAGCAAACGGTGAGGTTTCATAGCGCAGGCTCCCATCAGAATTTCCACACCACATCGACAAATGCGCGGTGCATGTAGGAATCGACTCCGCTGCCATAGGCATCACCCGGCTTGAATACGCCAGCACGGAACCGTACCAGCGCCGACGGCTCGTCGATGGACTGGCTGAGCCCGGCTGGCAACAGGCCTTTCTTGAAGTACTTGGTGACCACCAGGTCCATTTCCTGACCCAGGTCTTTCTTGCCATCGGCCAGCGGCAGCGAGGTGCTGGCGATAATGTCGCCGGCGGCGTCGGTGGTGTTGTCCACGGCTGCAATGCCATTGCTGGTGACCGGCTTGTTGCCGTCCACGCGCCAGAACTTGTGGTACACCAGGCTGGCGTCGTAGTCCTCGCGCAGCTGCCAGGACCCGAACAGGCTCATGGACTGCATGTTGTTCATCTCGCCGCGAAACGCTTCGCCGAAGCGATGCACGCGGGACTGGGTGCCGGTCCAGTTCGAACGGTTGCTTTGCAGGCCGTTCTGCTCGTACTCGGCGCTGGCGCGGGAGTAGGCCGCACCGACTTGCCACTGCGGATCGAGACGCAGGCGCACGCCGATGTCGGTGGCCCAGCCACTCAGGTTGTCGCTGCGCTTGGCTTGGTCGGGGCTCGAACCGTCGGCTTTCAAGGCGTTGACCTTGTCGCGGTCGCCGCGCATGCCGGTGATGCTGGCCCAGTAGTTGACGGTGTTGGTGTTGCGCCAGTTGTAGGCGTCGCTGTTGGCCTCGATGCCGAGCCAGGTCAGGTCGCCGTTTTCACGCTTGTCCAGGGAGTCGGTAGCGACGCCCGGTTCCGGGTAGTCGAGCTTGCCGTTGTCATGGGTGTGATGGCCGCGCAGGCCGATCCACTGGCCGGGGGTCCACTGGTAGGCGGCGTCGGCGTAGAGGTGCTGGCGGTCTTTGTCGACCGGGGCGAGTTCCTTGAGGTCGGTGCGGTATTCGCTGAAGCGTTCGGCGACGCCGACATTGGCCTTGAGCAGGGTGGTGTCGAAGGTCCAGTTCAGGGCTTCGATGTTGGTGTCGCGCCATTGGCCGTCGTCATTGCGCAGGCGCTGGCGACCGAGCTTGAGGATCTCGCCGGGGTAGGGCGTGAAGCCGCTGTAGCCGACCCAGAACTCGCGCAATGCCAGGAAGTTTTTCTTGGTCTTGCGGTCGTCGTTGCTGGTTTGCTGGTTCTCGTCATCGGAGGACTGTTGCAGGGTGTCGGTCTCGATGATGTCGCTGGAAGCCACGGCCTGGCCCATGGCGTAGGCGCTCCAGGCGCCGCTTTCGCCGTAGATCCACGGGCGTACGTCGAGGCCGATGCCGTTGACGTCGCCGCCTTTTTGTGTGCCCAGGTCACGGTCGTCTTCGGACTGGCCGGTGATTTTCACTTCCAGGCCGAAGTTCTTCGCTTCGGTCAGCGCGGCCAGGGTCGGGCACGACCACAGCAGGGCGAAGGTCAGGCCGATACCGGCCTTGACGAATGGGTTGAGCTTCATAGGGATTCCTCGCCGTCGTCTTCTTCCAGGGCGTGCAGTTGCAACGTGCTCTGGGCCAGGGTGCCGCGGGCGGCCAGTTCCTGTTGCACCAGGCGTTGGCCTTGGGCGCGTTGCTCCGGTGTCAGCGGGGCTTCGAGCTGGGTGGCCAGGTCATTGGCTTGCGGGGTGTCCTGGGCCTTGGCCAATTGGCTGAAGACGTAGGCGTTCAATGGGTCGGGCTTGGTGCCCTTGCCTTGGGAAAACAGTTGGGCGATGGCGAAGTCGGCACTGTTCTGGCCGTTGCGCGCAGCGGTCAGCAGGTGGTCCAGGGCTTTTTGCGAGTAGACCTGGCCGAGATAGCCACGGCGGTAGATCTGGCCGAGGTAGTAGTCGGCGGCGACTTCCTTGCCCTGGGCTTTCTGGAAGTGTGCTTCGGCCGCCTTGGCATCGGCCGGTACCCACTTGCCGTCGTAGTAGAGCTTGCCCAGCAACAACTCGGCGCGCGGCTGGTCGGCGGCGCGGCCGTTGTCCAGGTATTTCATCATCTGGTCGACGTCGCCCAGTTCGGGGAAGTCGTAGAGCAGTTGTGCCAGGCTGACCCAGGATGCCGGGTAGCCAGGGGCGATTTTTTCCAGCAGGGCCTGGGCGGTTTTTGCGTCCGGGGTGCCAATGCTGGCATCGCCGAGCACACGGGCGACGCTGTCGACACGCTGGGCGGTGACGCTGCCACGGCTGTAGCCGGCTTCCATTTGCTTGAGCAGTTCAGCCTGTTTTTCCGGCGCGGCTTGTTTCTGGTAGACCGTGGCCAGCTCGACGTAGCAGATGTCGGTGCTGTTCAGCGCGGCTTTGCAGATGCGTTCCACATCGTCCAGATGCTGGTCGTAAGTGCCTTGGGTGCGATACAGCAGCACCTGGGCCAGACCGGCTTCCGGGTAACCGGCGGCCTGCCATTGGCTGATCTGCTGCTGGGCATTCACGTTGGGGAAGCTGTGCGGGTATTGCAGGTACAGCATCGCCAGCGGGATCAGGGTGTTGCCTTCGCCATTGGCAAAGGCTTTTTTCAGCAGGCCTTCGGCTTCGTGGTGTTCGGCTTCGGTGCTGCCGGGCTTGGCCACCAGCAGGCGACCGAGGCGGGCCTGGGCGCGGGGCGAGGTGTCCGCTGCCGCACGGTAGGTGGCTTCGGCCTGTTTGATTTGCGCCGGATCGCGAGTGCCGACCTGGATGTCGGCCAGGCCGACTTGGGCCTCGCTGTAACCCAGGTCTGCCAGTTGCTGGTAGTTCTGCTGCGCGGTGATGGTGTCGCCACGTTTGAGCGCTTCATTGGCCAGGCGTTGGTCGGGCAGGCCGGCGCAGCCAGCGAGGCTCACCGCAAGTGTCAAGGTGCACAGAGAACCCATGTGGGAGCGGGCTTGCTCGCGAAGGGGCCTTGTCAGTTGATACATGTGCTGGCTGACACACTGCTTTCGCGAGCAAGCCCGCTCCCACAGGGACCGCGGTGTTTTTATTGGAGTCATCACAGGCATGTCCTCTGCTTACAGACCGTTGGCCATGGCTTTGTCGATCAGCCAGTTCAGCGAAGGGCCGCGGTCGCTGGTCACTTCCACCGGGCGGCCGGCGTAGGTGCTGTCCAGCGGAGCGTCAGGCTTGATCTGCACGCGGATGTCGGAGGACAGGTCGGCGCTGTTCAAGCTGGTGCTGCTGACGATGGTGCCGGTGCGGGTCTGTTCTTCGTCGGCGACCTGGAAGCTCACCGGCGTACCTGGACGCACGTCGGCGAACTGGCGATAGGTGAAGCGTGCTTCCACATTGGCCTGGCTGCCGCGAGGCACCAGTTGGAAGATCACGTCGCCTTTGTTGGCGTACTGGCCGTCAGCGACCATTTGCTGGGCGACCACGCAGTCGCACGGCGAGGTCAGGGTGCCGGTCATTTGCTTGCCGAACAGTTCTTCAACCTTGGCCGGTTGCAGTTGGTCTTCGTCCAGGTGGCCCTTGAGCACATCCAGCATGCTGGTGCTGAACGTCGCCAGTGGCGCGCCCTTGGCGGCGACCGCGTCACCTTTGAGCAGGCTTTGCACGGTGCCGTCGCGGGGCATGGTCACGTTCATGCCGGGCACGCTGACCAGGCCGGCCTGGGCGTGGCTGACGAAGTACATGCCGTACACCGACTTGAACACGAAACCGAAAGCCGCCAGGCCGACGATGAAGATGCCCGCGCTGAATACCACGGCGCGCAGGCGACCGAACGCGGTCATGCCGCTGCCGCTGTCCTTGACCTTGCGCGCCTTGGTGAAGTTATCGCGTTGCAGGGTCGCCAGCACGTCGCCCATGGTCACGATGTCACCGGACAGGTGCGAGGTGATCAGATGGCGCAGGGTGGAAATATCCTGGGCGTCGAGGTTCTGGAACTGGCAACCGGTGCGGCCGGTCTGGCGGTCGTAGGAGCGGATCTGCAGTTCCACGTCCATGGCCAGGCCGAGGTTATCGATGACGAATTGCAGGCGGCCCTTGTGCACTTCGCCGACGGTCAACGGCTGGGTGGCGGTGAACGCCAGGCCGCCGGCGGACAGGTCGATCACCCGTGCTTCGGTCTGGGTGCGGTCGGTGTTGAAGAAGCGCAGCTTGGCCGGGATTTTTACGCGGGCATGTTGGCGCTGGGCTTCGGATTCGTGGACAACATTGGCATTTACTTGGCTGTTCATCAGGGCAATTTCCTAGAGTTAATTCAGGCTTGGCAGGGTCAGACCATCATCAGCAACACGGCAACGAAGATGCTGCCGGCGGAGAAGGTCATGGTCCGAGACGACCAGGTGTTGAACCAACGTTGAAAGCTGGCCAAATCGCGGGTCAGTTTGGTGTCCTGGCGGGTCCAGGACTGTTGATCAAGGCGGAAGAACACGTAGATCTTCACCAGCGCGCCCATGATCTGGTTGTAATAGAGAATCACCGGGTACGCCGGGCCGATCGTGTGGCCGGAGCACGACAGCAACAGGGTCAGGATCAGGCGCGTGATGCCGATCCACAGCAGGTACGCAAGGATGAAGGCGCCGCCGTATTTGAAGGTGGCGATGATTGCCACGGTCAGGCCGAGCAGGGAGGTCCACATCGACACGCGCTGGTCGAACAGCACCACGCTGGTGAACAGGCCCAGGCGTCGCACACCCAGGCCGAGGGCGCGGGAGTTCTGGCGCAGGTTGTTGCCGTACCAGCGGAACATCAGCTTGCGGCTGGCCTTGATAAAGCTCTTTTCCGGCGGGTGTTCCACGGTGTTGATCGCGGCGTCCGGCACGTAGAAGGTGTCGTAGCCCAGGCGCATCAGGCTGAACCAGCTGGACTTGTCGTCGCCGGTGAGGAACTTGAAGCGGCCCAGGCGCCAGTGCTGCAGCGAGTCGCTTTCGACGTCGGCGATGAAGCCTGGGTCGGTCACCACACTGGCGCGGAACACCGACATGCGCCCGGTCATGGTCAGCACGCGCTTGGACAGGGCCATGGAGCACATGTTGATGTGGCGCTGGGCGAAGCGCAGCTTGTGCCACTCGCTCATGATGTAGCCGCCACGCACTTCGCAGAATTCGTTGGTGGTCAGGCCGCCGACGTTGCCGAACAACTGGAACCACGGCACGGTCTTGCGCACGACACCTTCGGCCAGCACGGTGTCGCCATCGATCACGGCGACCACGGCGCGGTCATCCGGCAGGTGGCGGGAGATCGCCCGGAAGCCGAAGGCCAGGCCGTCGCGCTTGCCGGTACCGGCGATGCGCACGAAGTCGAGCTTCACGTGGTCCGGCGGGTTCATGCGTTCCCACAGGCTTTTCACCAGCAGCTCATCGGACATTTCCACCAGCGAGCAGACCACGGTGGTGGGGAAGCCGCATTCGATGGCTTCGCGGATCACCGAGCTGTAGACCTGCGCGGTGGTCAGCGCGTCGATACGGAAACTGGTGACCATCAGGAACACGTGGGACGGGTCGGCGGCCTTGCCCAGCTTGCGCACTTTGCGGCGCAGGTGCGGGTAGACCACGTACAAAAACAGCATGCCGCGAAAGAAATGCGTAGCACCCATCGAGTAGCGCCAGATGCCGACGGCGCCAATCAGGAAAATAAAATTCTTCGACTCCGAGTCGAACGTACTCGCCGGCAACAGCAGGGCGAGTCCCATCAGCAGGCTGAGAAAGAACAGCCAGCCGGCAGATTGCAGTAGGACGTGTTTTAACTTGGACATAAGCATCTTCCGAAGGTGAAGGAGGTTTCAGGCGGCGAGCGCTGGGGATGGAAACGCGCGCCGCCTGAAACTTGCCGTTGCTGTTACCAGCAGATGCCTTCGGTGCGGCCTGTGGTGCAGGTCGCATTTTTCATGAAGCCCACCAGGTCAATCACTTGCTTGCCGTGCGGTGCGTTCTGCGCCAGGGCGCGGAATTTTTCGTCACGGTTGCCGAGGATGATCACGTCGGAGTTGTTGATCACGTCATCGAAGTCCGAGTTGAGCAGGGACGACACGTGGGGGATCTTGCCTTCGATGTAGTCCTTGTTCGCACCATGCACACGGGCGTACTCGACGTTGCTGTCGTAGATGCTCAGGTCGTAACCCTTGCCGATCAGCATTTCCGCCAGTTCTACCAGCGGGCTTTCACGCAGGTCGTCGGTACCGGCCTTGAAGCTCAGGCCCAGCAGCGCGACTTTGCGCTTGTCGTGGCCGGCAACGATGTCGAAGGCGTTCTGTACCTGGGATTCGTTGCTGCGCATCAGCGAGTTGAGCAGCGGCGCTTCCACGTCCAGGGAGCTGGCGCGGTAGGTGAGGGCACGTACGTCTTTTGGCAGGCACGAACCGCCGAAGGCGAAGCCTGGGCGCATGTAGTACTGGGACAGGTTGAGAGTCTTGTCCTGGCAGACCACTTCCATCACTTCGCGGCCATCGACGCCGACGGCCTTGGCGATGTTGCCGATCTCGTTGGCGAAGGTGACTTTGGTGGCGTGCCACACGTTGCAGGTGTACTTGATCATCTCGGCAACGGCGATGTCCTTGCGGATGATCGGCGCGTCGAGTTCTTCGTACAGCGACTGCAGGACATCGCCGGAGGCTTTGTCGAACTCGCCGATGACAGTCATCGGTGGCAGGTCGTAGTCGGCGATGGCGGTGGATTCACGCAGGAACTCCGGGTTGACCGCGACGCCGAAGTCGACGCCGGCTTTTTTGCCGGAGCAGTCTTCGAGGATCGGGATCACCACGTTCGCCACGGTGCCTGGCAACACGGTGCTGCGCACCACGACGGTGTGGCGGGTGGTCTTGTCGCGCAGGACAAAACCGATTTCGCGGCACACGGCTTCGATGTAGTCCAGTTCCAGGTCGCCGTTTTTCTTGCTTGGCGTACCGACGCAGATCATCGACAGGTCGGTATCGCGGATGGCGTCGGCGAAGTTGGTGGTGCCGCGCAGTCGGCCGGTTTGAATACCCTGGCTCAACAGTTCGCCCAGGCCCGGTTCAACGATGGGCGATTTGCCAGCGTTGATCAGGTCAATCTTGTCCTTGGAGATGTCTACGCCGACCACTTCGTGGCCACGGGCAGACAGGCAACCGGCACAGACTGCGCCGACGTAACCGAGACCAAATATGCTGATGCGCATCGCATTTACCTCTTTAATAATCATGCCAATAATTGGCCGGAGTTCATGTTTGCAAGCGTCACTGATGCCACGGAAGTTGGGCGAATAGACGCCGACTTACCGCGTACGGGCATGTTAATTAGTGAGTGACTAACTATTGCACTCAAGTTGTGCGCAACTTGGCCTTGTTATTGGGGCTTGCCCTCAAATGCAGCCGGCCTTCCTTGGGGGAAGGGTCCGACGCCAGTGCCGCAGGACCTTGATACAGGCCATAAGCCTTTAACTATCAAAGCCTTGGGTGTCATCACTGACACATTTGGGTAAGCGCTGCCTTGGCCTATAGGGGTTAGCAATTAATCCTTATCGCTGCCCTCAACTCATATCAGTTGATGATGTGACCCGTGAGTCAAAGTTGATGGGGCAACTTCGCTACTTCCTTGGATCGCCATGTAAGTCATCTCTTACAGAAACAGAGAATTTCGTTACCGGTGGTATGAGCCGTGGGTTTTGATGAAGTTCCAGCCCGCTCATCCTGTTTCCTGAAATTTCTTGAAATATGAGAAGAGATGGCACTAGTACTATATTGATAGCACTTGCTATTTGGGCCAATAGTTATAGGGAGTTGGTACGCGGGGATAGTTTTGTGCCACTAGTGTTTGAAAAAAGTGGTGCCACTACGAAAAAAAATGACGAATGTCGAGTGAAAGAATTGTTAGGAGTACGTCAAAATGTTTTTTGACGCCAAAAAAATGGCGACTCTAGATTTGAAATGCGATCAAAACTGTGGGAGCGGGCTTGCTCGCGAATGCGGTGGGTCAGATAAGAATTTATCGACTGACACGCCGCATTCGCGAGCAAGCCCGCTCCCACAGTTGGATCTCGTTGTCTGAAGCACACGGGTTTGGCTTTATTCCGGTGCGTGATCGCGCAGGAACACCAGCTTGTCCGGCTTGGACTGCTCGGCATTGAAGCGATAACCCTGCACATCAAACTCCTTGAGCCTGGCCGGGTCGTTGATGCGCTCTTCAATCACAAAGCGGCTCATCATGCCCCGGGCCTTCTTGGCGTAGAAGCTGATGATCTTGTACTGGCCGTTCTTGAAGTCCTTGAACTCGGTGTTGATGATCCGCGCATTCAGGGCCGTGCGCTTGACCGCCGAGAAGTACTCGTTGGACGCGAGGTTCAGCAGCACGTCGTCACCTTGCTCGGCCAGGGCTTCGTTCAGCCATTCGCTGATGCGCGTGCCCCAGAAGGCGTAGAGATCCTTGCCACGGGCGTTGGCCAGTTTGGTGCCCATCTCCAGGCGGTACGGCATCATCAGGTCCAGGGGTCGCAGCAGGCCGTAGAGGCCCGAGAGCATGCGCAAGTGGTCCTGGGCGTAGCTGAAGTCGGCATCGCTGAAGGTCTCGGCGTTGAGGCCGGTGTACACGTCACCCTTGAAGGCCAATAGCGCCTGCTTGGCGTTGGCGGGGGTGAAGGCGGGGTTCCAGCTGCCGAAGCGCGCCGCGTTGAGGCCGCCGATCTTGTCGGACACATGCATCAGTTCGCTGATCTGTGCCGGGCTCATTTCGCGCAGTTGCTCGATCAGTTCCTGGGAGTGATCCAGGTACTGCGGCTGGGTAAAGCGCTGGGTGGCGGGCGCGGTCTCGAAATCGAGGGTCTTGGCGGGTGAAATCACCGTCAGCATGAAGTCGTCTCCTTAAATCGTGCCGCGATTCTAGGGGCTGGGGCGTTTTGACTCCACCTATGATGGCGATAGGCATGATCCGCTATGATGGGCGGTAACTCTGCAAAGGAAGACCCTGCGTGCGAATAGCGCTTTTATTGTCGGCCTGCCTGCTCTGCCTGAACGCCCAGGCCGCGCCGGTGGATGTGGCCAGCCTGGACCGTGGCACCTGGCCCGAAAAGCTCAGCAGCCCGGCGCTGTTCGATGTGGCCTCGCGTGCGGAAATCCTCATGTTTGCCCATGGCCTGTTGGCCAGCGAAGCCCTGGACGAGGCGGCGCTCAAACAGCGCCTGGGCTTGAAGATCATCAACCTGGCCGCCATCGACGACTTGCGTCGCCAGCTCTGGCAGCGCCTGTTGGAGAACTACCTGGTCGCCCAGAAAAGCTGCGAAGAGGACGCCTCGTTTTGCTACTTGGTAGAGAACATGGACGATCTGCGCGAGCAGGCGGGCAAGCTCGAGGTCAGTGAAAACTCCTTCTATATAGGCTGGGCGAACCCCAGCCACGTTTTCCACGAACGCTACCTGGACGAGCTGCTGCGCAAGGCTGCGCTGTTCCCGCAGATCAGCAGTGAAGTCGCGCGGTTTGGCGATCACGAGCGCAATGGCGATGAATTCAACGACCGCCTGTTTCTGCTGACCTTCGACGGCGGCCCCGCGCCCGTCAGCGGCAATACCGACTGGCTTACCGACTACCTGCGCAAGCAGAAGCTGAACGCCACCTTCTTCGTCCTTGGCAGCAGCCTGCAAACCCGCGTGGAGCGCAGTTCTGCCAGTGATGTGCAGACGTTGTACCAGGGCCAGTGCGTGGGCACCCAGGGCTGGCAGTACCGCTCCCACAGCCACTGGGTCGACTGGCAAAGCTCGATCACCCGCAGCGCGTCGCTGGCGCAGAACCTGATGCCGGAAAACTATGTGCCGCTGTTCCGTCCGCCGTACGGCCAGCGCCGCGCCGACAGCCAGGGGTTTTTCCAGTCCCAGGGTTTGCAGGTGGCGTTGTGGGACATCGATTCCCAGGACGAACCGGGCAAGCTCAAGGCCGAAGAGTCGGCGCAGCGGGTGCTGACGTTGATGTTGCTATGGCGCAAAGGGGTGATTGTGTTTCACGACACCCAGGACAAGGCGCGGGTCGCATTGCCGCAGTTGATGCAGGCGACGGCACAGAGTGGCTTGGGTTGGCAGGACTGCCGCGAGGCGTTTCGCTGAAGTGCCCGGCCCTGTTGGGTGCGGGGCATTTTCGGGGTGATTTTGTGCGACAAATCGATGCAGGCGGACTTCCGACTTTAACGGGGTGCATGGCACTCGGCTAGTGCTATTCGTCATCCTGAAAAATAAACTTCAAAAAAACGTCAAAGTGCTTTTTCCTGTCATAGGTTTTGCGGTATTACGAAGTCAGATCGCCGAAACCTGCAGCACAGGTGGCGTCTTTCAAGACTCCTCATGTGGGCATGCACTTGACGTCCCTCAGGTGCATTCGGTGGTCGAATCGAGGCGCAGCACCGCTTAGGTATTGCGTCGACTGGCTCCCACAAAAGGTGACCGAGTATGGATGATCACGGACGCACCCCTTCTTCCGACCAGCCAATCCTTTATGTGCTTGATACCAACGTATTGATCCACGATCCAAACGCACTGCTCAACTTTGAAGAACACCACGTCGCCATCCCGATGATCGTGCTTGAGGAACTCGACAAACTCAAAAGCGGGCACCACAGCGTTGCGGCCGAATGCCGCCAGGCCATTCGCCTGATCGACAAGACCTTGGGCGAGGCCTCTCCTGAGGACGTTGAAGTCGGCGTGCCGATCCAGCGCGGCAAGAGCGGGCCCAAGGGCTTGCTGTCGATCCTGATGAGCAAGGGCCGCGAACCCAACAGCCTACTGCCGGAAAACCTCAACGACAACAAGATCATCAACCAGTTGATCGACCTGCACGCGCGTGACAAGGACCTGCGCGTGGTGCTGGTGACCAAAGACATCAACATGCGCCTCAAGGCCCGTGCGTGTGGGATCGCGGCCGAGGACTACAGCACCGACCAACTGGTCGATGACGTATCGATGCTGTCCCGTGGTTATCACATGATGACCGGCTCGTTCTGGGACCGCGTCAGCAAGGTTGAAACCCGCCAGGACCATGGCCGCACCTGGCACCAGGTGCAACTGATCGACAACCTGCCGGCCGTGCATATCAATGAATTCATCGTCGACGAACAGGGCTTTGTGGGCTGGATCAAAGAGATCCAGGTCGACAAGCTGCTGATTCTCGACCTGCATCAGGAACCCCTGTTGCACCAGGAAGCCTGGGGCCTGAAACCGCGTGACATCTACCAGAGCCTGGCGCTGTACGCGCTGCTCGACCCGGACATCCACCTGGTCAACCTGACGGGCGCCGCCGGTTCCGGCAAAACCATTCTCGCCCTGGCCGCCGCCATCGAGCAGACCATGGTGACCAAGCGCTATCGCCGCATCATCGCCACCCGCAGCGTGCAGGGCCTGGATCAGGAAATCGGTTTCCTGCCCGGCACCGAAGCGGAAAAAATGGAGCCGTGGCTGGGGGCGATCACCGACAACCTCGAAGCCTTGCACATGGATGACGAAAACACCCATGGCAGCGTCGACTACATCCTCAGCAAAGTGCCGTTGCAGTTCAAATCCCTCAACTACATCCGGGGTCGCAGCTTCCAGCAAAGCCTGATCTTGATCGATGAATGCCAGAACCTCACGCCGCACCAGATGAAAACCATCATCACCCGTGCCGGCGCCGGTTCCAAAGTGGTGTGCCTGGGCAACCTGGCACAGATCGACACTCCTTACCTGTCCGCGACCAGCTCCGGGCTGACCTATCTGACGGAACGCTTCAAGGACTTCCCGAACGGCGTGCATATTGCGCTGCAGGGTGTTCCACGCTCGATCTTGGCTGAATACGCCGAGTCGCACCTCTAAACGCGGTCAAAATGTGGGAGCGGGCTTGCTCGCGAATACGGAGTATCAGTCGCCGAATGTATTGACTGACACACCGTATTCGCGAGCAAGTCCGCTCCCACACAAGCGCTCTCCACATATTGATCAGTGTTGGGTTTACAATCGCTGCTCCTGATCAGGAGTATCCCTGTGCTGACTCATCTCGATTCCCAAGGTCGCGCCCACATGGTCGACGTTACCGACAAGTCCGTGACGTTCCGTGAAGCGGTGGCCGAAGCCCGGGTGCGCATGCTGCCCGAGACCCTGCAAATGATTGTCGACGGCGCCCATCCCAAGGGCGACGTGTTTGCCGTGGCCCGCATCGCCGGGATCCAGGCGGCGAAAAAAACCAGTGATCTGATCCCGTTGTGCCACCCGCTTATGTTGACGGGCGTCAAGGTCGAACTGAGCGCCGACGGCGCAGACTCGGTGCACATCCTGGCGCGCTGCAAACTCTCCGGCCAGACCGGCGTGGAGATGGAAGCCCTCACCGCCGCCAGCGTCGCGGCCCTGACCATCTACGACATGTGCAAGGCCGTGGACCGGGGCATGACCATCGAAAGCATTCGCCTGCTGGAAAAGCTGGGCGGCAAGAGCGGGCATTTCAAGGCGGACCAGGCATGAGCATCAACGTATTGTTTTTTGCGCGTTACAGCGAAGTGATTGGCTTGGACTCGCTGGAAATGGAAGGCGAGTTCGCCACTGTCGACGCGGTGCGTTTGGCGTTGGCCGCCGATCCAGGTTTTGACGTGCTCAACGAAACCAGCCTGATGTGTGCGCGCAACGAGGAGCTGTGTGGCCTCGACGAGCCGTTGAAGGCTGGCGATGAGGTTGCGTTCTTTCCGCCGGTGACCGGAGGCTGAGCATGGCCATTCGAGTGCAGGTCCAGGCGTTCGATCCGGGCGCCGAGGTCAACGCCATGCATGCGGCCAACGTGGGCG
The DNA here is from genome assembly GCF_030687535.1 of Pseudomonas sp. FP2335. Taxonomy (NCBI): domain Bacteria; kingdom Pseudomonadati; phylum Pseudomonadota; class Gammaproteobacteria; order Pseudomonadales; family Pseudomonadaceae; genus Pseudomonas; species Pseudomonas sp. FP2335. The sequence continues at coordinate 1,166,648 of NZ_CP117437.1, forward strand.
TAGGTGCGGTGGTGAGTTTTGTCGGCTACGTGCGCGACTTCAACGACGGCCTGGAGGTGGCGGGGATGTTCCTGGAGCACTACCCCGGCATGACCGAGAAAGCCCTGGCCAAGATTGCCGTGGAGGCCGAGCAGCGCTGGCCGTTGCTCAAGCTGGAAGTGCTGCACCGCGTCGGCGCGTTGGAGCCGGGAGAGCCGATTGTGTTCGTGGCAGCCGCGAGCGCTCATCGCCAGGCGGCGTTTGATGCCTGTGCGTTCGTGATGGATTACTTGAAGACGCGGGCGCCGTTCTGGAAGAAGGAAAATACCAGTGAGGGGCCGCGCTGGGTGGAAGGGCGCAGTAGCGACTACGCCGCCGCAGACCGCTGGAAATCTTAGGCCAAACACAAAACCCAATGTGGGAGCGGGCTTGCTCGCGAATGCGGAGTGTCAGTCGATACATGCATGACTGATACACCGTATTCGCGAGCAAGCCCGCTCCCACATTTTTTTACTGCATTTCAGCTTAAGCAGGGCGTTTGCGTTCTACCGGGCGCAGCAAATGCGTCGGCGGCGTCTCACAACTGATCTTGCGCCCCAGCAACGTTTCGATCGACGGCAACTGGTACGAATCATCTTCCCCGGCAAAGCTGATCGACACACCCGCAGCCCCCGCACGGCCAGTACGACCAATACGGTGCACATAGTCATCCGGCACTTCCGGCAGGGTGAAGTTGATCACGTGGCTGATGCCATCAATGTGAATCCCGCGGCCTGCCACGTCGGTGGCCACCAGCACGCGGATCTTGCCTTCGCGGAAACCTTCCAGGGTCTTGATGCGCTTGTGCTGTGGCACGTCACCGGACAGTTGCGCGGCGTTGACGCCATCACGCACCAGGCGCTCTTCGATGCGGCGCACTTCATCCTTGCGGTTGGCAAACACCATCACACGCTCCCAACCGTTGTCGTTGACCAGGTTGTAGAGCAGCTTGTACTTGTCGGCACCGGCCACGGCGTAGATGTGTTGCTCGACGTTTTCGCTGGCGACGTTTTCCGCTTCGATCTCGACGATGGACGGCTCGGTGGTCCACTGCTTGGCGAGGTTCATCACGTCTTCGGTAAAGGTCGCGGAGAACAGCAGGGTCTGGCGCTCGGATTTCGGCGGGGTCTGGCGAATGATCTGGCGTACTTGCGGGATAAAGCCCATGTCGAGCATGCGGTCGGCTTCGTCCAGCACCATCACTTCGACCATGTCCAGGTGCACGTCGCCGCGCTGGTTGAAGTCCAGCAGGCGGCCGGGGGTGGCAACCAGAATGTCGCAGTGACGGGCTTCGAGGTGCTTGAGCTGCTTGTCGAAGTCCATGCCACCGACGAACGTCATGACGTTGAGACCGGTGTACTTGGTCAGGTCGGCGGCGTCCTTGGCGATCTGCACCACCAGCTCGCGGGTCGGGGCGATGATCAGCGCGCGCGGTTCACCCATGTAGCGCTCTTTCGGCGGCGGCGTCTGCAGCAGCTGGGTGATGATCGAGATCAGGAACGCGGCGGTCTTGCCGGTGCCGGTCTGGGCGCGGCCGATGGCGTCTTTGCCCGCCAGGGTGAAGCCCAGCACCTGTGCCTGGATCGGCGTGCAGTATGGGAAACCCAGGTCCTGGATGGCGTGCATCAGTTCCGGGGCGAGTTTGAAGTCGTGGAAGCGGGTCTTGCCTTCCTGGGGTTCGACGACGAAGTCTTCGAGTTTCCAGGGAATGACCGGCGGCTTGGGCGCGCGCTCGCGGCGAGGCTTGGGGGCCGGTGCCGCTTCTTTAGCCGGTTCAGGCGTGGTCACCGTAGGCGTCGTCGGCTGGGCGACAGGCGCAGGCCGCTCTGGCTGTTTACCGTCATTGCGGCTGCCGGCAGTCGGGACAGGAGCACTGGGAACAGGCGCGAGCGGCTCGGCCTCGCTTTTGCCGAACATCTTCTTGAGTGCTTCGAGCACGGTGATCTCATTAATTGGTTAAGGAATGTACGCCGGCCAGTGTAATGCAAGAAACGGGCGCGGCGTAGTGCGTCTGTCATACGGCTACATAAACGCCGGGTTCAACCCAGGCGGGCGGTCAGCCAGGTGCCGATGTCACGGATCTCTTCGGGTAACACTTCGTGGCCCATTGGGTATTCCTGCCATGTCACGGTGACACCACGGGTCTTCAAATGCTCGTAGGCGCTACGGCCCATGGCGTTCTGTACCACGTCGTCGTACTGGCCGTGCAGGCATAGGGCTGGAATACGTTGCTGGCTGGCGGACAATTCCAGCTCGTCGCTGAAGGTCGGCGCATACGTGGAGAGGGCGATCACACCACCCAAGGCTCCCTGCCATTTGGTAAACGCGGTGTGGAAAACCACTGCGCCGCCCTGGGAAAAACCGGCGAGGAAAATCCGCGAGGCGTCTATTCCGCTGCTTTTTTGCTCCTTGATCAAATCCGTGACCATCCGGGCCGACTCTTCCAGTTCTTCCAGGCTGATCGAACGGGCCGGGCTCATGGCCTTGATGTCGTACCAACTGGGCATCTCGTAGCCACCGTTGATAGTGACAGGGCGGGTCGGCGCCTGGGGCAAAACGAAACGGGTGGTCGGCAGGTTTTCTTGCAGTGCTTCGGCCACCGGCAGGAAGTCGTAGCGATCGGCACCCAGGCCATGCAACCAGATTACGCAGGCGTCTGCGGGCTTGGCGGGCTGAAGAATCAAGGGGTCGGTCATGTCTGCTCCATATATGTGCGCGCGCTCCGATTGGGTGCGATGGAACGGTGCGCGACAGGTTGATCTGTTAAGAGAATGTCGCAAGGTTGAATCTTTTTCTATTGACCGTGGGCTGAAACGACTCAGCGCGCAGTCTGGTACGGCGCTTGCTATGGAGAAGCCGATGTCAGGTCTCTCCCTTGGCGGTAACACTATCAGTGACAGCCGCCTCTGGGATAGCAACTGGACTTACAGCGACAGCCTCATGCCGTTTGACCCCAAAAAAAGCCAACACGGGTCGATGTCGCCTCAAAAGGGTGCGGTGGGGTTCGAGCTCCGACACAACAAGAGCAACTGGAGGTTTGAATGAAGGTATTGAAATCCACCCTGGCCATCGTGACTGCGGCGGCCGTATTGGGTGTCAGTGGTTTCGCCCAAGCCGGCGCCACCCTGGATGCCGTGCAGAAGAAAGGCTTTGTGCAATGTGGCGTGAGTGACGGCCTGCCGGGTTTCTCGGTGCCGGATGCCAGCGGCAAGATCCTCGGGATCGACGCTGACGTGTGCCGCGCTGTTGCCGCTGCCGTGTTCGGCGATGCGACCAAGGTCAAATTCAGCCAGTTGAACGCCAAGGAGCGTTTCACCGCGCTTCAGTCCGGCGAAGTCGACATTCTGTCCCGCAACACCACCATGACCAGCTCCCGTGACGCCGGTATGGGCCTGAAATTCCCGGGCTTCATCACCTACTACGATGGCATCGGCTTCCTGGTAAACAACAAGCTGGGCGTGAAGAGCGCCAAGGAACTGGACGGTGCAACCATCTGCATCCAGGCCGGTACCACCACCGAGCTGAACGTTTCCGACTACTTCCGTGGCAACGGCCTGAAATACACCCCGATCACCTTCGACACCTCCGATGAAAGCGCCAAGTCGCTGGAATCCGGGCGTTGCGACGTGCTGACCTCGGACAAGTCCCAACTGTTCGCCCAGCGCAGCAAGCTGGCCTCGCCGAAGGACTACGTGGTTCTGCCGGAAACCATTTCCAAAGAACCGCTGGGCCCGGTCGTGCGTAACGGCGACGACGAGTGGCTGGCCATCGTGCGCTGGGTTGGCTACGCCATGCTCAACGCTGAAGAAGCCGGTATCACTTCGAAAAACGTTGAAGCTGAAGCCAAGTCCACCAAGAACCCGGACGTCGCGCGTCTGCTCGGTGCTGACGGCGAATACGGCAAAGACCTGAAAGTGAAGAAAGACTGGGTTGTACAGATCGTCAAGCAGGTCGGTAACTACGGTGAAGTGTTCGAGCGCAACCTGGGCAAGAGCACCCCGCTGGAAATCGACCGTGGCCTGAACGCGCTGTGGAACAACGGCGGCATTCAATACGCACCACCTGTGCGCTGATCGCTGATGGTTCTGTCACCCGGTGGGCCAACCGCCGGGTGATGTTCTGTTCCATTATTTCCGGGGCACTTCATGCAAAATCAAATCGGCGCACCAAAGCAGAAGCTCAGCTTCAGCGATCCCAAAGTGCGTGCGTGGCTCTTCCAGATCATCACGATTGTGGCGGTGGTCTCGCTGGGCTGGTACCTCTTCAACAATACCCAGACCAACCTTCAGCACCGGGGCATTACCTCGGGTTTCGACTTTCTTGAACGCAGTGCCGGCTTCGGCATCGCGCAGCACTTGATCGATTACACCGAATCGGACAGCTATGCCCGGGTCTTTGTGATCGGCCTGCTCAACACCTTGCTGGTCACCGTGATCGGCGTGATCCTGGCGACCCTGCTCGGTTTCATCATCGGCGTGGCGCGTCTGTCGCCGAACTGGATGATCAACAAGCTGGCGACCGTGTATGTGGAAGTGTTCCGCAACATCCCGCCACTGCTGCAAATCCTGTTCTGGTACTTCGCGGTGTTCCTGACCATGCCGGGGCCGCGCAACAGTCATAACTTCGGCGATACCTTCTTTGTCAGCAGCCGTGGCCTGAATATGCCGGCAGCGATTGCCGCCGACGGTTTCTGGCCGTTTGTGGTGAGCATCGTGGTTGCCATCGTGGCCATCGTGCTGATGACGCGTTGGGCCAACAAGCGCTTTGAAGCGACCGGCGAACCGTTCCACAAATTCTGGGCGGGCCTGGCGCTGTTCATCGTGATCCCGGCGTTGTGCGCGTTGATCTTCGGTGCGCCGCTGCACTGGGAAATGCCGAAGTTGCAGGGCTTCAACTTTGTCGGCGGCTGGGTCCTGATTCCCGAACTGCTGGCGTTGACCCTGGCGCTGACGGTCTACACCGCGGCGTTTATCGCCGAGATCGTGCGTTCGGGCATCAAGTCCGTCAGCCACGGCCAGACCGAAGCCGCGCGCTCCCTGGGCCTGCGCCCCGGGCCGACGCTACGCAAAGTCATCATCCCGCAGGCCCTGCGGGTGATCATTCCGCCGCTGACCAGCCAATACCTGAACCTGGCGAAGAACTCGTCGCTGGCCGCCGGTATCGGTTACCCGGAAATGGTCTCGCTGTTTGCCGGCACGGTGCTCAACCAGACCGGCCAGGCCATCGAAGTCATTGCCATCACCATGAGCGTGTACCTGGCGATCAGCATCAGCATTTCCCTGCTGATGAACTGGTACAACAAGCGCATTGCGCTGATCGAGCGGTGAGGAAACCTGCATGAGTACGCATACTTTCAAACCTGATATGCCGCCGCCGAGCAAAGTCTTCGGCCCGGTGGCATGGATGCGCGCCAATCTGTTTTCCAGTTGGCTCAACACCCTGCTGACGTTGCTGGCGTTCTACCTGGTCTACCTGGTGGTGCCGCCGATCCTGCACTGGGCAATCCTCGACGCCAACTGGGTTGGCACCACCCGTGCCGATTGCACCAAGGAAGGCGCGTGCTGGGTGTTCATCCAGCAGCGCTTCGGGCAGTTCATGTACGGCTACTACCCCGGCGACCTGCGCTGGCGCGTGGACCTGACCGTGTGGCTGGCCATCGTCGGCGTGGCGCCGTTGTTCATCTCGCGCTTTGCGCGCAAGGCGGTCTATGGCCTGGGCTTCCTGGTGCTGTACCCGATCATTGCCTACTTCCTGTTGCACGGTGGCATCTTCGGCTTGACCAACGTGGCGACCAGCCAATGGGGCGGCCTGATGCTGACCCTGGTGATCGCCACCGTCGGGATCGCCGGCGCGTTGCCGCTGGGGATTGTGCTGGCGCTGGGGCGGCGTTCGAACATGCCGGCGATTCGTGTGGTCTGCGTGACCTTCATCGAATTCTGGCGCGGCGTGCCGTTGATCACCGTGCTGTTCATGTCTTCGGTGATGCTGCCGTTGTTCCTGCCTGAAGGCATGGGCATCGACAAACTGCTGCGGGCGTTGATCGGCGTGATCCTGTTCCAGTCGGCCTACGTGGCCGAAGTGGTGCGCGGTGGCTTGCAGGCGATTCCCAAGGGCCAATACGAAGCGGCCGCGGCGATGGGCCTGGGTTACTGGCGCAGCATGGGCCTGGTGATTCTGCCGCAAGCCCTGAAGCTGGTGATTCCCGGCATCGTCAACACGTTTATCGCGCTGTTCAAGGACACCAGCCTTGTGATCATCATCGGCCTGTTCGACCTGCTCAACAGCGTCAAGCAAGCCGCCGCCGACCCGAAATGGTTGGGCATGGCCACCGAAGGCTACGTGTTCGCAGCCCTGGTGTTCTGGATTTTCTGTTTTGGTATGTCGCGCTATTCCATTCATTTGGAACACAAGCTCGACACAGGCCACAAGCGTTAGGAGTTGATGTTATGAGCGAAGCGATCAAACAGCCTGTGAGCCCTGAAGGCATTATTCAGATGCAGGGCGTCAACAAGTGGTACGGCCAGTTCCACGTGTTGAAAGACATCAACCTCAACGTCAAGCAGGGCGAGCGTATTGTGCTGTGCGGCCCGTCGGGTTCGGGCAAGTCCACCACCATCCGCTGCCTCAACCGCCTGGAAGAACACCAGCAGGGCCGCATCGTGGTGGATGGCGTGGAGCTGACCAACGACCTCAAGCAGATCGAAGCGATCCGCCGCGAGGTCGGCATGGTGTTCCAGCACTTCAACCTGTTCCCGCACCTGACCATTTTGCAGAACTGCACCTTGGCGCCGATGTGGGTGCGCAAGATGCCCAAGCGCAAGGCCGAGGAAATCGCCATGCACTACCTGGAGCGCGTGCGCATCCCGGAGCAGGCCCACAAGTTTCCGGGCCAGTTGTCTGGCGGCCAGCAACAGCGCGTGGCGATTGCCCGTGCCTTGTGCATGAAGCCGAAAATCATGCTGTTCGACGAGCCGACCTCGGCACTCGACCCAGAGATGGTGAAGGAGGTGCTGGACACCATGATCGGCCTGGCGGAAGACGGCATGACCATGCTGTGCGTCACCCACGAAATGGGCTTTGCGCGCACCGTGGCCAACCGCGTGATCTTCATGGACAAGGGCGAGATCGTGGAACAGGCGGCGCCGAATGACTTCTTCGACAACCCGCAGAATGATCGGACCAAGTTGTTCTTGAGCCAGATTTTGCATTGATCGATGCTTGAATAAACAAACCCGGCCTGGTGCCGGGTTTGTTTTTTTGGGGCTAGGACGCGTTCAGCGTTTCAGCTTTGTCGTGTTTGGTGTCGCTGAACGTGCCGCGTTCGTAACGTGAGAACGCGTTGTGGCCGCCTCCCAACCGCTTTTAACTGTCTAAAAACCCTAGTGCGTTGCTCTTGTAGGTGTGTCCGAATAGGCTGTGGGGCTGTTCATCCAAACGACCATCCCTCTGCTGGCAGTGGATCCATGACCTCCGAAACCAAGCTTGAAGAACTGTTGATCGACGCCGAAGCGGACGATGCGGTGGTGCAGCACGCCCACCCGCAGGTGAGCCGCCCATGGCTGTTGCTGCTGGGGTTGATCCTGGTGGCGTTGAACCTGCGCCCGGCTTTGTCGAGCATGGCGCCGCTGCTCAGCGAGGTGTCCGCCAGCCTGGGGTTGTCAGCGGCCAAGGCTGGCTTGCTGACCACTTTGCCGGTGCTGTGCCTGGGGTTGTTCGCCCCCTTGGCACCGCTCCTGGCTCGGCGTTTCGGCGCAGAGCGCGTGGTGCTGGGCATTTTGCTGACGCTGGCCGCCGGCATTCTCCTGCGCAGTTCCTTCGGTGAAGTCGGGCTGTTCGCCGGCAGCCTGATGGCCGGTGCCAGCATCGGCATCATCGGTGTGTTGCTGCCCGGTATCGTCAAGCGAGATTTCGCCAAGCAGGCAGGGGCCATGACGGGTGTCTACACCATGGCCCTGTGCCTGGGCGCGGCGGTGGCGGCGGGGGCGACGGTGCCCCTGAGCCAGTATTTCGACGACAGTTGGAATATCGGCCTGGGATTCTGGATTGTACCTGCCGTGTTGGCGGCGTTGTTCTGGCTGCCTCAGGTCGGGCACAAACAGGGGAATCACCGGGTTGCCTACCGCGTGAAAGGGTTGCTGCGTGATCCGCTGGCCTGGCAAGTCACCTTGTATATGGGCCTGCAATCGTCCCTGGCGTACATCGTGTTTGGCTGGCTGCCGTCCATCCTGATCGGCCGCGGCCTGAGTGCCACCGAGGCGGGGTTGGCGCTGTCGGGTTCGATCATCGTGCAGTTGATCAGCTCCCTCGCCGCGCCTTGGCTGGCCACCCGTGGCAAGGACCAGCGCCTGGCCATCGTGGTGGTGATGCTGCTGACCCTCGGCGGTTTGTTCGGTTGCCTGTATGCGCCCATCGAAGGGCTGTGGGGCTGGGCGATTCTGCTTGGCCTGGGCCAAGGCGGCACCTTCAGCCTGGCGCTGACCTTGATCGTGCTGCGCTCACGGGACTCCCATGTGGCGGCCAACCTGTCGAGCATGGCCCAAGGGTTCGGCTACACCCTGGCGTCCCTGGGGCCGCTGGCGGTGGGCGTCCTGCATGACTGGACCGGTGGCTGGGGAGCCACCGGTTGGGTCTTCGCGGTGATCGGCGTCGGTGCGATCGTCACAGGGTGCGGGGCAGGTCGTGCCCAGTACGTCGGCGTCACCAGCGAAAAGGTCTGATTACAGGTACACCACTTCCAGCGTCGCGGAGCCGTCCATGGGGGTCTCGACGCTCAGGTCCAGGTTCTGCTTGGCATTGATCACGGCTTCCAGGGTCAAGGTACTCGTCAGGTTCCGGATGGCCGAAGGCCCGGCGGTGCTGCCCGCCACATCGGTAAAGCCCAGCAAGCTGCGTGAGCCGATGTCGATGGGGTTGGTATTGGACGTACGCCAGGCCACGCCGCCGGTGGTCGATTCTGTGCCATAGGCCACTGCCAAGTCATCGGCCACGGTTTGCTTGGGGTCGAATTTGACCGAGTACACGCCAATCTTGTTGCCCGCGCTGTCCAGGCCCAAGCCGTAGTAGATCTCGCTGTTGACGTGGGCCGTGCCGTCTCGGTTGTCGGCCATGCGCAGCGCATAGCGGCCGGGGGCATTGCAACTGACGGTCAGGGTCAAGGACTTGAGTGGCAGCCGGGTACCCGTGGCCTGGTTGAGGTCCTGCTGGGAAATCTTGCCGAAGTCGATCAAGCCACCGCCGGACAGCACCGGGGTGCAGGCCATGGGCGTGATCAGGCCGCCGACGGTCAGTTCGGCGGTGGAGCCGGCATGGGCGGGTATGACATAGGCAAGCCCGGCCACTGCAATCAGCAACATTTTCATGGTTCAACTCCTATAGGTACTTCATGGTCAGGGTCATGGACCCGTCGATGGGAATCTCCTCGGCCAGGGGCAGCGTATTGGCCGGCGCGATGCTGGGCTCGATGTACAGGAATGCTGTCAGTAGCTTTATCGGTGCAGGCACCGGCACCGTCGGGGTCGGCGTGAATGCGGTCAGAAAGTGCGGTGACAGCAACTTCGCGGGTGCCCACGAAGTGGGGCCACTGGAGCCGATGGGGTGCATCTGGACGCCGTCGGCCACCACTGAGTAGACGCTCAATGTCATGGAGCCCAACCGGGTGACGCCATTGATCAACCCCAGGCCGAACTTGAAACTCTGATCGCCGGCATAACTGGAACCCAGACGATTGTCCCGGGGTTCCAGGGCCAATAGGGTGGAGGCTTCGCAGTTGATCGTCAGTTGCAGGCTGTGGGGCGGTAGAACGGTAGGTGCGTCGAGCGTTAGCTCGCGGGCGGCGATTTTGCCCAGGTCGTACAGGCCGCCATTGGGCAGGCTCGGTTCACAGGCACTGGGGGTGACCAGGCCGGTGACATTGAGGTCAATACCGGAAGCGGCCTGGGCTGTGTTGACCCAGGTAAAGACAGCGAGGGCGATCAGCAAGGGTTTCATGTCGCGTTCCTATAGATAGATGATTTCGAGGGTGCCTGAGCCGTCCAGCCGGACCTCATTGCCCAGGTCCAGCGAGCCCAGGGGGGCAATCACGGCCTCCAGGCTCAGCGTCGCATTGAGGTTCTGAATCGCGCTGGGGCCGCTGGTACTGCCGGAGGTGGCGCTGAAGCCTAGGTAGCGATTGGCACCGACTGCCGCGATGCGCGCGCTGGCACTGCTCCAGGGCAGGCCACCGCTGGCGGAATCGGTGGAAAAAACCGGGCCTAAGCTGTCGGCCGTGATCCGGCTCGGATCGAACAGCAGCCGGTAACGCCCGATTTTCTGCTGCCGGGCGTCCAGGCCCAGCCCGTAGGCGCTTTCATCGGCGATGCCGGTGGCGGAGCCCTGGCGGTTGTCCTGCATGCGTACGGCGAATGCCGTGGGCCCATCGCAGATGACACTGAGCGACAGCGCCCTTGGCGCCAGGACGGTGTCTTTGTCCATGCTCAGGTCGCTGACCGACAGCTTGCCCAGTTCCACATGGCCGCCATTGGACAAGGTGGGGGTACAAGCCGCAGGTGCGAAGTGTGCCAATAGCCGCAGCTCCCGTGAACGCCCGGCGGCGAGGGCCTCGAACAGCCCGGCGGTGTCCCAGGTCACGGCGTCGCGCACCTGTGTGGCCGCCTCGCTGGCCCAGGCGCTGGCGTCGATCTGCAACGACAGGTTGCGCCCTGTTACCACGACGCCACCCCGCATCGGCACGACGCCATGGTCCGGCGGCCAAGGCAGTTGCGCGCCGGTCGTGGAGGGCGCCTGGCCCGGGCCCGCAATCTGGCCAAGCTCCACCGCCTGACCATCCAGCACCGCATCGCTGACCCGCAAACCGTAAGTGCCGCGCTCGGTAAAGCGGAACCGTTCGGGCCCGGCGCCGGGCCCTCGATAGAACAGGCTCAGATCGCTGGGGTGCGGGCAGTTCAGCGTGAGGCTGATCTGCCGCTCCCCCAGCCATCGCTCCGCCGCCGGGGTCACGGCCGTGGCGCGGTTCATCAGGCCGAAGTCCAGCTCTGCCTGGCTGAGGTTGAGTTGGCATTCGTCCGCCCCCCAGGCGCCGGCACTCGTCAACAGAGCCAGGGGATACAGCAGGTGTTTCAGGCCCATGACAGGACTCCTCATGACGGGCGGCACCGGGCCGGTGCGGTTTCGAAATACACCTCGGGGTCGGCGTCTTCCGGCAGTTGGAACTCCAGGCGGCAGCGGGGCTGTCCCGGCGGCTTGACCCAGAGCGGGCGCGGGTCCAGCACATCGGGCAGGAACACTTGGCTGCCTTCCTGCACCAGGGTGACGAACTCACCCTCGGCGGTACTGACGGTGGCGCCCCGTGGCAGCGGCTGGCCGCTGTCGGTGGTGACGTTGAGCAGTGCGCGGCGCGTGAGGGCCACACCAAATTGCACCTTGTCCACCGCTCCGCGGCCGGCGGAGATCATCGCCAGACCGTTGTGGATATCGGCGTTGCGCGGCAGCGAGCGGGTCTGCACTTCCACCGGACTGCGGCCATAGGCGTTGAGCTGCGGCACCACGGCCTGGCCTTGCCAATCGGTCCAGACTGGGCCACTAGGGGTGCTGACCTTGACCCCGGCCATCTCGCCCACCGACATCACGGCGAAGGTCTCGCGCACCGGGTAGGGCGAGAAGGTCACGCCGTCGCCATGCACCACCACGCCGCCACGGGCGCCGCCTTGGTAGCTGGAGCGCTCGTTGTCGGAGCGGGTGTAGTTGAAGTCCAACTGGCTGTACCACGGCAAGGCCGATACGCCGAGCGACGACTCCACTTCGCGGTCGCGACTGTCGCGTTCCACCCCCACCCGGTAGCTGAGTTGGTCGTTGAGTTGTTCGCTTACCCCGGCGCCCAGTCGATGTTCACCGCCAGTGTGGCGAGCCCAGGCACGTCCTCGACGGCTTTCGCCCAGCGGCACACTCAGGTTCAGGTAGACGCTGTTGTCGTTCTGCTGGCGCCCCCCCACTTGCCACTCAGCGCTCGCCGACACGGACACCCGGCCAAAACTGCGGCCCCAGGAGGCGAGCGCACGGCTGCTGCTCTCACCGTTGTACGACGCCGTGCGCGAGACGCCGGCACTGAACGCCCCCAGTGCTGGATGCGCCCAGGACGCGGTGAAACTTTGCTGGTCGCGGTAACGCGAACGCTGCTGGTCGCGGCTGTTGCCGACGTAGGTGGAGTCTTCCAGGTCGCGATAGCCCTGGGAGCGCCACGAGCCGCTGGTACTCAGCGACCAACTGTCGTTCAGGCGCTGAGACCAGGAAAGGTCGGTCTGTACCCCGCGATCACGCCCCTCACGGCTGGCCTCGGCGGCCTGGGTGGTGAACTGCAACTGGCTGTCCTGCCAGGGTAGCCAACCCAGGTTCACGCCAACGGCACGATACGCATCGGCCATCAGCCCCCCACCGCCCACGCTGACTTGCGGGTGCACCGTGCCGCTCCAGCCGGCACTGACCACCCAGGGCTCCTTGCCGTCGCTGTCGCCGATCTGGCGCACGCGGCCGGCGGCCACCGAATAGCCTGGTGCCGGCAAGCCCAGGCCGAGCATGCCAGCGGGCACGGTGAAGCGGCGCTCCTCGCCGGTGGTTTCCTTGACCGTGACTTCCACGTCGGCGCGGCTGTTCAAGCGTCGCACGTCGGTCAGGGCGAATGGGCCGGCGGGTACCACGGTTGAGTGGATCAGTGCGCCGTTCTGGCGTACCTCCACCTGGGCCGGGCTGTTGGCGATACCGGTAATGGTTGCGCCTTGGTTCTGGTCCTGCAGCGCCGTTTCGGTCAGTACCTGGGCACCGGTGATCTGTGTGCCGGCCAGTACCGGGTTGTAGAGGCTGATCTGACCCGCTTGCAACACCGTCTGCTGCTCGGCGAAGGTGCGTTGGGCGTAGGCGTCCAGGTGCGTGGTGCGCGAGCGGCTGTCTTGCCAGGTTTTTACCTGGCGGCTGCGTACGATCCAATCACCGGCGTTGAAACCCACCTCGGTATTGGCCGAGCCGAAGCGGCTGGTGTCGGCGCCGAACTCGTTGTACAGCCCCGTCAGGTCGTAGTTGAGCAGGCCAGCGAAGCCGCCGGTCTGGTAGCCGGAGATGTCCTGTTGCGCAGGGCGCACGGCGTCGGTCGGTACCACCAAAGCCAGGCTCAGGCTGGCGGGGTCTTGCTCGATCACGGTCTGCGGGAAGCGTTCGGTAAAGCGATGGCAGGTCGGGGCGCCGTCGTCATCGGGCACGATCAGGTTTGCGGCATCCAGCAGTGTGCGGTTGAAACACAAGCCACCCTGTGGCTCGAAGGTCACATCCACCCGGCCACGGCGCTGGCCGTTGACGTTCAGGTTGACGGCGTGCCGGCCTGCGGCAAAGCGCGGTGCCTCGAGCAACAGGTTGGCCAGTTCCGGGTCGATGCCGCGTCTCGACAGGGTTTGGGGGTCGAAGGAGCCGGCGATCAGGTCGTCATGGGCCAGTGCCTCTCCCATGGGCAGTGCACTGCCCAACGCCAGGGCCAGCCCCGCCAGAATATAAGGTGCCGGGCGTGGTGAAACGCCAGGCACGGCGCCGCCGTCGCGGTCAGTCATTGCTGTGCTCACAAGGTCGTACTCAACAGTTGGCGGCCCGCTCACTCTGTGGTGAGTCAGGCCTGATGGTGGCGTTGGCAGGCCACTCTTTTTTATAGGGTGATCGGTGCTTCGTAGGGCGCCACGGCAAAGCCGTAGACCGTGGCCGGCTGCAACTGCACACGGTTCGCACCGCTGCCGCTGGCCGTCACCTTCAGGGTTTCACCCGGCAGCACGTACGTGCGCGGCAACAACGCCGAACCGCCACCGGGCAACAGCTTCAATTCCTGGGCCAGGCGTACCACGTAGGGCGTCGGGTTGCTGACGCTCAGTTGGTCGCTGCTCAAGCGCCATTCCAAGCCGGTCCAGGGTGTGCGGTTGGGCGCCAGGCCCTTGGGATGCAGAATCACGGGTAGGTTCTGGCGCACGGTGACGCCCACTCGCGCATGCCCGGCCTGCGCGGCGGAACGCCCCTGGGGCATGCCTTCGAAAATCACCCGCTTCAAGCGCTGGGTCGTCAGCGGCTCGGCTGATTGCAGGATGAACCGGATCAGTTGGCTCTTGGCCGGCTCGACCCTTGCCAGGGGGGGCGTGACGAACAGCAGCGAAGCCTTGTCCTCGGGGATGTCTTCCAGGGTCACGTGCAACAGGGCCAGTTTGTCGTCGGTGTTGGTGACCGTCACCGAGGCTTCGCCATCGGCCTCGTTGACGATCACCACCGAGGTGTCGGGCACCATGCCATCGGCCAGTACCAGTGCAGGCGCGCCGCATGCCAGGGCGAGTGAGGCGAGGTAAATGCCGGCGTAGCGCAGGTACGTGAACAGTCGGGTAAAAAAGGGTAGGGGATTCATGGCTACAGATACCTCAGGTCAAGCACGATGGACCCGTCCAGGGGCACCTCCTGCTTGAGGGTCAAATAGGCGGCGGCGTTGATGGACGTGTTGACTTGCAATGTGGCCGTCAGCAGCCGGTGCGGCTCCGGCACCAGCGTGCCGGGATGGGCAAAGCCCATGTAGTTGTTCGGGTAGGCGTTGGATTCCGGAAACCAGGTCAGGCCCTGGTTGCTGGACGCCAGCACCAGCACGCGCTCGCCATCGCCCATCACCTCGCGAAACACCAGGGACACAGTGCCCAGTCGTTCGGTCGGGGCGTGGATGTTGGTGCCTAGGCCGTAGTAGAAACCTGGGCCCAGGGATGAATCGGCGCGGTTGTCCATGCCCACCAACACGAACAGCACCGGTTCGTTGCAACTGACCGCCAGTTCCAGGACCTGGGTCGGCAGGGCGCTGTACTCGTATTGGTTGAGGCTGCGTGCCGGTACCCTTCCATGGTCGACAATGCCGTTGGCCGATAATGTGGGGGCGCAGGCACTGGGCGTGATCAAGCCCGTGACGTTCAGTTCGGTACTGGACGCTGCCAGCACCGACGAGCCGACGCTGAGCAGATAAAACAGGGCAAGAAGGCGTGAAGAAACGTGCTTCATGGAGGAGGTTCACCGGTTGCCTGGTTCAGGGGGCAAGGCGCGACGACGACAGGAGGGGGCTGTCGTCGCGCGCTTCAGGGGTTACAGGTAGCGCACGGTGACGGTCACCGAGCCGTCGATGGCGGCTTCGTTGGTCAGGGTCAAGCCACTGGCCGGAGCGATCTTGGGGCCGACACGCATTTCCGAGGTCAGCACCTGGACCGGGATCGGTGCATCGGCGCTGGTGTTGGCGACCGAGATCAGGTTCTCGGGCATCAGGTAGCGCTCAGTGAACCAGGTGACACCGCCGTCCTCGGAACCAATGGCTTTGACTGCAACGCCATCAGCTACAGGCGAAAGCAGTCGCAGGGTCATGGCGCCGAGTTTTTCGGTGTCGTTGATCAAACCCAGGCCGAATTCCATCATGTCGTTGCCGTGGTTCGACCCGGCGCGGTTGTCGTCGGCGTCGAGGGCCATCAACGTCGCCGCGTCACAGGTGACGGTGAGCTGCAGGGATTGTTCGGCAAGTGGGGTCATCTGATCGATGTTCAGGTCCTTGGCCGAGATCTTGCCGTAGTCCACGGTCCCGCCGTTGGACAGTGCCGGCGTGCAGGCGCTTGGGGTGATCAGGCCCTTGACCGTCAGGTCGACACTGGACGCAGCAAACGCAGTGGCGCTACTGGCGGCCAGCAGGGCGACGGCGACGGATTTGAGTACGGTGTTCATGGTGAGGCTCCAGGTTGAGATGAAAAGAAGGCGTTACCAGTACTTGAGTTGCAGCGTGGCCTGACCATCGATGGGCACTTCGTCGAGCAGGGTCAGGTCGCTGGCGGGCACGATCACGGTGAATGCCCGCAAACGTGCGTTGAGGGTTTGCAGGGCCATCGGGGTGTAAGGGCCTGCAGGCGGGGCGAACGAGGTCAGGGCCGCATGCCCCAGGTACGAGGACGGACGCCAACTGGCGCCGTTGTCGCGGGACAGGATGGTTTGCACCGGCACGCTATCGGCCACCGGGTCGAACACGCCAAACGCCACGCTGCCGAGTTTCTGGTCGTCGTTGATGATGCCCAGCCCATGGTGTGCCGGGTTGATCGCCGAGCTGCCGGCGCGGTTGTCGACGGTGGTCAGGGTGAAAAACGTCGCCCCCTCACACTGCACCTGTAGCTGCATTTCCCCGGCTTGCAGGCTGGTCGGGAAGTCCGGGTGCAGATCCTTGGCCGTCAGCTTGCCGTGGTCGATCACGCCACCGCCGGACAGCACAGGCGTGCACGACGCCGGGGTGATGATCCCGGTGACGCTCAAGTCCTGGCTGCTGGCGGCAAACACGCCGGGTGAGCAGGCCGCCAGCAGAATGGCGAAGGCGACCGAGGGGGTTCTTTCCATGGGCACAAGTCCTTGTGAGTGGGCGGTTGGGGGAGAGTCAGAGGTACAACAGGTCCAGTGAAGCGCTGCCGTCCAGGGGCACTTCTTCCCTTAAGGGCAGATCTTTGCTGGGCGCGACGAAGGTGATGATCTGCAGGTCGGCCGTGACTGCGCGCAGCGCTTTGGGAAAGTAAGGGCCACCGACACCTGGGGTATCACTGAATGAGTTCCAGTAGGTGTGCCTCATCATGCCCCCCGCGAATTTCGACCAGCTCTGGCCTTGATCGAAGGAGTGGATCGGGAACACGTCGGAGTCCGCGACAGGGTTGAGCAAGTCAAGGGAGTAGCTGCCTAACTTCTGGGTACCGTTGACGTAGCCCAGGCCGTAGTACCACGTGAGGTTAGGGAAGAGTGACGAGCCAAAACGGTTGTCCTTGGCGTTCAGGGCAAACAGAGTCGGGGCCTCACAGGCGATGCTCAGTTGAAGTGTGGCGGGGGCGAACTCGGTAGGGGTGTCGACCGACAGGTCCTTGGCGGGAATCTTCCCGTAGTCCACGGTGCCCCCTTGGGTCAAGTTGGGTACGCAGGCACTTGGCGTGATACTTCCCTTGACGGTCAGATCCACGTTGCTGGCGGCCAGTACGCAAGACGTACCGCCCAGCAGGACGGCAGCCACCAGCGTGGCGAGTGAAGCTTTCATTGAATGGGGCTCCTAGGCGTTTTTAAGGGACAGGGAGCTCTAGGCGGTGCGCTGAGGGAGTGGCAGTGTGGTTGTTTTAAGCCCCCTCGCGCCTTCTTGAGCCCGAGCGACGGCGACTTTAGCGGTGGGGCCTGCGAGGGTGAATGCAACTATTACGATAGTGCTCGCCGGTGTTGCTGGCGCGTTGGAAGGCCTCTTTGTGTCTGTAGGAAATTCTGCGTTGTCGTAGTTGTTGTATCGCCATCATCTACCCGCTCGGATACTTTCTGCGCACTTAAATAATGGCTATTCACTCATTTGAATGGCTGTAAAGGCCCTTGCGCGAAAAAATCGAGTGAGGTCGACCGACAGGTCGGCAATCGTCGTCCCTTGCTGGGCTGACGCGCTGATCGTTTTGCACGAGGTAGCTATGCAGGATCCGACTGCTGGCTGTAGTCCGCAATGCTTTCCCCCGTCAGTGTCCCCGCCTGTCCATTGGCAGAAGGTGCGGGTGTTACTGGCAGACGATCACCGGGCCTATCGTTTGTTGATCGGCTCTTTCTTGAGCACGCTGGGTGTGGCGCACCAAACCGTCGGTGACGGGCAAGCGGCCCTTGATGCATTGGCCGCACGACCTTTTCATCTGCTGATCAGTGACTGCCGTATGCCTGGGATGGATGGCTATGCCCTGACACGGGAGCTGCGCCGTCGTGAGAACCGGGCTGGAACCGCACGTCTGCCAGTGATCGCCATGACGGCCGGCCTGGATGCCGAGCAGATGCGCCGTTGCGTTGACTGCGGCATGGATGACTGGATGCTCAAACCCGTCACCCTTGAGCAATTGCGTGAAGCGCTGCTGTATTGGTTGCCCGACCCCGAGTCCCGTGTACACCCAACAAGGCATGCGGCCAATTTGGCACGTATGCATGGCTGGTTGCCGACGCGCGCCAGCCTTATTGCCAGTTTTGGCTTTTGGGAGGTGGTGGAGCCCTTGTTGTTCTGCTTGCTCCAGGAAGCGCACGATGACCTCACCGCGCTTGGGCAGGCGCGCGAAGCCTTGGACGTCAAGCTGACCGTCGAGCATCTGCACCGGCTGGTGGGCGGGGTAGCTTTTTTAGGCGATACCGGTCTGGAGCAACGTGCAATCCGCTTGATCGAGCGGGTCCGGCGCAGTGGTATCGCGGCCAATAAACCCCTGCTGGAACGGTTCGAGCAAGAAATCGAACGGTATCTGTCTTACTTGGCCAATCTGTAGCGTCCTACATAAATAAGAAGGAGGTTTCCTTTCTGTCGTGTAGGTTGTTTCTGTACTCCAATTCTTTTTATGCTGTAGGCATAAGTTTTCGCCGCATAAATAAAGGGCGCACCGGAAATCGGATTGTTTCCAAGTGTTGTTGTAACAAGCGTGTCGAGGTATTTTGAAAAAACTCAAATTGCCATCATGGATAGCACGATGTTTCGGATAATGATTGCCGACGATCACCCCATTGTTCGTGTTGGTCAAAAAGTGGTCATCGAGGCCAGCGGCGTGTTCAAGGTCGTTGGGGAAGCCAATGGTCCCGACCAGCTCCTGGCATTGATGGCGACTACGCCATGCGATGTGATTGTGACCGACTTTGCCATGCCCGGTGACCAACAGGCAGACGGTTTTGGCTTGCTGGGACTGCTACAGCGCCAGCATCCGACGCTGCCGGTGATTCTGGTGACCATGTTCGCCAACGTGGCCACGCTCAGGGCTGCTTTCAGCCACGGAGCCCGCGCCATTGTGGCCAAGAGCGCCTCTGCGAGCGAGCTGCCGTTGGCCCTGAAGGCAGTGATCCATGGGCGCACATTTGTCAGCGAGTGCTTGCGTACCCAATTGGATATGGCGGGTGCCAGCAGTGATCAGCCGCCCCAGTTATCCGGCAAAGAGCGTGAGGTTGTACGCATGTTGGCCAGCGGCATGACCGTCAGCCAGATTGCCGCGCAAGTCAATCGCAGCATATCGACGATCAGCAAGCAGAAAAGTACGGCGATGTTACGCCTGTGCATTTCCACCGATGTGGATTTGTACGCCTATGCTCGAGAGAGTGGCATGGTGCCAAAGAGTTGATCGCGTTCTTGATCGCGCAAGTGTTAGTTGTATTCAGATAGGTTGGAAGTTTGCCGTATTCGTAATACTTGTATTTGGGAAGTTTGGTGTCGGGATTAGAGTGGGTGGGTGTTATTGCTATATAGGGCGATGACACTAATCCTCTAGTCCGACAAATTAACCTGTTATGCAGGTTGTTAGTGTGAGCAACTTTATATGAAACAGTCTTTGAGTCTAATGGCTGCGGCCATCGTGCTGTCTGCCATTTCCCCTGTGTATGCCGCGTCTAGCGTGGACTTGAGCGTCTCCGGGACCATCACTCCGTCGGCCTGTACCCCAACGCTCTCAGCGGGTGGGGTTGTGGACCATGGGAAAATATCGGTTCAGGACCTGGGTAACGCGCCGACCCCGCTCCCGGAAGCGGTCCTGCAATTGGCGATCAATTGTGAAGCCGCGACATTGGTTGCTATCAAGGGCACAGACAACCGTGCAGGCACTTCCGCAGAATCTGACATCGGGCTGCCCAACTACGGCTTGGGACTGACCTCCGGCAACAAGAAAATCGGCTGGTACCGACTGAAAATGCTGAACGCACTCGCTGACGATATTCCCCGCGCAGTCATCGAGTCCATCGATGGTCAAACCTGGATGGATGCGCCAGACGGCACGATCTGGCAGCCGAGCTGGATGCGTTCCCTGACGGGCGCAGCGGGGGTTGGTGCGGTTCCACTGCCCATGCAAATGTTTACGACGGATGTGGTGGTTGCAACGACCATCACTGACAAGCGGGAACTTCCTGTCGCCGAAGAAATCCTGATCGATGGCAGCGCCACCTTGGACATCGTCTACCTGTAACACTCCGTGCATCACTCATTCGGTTGGCGAATGCCCATGGCTTTCCCCAGCATCGCGGATTATCGTGCAGCTCACCTGCCGATAATCAAGGAGCCTGCCCATGAGTGAAGCCCACACCGCCCTTATCACCCACTTCTATGCGGCATTCCAACGCCTGGACGCCGAAGCCATGGCCGCTTGCTACACCGATGACGTGGTGTTCAGCGACCCGGCCTTCGGCGAACTGCACGGGCGCGATGCCGGTGACATGTGGCGCATGCTCACCACCCGTGCCAAGGACTTTTCCCTGACCTTCGACAATGTGCGTAGCGACGAACGCAGTGGCGGCGCGCATTGGGTGGCGACCTACCTGTTCAGCGCCACCGGCAACACGGTGGTCAACGATATCCAGGCACGCTTTGTGTTTCGCGACGGCAAGATCTGCGAACACCACGACAGCTTCGACCTGTGGCGCTGGTCGCGTCAGGCGTTGGGCACCAAGGGCTTGTTGTTGGGCTGGACACCGTTGGTGAAAAACGCAGTGCGTGCCCAGGCATTGCGCGGTTTGAAGGCATTCCAGGCCAGTCGTTGATAAGCTTGGCGCCTCTTTGCCTTGCCGAATCCATCTGTGAACACGCCTGAACCCAAACCCTGGTTTGTCTACCTGGTGCGCGCCGCCAACGGCTCGCTGTATTGCGGCATCAGCAATGACCCGCTGCGCCGTTTTGCCATGCACCAGAGCGGCAAGGGCGCACGCTTTTTCCTGTCCAGCCCGGCCGTGGCACTGGTGTACACCGAGCAATGTGCAAGCAAGGCCGAGGCGCTGCGTCAGGAACGGTTGATCAAGAAGCTGAAGAAAAGCGCCAAGGAATGCCTGGCGGCCAGTGGCTCATTGATTTGACTGATGGGTTCCCATCGCCCCCAACCAGGATTTTGCAGGCTAAGCTAGCGGCTCACTTCTGGAGCGGAGTCCGGCATGTCTGAGCTTATTCTTCACCACTACCCCCAATCCCCCTTCGCCGAAAAAGCCCGTCTGTTGTTGGGCTTCAAAGGCTTGTCTTGGCATTCGGTGCTGATCCCGCCAGTCATGCCCAAGCCGGATTTCACCGCGCTCACCGGTGGCTATCGCAAGACTCCGGTGCTGCAAGTGGGCGCCGATATCTACTGTGACACCGCCTTGATCGCCCGCCGCCTGGAGCAGGAAAAAGCCGCTCCCGCGCTGTTTCCCCAAGGCTTGGAACTGGTCACCCAAGGCTTCGCCGCCTGGGCCGATTCGGTGGTGTTTTCCCATGCCGTGGCGCTGGTGTTCCAACCTGAGTCCCTGGCGGTCAAGTTCGCCAAGGTGCCGCCGCAGATGCTCCAAGTGCTGGTAGCCGACCGCGGCAAACTGTTCAGCGGCGGCACGGCGGCACGTGTGCAATTGGACCAGGCCCTGCACCAATGGCCGGCGATTGTCAGTCGCATCGATCAGCAATTGAAGCACCAAGCCGGGGATTTCCTGTTCGGCGAGCCCTCCATTGCCGACTTCGCCCTGGCCCACCCGTTGTGGTTCCTCAAAGGCTCCTCGGTGACATCGCCGCTGGTGGACGCTTACCCGCCTGTTGCCGCCTGGCTGGACCGCGTGTTGGGCTTCGGCCATGGCACCTCCAACCAGATGAGCGCCGAGCAGGCCTTGGAGGTTTGCCGCAACGCCACGCCAGCCCCTCTGCCGGATGAAGTGTTCGAAGACTTGAACGGTTTCACCCCGGGCCAGCAGGTGAGCATCAGTGCCACCGACTACGGCACCGATCCGGTTGCTGGTGAGTTGCTGTTTACCGGGCGCGAAGAACTGATCCTGCGCCGCAGCGACGAACGTGCTGGCACCGTGCATGTGCATTTCCCGCGCATGGGTTTTCGCATTCAGGCGCAATAAACAAAATATTTTGCAAAGTAAGGTGAGGTAAACCGGCGGCCCATACGTGTAGTGCTTGAAACTGCGATCAATTCGCATTAACAGCGTTTTCTACACGGGTTCTCACAGCATGAAGTTGACGGCGGGCGGTTGGGTTAAACAGTGGCTGGGAGCCTCGGTATTGGCGGTCTCGGGGTTGGCGTTGCTGCCCCTGGCCGTGGCGCAGGCGCAGGAACAACAAAACGCCCAGTTCAACTTTGCCCTGGCAGCCAAGCCGCTGCCCCAGGCCTTGAGCGATTTCAGCCGGGTCACCGGGATCAGCGTGATCTACACCGATGAAGCGCCCTACGGTCTCAGCGCCCCGGCGGTCAACGGGCAGATGAGCGCGCCCCAGGCCCTGCAACGCCTGCTCGGCCACTCCGGTTTCACCTTCCGCCAGATCGACGCCCGCACCCTGGCCCTGGAACCCGCGCCGACCGAAGGCGCAGTCAACCTCGGCGCCACCACCATCAGCGGCGTCGGCCAGCAGACCCAGGACAGCACCAGCTACCAGCCGCCGCCCACCAGCTCGGTGATGCGCTCGCGCGGCCTGCTCCTGGAAACCCCGCAAACCGTCAACGTCGTCCCCGCCCAAGTGCTACGCGACCAGACCCCACGCAACCTGGATGACGCCCTCGGCAATATCAGCGGCATCACCCAGGCCAACACGCTGGCCAGCACCCAGGACGCGGTGATGCTGCGCGGTTTTGGCGATAACCGTAACGGCTCGATCATGCGCGACGGCATGCCCGTGGTGCAGGGTCGGGCGCTGAACGCCACCGCCGAGCGCGTCGAAGTGCTCAAGGGCCCGGCGTCGTTGCTGTACGGCATCCAGGACCCGGGCGGCGTGGTCAACATCGTCAGCAAAAAACCGGAACTGGTGCAGTCCACCGCCCTGACCGTGCGTGGCTCCACCTTTGGCGACGGCAAGAATGGCAGCGGCGGCAGCCTCGACACCACCGGCCCGATTGGCGACAGCGGCCTGGCCTATCGGCTGATCGTCGACCATGAAGACGAAGACTACTGGCGCAACTTCGGCACCCACCGCGAGACGCTGGTGGCGCCGTCCCTGGCCTGGTACGGCGACAACACCAAGTTGCTGTTCGCCTACGAGCACCGCGAGTTTCTCTCGCCGTTCGACCGCGGCACCGCCATCGACAAGTCCAACCACCCGCTGGACATTCCGTCCACCCGCCGGCTGGATGAGCCCTTCAACAATATGGAAGGCCGTTCCGACCTGTACCGCTTTGAAGCCGACCACGACCTCAACGACGACTGGAAGGCCCACTTCGGCTACAGCTGGAACCGCGAAACCTACGACGCCAGCCAGGTACGCGTCAGCGCCGTGGCTACCAACGGCGCACTGACGCGCAGGATGGACGGCACCAAAGGCGCGATCACCACCGACCGCTTCACCACCGCCAGCCTCGAAGGCAAGGTCAACGTGTTTGGCCTGCAGAACGACCTGGTGTTCGGCATGGACGACGAGTATCGCAAGATCTACCGCGCCGACCTGATCCGCCAGAACTCGCGTGGCTCGTTCAACTACTACAACCCGGTCTACGGCAATGAAGTCGCGGGCACTAACGTCAGCGCCGCCGACAGCGCCCAGACCGACCTGCTGCGCAGCGACTCGCTGTTCTTCCAGGACGCGATCCACCTCACCGACCAGTGGATCTTCGTCGCCGGTGCGCGCTACCAGATGTACGACCAGTACGCCGGCAAAGGCGTGCCGTTCAAGGCCAACACCAACGGCAATGGCCAGGCCTGGGTACCGCGTGCGGGCCTGGTGTATCGCTACACCGATGAGTTGTCGTTCTATGGCAGCTACACCGAGTCGTTCAAGCCCAACTCCACCATCGCCGCCCTGGCCGATGGCAGCACCTTGACCGGGGACCTGACGCCAGAGCGATCCAAGTCGTGGGAACTGGGGGCCAAGCTCGACATTCCTGGGCGCATCACCGCCAGTGCGGCGCTGTTCAATATCGACAAGCGCAACGTGCTGGTGTCGTCGGAAGTGGCGGGAAGCACCATCTATAGCCTGGCTGGCCAGGTGCGCTCCCGTGGCCTGGAACTGGACGCCAGCGGCCAGTTGACCGACCAATGGAGCCTGATCGGCAGCTACGCCTATACCGACGCCAGGGACACCAAGGACAAAGATCCGACCCTGGAAGGCAACCGCCTGCAAAACGTCGCCAAGCACACCGGCTCGCTGTCGGTGGCCTACGACTTCGGCAGCATTTTCGGTGGCGACCAGTTGCGCGTGGGCACAGGTGCACGCTACGTCGGCGAGCGCGCGGGTGACGCGGCCAACGACTTCACCTTGCCGGGCTACACCGTGGCGGACGCGTTTGCCACCTACGACACCAAGATCGACGGGCAGAAGGTCAAGTTCCAGCTCAACGTGAAGAACCTGTTCGACCGCACCTACTACAGCTCGGCGGCCAGCCGCCTGTTTGTGTCGATTGGCGATGCGCGGCAGGTGTCGGTGTCCAGCACGTTGGCGTTCTAAACCTGGCCCCTGTGGCAAAGGCGCTTTGCGCAGCAGTCCTCGTCTTTCCAAGCAAAGTGCCGGGGCCGCTGCGCGACCTGACGGCAGCAGGCTCCCTCGCCACAAGGGAAGCGAGCTGGTAGCGTGGCCGCACTGATTTTTCGCGGAAACACCTTACTGATGCCATTTGGAAAGTTGATCTACACCAGCGCACTTCTGTTGTTACTCAGCGGTTGCGCCAGCGTTTCGCAAACCACTTCCCTCGACCAACTCCTGGCCGACCCGGCGCTGCACGGCGCCACGGTGTCGCTGACGGTGCGTGATGCCCGCAGTGGCAACATGCTCTATCAGCACAACCCACGCACGCGTCTGGTGCCGGCCTCCAACCTCAAGTTGTTGACCACGGCGGCGGCGATGGATGTGCTGGGCCCGCAATACCGTTTTGCCACGCAACTGTTGAGCAATGGCACCCGGCAGGGCGAGCGCCTGGGCGGCAATCTCTACCTGCGCGGCCTGGGCGACCCGACCCTGCAATGGGCCGACTATCAGGCCCTGGCCGCGCAATTGGCCAGCCAGGGCATCCGCCAGGTGCAGGGCGACCTGGTGTTCGACGACAGCTGGTTTGATGCCGAGCGCTTGGGGGTCGACTGGTCCCACGATGACGAAAGCACCTACTACGGCGCGCAGATTTCGGCGCTGACCGTGTCACCCAATGCGGATTTTGATGCAGGCACCGTGCTGGTCACGGCCAAGGCGCCGGTGCGGGTCGGCCAGCCGGTGGGCGTGGAGATCTTCCCTCCCACCGACTACCTGCAACTGAGCAATCGCGCGGTCAGCGGGCCAGGCAACAGCTATGGCATCAACCGTCGCCACGGCACCAACCTGCTGCAGCTCAGCGGTGCGCTGGCGCCGGGTAAACAGAGCAAGCAACTGCTCAGTGTCTGGGAACCGACGCAATTGGTCGCCAACCTGTTCGAGCAGGCGCTGGCGCAGCAGGGCATCACCGTGCTCGGCCGTCGCGTGATGGGCGGCGCAAGCCCGGCCACGGCGAACGTGTTGGCCGAGCACCAGTCGGCGCCGTTGCAAGAATTGATTACGCCGCTGCTCAAGCTGTCGAACAACAATATGTCCGAAGCCTTGCTCAAGGCCATGGGCCGCAAAGCGTCGAATAGCGGGACAGCGTCGGCAGGCGTGGTGGCGGTGGCGGGCTTCATGCAGCGCCAGGGGCTGGATACGACGATGTTGAGGCAGGTTGACGGCTCGGGCCTGTCGCGGCTGAACCTGGTGTCTTCGCAAACCCTCACCGACCTGTTGCTGGTCGCAAGCAAACAGCCCTGGTTCGACGCCTGGTACAACGCGCTGCCGATTGCCGGCAACCGCGATCGCATGACCGGCGGCAGCCTGCGCTGGCGCCTGCGCAAGACCCCGGCGGCAGATAACCTGCACGCCAAGACTGGCTCCATGGTCGGCGTCTCTTCGTTGGGTGGCTACATCACCGACGCCCACGGGCGCCGCTTGGTGTTCTCGATGATCAGCAACAACTACCTGGCCAGTGGCGCGCAGATCAAAGCCCTGGAAAACCGCGTCGCGCTGACCCTGGCCAACTGGTGACTCAGGGCTGATAACCCATGCGCCAACTCACGGCCCGGGTCGCGGCCAGCAAGTGCTGCGCCGCCGGGCCGTCTTCATCGGCGTGGAACAGCGAGGTGGGACCGACCACGGTCATCACCGCCGCCACTTGCCCGACGGCGTTGAACACCGGCGCCGACAGTGCATCCACACCCGGCATCAGCAAGCCATGCACAAAGTGCAGGCCACGGGCACGGATCTGTTCACACGTGGTCGCGTAGGCCTGATCGTCGGCCAGGGCGTGGGCGATACCGGCCTGGATCTCCCGTTCACGCAACTCCACGGTTTCCCGCGAGGGCAGGAAGGCGCTGAATACCAAGCCGGTGGACGAACTGAGCAGCGGCAACACCGAGCCCAATTGCGTCACCACCGTCACCGCACGCACTGCCGGTTCGATATGCACCACGGTCGCGCCCTGGTTGCCCCATACCGCCAGGAAGCAGGTTTCATTCAGCTCATCGCGCAGTTCCGCCAGGGGCAGGGCGCCGACTTTCAACACGTCCATGCTGCCCAGCGCCGCCAGGCCCACGCGCAACGCTTCGCGGCCGAGACCGTAATGGTTGGTGGCGGTGTTCTGTTCGGCAAACCCCGAGGCGATCAACGCCTGAAGATAACGATGCACCTTGCTGGCCGGCATTTGCACATGCTCGGCCAGGCGCGACAGCGACGTGGCCGGCGACAGTTCGGCCAGGGCCTTGAGGATGTCGGTGCCCACTTCGGCCGAGCGGACTTTCTGTTTGCCTGTGTCGCGGGGCTTTTCCATGGGGGAGCGGGAATCCGAGAGATGAATGGGCGTCTTTATAGCTTGACGGTCGATAGTGATCAAATTACGTTATGCGTAACTGGATTACGATAAAAACAACTTCCGTACAGAGGATGATCCATGAACCTCGAATACCTCTCGGGCTTCGGCAATGAATTCGCCAGCGAAGCCCTGCCCGGCGCATTGCCGGTCGGCCAGAACTCCCCGCAAAAAGCGCCCTACGGGCTGTACACCGAACTCTTCTCCGGTACGGCCTTCACCATGGTGCGCAGCGAAGCCCGGCGTACCTGGCTGTACCGCATCCAGCCGTCGGCCAATCACCCGGCGTTCGTCAAGTTGGAGCGCCAGCTCGCCGGCGGACCGCTGGGCGCGGTGACGCCAAACCGGTTGCGTTGGAACCCGTTGGATATTCCCGCTGAACCGACGGACTTTATCGACGGCCTTGTCGGCATGGTCGCCAACTCCGGGTCGGAAAAACCCGCAGGCATCAGCATTTACAACTATTGCGCCAACCGCTCGATGGAACGGGTGTTCTTCAATGCCGATGGCGAACTGCTGATCGTCCCCGAGCAGGGCCGCCTGCGCATCGCCACCGAGCTGGGCGTGCTGGACGTTGAGCCGCTGGAGATTGCCGTACTGCCACGCGGCCTGAAATTCCGCGTCGAACTGCTGGATGCCCAAGCCCGCGGCTACGTCGCCGAGAACCATGGCGCCCCCCTGCGCTTGCCGGACCTCGGCCCCATCGGCAGCAATGGCCTGGCTAACCCGCGTGACTTCCTCACGCCGGTCGCGCATTACGAGAACCTGCAGCAACCGACCACCCTGGTGCAGAAATTCCTCGGCGAACTGTGGGGCTGTGAGCTCGACCACTCGCCGCTCAATGTGGTCGCCTGGCACGGCAACAATGTGCCGTACAAATACGACCTGCGCCGTTTCAACACCATCGGCACCGTCAGCTTCGATCACCCCGACCCGTCGATCTTCACCGTGTTGACCTCGCCCACCAGTGTGCACGGCCTGGCCAACCTCGACTTCGTGATCTTCCCGCCGCGCTGGATGGTGGCCGAGAACACCTTCCGGCCGCCGTGGTTCCATCGCAACCTGATGAACGAATACATGGGCCTGATCCAGGGGGCCTACGACGCCAAGGCCGAAGGCTTCCTGCCCGGCGGCGCGTCGCTGCACAGCTGCATGAGCGCCCACGGCCCGGACGGCGAAACCTGCACCAAGGCGATCAACGTCGAGCTGGCGCCGCACAAGATCGATAACACCATGGCCTTCATGTTCGAGACCAGCCAAGTGCTGCGCCCGACCCAATTCGCCCTGGACTGCCCGCAACTGCAACCCTCTTATGACGCGTGCTGGGCCTCGCTGCCCGTCACCTTCAACCCGAACCGGAGATAACCCATGACTCAGCCCACCACGACCCGCAGCTGGGTAGCCTCCGCCAACGGTCACGCCGATTTCCCATTGCAAAACCTGCCCCTGGGCATCTTCAGCCACAACGGCTCGGCGCCGCGCAGTGGCGTGGCGATAGGCGACGCGATCCTGGACCTGCACGCGGCCATCGACGCGTTCGAAGGCGAAGCCCGGCGTGCCGTCGAAGCCACGGCCGGTGGCCAGTTGAACGACTTTTTCGCACTGGGTCGCGGCCCGCGCGTGGCCCTGCGCGAGCGCCTGCTGGAACTGCTCGCCGAAGGCAGCCCGCTGCAAGCGCGAGAGGCCCAGGTGCTGCATCGCGCCGCCGATTGCCAGATGCACCTGCCAGCGAAAATCAGCGATTACACCGACTTCTACGTCGGCATCGAGCACGCGCAGAACGTTGGCAAACTGTTCCGTCCGGATAACCCATTGCTGCCCAACTACAAGTACGTGCCGATTGGCTACCACGGTCGCGCCTCGACCGTTCGCCCGTCCGGTACGGACGTGCGCCGCCCCAAAGGCCAGACGCTGCCGGCCGGCCAGACCGAACCGAGCTTCGGCCCCTGCGCACGCCTGGACTACGAGCTGGAGCTGGGCATCTGGATTGGCCAGGGCAATGCCATGGGCGACTCGATTGCGATTGGCGACGCGGCCGAGCATATCGCCGGTTTCTGCCTGCTCAACGACTGGTCGGCGCGGGACATCCAGGCCTGGGAATACCAGCCGCTGGGGCCATTCCTGTCGAAAAGCTTCATCACCACCGTCTCGCCGTGGGTCGTCACCGCCGAAGCCCTGGCGCCGTTCCGCAAGGCACAACCGGCGCGTCCTGAAGGCGACCCGCAACCGCTGCCGTACCTGCTGGATAAACGCGACCAGGCGGCGGGTGCGCTGGACATCGAACTGGAAGTGCTGCTGACCACCGCCGCCATGCGCGAGCAGAACCTGCCGGCCCAGCGCCTGGCCCTGAGCAACAGCTTGCATATGTACTGGACCGTCGCCCAGTTGGTGGCGCATCACAGCGTCAACGGTTGCCAATTGCAGCCCGGTGACCTGTTTGGTTCGGGCACCTTGTCCGGGCCGCAGGAAGGCCAGTTTGGCAGCCTGCTGGAAATGACCGAGGGCGGTAAAAAGGTGGTCGAGTTGCCTTCCGGCGAAGTGCGCAAGTTTCTTGAAGACGGTGACGAAATCATCCTGCGCGCCCGCTGCAACCGCGAAGGGTTTGCCTCCATCGGCTTCGGCGAGTGCCGTGGCACGGTAGTCGCCGCACGTTAAGAGGGCAGGGCGATGGAACTCTATACCTACTACCGCTCCACCGCGTCGTACCGGGTGCGCATCGCCCTGGCGCTCAAGGGCCTGGATTTTCGTGCGGTGCCGGTCAACCTGCTGGTGCCGGCCGGTGGCGCGAACCGCCAGCCCGAGTACCTGGCGATCAACCCGCAGGGCCGCGTGCCTGCCCTGCGCACCGATGACGGCGAGCTGTTGATCCAGTCACCGGCGATCATCGAGTACCTCGACGAACGTTATCCACAGGCGCCGCTGCTTTCCAAGGACCTGGCAACCCGCGCCCACGAACGCGCGGTGGCGTCGATCATTGGCTGCGATATTCATCCGTTGCACAACTCCAGCACCCAGAACCTGTTGCGCCAGTGGGGGCATGACGAAGCGCAACTGCTGGAATGGATCGGCCATTGGATCAGCCAGGGCCTGGGCGCGGTGGAACAGTTGATTGGCGACACAGGGTTTTGCTTTGGGGAGCAGCCAGGCATGGCGGATGCGTTTCTGATTCCGCAGCTGTATGCGGCGGAGCGCTTCAAGGTGCCGTTGGCGGCGTATCCGCGTATCGGCCGGGTGGCGGCGTTGGCCGCGCAGCATCCGGCCTTTATTCAGGCGCACCCTGCCAATCAACCTGACACCCCCTAAATACACATGTGGCAGCTGGCTTGCCTGCGATAGCGGAGCACCCGTGCCAGATGAGTTGCCTGACGCACCGCCATCGCAGGCAAGCCAGCTCCCACAGTTTGATCAGCGTCATCCTTATGAAAATAATAGGTACCTTGCGATGCACAATCAGATTGCCAGCTTTCGCGCGGCACTCGACGCCCGTCCGGTGTCGCGCTATCAGTGGTTGATTCTTCTGTTGCTGGCGCTGTTGCTGGTGACCGATGGCTACGACGCCCAGGTCCTGGGTTACGTGGTGCCAGCGCTGGCCAAGGATTGGGGGCTGGAAAAAGCGGCCTTCGGCCCGGTGTTCAGCGCCAACCTGCTGGGGCTGACGTTGGGCTCGCTGCTGGTCACGCCGCTGGCGGACCGCTTTGGCGTGCGCCGCATCCTGCTCGGCTGCGTGCTGATCTACGCCAGCCTCACGCTGCTGATGGTGTTCGCCCACTCACTGACCAGCTTGATGGCGGCACGCTTTATCTGCGGCATCGGCATGGGCGGCGCCATGCCGAGCGCCATGGCGTTGATGTCGGATTACTCGCCACCGCGCCTGCGCACCTTGATGGTGACGTTGGCTGCGTGCGGCTTTTCGTTCGGCGGTGCGGCGGGTGGTTTTGTGGCCGCCGGGTTTATCGACGGCTTCGGCTGGCAGGCGGTGTTTCTTGCCGGTGGCGTGACGCCGTTGCTGCTGTTCCCGTTCCTCGTGTGGTTGCTGCCGGAGTCGCTGCCGCGCTTGCTGCGGGATGCGCCGCCGTATGCGCGTTTGCACGACGTCAGCACGCACATGGTGCCCGGCTGGCAAGCGCCGCTGGCGGCTGCGGCAGACAGCCCGCAGGCGCAGGGCGGCCAATTGACGGTAGTGGAGCTGTTCCGCAACGGCTATGCGCGCCCGACGCTGCTGATCTGGGCAACGTTTTTTGTCAGCCTGATCCTGTTGTATTTCATGATCAGTTGGTTGCCGTCGCTGCTGCTGGAAAGTGGGCTGGCCCTCAAGCAAGCCAACCTGGTGACCTCGATGTTCCTGTTTGCCGGCACCCTTGGCGCCATCGGCATGGCCTGGTTCGCCGACCGCCTGAAAAGCAAAGTGCGCCTGTTGTCCGGGGTATTGGCGGCGGCCGCGCTGTGCACGATCCTGCTGGGCTTGAATCACGACAATCCGCGCTACCTGGTGGCGTGCGTGTTTGCCGCCGGGTTCTGCATTATCGGCGGGCAACTGACGCTTAACGCTTTCGCCAGCAACTTCTACCCGGCCCACGTGCGCGCCACTGGCACGGGGTGGGCGTTGGGTGTGGGTCGGTTTGGCTCGATCCTGGGGCCGCTGTTCGGCAGCCTGTTGTTGGCGATGCATATCCCGGTGCAGCAGATTTTCTTCTTCTGTGCGATTCCGGCGGTGATGGCGGCGCTCTTGATCATCCAAGTGAGATCACCGGGCTCAAGTGGGCCTGTGAGTCCGTTGCATGGCGACATTCTAAAAGCGCCGGCCAATCACTGATGCGCCGCAGCTTCTTGATGCTCAGTGCACCACTGAGTTAGGCGGCAAATGGCCCAATCGCTCGGTCAAGCGCAGGCGTTGGATCGGGTCCTCACTGAGCATCAACGCGTGCTCCAGATCAAAACGCTCGGCGTTCGGGCAATCCAGGCGCTGATACAAACTGGCCCGCGCCAGGTAATCGGCGGCGCTGGCATTGCCCAGTTCCAGTACACGTTCGGCATCCACCAGGGCGGCCAGCGGCGCGTCATTGGCCAGGTGCAGTTGGCGCAGGTTGCGTGACAGGCGTTGCAGGATCGAACGTGGGTCGGCGCTGTGCAGGTGGTCGGCCTGCAACTTGAGGTTGGGGCCGTATTGGCGTTGCAGCAGTTCGCGGCAATCGTTGGGGTACAGGCGCCGGCCGCCGCAGGGGTCCAGCAGGTGATCGGCGCCGGGTACCCGCAGCAGGAAGTGTCCGGGGAAATTCACGCCGACCATCGGGATGTGCAGGCGTCGCGCCAGCTCCAGCGCGATCAACCCCATGGCCAGCGGCTGCCCGCGTTTGCGTTGCAAGACTTTGTCCAGCAAGGCCGCGGCGGGGCGTAGCGGGGTGAAGTCGTCCTGGGCGAAGCCCAGGTCGTTCAAGCGGCGCAGCAGCGGCTGGCCCAGTTCATCCGCCGGCAGCATGGGCATGCCTACGCTGACTTGCTGTTGCAACAACGTCAGCTCTTGCAGGATCACCAACGGCTGCACCGTGGGGTCGTGCTCGGCGGCAATCCACAGCGCCGCTTCAAACAGCGCAGGGGGGGAGCGTTCCAGGCAGGCGAAAAAGGCTTTGCGGGGATTCATTGCATTCTCCGGCGGATGTCCCCGTTTTAGCCTTGCTGGGAATTTTCGTCCAGTGGCTTGAGAAATATCCCACTTGCTTATGTCGCGCGACCTGCAAAATCGGGCGGCTTATTCCAGCGTATTCCGGCAGTTTTCCACCGCAAGCCTATACTTGGGCCACTACCAGAAGTGATTCGGGAGCTTGACGATGTTTGCTCTCATGCACAGCACCCGCCTTGAATCGCTGCACTTGAGCGTCGACCCGGTTACCGGGCTGAAGGCGGTCATCGCCATCCACAACAGCCGTCTCGGGCCCGCCCTGGGTGGCTGTCGCTACCTCTCCTACCCCGACGACGAAAGTGCCGTGGCGGATGCCGCGCGCCTGGCCCAAGGCATGAGCTACAAGGCCGCCCTGGCTGGCTTGCCGGTGGGCGGCGGCACGGCGGTGATTGTCCGCCCAGTGCACGTGGAAAGCCGCGCCGCGTTGTTTGAAGCCTTTGGCCGCTGCCTCGAAAAACTCGACGGGCGCTTCATCACCGCCATCGACAGTGGCACCTCGGTGGCCGACATGGACTGCATCGCCCAGCACACCCGTTTCGTCACCAGCACCACGGCGGCGGGCGACCCTTCGTCCCATACTGCCATGGGCGTATTCACCGGTATCCGCGCCACCGCCATGGCGCGCCTGGGCAGTGACAACCTCGAAGGCCTGCGGGTGGCCGTGCAGGGCCTGGGCAACGTCGGTTACGCGCTGGCCGAGCAACTGCACGCCGCGGGTGCCGAGCTGCTGGTGAGCGACATCGACCATGGCAAGGTGCAGTTGGCCATGGAGCAATTGGGCGCGCACCCCATCGCCAACGATGCATTGCTCAGCACCCCCTGCGACATCCTGGCCCCCTGCGGCCTGGGCGCCGTATTCAACCGCCAGAGCGTCGGCCAACTGCGCTGCGCCGCCGTCGCCGGTTCCGCCAGCGCGCAACTGACCCACCTGGACAACGCCGATCAGCTGGAGGCACGGGGCATCCTCTACGCCCCCGACTACGTGATCAACTCCGGCGGCCTGATCTACGTCGCCCTCAAGCACCGTGGCGCCGAACTGCCCACCATCACCGCGCACCTGTCGAACATTGGCACCCGCCTGACGGAAATCTACGCCCACGCCCAAGCCGAAAAACGCTCCCCCGCCAGGGTGGCGGACGAACTGGCCGAACGCCTGCTGTACCGCTAGCCAGATATTAAAAAGGCCCTGAATCAATGATTCAGGGCCTGTTCAATTCGGGCTTTATTCCGCCGCCGGGTTCAGCAACTCGGACAGTGCATCCGGTTGGCTCTTGAACGCCTTGGCAAACACATCGCGGTTCTTCGCCATGTAGATCCCGGCTTCCTCAACCTGCTGCTCGCTCAACGACGGCACGGCTTTTTGCAACACTTCTGCGAGCAACTCAGCGAGTTCAAGCATCTTGTCATGACGGTCAGCTTCGGCTTTATCCATGAACAAACGCTCCAGATCTCGGCTGCTGCGGTATACCACTTCGACGGCCATTCACCACCTCACATGCCTTCACGATAGTTGTCTTTTGCGACTACTGTATTTATATACAGCTAAAAGGGTAAGCCAAACCGTGGGGTTTGGGTAGCAGTTTTTTAATGTAGCCCGTAAATACAGGTTAAGCGTGCCTCATGTCACCCCGCCATCATCTTATACACGCCGCTGGCCTTTTTTCTGCATGCAGAACAACCGTCACGTCCAACCCGCATTATCCGGTCGAACCGACCTAAGGAAGCATCATCGTGAAAATCAACTGGGCCGAAAGGCTGCGCCAGAACGTGCATGGGCTGGCGGAATCCCTGGGTAATCTGTTTGTGGAGTCGTTCCACTACCTGGCGTTGTTCGCCATTGGTGCGGTGACGGCCTGGGCGGCGGTGATGGAATTTCTGGGGATGCTGGAGAACGGGCATATCAAGATCGATGACATCTTGCTGCTGTTCATCTACCTGGAATTGGGCGCGATGGTCGGGATTTACTTCAAGACCAACCACATGCCCGTGCGCTTCCTGATCTACGTGGCGATCACCGCGCTGACGCGCCTGTTGATCTCCAACGTGTCCCACCACAACCCGCCAGACGTAGGCATCATCTACCTGTGCGGTGGGATTCTGCTGTTGGCCTTCTCGATTCTGGTGGTGCGCTACGCCTCGTCGGCGTTCCCTTCGGTGAAAGTCGAAGGCCCGCGTCGCAAGGGCGAGGCGAGCCTGGAGACCGAGAAGGGTGAGCTTTAAAGCCCGACGCTGAAGGGCAGGGCGCGGCTGGGTGGTCGCTGCAACAGTTTGTGATCGCCATCCGTCATCACCGCCAGGATCTCCATGGCGCTGTGGCCCTGCTCGATGGCGATGCCGAATTGGATGCTTTGCACCAGGCGTTTAAGGCGCTGTGGATCGTTGCGTTGTTCGGCGCTGATCATGCGCTTGGCCACCACGCCCGCCTCGTTGGAGAGGGTGAGCATGATGCTGCCATCCAGCCGCTGGATGCTCAGGTTGACGCGGTATTCCGGTGTGAAGGTGTCAGTGATGATCTGAAAAGGATTGTCCATGGTGCGTACCGCCTGATAAGAACATGCAGTCATTGACGACCGGTGTCGGGATTAGTTCGCATCTCCTGACCACCGGCCATTTCCCTTGTGATCTGTACAGCAAGCGCCGTGCCGTACAGCGATCCCCCTGGCAATGAGACCTCCATGTGGGAGCGCGAATGCGGTGGATCAACCCGGTATTCATTGGCTGATCCACCGCATTGGCGAGCAAGCCCGCTACCACATGGAGTCAGTGTTGTTCTTCAGGTGTGTGCGTTGTTTCAGGGCAGTACCGAGAAAACGATCGCAGACAGCGCAATCAGGCCGAGTACGACCACAAACACATTCGACACCTGGCCCGAATACTGGCGCAGCGATGGCACGCGGCGAATCGCATACATCGGCATCAGGAACAGCAGGCACGCGATGATCGGCCCGCCCATGGTTTCGATCATGCCCAGGATGCTCGGGTTGAAGGTGGCCACGGCCCAGCAGGTCAGCACCATGAACAGCGCGGTGCTGCGTTCCAGCCATTTGGCCGACATCGAACGGTTACGCCCGCGCAATGATTTGACGATCAAACCTTGAAAACCTTCGCTGGCGCCGATGTAGTGGCCGAGGAACGATTTGGTGATGGCCACCAGCGCGATCAACGGCGCGGCATAGGCGATCACCGGGGTCTGGAAGTGGTTGGCCAGGTACGACAGGATCGAGATGTTCTGCGCCTTGGCGGCCGCCAGGTCGGCCGGCGACAGGGCCAGCACGCAGCTAAAGCAGAAGAACATCACCGTCAGCACCATCATGCCGTGGGCGGTGGCGAGGATGCCGCTGCTTTTGCGCTCGGCCTGCGGGCCATACACGCGTTTCTGGTCGACGGCGAACGCGGAGATGATCGGCGAGTGGTTGAAGGAAAACACCATCACCGGAATCGCCAGCCACAGGGTCTTGAAGAACAGCGGCAGGGGCATGCCCTCACTGGCTGAGGCGAAGAATGCGCCGTTCCAGTTGGGGATCAGGCTGAATGCCAGCAACAACAGGGCGGCGACGAACGGATACACCAGCACGCTCATGGCCTTGACGATCACGCCCTGGCCGCAACGCACAATCGCCATCAGGCCGAGGATCAGCACCAGCGACAGGATCGCCCGGGGCGGCGGGGCCATGTGCAGTTGGTGTTCCATGAAGCTGCTCAGCGTGTTGGTCAGCGCCACGCTGTACACCAGCAGGATCGGGAAGATCGCAAAGAAATACAGCAGGGTGATCAGCTTGCCCGCGCCGACGCCGAAATGTTCTTCGACCACTTCGGTGATGTCGCCGGATTTGCCCGACAGCACAAAGCGCGTCAGCCCACGGTGGGCGAAGAAAGTCATCGGGAAAGCCAGCAACGCCAGCACGATCAGCGGCCAGAAGCCGCCCACGCCGGCGTTGATCGGCAGGAACAGCGTGCCGGCACCGATGGCGGTGCCGTAGAGGCCGAGCATCCAGGTGGTGTCGTGTTTGGTCCAGCCTTTGCTCACGGTTGTTTCAATTACAGGATTTTCGGCAGCAGGTGTACGTACATCGGTCATCGTTATTGCCTCGTTATTATTTTTGCGCGGGCTCACGTTGGGACGGTCAGGGAATGCTCCTCAGCATTCCACCCAGCTCACGGCCAGGCCGCCCCGTGAAGTTTCTTTGTATTTGTCATGCATATCGGCGCCGGTATCGCGCATGGTGCGGATCACCCGGTCGAGGGAAATGAAGTGTTTGCCGTCGCCGCGCAGGGCCATCTGCGTGGCGTTGATCGCCTTGACGGCGGCAATCGCATTGCGTTCGATGCACGGCACCTGGACCAGCCCGCCGACGGGGTCGCAGGTCAGGCCAAGGTTGTGTTCCAGGCCGATCTCGGCAGCGTTTTCCAGCTGTTCGGGCGTGGCGCCGAGGACATCGGCCAAGCCGGCCGCGGCCATGGCGCAGGCTGAACCGACTTCGCCCTGGCAGCCGACTTCGGCGCCGGAGATCGAGGCGTTTTTCTTGCACAAAATGCCGACAGCGGCGGCCGCCAGGAAGAAATTCACCACGTCGTCGTCGGACGCATCGGCATTGAACTTCATGTAGTAATGCAGCACCGCCGGGATGATCCCCGCCGCGCCATTGGTCGGCGCGGTGACCATGCGCCCGCCGGCGGCGTTTTCTTCGTTGACGGCGAGGGCGAACAGGTTGACCCATTCCATCGCCGACAAGGTCGACGTGATCACATTCGGTTTGCCGATTTCCAACAGGCTGCGGTGCAATTTCGCCGCTCGGCGCGGAACATCCAGGCCGCCTGGCAAGATGCCTTCATCGCGCAGCCCTTGTTCCACGCATTCGCGCATCACCGACCAGATATGCAGCAGGCCGCTGCGGATCTGCTCATCGCTTCGCCATGCGCGTTCGTTGGCCATCATCAGCTCGGAAACCCGCAGGCCGTGCTTGTTGCACAGCGCCAGCAGTTCGACGGCGCTGGAAAAGTCGTAGGGCAATTGCACATCGCTGGTCGGCGCAAGGCCCGATTCGGCCTCAGCCGCTTCGATAATGAAACCGCCGCCCACCGAGTAGTAGGTTTGTTCGCTCAACAGGCCGTTGTCGCCATAGGCGTGCAGGGACATGGCGTTGGGGTGGTAGGGCAGGCTTTCGTCCAGCAGCAGGAGATCACTTTGCCAGTTGAAGGCAATTTCCTGTTGGCCTGCGAGCAGCAGTCGACCGGACTCGCGCAGGTGCTGGATACGTGCATTGATCGACGTGGGATCGACGCGATCGGGCCACTCGCCCATCAAGCCCATCACACAGGCGCGGTCGGTGGCATGGCCGATACCTGTGGCGGACAGTGAGCCGTACAGGCGCACTTCGACGCGGCGGGTGTCGCTCAGCAGATGGTGGTCGAGCAGTGCCTGGGCGAAGGTCGCCGCCGCACGCATCGGGCCAACGGTGTGGGAGCTGGACGGGCCGATGCCCACCTTGAATAGATCAAAAACACTGATAGCCATGCTAAAGCCTTACAAGCAATGGAAGGTAATCGCTGCCATTTTTTGTCGGCCGAGCGGAGTTGGCGCGATACTGAGCCTCTGGATCAGCAATGACCAACGAATTATCCTAAGACACCCTTTAGCAGGACTAAACCCTATGACCCGTCCCCTCCATGGCCAGACTTATGTCTGGCTGCACGTGTTTTCCTGCGCGGCACGACACTTGTCGTTCACCCGTTGCGCCGAAGAACTGCACATCACACCGGGGGCGGTGAGCCAGCAGATTCGCCAGCTGGAGGAGCGTTTGGGGTTTCGGCTGTTCCATCGCCGTGCACGCGGGGTAGAGCTCAGCGCCGAGGGGCAACGGCTGGCGGCGACGGTGGGGGAGGCCTACGGCAGCATCGATGCGGAATTGCAGCGGCTGGACGCAGGAATGATCAGCGGCACCTTGCGCCTGCGGTCGATCCCGTCGTTCCTGGGCAAATGGCTGACCCCGCGTCTGCCGCGCTTGCAGCAACGGTTCCCGGACATTCAGCTGCGCATGGTCGCCGAAGACAGCAGCATCGCCTTGCATGAGGGCGACTTCGACCTGGCTATCGACCTGAACGACGGCAGCTACCCCGGCCTGTTATCCACAGCCCTGCTGGATGAGCAGATTTTCCCGGTGTGCGCGCCAAGCCTGCTGCGCGGGCGCCCGCCGTTGCATGGCCCGGCCGACCTGGTGCATTTCCCGCTGCTGCACGACATCACCGCCTGGCGTGGGAGTTATGAATACGCCGAGTGGGAGTTTTACCTGAATGCCATCGGTTATCACGAAGCCGATGTGCGCCGCGGCCACACGTTCAACCGCAACCACCTGACCATCGAAGCCGCCATCGCCGGCATGGGCGTGGCCATCGCACGCCGCACCTTGCTCAACGATGAGCTGGAACGCGGCACCTTGATCGTGCCGTTCGGCCTGGCGGTGCCCAACCATAAACGTTACGTGCTGCTGTATGCGCCGGGCGCGCTGAACCATCCGGGCGTGCGGGCGGTGCATGACTGGCTGGTGGAGGAGGCAGGGATTTTTCGCGGATTGCACCCGTTGGGCGAGGGGCAATTGTGAGGGGCGCAGGGTGGAATAAGTTGTAACTAACTCCCCACCCTAACAGCGTTTTTGCTTGTAGTCAGGGTTAATTTGTAATGTGGGATTTATCTTTGCAAAGGGGTTGAATTGTTTCGCTGACTGCTCAATTGTGTAGTCAGGAGGTCATGGTTTCACCGCATCGGTGTTGCAGTTGTGACCTCCCGCGAGCTAGCTGAAATAAGGGAAGAACTATGCAAATCCAAGTCAATAGCGATAACCATATTGAAAGCAGCATCCGACTGGAGGAGTGGGTACGTACTACCATTGAGAGCACGCTCGAACGATACGAAGAAGACCTGACCCGCGTTGAGGTCTACCTGCGCGATGAGAACGGCGACAAGCCCGGTCCCCATGATTTGAGCTGCCGTCTGGAAGCACGGCCAAAGGGCCATCAGCCGCTCTCGGTACTGCACAAGGCCGATACCCTGGAACAGGCGATCGACGGTGCGGCGACCAAGCTGGACCACGCGTTGGAACATCTGTTTGGCCGACTGCAAGGCAAGCCACGCGCTGCCGGTAAAAGTTTGTCGGATACCAAAGTCAATGAAGATGAGCTTGAACAGGAGTTTCTGGAAAAAGAACGTGCCGTATTTAACAGCTGATAGCTGACAGTTCTTTCATCCCCCCCATAAAACGGGCCTGCAAATGCAGGCCCGTTTTCGTTTACCCCAGACGTCGGAAAAAATACCGGCTCAACACTGCCAGCCCGGCGGCGCCCGCCCCTGCGAAGAGCATCGCCCAGCCAGCGCCCTGACGCAGCGCCGCCTGGGCGTCGGTGGCCGCAAGTACGCTTGAGGCGGTGAGCTTGCCCGCTGCAATGTTCTGGCTGATGGCCGGCCACTGCGTCAGCGTACTGGCGGGCAAGAGTGCGGCCAGTTGATCGCTGATCCCCAGTAGCAATACCAACCCCATCAACGCAATGTTGAGCGCCAGGGTAATCAACCGCGCACTGAGGTCGATGCCCGAGGCCATTCCCGCGCGGTCTGCCGACACGGAGCCGGTGGTGGTGTTGGTGGTCGGCGAGTTGGTCAGCGCCAGGCCCACGCCGGCCATCACGCAACTGATCAGCACCAGCACGATGCTGGGTCGTGCGGCAAGGTTGACGGCGGCCATGCTCAAGAAGCCTACGCCCATCAGGCCCAGCCCCTGGGGGATGATGCGTTCGGCGCCGTAGCGCAGGGCCAGGCGTTCGGCCAGTGGCGGCACCAGCAAGGTCGGCAAGGTGTAGGCGAGCAGGGCGCCGCCGGTGGTCAGGGTGTCGTAGCCCAGGCCAGCCTGGAAGTAGAGCGGCAGGTAAATCATGAACGGCCAGAAGCTGAAGTTCATGCCGATGGAACCCATCAGCGCACCGTTGAAGCGGCGGATGCGAAACACCGAGAAATCAAACATCGGGTGGGCGCTGCGCCTCTCGATAAATATGAACAGCATCAGGCCGACCAACGCCAAGCCCGCCCAACCGAGCATGGCCGGTGTGCCGAAACCGTATTCGCTGCCCTGGGTGATGAAGTACACCAGCGAAAACACCGACAACGTCAGGGTCAACATGCCGGCGATATCGAGGCGGTTTCCGGCCGGGTCGCGGGATTCTTGCACGCTGATGTGCAGCAATCCTAGCGTCAGCAAGGTCAGCGGCACGTGTACGAGAAACACCCAGCGCCAGTCCGCCACCGCCAGGATCAACGCCCCGACCATCGGCCCGAAGCCCAACCCCACACCCGCGATCACGCCCCATACCGCAAAGGCCCGTGCGCGCGCCGCTGGCTCGCGGAACTGGTGCGACAGAATCGCGAACTGACAGATCATCATCGCCCCGGCGCCCACGCCCTGTACGAAACGTGCCGCGATCAGCGTGGAGGCGTCGTCAGCCAGGCCACACGCCAGCGAGGCCAGGCCAAACAGCCACAGGCACAGCACCAACATGCGCCGCCGACCAAAGCAATCGGCCAGGGTACCGGCTGCCATCAACACGCTGGTGCATGCCAGGGTGTAGGCGTTCATGATCCATTGGGCGTCCTGGAAGCCGGTGCCCAATTGTTGTTCGAGGGTGGGCAGGATGATCGGCACGCTGGAAATCTCCAGGCCGAACATCAGGGCCACCAGGCAGACGGCGGTTAAAGCGAGGCCGTTCCTGGCGGTGTGGGTTGGTTGAGTGGCCGATAACGTGGCGGCGGGCATGGAATTCTCCTGGGAAGAGTGAAGTGATGCTATTTTCAGGGGAACTCAGTTCGTTATTCGTGATAAGTTTTCCGTCAATACGGGAATCAGGAGCGACAATTCAAGCATGTCTATCCCACGTTTTGATGGCGTTGAGCTCTTTCTGCAAGTGGTGGAAAGCGGCAACCTGACCGAGGCGGCCGAACGCCTGAACCTCACGCGCTCGGCCGTCGGCAAAGGTCTGGCGCGGCTGGAAGCCCGCTTGGGCACACGCTTGTTGCAGCGTTCTACCCGGCGTCAGCATCTGACCGAGGATGGGCAGGCGTACTACGAGCATTGCCTACGTGCAGTGGCGGAACTCGAGGCGGCCGAATCGGTGCTGGAAAGCGGGCGCCAGCAGCCGCGCGGACGCTTGAGGGCAAGCGTGCCACTGGCATTCGGGCATCACTATGCGGCGCCTGCGTTGTGGGGGCTGATGGATGTTTACCCGGAGTTGGAGATCGAGATCAGTTTTGCCGACCGCATGATCGATCTGGTGCAGGAAGGCTTTGACCTCGCCGTGCGGATCGGCCCGCTGCCCGACACCGACCGCCTGAGTGCGCGCCGGCTGGGCGAACAATCGGTGGGCCTGGCGGCGTCACCGGCGTACCTGCAGCGCGTAGGACGAATTGAATCTATCGATGATCTGGCAGGCCATCGCGGCATCGCCTACAGAACCAACACCCCGCATCGTTCGAGAGTGGTTTCGCCGTTGGTGCTGGACGACCTCCAGGCCGTGGCCGATGCCGCCATCGCGGGCGTTGGCCTGGCCTGGTTGCCGAGTTGGTTGATCGCGCATTACGTACTGCGCGGGAGGCTGGAGGCGGTGTTGCCGGGCTACCGTGAACAGCCTTCGCCGATCCACGTGATTTGGCCGACCGCACCGCACATGCCGGCCAAGACCCGGTGCGCCATCGACGCACTGGTCGCGGCGACCCCGAGCTGCCTGGCGGGCAGTTAAAGTGGCGAGGGTTAGAAGGCGATGGAAGTCTGCACGTACACCGTGCGCGGTTCACCGACGTACTTGCCCTTGTTGTTGTCGTCGAACGAGCGGGTGAAATACTGCTTGTTGAAGATGTTTTTCACACCGACCGCGACGTTCAAGTCTGACAGTTGCGGGCCAAAGTCGTACGCGGCACGGCTGCTGAACAGCATGTAGCCAGGGATACGTCCGGTATTGCCTTCAGCATTTTCCTGCTCGGTATTGGCGTTGTCGGCGAACTGGCTGCTCTGGTAGCTGCTGTCCACATTGAGTTTCCAGCGACCTTCGGTGTAACCCACGCCCAGGGTGCCTTTGTGCTTGGACGAGAAGGGTACGCGGTTGCCTTTGTTCGGGCCGTCTTCGCGGATGGTCGCGTCGATGTAGGCGTAGCTGGCGTACACATCAAAACCCGCCAGCGCCGGGCTCAGACCGTCGAGGGCATAGTTGAAGCTGGATTCGATGCCTTGGTGGCGGGTTTGGCCGCGTGCGATCACCGAGTCATCGGTCTGGTTGCTTTCGTACTGGTTGTCGAAGTTGATCAGGAACGCGCCGAGTTCCGCCCGCAAGGTGCCGTCGTCGTAGCGCGTGCCGATTTCCCAGGTGCGGGCTTTTTCCGGTTTGACTTCACCTTTGGGCACGCGCTTGGCCATCTGGCTGTACTGCACGCTGCCGAACGAGCCTTCGGTGTTGGCGTAGAGGTTCCAGCTGTCGGTCAGGTGATAGAGCACGTTCAACGCTGGCAGCGCGGTGTTGTAGCTGCCTTTGTTGTCGAGGTTGTTGATGTGGTCGACCTGCCGGGATTTGATCATTTCGTAGCGCACGCCCGGGGTGATGGTCCACTTGCCAATATCAATCCGGTCGTCGATGAAGAACGCGTTGGCTTCGGTACTGCCACGGGTGTCGCGGTCGTTCTTGCTGCTGGTGCTCGGAATTTGCTGGTTGGCCGCAATCGGCGTGGTGTAGCGCATCTCGTGGCCGGCTTCGTTGATATAGC
The DNA here is from genome assembly GCF_030687535.1 of Pseudomonas sp. FP2335. Lineage (NCBI taxonomy): Bacteria > Pseudomonadati > Pseudomonadota > Gammaproteobacteria > Pseudomonadales > Pseudomonadaceae > Pseudomonas > Pseudomonas sp. FP2335. The sequence continues at coordinate 1,209,957 of NZ_CP117437.1, forward strand.
GATAGCCCACGCCGACTTCGTGGCTGGTGTTGCCGAGGTCGAAGCCTTGGGCGAAGCGGGTTTCCAGGCCGCGCACCCAGTATTCGCGGGGCGACAGGGACAGGAAGCGGGTCTGGTCCAGGTAGCCGTTGCGCAGGGTGGTGGTGAAGAAGGTGTTCACGGTGAATTCGCGGCGGTCTTCCTGGTAGCGGTAACCGGCGTTGAACATGGTACGGCGCCCCCAGAATTTGTCGTAGGGACGGGTCGACTGATACGGGTCGGCCTTGTAGTCCTTGACGTTCAAGCCACCGGGCATATCCGCCTGGCCTTCGTAGTACTGCGCCATGGCGTTGAAGCTGTTGGCCTCGTCGAGCTGGTATTTGCCCTTGAGGATCAGGTCATCGATGCGCGTGTTGCTGTTTTCACGCCAGTCGCCGCCACGGGTGCCGGAGTACAGGAGCGCGCCGCCCAGGCCGTTGTCGGCGGTGCCGCCGGCCAGCAGGTTGGCGGTGGTCTTGAAACCGTCATGGCTCGAAGACGGGCTGGTTTCGGTCTGGAAACCGCCTTTGACAGTCGGTGTGTCCGGGATTGCGCGGGTCACAAAGTTGACCACCCCGCCGACGTTCTGCGGGCCGTAGCGCACGGCGCCGCCGCCGCGGACCACGTCCACCGCGTCCATGTTGCCCATGCTGATCGGCGCGAATGACAGTTGCGGTTGGCCATACGGTGCGAAGGGCACCGGGATGCCGTCCATCAGCACCGTGGAGCGCGACGCCAGGCGCGGATTGAGGCCGCGAATGCCGAAGTTCAGCGCCATGTCGTGGCTGCCGGTGCCATTGTTTTCCGGGGCGTTGACGCCGGGGATGCGGTTGAGCACATCGCGGGCCTGGGTTGCGCCCTGGCGTTCGAATTCATCGCGGCGGATCACGTCACGGGCGCCGGGATGTTCGAAGACATTGGTTTGCGCCGCATCGCCGAGCCAGTCGCCGACCACGCTGGAGGTGCCCAGTTCGAGGGGTGCCGGTGCATTGGCCGACTGCAGGCTGTAGGCATTGTCGCCCTCGGCGCGGGCTTGCAGGCCGGTGCCTTCGAGCAATTTTTGCAGGCCCTCGGCGGCGCTGTAGTTGCCGCTCAAACCACGGCTCTGCATGCCGGCCGTGACCTCGGAGCCGAAGGAAATCAGCACGCCGGCCTCGCGACCGAATTGATTCAACGCGGCTTCCAGCGACGCTGGTGCGATGTGGTAAGGCTTGGCGTCGGCGGCCATTGCAGCAGGTAGTACGGTCAGGCTCAGGCTGGCGCCGAGTAGGAGTTGGCCCAAGGTGCGGGCAAGAAGCGTCGGTTGCTGGGGCATGAAGTGCGGTCCTGAGAAGGAAGGATCAAGGTGGCTTTCCTTCTCTGTCACGCGAGGTGTGGAAAACGGCTCACAACAATTGCAGATAATTTCAGGCTCGCGCCTCGACGGTTACCCAATAGCGGGTAAAGCGCCGCACTTTGACCGGCAGGCTGACGGTCAACAGGTCGAGAATGCGTTCACTGTCGTCCAGCGGGTAGCTGCCGGAGATCAGCAGGTTGGCGACCTGGGGGGCGCAATTGAGTTGGCCACGGCGATAACGGCTGAGTTCGCCGAGGAAATCTTCCAGGCGCATGTGGGCTGCGACCAGCATGCCATCGGCCCACGCGCCGCTGTTGGCGTCGGTGGCGCGCGGGGTGTCCCAGCCTTTGCGGGTGAAGTTGACCTGGTGTGCGGTGTCGACCGTCAGCGGCAGGCCGCTGTAGGTATTGGGCATCACGTCGACGTGGCCGTCGAGGACCGCCAGTTGGGTGTGGTCGTTGAACTGGCGCACATTCAGGCGCGCCGCCTGGCTGCTGAGCAGACCCTGGCCGGTCAGCACGTTGAGCGGCCGGTTGCCTTTGGCGCCGGTCAGCAGGATCTCGCCTTCGAGCAGGCGGATCAGCCGCTGCTGGCCATCGAAATGCACATCCACCGCGCTGCCGGTATTGAGCTGCAACTGGCTGCCGTCGGCCAGTTGCACCTTGCGCCGTTGACCGACGGGGCTGCGGTAGTCGGCCGTGAGCGGCGGCAGGATATGTTGCTGGCGCAGGCTCCAGGCGGCGGCCGAACCAGCGCCGAGGATCAGCAGCAGCTTGAGGGCCTGGCGGCGGCTGGTGGAGGTTGGCGCGTTCAACGCCGCATGGGCCAGGGGCGATGGCATGCCACGCAGGCGCTGGTTGACGCGTTGCATATGGTCCCAGGCGCGCTGGTGTTCACTGTGGGCATTCAGCCATTGCTGCCAGGCCGCTTGTTGGCGCGGGTTGAGGGCGCCTTGCTGCATTTCCATCAGCCAATGCACGGCCTGTTCGGCAACTTGGGTCGAGAAGTTCATAGGGCAAAGTAGCAGCGCATGGCGGCTTTATTCAGGTGGCGTTTGACGGTGGCGATGGAGATGCCCAGCTCTGCGCCGATTTGCGCGTAGGTCAGGCCATCGAGTTGGGCCAGCAGGAAGGCGCGTTTGACTGGCGTGGGCAAGCCGTCGAGCAACTGGTCCAGCTCGACCAGGGTTTGCAGGATGATTGCGCGTTCCTCTTCCGACGGTGCCACGTGTTCGGGCAACTGGGCCAGGGCGTCGAGGTAGGCGCGCTCCAGGTCCTGGCGGCGGTAGAAATTGCACAGCACGCGCTTGGCCACGGTGGTGAGGAAGGCGCGGGGTTCGATCAATGTTGGCGTTTCACGGGCGCTGAGCACGCGGATGAAGGTGTCTTGCGCCAGGTCGGCGGCACTTTCCGGGCAGCCGAGCTTGCGTCGCAACCAGCCGGTGAGCCAGTGGTGATGGTCGGTGTACAAAACTTCGACGGTGTTGGACGGCTGCAACGCGATCACCCTTCGCTACGAGCATGCGGGCATTTGGCATGCTTTAGAGAACAAGAATTGTTCGCATTGTAGGTGGGCTGCTACGGTTCGGCAATCCGCCAGTACCGGCGTTTCATCCGTTCTTTTTTGCTTATGAGAATATTTATCATTAATATTGCGCACTGATGAACCTGGCGTCTCCCGCATGAAAAGCAAAACCTCACTTGCGCTACCCTACCGTCTGGCCGTCACATCGCGGGTGCTCGCGGCTGTCGTCGGCGGCTACCTGATGGCCTCCCTGGCCGCCATCTGCCTGGCATTGTGGATGCCCACGTCCCGCGCCGACGCGGTGATCACCGGGATGATGAGTTCGTTTGTGTTCTATCTGCTGGCGGTGCTCTGGTGCTTTGCATGCCGCACGGCCTGGCGCGCCTGGTTTGGCGTGATGTTGCCGAGTGCGGCGTTTGCCACCCTGGCGGGTGTGGGGTTGTGGATGGCGCGTCCATGAAAGAGGGTTTTCGCCAGGCCATGGCCTGGTTGCACACCTGGAGCGGGCTGATCTTTGGCTGGCTGCTGTTTGCGATTTTCCTGACGGGCACCTTGTCGTATTTCAAGGACGAGATCAGCCACTGGATGCAGCCCGAAGTGCAGGCTTATCCACTGGACAACGCGCGCAGCCTGGGCGTCGCGCAAACCTATTTGCAGCAGGTGGCGCCAACGGCCGCGCGCTGGTTTATCAACCTGCCGGATGACCGCGACCCCGCCTTGACGGTGATGTGGCAAGACAAACTCGACCCTGGCCGTCGCGGCAATTTCATCCAGAAAACCCTCGACCCGGTTACCGGCCAAGATGTGCAGGCCCGCGAAAGCATGGGCGGCGAGTTCTTCTATCGTTTCCATTTCCAGCTGCAAATGCCCCATCCTTGGGGCCGCTGGCTGTCCACCATCGCTGCGATGGTGATGTTTGTCGCGCTGATCACCGGGATCATCACCCACAAGAAAATTTTCAAGGACTTCTTCACCTTCCGCCCGCGCAAAGGCCAGCGTTCCTGGCTCGACGGGCATAACGCGGTCGGTGTGCTGGTGCTGCCGTTCCACCTGATGATCACCTACAGCAGCCTGGTGATTTTCATGAGCATGGTGATGCCGGCGCCGATCCTCGCCTCCTATGCGGGTGATACCCGCGCCTTTTTCAACGACGTGTTCCCCGCCACCAACAACGCGCCGGCGCAGGGGCAACCGGGCAAATTGCTGCCGCTGTTGCCGATGTACGAACAGGCGCGGGCGCAATGGGACGGTGGCCATGTGGGGCGTCTGGGGGTGAACAACCCCAGCGACGTGAACGCTTCGGTCAATGTGTTTCGGGCCAGTTCCGACAACGTGGTGCATGAGTTCGACAGCATCGTGTCGTTCAGCGGCACCAGCGGCGAACTGCTGCGCACCAGTGCCGGGCAATCGCTGCCGGCGATCATCGGCGGCAGTTTCTACGGCCTGCACATGGGCCAGTTCGCCGGGCCGGTGTTGCGTTGGTTGTACTTTATCTGCGGGCTGGCGGGCACGGCGATGATCGGCACCGGGCTGGTGATCTGGCTGGGCAAGCGTCAACTCAAGCACGCCAAGAGCGGCGTGATGCCGTTTGAACTGCGCCTGGTGGAGGTGCTCAACATCGCCAGCATGTCCGGGTTGATGATCGCCATTGCGGCGTTCTTCTGGGCCAACCGCCTGCTGCCGGTGGGCTTTGCCGAGCGCTCTGCCTGGGAAGTACAGACCTTCTTCATGGCCTGGGGTGTGAGCCTGCTGCACGCGGTCCTGCGCCGTGGCCGCCAGGGCTGGGTTGAACAACTGAGTGTCGGCGCGCTGCTGTTTGTCGCGATCCCGCTGCTCAATGCGCTGACCACTTCGCACCACCTGGGCGTGTCGCTGGCGACGGGTGATTGGGCCATGGCCGGTTTCGACCTGACGTGCCTGGCCAGCGGCTTATTCCTCGCCTGGGCCGCGTGGAAGATGCAGCACCGTGCTGCGCCCCAGCCCAGGGGCGAGCGGGCGCGTTCGTTGACCCTCAAGCAGGAGGCGAACTGAATGCTGCTCGCACTCTTGATGTGCTACGCCGGGTTCACTGCGCTGTGCCTGTCCACCGACCGTCACCATGGCGAATTGCTGCACAGCAAGCCGTCGCCCCAACGGCGCGTGGGGTTGCGGGCGGCGGGCTGGTTGCTGCTGGCACTGTCGATCTGGCCTGCCGTGGCGCTCGGTGGTTGGAGCCGGGGCCTGGTGGAGTGGTGCGCGGTGTTGATGCTCAGTGCGCTGTTGCTGGTGCTGTTGTTGCCGTATCGGCCACGGTTGGCCTTGATCCTGGCGGGCGTCGGCCTGCTGGCCAGCCCCGTCGCGGCCTTCGCCATCCTCTGAGCCACGCCCATGATGATCAGCACCCCACCGGAGTCCCAGGACAGCCAGCGCGCTGAATCAGCAGGCGGGCGTGCGCATTTCCTGCAGGTGTTTCTCTCGCAGCGTTCACAGATGGAAGCCTTGGTCAGCCGACGTGTCGGTTGCCGTGCCACGGCTGCCGACCTGGTGCAGGATTTATTCCTACGCTTCTGGCGCCGCCCGCTGGTGCAGGTCGAGGAACTCAGCACCTACCTGCTGCGCTGCGCTGGCAACATCGCCATTGACCACCTGCGCAGCGAAAGCGCGCGGGTGCGCAGCAGCGAAGGCTGGCTGCCCGAGCAACAGGATAATCAGGGTTGCGAACCCCAAGCGGCCTTGGAGGCGGGCAATGATCTGCGCCATGTCGAAGCTGCCCTGCGCAGCTTGCCGGAGCGCACGCGGCAGATTTTCCTGCTCAACCGCATTCATGGCCGCAAGTACGCGGAAATCGCCAAGGCCATGGGTCTGTCCCAAAGTGCCGTGGAAAAACATATGATGCGTGCCCTCGAAGCCTGCAAAGCCAGCCTTCGTGAGCCATCACCCCCACGCACGCCAGGGACAGCACCGTGAACCGCACCCCCACGCCCGACCAGGAACACGCCGCGCTGGCCTGGCTGAGCCTGCTGCACGACCAACCGAGCAGCGGCGACCAGGCCACGTTCAGCCAATGGTTGCGTGCCGATCCGGCCCACATCGAGGCGTACTCCCGGGCCCAGGTGCTTTGGGAATTGAGTGAAGTGCCTGCGCGAAAATTGGCGGACGAGGATGCATTGGCCTTGCAGGGTTACCTCAAGGCGATGCACACCTCGAAGCGCTCGCGGGTTGTACGCGGGGCAGGCGCGTTGGCGATGGCCGCGTGCCTGCTGCTGATGGTGTCCATGGGCGCAGGCTGGCAGCCGTCGCGCTGGGTCGATGACTTTGGCGCCGACTATGTGACGGCGCCAGGCGAAGTCAAAACCGTCACCCTGGCGGATAAATCCCAAGTCACCCTTGATGCCGACAGCGCGATTGCCGTGGATTTCAGCCATGGCGAACGGCACATCCAGTTGCGTCGTGGTGCGGGGTTTTTCAGCGTGACCCACACTGGCGAGTCCTTTGTGGTGGAGGCGGGCAGCGGTGAAGCGCGGGTGCTCGGTACGCAATTCGAAGTGCGCCTGCAACCGGCGGGGGCGCAGGTGACGGTGTTGTCGGGGCGGGTAGGGGTGACGCCGTCCAGGCAGGGCCAACAGCAAGTCCTTACAGCCGGCCAGCAAGTGGCCTACACGCAAGGTGTGGCCGATGCCATGCACCCGGTGGACAGCGAATCGCGCCTGGCCTGGCGCGACGGCTGGCTCAACTACTACAAGGCGCCGCTGGCCGATGTGGTCAAGGATCTGGAGCGCTACTACCCGGGCCGCATCCTGTTGCTCAACGATGAGATGGGCAGCAAGCGCGTCAGTGGCAGTTTCCCGAGCAAGGATCCGCAGGCGGTGTTGAATGCGTTGCAGGCCGTGCTCGGGTTCGAGCAGCACAACCTGCTGGGTCGCGTGATCGTGGTGCGCTGATTATTTCAGCGCCGCCATGATCTTCTCCGGGCTGAACTCACGGATCAGCGTGCCGTTGACGTCTACAAACGGAATCCCGCCGCCGCCCAGCGCCTCGTAGGCCTTGCGCGCCTGGGCGTCCTTTTCGATGTCGAACGCCTGGTAGGGCAGGCCTTTCTGGTCCAGGAAGCGGCGGATCTGCTTGCAGTAGCCGCACCATTCGGTGGAATAGAGCACCACCCGCGCCGAGGCCCGGGTTTGTTCCGGCGCCACCTGGGACGGATTGAACACCCGCTCGATCTTGCCCCAGTTCTGGAACACCACCACCACCAGCAATACCAGCAGGACTTTCTTGAACACCCCGCCGAGCATCAGTTGCGGCGCTTGAGCTGGTCGGTCAGTTGGGTCGGCAAACCCTTGATGATCAGCGTGCCAGCCGCCTCGTCGTACTCGATCTTGTCGCCCAGCAAGTGTGCTTCAAAACTGATCGACAAGCCTTCGGCGCGGCCGGTAAAGCGGCGGAACTGGTTGAGGGTGCGCTTATCCGCCGGAATTTCCGGCGACAGACCGTAGTCCTTGTTGCGGATATGGTCGTAGAACGCCTTAGGCCGATCTTCATCGATCAAGCCCGAGAGTTCTTCCAGGCCCATCGGCTCGCCGAGCTTGGCCTGGCTGCTGGCGTAGTCCACCAGGGTCTTGGTTTTTTCGCGGGCGGATTCGTCCGGCAGGTCTTCGCTTTCAACGAACTCACTGAATGCCTTGAGCAGGGTGCGGGTTTCGCCCGGGCCGTCGACGCCTTCCTGGCAGCCGATAAAGTCGCGGAAGTACTCCGAGACCTTCTTGCCGTTCTTGCCCTTGATAAACGAGATGTACTGCTTGGACTGCTTGTTGTTCTGCCACTCGGAAACGTTGATACGCGCCGCCAGGTGCAACTGGCCGAGGTCCAGGTGACGCGACGGGGTCACGTCCAACTCGTCGGTCACTGCCACGCCTTCGCTGTGGTGCAGCAGGGCGATGGCCAGGTAATCGGTCATGCCTTGTTGGTAGTGGGCAAACAGCACGTGGCCGCCAGTGGAGAGGTTGGACTCTTCCATCAGCTTTTGCAGGTGCTCGACGGCGGTGCGGCTAAAGGTGGTGAAATCCTGGCCACCGTCGAAATACTCCTTCAACCAACCACTGAACGGGTGCGCGCCGGACTCGGCATGGAAGAAACCCCAGGCCTTGCCTTGTTTGGCGTTATAGCTCTCGTTGAGGTCGGCAAGCATGTTCTCGATGGCGGCCGATTCGGACAGCTCCGAATCGCGGGCGTGGAGAACTGCGGGCGTGCCGTCGGGTTTTTTGTCGATCAGGTGGACGATGCAATGACGGATCGGCATGGGCTTCTCGGCTGGTTGAAGGGGAGCGGTTGGCCTCCCCGAAAAGTCGCCCAGTGTACCGCACCCATTGGTCAAGACGCGCTTTCAAGGCGGTTTTGCCGCTCTCCGACATGGCATATGCCATTTTTTCACGGTTTAGAGCGATAAAGCTGACCAAATGGGTAGGTAGAAGCGGATATTTCCCCGTCTCTGTGCTAGTTTTGCCCCGTCTTACGCCAAGTCTCGGCGTTAAGCGTGCATTCAGCATCTGTCAGGTCGAACCAATCCCCGTTTCAAGCATCTATAACCCCGATCTTCGCGGTTATAGCCTGGGGTGCCAGACCTAGACGGTCGGGCTCGACGGCTGACACTGCACTCTGCAATCCATATGAATTTGATAGGGAAGGAACACCACAATGGCTATTACTAAAGACCAACTGATCGCTGACCTGGCTGAAGCAGTAGACGCACCGAAAACCACCGTGCGCGCTCTGCTGGACCAACTGAGCCAAGTTGTTGCTGACCAGCTGGAAAACGGCGGCGAAATCACTCTGCCAGGCGTTGGCAAACTGAAAGTGACCGAGCGTCCTGCCCGTACTGGCCGTAACCCTTCGACTGGCGCTGCCATCGAAATCGCTGCCAAGAAAGTTATCAAGCTGGTTGTGGCCAAAGGCCTGACCGACGCTGTTAACAAGTAAGACGCAGCAAAAAAACCGTGCTCCGGAGCGATCCGGGCACGGTTTTTTGTTGCCTGCGATTTGTAGAGGCCCTGTAGTGAGCGGGCTTGCCCGCGCTGGGTGGCGAAGCCGCCCCAAATCCCGTCACCTCGGTTTTCCTGACACACCGCGGCGGACCGTTTTAGGGCGGCTTCGCCACCCAGCGCGGGGGCAAGCCCGCTCACTACAGTTAGTCGCGGGCCCAGCGCTGGCGCCAGATCTGCTGCTCGTTCTTGGTCTGGAAGGTCCAGGCCACAAAGCGGCTTTGCTTTTGCCCCTGGGACATCTCCACTACCTGGCTTTCCAGCACCCCGGCTTTTTTCAGCGCGGTCTCGATGGCAGGCAGGTTCGACGCCTTTGACACCAGGGTGCTGAACCACAACACCTTGTGGGCAAAATGCGCACTCTCGGCGATCAACTGCGTCACAAAACGCGCTTCGCCGCCTTCACACCACAATTCGGCCGATTGGCCACCGAAATTCAGTACCGGCAACTTGCGCTTGGGATCGGCCTTGCCCAGGGCGCGCCATTTACGCTCGCTGCCCTTGGTGGCTTCGTCCATGGACGCGTGGAACGGCGGGTTGCACATGGTCAGGTCAAAACGCTCACCCGGCTCCAGCAAGCCCAGCAGGATCTGCTTGGGGTTGGGTTGCTGGCGCAGTTGGATGACCTTGCTCAAGTCGTTGGACTGCACGATGGCCTTGGCGGCGGCCACGGCGGTAGGGTCGACCTCCGAGCCAAGGAAGGTCCAGCGGTACTCCATGTAGCCAATCAGCGGATAGACGCAGTTGGCGCCCATGCCGATGTCCAGCACCTTGATGATCGAGCCGCGCGGGACCTTGCCGTCGTTGTTGCTGGCCAACAGGTCGGCGAGGAAGTGCACGTAGTCCGCACGCCCCGGCACCGGCGGGCACAGGTAATCGGCCGGGATGTCCCAATGCTGGATGCCATAGAAGGATTTGAGCAGCGCCCGGTTGAACACCCGCACCGCATCCGGGCTGGCGAAGTCGATGCTCTCTTTGCCATACGGATTGATGATCACGAATTTCGCCAGTTCCGGCGTGGTCTTGATCAGCGCCGGGAAGTCGTAACGGCCTGTGTGGCGGTTGCGCGGGTGCAGGGTAGCCTCTTTGCGCGGCGCGACGGGCTTGGCCGTGGCGGCGGTTTTAGGCTTCTTGCGTGCAGGCTTGGGTGTGCTGGGGGCGGTCATGATGATTCTGGTGTTGGCTCAAAGTGGTGGGCATTGTCACACATTCTCAGGGTGAACTCGGTTAAATGTGGGAGCGGGCTTGCTCGCGAATGCGGTACATCAGAAACAGATGCAGTGCCTGACACACTGCATTCGCGAGCAAGCCCGCTCCCACATCGATTGGGTTTTCAGGCCAAAAAAAAGAGGCCCGAAGGCCTCTTTTCTACATGGAATCCACCTTACAGGCTGGAAATCCGCGCATGTTGCTCCGCCAGCTTGCCCAGGGCCTGTTCAGCCTCGGCCAACTTGGCGCGTTCTTTGTCGATCACTTCGGCCGGTGCCTTGTCGACGAATGCCGCGTTGGACAGCTTGCCGCCCACACGCTGCACTTCGCCTTGCAGGCGCGCAATTTCCTTGTCGAGTCGAGCCAGTTCCGCGCCCTTGTCGATCAGGCCAGCCATCGGCACCAGCACTTCCATCTCGCCGACCAGTGCGGTGGCTGACAGCGGCGCTTCGGCGTCGGTAGCCAATACCGTGATCGACTCCAGCTTCGCCAGCTTCTTGAGCAGCGCATCGTTTTCGGCGAGACGACGCTGGTCTTCGGCACTGGCGTTCTTCACAAACACCGCCAATGGCTTGCCCGGCCCAATGTTCATCTCGGCGCGGATGTTGCGCGTGCCGAGCATCAGGGTCTTGAGCCATTCGATATCGCTTTCGGCCGCCTCATCGATGCGCGCTTCATTGGCCACCGGCCAAGGTTGCAGCATGATGGTCTTGCCCTCGATACCGGCCAGCGGCGCGAGGCGCTGCCAGATTTCTTCGGTGATGAACGGCATGAACGGATGCGCCAGGCGCAGGGCCACTTCCAGCACGCGCACCAGGGTGCGACGGGTGCCACGCTGACGTTCGATCGGCGCGTTTTCGTCCCACAGCACAGGCTTGGACAGTTCCAGGTACCAGTCGCAGTACTGGTTCCAGATGAACTCGTACAAGGCTTGTGCGGCCAGGTCGAAACGGAACTGGTCGAGTTGGCGGGTCACTTCGGCTTCGGTGCGCTGCAATTGCGAGATGATCCAGCGATCCGCCAGGGACAGTTCGACGGCTTCGCCGTTCTGGCCGCAGTCTTCGCCTTTGTCCAGCACGTAGCGCGCGGCGTTCCAGATCTTGTTGCAGAAGTTGCGATAGCCTTCGACGCGGCCCATGTCGAACTTGATGTCGCGACCGGTGGACGCCAGCGAGCAGAAGGTGAAGCGCAGGGCGTCGGTGCCATAGCTGGCGATGCCGTCGGCGAACTCGTCGCGGGTCTGCTTCTCGATCTTCTTCGCCAGTTTCGGCTGCATCAGGCCCGAGGTACGTTTTTGTACCAGGGTTTCCAGGTCGATACCGTCGATGATGTCCAACGGGTCCAGGACGTTGCCCTTGGACTTGGACATCTTCTGGCCCTGGCCGTCACGCACCAGGCCGTGCACGTACACGGTCTTGAACGGAACCTGTGGCGTGCCGTCCTCGTTCTTCACCAGGTGCATGGTCAGCATGATCATCCGGGCGACCCAGAAGAAAATGATGTCGAAGCCGGTGACCAGCACGTCGGTGGAGTGGAATTTCTTCAGGAATTCGGTCTGTTGCGGCCAGCCCAGGGTGGAGAACGTCCACAGGCCCGAGCTGAACCAGGTGTCCAGTACGTCGTTGTCCTGTTGCAGCGCAACGTCGGCACCGAGGTTGTGCTTGGCACGCACTTCGGCTTCGTCGCGGCCTACATAGACCTTGCCCGACTCGTCGTACCAGGCCGGAATACGGTGGCCCCACCACAGTTGACGGCTGATGCACCAATCCTGGATGTCGCGCATCCACGAGAAGTACATGTTTTCGTACTGTTTCGGCACGAACTGGATGCGGCCATCTTCCACGGCAGCAATCGCAGGCTCGGCCAACGGCTTGGTGGACACGTACCACTGGTCGGTCAGCCACGGCTCGATGATGGTGCCGGAGCGGTCGCCCTTCGGCACTTTCAGGCCGTGGTCGTCAACGCTGACCAGCAGGCCGGCAGCGTCGAAGGCGGCAACGATCTGCTTGCGCGCTTCGAAACGGTCGAGACCGGCGTATTCGGCCGGGATCTTGCCGTCGATGCTGTCGTTCAACGTGCCATCCAGGTTGAACACCTGGCAGGCCGGCAATACGGCGGCGTTTTTGTCGAAGATGTTCAGCAGCGGCAGGTTGTGGCGCTTGCCGACTTCGTAGTCGTTGAAATCGTGGGCCGGGGTGATTTTCACACAGCCGGTGCCGAATTCCGGGTCGCAGTAGTCGTCCGCGATGATCGGGATGCGGCGGCCAACCAGCGGCAGCTCGACGAACTTGCCGATCAGTGCCTGGTAGCGCTCATCGTTCGGGTTAACGGCCACGGCGGCGTCGCCGAGCATGGTTTCCGGACGGGTGGTGGCGACGATCAGGTAGTCGTTGCCCTCGGCGGTCTTGGCACCGTCAGCCAGGGGGTACTTGAGGTTCCACAGGAAGCCTTTTTCGTCGTGGTTTTCCACTTCGAGGTCGGAAATCGCCGTGTGCAGCTTGGTGTCCCAGTTGACCAGGCGTTTGCCGCGGTAGATCAGGCCGTCTTCATGCAGGCGCACAAAGGCTTCTTTCACGGCTTCCGACAGGCCGTCGTCCATGGTGAAGCGCTCGCGGCTCCAGTCTACGGAAGAACCCAGGCGACGGATCTGACGGCTGATGTTGCCGCCGGACTGGTCTTTCCATTCCCAGATCTTTTCCAGGAATTTCTCGCGGCCCAGGTCGTGACGGCTCTGGCCGGTGGCTTCGAGTTGGCGCTCCACCAGCATCTGCGTGGCGATACCGGCGTGGTCGGTGCCCGGCTGCCACAGGGTGTTGCGGCCCTGCATGCGGCGGAAACGGATCAACGCATCCATGATCGCATTGTTGAAGCCATGGCCCATGTGCAGGCTGCCAGTGACGTTCGGTGGCGGGATCATGATGGTGTAGGAATCGCCCGCGCCTTGCGGGGCGAAATAATTCTCGGATTCCCAGGTGTTGTACCAGGAAGTTTCGATAGCGTGCGGCTGGTAGGTCTTATCCATGCGCGGCGGGACCCTAGTTGGCATTTATTCAGGAAAGCCGGCAAGTATAACGAGGATGAGCCGTTGCGCGTAGAGCGAGGTGACGGGGCGAAGTAGAAAGTTGGTTCGCCCCGTAGGTAGCACGAACGCAGAAATGGTCTAGATGACCCTCAGTGTATAGGTAGCCCAACCGGAGACAGGCTGGTTTGCCGTGTTGTATTCGGCAAACTGGATCAAGGCGTTGCCTTGTGCGTCGGGCTGTAGCGGTGGATTGAGTGTCAAGCTCCAATTACCCGACGCATCTGCCTGTGCCTGGCCATGAAAGATGCTGCCGCTGGCGTTATAGAACCAGATGGTTGAGTAGGGCGTTGCTATGCCTTGCAGGTAAGGATTGTAGGCACTGACTGTGGTCGAACTGGTCAACACGGGAGCGCTTCCTGGCGGGCGGGGCGTAGTGCCTGGGATAGTGCCGCCTCCCCCGCCGACGCTGCTGAGGGTCAGATTGGCGCCGGTCCAGGGAGAGATCTGCTGGCCGGAAGCGTTGTATTCGGCCAAGGCGATACTGACGTTACCGTAGGCGTCGGTTGCCAATGGTTGGTTGGGGATGAGGCTCCAGTTACCGAATTGATCGGCTCTGACCAACCCGTAATTTACACTTCCGCCCGCGAGGAAAATCTGGACTATGGCATTTGGCGCAGCCACGCCTTGTAGCAGTGGCTGGCGGGAGTTGATGGTCGTTGAGCTGGTAAGCACTGGAGGGCTTCCTGGTGGCAGGATTGCACCGCCTGGGACAGTGCCGCCTCCGCCACCGACGCTGCTGAGGGTCAGATTGGCGCCGGTCCAGGGAGAGATCTGCTGGCCGGAAGCGTTGTATTCAGCCAAGGCGATACTGACGTTACCGTAGGCGTCGGTTGCCAATGGTTGGTTGGGGGTGAGGCTCCAGTTACCGAATTGATCGGCTCTGACCGACCCGTAATTTACACTTCCGCCCGCGAGGAAAATCTGGACTATGGCATTTGGCGCAGCCACGCCTTGTAGCAGTGGCTGGCGGGAGTTGATGGTCGTTGAGCTGGTAAGCACTGGAGGGCTTCCTGGTGGCAGGATTGCACCGCCTGGGACAGTGCCGCCTCCGCCACCGACGCTGCTGAGGGTCAGATTGGCGCCGGTCCAGGGAGAGATCTGCTGGCCGGAAGCGTTGTATTCGGCCAAGGCGATACTGACGTTACCGTAGGCGTCGATTGCCAATGGTTGGTTGGGGGTGAGGCTCCAGTTACCGAATTGATCGGCTCTGACCAACCCGTAATTTACACTTCCGCCCGCGAGGAAAACCTGGACTATGGCATTTGGCGCAGCCACGCCTTGTAGCAGTGGCTGGCGGGAGTTGATGGTCGTTGAACTAACGAGTACGGGAGCGCTGCCGGAGGGTAAAGAGGGCATGACGTTTCTCCAATGGGAGGTTTTCGTTAACTTTCCACGAATAACCTTCCACGAGATCCCGAATCTTTATCTACTGTCATAAATGACAGTTTTGACCAGCGGTGCCGCTAGTGCGCTCCTAGATGACACGTATGTGGCAAGGAGATGGAGAGAGGCTGGCAACAATTAACAGCTGTTTGTCTTCATGACTGGTACTGGCTGAGCAACCGCTCCATCCGCGCATCCAGCCGGCGCTTGATCTCGGTTTCGATATGCGGGGCGAAGTCGTCGATGACGTCTTGCATGATCAGTTGCGCGGCGGCGCGCAGTTCGTTGTCCAGGTGCAGCAGCAGGGCGTCCTGGCCTTTTTCGGCGGGGGCGGGCTCGACAGCAACGGCAACCGGCTCCGGCGCAGCGGGCTTGGCGCCGACCATATCGAACAACAGCGGAATCTGTACCTCTGCATCGACCGAGTCGGTCAGCAGTGGCGGTTGCAGGCCGTCGTCACCGAGCAACTGGCGGATCGACTCCAGGTCGTCCAGCAGGTGGTCGTCTTTTTTTACCGAGTTGGGAGTGTCCATCATTTACTCAAAGTCGTTGTAGCCGGTGATCCTGCAAAGGATAGCCCTGTTCGCGATAGAAACGGAAACTCTCCCGCGCCGCCTGACGAATAGCCGGGTCTTCCACCACCACCTCTGCCACGCGGGCAAACGCCTTGGCGAACGGCGGCACTTTCAGGTCCAGGTTGACCAGCAGGTCATGGTGATCGCCGCAACTGTCGCCCAAGCCCAGTACAACAAGGCCTTCGGGTTCTGATTCGGCAGGGCCGTGGGGCACGAAGCTTTCGCCCTTGAAGCGCCACAGGCGGGCGTCGAGCTCGTCGCGTTGGGCGGCATCGCTGCAATGCAGGTAGATGCGGTGGCCCATGCGCCAGGCTTTTTCGGTGAGTTTGCAGGCAAAGTCCAGGCGCGCGAGCGGGTCGGCGCTGGGCAATATATAGAAGTCGACTTGGGTCATTGTGGTTCCTGGAACGCGAGGCGGCTATCTGAAAGCCGCCCCGGCGTTCTCATTTTCAGGCCTTGGCGCGATCCAGCAGGTACTGGGTCAGCAGTGGAACCGGACGGCCAGTGGCGCCCTTGTCCTTGCCGCCGCTGGTCCAGGCCGTGCCGGCGATGTCCAGGTGCGCCCAGTTGAAGTTCTTGGCAAAGCGCGACAGGAAGCAGGCTGCGGTAATGGTGCCGGCTTTCGGGCCGCCGATGTTGGCGATGTCGGCGAACGGGCTGTCCAGCTGTTCCTGGTACTCATCGAACAGCGGCAGTTGCCAGGCGCGGTCGTCGGCGGCCTTGCCGGCGCTGAGCAGTTGTTCGATCAACTCGTCGTTGTTGCCCAACAGGCCCGAGGTGTGGGAGCCCAGGGCGACGATGCACGCGCCGGTCAGGGTGGCGATGTCGATCACGGCTTGCGGCTTGAAGCGCTCGGCGTAGGTCAGGGCATCGCACAGCACCAGGCGGCCTTCGGCGTCGGTGTTGAGGATCTCGACGGTCTGGCCGCTCATGGTGGTGACGATGTCGCCCGGACGCGCCGCGCCGCCACTTGGCATGTTCTCGGCACAGGCCAGGATGCACACCAGGTTGATCGGCAGCTTGAGCTCCAGCACCGCACGCAGGGTGCCGAACACGCTGGCGGCGCCGCCCATGTCGTACTTCATCTCATCCATGCCGGCGCCTGGCTTGAGGCTGATGCCGCCGGTGTCGAAGGTGATGCCTTTGCCGACCAGGGCGTAAGGTTTGTCGGCCTTTTTGCCGCCGTTGTATTGCATCACGATCAGGCGTGGCGGCTGGTCGCTGCCCTGGCCCACGGCATAGAACGAGCCCATGCCCAGTTCCTTGATCTTCTTCTCATCCAGGACTTCGACTTTCAGGCCCTTGAATTCCTTGCCCAGCGCCTTGGCCTGTTCGCCGAGGAAGGTTGGGTGGCAGATGTTCGGCGGCAGGTTGCCCAGGTCGCGGGTGAACGACATGCCGTTGGCGATTGCGGTGGCGTGGGTCACGGCGCGCTGCACTTCAGCCTGGGCGGCCTTGATGGTCAGCAGGGTGATCTTCTTCAGGGCGCGGGGTTCGGCCTTGGTGCTCTTGAACTGGTCGAAGATATAGCCGCCGTCCACCAGGCTTTCGGCCAGCAGGCGGGTCTTGCCGTAGCTGTCGCGGCCCTTGACCACCACTTCATCCAGCGCCAGCGTGGCATCACCGCCGCCCAGGCCTTTGAGGGTGGTGAGGATGCCGCTGATGATCTTGCGGAACGGACGGTCGCCCAGCTCGGCGTCCTTGCCCACGCCCACCAGCAGTACGCGGTCGGCTTTCAGGTTTGGCAGGCTTTGCAGCAGCAGGCTCTGGCCGACTTTGCCCGCCAGGTCGCCGCGCTTGAGGATCGCGCTGATGGCGCCGCCGCTCAGTTCGTCGACTTGCTTGGCAGCGACGCCAAGCTTGCGGCCTTCGCCGATGGCGACCACGAGGGTGGCGGTTTTCAACGTTTCGGGGCTAACGCTTTTTACAACCAATTCCATTTTCGGGTCCCTTATAAAGGTCAAAGAGCCGGGCGTCTGTACGCCGGCTTTAAAGCTTGGCGGCTGTATAAACCGCCCGCGACAAAGGCCGCAGTTTGAACCTCGGCGGCGGAGCCTGACAACCCTTGGTGTAAGCTTTGTCCACGTGGTTGAGCATGCTCCGTGACAGGCGCGGCCAATCACAGGATAATGCGCCATCTTTTTAGCCGGCCTGTGCAAACGGGTCGACTGGTATGCTTGCTTGTTTGGCCGCCTTAGCCTGACAACCCTGGAGTGTCTGGTTTGATCGTCTTCCGTTATCTGTCCCGCGAAGTCCTGTTGACCCTGAGTGCCGTGAGCGCGGTGTTGCTGGTCATCATCATGAGTGGTCGTTTCGTCAAATACCTCGCCCAGGCCGCCTCTGGCGCGCTGGATCCGGGCTCGCTGTTCCTGATCATGGGCTTTCGCCTGCCGGGGTTCCTGCAACTGATCCTGCCGCTGGGCCTGTTCCTCGGGATCCTGCTGGCGTACGGTCGCCTGTATCTCGAAAGTGAAATGACCGTGCTTTCGGCCACCGGCATGAGCCAGCAACGCCTGCTGGGCATGACCATGATCCCGGCCGCCGGTGTCGCGCTGATCGTCGCCTGGCTGAGCCTGAGCCTGGCCCCCCAGGGCGCCATGCAGTTCCAGCTGGTGCTGAACAAGCAGGACGCGATGACCGAGTTCGACACCCTCGAACCGGGCCGCTTCCAGGCACTCAGCGACGGCACCCGCGTGACCTACACCGAAACCATGACCGAAAACCGTGCCAACCTCGGCGGCGTATTCATCTCCGAGAAGCGCCTGGGCCAGGACAAGAAAGACCGCGGTATTTCCGTGCTGGTGGCCGACTCAGGCCGCCAGGAAGTGCGCCCCGATGGCAGCCGCTATCTGATCCTGGAAAACGGCTATCGCTATGACGGCAGCCCCGGCATGGCCGATTACCGTGCGATCAAGTACGACACCTACGGCGTGCTGCTGGCCCGTCCGGACGTCAGCGACGAAGTTACCGACCGTGACGCCATCCCCACCACGGAACTGCTCGGCAGCAAGGAACTGCGTTCCATTGCCGAGCTGCAATGGCGCATCTCCCTGCCGCTGCTGGTGTTTATCGTGACCTTGATGGCAGTGCCGCTGTCGCGCGTCAACCCGCGCCAGGGCCGATTCCTCAAGCTGTTGCCGGCGATCCTGCTGTACATGGCGTACCTGACCATCCTGATTTCCGCCCGTGGTTCCCTGGAGAAGGGCAAGCTGTCGCCGACCCTGGGCCTGTGGTGGGTGCATGGGATCTTCCTGGTGATCGGCCTGGCGCTGCTCTACTGGGAACCTATCCGTCTGAAAATGTTGAGCCGTCGTGGCCAGAAGGAGTTGGCTCGTGGCTAAGCTCGATCGCTACATTGGTAGCAGCGTACTGATCGCCATCCTGGCGGTATTGGGCATCATCCTTGGGTTGGCGTCGTTGTTCGCCTTTATCGATGAAGTCGGCAACGTCAGCGACACCTATACCGTATGGGACGTGATGAGCTACGTGGCCCTCACCGCGCCGCGCCGCCTCTACGACATGATGCCGATGGCCGCGCTGATCGGTTGCCTGATCGGCCTGGGCAGCCTGGCCAGCAACAGCGAACTGACCATCATGCGTGCCGCCGGGGTGTCCATCGGTCGTATTGTCTGGGCGGTGATGAAGCCGATGCTGCTGCTGATGCTGTGCAGCGTGCTGATCGGTGAATACGTTGCGCCGCCGGCTGAAACCACGGCCCAGGCCAACCGCGCCCTGGCCCAGGGGTCGGGCGACGCACAAAGCTCCAAGCATGGCCTGTGGCACCGCCAGGGTGACGAGTTCATCCACATCAACGCGGTGCAGCCCGGTGGCCTGTTGATTGGTGTGACACGTTATACCTTTGACAAGGAACGCCATCTGCTGATGTCGAGCTTTGCCAAGCGCGCGCAGTACAACGCCGAGAAATGGCAGCTGAGCGATGTCACCACCACGCATTTCCGCAATGCAGGGCAAGGTACCAAGGCCAGTACTGAAGTGATCAATGTGCCGGCCGAGGAGTGGGACATCGCCCTCAAGCCGGAACTGCTCAATACCGTGGTCATGATCCCCGAAAGCCTGCCGATCTCCGGGCTTTGGGGTTACATCCACTACTTGAAGGACCAAGGCCTGAACAACGGCCGCTACTGGCTGGCATTCTGGGTCAAGGTGCTGCAGCCGGTGGTCACTGCCGCGCTGGTGTTGATGGCGATCTCGTTCATCTTCGGCCCGCTGCGCTCCGTGACCCTTGGCCAGCGCGTCTTTACCGGCGTGCTGGTGGGCTTTACCTTCCGCATCGCCCAGGACCTGCTCGGCCCTTCGAGCCTGGTGTTCGGTTTCTCGCCGCTGTTTGCGGTGCTGGTGCCCACTGGTATCTGCGCCCTGGCCGGGTTCTGGCTATTGCGCCGGGCCGGTTGATAGAACGCTTATGATCAAAACATGCCCCGGTCGAGAGATCGGGGCATTTTTGTTCTGGTCAGCAAAGATGACGTCTGGCCTGAGCATCAGGTACAATTCCCGGCTATTTTTCAGCGGGCAATCTGCCTGCAGCCTTTTTGAGTGTTGATCCGTGAGTGATTTGAGTCATATCCGCAATTTCTCCATCATCGCCCACATTGACCATGGCAAGTCGACGCTGGCCGACCGGTTCATCCAAATGTGCGGTGGCCTTGCCGAGCGTGAAATGGAAGCCCAGGTCCTGGACTCCATGGACCTCGAGCGTGAACGCGGCATCACCATCAAGGCCCATAGCGTTACCCTGTACTACACCGCAAAAGACGGTATCAAGTACCAGCTCAACTTCATTGACACCCCCGGCCACGTTGACTTCACCTACGAAGTCAGCCGCTCGCTGGCCGCCTGCGAAGGCGCCTTGCTGGTGGTGGACGCCGGCCAGGGCGTTGAAGCCCAGTCCGTTGCCAACTGCTACACCGCGATCGAGCAAGGCCTGGAAGTGATGCCGGTGCTGAACAAGATCGACCTGCCACAGGCCGATCCGGACCGCGTCAAGGAAGAAATCGAAAAAATCATCGGCATTGACGCCACCGACGCCGTCGAGTGCAGCGCCAAGACCGGCCTGGGCGTCGACGAAGTGCTCGAGCGCCTGGTCAAGACCATTCCCGCGCCGACCGGCAACTACGAGGATCCGCTGCAAGCGTTGATCATCGACTCCTGGTTCGACAACTACCTGGGCGTTGTGTCCCTGGTCCGCGTGCGCCACGGCCGCGTGAAGAAGGGCGACAAGATCCTGGTCAAATCCACCGGCAAGATCCACCTGGTGGACAGCGTTGGTGTGTTCAACCCCAAGCACACGGCGACCACCGATCTGAAAGCCGGTGAAGTAGGCTTCATCATTGCCGGTATCAAGGACATTCACGGGGCCCCGGTGGGTGACACCCTGACCTTGAGCTCGACGCCGGACGTTGACGTGCTGCCCGGCTTCAAGCGCATCCAGCCGCAGGTTTACGCCGGCCTGTTCCCGGTCAGCTCCGATGACTTCGAAGATTTCCGCGAAGCCCTGCAAAAGCTGACCCTCAACGACTCGTCGTTGCAGTACACCCCGGAAAGCTCCGACGCCCTGGGCTTCGGCTTCCGTTGCGGGTTCCTGGGCATGCTGCACATGGAGATCATCCAGGAGCGCCTGGAGCGCGAATACGACCTGGACCTGATCACCACCGCGCCAACGGTTATTTTTGAGCTGGCGCTGAAAACCGGTGAAACGATTTACGTCGACAACCCGTCCAAGCTCCCAGACTTGTCTTCCATCGAAGACATGCGCGAGCCGATTGTGCGCGCCAATATCCTGGTGCCGCAGGAACACCTGGGCAACGTCATCACCCTGTGTATCGAAAAGCGTGGCGTGCAGCACGACATGCTGTTCCTCGGTACCCAGGTCCAAGTGACCTATGATTTGCCGATGAACGAAGTGGTCCTGGACTTCTTCGACCGTCTCAAATCCACCAGTCGCGGCTATGCTTCGCTGGATTACCATTTCGATCGTTATCAATCGGCTAATCTGGTGAAACTGGATGTGCTGATCAACGGCGACAAGGTCGATGCCCTGGCACTCATCGTGCACAAGGACAACGCGCACTACAAAGGTCGCCAGTTGACCGAGAAGATGAAAGAACTGATTCCGCGCCAGATGTTCGACGTCGCGATCCAGGCCGCCATTGGCGGGCAGATCATTGCGCGGACCTCCGTCAAGGCTCTCAGAAAGAACGTACTGGCCAAATGCTACGGCGGTGACGTAAGCCGTAAGCGCAAGCTGCTTGAGAAGCAAAAGGCCGGTAAAAAACGCATGAAGCAAGTGGGCAACGTGGAAATTCCACAAGAAGCCTTCCTTGCGGTGCTCAGGTTGGATAGTTAGGTCCTATGTCACTAAATTTCCCGCTGTTGCTGGTCATCGCCGTTGCCGTCTGTGGTCTTCTGGCATTGCTCGATCTGGTGTTCTTCGCCCCGCGTCGGCGGGCGGCTATCGCATCCTATCAGGGCAGCGTCAGCCAGCCCGATGCGGTGGTGGTCGAGAAGCTGAACAAAGAGCCTTTGCTGGTTGAATACGGCAAGTCGTTCTTCCCGGTACTGTTCATCGTGCTGGTGCTGCGCTCGTTCCTGGTGGAGCCGTTCCAGATCCCTTCGGGGTCGATGAAGCCTACCCTGGATGTTGGCGACTTCATCCTGGTGAACAAGTTTGCCTACGGCATCCGCCTGCCGGTGATCGACAAGAAGGTCATTGAAGTCGGCGACCCGCAGCGCGGCGATGTGATGGTGTTCCGCTTCCCGAGCGACCCGAACGTCAACTACATCAAGCGTGTGATCGGCCTGCCGGGCGACGTGATCCGCTACACCGGCGACAAGCGCCTGTTCATCAACGGTGAGTCGGTGGCTGAAAAGCTGATCGGCTCCGAGCCGAACTCCCTGGGCAGCGCCGAGCTGTACCAAGAGAAACTCGGCGCGGTGGAACACCAGATCCGCAAGGAAATGTCGCGCTACCGCCAGCCTGATGGCGAGTGGAAAGTGCCGGCCGGGCACTACTTCATGATGGGCGACAACCGTGACAACTCCAATGACAGCCGTTATTGGAACGATCCCAACATTCCCAAGGACATGCTGGGCATGGTTCCCGACGAGAACATCGTCGGCAAGGCCTTCGCGGTCTGGATGAGCTGGCCGGAGTCCAAACTCAGCCACCTGCCGAACTTCTCGCGAGTCGGGCTGATCAAGTAATACAGGCGGCGCTGTGAACACAGCGCCGAATGCTTTTCTGGGGCTTGGACAAATGTCCGGCCTCATGCAGCACCAACCAGGATTTGAATTTGAACACTGCGTCAATCGTCGATGGCCGCCGGTGCCACCACACAGATATGGGTAAACCGTGACCGTTTCTCTAGCACGTCTCGAGCGCCAGCTCGGCTACACCTTCAAGGACCAGGAATTGATGGTCCTTGCCCTCACACACCGCAGCTTTGCAGGGCGTAACAACGAACGCCTGGAATTCCTCGGTGATGCCATCCTCAATTTCGTCGCCGGTGAAGCGCTGTTCGAGCGTTTCCCCCAAGCCCGTGAAGGCCAGTTGTCGCGCCTGCGTGCGCGCCTGGTGAAGGGCGAGACCCTGGCCGTGCTGGCCCGCGGTTTCGGCCTGGGCGAGTACCTGCGCCTGGGCTCCGGCGAGTTGAAGAGCGGCGGTTTCCGCCGTGAGTCGATCCTGGCCGACGCTCTTGAAGCGCTGATCGGTGCGATCTATCTCGACGCCGGCATGGAAGCGGCCAAGGAGCGCGTCACCGCCTGGCTGACCTCCGAGATCGAGAGCCTGACGCTGGTCGACACCAACAAAGATCCCAAGACCCGCCTGCAGGAATTCCTGCAATCGCGCGGTTGCGAACTGCCACGCTATGAAGTGGTGGACATCCAGGGTGAGCCCCATTGCCGCGTGTTTTTCGTGGAATGTGAAATCACCTTACTGAACGAAAAAAGCCGAGGTCAGGGTGTGAGCCGTCGTATTGCCGAACAGGTAGCGGCCGCTGCAGCACTGATTGCCCTGGGCGTGGAGAATGGCCATGACTGATTCAACCGCAACACGCTGTGGCTATGTTGCCATCGTCGGCCGCCCGAACGTGGGCAAGTCCACGCTGCTGAACCATATCCTCGGCCAGAAGCTCGCGATCACCTCGCGCAAGCCGCAGACCACCCGCCACAACATGCTGGGCATCAAGACCGAAGGCACCGTGCAAGCGGTCTATGTCGATACCCCGGGCATGCACAAAGGCGGCGAGAAAGCCCTCAACCGCTACATGAACAAGACCGCTTCGGCGGCGTTGAAAGACGTCGACGTGGTGATCTTCGTGGTTGACCGCACCAAGTGGACCGACGAAGACCAGATGGTCCTCGAACGTGTGCAGTACGTCACCGGCCCGTTGATCGTCGCGCTGAACAAGACCGACCGCATCGAAGACAAAGCCGAGCTGATGCCGCACCTGAGCTGGTTGCAGGAACAACTGCCGAATGCCCAGATCATCCCGATCTCGGCCCAGCACGGTCACAACCTGGAAGCCCTGGAGCGCGTGATCGCCGAGCACCTGCCGGAGAACGAGCACTTCTTCCCGGAAGACCAGATCACCGACCGCAGCAGCCGCTTCCTGGCCGCCGAGCTGGTGCGCGAGAAAATCATGCGCCAGATGGGCGCCGAACTGCCGTACCAGATCACCGTCGAAATCGAAGAGTTCAAGCAGCAGGGCAAGACCTTGCACATCCATGCGCTGATTCTCGTCGAGCGTGATGGCCAGAAGAAAATCATCATTGGCGACAAGGGCGAGCGCATCAAGCGCATCGGTACCGAAGCGCGCAAGGACATGGAATTGCTGTTCGATTCCAAGATCATGCTCAACCTGTGGGTGAAGGTGAAAGGCGGCTGGTCCGACGACGAACGCGCACTGCGCTCCCTGGGCTACGGCGACCTGTAAGAACACCGCAGGACTAAAAATGTGGGAGCGGGCTTGCTCGCGAATGCGGTGGATCAGTCACTGATAAGTCGACTGGCACACCGCATTCGCGAGCAAGCCCGCTCCCACATTCGGTTTGTGTAGTTTTCAACAATGCATTCCAGCAGTGAGACCCCATGTCCCAATCCCTCAGCCAACCCGCCTACGTCCTGCACAGCCGCGCCTACCGCGAGACCAGCGCTCTGGTGGACTTCCTCACGCCCCAAGGCCGCCTGCGTGCAGTGTTGCGCAGCGCGCGGGGCAAGGCGGGCACGCAGGCAAGGCCGTTCGTGGCGTTGGACGTGGAGTTTCGCGGCAAGGGCGAGCTGAAAAACGTTGGCCGCTTGGAAAGCGTCGGCACCTCTGCCTGGCTCAATGGCGAAGCGCTGTTCAGCGGCCTTTACCTCAACGAATTGCTGATTCGCCTGCTCCCTGCCGAAGACCCCCATCCGGCTGTCTTCGATCACTACGCCGCCACTTTGCTCGCCCTCGCCGAAGGCCGCCCCCTGGAGCCTTTGCTGCGTGCGTTCGAATGGCGCCTGCTCGACGACCTCGGCTACGGCTTCGAACTGGCCAACGACCTGCACGGCGAGCCCATCGCGGCCGACGGCATGTACCGCCTGCAAGTCGACGCCGGCCTGGAGCGCGTCTACCTGCTGCAACCCGGCCTGTTCCAGGGCACCGAGTTGCTGGCCATGAGCGAAGCCGACTGGAGCGCCCCCGGTGCCTTGTCCGCCGCCAAGCGTCTGATGCGCCAAGCGTTGGCCGTGCATCTGGGCGGCCGGCCGCTGGTCAGTCGCGAGTTGTTTCGAAAGCCCTGACAACCCCGTGTATGCTGTGCGGCGTTTCTTTCCCTTTTCAGGAGCGCTTCCGTGACCACCAGCAATCGCATTCTTCTTGGCGTCAACATCGACCACGTCGCTACCCTGCGCCAGGCCCGGGGCACCCGTTACCCTGACCCGGTCAAGGCTGCGCTGGACGCCGAAGAAGCGGGCGCCGACGGCATCACCGTGCACCTGCGCGAAGACCGTCGCCATATCCAGGAGCGCGACGTGTTGCTGCTCAAGGATGTGCTGCAAACCCGCATGAACTTTGAAATGGGCGTCACCGAAGAAATGATGGCGTTCGCCGAACGCATCCGCCCGGCGCACATCTGCCTGGTCCCGGAAACGCGCCAGGAACTCACCACCGAAGGCGGCCTCGACGTTGCCGGCCAGGAGGCGCGGATCAAGGCGGCGGTGGATCGTCTGTCGCAGATCGGCAGCGAAGTCTCGTTGTTCATCGATGCCGACGAGCGCCAGATCGAAGCCTCGCGCCGCGTCGGTGCGCCGGCCATCGAGCTGCACACCGGCCGTTATGCCGATGCCACCACGCCGACCGAAGTGGCTGACGAACTGCAGCGCATCATCGACGGTGTTGCCGTTGGCCTGCGCGAAGGTTTGATCGTCAATGCCGGCCACGGCCTGCACTACCACAACGTTGAAGCCGTGGCGGCGATCAAGGGTATCAACGAGCTGAACATCGGCCATGCGCTGGTGGCGCATGCGTTGTTCGTCGGCTTCAAAGGTGCCGTGGCCGAGATGAAGGCCCTGATCCTGGCTGCCGCCAAGGCCTGAACCAACACAGTCTAAAAACCACTGAAGATCAAAAAAATGTGGGAGCGGGCTTGCTCGCGAATGCGGTCTGTCAGTTGATACATCTGTGGCTGACCCACCGCTTTCGCGAGCAAGCCCGCTCCCACACAAGCCCACACCCACAGTTGATCTTTGGCGTGTCCAGAATTCAGCCATGCGGCAATGCGAAGCCTTACTGTTTAGCCGATGCAGGTGTATCGTATCAGCCCTTTGCAGGCCCTGTGCCCGCGGCCGATACGTGAGGTTGTTGTGTCCCGATCCTTTTCCCGTCGACAAATCCTGGGTGGTCTCGCAGGCCTGGCCGTAGTGGGCGTCGGTGCTGGTGGCGCCTACCGCTACTGGCTGGGAAAGGTCGCCGAGGCCGAAGCGGGCCACGATTACGAGCTGATCGCCGCGCCGTTGGACGTGGAACTGGTGCCGGGCCACAAGACCGAGGCCTGGGCGTTCGGCCCGTCGGCGCCGGGCACCGAGTTGCGCGTACGCCAGGGCGAATGGCTGCGGGTGCGCTTTATCAACCACCTGCCGGTCGCCACCACCATTCATTGGCACGGCATCCGCCTGCCGCTGGAAATGGACGGCGTGCCCTACGTCTCCCAGTTGCCGGTCTTGCCTGGTGAGTACTTCGACTACAAATTCCGTGTGCCCGACGCCGGCAGCTACTGGTATCACCCCCATGTGAACAGCAGCGAAGAACTCGGCCGTGGCCTGGTCGGCCCGCTGATCATTGAAGAGCGCGAGCCCACCGGGTTCAAACACGAACGCACCTTGAGCCTGAAAAGCTGGCACGTGGACGAAGAGGGCGCCTTCGTCGCTTTCAGCGTACCCCGTGAGGCCGCGCGTGGCGGTACTGCCGGGCGGTTATCGACGATCAACGGCGTGTCCCAGGCGGTGATCGACTTGCCCGCCGGGCAGATCACCCGCGTGCGCTTGCTCAACCTCGACAACACCCTGACTTATCGCATCAACATCCCTGACGTCGAAGCGCAGATCTACGCGCTGGACGGCAACCCTATCGAGCCGCGCCCGCTGGGCAAGGAATACTGGCTGGGCCCGGGCATGCGCATCTGCCTGGCGATCAAGGCACCGCCGGCCGGCGAAGAGTTGTCGATCCGCAACGGCCCGGTGCGCCTGGGCACGTTCCGCTCGGTCGCCAACAGCGATGCGCCGACGGACTGGCCAGCGGCGTTGCCCGCCAACCCGATTGCCGAGCCGGACCTGGCCAACGCCGAGAAACTCAACTTCAATTTCGAGTGGGTCGGCACCGTTTCCGTCGACGATGGTCGGCCGCCCAGCCTGTGGCAAATCAACGGTCAGGCCTGGGACATCACTGACAAGACCTGCGCCGACCGGCCCATCGCCAAGCTGGAGAAGGGCAAGAGCTACATCTTCGAATTGAAGAACATGACCCAGTACCAGCACCCGATCCACCTGCACGGCATGAGCTTCAAGGTGATCGCCTCGAACCGCCACAAGGTGATCCCGTACTTCACCGACACTTACCTGTTGGGCAAGAACGAACGCGCCCGCGTGGCGCTGGTGGCAGATAACCCGGGGGTATGGATGTTTCATTGCCACGTGATCGATCACATGGAAACCGGCCTGATGGCCGCCATCGAGGTGGCGTGATGCGCCAGTTCCGCCCCACCGCGATCATCGACCGCAGCCGCGACCAGGACTTCATGCGCGAAGCCCTGGCCCTCGCTGCCCAGGGCGCAGCCTTGGGTGAAGTGCCGGTAGGCGCGGTGCTGGTCCAGGACGGCGAAATCATCGGCCGTGGCTTCAATTGCCCGATCAGCGGCAACGACCCCAGCGCCCACGCCGAAATGGTCGCTATCCGCAATGCCGCGCAGGCCATCAGCAACTATCGGCTGGTGGGCAGCACGCTGTACGTGACGTTGGAACCGTGCAGCATGTGCGCCGGTTTGATCGTGCATTCGCGGGTGGCGCGGGTGGTGTACGGCGCGCTGGAGCCGAAGGCGGGGATTGTGCAGAGCCAGGGGCAGTTTTTTACCCAGGGGTTTCTCAATCACAAAGTGCTGTTTGAAGGCGGGGTGTTGGCCGAGGAGTGCGGTACCGTCCTCAGCGAATTCTTCAAGGCCCGAAGGGCCAAACCACAATCCAACTAACACCGCAGACCAATGTGGGAGCAGGCAAGCCAGCTCCCACAGTTTTGATCTCTATTTATTCAGTGAAACCGCACGCTTACTTGCGAGCGATGATGACGGCCCGCATCGGCGCCGGCAGCCCTTCGATGGTCTTGCTGTGATCCTCGGGATCAAGGAAGTCGCTCAGCGACTGATACTTCATCCACTCCGTCCCCCGCTGTTCCTCCACCGTGGTCACGCTCACGTCCACACAGCGCACATCACTGAACCCGGCGCGCCGCAGCCACAGCATCAGCGCCGGTACCGAGGGCAGGAACCACACGTTGCGCATCTGCGCGTAGCGGTCTTCCGGCACCAGTACTTGTTGCTGATCGCCTTCCACCACCAGGGTTTCCAGGACCAGTTCGCCGCCCTTGACCAGGGTGTCTTTCAGCGCCAACAGATGCTCGATCGGTGAACGCCGGTGATAGAACACGCCCATGGAAAACACCGTGTCGAAGCCTTCCAGGTTCGCCGGCAGGTCTTCGAACGGGAACGGCAGGTGCCAGGCCTTCGGTTCCGACAGGTAACGCTGCACCGCCTGGAACTGGCAGAAGAACAGCCAGTTCGGGTCGACGCCAATCACACTGTCCGCCCCGGCGCCGAGCATGCGCCACATGTAGTAGCCATTGCCGCAGCCCACATCAAGGATTCGCTTGCCCTTGAGGTTCAAATGCGGGGCCACCCGCGACCACTTCCAGTCTGAACGCCATTCGGTGTCCACATGCACGCCGAACAGGTTGAACGGGCCTTTGCGCCACGGGCTCAGGCCCATCAACGCGGTGCGCATTTGTGCGCGGGTTTCGTCGTCGCAATCGGTGTCGAGGGTCAGGCCATTGAGCAAGTCCACCTCGCTTGGCTGGATCTTTGGCAAGGCGTCCAACGCACTCTGCCAACGCTCCAGGTCGCCATGACCCTTTTCCATCTTGCTATCGAGTTGCGCTTGCAGGCCCTGGGCCCACACAGCCAGGGGAGTGCCGACCAGATGGCGGGCGAGGGGGGACAGATCAATCATGGCAAGGCAATCAACGAGGCAAAGTTAAGACACTGGAACCACGGCACGACTTTCGAGAAACCGGCCGCCAGCAGGCGTTCGCGGTGTTCTTCGAGGCTGTCGGGCTTCATGACGTTTTCGATGGCGCTGCGCTTCTGGGCGATTTCCAGTTCGCTGTAGCCGTTGGCGCGTTTGAACGCGATATGCAGGTCGGTGAGCAGTTCATGTTCTTCAACATCGTTGAAGCGCAGCTTTTCCGACAGGATCAGCGCCCCACCCGGCAGCAGCGACTGGCGGATGCGCGAGAGCAGCGCCAGGCGTTCTTCGGGGGCGATGAACTGCAGGGTGAAGTTCAGCGCCACCACCGAGGCCGGTTGAAATTGCAGCGCGAGAATATCGCCTTCGACCACCTCGACCGGCAGCAACTCCTGGAACATCGAGTCCTGGCCATTGAGGTACTCGCGGCAACGCTCGACCATCGCCGCCGAGTTATCCACCGCGATCACCCGGCAGCCGTCGGTACGCACATGCCGGCGCAGGGCCTGGGTCACCGCGCCGAGGGATGAACCGAGGTCGTAGAGCACGCTATTGGGCTGGGCAAACTGCGCCGCGAGCACGCCGAGGTTTTCGACGATGGTCGGGTAACCCGGCACCGAGCGCTTGATCATGTCCGGGAACACCCGCACCACATCCTCGTTAAAGGCGAAGTCCGGCACCTGGGTCAGGGGCTGGGCGAATAGGCGATCGGGTTGTTTGCTCACGGTTGTTCCGGCATTGATGGGGGGAAGGCCGGCATTTTAGCCAAGTTGACAGCGGGATGCATGGTTGATCGGACCGTTAGTCAGGCAAGGCGGGCGACCTGTTAATTCTGACAGTAGACGGCTTATTTGCGAGGGCCTAAGTTCGGGGGAGTCTGATATTCCCTGAGGATGCAATCATGAGCCTGAAACTGACCGTCACTGACAAGAAGTTGAAAGCGCTGCTGGCAAAGATCAACAAGGACAAGAAAATCGACGCCACTGAATTTCTCGATCTGAGAAAACAGGCGGATGACGAAATTGCCAAAAGCGCGTTGCTGCCCGTACGCGACAACCTGCGGATTATTTCCAATGCCGCCGACATCTTGTCCGACGCCATGAAGATCCTGTACCTGGAATTGCGTCGCCTCGACTACGGCGTGCCCGACAAGGACCCTGTCAAGAACGCCAAGAAAGAGGCGGAAAAGGCCGCGCTTAAAAAGGCCGTCGAATTTCAGTTGGCCTATGCCATCGAAAGTTATCGGTTCACGCTCGACAAGTTGTGAGGTACTCGGTCGAACGCCGACGCGGTGATCCCCCACTGGCCCAGCCAGTACGAGACGATCAACACATACGGCGCCGCCTCAAACGCCACCACAAAGCGGTTGATGCCGATCAGCGTGTCGGAAAACACAAACGATACCGCGCCCGCCGCTGCCAGTAACGCCGAGCGCTTGGGCACGTCGCTGCCCAGGCGTGCCAACGCTCGCCAGAGCATGGCGCTGATCACCGTTGCGTAAACCACCACGGGGATCAGCAAGTCGCCGAGGCCGTGTGAGATCAGGATGCTCAGCAGCACAGCCCCCACGCCCAGGGCCAATACCAACGGCAACAGCGCCAAGCGGCGGCAGTCGCTCAAGTACGCTTTGAGATACGCCAGGTGCGCGAACAAAAACGCGCCGAGGCCGAAGATAAACAAGTCGCCCGGCCACGCGAGCAGCACATCGCCCACCAGGGAGAAAATCAGCCCCAGGCTGATCCAGCGTCGATAGTCGGTGGGCGGCGCATCATGCAGCCAGCCCAGCAGCGCCAATACCGGCAGCGGTTTGACCAGCAGGCACAACAACGTCGCGTGGGTGCTCAGGCCGTAGATAAAGGTGCCGGCGCCCATCAACGCAAGAATCAGCCATGGCATATCAGTTCACCGTGATGGCGCAGTCGAAGGTCTCGGCGGGTTCGGCTTCGGGTTCCCAGGGTTGCTGGGAGGTCAGGCGCAAACGGCCCTGGCCCGCGGCGAAGGCCTGGAAGCGCCAGGTGGATTGCCCGCCGCCGCCGATCACCCCGGATTCACTGCTGCTGTAGACCTCGGGGCTCAACGCGCGGAGCACGCCGCCGGCGGAGTCCTGGATGGCCCAGCGGTAGCCGGTGGTGGGGTTGCTCGGCAGGGTCAGGATCAGGTTCTGCCCGGTCTTGAGCTGGAGCGGGCAGGCGCTTTGCTTGTCCACGCTGACGTTTTGCTTGGGAGCACTGGCGCAGGCGGCCAGCAGAGCAAGGCTCAAGGGGAGAAGCAGGCGGGCAGCAGTCATGAAGCCTCCGTTGATTGACGACGAAGGGCGAGCATAACCGAAGATGAGACAAGGTGTGACAAGGCGAAAGTGACATAAACCATTGTAGTGAGCGGGCTTGCCCCGCGCCGGGTGGCGAAGCCGCCCCAACCAGGCCGCTGCGGTGTTCCAGCAAGACCGAGGTGCCTGGGTTTGGGGCGGCTGCGCCGCCCAGCGCGGGCAAGCCCGCTCACTACCGTGTTATTGGAAGAGTACTTTGGCGACGTCAGCGAAGCGCTTGGCGAAGTGCACCGTCATGCCTTCCTTGAGGTACTCCGGCAACTCCTCAAAGCTGCCACGGTTCGGCTCCGGCAAAATCAGTTCATGAATCTTCTGGCGCCGAGCCGCAATCACCTTCTCACGCACGCCGCCAATCGGCAGTACGTGCCCGGTCAACGTCAGCTCGCCAGTCATGGCCACGCCTTTTTTCGGCGGCTGGTTGCGCGCCAGCGACAGCAATGCACTGGCCATGGTCACGCCGGCGCTCGGGCCGTCTTTTGGCGTGGCGCCTTCCGGCACGTGCAAGTGCACGAAGGCTTCGTCGAAGAAATTCGGATCACCGCCAAACGACTTCAGGTTCGAGCTGATGTAGCTGTAGGCGATTTCGGCGGACTCCTTCATCACTTCACCCAACTGCCCGGTGAGCTTGAAGCCGCGATTGAGCGTATGGATGCGCGTCGCCTCGATCGGCAATGTGGCGCCGCCCATGCTGGTCCAGGCCAGGCCAGTGATCACCCCGGTGCCGGACAGTACCTGCTCATTGCGGAACACCGGTATCCCCAGGGAGCGTTCCAGGTCCTTGGTGCCGATCTTGATCACCGAGTCCGGCTCATCCAGCAGCTTGACCACCGCCTTACGCACCAGTTTGCCCAGCTGTTTCTCCAACTGGCGCACCCCGGCTTCGCGGGCGTAACCGTCGATCAAGGCGCGCAGGGCGCCGTCGCTGATGGTCAGGCTGTTTTTCGCCACGCCGGCTTTTTCCAGCTGTTTGGGCCACAGGTGGCGCTTGGCGATGGCGACCTTTTCTTCGGTGATATAGCCCGACAGGCGAATCACTTCCATGCGGTCCAGCAGCGGGCCGGGGATCGAGTCGAGGGTGTTGGCGGTGCACACGAACAGCACTTTGGACAGGTCCAGGCGCAGGTCCAGGTAGTGGTCGAGAAATTCGATGTTCTGTTCCGGGTCGAGCGTTTCCAGCAAGGCCGACGCCGGGTCGCCCTGGAAGCTCTGGCCCATCTTGTCGATCTCGTCGAGCATGATCACCGGGTTCATCACCTCCACATCCTTGAGTGCCTGCACCAGCTTGCCGGGCAGGGCGCCGATGTAGGTGCGGCGGTGGCCCTTGATCTCGGCTTCGTCGCGCATGCCGCCGACGCTGAAGCGGTAGAACGGCCGCCCCAGGGATTCGGCGATGGATTTACCCACGCTGGTCTTGCCCACACCCGGCGGGCCTACCAACAGCACGATGGAGCCGGCGACTTCACCTTTATAGGCACCCACCGCGAGGAATTCGAGGATGCGGCTCTTGATGTCATCCAGGCCCGCATGGTGTTTGTCCAGCACCTTGCGTGCGTGTTTCAGGTCGAGCTTGTCCTTGCCGTATACGCCCCACGGCACCGCAGTGGCCCAGTCCAGGTAGTTGCGCGTGACCGCGTATTCCGGCGAGCCGGTTTCCAGGATCGACAGTTTGTTCAGTTCTTCATCGATGCGTTTCTGCGCCTGGGGCGGCAGCACCTTGCCTTCTAGGCGTTGCTCGAATTGTTCGACGTCGGCGCTGCGATCGTCCTTGGTCAAACCCAACTCCTGCTGGATGACCTTGAGTTGTTCCTTGAGGAAAAACTCGCGCTGGTGCTCACCGATATTGCGGTTCACCTCGGCGGAAATTTCCTTTTGCAGGCGTGCGACTTCCACCTCTTTGCGTAGCATCGGCAACACTTTCTCCATGCGCTTGAGCATGGGCACGCAGTCCAGCACTTCCTGCAACTCGTTACCGGTGGCCGAAGTCAGCGCGGCGGCGAAGTCGGTAAGCGGCGACGGGTCGTTGGGGCTGAAGCGGTTGAGGTAGTTCTTCAACTCTTCGCTGTACAGCGGGTTGAGCGGCAGCAGTTCCTTGATCGCATTGATCAGCGCCATGCCGTAGGCCTTGACCTCGTCGGTCGGCTCGGACGGCTGGTGCGGGTACTCCACTTCCACCAGGTACGGCGGACGATGGTGCTTGAGCCAGGTCTTGATGCGCACACGGGTCAGGCCCTGGGCGACAAATTGCAGCTTGCCGTTCTCACGGCTGGCGTGGTGCACCTTCACCAGGGTGCCGTACAGCGGCAGGCTGGAGGTGTCGAAATGGCGCGGGTCTTCCGGCGGCGTGTCCATGAAGAACAGGGCGAGGTTGTGGTGGTCGGATTTGCTCACCAACTCCAGGGTCTCGGCCCACGGCTCTTCGTTGACAATCACCGGCAGCACTTGCGCCGGGAAGAACGGGCGGTTGTGGATCGGGATGATATAGACCTTGTCCGGCAGGTTCTGCCCAGGCAGCGCCAGGCCGGTGTTGGACGAAGGGGATTGCGCGTTTTCGGGATCGGCGTAGTCGTTTAGATCGTATTCGGGGAATTCTTGCTGGTCGCTCATGGGGCACCTGCGTCATTAAGTATGCAGGTTAGATGGGGCGGGGTTGCGGTGGTTTCAATGGTGGGGGCGAGATAGCAACATATTGCACAGTATTTCTGCCCTGTGGGAGCAGGCAAGCCAGCTCCCACATTTTAAATTGCGTTTAGTCAGCTGATTTTGTGCAGGTAGGAGGGCAGGGGTTGCTCTGGTAGCACCGACAACACCTTGAGGCGCTGCAACATCCGCTGCCTGGCGCGCTGAAGATGCTCGCGCAGGTTGAGCGCCGCCGCATCAAACGCGCCATGCAACAACAACTCCAGAATCAACCGATGTTCGGCCAACATCGCCGGGTCCGCGCCGATGCCCAGCAACCGGTAAAAAATCCGGCTGATGATCATCGGGCTCTGCCCCTGGCGGATCAGTGCGGCGATCTTGCGGTTCTGCAAGCCGGCCAGGCAGCGTTGATGCAGATCCTCTTCGATCTGTTCGATGGCTTGCAGGCTGCATTGCGGGCTTTCCTGCGCTTCCAGCACCCGCTGCAACATCGCTTCCAGTGTCTCGCGATCCAGCCCCGGTGCGCTTTGGCGCAAGGCTTCGGGCTCCAGGCACGCGCGCAGTTCGTAGTCTTCGGTGACTTCCCGCGCGGTCAACGGCCCGGCCAGCCACTGGGAGTAAGGCTCTTTTTCCACCAGGCCACGGTCGCGCAAACGCATCAGTGCCTCACGTACCACCGCACGGCTGACGCCGTAATGGTCAGCCGCGGCTTGTTCGTCCAGGCGGTAATGGCCGAAGGCAATGCAGGTGGACAACGCCGCGCCGATTTCCTCGACGATGCGTTCGCCCAGCGGCCGCGTGTCCACCAGCTCATCTTCACCGTTCAGGCCCAGGTGCGCATGGCTCAAGGGCAGGCGCAACGGCTCCAGCGCCAGGCCCTCGGGGTTGATCAGATAACCCCGGCCGTTGAAGCGGCAGATCAAGCCTTCGTCATGCAGCAGGTCCAATGCCTTGCGCACCGGCACGCGGCTGGTGCCGAACAGTTCGGCCAGCGGCGCTTCCAGTAACACCAGGCCATGGCGGGCCGTGCCGTTGACGATCGCGTCACGCAACACCTGGTGAATCATCGCGTAACGAGAGGCCGAGGCGGACGCTGCTTTCATTGCTTTCCCTGGGGCATGTAGGACGGTGGCCGGGGATTCTCTCATAACTTGCGCCTGTCACCCTGCGCCACGGCGATGGCACTTTTTTGGGGCCTTGAATGTAGGGATGTTACTTTTCTGCACCAAAATGTACTTATTAATAAAAGATACATTATTTCATTGAAGGCGCTATTCGGCGTTCCCGCAAGATTTTTTTCCGCCAAGCGAAAGCATCTATCCCGCAGCTCTGGGCGAAATTCCCTACTTG
Source organism: Pseudomonas sp. FP2335 (assembly GCF_030687535.1). Lineage (NCBI taxonomy): Bacteria > Pseudomonadati > Pseudomonadota > Gammaproteobacteria > Pseudomonadales > Pseudomonadaceae > Pseudomonas > Pseudomonas sp. FP2335. The sequence continues at coordinate 1,245,191 of NZ_CP117437.1, forward strand.
CACGATGCGTCCCGGACGCAGACTGGCACGAAAGCTGCCTTTGTAAAATGTACATTTTATTAATATGTACGTTTTGGAGGGTCATCTTGATGTCAGACGCCACGTCCATGGCCGAGGATTTCGCCAGCGGTCGCAACGACCCGGTGCAGGTGCTCGAGCAAGCACTGTTGCACGCGAACATGGCCCCCAGCGTATTTATCTCGGTGAGCGCCGAGCGTGCCCGGCGTGAAGCCCAAGCCTCTGCCGCACGGTGGCGGGCCGGTCAGCCATTGAGCGTGTTCGACGGCGTGCCATTGGCCTGGAAAGACCTGTTCGACGTGGCCGGCAGCGTCACCACCGCCGGTGCCGCCTACCGGCGCAACGCTCCCGCCGCCGCGCTTGATGCGCCCTGTGTCGGCCTGTTGTGCCGCGCCGGGATGGTCAGCGTGGGCAAGACCAACCTCAGCGAACTGGCCTATTCCGGGCTGGGCCTCAACCCGCATTTCGGTACGCCGCACAACCCGAGCAGCAGCGATCAAGCCCGCATTCCCGGCGGTTCGTCATCGGGTTCGGCGGTCGCCGTCGCGGCCGGGATCGTGCCGATTGCCATGGGCACCGACACCGCCGGTTCGATCCGCATTCCCGCCGCGTTGAATGGCCTGGTGGGCTACCGCAGCAGCAGCCGACGCTACAGTCGCGACGGCGTATTCCCGTTGTCACGCACCCTCGACAGCCTCGGGCCACTGACCCGCAGCGTGCGCGATGCGCTGGCCATCGACGATCTGCTCCACGGCCGCCGCCAGACCCACAGCGCCCGCAGCCTCAAGGGCCTGCGCCTGGTGCTGGCGCAACAGGACGCCGAACCCGCGGTGCGCAACAACCTGCTGCACGCCGTGCAGCGACTCAAAGCCGCCGGTGCGCTGATCGAAGAACGTGAATGCCAGGCGTTCCAGGCCACCTTGCAGCTGATCCGGGATCACGGCTGGCTGGGCTCCTTCGAAGCCTTCGCCCTGCACGAAGCGTTGCTCGACAGCCCCGACGCCGCGCACCTCGACCCCCGCGTACGGCGCCGCCTCGAAGCTGCCCGCGGCTTGCCCGCCAGCCAATTGCTGCACCTGACCGAAGCCCGCCGTCGCCTGCAACAGCAACTGGCCGACGACCTCGACGGCGCCCTCCTGATCACCCCGACCGTCGCCCACGTCGCGCCGCCCCTGGCACCGCTGGAAGCCGACGACGACCTGTTCATCCAAACCAACCTCGCCACCCTGCGCCTGACCATGCCCGGCAGTTTCCTGGACATGCCCGGCGTGACCCTGCCCAGCGGCCGCGATGCCCTGGGCCTGCCCACCGGGCTGCTGCTCAGCGCCCCGACGGGGGAAGACGCGCGCGTGTTGCGCGCGGCGTTGTCCGTCGAATCCGTACTGACTATTTAAGGAGACACACCATGGCTAAAGACATCCTTTGTGCATTTGGCGTCGACGTTGACGCCGTCGCCGGCTGGCTCGGTTCCTACGGCGGTGAAGACTCGCCGGACGACATTTCCCGTGGCCTGTTCGCCGGAGAAATCGGCGCGCCACGCCTGCTCAAACTGTTCGAACGCTACGGCCTGCGCACCACCTGGTTTATCCCCGGTCACTCGATGGAAACCTTCCCCGAGCAGATGAAGGCCGTGGCCGACGCCGGCCACGAAATCGGCGTGCACGGCTACAGCCACGAAAACCCCATCGCCATGACTGCCGAGCAGGAAGAAATCGTCCTCGATAAATCCATCGAACTGATCACCCAAGTCACCGGCAAACGCCCCACTGGCTACGTCGCCCCGTGGTGGGAGTTCAGCAAGGTCACCAACGAGCTGCTGCTGAAAAAAGGCATCAAGTACGACCACAGCCTGATGCACAACGACTTCCATCCCTACTACGTGCGCAAGGGCGACAGCTGGACCAAGATCGACTACAGCCAGCACCCCGACACCTGGATGAAGCCCCTGGTGCGCGGCGAGGAAACCGACCTGGTGGAGATCCCGGCCAACTGGTACCTCGACGACCTGCCGCCGATGATGTTCATCAAGAAAGCCCCCAACAGCCACGGCTTCGTCAACCCGCGTCACCTCGAAGAAATGTGGCGCGACCAGTTCGACTGGGTCTACCGCGAACACGAACACGCGGTGTTCACCATGACCATCCACCCCGACGTGTCCGGCCGCCCGCAAGTGCTGCTGATGCTCGAACGCCTGATCGAACACATCCAGAGCCATGCCGGCGTGCGCTTCGTCACCTTTGACGAAATCGCCGACGACTTCATCCGCCGCCAACCCCGTACCTGACCCCCTGAGGCGCGACCCATGTCCATCTATAACAAGCTTGACCTGACTGGCTGGAAACCCCGGCAACTGACCTCCAAGGAAGTGCGTTTCGCGACCTGGATCGCGTTTTTCGCCTGGGTGTTTGCGGTGTATGACTTCATCCTCTTCGGCACCTTGCTGCCGGAAATCGGCCGGCACTTCGGCTGGGGGGAAGTGGAGCAAGCGCAAATCGCGACCTGGGTCGCGGTGGGCACGGCGGTGGTGGCGTTTGCTATTGGGCCGGTGGTCGACAAGTTGGGCCGGCGCAAAGGCATTATCTTCACCGTGGCGGGTTCCGCGCTGTGTTCGGCGCTGACTGCGATCGGTGGTGCGTGGGGCAAGTCGCCGCTGATACTGATCCGTTCGTTGGGCGGCCTGGGCTATGCCGAGGAAACCGTCAACGCCACCTACCTGAGCGAGCTGTACGGCGCCTCGGAAGATCCGCGCCTGACCAAGCGCCGTGGCTTCATCTACAGCCTGGTGCAAGGCGGCTGGCCGGTCGGTGCGTTGATCGCCGCCGGTTTGACCGCACTGTTGCTGCCGATCATCGGCTGGCAGGGTTGCTTTATCTTTGCCGCGATCCCGGCCATCGTCATCGCGATCATGGCGCGCAAGCTCAAGGAGAGCCCGCAGTTCCAGATCCACGAACGCATCAGCCAACTGCGCAAAAGCGGCGCGGTGACTGAAGCGCAAAACGTCGCCGTCACCTACGGCGTGGACTACGACGAACACGGCAAGGCCGGCCTCAAGGCCGCGTTCCGTGGCCCGGCCCGTCGTGCCACCCTGGTGATCGGTGCCGCGCTGTTGCTCAACTGGGCCGCGATCCAGGTGTTCAGCGTGCTGGGTACGTCGGTGATTGTCAGCGTGCACCACATCTCGTTCGAAAACTCGCTGATCATCCTCGTGCTCTCGAACCTGGTGGGTTACTGCGGTTACCTCAGCCACGGTTGGATGGGCGACAAGATCGGCCGTCGCAACGTCATCGGCCTGGGCTGGATGCTCGGCGGGCTGTCGTTCGCCGGCATGCTGTTCGGCCCGAGCAACATGGCGATGGTGGTCGGGCTGTACAGCCTGGGCCTGTTCTTCCTGATCGGCCCGTACTCGGCGGCACTGTTTTTTATCAGCGAGAGTTTCCCCACCAGCATCCGCGCCACCGGCGGCGCGATCATCCATGCCATGGGCCCGATTGGTGCCGTGGTCGCAGGTTTCGGCGCGACCCAAGTGCTGGCCGCCGGCAGCGACTGGCAGACCGCCGCGCTGTGGTTCGGTGCGGTGCCGTGCTTCCTGTCCGGTGTGTTGATGTTTGCCGCGCGCCATGTGCGTCCGGAAACCGTTCAGTAAGGAGTTTTTGATGAACCGTAAAGTTGCCTTGATTACCGGTGCCGCCAGCGGCATCGGCCAAGCCCTCGCCGTGGCCTATGCGCGGGTCGGTGTGGCGGTGGTCGGCGGGTATTACCCGGCCGACCCCCATGACCCGCAAACCACCGTAGCCCTGGTGCAACAAGCCGGCGGCGAGTGCCTGATGTTGCCGCTGGACGTGGGCGATACCGCCTCGGTCGACGCTCTGGCCGCGCAAGCCGTGGAGCACTTCGGTCGCCTCGATTACGCGGTGGCCAACGCGGGTTTGCTGCGCCGCGCACCGCTGCTGGAAATGACCGATGCGCTGTGGGACGAGATGCTCAATGTCGACCTGACGGGGGTGATGCGCACTTTCCGCGCCGCAGCCCGGCACATGGGCGAAGGCGGCGCGCTGGTGGCGATTTCGTCGATTGCCGGCGGCGTGTACGGCTGGCAGGAACACAGCCATTACGCCGCAGCCAAGGCCGGCGTGCCGGGGCTGTGCCGCTCGCTGGCGGTGGAGTTGGCAGCCCAGGGCATTCGTTGCAATGCGGTGATTCCGGGGTTGATCGAGACGCCGCAGTCGTTGGACGCGAAGAACTCCCTGGGGCCCGAAGGCCTGGCGAAAGCCGCGCGGGCGATCCCGCTGGGGCGGGTAGGGCGGGCGGATGAAGTGGCGTCGCTGGTGCAGTTCTTGACCAGTGAGGCGTCGAGCTACCTGACCGGGCAAAGCATCGTCATCGACGGCGGCCTGACCGTACGCTGGCCAGACTGAATGTACTGGGTCCAAATGTGGGAGCGGGCTTGCTCGCGAAAGCGGTGGTTCAGATAAATCAACTGTGACTGACACACCGCATTCGCGAGCAAGCCCGCTCCCACACGGGATCTGTGTGAGCTTAAGGGGATTAGTATATGCAGCAACTCATTAACCGCCGTGCCGTGATCACCGGCGCCGGCAGCGGCATCGGTGCTGCCATCGCCCGCGCCTATGCCGTCGAAGGCGCGCGCCTGGTGCTGGCCGACCGCAACGCGGCGAGCCTCGCCGAAACCGCGATCACCTGCCGCAACCTCGGCGCCGAAGTGGTCGAATGCCTGGCCGACGTCGGCACCGTCGACGGTGCCCAGGCCAGCGTCGACAAGTGCGTCGAACAGTTTGGCGGCATCGACATCCTGGTCAACAACGCCGGCATGCTCACCCAGGCGCGTTGTGTCGACCTGACCATCGAGATGTGGAACGACATGCTGCGCGTCGACCTTACCAGCGTGTTTGTCGCCAGCCAGCGTGCCTTGCCGCACATGCTCGCGCAGCGTTGGGGGCGGATCATCAACGTCGCCTCGCAACTGGGCATCAAGGGCGGTGCCGAGCTGACCCACTATGCGGCCGCCAAGGCCGGGGTGATCGGCTTTACCAAGTCCCTGGCGCTGGAAGTGGCCAAGGACAACGTGTTGGTCAACGCCATCGCCCCTGGCCCGATTGAAACGCCGCTGGTGGGCGGCATCAGCGACGACTGGAAGCGCGCCAAGGCCAAGGAACTGCCCCTGGGCCGCTTCGGCCTGGCCGACGAAGTCGCGCCCACCGCGGTGCTGCTGGCCAGCGAGCCGGGCGGCAACCTGTTTGTCGGCCAGACCCTCGGCCCGAACTCCGGCGACGTCATGCCATGAGCGAGGTGTAGCCATGTGCGGACTCTGCGGGCTGCTCGGCGAAGACCTGCACTGGAGCGACCCCCTGGGCGACGAGTTGCCCAGGCGCCGCGAGCGCCTGCGCCGGATCGCGGCGATTAACCAGGTGCTGGCGGTGTTCCGGCTCAAGGTCGAAGACTTCCAGGGCGCCTCGTACCTGTTGCTCGGCGCCACGGGCAAGCAGGAACTGGCCAGCGGCCTGGATCAACTGTGGCAGGCCGCCGAAACCATGCTCGGCCGTGCGCTGGACCCGCTCGATCCAAAATTGCTCGACCATCTTGAACACTGAACCCGCCCGCTGTGGCGAGGGAAACGACCATGAGTATCGCGCTGAACGTCATCACCGGTTTCCTCGGCAGCGGCAAGACCACCTTGCTCAAGCGCCTGCTGCAAGGTGAAAGCCTTGGCGACACCGCGCTGCTGATCAATGAATTCGGCGATGTCGGCATCGACCATCTGCTGGTCGAAGCAGTCGCGCCGGACACGGTGCTGCTGCCCAGCGGCTGCGTGTGCTGTTCGATTCGCGGCGAGTTGAAAGACGCGCTGCTGGGCCTGCTGCAACGCCGCGAGCGTGGTGAAATCCCGGCGTTCAAGCGGGTGATCCTGGAGACCACCGGCCTGGCCGATCCAGCGCCGATCCTGGCCACTTTGAACAATGACGTGCAACTGCGCGGGCGTTTTCATATCGGCCTGGTGATCACCTTGGTCGACGCCAGCCACGCCACGCTGCAAGAGCGCCTGCACCCGGAATGGCTGGCCCAGGTCGCGGCGGCGGATCGCTTGCTGCTGAGCAAGACCGATGTGGCCGGTGATAGTGGCCCACTGCGCGCGCACTTGCAGGCGCTGAATGCCGGCACGCCCATCCTCAACACCCACGAGATCCACAGCGGCGACCAATTGCTGCTCGGCGAAGGCCTGCGCAGTGCCGAGCCCGCCGTGGAGGTCGGCCGCTGGCAACTGCACCAACCCGTCAGCGCCACCCACGGCGCCGCGCAGGTGTGCTGCCTGACCTTCGAGCAGCCGTTGGATTGGGTCGGTTTCGGGGTGTGGCTGTCGATGCTGTTAAGATGCCATGGCGAACGAATCCTCCGGGTCAAAGGACTGCTCAACGTGAACGCCAGCCACGCCCCCATCGTCATTCATGGCGTGCAGCACTGCCTGCATGCCCCGGTGCATTTGCCTGCCTGGCCGGGCGACGAACGCCAGTCGCGCCTGGTATTTATCCTGCGCGGCCTCGACCCGGCGCTGCTGCGCCGTTCCTTTGAAGTGTTCTCACGGCGGTTCGCCCAATGATCACCTTGCGGGTGCTCGGCACCTCCGTGACCTTACTGGAATGCCTGCGCGTGCGCGCCGAGCAGGAACTGGGTATTCGCCTGGTCTATCAGGTGCACGACGTCGAACAGGCCCAGCGCATTGCGGTGATGCAGCCCGACAGCTACGACCTGTACGACCAGTGGTTCCACAACGTCGACTTCGTGTGGCCGGCGCGGGCGATCCAGCCCATCGACACGCGGCGCATCGCGCTGTGGCACGAAATCAACGACCTGCCCAAGCGCGGCCGGCTGTCGCCGGATGACCGCCTCGGCAGCGGCAGCGTGCCCAGTGAGCGCCTGTTCGTGCAGCACGACGGCAGCCTCGGCAGCACCGTCACCGAACGCATCAGCATGCTGCCCCTGACCCACAACGCCGACAGTTTCGCCTACCGCCCCGAACGGCTGCCCGAAGGCTTTTGCCACCGCAACGAAAGCTGGGGCTGGCTGCTCGACCCGGCCTGGAGCGCACGCACCGCGCTGCAAAGCGACGCGGCCATCGGCGCACTGGACGCGGCATTGGCGGTGCAGGGCGCGGGTCTGGCACAGTTCAAGGACATCGGCAACATGAGCATCGAAGAGATCGACGTGCTCGCCACTATCCTGGTGCGCAAACAGAAGGAAGGCCACTTCGCCGCGTTCTGGTCGGACGACGAAGAGGCTGCCCAACTGATGCTCAGCCCAAGTATCGACATCCAGAGCCTATGGTCACCGACCCTGATGCGCCTGCACCGCGCTGGGGTGAAATACCGCCTGGCGGTACCGCGCGAGGGCTATCGCGCCTGGTTCGGCGGCCTGTCGTTGTCACGGCATGCCCGGGGCCCGGTGCTGGATGCGGCCTACGCCTACCTCAATTGGTGGCTGTCCGGCTGGCCCGGCGCAGTGATGGCGCGCCAGGGTTACTACATCGGCAACCCGGCCCGCAGTCGCGATCACCTGAGCAGCGCCGAGTGGGATTACTGGTACGCCGGCCAACCGGCCCGGGAAGAATTGCTCGGCAGCGATGGCCTGCCGCTGATCGACATCGGTGAAGTGCGCGATGGCGGCTCCTACGAGCAGCGCATGGGGCATATCGCGGTGTGGAACTCGGTGATGGACGAGCACAACTACTTGGTACGGCGCTGGGGCGACTTCATGCGCGCCCGCACCCTGTGACCTCATGCGCGCCCGCACCTGTAGTGAGCGGGCTTGTCCGCGCTGGGTGGCAAAGCCGCCCTAAACCCTGACACCTCGATCTTGCTGAAACACCGCGGCGGACCATTTGGGGCGGCTGCGCCACCCAGCGCGGGGCAAGCCCGCTCACTACAAGGTGTCGAATGCGGGGGAGGTGGACGTTCGGTCAAGCCAGTGTCGCCAATAAATTGGCAGTGATTTTCCCTGTTCTATTGGGTGTACATATCCCAGGTCCCAGCTAACCTGCTTAAACCGAATATCCAATTGAAATGGATGTTTTTTTGACGCCAGGTCAGCAGTTGCCAGGGATGCGTATGACACAGGGACGTAGTGGCAGAAAGACACAGTTGCTGCCAGAGGGCACTGCAATGAGGTGGCGCCATACGTTCCAGACCCGTATCGCCGGGGTGCTCGCGTTATTGCTGTTGGTGGTCGTCGCCGCCACTTACTTTGCCGTCAAGGCCGCAACCACCCGGGCCGTCGAGAACCAGGCCGAGGTCCAGCTGGAAACCGGCAGCCAGGTGTTCGAGCGCCTGCTCGACCTGCGCGGTCGCCGCCTGCAATACGGCCTGGATTGGCTGACCGCCGACGAACCTTTCAAGCAAGCCGTGAGCGAAGGCAAGACCGCAGCCATCCTGGCCGCGTTGTACCGGCACGGCACCGGTATCGGTTCCAGCGAAGTGTTTGTATTGGGCCTGGACGGTAGGGTCACGGTCAGCACCTTGCCGCTGTTCACCCCTGGCATGCTGTTCCCCCAGGACGCAGCCTTGCGCCATGCGCGGCGCAGCGGTCTGCAAATGTTGATCGTGGCCATGGACGGGCATCCCTACCTGCTGGTGCAAAAGGACGTCTTGAACCCGCAGCCGGTGGCGCGCGTCGTCATGGGCTTTGCGATGGACGCCCAGTTCGCCAACGAACTGCGTTCCATGAGCAACCTGGAAGTGTCGTTCCTCGCCAGGCAGGACGGTCGCACCGGCCCGTTGTTCAGCACCCAGCCCGACACGGTCCGCGCCGATATTCTCGCCACGCTGCGCCGGGTGCCGGCCACCTCCGAGGCCTACATCGAACGCTTCCACGGCCAGCGCATGCTCAGTCAGGTGCTGTCGCTGGCCAATACCGGCGAGAGCGATGAGGTGCGGGTGCTGCTGCAAAGCCCACTGGACCACGCCCTGGAATCCTTTGCGCCGCTGGACCGGCAGTTCCTCGGGATAGCCCTGGCGGTGCTGGTGGTGTCGCTGGCCGGCGCGTTGTTCCTGGCGCGGCGGGTATCGCGCCCGCTGAATGCGTTGGTGGAGGCCGCTGACCGTATCGGTGCCGGCGATTACCGCACCCCGGTGCGTGTGCGCAGCCACGATGAATTCGGCCTGTTGGCCCGGGCGTTCAATGCCATGCAAAGCGGCATCGCCGTGCGCGAGCGGCAACTGGCGCACAACGCCCTGCATGACTCTCTTACCGGCCTGCCCAACCGTGCGCTGGCGATGGAGCGCCTGGGCAGCGCGATCAGTGCGCGTCGGCCAGTGGTGTTGCTGTATGTGGGGATCGAAAACTACCGCCTGATCAACGAGGGTTTCGGCGCCCAGGGCGTCGAGGAAATGCTCCGCGAAGCCAGCCGTTGCCTGTCCATGAGCCTGCTCGCCAGCGACACTGCCGCCCGTATCGCTGGCAGTGAATTCCTGGTGCTGCTGGAAAACACCGAGATCGACCGCGCCGTCGCCCGCGCCGACCGCCTCTACGCGCTGCTCACCGAACCCCAGCGCATCGGCCATGACGAAGTGCGCCACGAGGTCAGTATCGGCATCGCCGCCTACCCCGGGGACGGCCAGCAGGTGGAAGAGTTGATCAGCCGCGCCGCGATTGCCCGGCACGACGCGGCCACCTTGCCCGGGCATTTGCAGATCTATCAGCAGCACCGCGAGTTGGCCCACCAGCGCCAGATCACCCTGATCCGCGACCTGCGCCGTGCGGTGGTCGAAGGCGAACTGTTCCTGTGCTACCAGCCCAAGCTCGACCTCAGCCAGGGCTATGTGCGCCAGGCCGAAGCCTTGCTGCGCTGGCAACATCCGACCCTGGGCCAGGTGTCGCCGGCCGAGTTCATTCCCCTGGCCGAGCGCACCGGCAGCATGGCCAGCCTGACTCTGTGGGTGATCGAAGAAGCGATCCGCCAGATTGCCGAGTGGGGGCAGCGCGGGCTGCATATCCAACTGTCGGTGAATATTTCGGTGGATGACCTGGCCGATGATGACCTGGCGATTCGTGTCACCGCGTTGCTGATGCACTACGCGGTGGCGGCCGAGCAACTGATCTTCGAGATCACCGAAAGCGCGATCATGCACAACCCGCAACAGGCACTGAACGTGTTGGAGCAACTGCGCGGTTGCGGTATCAGTCTGTCGGTGGACGACTACGGCACCGGCTATTCGTCCCTCGCGCAATTGCAGCGCTTGCCGGTGCAGGAGTTGAAGATAGACCAGTCCTTTGTGCGCAACCTCGACAGCGCCAGCGGCGACGGGGTAATCGTGCGTTCCACCATCGAGATGAGCCACAACCTGGGGCTCAAGGTGGTGGCCGAAGGCGTGGAGTTTGCGCCGAGCCTGAAGCTGCTCAAGCAGTGGAAGTGCGACACCGCCCAGGGTTACCTGATCAGCCGGCCATTGAATGCCATGGCGTTCGAGATGTGGATGCGCCGCGAGCGGGTGCCGCTCTAGAAAACCCCGGTTGCAGCGGCTACAGATTTTTCGTGCTGCGCCGATGACCTCTACATGTCCTGACCGATTGCATAGTTTTTTGCCGACCGGCGGTCAAGCTTTGCGCTGAAACAATGATGGCAATTGGCCTTGTTTGCGGCATCATCTGCGCCATAACCCTCGTATGTGCCAAGGCAGGCCGCTTTTTTTCACTGCCGTGCGGACCCTTGATGAACCGGATTTTCCTACAGTTTTCCCTGGCGGCCGTATTGTTGTCCGCCCACACCGACGCCGGTGCCGCGACACTGGACGTACAGGTGCGCCAGGCCGATCAGACGCCGGTCAGCGATGCCGTGATCACCTTGCAAGGTCCGGTCGGTGCGCCCGTCGGCACGCTCAAGGCCGATATGGATCAACGCGGCCAGAAGTTCGCGCCCCATGTGCTGGCGGTGCACACCGGCACCCAGGTGCGCTTCCCCAACAGCGACAACATCCGCCATCAGGTCTATTCGTTCTCCGCGGCCAAGCGCTTTGAACTGCGCCTGTACGAAGGCACGCCCACCGAACCGTTGCTGTTCGACAAGCCCGGGGTGGTGGTGCTCGGCTGCAATATCCACGATTGGATGCTCGGCTACATCTATGTCACCGACGACCCCCGCTTCGGCGTCAGCGATGCCCAGGGCCGCGTGCGCCTGGACAACCTGCCGGCCGGTGCCTACCACGTCACCCTGTGGCACCCGCAATTGCTCGACATGCAGCCGCAGGACGGCGGCACCCTGAGCCTGCCTGCCGCGGGCCTGAGCCACGCCGTGCAACTCAAGCTTGAACCGCCGTCGGCCGACCTGCCGCCAGCGCCCACACCGACTGCGTTTGGCGATGCCTTCAATCGAGCCGCCCATGAAACTGCGCAGTAGCTTCCAGGCGCGTGTCGCCAGTGTGCTGATCCTGCTGTTGCTGGTGGTGGTCGGTGCGCTGTATTTCAGCGTCAAGGCCGCGACCAGCGAGGCGGTGCGCGGCCAGGCCAAGGCGCAATTGGAAGTCGGTGCGCGGGTCTTCGAACGCTTGCTCGACGTGCGCGGCCGGCGCCTGGCCGACGGTGTGCAGTTGCTGGCGTCCGACTTCGGTTTTCGCGATGCGGTGGCCAGTGGCGATTCGGCCACCATGCGCTCGGTACTGTTCAACCACGGCAAGCGCATCAACGCCAGCGACATGATCCTGTTGGGCATGGACGGCAAAGTCCTCGCCAGCACCCTCGACGAGGTGCCCGAAGGCTCGACCTTTCGTTATGACCAGGCGCTGCGCGATGCGCGGCGCAATCGCCAGACCATGCTGATGGTGCCGCTGCAAGGCATGCCGCACCTGCTGGTGGAAGCGCCGGTGCTCGCGCCGCTGCCGATTGCGCGGGTAGTGATGGGCCTGCGCATGGACAGCGCGTTCGCCGAAGAGCTGCGCTCGTTGAGCAACCTGGAAGTGTCGTTCCTGAGCCTCGACCGCCAGCAGCCGGGCGAGTTGGTCAGCACCCAGCCCCAGGTACTGCGCGACAGTATCGTCAACCTGATGCTGGCGCAGGGTACGCATCACGGTGTGGCCACCACCGAACACCTGGAACACAGTTTTCTCAGCCAGTCGCTGGTGTTGGCCAGCGACGCCGACGGCCAGGTCCTGGCCCTGTTGCAGAGCCCCTTGGATGCGGCGATGCAGGCGTTTGCGCCGCTCGACGAAAAAATTCTCGGGATTGCCTTGATCGCGTTGATTGCCTCGTTGATCGGTGCCTTGCTGCTGGCACGCGGTGTCTCGCGCCCGGTGCAGGCCCTGGCGCTCGCCGCCGAACGCATCGGCCAGGGCGATTACCAGACGCCCGTGGTGCTGGCGCGCAGTGATGAACTGGGGCGCTTGGCCAGCGTGTTCAACTCGATGCAAAGCGGCATCGCCGAGCGCGAGCTGCAACTGGCGCACAACGCCTTGCATGATCGCCTCACCGGCTTGCCCAACCGCGCATTGGCCATGGAACGCCTGGGCAATGCCATTGCCACGCACCGGCCGATGGCGCTGATCTACCTGGGCATCGACAACCTGCGCGCTGCCAGCGAAACCGCCGGGCCTGAGGCAGTCGACCAGTTGTTGCTGGACGTGAGCCGCAGCCTGCAAGGCGCGTTGCGCCCCGGCGATACCCTGGCGCATTTGATCGCCGACGAATTCCTGCTGCTGCTCGAAGGCGCCGGCAGCGACGAAGCGGTGGGCCTGGCCGACAAGCTGCAACAGTTGCTGCTGCGCCCACGCCGCATCAACGGCCACGACCTGGCGCTGGATTGCCGCCTTGGCATTGCGGCCTACCCGGACGATGGTGAAAGCGCCGACACCTTGCTCGAGCGTGCGGCGATTGCGATGAAGGACGCCGCGCAAATGCCCGGCCGCCTGCAGATCTACGAACACGGTCGCGACCTTGTTCACCGTCGCCAGGTCACCCTGATCCGCGACCTGCGCCACGCGCCCAGCCAGGGCCAGTTGCTCTTGCACTACCAACCCAAACTCGACATCCGCCAAGGCCACGTACGCCAGGCCGAAGCCCTGTTGCGCTGGCAGCATCCGCAGTTCGGCATGGTTTCGCCGGCGGAATTCATCCCCCTGGCCGAACGCTCGGGCAGCATCCAGTTGCTGACCCATTGGGTGATCGAGGAGGGCATCCGCCAACTGTGTGAATGGAACCGGCGCGGCCTGTCCCTGCAACTGTCGCTGAACATCTCGGCGGATGATCTGCTCGGTGATGACCTGGCCCATCGCGTCTCGGCGCTGCTGCGCCGTTATGGCTTGCCGGCCGAACAACTGCTGTTCGAGATCACCGAAAGCGCGGTGATGCGCGAGCCGGAAAAAGCCCTGAAAGTCCTGCACCTGCTGCGCGACTGTGGCATCAGCCTGTCGGTGGATGACTTCGGCACCGGCTATTCGTCGCTGGCGCACCTCAAGCGCCTGCCGGTGCAAGAGTTGAAGATCGACCAATCCTTTGTGCGCAACCTTGATGAAACCAGTGAAGACGCGGTGATCGTGCGTTCCACCATCGAGATGAGCCACAACCTGGGCCTCAAGGTTGTCGCCGAGGGCGTCGAGTACGCCCATAGCCTACGCTTGCTGGAGCGCTGGCAATGCGACACGGCCCAGGGTTATCTGATCAGCCGGCCGTTGAGCGCCGATGCTTTCGAAGCCTGGGTGGCGCTGCCCCTCAGTGCGCAAACTTCCCTGGTTCATTGAGTGACATGCGCGTGCGTTGTTCCGTTCTGATCGGCTGCCTCGGCGCCCTGACCCTGCAAACGGCGCTGGCCGACAACGGCCGCCTGATTGCCACCGGCGGCGCCAGCAGCATTGAAGGCACGGCGGGCGGCGGGATCACGCCGTGGGCGGTGCTGGCCGGTTACGGCGAACAGCACGAGTGGGGCGCCACGGCGTTCGCCACCACGGTCAACCTGCCGGACTACCGGCTCGACGTGGCCGGGCTGGCGCTGGCCTATGACAACCGCGTCGAGCTGTCTTTCGCCCGCCAGCGTTTCGACCTGGGCACCCTGGTGCACAAGCTGGACCTGTCCGAAGACAACCTCGGCCAGGACGTACTGGGCCTCAAGGTGCGGCTGTTTGGCGATGTGATCTACGACAACCTGCCCCAGGTGTCCCTGGGCCTGGAATACAAGCACCAGACTAACTTCGACATTCCCAACTTGGTCGGTGCCAAGCGCGACAGCGACGTCGAAGGCTACCTGGCCGCCAGCCGTTTGTTCATGGGTGCAGCCTTTGGCTACAACGTGCTGGTCAACGGCAGCCTGCGCTACAGCCGCGCCAATGAAACCGGCTTGCTCGGTTTTGGCGGCGACCGCCGTGACAGCCGCAGCCTGCTCAAGGAAGGCTCGGTGGCGCTGCTGTTCAACCCGCGCTGGGCGGTGGGCGTGGAATACCGCGAAAAGCCTGACAACCTGTCGTTTGCCGGTGAAAGCGACTGGGCGGATGTGTTTGTCGGCTACTTCCCGAACAAGCATGTGTCGTTTGTATTGGCCTACGCACGCCTCGGCGAAATCGCCACGCTGGATAACCAGAACGGCACTTATCTGTCTGTGCAAGGGAGTTTTTGATGCGCTGGCTACCGCTATGCCTGGTCCTGCTGCTCGGCGCCTGCGCCCAGCAACCGCCGAAGGATGACAGCCTGTACCGTGACCTTGGCGCCATGCCCGGCATCACGCGGATCGTCGAGGGCATGCTGCTCAACATCGCCCGTGATGAGCGCATCGTCGAGCGCTTCCGGCGGATCGACATCCAGCGTTTGCGTAATAAGCTGATCGAGCAGTTTTGCGCAGAGGCGGGCGGACCGTGCGTGTATACCGGGGACAGCATGGCGGAGAGTCACAAGGGGCAGAATGTGAGCCGCAGTGACTTCAATGCGTTGGTCGAGGATTTGATCGCGGCGATGGACAAGCAAGGGATTTCGGTGCCGGTGCAGAATCGCCTGATAGCGCGGTTGGCGCCGATGCGCGGTGAAGTGATCGAGCACTGAGCTTGCAGACAACACCGTCAAAAAATGTGGGAGCAAGCCTGCTCCCACACAAGCCCGTTCCCACAGTTGGTTTTGTGTCAATGAACATGAAAAAAGGCGGCGACCCTCAACAGGTCGCCGCCTTTTTTACTGCCGGTAAAGCTTAATCGGGCAGTTTGAACGCCATCACATAGTCACCCTGCTTGGTACCCAGGGAACCATGACCGCCCGCCACGACCAGCACGTACTGCTTGCCGTCCTTGCCGGTGTAGGTCATCGGTGTGGTTTGCGCGCCTGCTGGCAGGCGGCCTTCCCACAGTTGCTTGCCGTTTTTCACGTCATAGGCACGCAGGTACTGGTCCAGGGTGCCGCTGAGGAACGCGACGCCACCGGCGGTGGTGAACGTCCCGCCCAGGCTTGGCACGCCCATGGTCAGCGGGATTGGTACCGGCGCGCTATCACGCACGGTGCCGTTCTTGTGCATCCAGATGGTTTTGTGGGTGGTCAGGTCGACCGCAGCCACATAACCCCAGGCCGGCGCCTGGCACGGCAGGCCCAGTGGCGACAGCAGCGCTTCGAGGATCACGCCGTACGGCGCGCCTTTGTTCGGCTGCACGCCTTCGGTTTCGCTGACGCGCGGGCCTTGCTTGGCGATGTCGGCGGCCGGGATCAGCTTGGACTTGAACGCCATGTAGCTTGGGTTGACGAAGGCCAGTTGGCGTACTGGGTCGACAGAAATGCCACCCCAGTCGAACACGCCGAAGTTACCTGGGTAAACGATCGAACCTTGCAGCGATGGCGGAGTGAACGGACCGTCGTAGCGCATGGATTTGAAATCAATCCGGCACAGCAGTTGGTCGAACGGGGTCACGCCCCACATGTCGCGCTCTTTCAACGGCGGCGGCATGAAGTTCAGGTCGGACTTGGGTTGGGTCGGCGAGGTGCGATCACCGGCCACTGCGCCTTGCGGTACAGGGACTTCGTTGATCGGCACCACAGGTTGGCCGGTCGCACGGTCCAGCACGTAGATGCTGCCTTGCTTGGTCGACGCCATCACCGCTTGCTTGACGCCGTCAGCGGTCTTGATGTCGACCAGCGAAGGTTGGCCGCCCACGTCCATGTCCCAGAGGTCATGGTGCGTGAACTGGAAGTGCCATTTCACGTGACCGCTATCGATGTCCAGAGCGGTCAGGCCGGCGCTGTATTTTTCCGATTCGTCGGTACGGTCGCCGCCGTATTGGTCGGGCATCTGGTTGCCCATCGGCAGGTAGAGCAGGCCGAGTTTTTCATCCACCGAGAACATGGACCACATGTTCGGCGAGTTACGGGTGTAGGTCTTGCCTTCGGCCAACGGGGTGGTGTCGTCCGGGTTGCCGCTGTCCCAGTTCCACACCAGCTTGCCGGTGTGCACGTCGAACGCACGGATCACGCCGCTGGGTTCGTCGGTGGAGACGTTGTCGGTGACGTGGCCGCCGATCACCACCAGGTTTTTGGTCACGGCCGGTGGCGAAGTGGAGTAGTAACCGCCGGGGGCGAAGCCACCGATGTTGGCGCGCAGGTCGACCTGGCCTTTGTCACCGAAGTCTTCGCACATCTTGCCGGTGTCGGCGTTCAGAGCGATCAGACGGGTGTCGGCAGTCGGCACGAAAATGCGTTTCGGGCAGGCATTCGGCGCGGCGGCCGGGCTGGCGCTGCCGGTCGGGCTCTGTTCGGAGGCGTAGACGGCGTCATCGTGATACGACACGCCACGGCAGGTCATGTGGGCCCAGCCTTTGAAGTTCTCGGCGCCCATGCTGCTGATCTTCGGATCGAAGCGCCAGATTTCCTTGCCGGTGTCCGGGTCCAGGGCAATTACTTGGCTGTGTGGGGTGCACACGTAGAGCATGCCGTTGACTTTCAGCGGGGTGTTTTCCGCGGTGGTCTCGCCTGGATCGTTCGGGCCAGGCAGGTCGCCGGTGCGGTAGGTCCACGCCGGAACCAGCTTGCTGACGTTCTGCGGGGTGATCTGCGCCAGTGGCGAGTAACGGTCACCAAAGGCCGAGCGGCCGTAGGAATTCCAGTCGCCATCGGGCTGGGGCGGTGCGGTGTTGGTCATGCCAGGCACGGCGTCGCGGTCCAGCTGGCCTTTGACCAGTTCACCCGGGTTGGTGAATTGGCTGGCCAGGGCAGTAGCACCCGCCAGCACCACGGCCACGCTCAGCGCGCCGGTGCCCAGTGGCGCCGGTTGGCCGTTCAGCAGCGGGCGACGGACCCACGGCAGCAGCATGACGATGCCCAAGGCAAACAGCAGTGCCAGGCGCGGCACCAATTGCCACCAGTCCAGGCCGACTTCCCACAGGGCCCATACGGTGCTGGCGAACAGCACCAGTGCGTACAGGCCCAGCGCGGCGCGGCGGTTGGCCAGCAGCAGGATGCCGGTCAGGCCGACGCCGATACCGGCCAGCAAGTAGTACAGCGACCCGCCGAGCATACTCAGCTTGACGCCGCCGGCCAGCAAGGCCAGGCCCATGATCAGCAGCAAGACGCCTAGCAGCTTGGGCAGCAAGCGGCTCGGACTTGAAGCACCATCAGTGCTCATAGTGTGTTTCTCCGTTACGTTGGAATTATGTAACCCCGTGCTTCACTGTAGATGACGATTCAGCGCGGGCTTGGTTCAGCGATAGTCGGTTTTTCTGTGGATAAGCAGGGTTATCCACAGGCGGGCGATTTATTCCCAGGCGCAGGGGGGTGTAAGACAGCGCTGTCTTTACGAGCAGGAGGCTTCGGCAAGATGGGGTCGACCAGGGAAATGAAACGTTTCAGGTTGTTGCCGGGAAGGATAAAGGGAGTTGTCTTGGAGAGAAAGGGCGAATCGCGATATGCATCATTTCTGAATTGGTAACAGTGACGAATCGTCGCTGCAAAACCAATGTGGGAGCGGGCTTGCTCGCGAATGCGGTGTGTCAGTCAATGCAGCTGTGACTGATCCACCGCATTCGCGAGCAAGCCCGCTCCCACAGGGGATCTACGGTGTCGCTTAGAACGTCGTACGAACGCCGAACTGCACACTACGCCCCGGCGCCGGCGCGATGTCCCGCAGGATCGAGCTGGCATAGCGCACGGTCTGGTTGGTGAGGTTTTCACCGTTCACAAACGCCAGCCACTCGCTGCCACCGACGTTGAAGCGGTAACCCGCGCTCGCGCCCAGGGTGGTGTAGCCATCAGTGCCGCTTTCGTTGTCCGGCACACGGCCCTGGCCGGCGGCGTGTTCCACGTCGATGCGCGCTTGCCAACGCTCCAGTTCCCACAGCAAGCCGCTGTTCAAGCGCAGCGGGGCGATGCGTGGCAAGGCTTCGCCGGTGTCGAGGTTGGTGGCGCGGGTGTAGTCGCCCGACAGCTCCAGTGCGAACTTGCCGTAGGCGCCTTCGCCGAGTTTCCAGTGATCCTGGGCCTCAAAGCCTGCGAAACGGGCGCGTACGCCGGAGTATTTGTACTCGGGGATGCCATCCGCGTCTTCTTCGCCTTCATCGTTCAGCGTACGACCACTGCCCAACAAGCCGATGTAATTGGAGAAGTGGCTGTAGAACACGCCGAAGCTGCCCTTGTGGGTACCATTGTCAAAGCGCAGGGCCAGGTCGCTGGACACGGCTTTCTCTTTCTTCAGGTTGGCGTCGCCCAACTCGTAGGTGCCGGTGGCGACGTGGGCGCCGTTGGCGTACAGCTCGTAGAAGGTCGGGGCGCGCTCGGTGTAGCCCAGGGTCGCGGCCAGCGACCAGATCGGCGTGAGGGTATAGACCGCGCCCGAGGACAGGCTGCCGGCGGTGAAATCATTGGATTTGTCGGCGCCGGCAAAGCGGGCGTTGCCCTTGGCGTCCGGGTCGACACTGGTGTGTTCCAGGCGCCCGCCGAGGCTGAGCTTGAGGCGTTCGGTGGCCTGCATCTCTTCGAGGATAAACAGCGCGCCGGCACTGGTATCGGTCTGCGGTACGAAGGCTTCTTCACCCAGGGCCGAAAATTCGTTGCGCGTCACTTGGGCGCCGACCACGCCGTTGAACGGGCCGATCGGTTGGTGACGTGCTTCGACGCGGGCTTCATAACCCTTGTTCTTGAAGATCGTGCCGGTTTCGCCGCCTTCGATCTCGCGGTGTTCGTAATCGGTGTAGCCCGCGTCGACTTTGACCGAGGTAAACGGCCCTTGCAGGTTACGGATTTCGGAGGCGAAGGCGTAGTGATCCTGCTTCATGCGGATACGCACGTCCTGCTCGGCGGGGGAGCCGTAGTTAGCGTCGTAATTGCTGTAGGACAGCCCGGCGTAACCGTCGTCCCAGGTGTAGGAACCGCCTACGGCGCCGCCGTCCTGGCGCCCGTCGCTGTTGCCCAGGCGCCCGTTTTTGCCGGGGCCATCGTCGGTCTCGGGTGCATGGCGGCTGCGGGCCTGGCCCGGGATCTTGAGGTCGTTGAATTCCCGTGCGTTGGCATCCAGGTGCAAGGCGAACGTGCCGTTGCCGGCTTCCAGCTTGCCCGCGCTGCTGCGGGTGGTGTCGGCGCCGCCGTAGCGCAATTCACCGGCACCGTGGATGCCTTCGATGGCTTCGGTGGGAATGCGGTTGTCGAAGGTATTCACCACGCCGCCGATGGCGCTGCCGCCGTACAGCAAGGCCGCCGGGCCGCGCACGATTTCAATGCGGTCGACATTGATCGGGTCCAGCGGCACCGCGTGGTCGTAGGACAACGACGACGCATCCAGTGCGCCGACGCCGTTGCGCAGGATGCGGATACGGTCGCCGTCCTGGCCACGGATGATCGGCCGGCTGGCACCTGGGCCGAAGTATGAGGACGACACGCCTGGCTGCTTGTTGAGGGTTTCGCCGAGGCTGCCTTTTTGTTGCAGGGTCAGGTCATCGCCTTCCAGCACAGTGGTCGGCGAAGCGAGTTGCTCGCTGCCCAGCGGGTTGCCGGTGATGACTTGGGGTTGCAGCTCAAGGGCCTGGGCTTGGGAGCAGATCAACAGGGCGGCGGCAAGCGGGGTCAAGCGCCACAGAGAAGAGAGGGACATCGGACATTCCTTGGCAAAACGGCGAAAAGATTTGATAACTATAGTTACAATATAACATCTCTTTTTCGCTGGGAACGGGAACTTTTTATAACTGGCAGGTGCAGTGCTAAGGTGTGCACCTTCGTGAGCACTTTTTTCATAGGCCTGGCATGACCGCGACAAGCAACGACCCCCTCCACGGTGTGACCCTGCAACACGTCCTCACCACCCTGGTGGAACACTACGAATGGTCCGGCCTGGCCGAACGCATTGATATTCGCTGCTTCAAGAGTGATCCGAGCATCAAGTCGAGCCTGACCTTCCTGCGCAAGACCCCATGGGCGCGGGAAAAAGTCGAAGGGTTGTACGTCAAGCTGATGCGCACCAAACGCCCGTTGGATTGAGCCGGTGAAGCGCTTTGTGGCCGCAGCGGCGCTGGCCGGCTGGGCGGGGCTGGCAATCCAGCAATACCTGATCTTCTATTCGCGCTGGTCCAGCGGCGCCAGCCTGTTGGGCGGGTTGATCAACTTCTTCAGTTTCTTCACGGTACTGACCAACACCTTGGCGGTGGTGGTGTTGAGCTATGCGCTGGTCAGGCGCGATTCGGCGGCGAAGCGGTTTTTCCTCGCGCCAAGGATCAGCAGTGGCATCGCCGTGAGCATCGTCGTGGTGGGCCTGGCGTACAGCCTTCTGCTGCGGCACCTGTGGCAGCCGGAAGGCTTTCAATGGGTTGCCGACGAGTTGCTGCACGATGTGATGCCGGTGCTGTTTTGCATCTATTGGTGGCGCTGTGTGCCCAAGGGCACGTTGCGGCTCAAGCACATCGGCGCGTGGGTGATCTACCCCTTGATCTACTTTGGTTATGTGCTGCTGCGTGGGCATTTGCTTGGGCAGTATCAGTACCCGTTCATCGATGTGGACACGCTCGGTTATCCACAAGTATTTGTGAATGCCGGAGGGATTCTGGCGGGGTTTGTTGCGGTTGCGTTGGCGGTGGTGGGGCTGGACAAGCTGCTGAAATCCCCCCGCACCTGAAGCGGGCAAAGCTCCAACTGTGGGAGCTTTGCCCGAGTCCGGTCTTAGTCTTCTTCGCTGCCTTCGGCACGCCAGTAGCCGACGGCCTTGAGGAATTCCTCGTTGACCTTGTGCGTATCCAACAACACGCGCCGCACCTGGCGCGACAGTTTGGTTTCCGTCGCCACGAAGCAGTACAGCGAACCACTCGGCAGTGTCAGCTTGCGCACGGTTTCCACCAGGTCATCCTGGCCACGAATCACCCAGATCACCTCTACATCGGCCGCGCTGTTCAGCGTCTGCTTTTCCGCCGCATCGGCAATCTCAATCACCGCCAGCACCGTGCGCCCGGCCGGCAATTCGTCCAGGCGTCGCGCAATCGCGGGCAGGGCGGTTTCGTCGCCGATCAGCAGATAGCTGTCGAAGATGTCCGGCACGATCATCGAGCCCCGTGGCCCGCCGATGTACAGGTATTGGCCGACTTGCGCCTGATCGGCCCAGGTCGACGCGGGGCCGTCGCCGTGCAGCACGAAGTCGATGTCCAACTCGCCCATGCTCAGGTCGAAACGGCGCGGCGTGTAGTCGCGCATGGCCGGTTGCGGGCCGTCGCCCTTGATGTTGAAACTCGGGCTCTCCAGCGCGGCCTGTTCGGCGGCGTTCTGCGGGAACAGCAGCTTGATATGGTCGTCGCTGCCCAGGCTGACAAACCCTGCCAGCTCAGGCCCGCCCAGGGTGATGCGGCGCATGCGCGGGGTGATGTCGACCACCCGCAGCACCTGCAGGCGACGGCGTTTGATTTCGTGGCTAACGCGGTGGATTACTTGAGTCTTCATGGGGCTTTCCCGTCGGCAATGGTTTGAGCGGTGCGATTGAGCAGCGCTGCGACACGAACGATTTTTTGCGGGCTCCAGCGCCACTGCAGGCTCGCTAGAGAAGAGACGACCGGCGTCGGTGATTGTGTAGCGTTTTTTTCCAGGAACGTCAGCGTCGGGTCGATCATGCCGGGGGTGTAGGCGCCGTCGATCTGGCGAATCAGGTTATCACGGACTTTTCCAATGGTCGGCACTGATGAACTGCGCCAAGGGCAGGATTACTTTGCCACGGCCGACATCAGCAACTTGCGAATTTCCCCGGTAATTGCACTTTTGGTGCCTTGCTCCAAGATCCCCACTCGGCGCACCGCCAAGTCTCCCGGCAATGGCAGTACCCGCAGGCTTGGGTCTTTGTGCCAGTCGAAATTTTTCAGCAGCGGCACGATGGCCACTCCGACTTGCTGGCGTACCAGGTCGGCGATGCCGATGATTGAGTTCAGTTCGAGGATTTCCAACGGTTCGACCGATTCACTCTTGATGATCGACTGCACCTTGCGGCCTACGGCAGTGGAACGGTCATAGCGAATGAACGGCTGGGTCCTGAGCAATTCCACAGCGTCGTTGATGCCGGCGGTTTGCGCAGCATTGGCGAGCATGACGATGGGCTCGTTGTAGAGCAGGGTCCAGCTCAATCCATCGAAGTTCTGCCGTGTCGTCTCGATCAGTAAGGCCGCGTCAAGCTTGGCGGCGTGTACCAGATTGACCACTTCGTCGGAGCGGGCGGTCATCAGGTTGACCGATATGCGAGGGTGCAGCTTTTTCAGTTGCACCAGGCAATTGGCGAGCAGGCCCATGCCGGAGGTAATGCCGCCGATGGACACTTCACCCTCCATGGCCATGCCATCGGGGGCCTCGGCAATCATTTGCTCATAGTCCGCCAACAGGCGCTTGGCCTTGGGCAGCAACAACACGCCATCGCGGCTCAGCTTGATCTGCCGCTGGCTACGGTCGAACAGCGGTCGGCGCATCTCTTCTTCGAGGGCTCGCATTTGCTGGCCGACAGCGGCGTTGGTGAGGGCCACACGGTCGGCGGCGGCGGCAAAACTGCCGTATTCGGCGACGGCGATAAACGTCTTGAAGAAACGAATGTTGCTCATGGAGAGGCCCGTGCTCATGGGTGCGATTGCATCGTAAAGGTTTTGTTTACCCTGCATAAAGTTAAATTAGTTTTTCTTTTTATTGCGCTCTGCCAATACTCAAGTCCGAACTGACTCGGCGAACTTTCCAAATGAGCAATCCAGATATCAGCCCTGAATACGCAGCATTGCGTGCGGCAAAAAACGTGTATCACCTCGGCGCAACCACGGTGTACTCCCACCATGAAGACAGCCGGTTTGCCTACACCCTCTACGTGCCTGAAGCCATCGAGGACACCACCCGGCCGGTAGATCTGGTGGTCTCGCTGCACGGCTCCACCCGTGCGATGGAGGTTTACCGCAATGGCTTCGCGGAGTTTGGCCGCTGGAACGATTGTGTGATCCTGTCGCCGCTGTTCCCGGTCGGTGTGCTGGGCGACGGCAATGGTGATGGCTACAAGCAGATGGTCGAGGGCGATATCCGTTACGACCAAGTACTACTCGACATGATCGCCAGCGTTGGCAAACGCTACGGTCGCAGCTTCGATACCTTTGCACTGTTCGGCTATTCCGGTGGTGGGCAATTCACCCATCGCTTCTGCTATCTGCACCCCGAAAAACTCTGGGCGGCGTCCATCGGCGCGCCCGGTTCGGTGACCCTGCTCGATGCCGATCAGGACTGGTGGGTCGGTGTGCGGGACTTTGCCACGCGCTTTGGCAAACCGTTGAACCTGCCAGCCTTGCAGCGATTGCCCGTGCATATGGTGGTGGGGGATTCAGACCTCGAAACCTGGGAAATCACCCACCGTGAAGGCGGCAAACACTTCATGGCCGGTGCCAACGCTGCCGGGCGCACGCGACCGGAACGCCTGGCTACCTTGAAGGCCAGCTTCGAGGCCGCCGGTGTGCAGGTGCACTTCGACCTGCTGCCCAACGTCGCGCACCAGGGCGTCAAGGCGATGCCGGCTGCCCAGGATTTTTTCGCCAAGGTGTTGCGCCACAAGCGCAGCCTGGGCTGATACACCGCAGGTGATGCACTCAGAACAGACCGTATAAAAATAACCAAGGATTCACTCATTCTGATGCCGGTCCTGCCTTGGCTCCCGCCACTGACCGGAACATTCCTTCAAGGAGTCTTTCTCCCGTGAATAGTTACGTAAAGACGGCATTGGCTGTCGTAATGTCGGCGTGCACCTTTTCCATAGCCGTTGCACAGGACAAGGTCATCAGCGTTGGGCTCAACGGTGATATCCGTAGCACCGACCCAGGCGTCAACCGCGATGACAACACCGACGCGGTGATGATGCATATCGTCGAAGGGTTGGTGGCGTACCGTGAAGACACCAGCATCGCCCCGATGCTGGCGAGCGCGGTTGACGTTTCGGCGGATGGCCTGCGCTACACCTTTACCCTGCGTGACGGCGTGCACTTCCACAACGGCCAGCTATTGACGGCCAAGGATGTGCAATGGACTTGGCAGCGCTACCTGGCCCCCAAGACTCAGTGGCGTTGCCTGGCAGAGTTCGATGGGCGCGGTGCGGCCAAGATCGTTGATATCGCCAGCCCCGACCCGAAGACCGTGGTATTCACCCTGGATCAGGCCAATGGCTTGTTCCTGGCTGCCATGGCGCGCCCGGATTGTGCGGGCAGCGGCATCCTGCATCCAGACTCCCTGGCCGCGGATGGCAGTTGGCGCGCACCGATTGGCACAGGGCCGTTCACGCTGGGCAGATGGCAGAAGGGCCAATACGTCGAACTGGATCGCTTCAAGCAATACACCCCGCGTGCCGAAGACAAGGCGGACGGTTACACCGGCAACAAGCAGGCGTTTGTCGACACGGTGCGGTTCGAGGTCATCCCCGATTCGGCCTCGGCCAAGGCGGCGCTGCTGTCGGGTGGCGTGGACCTGCTGCCCGACGTGACCGCAATGGATGCCGCGCAACTCAAGCAGGTCAAGAACCTGCAGATCC
This sequence comes from Pseudomonas sp. FP2335, assembly GCF_030687535.1. Taxonomy (NCBI): domain Bacteria; kingdom Pseudomonadati; phylum Pseudomonadota; class Gammaproteobacteria; order Pseudomonadales; family Pseudomonadaceae; genus Pseudomonas; species Pseudomonas sp. FP2335. Next base: position 1,270,155 of record NZ_CP117437.1, read on the forward strand.
AGGTCAGCCCGATCATGACCATCAGCGGGCTGTTGTTCCAGACTCGCGACCCGTTGCTCAAGGACGTGCGCATCCGTCGTGCAGTGGCATTGTCGCTGGATTACGCGCAGATGGTTGCGGCGTTGTCCGATGGTTTGTCGGTGGTCAACAATTCAATCATTCCCACGGCGAGCCCGTACTACGACGCCACCGCACACAAGGGTTATACCTATAACCTCGACGAGGCCCGGCGCCTGTTGAAGGAAGCCGGCTACGGCGGTGAAAAGATCCGAATGCTGGTCAACAAGCGCTATCCGCAGATGTTTGACATGGGTTTGCTCAGCCAGGCCATGACCCAAGCGGCAGGGTTGAACATCGAGATGGAAACCCTGGAGTGGGGCACGCAGTTGGAGCGTTACCAGACGGGTAGCTACCAGATGATGTCGTTCTCCTACTCGGGACGTTTCGATGCGGCGCAAAGCTACGAATCGGTGATCGGCGACAAGGACAAGGAGCCGCGCAAGGTCTGGGACAACCCCGAAGCCCTGGCCATATTGCGCGAGGCCCAGCGTGAAGTTGACCCAGCCAAACGCCGGTCATTGTTCGACAGGCTGCACACGCTGATGCTCAAGGATGTGCCCATGGTGGTTATCTACAACGGCACTGCCATCGGCGCCATGGGCAAGCGCGTCGAAGGGTATCGTTCCTGGCCTGTTGCCAAGCCGCGCCTGTGGGGCGTGACGCTGCTCGACACTTCCAAGTAAGGCGTAGCGCTATGTTTCGATTCATATTGCATAGGCTCGGCATGGCGGTGCCGACCCTGTTGCTGATCTCGGTGATTGTGTTTGCCTTGATCCGTCTGATCCCCGGCGACCCGGCGTTACTGATGCTGGGCGACATGGCCGACCCGCAAAGTCTTGCCGATATGCGCAGCAGCCTGGGGCTTGATCACTCGGTGGTGACCCAGTACCTGATCTGGATTAAATCGGTACTCAGTGGTGACCTCGGTGTATCCATCAGCAGCCGCCAGCCGGTGCTGGAGTTGCTGCTCGAGCGCTTCAGCGTGAGTGCGACCGTGGTGCTGGTGGCGGTATTGCTGGCGACTGTGCTCGCAGTCCCGGTGGGCTTGCTCGCCGCCTGGAAGCAAAACAGTGCGATGGACCTGGGCCTGGTGGCCACGGCAACGTTGTTGCTGTCGGTACCCAGCTTCTGGTTGGGGTTGTTGCTGCTGTATGTCTTCGGTATTCAATTGGGCTGGTTGCCGGTGATCGGGTACGTCGGCTTTGCCACTGACCCGATGAAAGCGCTGACCTATGTGGTGCTGCCGATCGTCACCCTGACGCTGGTGGAATTCGGGGCCATTGCCCGGATGGCACGGGCCAGCACCATTGAGGTGCTGCGCCTGGAGTACATCGCCCATGCCAGGGCCAAGGGGTTGTCGGAAGGTGCGGTGCTGTGCAGGCACGCCTTGCGCAACGCGTTTGCGCCGACCTGGACCTTGATTGGCCTGATCCTTGGCAACTTGCTCGGCGGCATTGCGGTGCTGGAAACGGTGTTCACCCTGCCAGGTATCGGCCGGTTGATGGTCGATGCGATTTTCTCCCGCGACTACCCGGTGTTGCAGGGTTGCCTGCTGCTGGTCACCTGTATCTACGTGTTGGTCAACCTGCTGGTGGATCTGCTGTATCCGCTGTTCGATCCAAGGGTGAAGCTATGAACCTCAAGACTCCTGCCTTGCCCCCCGTGGCGGCGATCACGCCTCGGCGGCGCCGGCGTTACCCGCCGCTGAACGCCCTGATCGGCGGCAGCCTGCTCGCGGCACTGGTGTTGCTGGCATTGCTCGGCGTGGTGTGGACACCTTACGACCCGCTCAAATTGGACCTGCTCTCACGCCTGCACGCACCGAGCGCCTTGCATTGGCTGGGCACCGACGAATTTGGCCGCGATGTGTTCAGCCGGCTGATCATCGGTGCGCGCACCAGCCTGTGGATCAGCCTGCTCTCGGTCAGCGTGGCGGTGATCTGCGGCACGCTGATCGGCATGCTCGCCGGTTACCTGCGCGGCTGGACCGACCGGCTGCTGATGATGCTCAACGATGCGTTGCTGGCATTCCCCGGCATCCTTATGGCCCTGGGCATCATGGCCATTGTCGGCGCCAGCCAGTACGGCATCGTGCTCGCCCTGGGTATCGCCTACACCCCTTCGGTGGTGCGGGTGGTACGTGGCAGCGTGCTGTCGCTGCGTGAGTTGGAGTTCATCGAGGCTTCGCGGGTGATCGGCAACTCCGAGCTGTACACCATGTTCCGTCACATCACCCCCAACTGTCTGGCGCCGCTGTGTGTGTTGGCCACCAGCATGTTTGGCTGGGCGTTGCTCTCGGAGAGTGCGCTGAGTTTCCTCGGCCTTGGGGTTCCACCGCCGGCCGCGACCTGGGGCAGCATGCTCTCGGCAAGCCGCACTTATATCTCGACGGCGCCTTGGCTGGGGATCTTCCCGGGCATCTTTATCAGCCTGACGCTGCTGGCTATCAATCTGTTCGGCGATGCCTTGCGTGATCGTCTCGACCCGCGCATGAGGAAATGAGCATGAGCGTTCCAGTGCCTTTACTGGCCGTTGAAAATCTACAGATTCGCGTCGGCGTGGACGGTCCGCTGGCCGTTGATGACTTCAGCTTCACCATGGCCCCCGGCGAAATCGTCGCACTGGTGGGCGAGTCGGGCAGCGGCAAGACCATGGCCGCGCGAGCTGCCATTGGCTTGCTGCCAGCACCGATGCAGGTGTGCGGTGGGCGCATCATCTTCCAGGGGCAGGCGCTGGACAGCAGCAATGCCAAGGCCATGCGTGAAGTGCGGGGTGCACGCATCGGCATGGTGTTCCAGGAACCGATGGTCTCGCTCAACCCCGCGCTGACCATCGGCCGGCAGATGAGCGAGGCACTCAAACTGCATACCACGCTGGATGCGGCGACGATCCATGAGCGCTGCATCGCCATGCTGCAACGCATCGGCATCAAGGACGCCGAAAAGTGCCTGGCATCCTATCCGCACCAGTTCTCCGGTGGCATGCGCCAACGGATCATGCTGGCCTCGGTGATGCTGCTGCGCCCGGCACTGCTGATTGCCGACGAACCCACCACGGCCCTGGATTGCCTGGCGCAACTGGACGTGATCGAGTTGATGCTGGAACTGACCCGCGAGCAGGGCACCGCGATTCTGTTTATCAGTCACGACCTGTCCCTGGTGGCGCGTTACGCCCACAAAGTCGTGGTGATGCGCTCGGGCAAGGCAGTAGAGCAGGGTCGTATCGAAGACATCCTCTTTGCCCCCAAGGCCGAATACACCCGGCAACTGCTTGAAGCGCTGCCACGGCGCGGGGAACTGGTGCCAGTGCCGGCGGCCGACAGCGCGTTGTTGCAGGTCCGGGATGTGTGTATCGAACACCCGGGGCCGCGCAGTTTCTGGGGGCGCAGCGTGCCCAAGCGCGTGGTGCACTCGGTGAACCTGAGTATCGCGCCGGGCGAGACCCTGGCCCTGGTTGGTGGCAGCGGTTCGGGCAAGACCACCCTCGGGCGCGCGGTCGTCGGGTTGGTCAACCCGTGTGCCGGGGCGATCCTGTTCCAGGGAGTGGACATCCTCAAAGCCGCCAACCGGGCACATCGCCTGCAATGCCAGATGATCTTCCAGGATCCGTATTCGTCCCTCGACCCGCGCATGACCGTCGGGCAGATCCTCGCCGAGCCGCTGCGCCATGAACCAGCCCTGACGGCCGCGCAAAAGCGTCAGCGGGTCACCGACACGCTGGTTGATGTGGGCTTGCCCGAACAGTTTCGCGAGCGCTTTGCCCATCAGCTCTCCGGTGGCCAGCGCCAGCGCGTGGCGATTGGCCGGGCGTTGGTGCGCCGGCCCAAACTGGTGATTGCCGACGAGCCGATCTCGGCACTGGACATGACCATCCAGAAGCAGATCCTCGAACTGTTCGAGCGCTTGCAGCGCCAATACGGCTTTGCCTGCCTGTTCATTTCCCACGATCTCTCGGCGGTGGAACGCATCGCCCACCGTGTCGCGGTGATGAACCAGGGCGAAGTGGTCGAAATGGGCCCGCGTGACACGATTTTCGACGCCCCACAACACCCTTACACCCGTCGGCTACTCGCCGCGGCCAGCCCCTTGGAGAAACGTGCGGACGGCAGTTACCGCCTCCGTGCCAGTGTGATTTAGGTACTGCTGCACCCCAGGCCACGGCATTGAAACCCAACCCTTCGCAAATCGACGATTTGCGAAGCGGGCGAAGCCATGGCTGAAGAAAACAAAAACAACCCCATTCAACCTGTCTGCCAGGAACCTACACATGAATAACCGCATCAACAAAGTTGTCGCCAGTGCCAGCGTCATGGGCGCCGGTTTCATGCCCTTGTTTGCCCAGGCCGACTTCGTCGCCGACAGCAAAGCGGCGCTGGAGTTGAAGAACTACTACTTCAACCGCGACTACCGCGAGTCCAGCGGGCAGAACAAGCGTGCCGAGTGGGCGCAGGGTTTTATCCTCAAGCTCGAGTCGGGCTTTACCGACGGTACCGTGGGCTTTGGCCTGGACGCTGTGGGTATGTTGGGTATCAAGCTCGATTCCAGCCCTGACAACTCCGGTACCGGGCTGCTGGCACGCTCCAGCACGGCCGAGCCAGGCTCCCCCAGCTACGCCCGCCGAGCCCATGACAACTACTCAAAACTGGGCCTCACCGGCAAGGCGCGCCTGGGCAAAAGCGAGTTGCGCGTGGGTTACATGGTGCCTGACCTGCCGACGCTGCAGCCGAACCTGAGCCGCCTGTTCCCGCAGAGCTTCAGCGGTACTGCACTGACCTCCAAGGACATCGACAAGCTGACACTGACCGCCGGCCAACTGGACCAGGTCAAGCAGCGCGACTCAACCCATTACGAAGATATGGGGCTTACCAGCCAGTACGGCGCTTACAAAAGCAGCGCGAAAAGCGATGAATTTCGCTACGCCGGTGGCGAGTACGCACTCACGCCAACGACCGTCGTGACCTACCAGTTCGCGCAACTGGAAAGCCTGTACCAACAGCATTACCTGGGCTTGAAAAACAGCTTCAAGTGGGGCCCGGGCACGTTCAAGACCGATGTCCGCTACTTCAGCGCCAGTGAAGACGCTGCGGCCCTGGCCGGCAAGGTGGACAACCGGGCGTTGAGCACGCGCATCGGCTATGGCCTCTACGGCCACAACCTCAGCGGCGGTTACCAGGAACAGTACGGTTCGACGCCGTTCACCTATGTGGACGGCACCAACACCTACCTGTTCACCGAGTATCAACTGGCCAACTTCTCCCAGACCGGCGAGCGCGTGTGGCATGCCCGCTATGACTATGACTTCGCCTCGCTGGGCATTCCGGGCCTGCTGTTCTCGACGCGGTATGCCAAGGGTGACAACGCCAAGGTCATTGGCTTTAACGGCGAAGGACGCGAATGGGAGAGGGACGTGAGCCTCGGCTATGTGGTGCAGAGCGGCACGTTCAAGGATGTCTCGCTGCGTTGGCAGAACGCCAGCGCCACGAGCAACTTCGCCCGTGACACCAACGAAAACAGAGTGATCCTGGGCTACACCGTGGCGCTCTGGTAGCGGGAATGGCGTGCAACAGGCACAGCCTGTTGCACGCACAAGCAGTGGAAATGAGGGGATAGATCAGATGACGAGTTTGCCGTTGCGGCGGGCATCGCCCAGTCAACAACGCGTATCGGCGCGTGGCGTAAGTGATTTCATCGAAGCGGTGAACGCTGCGGACCTGGAGTTGCACAGCTTTATGCTGTACCGCGATGGCGCGGTGGTAGCTGAAGCGTTTTGGGCGCCTTATTGCGCCGCACGCCTGCACGTCCAGCATTCGGCGACCAAAAGCTGGGTGTCCATGGCCGTCGGGCTGCTGGTGGATGACGGCGCGCTGTCGTTGGATGCCAAGGTGGTGGATTTTTTTGCCGCCGATTGCCCGGCATCCATCAGCGCCAACCTGGCGGCCATGACCGTGCGGGATTTGCTGACAATGCGCACCGGCCATCGCCAGGGCATCTCGGGTGGCGCCTGGCGTGGGCGCAGTGACAGTTGGGTGCGGTTGTTCCTCAACGAGCCGGTCGAAGACCCGCCAGGGCACCGGTTTATCTATAGCAGTGCGTCGAGCTTCATGCTCTCGGCGATTGTCAGCGTGGTCAGTGGTCAGACGGCGTTCGAGCTGTGCAACGCACGTATTTTCCAACCCATGGGCATGGGCCCCATCGAGTGGGACCTGGCACCTGACGGTTTCAACACCGGTGGCAATGGCCTCAGTTGCCGCACCGAAGACTTGCTCAAGTTCGGCGTATTGCACTTGCAACACGGCCATTGGCAGGGGCAGCAATTGTTGTCCCGGGAATGGGTGGCCCAAGCGACCCGTGGGCACGTCGATGATGTATGGATGGGCGCCTTCGATGGCAAGCGCTACCTGAGCCGCGACGAGTCCAGCGACGCCTCTGTCACGCGCCGCGAAGGCTACGGCTTCCAGTGGTGGATGACCCTGCACGGTGGGTATTACGCCTCCGGCGTGTTTGGCCAGCAGTGCATTGTGTTACCTCGCCATAACACTGTGATTGCGTTTACCGCGGGGCTTGCCCTGGGCGAGCGGCGCTTGCACAGCTTGCTCTGGGAGCATCTTTTGCCCGCGCTGGACGTACCCAGCGAAGGCTCGTTGGATGCCGGGCTGGCGGCGCTGCTGGCGCGTCAACAGCGGCCGATCATGTCTGGCGCCGCGAGCTCGCCGCGCCAGGCTCAATTCAGCGGTACGTTTGTCATGCAGGCCAACGAAGACCAAGTCAGCCAAGTGCGCCTGGAGTTCGGGCCCGAGCATTGTGACTTTTACCTCACCGACCCCCGTGGCACCCATTGCATCCGTGCCGGGCTGAGCGCCGGCATCGAAACCCAGACCAGCATGACCGGCCACTATCTGCATCACCAATACCAGCCGCAACTCACCCCGGTGGTGGCGCAGGCGCGCTGGACCGAAGACGGGGTGTTGAGCATGACCTGGCAGTTTGTCGAGACGGCGTTTTGTGATCGGGTCACCTGCCGTCTCGAACACGGCACCTTGTACGTGGACCGCAGCGTCAACGTAAACGCAGGCCCATTGCAGCGCCCGACGCTGACCGGCCATCCAACCATCGCTTTGCAGGAGTCGCCATGACCGATCTTTCCAACCCTTCAGTTTCCGCGCGGGGCGCGTTCTGGGCGCCATTTACGCCGATGCGCCAGTTCCAGCAACAACCGATGATGTTCGCCAGCGCCGAGGGTATGCACTACACCACCACCGATGGGCGCCGCGTACTCGACGCAATGGCGGGGCTATGGTGCGTGAATGCCGGGCATGGCCAGCCGAAAATCGTCGAAGCCATTCGCGAAGCGGCGGGGCGCCTGGACTTTGTCTCGTCGTTCAAGATGAGCCACCCCCAGGCCCTGGAAATGGCCGAGCGCTTGATCGACGTCAGCCCCGCTGGTATGGAGCAGGTGTTCTTCACCAACTCCGGCTCTGAAGCGGTGGATACCGCGCTGAAGATCGCGCGGGCGTATCACCAGGCGCGTGGTGATTGCCGCCGTACCAAGTTTATCGGGCGTGCCAAGGGCTACCATGGCATGGGTTTCGGTGGGCTGTCGGTATCCGGTATCGGCCGCCAGAAACGTGACTTTGGCCCACTGCTGGGGGAGGTCTCGCACCTGCCATTGCCGTATGACGCGGGCATGCGTTTCAGCGTCGGGCAGCCGCAGCAGGGCGCCAGTTACGCTGATGCGCTGACACAACTGCTGGACATCCAGGACCCGAGCACCGTGGCCGCGGTGATTGTCGAGCCGGTGACCGGCTCCGGTGGGGTTTATCCGCCGCCCCAAGGCTACCTGCAACGCTTGCGCGAGATTTGCACACGGCACGGCGTGCTGTTGATTTTCGACGAGGTCATCACGGGCTTTGGTCGCGTCGGCGCTCCCTTTGCCGCGCAAGCCTTCGGCGTACTGCCGGACCTGATCACCACCGCCAAGGGCCTGACCAACGGCGCCGTGCCCATGGGCGGCGTGCTGGTCAGTGGAGCGGTGTATGAAGCGTTCATGGCCGGGCCGCAGAATGTCATCGAACTGATGCACGGCTACACCTATTCAGCCCATCCACTGGCGTGTGCGGCCGGGTTGGCCACCCTCGAGGTGCATCGTGAACTGGGCATCAACCAGCACGTCAGCGCGGTGAGTGGGCTGTGGCAGTCGACCGCACTCGCGCTGCAGGGCATCGGCCCGGTGCTGGACGTACGCGCGATCGGTTTGCTCTGCGCGGTCGAACTCGAGCCGCGCCCTGGTTTCCCCGGTGCGCGTGGCAGCGAGGTTGCGCAGTGGTGCTTCGACAACGGCGTGCTGGTACGCGGCTCGGGCGACACCATTGTGATTTCGCCGCCGCTGGTGATCAGCCCGCAGGAGATCGCCCAGGTGTTCGACACCCTGGCCAGTGCCCTGAAACACGTCGCCTGAAGGGAGTCCAAGGTATGTCGGATCTGTTTGAGTTCTACATTGACGGTGCCTGGGTCAAGCCTCACGGCACGGCCATTGAGCCCGTGGTAAATCCGTCCACCGAGCAGGTGGTTGCGCGCATCAGCCTTGGCGACAGCCACGATGTGGACCGCGCAGTCGGCGCGGCCAGGCAAGCGTTTGCCGGGTTCGCAGCAAGTTCGCTTGAGGCGCGTGTCGACCTGCTGCAACGCATTATCCAGGCCTACAAACTCCACAGCGAAGCGCTGGTCGAAGCGGTTCACCTGGAAATGGGCGCGCCGCTGTCCCTGGCCCGCAGTGCGCATGTGCCGGCAGGCCTGGGCCATCTGGTGCAGGCGCTGGAAGTGCTACGCGATTATCGCTTCGAACGCCGCGTGGGCCAGACGCTAGTGGTGCGTGAGCCTATCGGCGTGTGCGCCCTGATCACCCCCTGGAACTGGCCACTCAATCAACTCACCTGCAAGCTCGCACCCGCCCTGGCGGTGGGCTGCACCGTCGTACTCAAGCCAAGTGAGTGTGCGCCGTTGTCGGCCCATATCGTCGCGCAAATCCTGCATGAGGCCGGGGTGCCGAAGGGGGTGTTCAACCTGGTCAACGGTAGTGGGCCGGTGGTTGGCGCTGCGCTGGCCAGCCATGCCGAGGTGGATATGGTGTCGTTTACCGGCTCGACCCGCGCCGGCATCGCAGTGGCCAAGGCGGCGGCCGATACAGTCAAGCGTGTGTCCCAGGAGCTGGGCGGCAAATCCGCGAATATTCTGCTCGACGACGCCTATCTGCCTAGCGCGGTGCGTCACGGGTTACAGGCGTGCATCCGTAACAGTGGCCAGTCGTGCAATGCGCCGACGCGCCTGCTAGTACCGCGCGCGCAGCAACAGGCCGTGATTGATATCGTCCAGGAAGTGCTGGCGCAGGTGTGTTTCGACGACAGCCAGCCGACCTGCGCCATCGGCCCTGTGGCGAACGCCCTGCAGTTTGAGCGGGTTCAGGCCATGATCGTTCAGGCCATCGCCGAGGGTTCGCGATTGATCGCCGGAGGGCTGGGACGACCACGGGGGATTGAGCGCGGGTACTACGTGCAACCTACGGTATTTGCCGACGTCACCCCGGACATGCTCGTGGCGCGTGAAGAAATCTTCGGCCCGGTCCTGGCGATCATGCCGTACGACAGCGAAGCCGAGGCGATAGCCATCGCGAACGACAGCCCTTATGGCTTGTCAGGTTACGTCACTTCGACCAGCCTCGAACGCAGCCGCAGGGTTGCGCGGCAACTGCGCACCGGCATGGTCCATCTCAATGGTGCCCGGGCCGACCAGGCCGCGCCGTTTGGCGGCTACAAGCAGTCGGGTAATGGCCGGGAATGGGGTGAGTGGGGGTTTGAAGAATACCTGGAGAGCAAGTCGTTGTTTGGGTATTAACGGCTTGAGCGACAGGCGACGGGGCGGTATTTGTGTAGTGCGAGTCGCAGTGCGCGCGCGAGTAGGGTCTGGCGTTTACCCTCGATAGAGAAACCCCGATGACTCTCACTTCGACACCCCCGGCGGCCATGCGCCAGGTGCATATCGAACAGGTGCTGAACCTGTTCGACGACCCTCCCTCGTTGACAACCGTCGCCGCAGACTGTGCCCAGGCCTACCTGGACCAGTACTGTGCGGGACGCAATTATTCTGCGCGTTTGATTTACCTGGCCACACCCGACGGCCCGTATCGTTCCTTGCCCGACTTGGTGATGGCGCGTCTGGCAGCCGCGCGGCCCACGTTGTTGGCCGAGGGCTACCAGCATGTGGTGCAGCGAGTCCGGGAAACCTATGCGCCGGGCGGCCCAAGCCTGGCGGAGCTGGAAGGCCTGATCAACCGCTGCGGGGCGCGCCTGCTGGGGTTTTTTTCACGGCGTCTGCAAGCGTGGTGGAACGAGCCGCTGCCGTTGCACATGACGCGTTGGGGCCACCTGGCCGATGAGTTGCTGGCGTTGCTCTACGACTCGCCCCCGCCGCCGGGCATGAGCGCGGAGTGCTTCGCCCGGGTCTTTCCCAGGTCGGCGTTGCATGGCCGCCGTCCCAATCGGGAGTGGTCGGCCCATGGCCCGGCACTGAGGGTACAAACGCTGCACCTGCGCCGCGGGGCGTCGGTGCAGATGCTGGCGCTGCTCCTGCTGCAAACTGCCACGCAGACGTTCTTGTTCAGCCCGGCCTGCGGTGTGCAGCGCCTGGACACTCCGGACAGCCTGCCAGCGCTGTTGCCGGCCTACGCCAGCCCGTTGCTTGCAGGCGCGGGCGGGCAATGGTTCGCCGTCGAGGTGCAGGGCGATCCCTTCGACGCGCTGGCGGCCAGTTACCTGGCGTTGCAGTTGCAAGAGATTGCGTTGCTTGACCCGCGGGTGCCGCGCTCCGTCGAGGATTATCAGGCGCTACTGGGCATGATCACCGACAGCCGCCGCTGGTTTGTAGCGGCCCTCAGTCCGCGTCAGCAGACGTTGCGCGAGCAACTGCCGTTATGGCTGGTCCATGCCACGCCCGATCAGTGCATCGCCTACGCGCAATTGCTGCAAGCATTGGTGCTCGCCCGCCAGCACAGCGGTGCGCGGCATTTTCTCGACGGTATCCCCTCGTTGCAGGGCTATGCCAACGAGCGCTTGCAAGCCTGTTTGCGAAAGGACGCACGCGCCACGGCGCTGAGCCCCGCCGATATTCGCTTGACCTTTGAGCGGGTGATTGCCGCCGCAGTGCCGGTGCCGGGAGGTTTTATCGCCGGGCAGGTGGAGCGCTTCCACGTCAGCCTGACGGAGTGGGCCCTCGAGAACCTGGTGGGCTTTGCCCACACCGTCAAAGCGATTCGCCTCAAGGGCGAGCCTGCGCCCGCCTGGTTGAGCTATGAGCTGCTCCAGCGTTGCGTGACCGAGGCCGACATCGGACAGCGGTATCCGGCATTGCTCAAACAGCAATTGATTGGTAACCCCAATCGACGTCAATTGTTCAGCGTGCAATTGCGCGTGCAGCTGCCGATGCAGGCCCTGGAATGGCAAATCAAGGGTGAGCATGGGCTGACCCAGGCAGGTTTTCGCCGCTTGCGGGCTGCGCTGCAACCCAGTGCGACGTCCGACGCATTCTGGCCCTTGGCGTTCAAGGCCGTCGCTGGGGCGACGGCGGATGAAGTGGCCAATATGTTCATCATTGGCCCTCGGCAAGGCGAGGCCGGCCCCCACTTGCTCTATCGGCCTTTGTTCGAGCCGCCGCTACAGGAGTTCCCATCGCTGAATGCCTTGTTCGAGGCGATCCGGCAACCCGGTGCGCTGCAAGACAGCGTGCTGACCTGGCTGGCGCCCCAGCGTCAGGCGGTCTACGCCAATGGTGGGTTTGACGAGCCGCGCACTCAGCATTTTCTGCAGGGCGATGAGTTCACGCGTTATGAACAACCGGCACCGGCACAGCTGAGCAAGTCAGTGCTTGTCGGCGACCCCACTGATCACCTGTTCACGGCCATGGCTCAAGCCTTGGCAAGCCTGGCTGAGCGTCAGACGGTGTCGAACGCCGAACAGCGCTGGGCCAGCCTCAAGCAGGTCGGCTGGTTGTTGTTCGGCACCCTGCAACCCCTGCTCACCGGGCCGCTGATGCTGGTGGGGTGGCTGGTGCAGTTGGTCGACAGCGCCCGGCAGGACATCGTCGCCTTGCAGGGCACCGACGAGCAGGCCAAAAATGCCGCACTGATCGATCTGCTGGCCAACCTGATGGTGGTCGTGGCGCACCAGGCCACACCCCATGACGCGCGGCGCCACCTGGAGGTAGAGCACCCGGTATTTGCGCCGTTGGCCCTTGCGGAACCGACGCCCCTGCCGCCTGTACGGATCGCGCCCCCTGCGCAGTTCCTCGCGCCGTCGGGCTGGGCCAATGCCCGCGACACCCTCACGCCAGAGATGTGGGCACGCCTGCAACGGTTCAGCCTGCACAGCTTTCCAGCGCCCTGGCCCGTGGCCTTGGAAGGCGCTGAAACCAGCGGGCCCTGGCAAGGACTGGTGCGCGACACACACCGCACCCCACCGCGTTGGCATGCACTGGTGCAAGGGCATAAATTCCGCGTGCGCATGGAACATGGACGCGTGCGGGTGATCAGTGCGGATGGCATGCACCGGGGGCCGTGGCTCAAAGCCGTGGGGCAAGGGCGCTGGGAGGTTGACCTGCAATTGCGCCTGCTCGGTGGCGCCGGAGATGGCGCTATCGAGCCTGTCGACAACCGCCAGGTTCTTGAAAACCAATACCGTCAGGCCACACAGAAACGCGCTCGCGCCCAGGGCGCCATGGAACTCGCCCGCACGTTGGCCAACAAGCCCGCCGATGAAGTCACCGAGCAACAGCGCACTCAGGCCCAGGCCCGCTACTTCAAGGCCTTGGAAGAAAAACTGGAGCTTTGCCAGGACGAGTTGCAACTGCTCAGGCGCTTGCGCGACCACGGGCCGCGGCCGCGCTACGAAGAGGAACTGAGCCAGATACTGGAGTCGATCATTCTGACGATACAGTTGTTGGATGCCGACAGCCGCACACGCATGCATCTGCGCAACCTGCAATTGCGACCATTGCTGGAGGCCGGCGACGAACAGACCCATGCCGAACTGAACCAGGGCCTGCGTGAGCTGGCAGTCATCCACGACAAGGTGATTCGTTGGCGCATCCTGGAACAGCGCTACCTCGACGAGCTTCGCCAAGTGCCCCGACTCGGCCGCGACAAGGCCCGGGCGCTGGCAGCATTGATGCCGGTGCGCCCGTCGGTCCTCGACCTGCAGTCCTTGCAGCTCACCACGTTATGGGGCCTGGCCATCGACGTGCCGGGCCTGCCCTTCGAAGATGATCTTTTCGAGAACATGAGCACCACAGTCGACCGTGCCCGCTGGGCCAGCCGCTCCCTAGCCGAGTTGTCGCAGGTGCACAGCAGCGAGGCTGAACGCGTTGAATTGCTCGACAGCATCGACCATGTGTTTGCGCAGACCGATGATCGCATTGAATTCTGGCGTGCCATGGAGCCGGACAGGTTCAACCTCGCGTACCTGCAGCAGCTTCAAGAGTTGTTGGCCACCCTGCACCGTAACGTGGAACAACAACTGGCGGGGTTGCTGCAGCCGCAGGCGCAAGAGGTGTTCAAAGCCCCATCTGAAACCTCGGGCAAACGGCGCAACAAGATCATCCGCACCCGCAATCACGACCTGTATGTAGCGCGTATGAGCCCAGAACCCACAGGCGTAGATACCGCTCAGATGCTGGATGCGGCCGGCAGCGTCATCGGTTCATTCACCGAGGCCGAGGACGGCGTCTGGGACCTGGAAAACGTCACACCACCCGCGCGGCCCGATCCCGAACTCAATAGCCTGTTGAAAAAGGCCAACCTGTTGCTGGGAGAAACCGATAAAGCCATCGCTCATGTTGAAGCGATGGTCGACAAGGCCAATGACGCGGCATCCCTGCAAGAACTACTGGACGCTCAGGCCCGCAGCCGTTCATGGGCGGCCGAGGCCATTGGCCGAAAACTGCGCGGCCTGGACAACGCGCGGCTGGCGGCGGTGCAGCAGGCCAATGCGCGGACGGCCGAGGCGAGCTTGCGGGCAGCGGTGGCAAAGCTTGAAGCGGCAGGGCTGAGCGCACGCTTGCGCGCCACGCGCAATAAAACGCTGACCCAAACCGACGTGGCTTTTTTGCATAGCCACAACGAAGTGCGCGTTCATCGCCAAGGCGCCCGGGTAAAGCTCAAGGGCGATGATTTTTTGCAGGTGTATGCCGTGAATGATGTCCACACCGGCAAGCCGTTGTGCTTCGCGCACTTTCACTACGGGCGCAGTGAAGGCCCGGATGATCACTTCACCGCTGCTCACCTCAAGAGTCCGGAACAGGAACGCCTGGGCCGCCAGGCACAGGCCGCAGTCGAAGCCGAGGCCTTCGCGCGCATGCGCACCGGGCAGACCGGGCGAGTGCAGCAAACCCTCGAGATCCGGCGTGCGCAGATCGGGCTAGCCTTGGCTCGCCAGCTGTTTTTCAGCGTCGACTGAGGGCACGCACTGGGTATGGCCGTCAGGTTGCAGATACGGCAACAGGATCGGCGCCATGCCCTTGAGTACCTGCACCGGCAACGCCGACGTGAAGGTGAAGTGCTCGGCGGACTGGCCGGGCACAAACGCGGTCAGCGTGCCGAAGTGGTGCTCGCCCAGGTAGAACACAAAGGTCGCGGTGCGGTTGATGGATTTGGAACTGAGGATGCGCCCACCGGCACCAATCGCCTCGATACGGTTGTCGCCGGTGCCGGTCTTGCCGCCCATGGCCAGCGGCGTGCCGTCGGCCAGCTTGAAACTGCCGGCGACACGCTTGGCGGTGCCGGCGTCCACCACCTGGGACAAGGCGCCGCGCAACGCCCTGGCCACTTCCACCGGGATCACCTGCCTGCCGGGCGCCGGGTCGTTGACCACCTGGGTTTCGTACGGTGTCCCGGCGGCGAAGTGCAGGGTGTCGATGCGTAGCACTCTGGGGCGCACGCCGTCATTGAGGATGATGCCCATCAGTTCCGCCAACGCCGCCGGGCGGTCGCCGGAGCTGCCGATGGCGGTGGCCAGCGACGGCACCAGGTGGTCGAAGGGATACCCCACGGCTTTCCAGCGCTGATGAATATCCAGGAACGCCTCGATCTCCAGCATGGTGCGGATGCGGCTATCCCGCGCGCTTTGGTGGCGGCTCTTGAACAGCCAACTGTAGACCTCCTGGCGTTCGAACTGGCTGGCCTTGACGGCGTCGCTGAAGGTCGCGTCGGGATGGTTGAGCAGGTAGCCCAGCAGCCACAGGTCCAGCGGATGGACCTTGGCGATATAGCCTTGGTCGGGCAGGTCGTAGGCGCCGGGGCCGTAGTCTTGGTAGAGCTTTTCCAGGCGTTCGTCGGTGAGTTTGAGCGGGCTCTGGACGCCCGACATATGTGAGCGCACGAACAGGTTGAAGCTCTCCTGGCTGGCGTTGGGCAGCAGGTAGCGATGCACGGCAGCCAGGCGGATCGGCGTGGGGTGCAGGCTGTCGAGGAAGGTGTCGAGGCGCGCCTGGGTGTCCTTCTTCTGATACTTCTTCCAGAACTTGAGCAGGAAGGTGGTGCCTTCGCGGTCGGCGAAACCGGCGAGGTATTCCTGGCGGCGCGGGTCGTTGTCGTCCTTGAGCAACTCGGCGCTGTTGTTCTCGCCGGAATAGGTGACGTAGCGCACCACATCGCGCATCAGGCGAATGAACGGCAGGTTGATCGACTCGCGCAGGGCGTCGCGCAGGGTCGGGGTGCGGCCGTTGTCCTGGCTGCGGAAGTTATGGAAGGTGTGCAGGCCGCCGCCGGTGAAGAAGCGCTCGCCGGGGTTGGCCGAGTAGGTGCGGTCGAGGGCGGCGTCGAGCATCCGGGCGAGGGATTTGTCCGGCGCCTGGATCAGGTAGTCGACGGCCCAGCGGCTCAGGCGGTCCTGTTCATCCACATTGGCTTTTTTCAGCTCGGCCGGGGCCTGGGCCGCGTATTTGGCGTGCAACTCGCTGATGATTTGCAGGTAGGTGGTGAGCACCCGCAGCTTGGCGGTGGAACCCAGCTCCAGCTTGCTGCCTTCGTTGATGTCGAAGGGTTGGTCGGTGTTGTCGGTTTGTACGCGCACCCGCGAGCCGTCCGGGGTCAGTTCGAACAGGGTGAAGCTGTAGCGCACCTGGGCGGTGCTGGTGGCGGTCAGCAAGCGCTCGCCGAGCAGACCGATCTGGCGTGCGAACTCGGGGTCGGCGAGGTGCTTGAGGTAGCCGCTGACCTGGCCCTGCAATTGCGCTTGCAGGGTGCTGGTGGCCGAGAGGTCCAGGCGGTCCAGGTCGTACAGCGGCCGGTCGAGCAGGGCGGCGAGGCGGCTGCGCGCCACGCTGATGCCCTTGTCTGTTTCGATCGGTTGTACCGTGGGTTGTTGCACCCAGTCGCGGTAGCTGACCTTGCTTGCCAGTGCCGCTTTGAGCAGCGCGGGTTCGATCACGCCGCTCTGGGCCAGCAGGCGCAGGTGGCTATCGGTGAGTTGCGCCAGTTCGTCACGGCCCTTGGTCAAGTAATGAGATGGCCGACGCTGGGCGATGATCAATGACAGCACCTCGCGCAGCGCCAGGCCTTGCTCGGCATTCACCGGGCCCCACAGCGCCTGGTTGACCTGGTTGAAGTCGGCGCCGTACCACACCCGCAAACCCTCGGCCATGCCGTGCACTTCACCGTGTCCCGGCACCGCCGACAGCGGCACGCTGTTGAGGTAGTCGCGCAGGATGTTCTGCCGCGCCGCCAGGGTCTCGGGCCCATCGTGGTAGGCGCGTACGGCGGCGGAAAACATCTGCCGCAGTTTTTCGCCGCCGGACACCGTCAGGCCATCCGGCGAGTGGCGGTATTTTTCCAGTTGGGTCGCCAATGTACTGCCGCCGGCACTTTGGCCCGGCAGGTGCAGCAGCTTGGCGACTTGCGACCACGCGGCCTTGGCGAAACGCGGCCAGTCCACGGCGGGGTTGGCCAGGGGTTGGGCGGGGTCGAGCAGGTCACGGTTTTCGATAAACAGCAGGCTGTTGGTCACCAGCGGTGGGATCGCGGCAAAGCTGGCGTAGAGCTGTTGCGGGTAGTTGTAGGTGTACAGCGGCGCGCCGCGACAGTCGGTGATCGACAGCCCTGCCTGGATTTTTTCCGCGTAGGGCACGAACAGGCCCTTGGCGCTGTAGTCCATCAACGCCGGGGAAAAACGCGACTGCGCCTGGATCACGTAGCCGCGCTTGAGCAGGCGCGGCAGGAAGGTGTCGAGGTCGCTGTAGCCCAGGCGCCGGTCGAATGGCCCGGCACCCGGGTAGTCGATGGCATCGCTGGCGCCGGGCTCGACCTGATAGGTGAGGTTGCGCGCCAGGCGGCTGAGTTCCTGGGCTTGCAGGCGCGAGGTACGCATCTCCTTGGTGGCGGCCACGCCCAGGGCAATCAAGCCCATCAGTACGATCAGCCAGAACAAACGCCAAGCGTAGCGCGGCCTGGGTCTGGTTTTTGATGAAGGCGCTGGGTCCGAACTGCCGTGTACTTTCGCAGCCTTGGTCGAGTCGGTTTGCCACAGTGCGCCCATAGTCGATTGATCCTGCACGCAGATTGATCGGACTTGCTGGAAGCTTAGTCGCTGGGGGCTTGTTGTGAGGGAATTGTGCTTTGTTTGTCGGAAGTTTCTGTGCGAGCGCTGCGACGTTTGGTCGCTGCGGGTAGGTTATATGCTCCTGTAAAGTTACATTTTTGCGGGTTCTTTAACTAAATTGAGCGGTTTTTATAGTGAAAGACCCTAACCCTGGCTTTTTATACTGCACGCCCCGCTGCGATCGCTCCACGGCGGGCACTCCAATAACAAGATGAGGTTGTACCCCTATGCCCGTCGGCAACCCACTGCCCCATGGCGAGACCGCTCAAGGCGGCCCGCTCAAACGCGAACTCGGTGAACGACACATTCGCCTGATGGCCCTCGGTGCCTGCATCGGCGTCGGCCTGTTCCTAGGCTCGGCCAAGGCCATTGAAATGGCCGGCCCGGCGATCATGCTGTCGTACATCATCGGCGGCCTGGCGATCCTGGTGATCATGCGCGCCCTCGGCGAGATGGCCGTGCACAACCCCGTCGCCGGCTCGTTCAGCCGTTACGCGCAAGATTATCTCGGTCCGCTGGCGGGCTTTCTCACAGGTTGGAACTACTGGTTCCTGTGGCTGGTGACGTGCGTTGCCGAGATCACCGCCGTGGCGGTGTACATGGGTGTGTGGTTCCCTGACACGCCACGCTGGATCTGGGCCCTGGCCGCCTTGATCAGCATGGGCACGATCAACCTGATCGCCGTGAAGGCGTTCGGTGAATTCGAGTTCTGGTTCGCCCTGATCAAGATCGTCACGATCATCGCCATGGTGATCGGCGGTGTTGGCATCATCGCCTTCGGCTTTGGCAACGACGGCGTGGCGCTGGGCATTTCCAACCTGTGGGCCCACGGCGGCTTCATGCCCAACGGCGTGCAGGGCGTGCTGATGTCCCTGCAAATGGTGATGTTCGCCTACCTGGGCGTAGAGATGATCGGCCTCACCGCCGGCGAAGCCCGCAACCCGCAGAAGACGATTCCCAGCGCCATCGGCTCGGTGTTCTGGCGCATCCTGCTGTTCTACGTCGGTGCATTGTTCGTGATCCTGTCGATCTACCCGTGGAATGAAATCGGTACCCAGGGCAGCCCGTTCGTGATGACGTTCGAGCGGTTGGGCATCAAGACCGCGGCGGGCATCATCAACTTTGTGGTGATCACCGCCGCGCTGTCCTCCTGCAACGGCGGCATCTTCAGTACCGGGCGCATGCTCTACAGCCTGGCGCAGAACGGCCAGGCACCGGCCACGTTCGGCACGACTTCCAGCAACGGTGTGCCGCGCAAGGCCTTGCTGTTGTCGATCTTTGCCTTGCTGCTGGGCGTGTTGCTCAACTACCTGGTGCCGGACCAGGTGTTCGTGTGGGTGACCTCCATCGCCACCTTCGGCGCGATCTGGACCTGGCTGATGATCCTGCTGGCCCAGCTCAAGTTCCGCAAAGGCCTGAGCCCGGCCGAGCAGGCAGGGCTCAAGTACCGCATGTGGCTGTACCCGGTCAGTTCGTACCTGGCCCTGGCTTTCCTGGTACTGGTGGTGGGCCTGATGGCGTACTTCCCGGATACCCGCGTGGCGCTGTACGTGGGGCCGGCGTTTCTGGTGTTGCTGACCGTGCTGTTCTACGTGTTCAAGTTGCAGCCGGTCGCCAACGTCCAAGCCGCCCCGCGCTCGGCGTAAGCTTCAGTGCGCCTTTTGTGCCAGTTGCGCCGCTTCGGTCAACTGGCGCACCAGGCGATTGCGCTCGGCAATTTCCAGCTCCACCAGGGATTGGCGTCGGTCCAGGTACGCGTCCGAACGCCGGTCGCTGATCTCCTGGTTCAGCGCATTGAGCTGGTGGCGCACCACATTGTCGATGGTCGAGAAGGGCTCCGGGTAGCTGCGGGCCAGGTACTCGATCCAGAAGTCCTCCATCAATAACGACTCCTGCGCCGCCTGGGTCCGACCGAGTGCCTCCAGGGTTTGCCGGGCCTGGATCACGTCGTCTTCGCTCACCCATTCTTCGACCGCGTAGAGCATCTCTTCACGTCTGATCGGCAGGTCGAACGCATCGCGCAACTTGAGCCGGTAGTAGAGCTTGATCTCGGCATCGTCCGGGTCCACCCCCGCTGCACGCAGGCGCTCGATATGCGCCTCGGCCAACTGGTCCACCCGACGCAGGTAGAACAGGCTCCTGGCCAGGCCCAGCAATTGGCGGTCGGCCTGCTCACTGCCGGCCTGGTTGCGTGCCTGGTGCACCAGGTGCTCAATTTCCATATTGATAAACGCCAGTATGGCGCCGTCGCCGCAGGTGCCGGCCACGTAGGTATTGAGAAATACCCGGTTGCGCAGGTCGGTGGATTGGCCCATGGCGTCGAGCAGGTTCCACACACGGCGGGTGAGTGCTTGCTGGGTGGCCTGGTTGCGCCGATAAGCATACGACTGCGTGAGGTCCCGCAGGACCCGGAAGGTGTCGTCCGGATTGGCATCTTCATGCTGGCGCAACTGTTGCCACAGGGTTTGACGTTGCGCGTGTTGGGCGCTGGGCACGCCGGTCAGCCATCGGTTGACGTCAATGGCCTGCGCCTGTTGATGCAGGACGCCCGGCAGCGCGCCGCCCAGCACGATGCCGGTTCGGTTGCGGTAGTTGCGTAGCCTGTCGAGCGTGGCATCGCTCAATGGATTGTCATGCAGGATGGTGTTGCGGTTGGTGGGGCCCATGCGCACATCTGAAAACACCGCGTCGGGAATAGTGGTGATGCGGTTTTCCTGAAGCAGCAGGCTACGCAGGCTGCTGCGGCTCTCGGCCCCGATGGGCCACTGGTCGATGTTGGTCTGGCGCAGAGACAGCACCCGCAGGCGGGTCATCCGGCTGACATCGGGCGTCAGGCCCAGGGGGTTGCCATCCAGGAACAGCCCGTCCAGGCGTGTGAGCCCGGCCAGGTGCTGGCGGGACTCAACCGTCAGTGCAATCATGTTGTCGCTCAGATCCAACTGTTGCAGTTGGGTCATCTGGGCGAGTGCGGGGGGAAGTTCACCGAGCAGGCAATCGAGTTTCAGGTGGGTAAGGCCGGTGAACTTGCTGAGGAATGCGTTCCCGATGGTGGGGAGCATGTCACCGTCGATCCTGAGGTATTCAATGTGTTCGAATGCGCGGTTGCTCAGGATGAAGGCCGGGTCGGGCAGGTCGTTGCCGTCCAGGCGCAACACCAGTTGGTGCGTGTCGAAAAGGCCTGATTCATTTTCATAGGCCGAGCGGGTTTCCCGGCGCCAGGCGCGCAATATTCGTTCGGCCAGGCTGCGGCGTAGGCCATAGTTCCAACCCAGCGGGTCGGTCTCGGGGTCGTCGATGGCCTGGGGCGTTTCGATCCAGCGGTTGAGCTCGAACTCCAGGGTCTGGTACTCGGCTTTGCGCCGCTCCAGCTCAATCAGCGCCGCCGGTTCGCTGATGCCCAGGCCGTCAATCAATTCGTTGGCCGCCGCCGTGCTGAAGCTGGGGTAGAGTTCCTTGACCTTGCTGACCAGGTCCACTGGCTGGCGGCCGCTGAAAGGCCAGAGGCTGCGCAGGGAAAACGGGTAGGCCAGGAATGTGCTGTGCACCGGCATCGGCGGTTGCAACCACGGCGGGATATGCGCCAGGCCCAGCAGCGATTTGATTGCCACGCGCTGGCCCAGGGCCAAGTCGGCGATGCGTTCGCGCAGCGGCGCTGTGTCACCGCTGTCGTCCAGGCCCAGGTTGCTGCGTTCGGTGTCGGTCAGCAGCGAGGCCACGCTATTGATCAGGCCACTGCTGTCGCTGGGGTCGTTGAGCAGTTGTCCCTCGCGGCCATAGGCCTGGTAGGTGCCATCGATCTTGACCAGCGTGCGGCGGTCGACAGCGCTGGCATGCCCGCCACTGCCTAGCAACGGGCCGGAGAGGCTGGCTTGGCGTACGTCCACGCGCAGGCTCAGGGGCCAGCCGGGCAAATCCTTGAGCACGTGCAGGATGATCCTGTCACTGTCGGGGTTGGCCAGGGTGTCCAGGAACAGGCCTTCGTACGCCCGGTTAAGGCGCATATCGTCGGCGGTGAGCCGCGCCTGTTCCGCCAGGCGCAGGCCGACCTGGTCCTGCTGTTGCAAGTGCTTGAGTTCCTTGGGCGTGGCTTGTTCAAGTATCGCGGTGATCGCGCTGGTAGGCAGGTGCGGGAAGTGGGCGTGCAGGCGCCGTTCGATCAGTGTCGTGGCATGCTCGCTCTGGGCGTAGAGGATGTCGAACAATTGCGCGCGTTCGCGCCACGCGTGGTCGGCGATGCGTTTGGACAGCTTGAACAGACGCTCCTCCTGGGTGGCGGGCAAGGTACCCAGCAGCGCACGGCTGACGTCATCGTTCAGCGCAATGTTATTCAGCGGTTCCAGACCACGGCTTTCGGCTTCGGTGAGGCGGATGGCCTTGGCTTCGGGTGAGCTTCTGGCCGGATAGCGACGGATTACCTGACCCTGCTCATCCACGATCTGCAGCGCATGGCTGGCGGGCCACGCCGGTAAGCTGGTGACCAGCAGCAATTGCAGGGACGGCCGCGCATTGCGGGTGGCCGAGTAGACGGTCATGGCATTGATGAACTGCAGGATTTCCCGCTCGATGCGAAACCGCTTGCTGGTGTCTTGCAGCAACGGTGGCGGCGGCAGGCCGGCGCTGTGCACTTCGCGCAAGGCCCGCGCTGGGGTGTCGGTGACGCGCATGATCCGCGCAGCGGTGGCCTGGTCGACATGAAAGTTGCTCGCCCCCAGGCGGTAGAACAGACGGTGGTCATCCCATGTCATCGGGTTTTCATTCGACAATCGCCAGGCGCCCCGGCGGTTGTGCTCCAGGCGGGGGGTATCGACCCCGACTTTTTCCGGATGCCTGAGCCGCCATTTGCGCAGGCGTTTGTCGAAAAAAATCGGGTACAGCGAGCCATAGAGCGGCAGCAGTTGCTGGCCGTTCCATTCGTAGATGCCTTCAGCGTCGGGCTTGAGGTCATGGGGCAGCACGACGCGTTGTTCGTATTGGCCCAGGGACTGATCCAGCAGGCTGACCTGGCCTCCAGGGCTGCGCTGGGCGCTCATGAGATCACCGAGGGTTTTGCGCAGGCCCTGGGCATCACTGGCGCTCTTCATCCCCAGTTGCAGGTGTTCACCCGGTTGCAGCACCGAGGCGACGGCCAGGTAGAAACTGTCGACCCCGGGTGTCACCGGAATCGGCCCGGCGTTGCGCATGTCGTAGGCCTCGTAGCGGCCCTGGCCGTAGTGCAACAGCTCGACAGTGGTGTCGTCGGGCCCGCTTGAAACGTAGCGATTGGACGGTGTGCCGCGGCTCATGTCGGTGACCACGAAGTGGCGCTCGAAGGTATTGAGCAACAGGCTCGCGGTGAACTCGCGGGCCCATTGGTCGGTGTCGGGGTTGAAGGCGCGGCGATGGTAGAGGCCGTCTATCACGGCGTCGATACGCAGGGCGGTGCGATGGTGTTCAAGGTGTTCCCGCACCGAGGCGGGCAGGCTTGCATCGTGCAGGAATTGCGCTTGCTCGCGGCTGCTCAAGGGCGTGATCAGCAGTAACTGTTGCAGGTTGGCCGAGGTCAGGGGTGGGTAGAGCCGGCGCAGTTTTTTCAGCACGGGGGTCACTTCCACCAAGGGCGGAGCGACCTTGATCGGCAAGAATTGCCGGGCGCTTTCATCGGCGGCCAACTCAGCGCGGGCATAGCCGTCATAGCGCGTCATGGCCTCGAAAAGCGTCATGCGGTGTGCCTGTGCCAGTTGGCTGATTTGCAGGCGCACCCGGGCAATGCGCTGGGCCAGCGTCAGGTGCGGGCTGCCTTCCTTGCCCAAGCGTGAATGGGCTGGTTGTTGGGTGAGGATCAGTTCGAACAGTTGCTCGCGGGTGGGCACGCTGGTCGCGGGGTCCGCCAGCAGGCCGTAGGTGCCATCATCGCGGCGCATCAGGTCGATGGTGTGGGAAAGCCCGTTGTCGTTGGCGGCATAGCTTTCGAGCAGGGTGCCTTGCCGGTCGTGCACGTTGATGCTGACGTCGGCAGGCCAGCCGGGCACCTGGGTCAACAGGCTCAATACGGCAGCGTCGGCGTGGGGCGGCATGTGGCCGCGAAGGTGGAAGTCCTTGATCAACTGCTCGATGATCTGGTCGGCCTGCAGGCGCCTTACGCCTTCGGTGAGGTTGATCGGTGCGGGCTGGCCACTCCATACACTATCGAGGGTTGCGCGGTCGGTGGCGGTGCTGCGCAGCATTGTTTCCATGTCGACCCGGGGTACGGCGGTGGAGCCGTTGGGCAGCATGCGCTCGGCCAGTTGGATGTCCGAGAGGGTATGGGCGTTGTGCAGGTCCAGGGTCCAGGCCTGTTGCGCGGGGTTGAACAGAATCGGTGGGGCAAACTGCCTGTCGTTTTCCTGCTTGAGCACGAAGCGCATCAGCTTGGCGTCGTAACTGACCTCCACCACACGGCGCTGGCCGTTTTGTTGCAGCCAGGCGTACTGCTTGCCGTGGACCGGGAAGACGCCTTGGGGGTTGGCGACCTGGCCGTCGAGCAGGTGCTGGTCGAGAATTGCGTAGGGGCCGATGTCCGGCTTCCAGAGCACATGCGTACCGTCGGCCTTGAGCATTTTTCGCGGGTTGCCCAGCCGGTGCAGCAAACTCTCGATACGCTGGCGATGCACGCGGCCGGCGGTGGTGATCAACAGGCCATTGATGGCCAGGTCGGCGGTGTCGGCCAGGGCCGACGCGAATTCATTGGCTTCCCCCCTCGCGGCTTCGTTGATCCCCACGATCATGCTGTAGGCCAGGCTGCCGAACACTGCCACCTGCATGACCCGGTTCAGGCCCGTTACACCGCCGGGCACGGGGGTGAGCAACAGTTCGAGGACTTCCTGGGCGATGGCGGCCGCGCCGTCAATCAAGGCCTGCAGGTCGCGTTCCGAGCGACGGGTGGCGAGGGTCGACAGGTTGGCTTGATAGCGTTGCACTTCGCGGTATGTGCAGGCCTGTACCAGGGTTTCTTCGCGGCCATGTTTGGGGTCTGGTGTAAAGCGCAGGCTATCGAGGGTGTGCGGTGGGAACAGACAGTGAAACGTGTCGTACAGGAACCCGGCGGTCGGGCTCAGGCCCACGGGGCGTGATGCCTCCTTGAGCAATCGCTTGAACCCGTGCATTTCGGTCATCGGCAGTTGCCGGGCGAACCAGCCCAGGTCGCCCTGGGCGTGGCTGTCCTTGAGCTGTTGCAGGAAGTCATCCGCCGCCTGACGGGTATCGGTGTGGTAGCGCAGGGCACCGCCGGGGCGGAACGGGAAATACGACAGCACCGCGCGACTGCCCACATGAATCACCAGCAGGGGCACCGGGACGGTTTGCCCTGACGGTACGAAGGGGACGGCGGGCAACACGGTGATGCCGGTGCTCATGCCCAGGGTGTCGAATTTCAATGCCGGGCCGCTACCGTCGATGGCGGCGCTCAGGCTGTCATAGTGCTCGCGGGTCACGCCGGTGATGGCGCGATTGCGATAGGCCTCCAGGGCTTCGAAACGCAGGCAGGCCTTGGCGCTGGCCTGCAGCGTGGCGTACAGATCGCCGCCGGGGCCCAGTGCCCGTTGCAGGCGCTGCGCCAACTGGCCGCCGAAGTCCAGTTCACGGGCAATCGTGATGAACTCGCTGACGCTCAGCTTCAGGCCTTCGGCGCCGCTGAGGTAGGACGCGTCGACAAAACTGTGCCCTGATGCCTGACGCTCAGCGGTGGCGAAGTCAAAATTGAGGCAGGCCGCATCCCACAGCGACAGCGTGGAGACGTGGGCGCGGTATTTCCATTCATCGTAGGCGCGGCGAAAGCGACGCTGGCGTGACAGCGGCTGGCTGGACCTGGGTTCCCACGGCAGCGGTGGTTGCAGCTCTTGCAGGTAGCGGGTGTGCAGGTGGATGGCTTGCGGGTCCAGGCCGCCTAGCCTGCTGCTCAGTTGGGCCAGCCCTTGGGTCTTGAAGGCCTGGATGATCGCGGTGTTTTCGCGGTCCACCGCTTTCAGGGCCTGGTGGGCTTCGCGTTGCAGCCTGACGTAGTCGCGCTGTTGCGCCAGCGTCAGGCTGCCCATCGTTCGCGCCAGGGTTTCGCGGATCAGCTCCAGAGCTTGTTGGCGAGCCCAGGATTCGCTGGATTGCAGGTTGCCCGACAAGCCGTTGAGCAGTTGGTGGGTAGGCATGGGCCATTTCCTTTCACGGGTTGAGTGGAAGGCAAATGGAAGCACCCACCTATGGGTGCCGGGCGCTAGCTATGTAGCGCGACTTTGCGTTGATCCAGGCGCTTGTTGAATTCCAACCACGCGGCCAGCCCCGCCATCAGCAACGCGCCGACGATGGCCGTGGCCAGTTGCACGGCCAGCGCATCGTTGGCCATGGCGTTGACCATGTCCGCCAAGGGCGCCAGCACCACCCCCAGGCAAAACACTTCCAGGGAGTAGCGGCCCATGCGGCAGACCTCGCCCGCCAGGCGGTTTTGCGTCCAGCCTGCGCCGGGCAGCAGCTTGGCCGTGACATAGGCCAACGCCAGGAAGTGCACCAGGCGCAGCGGCGACAGATCGGTCTTGCTGATGGGGTAGAGCAGGTCACTCAGGCGTGACGGCATCCACGCATCGTGCACCTCGGGCCAGCGCCACGACAGGGTGAGTATCCCCGCGAGCAATACGTAGAGCGCCGCGCTGACGAACAGCGGCTGACGCAACAGTGGGCGCGTCTCGACGGGTCTTGGTCGCTGGCTGTGTATCGCCGCCGCGCCACCGAGCACAAACAACAGTTGCCAGGTGACCGGGTTGAAGTACCACACGCCATCGGCAATCGCCCGTAGGTTCCAGCCCATCCACGGTGCCAGCAGGTAGATCGTCAGCGATACGGCGACCACCACGGAGGGCTTGCGCACCAGTATCGGCAACACCAGCGGCAGGCCGGCCAGCAGCACGATGTACAACGGCAACGGGTCCATCAGGTTGGGTTTGAAGCGCAGCAGCAGTTCATCGGTGAGGGCTTGTTGCGGGTGCGTGACGAAGTGCGTCAGGCCCATCTCCGAGACCAGGTCGCGGGTTTCCACATGGCTGTTGGCGAAAAACACGATGCCCATCAACAGGGCCAGCAGGAAGATATGCACCACATACAGCACCCACGCCCGGCGCAGGATCTTCAGGCAAGCCATCCAGTAGCCGTCGCGCTGCATGATCTTGCCGTAGGCGAGCACGGCGGCAAAACCGGCGAGGAATACAAACACTTCTGCGGCATCGCTGAAGCCGAAGTTGCGCAGGGTGATCTGGCCGAGAGGATTGTGGGGGACGTGATCCCAGAAAATGAAGATCAACGCCAGGCCCCGAAAGAAATCGATGCGCGGGTCGCGTCCGTTAGGCATGGCTACGGGCTCTTGAACAATAGGTTTAATAAGGACAGGTGGACGTGGGCAATGTCATGCGCCGCACGTCGGGCGGGCAGGTTGGCGGTATTTGTAAGCAATTGCAAAGGTCGGGTATTACTGAATGTCTCAATATTGCCGTACGTCGCGGGCTTGAGTACGCCGGTGGCGCCTGTTGATGGGGATCTTCAAACGCCGCCAGAGGTGATTGGACATAGGGACTGAGCTACAGGTCAATAATCACCAGCGTACCGTGGCTTCCTTCCAGTACCCCATGAGCGACATAGGCGTCCACCAGGTACATCTGGCCTGGCCCGACCTCGACTTCCTCGCCGGTAATCGCCAGTCGCAAGCAGCCATCGATCACCAGCAACCCTTCGTTGTAGTCGTGAGTCTCTTGCTCATACGCCTGCTGATCCATGCGCAAGACCTTGATCCGCGCCGGGCCGACCTGGCCCAGGCGCGTGGATTTCCAAGGGGCGGGCAGTTGTTCCGCGATGGCAGAAAAGTCCAGTAACGGCATGTGAATCTCCTTGTTTCAACGATGCCGTCGGTGGTCCGGTTCAGCAGGGGGCAGGTGTGGGTTTAAAACGCGTCCATCAACAACACTCGGCACGGCTTGGCCTGATACGCATTGATCTGTGGCACCAGCCGGGTGAAGTGTTCGGTCTGGCAATGGATGTCGAGCGCGGCCTGGTCAGGCCATTGCTCGATAAAGACAAAGTGCCCGGGGTCCTTTTGATCGATGAACAGATCGTAGGCGATGCACAGCGGTTCCTGACGGGTTTTTTCCACCAGTTCGGCGTACCACCCACGGACTGTTTCCACGTGTTCGGGTTTGATGAAATCTTCGGCGATGACTTTCAACACAATGTGCGTCCTCAGGCGGCAACCACTTCATGGGGTTCAAAACTGTCCGCCCGCGCCATCTGCCACATGCGCGAATAGAACTCGCCGTTCACTTCGCCAGTGAGCAGTTCGCCGGGCTTGAGGAACACATGCAGTTGCGAGAACAGCTTGATCTCGGTCGCCGACATGCGTCGCACGAGGTGCTTGGCCGACAGTTGCGACGGATGATCCAGGCCCGCGGCGGCGAGCATTTCGGCCAGCGCCTTGAGGGTGTTGCGGTGGAAGTTGAACACGCGCTGGGCCTTGTCCGGCACTACCAGTGCGCGTTGGCGCAGCGGGTCTTGCGTGGCGACACCGGTCGGGCATTTATTGGTGTGGCACGACTGCGACTGGATGCAGCCGATGGCAAACATAAAGCCGCGTGCCGAGTTGGCCCAGTCGGCGCCGATGGCCAGGACGCTGGCGATGTCGAACGCGCTGACGATCTTGCCGCTGGCGCCGAGCTTGATCTTGTCGCGCAGGTTCAGGCCCACCAGGGTGTTATGCACAAACAGCAGGCCTTCACGCAGCGGCACGCCGATGTGGTCGGTGAACTCCACCGGCGCGGCGCCGGTGCCGCCTTCCTTGCCGTCGACCACGATAAAGTCCGGGAGGATGCCGGTTTCGAGCATGGCCTTGGCAATGCCCATGAATTCCCACGGGTGGCCCAGGCAGAACTTGAAGCCCACCGGCTTGCCGCCCGACAGTTCACGCAGTTGGGCGATGAACTGCATCAATTCGATAGGCGTGGAAAACGCACTGTGGCGCGACGGCGAGATGCAGTCTTCGCCCATCTGGATGCCGCGGGTCTCGGCGATTTCCTGGGTGACCTTGTGCTTGGGCAGGATGCCGCCGTGGCCGGGTTTGGCGCCCTGGCTCATCTTGATTTCGATCATGCGCACTTGCGGGTTCTGCGCCTGCACGGCGAAGCGTTCCGGGTCGAAGCGGCCATCGCTGGTGCGGCAGCCGAAGTAGCCGCTGCCCAGTTCCCAGGTCAGGTCGCCGCCGTTTTCGCGGTGATAGGGGCTGATGCTGCCTTCGCCGGTGTCGTGGGCGAAGTTGCCGAGCTTGGCGCCTTGATTCAACGCGCGGATTGCGTTGGCGCTCAACGAACCAAAACTCATCGCCGAGATATTGAACACCGACGCCGAATACGGCTGCGTGCATTGCGGCCCCCCGACCATCACGCGAAACGCGCTGGGGTCGCTCAGCGGCGCAGGGCGCATGGAGTGGCCGATAAATTCGAAGCCCGACTGGTACACGTCGATCAGGGTGCCGAAGGGTTTGTCAGCGGTTTCGTTCTTGGCGCGCGAGTACACCAGTGAACGCTGGGCCCGGGAGAAGGGTAGGGCGTCGCTGTCGGATTCGAGCAGGTATTGGCGGATTTCCGGGCGGATGGCTTCGACCAGATAACGGATATTGCCCAGGATCGGATAATTGCGGCGCACCGCGTGGGGGCTTTGCAGCAGGTCGAAAATGCCGATCAGGCTGAGGACGCCGGTGACCACGGTGATGGGCCACAGCCATTCATGCTGGATAAACGGGAGGCTGGCGAGGGTAAAAATGACGCACACGGCAAAGAAGGCGTAACGGCTTAGCAAGGACAGGCTCATACGGTTCCCTTGGTTCGGACTCTAAGGTCGATCCGCCATTCTGCGCCCGTAACGAAACCCCAGACAACCTAAGGGTTTATTCTGCATAGAAGTGGCAGGCCTATTCTTATTGCAATCGGTTCTCGTTTGGCTGCATGATTTGCGTTACTGTATAACACTTGAAATGCACCCAGACGCCCCGGAGGCCCCATGAAAGCTGGAATCCACCCCGACTACCGCACTGTACTGTTCCACGACACGGCCGCCGACGTGTTCTTCCTGATCGGCTCCACCGCCGACAGCGACCGTACCCACAAACACAGCGACGGCAACACCTACCCCTACATCCCGCTGGACGTGTCCAGCGCCTCGCACCCGATCTATACCGGCCAGCAGCGTAAAACCCAGGCCGAAGGCCGGATCGCCGGGTTCAACAAGCGTTTTGCGGCGTTTGGGTCGAGTGCGAAACAAGCCCAGGAGTGAGCAATATTCGGCGGCGTGCCCTACGCCGCCGTCTGCCGAATCGGTATCACCACCCGAAATTTCGTCCCCTTACCCGGCTCGCTGCTGACAGAAATATCGCCACCATGTTTCTTGACGATGCCGTACGACAGCGACAAACCCAAGCCCGTGCCTTCGCCCACTGGTTTGGTGGTAAAGAACGGATCGAAGATTTTCTGCACCGTCTCCGGGGCAATCCCACAGCCGTTGTCGGCCACTTCCAGCCAGACGTTTTCGCCTTCCACGCCATTGCTGATAGTGATGGTGCCGCGTTCCGGGCCCATGGCCTGTGCCGCGTTGACCACCAGGTTCATCACCACTTGATTGAGCTGCGAAGCCAGGCATTCGATTTCCGGCAGGGGTGAGTATTGCTTCACCACATCGGCCTTGTACTTGAGTTCGCTGGCGACGATGTTCAGCGTGGAGTCGATGCCTTGTTGCAGGTTGGCCCACTGCCAGGTCTGGTCGGTGTCCACCCGTGAGAAGTTCTTCAGGTCCTTGACGATCTGTACCACGCGCCCGATACCGTCCTTGGATTCGCGGATCAGGATCGGAATGTCTTCCCGCAGAAAATCCAGTTCCAGGGTCTTGGCCAGTGCCATGAGCCGGTCGCGCTGCTCGCCGGCGGGCAGCAGCGCTTCGGCCTGGCGATAGGCATCCAGCATCTGTTGCAGTTGCTCGAAGTAGCCGTCGAGGGTGCTGAGGTTGGAGGAGATAAACCCCACCGGGTTATTGATTTCATGGGCCACACCCGCCGCCAGTTGGCCCAGGGATGCGAGTTTTTCCGACTGCACCAACTGGCTTTCCAGGTGTTTGCGTTCTTCGATTTCCACTTGCAGCGCCTGCGTGCGCTGCTCCACCAAGAGCTCCAGGTGCGAGGTTTGCAGGGCGGCGCGGCGGGCCATGTCCCACTTGTTGGAGAGGGTGTTGGCCATCTGCTGCACTTCGATGTTGTCGAAGGGTTTCTTCAGGATCAGCAAGCGATCATGGGCGTGCAGACGTTCCAGCAGTTCTTCCCAGGAGTAGTCGGAGTACGCGGTACACACCACCACTTGCAGGTCGGGGGCGACTTTCCACAGCTCCTCGATGGTCTTGGCGCCGTCCCAGCCCTGGGGCATGCGCATGTCGACAAAGGCCAGGGCGTAGGGGCGTTGCTCGGCCATGGCGGTGGTCAGCAACCCCAGGCCCTCTTCGCCGCCGTACGCCGAGTGCAGCTCGAATGCCTGGGCCTGGGGTTTTTCCGGACCGCCAAACAGGGCGGACTCCATGTCGTCCAGCGCCTGGTTCGACTCGGTGGTGGGCATCAGGATCTTGCGGAAGTCGTCATGAATCGACGGCGTGTCATCGATCAACAGGATGCGCCGGTTGGGCGGTTGGTTCATTCGGGATGTCCGGCCAGGGTTAGGGGAATCGTCAAGGTAAATACCGCGCCCAGGCCAGGCCCGTCGCTGTGGGCGCTGAGCTGGCCTTTCATCTCTACGGCCGCCAGGGCGCAGCTGTGCAGGCCGAAGCCGTGGCCTTCCTTGCGGGTAGTAAAGCCGTGGGTGAAGATCCGCGCCATGTTTTCCGGCGGGATGCCTTCACCGTCGTCCTTCACGCTGATCTGCAGGTTGCCGTCGCCCAGCGGCTGCACGCTGAGGGTCATCTGCCGCGGGCGGTTGGAGAGGTTGCTCATGGCGTATTTGGCGTTGCTGATCAGGTTGACCATGATCAGCAGCAAGCGGTGTTTGTCCGCGAGAATCTCCGGCACCTGGGCAAAGTCCTTGACCACCGTGACGTGGTGCCGGCTCAGGGCACCGGCGTTCATGCGCAGGGCGTCCTCCATCAAGGCGCTGATGTGCACCGGCTCCAGCAGGGCGGATGCGCCGGCATAGGATTGCTGGGTCGAGACGATGTCCTTGATGTGGTCGACGCTTTTGCTCAGTTGCGCCAGTTCTTCGGCCATGCCGTGTTGTTCCTGGGCGATGGCGTCCACCAACTGGTTCAGGTAGCCGGGCAGCAGCTTGCCCTTTTCATCCTGGGTGAGAAAGGTGCCCAGGTCTGCCTGGTGTTCGTTGATCAACTGCATCGCCTTGCCCAGGCCCAGCGCCTTGCTGCTGCGCAGTTTGCGCGTGACCAGGTCGGCGGAGATGTTCACGCTGTTGAGCACGTTGCCGACGTTGTGCAGCACGTTGGTCGCGATCTCGGCCATACCGGCCTGGCGCGCGCTGTCGAGCAGTTCGGTTTGCGCATCCTTGAGCTGCTGGGTGCGCCTTTCCACCCGTTGTTCCAGGGTTTCGTTCGCCGCCTGCAAGGCGCGGTTGACCCGGTTGATCTCGGCAAAGCTGCGCAGCAGGCGCACGGCCAGGTAGAGCAGCACCACCACCAGCAAGGTCGAGAAGATCAGCAGGTAGCGGTGGTATTGGTGGTCGATGAGGTCGGCGGCTTGCTGGTCCTGATTGAGGTGGGTGGTCAGGTCATCCAGGCGCTCGGCCACGGGCACGTTAGCGATCCGTTCGAGCAGGTTGTTGACCACAGGTTGCTCGCGCAGGATCAGCGAAATGTGATTGCTGAGAATTTCGACCGGTGCCTGGAACTCCGTGGGCAGGCGTTCCTTGTTGACCTCCAGTTTGCCCAGGCCCACCAGAATATCGGCGGCCCGATCATCGCTGGTGACCTGGGCGAACTCCAGGCTGCTGAGCAACAGGTCATAGGTGTCGGTTGCCACGCTTTGCAGTTGCAGGCGGTCTTGATCGTCATAGCGATTGAACTGGGCCTGGATGTCATCTTCGGCAGTCGGCAAAAACGCCAGGGAATTACGCAGCACTGCGTTGTGCGACTTGAACTGGTCCACCAGCCGGGCTTTTTCCTGGATCGCGGCCTGGTACGCCGCTTTGGTGGCTTGCCAGCGCGGCAGGTCTTGGGGGCTGTGGTAGGTGTCGCGATCGTTCAGGTTGGCCCACAAGCGGGTCATGTCGGTGAGCGGCGTGACCAGCGGGTCGTAGTTGTGGGTGATGGCGATCCGTGCCTTGAGCACTTCGCTGTCCCATTGCGCGTTGAGTTGCTGGAGCTGGCGGATCAGGTCGCGTGACTCGGTGTAGCTGGCGGTCTGGTCGCGGGTCGACTTGAGGTACAGAAACACCAGCGTCGAGGCCAGGAGCAGGGTGACCAGGGTCAACAGCACCTGGCTGGTACGGCGCGAAGACAGAGTCATAGAGGTTTGCCCGCCCAGTCGCCGGTAAGGGTCTTGAGAAACTGGACAATCAGGTCCTTGTCTTCCTGGGTCGGGTTACGCCCCAACTGGTACTTGAACATCACGTCCACCGCGTTCTCCAGGGTCTTGGCCGAAGCGTCGTGGAAGTACGGCGCGGTGATCGCGACGTTGCGCAGGCTCGGCACCTTGAACACGTGCCGGTCTTCTTCGTCCTTGGTCAGCAGGTAGCGTCCCAGGTCCGCTTCGACCGGGTTGCCGCGCGCCTTGAAGTAGTCGCCCATCACGCCGAATTTCTGGAACATGTTGCCGCCGATGTTCACGCCCTGGTGGCAGGCGATGCAACCGTAATCCTTGAAGCGCTGGTAGCCGTATTTTTCCTGCAGGGTCAGGATCTCGGTGTTGCCCAGCAGGTACTGGTCAAAGCGCGAGTTGGGCGTGAGCAGCGTGCGTTCGTAGGTGGCCAGGGCGTTTTGCACATTGGCGGCGGTGACGCCATCGGGGTACGCCTGGCTGAAGGCTTTTTGGTAGAGGGGCAGGTCGGTGAGGTTCTGCACCACGGTCTTCCAGTCGCTGCCCATTTCCACCGGGCTGATGACCACCTGTTCGACCTGCGCTTCCAGCGTGTCTACCCGGCCATTCCAGAACTGCTTGAAGTTCAGGCTGGCGTTGAACACGGACGGGGTATTGATCTGCACCGGCTTGCCATCAAAGCCCAGGGAGAAGGGTTTGTCGTCGCCCCCGCCGATTTCCAGGCGGTGGCAGCTGGCGCAGGACAGCGTGTTGTTGACCGACAAGCGCGTTTCGTTGAACAGCCGACGACCCAGCTCGACTTTGGCCGGGTCCAGCGCCGGCACCGCAGGCAACGGCTTGAGCGCTTCGTCCAGCGGCGCGGCCGCCAGCGGCAGGCTCACCCACAGCAGGAGCATGAGACGGTAGGTTGGGGTTTGGCTCAAGCGAGCACTCCTTGCAAGCATAGGGCTGTTTATTGGTTGGGCATCAGCGTCGCGGAACCCACTTGCAGCATCTGGGTGAAATCCTTCGATGGCACGGCCTTGCTGAACAAGAATCCCTGACCTTCCTCGCAGTGCTGATTGCGCAGGAAGGTCAGTTGCTCGAAGGTTTCCACCCCTTCGGCAATGATGTTCAGGTCCAGGCTCTTGCCCATGCCGATGATAGCGCTGATCAACTGCGCGTCCTGGCTGTTTGTACCCATGCCGCGCACAAAGGATTGGTCGATTTTCAACACATCGATGGGAAAGCGCCGCAGGTAACTCAGGCTGGAGTAACCGGTGCCGAAATCATCCAGGGCCAGGCGCACGCCCATGACCTTGATGGATTCCAGCTGGGTGACGGTTTCCTCGACGTTCTGCATCAACACGCTTTCGGTGATTTCCAGTTCCAGCTGTGCGGGTGGCAGGCCGGTCTGCTTGAGGATGGCGGCCAGGTTGTCGACAAAGTCGCGCTGGCGCAGGTCAATGGCCGAGACATTCACCGAGATGGTCAACGGCGCCAGGCCCATCGCCCGCCAGGCTTGTGTCTGTTCACAGGCTTGCTGCAACACCCAGAGGGTCACGCGCACGATCAGGCCGCTGTCTTCGGCCACCGGAATGAACTCGGCCGGGTTGACCCAGCCTGAGCGCGGTTGATACCAGCGGATCAGCGCCTCCGCCCCGACGATCTGCCCGGACTTGAGGTCCAGCTTGGGCTGGTAATGCAGCACGAACTCATCGCGGTCCAGCGCCTGGCGAATCGCGCTTTCCATGTTCTGCTGGCGTTGGGCGCGCAGGTTCATGTCCTCGGTATAGAAGCTGAAGTCGTTGGGGCCACGCTCCTTGCTGGTGTGCATGGCGGTTTCAGCGTGCTTGATCAACTCCACGGCATTGCCGCTGTCGTTGGGGTAAATGCTGATGCCCAGGCTGGCGGTGACGCTCAGGTCGTGCCCGGCGACGTGGCGGGTGGCGCCGATGGCCTTGAGGATCTTATGTGCCACATGCTGGGTTTGCTGGGGGTGCTGGATGTCGTTGAGGACGATGACGAACTCGTCGGAGCCGTAGCGGAACACCGAGTCCGAATCGCGCACCGTCGCCACCAGGCCCTGGCTGACCTGCTGGAGTACCTCGTCGCCGACCGGGTAGCCCAACGCATTATTGATGCGTTTGAAGCGGTCGAGCCCGACAAACATCACCGCCAACTGTTTGTCATGCCGCCGGCTCAGGGCAATGGACTGACTCAGGCGGTCACCCAGCAGCGTGCTGTTGGGCAACTCGGTGAGCGCGTCGTATTGCAGCAGGTGCGAGACTTTCAGCAGTTCCTGCACACGTTCTTCAATGGTGCGTTCCAGGCCGATGACCTTGAGCGCGACATCTTGGGCGAGCTGCCATTTCCAGGTCAGGGCGCTGGCCATCTGGCGGATTTCCAGGTGGTCGAAGGGTTTTTTCAGGATCAGTAGCTGGTCGTTGTACTTCAACCGCGCCTCGATGGCTTCGAAGGAATAGTCGGAGTACGCGGTGCACAGTGCGATCTGCAAGTTGGGGTCGACATTCCACAGCTGTTCGATGGTTTGCAGGCCATCCCAGCCTGGCGGCATGCGCATGTCGATAAACACCATGGCATAAGGGGCGTTCGCCGCGAGGGCCTTGTTCACCAGGGCCAGGGCCTCTTGCCCCTGGTAGGCGGAGTCGAGCTCAAACGCCTGGCGCACCGGGGCGACCGTGCCGAACAGCGCCTCTTCGAGGCCGTCCAGGGTCGGTTCATCATCGGGATGGGCACAGAGGATCTTGCGAAAGTCCTGGTGGATCGATGCGGTGTCATCGACGATCAGAATGCGACGGTTTGCCCGTCCTGAGCCCGGATTCATGACGCGCTCCGTAACTGCGTAAGGTACGACAACATAACGATTCCTTCCCTGATTCCACTGCTGAGCGAAGCGCACACCGGCTCTGACAGCGTAGTCGAGTTCCCTTG
The DNA here is from genome assembly GCF_030687535.1 of Pseudomonas sp. FP2335. Lineage (NCBI taxonomy): Bacteria > Pseudomonadati > Pseudomonadota > Gammaproteobacteria > Pseudomonadales > Pseudomonadaceae > Pseudomonas > Pseudomonas sp. FP2335. The sequence goes on from NZ_CP117437.1 coordinate 1,306,334, forward strand.
AAATCAACGGCCAGTTGGCGTCAAATCAACCCCGGTTGTTACCCTGAGGCATCCGGCGTTTATAGGCCAGGCTTTTCTACGACGCAGTACCTCCGGGCTCAATGGTTCAATTTAGATCAATTCTGTTTAATTTGAAGGCGCAGTATCCATGGATGATCAACTCGCTGTGAACCCTACGATCTTGCTGGTCGACGACGAAGAGTCGATCCTCAACAGCCTGCGTCGCCTGCTGCGGGGCCAGCCCTATGACGTGGTGCTCGCCGGCAGCGGTGCCCAGGCGCTGGAGATCATGGCGGCGCAACCCATCGACCTGGTGATGAGCGATGCGCGCATGCCGAACATGGACGGCGCCACGCTGCTGGCCAAGGTCCACGAGCTTTACCCGGCCACCAGCCGTATCCTGCTGACCGGCTACGCCGACCTGCCGACGATCATCAAGGCGATCAACGAAGGGCAGATCCACCGTTATATCGGCAAACCTTGGAATGACGACGAGCTCAAGCTGATCCTGCAGCAGGCCCTGGAACATCAGCGCCTGGAGCGCCTGACCCTGGAGCAGAACGATCAGCTCAAGACGCTCAACGCCACCCTGGAAAAACGCGTGGCCGCGCGTACCAGCGAGTTGCAGCAAACCGCCGACATGCTCGACCTGGCCTACGACGAACTCAAGCGCAGCTATGTGACCGGCACCGAAGTGTTCTCGCTGCTGGCCAACCTGCGCCTGCCCAAGGACAAGCAGACCAACCGCCCGTTGATCGAACTGGTGCGCGTGTACTGCGCGTCCCAATGCATGGACGAAGCCAGCACCCGCGACCTGACCATGGCCGCCGCGCTCTACAACATCGGCAAGCTGAGCTGGAACGACAACATGCTGGTCGCCCCGTCCGACAAACTGCACAGCACCGACCGCGAACAGTACCGTGCCTATCCGACCCAGAGTGAATCGCTGTTGATGACCCTGGAACCGATGAAGGACGCGGCGCGGATCATTCGCCACCACCAGGAGCGCTGGGATGGCAGCGGGTTTCCCGACCACCTCAAGGGCGAGGCGATCCCGTTCGGCTCGCGCCTGTTGAAACTGGCGGTGGACTTCATCGAGTTGCAGAAGGGCCTGATCCTTGAACGGCAGATGAACAGTGGCGAGGCGCTGTTGTACATCCAGAAATACACCGGGCGACTCTATGACCCGGAGCTGGTGGAAGCGTTCTCCCAGGCCTGCGCCAAGTTCCTCAGCGATGTGACCCTCGGTGATCCGTCGATCAAAGTGCTGACCACCCGCGAACTGGCCGACGGCATGGTGCTGGCGCGCAACCTCAACGCCGACAACGGCATGCTGCTGCTCAACGCCGGCAAGGTGCTGAACCTGCCGCTGGTGGACAAGCTGATTGCGTTCGAGGCGATGGAAGGCGCCAAGTACAGCGTCTTCATCAAGGAAGACCCAGGCGCTTCAGGCGCACTCCAGTAAAAAATCCGCGAGGGGCCTGGTCGAGTCGTCGCACCGCCCCTCCCACATTGATTGCTGTGTTTCATGCGCACATGTGATTCTTGCACCCTTTGCCCCAAGGAAACCCTCCCATGCCGTCCACCATCCGCATCGCCGCCGCCCTCCTGATCGGCAGCGACGGCCAAACCCTGCTGGTGCGCAAGCGCGGTACTCAGGCGTTCATGCAACCGGGCGGCAAGATCGACGCCGGTGAGCAACCTGCCGAAGCCCTGGCCCGTGAACTGCACGAAGAACTCAACCTGCGTATCGACCCCAACGCCGCCGTATACCTCGGGCACTTTTCGGCACCCGCCGCCAATGAGCCTGGTTATACCGTCGAGGCGCAGTTGTACAAGGTTTGCATCGACGTGCCGGTGAACCCCGCCGCCGAAATTGAAGAAGTGCGTTGGATCGACCCGGCCGGCGATGGCGGCCTGGTTTTGGCACCCTTGACACGTGACCTGATCCTGCCGTTTTATCGCGCATCGCTGACCACCACCGCCTGACACACAGGCTCAAAGGACTGAACCGTGATCCCACTCAACGAGTTGCTGATTTTCGCCGCTGCCTGCCTGCTGATGGTGTTGACCCCTGGTCCGAACATGATCTACCTGATCTCCCGTTCGATCTGCCAGGGGCGCAAGGCCGGCCTGGTGTCGTTGTTGGGGGTGGTCGCGGGTTTCTTTGTGCACCTGTTCGCTGCGGCGGCGGGTTTGACTGCGGTGTTTCTCGCCGTGCCAATGGCGTATGAAGTGCTCAAATGGGCCGGCGCGCTGTACCTGCTGTGGTTGGCCTGGCAGGCGGTCAAGCCCGGCGCGCGCTCGCCCTTCGAAGCCCAGCAACTGCCGGCGGACTCCCCGCGCAAGTTGGTGACCATGGGCTTTCTCACCAGCGCGTTGAACCCGAAGATCGCGGTGTTCTACCTCTCGGTGTTTCCGCAATTCATCACCCCGGAGCACGGTTCGGTGTTCACCCAGAGCCTGATGCTCGGTTTCACCCAGATCAGCGTGAGTTTTATGGTCAATGCGCTGATCGCGATTTTTGCCGCGAGTATTGCCAGTTGGTTTATCAACAACCCGACCTGGCTGGCGGTGCAGCGTTACTTCATGGGCTTCGTGCTGGCGGCCCTGGCCGTGCGCCTGATGCTTGAGCAGCGCCGCAGCGCATGATCATCCGCACGCTGGCCGCCCGTGACGCGCAGGCGTATCGGGCATTGATGCTGGAGGCGTATGGCGTCTATCCCCAGGCCTTCACCTCCAGCGTGGCCGAGCGTGCGGCGATGCCGTTGAGCTGGTGGGAGAAGCGTCTGGACAGCCCGTTGGATCGATTGCTCGGTGCTTTTGAAGGGGATGAACTGGTCGGTATTGTCGGCCTGGCGTTCGAGCCTCGGGAGAAGGCGTGGCACAAGGTGACGTTGTTTGGCATGTATGTGAATGCCCGCCATCAGCGCCAGGGTGTGGGCCGTCAACTGGTCGAGGCGGCACTGGATGAGGCGCGCAGGCAGCCGCGCCTGAAGGTGATCCAACTGACCGTAACCGCCGGCAATGACGCGGCGTTTGCGCTGTACCAGCGTTGCGGTTTCATCCAATACGGCCTGGAACCGTTGGCGGTGAGGGTGGGCGTCGAATACTTCGACAAAATCCACATGTGGCGCGAACTGAAGACCGACTGAAATCCAACTGTGGAAACCCTATCCAATGTGGGAGCGGGCTTGCTCGCGAAAGCGGTGTGTCAGGTACAGATAATTCGACTGAACCACCGCATTCGCGAGCAAGCCCGCTCCCACATTTTGATCATCAGAGTTTTCAGTATCAGCGGACGGCGCTGACCCCATCCAATGTCGAAAACGACGTGTCCTTGGCCGTCAGCAGGAAATCGCGCATATACGGCGCATCCAGCATGTCCGCACGAATCCCCGCATACAGCGTCGCAAACAAGCCTTTCTCGCCCAGGCGCTTGGCTTTCACATACCCGCGCGAGCTGTATTCATGCAGCGCCCAATGGGGCATGCCGCACACACCACGGCCGCTGGCCACCAGTTGCATCATCATCACCGTCAGCTCCGAGGTGCGCACCTGGGCCGGTTCGACGTCGGCGGGTTCGAGGAAGCGGGTGAAGATGTCCAGGCGGTCGCGCTCCACCGGATAGGTGATCAGGGTTTCGGTCAGCAGGTCTTCGGGGACGATATAGGATTTGCTCGCCAACGCATGCTGGTTCGCCACCGCCAGCATGGCTTCGTAGGTGAACAACGGTACATAGGTGATGCCTGGCAGTTCCAGCGGGTCGGACGTCACCACCAGATCCAGGTCGCCACGGGCCAAGGCCGGCAGTGGTGCGAAGGCAAAGCCGGAGGCCAGGTCCAGCTCGACCTCCGGCCACGCGTCGCGGAACTGGTCGATGGTCGGCATCAGCCACTGGAAGCAACTGTGGCATTCGATCGCCATGTGCAAGCGTCCGGCGGTGCCACCGGCCAAACGCGCAATATCACGCTCGGCGCCGCGCAGCAGCGGCAGGGTGGCGTCGGCCAATTGCAGCAGGCGCAGGCCGGCGCTGGTGAAGCGCAGCGGCTTGGTCTTGCGCACGAACAGCGGCATGCCCAGGCGTTCTTCCAGCTCCTTGAACTGGTGGGACAGCGCCGATTGCGTCAGGTGCAGACGTTCGGCGGCTTCCACCAGGCTGTCGGCTTCGCGCAGGGCGTGCAGGGTCTTGAGGTGGCGGATTTCGAGCACGGGCTCTCCATGAAGATAATTTGTGACGAATCGGAATAGCGTGAGTTTGTCTCATGTTGCAAGGCCTGTCGACTATGACCGCTGGGCACTCTTCATCAAACTGTCACGCAACTGTGGCAGCGCGCTTGAACAAACTTCATCAGACTCGCGCTCTACTGGGGTTCTGCGTTTCGGTGTTTTTCATGCGCGTGTTGCTTTTACTGGCCGCTTTCTTGTTCGGCCTGCCGTCTTTTGCGGCTTCTCGATGTGACGTCAATGTCCCGACCCAATCGGTCGACCTGGCTCAGGTAAGCATCGCCTACCAGAGCATCGGTCGTGCGTCCGACCCGGCCTTGTTGCTGGTGATGGGCCTGGGCGGGCAGTTGATCCACTGGCCGGATGAAGTGGTCGTCGCCCTGTGCCAACAGGGTTTTCGGGTGATCCGCTACGACAACCGTGACGTCGGCCTGTCCTCCTGGCGCCAGGCCCCGGCCAGCGCCAACCTGACCTTCGAAGTGCTGCGCTACAAACTCGGCCTGCCGGTGGCGGCGCCTTACACACTGACCGATATGGCCGATGACGCCATTGGCCTGATGGACGCGTTGCAGATCCAGCAATTCCACGTGCTGGGCGCGAGCATGGGCGGCATGATCGCCCAGCACCTGGCGGCCATGGCGCCGCAGCGAGTCGAAAGCCTCACGCTGATCATGACCAGCTCCGGCGCCGAAGGCCTGCCGGCGCCGAATGCGGCGTTGGTGCAATTGTTGTCGCGACGCAGCGCGCCCAACCGTGAAGTGGCGCTAGAGCAGCAGGCCGACTTGCTCGCCGCACTGGGCAGCCCGAATGTGAAGGATGATCGCCAGGCCCTGTTGCACCAGGCGGCGCTGTCCTACGACCGCGCGTTCAACCCCGATGGCGTGAAGCGCCAGATCATGGCGATCCTTGCCGAACCGAGCCGCGTGCCGCTACTCAACCAACTGCGCGTGCCGACCCTGGTCGTCCACGGAACCGCCGACCCGCTGTTGCCGGTGATGCACGGCGTGCACTTGGCGGCGCATATCCAGGGCAGCGAATTGAGGTTGATTCCCGGCATGGCCCACCGTTTCCAGGAAGCGTTCAAGGCGCCGCTGCTGACGGCGGTGTTGCCGTACCTGCAAGCCCATCGCCAAGACGCGGCACACCTGGCGCGGATTGACCTGGGCGAGCCTTCGAAGGTGTTGTGACATTGGTGTATCGTGCAACCTTTCTGGCGCGTTTTTGCCTACGAGGTTGCCCACCATGAGTACTCCCCTGAAAATCGATTTCGTCAGCGACGTGTCCTGCCCCTGGTGCATCATCGGCCTGCGCGGCCTGACCGAAGCCCTCGACCAGCTCGGCGCCGACGTGCAGGCCGAGATCCATTTCCAGCCGTTCGAACTGAACCCCAACATGCCCGCCGAAGGGCAAAACATCGTCGAGCACATCAGCGAAAAATACGGCTCCACTGCCGAGCAATCCCAGGCCAACCGCGAGCGCATCCGCGACCTGGGCGCCGCGCTGGGCTTTGCCTTTCGCACCGACGGCCAGAGCCGCATCTACAACACCTTTGATGCTCACCGCCTGCTGCATTGGGCCGGCCTCGAAGGTTTGCAGTACAACCTCAAGGAAGCGCTGTTCAAGGCGTACTTCAGCGACGGCCAGGACCCTTCCGACCACGCGACCCTGGCGATCATCGCCGAAAGCGTCGGGCTGGACCTCAAGCGCGCGGCTGAGATTCTGGCGTCTGACGAATATGCCGCCGAGGTGCGTGAGCAAGAGGAACTGTGGGTGTCGCGTGGCGTGACGTCGGTGCCGACCATTGTGTTCAACGACCAGTACGCGGTGAGCGGTGGGCAACCGGCTGAAGCGTTTGTCGGCGCGATTCGCCAGATCATCAACGAATCCCGCAACTAAAAATGTGGGGGCGGGCTTGCTCGCGAAAGCGGAGTGCCAGTCACTAAACCTGTTGCTGATCCACCGCGTTCGCGAGCAAGCCCGCTCCCACACAAGCCCGCTCCCACATGGGTTACTCATTGTTCACAAGAGACCCGCTGGCCCGGCCCTTGCATTGACCCCCTGAAGCCATAAAGGGGGCACCTCTGCCTTGAATATTCTTGATCTCGACCACAGCCTCACCGGCCAGGCACCGATTGCCCTGCGCCTGGCCAGCGGTCAGGCCACGCGCATCGACCTGCTGGACCTGGGCCCCAAGCTGCGCCTGTGGTCCACCGAAAAAACCTGGAAGTCTTTCGCCCAACGCCTGGCCCAGCGGCCCCGGCCGGTGGATGCGCGGCCGGACATCCTGTTTGTCGGCTCCGGCGACTATCACCACCTCACACCGGCGTTTCTCGCCGACTTGAAAGAGCCTGTCAGCCTGATCCACTTCGATAACCACCCCGACTGGGTGCGCTTTGCGCCCAAGCGCCACTGTGGCTCGTGGGTCAATCGCGCGCTGAAAATGCCGGCGATCAAACGCATCGTCACCCTCGGCCCCTGCAGCGACGACCTGCATAACCCGCAACTGCGCGGTGGCAACCTCGGGGCGCTCAAACGCGGGCAATTGCAGCTGTTTCCCTGGCAGCATCCACCCTCGAAAGTCTGGGGCCGGGTCGGCGATGGCGCCGGGCACCGGCAGCAGGAAAACCACCTGCACTGGCGCAATTTGGCCGAGCTGGACTGGGCTGAGTTTCTCGACCAGATGATCGACAGCCTGCCCACCGAGGCGATCTGGATCACCATCGACAAAGACGTGCTCGCCAGCGAAGACGCCGCCACCAATTGGGATCAGGGCGGCATGCGCCTGAGCCACTTGCTCCAGGCCCTGCGCGCCTTGGCGGCGCGCAAGCGGATCATTGGCATCGACGTGTGCGGCGAGTTCGCCCAGCCTGCATTCAGCAACGCGTTCAAGCGCTGGGAAGCCAAGTCCGACCAGCCGCCACCCGAGCGCTGGAGCCCCGAGGATCTGCAACGCAATGCGGCCACCAATGCGGCCCTGATCGACCTGTTTGAGGAGTTGTTCCCGTGACGTTGACCGTGGTGTTACTGGTGGCGTTTTCCATCGTGCTGGATGTGATCGGCCAGCTGTGTTTCAAGCTCGGCCTGGACCGTTTGCCCGAGTTGGAAGGCGGCTTTCGCCTGAACGCGTTCTGGGGCCAGGTATTCAATGCGCCGTTGTTGTGGGCGGGGATCGGCGCCTATGCGATTGAGTTTTTTGTCTGGCTCGAAGCCTTGTCCCGTGCGCCCTTGAGCCTGCTGTTCCCCGCCGCCGCGCTGGCGTATTGCGGGGTGGTGCTGGTGGGCAAAGTGGTGCTGGGTGAGACCGTCAGCCGTCGCCGTTGGGCGGGGACATGGGTGATCACCTTGGGCGTGATGTTGGTGGCGATTGGAGGAGGGCAGGTATGAGTACGCACGCATGGCTACACGGGCGCTTTGGCACGGTGGTGTTGTGGGCGTTGCTGATCTGCACCGAGAGCGCCGGACAGTTGTTTACCAAGGTGGCCGGCGACCAGTTGGGGCAGATGGACTTCAACTGGCTGTGGCTGGGTGAGGTGGCGCGCAACCCCGCAATCCTGGCGGCGATTGCCTGCTACATCGGCGCGTTTTTCGTGTGGATGCTGATCCTGCGGCGCAGCAGCCTGTCCCTGGCGTTTCCGCTGAGTTCACTGGTGTTTGTGGTGGTATTGCTCGGTTCGTGGCTGGGGCTGGGGGAGCATATCAGCGCGCTGCACTGGGTGGGCGTGGCGGTGATTATCGGCGGGATCGCCTTGTTGGCCGAAGGCGAAGAAAACTGAACAACCTGCTATGAAATGCAGGCCCATGTGGGAGCAGGCAAGCCAGCTCCCACATGTTGTTCCAGTTGAATCAGTTGAATTTGTAGCTGATCGCCGTCTGCACCTGGCCTTGGTTCACATCCCCGGTTTCCTTGACGATGCTGCTGTCTGCCGCCGAACCCACCAGGTGTACCCAGCTGGCACTGGTCAGCAAGGACCAGTTGGGCGCCAGCGGAAACTCGAAGCTCTGGCTCAGCGTTACATTCTGGAAGCCGCCGCTGGCGTTGTACGGGCGAAAGCCCGAGGCCGCAGACTCATTGGCGTCGACGCCGAAAAAGGTCTGGGTCTGGCGCGCGTCGGCAAAGTGCGCCATCAGGCTGCTGCTGCCGATAATGCCGCCGCCCAGCGGGTAGCCCAGTTCGCCGCCGACTTTACCCAGCACGCCGCTTTGGTCGTGCCCGCCGCCAACGGCCCGCCCCAGTTGGGCGTATACGCGCCAGAAATCGGCCGGGGCGTATTGGATGAAACCGCCTGCTTCAGCCATGTCCGAGACGTTGCGCAAGCCTTGCAGCTCGCCGTTCGAGGTGCGCCCCTGCAAGTAATTGATGTATGGGCCGGCGGTGATCCCGTGGGTCTTCAGCGCGCTCCAGCTCAAGCCGTCTTCGGTGCTCAGGCTGACATTGCCCCAGTCCAGGTCCAGGTAGGGCACGGGACGGGTTTCGTAGCGGCTGCCGGTCGGGTCGTGGGGTTGATAGGTAAGACCCGCGCCGACTTCGCCGGTGATGGGCTCGGCCTGGGCCGCGTTGCAAAAGCCCCACAGCCCCAATAAACCGGCGACTACAGCAGAACTGACCTTGTGCATGGAAGCGTTTCCTTCTGGGGATATGCGCGCATGAACGCGCGAAGCGCCGCCCTGACGCAAGCACTGATCTTGTTTGTAGCAAGCTACAAAAATTGTAGCTCAGCTGACACAAATGCCATCACGCAGCGTGCAAAGCCCCAGCCCCGCTGGGCTTTGTGCGGTTGGCACAGTCCCTGCTCTAGCCCTGGTGCAAGCGCATACAGCGCGCTCTTCCAAGGTAAACACAGATGATCGACTGGCATATCGTGTGCGACTTCGATGGGACCATCACCCCCACCGATGTTATCGACAACGTCCTCCAACGCTTCGCCGGGCCCGAGTGGGAAACCATCGAACAGCAATGGCTGGACGGGCATATCGGTTCACGCGAATGCCTGAGCCGCCAACTGGCGTTGATCAAGGCCACCCCGACGGAACTGCTGGCGTACTTCGACAGCGTTGAGATTGACCCGGACTTCCCCGACTTCGTCGATCAGGTCATCGGCCTGGGCGCGTCCATCGAAGTGGTCAGTGACGGCATCGAACAAGGCATCGCGCGCATCCTGTCGCGCAACTACGTGACCTTGTTGCCGATCCTCGCCAACCGCCTGCGCCAGGTCGACCAGAACAGCTGGCGCATCGACTTCCCGTATTCCAGCGACGCCTGCCGCGCCGCCTCCGGCAACTGCAAGTGCAAATCCACGCCGCGCAACAAACGCGTGCTGGTGATCGGCGACGGCAAGTCCGACATGTGCGTGGCCTCCACCGCCGACTTCGTCTTTGCCAAGGGCAGCCTCGCCGACTACTGCGTCACCCACAACATTCCCCACGCGCGCTTCGACACCTTCGCCGAAGTCAGCGCCTTGCTGGCCCGACTGCCCCAGGGCAACGCCGCCAACGCCACCTCCTTTACTGCTGCCGACAACCAGGAACTCTTCCACCATGTCTGATATCCGCATCGCTACCGCCGAAGACCAGATCCTTCTGGATAAAGAAGCCAAGTATTGCTCCTACGGCGACACCGTCCACTACATCGAGCCGCCGCGTATTTTCAGCCGTTGCGAAGGCTCCTACGTGTGGGACACCGAAGACCAAGCCTACCTCGACCTGCAAATGTGGTACTCGGCGGTCAACTTCGGCTACGCCAACCCGCGCCTGAACAACGCGCTGAAACAGCAGATCGACACCCTGCCGCAAATCGCCAGCCAGTACCTGCACAAGGGCAAGATCGAGCTGTCGGAAATGATCGCGGTCGACGCCAAGAAGAAATTCGGCCTCGACGGTCGTGTGCACTTCAACGTCGGCGGTTCGCAGTCCATCGAAGACTCGTTGAAAGTGGTGCGTAACGCCACCAACGGCAAGAGCCTGATGTTCGCCTTCGAAGGCGGCTACCACGGGCGTACCCTCGGCGCCTCGTCGATCACCTCCAGCTACCGCTACCGTCGCCGCTACGGCCACTTCGGCGAGCGTGCGCAGTTCATTCCGTTCCCGTATCACTTCCGTGGCCCTAAAGGCATGACCAAGGAGGAATACGGCAGCCACTGCGTGCAGCAATTCGCACGCCTGTTCGAGACTGAATACAACGGCGTGTGGGACCCGAAAGTCGGTTCCAGCGAATACGCCGCGTTTTACGTCGAGCCGATCCAGGGCACCGGCGGCTACGTGATCCCGCCGATGAACTTCTACCGTGAGTTGAAGCACGTGCTGGACCAGCACGGCATCCTGATGGTCTCCGACGAGATTCAGATGGGCTTCTATCGCACCGGCAAACTGTGGTCGATCGAACACTTCGACGTGCAACCGGACGTGATCGTGTTCGGCAAGGCGCTGACCAACGGCCTCAACCCACTGGGCGGTATCTGGGCCCGTGAAGAGTTGATCAACCCGAAGATCTTCCCGCCAGGTTCGACCCACTCCACCTTCGCCTCCAACCCGTTGGGCACGGCGGTAGGCCTGGAAATGTTCAAGATGACCAACGAAGTCGACTACGGCGCGATGGTCATGGCCAAGGGCAAATACTTCCTCGAAGGCCTGCAGGACTTGCAGAAACGCTTCCCGATCATCGGCGACGTCGACGGCCTGGGCCTGGCCCTGCGCTGCGAGATCTGCGGCCCGGATGGTTTCACGCCGGACAAGGCGACCCTGGACTACATGGTCGAAGAAGGCATGAAAGGCGACATGATCGTGGACGGCCAGAAACTCGGGCTGATCCTCGACGTGGGCGGTTACTACAAAAACGTGATCACCCTGGCGCCGTCCCTGGAAATCAGCTACCCGGAAATCGACTTGGGCCTGAAGCTGCTGGAGCAACTGCTGGTGCGAGCGACCAAACGGTGAATACGCCTGAGATCGACCTCGGTGAAGGTACTGCCGGTTTCGTTCTCGGTGCAGGTCCGGTCGGGATCTTGTTGATCCACGGCCTGACCGGCACGCCGACGGAATTGCGCCAAGTCGCCAAGGGCCTGGCCAAGGCGGGCAATTGCACGGTGTACGTGCCCACCCTGGCCGGGCATTGCGGCGATAACAGCGACTTGCAGGCCACCGGCTGGCTGGACTGGTACGACGGCGTGCGCAAGACCTTCGCCCAGGTCAAGCAACGCCACGCCCAGGTGTTCGTCGGTGGCTTGTCCATGGGCGCGGTGATGTCGATGTACGTGGCCGCCGAGCATCCGGGGCAAGTGAGCGGGTTGCTGATGTATTCGACCACCTTGAGGTACGACGGCTGGAGCATCAACAAGCTGGCGTTCCTTACCCCGTTGCTGATGAAAATCCCGTTCGGCGTGCACATCTGCCGCTTCGAAGAGAAGCCGCCCTATGGCATCAAGAACGAACGCCTGCGGGCCATCGTTGAGCGGCAGATGAAGGAGGGCGAGAGCAGCGAGGCGGGCTTGTTGACCATGGAGGGCATCACCGTGCGCGAGTTGCACCGGATGAACGCAGTGGTCAAGAAACGCATGCCCGAGATCAACGTGCCGGCGCTGGTGTTGCATTCCATCGAGGACGACATCACCAGCCGCTGGAACGCGGATTATGTCGAGCGCCATCTGGGCGGGCCGGTGACCAAGATCCTGCTGGACAACTGCTACCACATGATCACCGTCGACCTGCAATACCGCCGGGTGATCGAGCTGAGCGCCGAGTTCGTCGACCAGCACGCTAGGCTCAAGCCAGGTCAGGTCAATGTGGGAGCTGGCTTGCCTGCGATGGCGGTGTTGACTGATCCACTGCTATCGCGGGCAAGCCCGCTCCCACAAAAAGCTGCACACAGTTGAATGGTGTTGGCCATAGCAATAAGGGAAAAATGTGATTACCGCCCAAGCCTTCCCCAGCATCCGGGCCCTCCAGCGCAGTGCCTGGAATGACTGTTTTCCCGGTGCTCTGGAGGACTGGGACTATTACGTCGCCGTGGAAAGCGCCGCCATCGCGGATTTCCAATGGCGGTACCTCGCGGTGTACGAAGATGGAACGCTGGTGGCCGTGGCCGCCGCGTTCATCACCCATTACCGCCTCGACACCACGGTGTCGGGCGCCGGCAAGCGTTTGACCGAACGCCTGGACCGACTGTGGCCGGGTCTTTTGCAGTTGGGCTTGTATGCCCTCGGTTCCCCGGTAGCCGAGCGCTGCGACGTCGGCTTCGCCAGCAGCGTGCCTGAATCGCGCCGCCCGCTGTTGCTCAAGCATCTGCTCGCCGCCGCACGCCAGGACGCCGATGAGTTCGGCATCGGCCTCGTAGCGGTCAAGGACGCGCCAAGCAACGATCCGCACTGGTCCGACAGCTGCCGCGCCGCCGGCTTCCAAAGCATGCCGAGCTTGCCCACGGGCGTGTTGCCGCTGCCCTATGGCTCGGTGGACGCCTACCTCGGTTCCCTGGGTAAATCCACGCGCAAGGACCTGCGCCGCAAACTGCGTGCACCGGGGCCGCGGGTCGAGTGGCGACGCAATATCGACGATGTGCTACCCGAGATCATGCGCCTGTACGAAGCTACGCTCACCCGCGCCGACTTGCAGTTCGAGCGCCTGCCCGCTGGCTACTTCACCGGTGTGCTGGAACGCCTTGGGGAGCGCGCGGTGTGTGTTCTTTACTGGGTGGATGACCACCTGGTGGCGTTCAACCTGATCCTGCTGGACGAGCACCGCCTGGTGGACAAGTTCTTCGGGCATGACGTTGAATTCAGCCGTGACTACAACCTGTACTTCCGCAGTTGGCTGACCAATGTCGACTACTGTATTGAACACAAGATTGCCGTCTACGAGTGCGGACAGGCCGGGTATGCCAGTAAGCTGCGCCTGGGCTGCGAGTTCCAGGGCAACAGCGTGTTTTTCCGGCACCGCAACCGGCTGGTCAACGGCCTGCTCAAGCTAGTAAAACTGTTTATTCGACCGGATCGTTCCGACCCTGCCATGGCTGCTGCGATAAGCGAAACCTGATGATCACCAAGACCCGCCAGAAAGCCCGCCCCTTTGCCATTTCACGCTGGAGCGTCCAGCGCAAGCTGGTGTTGGCGTTTTGGCTGGTCAGTGTGATCCCCACCATGATCGCGGCGGAGTTGGCCGCCACCACCTTGTCGCAGATTTTCGACAGCAACGTGCGGATCTGGCTGCAAGAGTCGACCCGTATCGTCAAGGACGAGATCGGCGACATCGTTCATGACAACGCGCGCATGGCCAAACTGTTCCTGCGCTACGCCAGTCCGCCGTCGGGCAAGCAAGCCGCCAAACACGACCGGCTGACCGCGGATATTGCCGACGCAACGGACATCGACGTGGTGGCGCTGATTCGCGTCAGCGACCACAAAATCATGTTCAGCACCGCGCCCGATGACATCGTCAAACAGATCAACCTGACCGGCAATGCGGTGCTGCAAACCGTGAGTGTGTCGGGTGTCGATACCGGCATCGTGGTCTCGACGTTCGAGACCAACAAGGACGGCGTCGATTACCTGCTGCTGGTGGCCACCTATCTGGACAGCAGTTTCCTCACCAGCGTGGCCGAAGTGCATTCCCTCGACCTGCGCCTGTACCTGGCCAACCCCAAGGGCTTCTCGGAGATTTTCTCGACCCAGCGTTTCCAGGATCATCCCTCGCGCATCCCCAGGGACGTCGAAGCGGCAATGCGCAGCACGCGCCAGCCCAGCGAGCAATTCACCAACAACTACAGTGGCTTGTACTGGCCGATCTTCAATGATGCCGGTGAGCTGCAAGGCGTTATCTTCAGCGGCCTGCTGCGCCACACCAGCCTGGTGGGGCTGGTGAACCAGAGCAATCTGTTCGTGCTGATCTTCCTGGTCAGTTCGGCGTTGTCTCTGGGCGCCGGGGTGTTGGTGTCACGGCGCCTGACCCAGCCGTTGCGTGACCTGTCCGAGGGGGTGAGTGCGGTGATCTGCGGTAACTACCAACACCGCGTGGCGGTCAGCGGTGGCGACGAACTGGCCCAGTTGAGCAGCACCTTCAACCACATGACCGAGCGCCTGGGCGAGTTGCATCACCTGGAAGCGCAACTGCGCCGGCGTGATCGCCTGCATGCCCTGGGTGAAGTCGCCATGGGCCTGGCCCACGAAATCCGCAACCCGTTGGGCATTATCAAGACTGCGACCCAACTGCTGCACCGGCGCGCTGACCTGGCGGAAACGGACAAGCGTCATCTGGAATATGTGGTCAGCGAAGTCAGCCGGATCAACGAACTGATCACCGAGTTTCTCGACTTCGCCAAACCCAACCCGCCGTTGCGCGTGTTGCAGGCGGCCCGCCCGCTGGTGGATGAAATCCTCGGCTTTTGCGCGCCGGAACTGGCCAGCCACAAGATCGATGTGCAGCTCGATGATCAGGCGCCGGGCGCGACGATTTATGCCGATGCCAAGCAGCTCAAGCAGGCCTGCCTCAACCTGATCCTCAATGCCATCGACGCGATGCCCGAAGGTGGGCGGTTGACCGTCGGTATTCGCACACTTGGAGACGGCACCACGCAAATCAGCATCGCCGACAGTGGCCAAGGCATTGCGCCCGAGATGATCGAGCGCATTTTCACGCCTTTCGTCACCACCAAGGCGTCGGGCACGGGCCTGGGGCTGGCCAAGGTCTACTCAATCATGGAAAGCCACGACGGCAGCATCGAATGCGTCAGCGAGGTCGATGCCGGCGCCACCTTCAGCCTGTATATTCCAGCGATTGACCAAGACGACGAGGACAACCATGACGTATAGCATTCTGGTGGTCGACGACGAACCCAAACTCTGCGATCTGCTGGCATCGGCCCTGGGCCAGAACGACATCCAGGTCTTCATTGCCGGTAACGGCCTGCACGCGCTCAAGGTGCTGGAGCAGGAAGACATCGACCTGGTGATCAGCGACTGGCGCATGCCCGGCATGGACGGCCCGGCGCTGCTGGCCGAGATCAAGGTGCGTTATCCCCAGGTGCCGGTGATCGTGATGACGGCCTACAGCACCGTGAAAAACGCCGTGCAATCGATGCGCAACGGCGCCTACGACTACATCGCCAAACCCTTCGATATTGATGAGCTGGACATCACGGTGGCCAAGGCCTTGCAGTTTCGCGACATCCTGCGTGACAACGCGCGCCTGCGCGCCGAGCTGGATGAACACGCCCAGTTCGACAGCCTGGTCGGCGACAGCCCGGCGTTTCGTAGCGTGTTGCAGGCGGTGGACGCGGTGCGTGACAGCACCGCGACGATCCTGCTCACCGGCGAGAGCGGCACTGGCAAGGAAATGGTCGCGCGGGCTATCCACAAGCATGGCAGCCGCGCCGACAAGCCGTTCGTGGCGGTCAACTGCGCGGCGATCCCCGAGGGGCTGCTGGAAAGCGAAATGTTCGGCCATCGCAAAGGCGCGTTTACCGGCGCGGTGTCGGACCGGATCGGACGCTTTCAGCAGGCCGATAAGGGCACGCTGTTTCTTGATGAAGTGGGCGACATGCCGCTGGCGTTGCAGGCCAAGATCCTGCGCGCGTTGCAGGAGCGGGTGATCGAGCCGGTAGGCGACCCCCGAGAGCGCAAGGTAGACGTGCGGGTAATCGCCGCCACCAACAAGAACCTGCTGGAGGCGGTGGCCAACAAGGAGTTTCGCGAAGACTTGTACTACCGCCTCAACGTGTTCCCGATTCCCTTGCCTGCCTTGCGCGAACGCGTGGAAGACATCGCGCCCCTGGCCCGGCACTTTGCCCACACCCTGAGTGCCACGGCCGGCAAGCGCATCACCGGCTTCAGCCCGGAGGCGTTGCAGGCGATGGCGGCGTATCACTGGCCGGGCAATATCCGTGAACTGCAAAACTGCGTGGAGCGCGCGACGATTGTGGCGGCCACGCCGGTGATCGAAGACATCGACCTGCCGGGGTATCTGTTTGCGTCGAAGCCGAGCGAGGGCGACGTGACGGCGATTCTCAGTGACGGGCCGGGGGTGCCGCAGGATCTGGATGCAGCGCTCGCGGAGGTGGAGAAGGCCTACATCCTGGCGGCGTTGCAGGAGAGTCATGGGGTGCAGGCTGCGGCGGCACAGCGGATCGGGATTTCGGAGAGGAGCTTCTGGTATCGCCTGAAAAAGCTGGGCATCCAGGTCGACAAGATCGTGCGCTGATCTTTCTGTCAGTCACTGATCCAAATGTGGGAGCGGGCTTGCTCGCGAATGCGGTGGTTCAGTTGGAATATCTTTGACTGACACACCGCTTTCGCGAGCAAGCCCGCTCCCACATTTTTAACCGAGTTGTGTCAGGTGTGCAGGCGTACCCAGACAGTGACCAGCACAGTCGCGGCCATCAGCCAGGCAACTGCCGCGACGGCCAACGAGGCTTCAAGCCGCAACCGATCCACCATCACATACAACGTCGCCAAATACACAAAGTACGGAATGATCGACCACATCCCGAACAGGATCGTGGTCTTCAAATCTTCCACCGAGCGGCCTTTGCCGACGATGTAGTGGGCGATCAGCGCAAAGGTCGGGAACAGCGGCACCAGGCCGGCGATGTAGTAGTTCCTGGTCTTGGCCAGCGCGGCCAGGATCAACACGACTGCCGCGCCAAGGGCGGCTTTGAGGAACAGGTCCATCAGTGGCTCAACCCGTATTTTTTGACCTTGTCGAACAGGGTGGTCTTGGCCATCCCCAGTTCCTGGCTGGCTTGCGTCAGGTTGCCGCCACTGCGTTGCAGGGCGTCGCTGAGCAGGTTGCGTTCGAAGGCTTCCACCGCTTCGGTAAAGGCCAGGCCCTGGCCGCTGCCGGCCACGCCGCTTTTCTTGAAGGCGGGCAGGCCGAGGGCGAAGCGTTCGGCGACGTTGCGCAGTTCGCGCACGTTGCCCGGCCAGTCGTGGCTCATCAGGCTCGACAGGGTCTGGTTGTCCAGCTCCGGCACCGCGCGGTCGAAGCGCAGGGACGACTGCTGCAGGAAGTGTTCGAACAATTGCAGGATGTCTTCGCGACGTTCGCGCAGGGGCGGCAGTTCCAGGGTGACCACGTTGAGGCGGTAGTACAGGTCGCTGCGGAACTGGCTGGCGCGGCTCAGTTCATCGAGGTCGGACTTGGTCGCGGCGATCACCCGGCAATCCACTGCCACGCTCTGGTTTGAACCCAGGCGTTCGAGGGTGCGTTCCTGCAACACCCGCAGCAGTTTGATTTGCAGGTTGATCGGCATGCTTTCCACTTCATCGAGGAACAGCGTGCCCTGGTGGGCGTGTTCGATCTTGCCGATACGGCGCTTGCCGGCGCCGGTAAACGCGTTGGCCTCGTGGCCGAAAATCTCGCTTTCGAACAGGTTCTCCGGCAGGCCGCCGCAGTTGAGGGCGACGAACTGGTGATCATGACGGCGGCTGAAATCATGCAGGCAGCGGGCGACCAGTTCCTTGCCGGTGCCGGTCTCGCCTTCGATCAGCACGTTGGCCGAGGTGTCGGCAACGTTGGCGATCAGCTCGCGCAGGTTCTGCATGGCCGGCGAGCGGCCGATGATGCGGCCTTCGAGGGAGTCGCGCTCGGCCAACTGGCGGCGCAACGCCCAGACTTCCCGCGCCAGCCCGCGTTGCTCCAGGGCTCGGCGGGCGACGTCGACCAGGCGTTCCGGGGAGAAGGGTTTCTCCATGAAATCGTAGGCACCGTTGCGCATCGCACCGACGGCCATGGAGATGTCGCCATGCCCGGTGATCAGCACCACCGGCAGGCTTTTATCCAGGGCCTTGAGGCGCGTGAGCAACTCCAGGCCGTCGATGCCCGGCAGGCGAATGTCGCTGATGACGATACCGGCAAAGTTCTCGTCGATGCGCTTGAGCGCTTCTTCGGCACTGCCCACGCCGATGCTGGGAATGTCTTCCAGCGACAGGGCCTGCTGGCAGCCGAGCAGTACATGGGGATCGTCTTCGACAATCAGGACGGTGAGGTCTGCGGGGTTGGTATTCATGTCGACTCAGCTGTTTGAGCACCCACCAGCGGCAGGCACAGGACAAAGGCAGTACCACCACCCACCGGATGCTCCACGGCAAGATTGCCGCCGGTGGCCGCGGCGAGGCTGGCGGACAGGGTCAAGCCCAGGCCCAGGCCTTGCTCGCCGGGTTTGGTGGTGAAGAACGGTTCGAACAGATGCTTGCGGGCCTCGGGGTCGATGCCGTGGCCGTTGTCACGCACATGCAGGCGGTATTTGCCCTCGCTGCTGCTGCCTTCCAGCCACAGTTCGGGGGCCGGCTGGGCTTGCATGGCGTCGACGGCGTTGCCGATCAGGTTGACCAGGATCTGCTCCAGGCGTGTCTGGTCGATCTGCAATTGGGCGTGGGCAAAATCGCGGTGCACGGTCAGCGGCAGGCTGTCCAGGCGTGGGCCGAGCACCTGGAACGCGGCGTCCACCGCCTTGTTCAGGCTGGCTTCGCCCTGATCGTCGCCGCGTCGGGCAAACGATCGCAGGCTGGCGGTGATGCGGCCCATGCGGTCGATCAGTTCGTTGATGGTTTGCAGGTTGGCGCTGGCGGTGTCCAGGGCGCCGCGTTCGAGGAAGCGCACAGTGTTGCCGGACAAGGTGCGCAGCGCGGCCAACGGTTGGTTCAGTTCGTGGGCGATGCTGGTGGACATCTGGCCGATGGCCGCCAGTTTGCCGGCCTGCACCAGTTCATCCTGGGCGCGGCGCAAAGTCTCTTCGGCCTGGCGTCGTTCGCGGATCTGGCCTTTGAGGCGTTCGTTGCTGGCGCGCAGGTCGGCGGTGCGTTCGGCGATCCTTCGTTCCAGCTGGCTATTGGCTTGCTGCAAGGCTTCGCGGGCGGCGAGGCGGGTGGCGATGACCTTGCGCCGCTCGTTCCAGGCAATCAGCAGGAATGCCACCAGGCCAAAGGCGACGGCTACCAGGATGCCCTGGTTGATCGCGGCGCGGCGCAGGTCGTTGAGCGGGGTGAGCAGGGTGAAGTTCCACGGGGTGTCGTTGAGCGGCCGGGTCTGCGCCAGGTAGCTGACTTCCTGCTCGTCGTTGACCACTTCACTGTTGGCCGGGAAGGTGAGCTTCTCGGCGCTTTCGTTCAGGCGCTCGCGGGCCAGGGGTTCCAGCTCGTTGAGCGTGGCCCAGTAATATTGCAGGCTGTGGGCCAGGCGGTCCTTGGTGTCATCGCTCAACGGACGCACGGCCTTGAGGCGGCGGGCCGGGTCGCTGGAGAGAATGATGATGCCGTTCTCGTCGCTCACGAAGGCTTCGAGCCGCGCGCGTTGCCAGCGTTCTTCGAGGGCTTCGAGGCGCACCTTGACCACGGCCACGCCGATGATCTTGCCGTGCTCTTCCAGGCCGTGGGCCAGGTAGTAGCCGGGTTCGCCGTTGGTGCTGCCGATGCCGTAGAAGCGCCCGGGCTGGCCACGCACGGCGTTCTGGAAATAGGCGCGGAAGGACAGGTCTTCACCCTGGTAACTGTCGGCATCGCGCCAGTTACTGGTGGCCAGCACACGGCCGGTGGTGTCCATCACATAGATGGCCCGGCTGCGACTGCGTCGGTTCAGGCCTTCGAGGTAATCGTTGACGGTCTTGCGGGTTTCCTGGTTCGGGTCGGCCAGCAGCTTGGAGACGCTGGACTCCAGCTCCAGGAGGCTGGGCAGGTAGGTGTATTTGCTCAGTTCGCTTTCGACGGTACGGGCATGCAGCTCCAACTGGCGCTCGCCGGTGTCGCTGAGGGTGCGGATGCCGTAGTAGTCACTGACCCAGAAGCCGATATAACCCAGGCCGACCATCAGGATGATGATCAGTGGCGGCAGGAACAGTTGGCGAATCAGACGAGGCTTCACGGCAAGTGATGGCGGCGCGGCGCGATATTGATTGGGGTCGCATTTCATCACAGATGCCTTGGGTCAACCAGCAGTGCGAGCAGGCTTCTGTAGTGAGCGGGCTTGCCCCGCGCTGGGGGGCGAAGCCGCCCCAAAACCAGGCACCCTAGTTCTATCTGGAGAAATACGGTGACTGGGTTAGGGCGGCTTCGCCCCCCAGCGCGGGGCAAGCCCGCTCACTACAAAAAGCCCGCGCGGCGTTGGTTTTAGTGTTGCAGGATTTTCTCAAGGAAGTGCTGCGCGCGTTCGGAGCGGGCGCTGATATCGCCGAAGAACTCTTCTTTCTGGCAGTCTTCGATGATCTTGCCGGCGTCCATGAAGATCACGCGGTCGGCCACTTTGCGGGCGAAGCCCATTTCGTGGGTCACGCACATCATGGTCATGCCTTCCTGGGCCAGTTGCACCATCACGTCGAGTACTTCGTTGACCATTTCCGGGTCGAGGGCCGAGGTCGGTTCGTCGAACAGCATGACGATCGGGTCCATGGCCAGCGCGCGGGCAATCGCCACACGTTGCTGCTGGCCGCCGGAGAGTTGGCCTGGGTGCTTGTGGGCGTGTGCCGACAGGCCGACGCGCTCAAGCAGCTGCAGGCCTTTCTTGGTGGCTTCTTCCTTGCTGCGGCCCAGCACCTTGATCTGCGCGATGGTCAGGTTTTCGGTGATGGTCAGGTGCGGGAACAGCTCGAAGTGCTGGAACACCATGCCCACTCGCGAACGCAGCTTCGGCAGGTCGGTCTTCGGGTCGGCGATGGAGGTGCCGTCCACGATGATGTCGCCCTTCTGGAACGGTTCCAGCGCGTTGACGCACTTGATCAGGGTGGATTTGCCCGAGCCGGATGGCCCGCACACCACGATCACTTCGCCTTTTTTAACCTCGGTGCTGCAATCGGTCAGCACCTGGAAGTCGCCATACCACTTGTTGATGTTCTTGATAGAGATCATACGGCAAACCTTTTTTGCAGACGCTTGACCAGCAGCGAGGCGGAAAAGCTGATGATGAAGTAGACGACACCGGCGAAGATCAGGAACTCATTGGAGCGGCCGATGATGTCGCCGTTGGAGCGGGCGGAGTTGAGGAAGTCCACCAGGCCCACGGTGTAGACCAGCGAAGTGTCCTGGAACAGGATGATCGACTGTTGCAGCAGCAACGGGGTCATCTTGCGGAACGCCTGGGGCAGGATGATCAGGCGCATGGTCTGGCCATAGGTCATGCCCATCGCTTGCGCCGCACCCATCTGACCCTTGGGGATCGACTGCACGCCGGCCCGCACGATTTCACAGAAGTACGCGGCTTCGAACATCATGAAGGCCACGACGCAGGAGGTGAACGCGCCGATCGGGGTGTCTTCGCCGGTGATCCAGCGCAGCACGAACGGCACCGCCAGGTAGAACCAGGTGATCACCAACAGCAACGGGATCGAACGGAAGTAGTTCACATAAGCGCCGGCCAGGCGCGACAGCAGCTTGCTGGACGACAGGCGCATCAACGCCAGGACCGTACCAAGGGCGATGCCGCCGACCACGCCCATGACCATCAACTTCAAGGTCATGACCATGCCGTTCCACAGGCCAGGGATGGCGGGGATGATGCCGCTGAAATCGAGTTCCATTATTTACCCCCCACGGAGATCAGGCCGGGCACCGCGACTTTCTTCTCGACCATGCGCATGAGCAGCATCAGGCTCATGTTCAGGGTGAAGTAGATCAGCGTAGCCAGGGTGAAGGCTTCAAACAGGTTGGCCGAGAACTCGGCGGTCTGCTTGGTTTGCGCCAGCAGTTCCATCAGGCCGATCAAGGACGCCACGGAGGAGTTCTTGAAGACGTTGAGGAATTCCGAGGTGAGCGGTGGAATGATGATCCGGTAGGCCTGGGGCAGCAGCACGTTCCAGTAGATCTGCGGCAGCTTGAAGCCCATGGCGCGCGCGGCGGATTCCTGGCCGCGTGGCAGCGCCTGGATACCGGTCCGCACTTGCTCGCACACCCGCGCTGCGGTGAACAGGCCCAGGCACACCACGACGCTCAGGTAGGCCGAGGTGGTCGGGTTGAGGTCTTGCTTGTACCAGTCCTGCAGGTTTTGCGGCAGCAGGTCGGGGATCAGGAAGTACCAGATGAACAGCTGCACCAGCAGCGGCACGTTACGAAACAGTTCCACGTAGCAGGTCGCGATGCCCGATACGATGCGGTTTGGCACGGTGCGCATGACCCCCAGAATGGAGCCCAGCAGCAAGGCGATAATCCATGCCACGACAGCGATGGCGATGGTCCAGCCCAAGCCGGCGATGTACCAGTCGAGATAAGTCTCGCCGCCCACGCCGGTGGACTTGAAGAACACGCCCCAGTCCCAGTTGTAATTCATTAGGGTCTCCCCTCGAAGTCGATCGATGTACAAGCACCCGCTTGGGGAAAATCCATTCCCGCCCGGCGGTGAACGCCAGGCACACAAGATCGGCTCGAAAACCGCCAGGTCGAGTGTTCCAAATAAAAGCCAGCAGGTAGTAACAGACGCCTGAGGGAGGGTTGGCTCCCTCAGGAGATAAGGTTAGTCAGGTTTTAGATCTTTACTTCCGGAGCCGGCTTGTCGGTCGGGTTCTTGATCAGTTCCTTGACCTTGTCGCTCATCGGGAAGTTGAGGTTCAGGCCTTTTGGTGGGATCGGGCTTTCGAACCACTTGGCGTAGATCTTGTTGATTTCGCCGGACTTGTACAGGCCGACGATGGCGTCATCCACGGCCTTTTTGAAGGCTGGGTCGTCTTTACGCACCATGCACGCGTAGGCTTCGAAAGACTGCGGAGTACCGGTGATGACCCAGTCGTCCGGCTTCTTGGCCTTGGCTTCTTCACCGGCCAGCAGTGCGTCGTCCATCATGAACGCTACGGCACGGCCGCTTTCCAGCATCTGGAAGGATTCGCCGTGGTCTTTGGCGGAGATGATGTTCATGCCCATCTGCTTGTCGGCGTTCATCGCCTTGATGATGCGCTCGGACGTGGTGCCGGCGGTGGTCACGACGTTCTTGCCTTTCAGGTCGGCAAAGTCGCTGTAGGACGGTTTGCCGTCCTTGTCTTTCTTGACCAGCAGGCGGGTGCCGATTTCAAACATGTTGATGGTGAAGTCAACTTGCTGGGCGCGTTCGGCGTTGTTGGTGGTGGAACCGCACTCGATATCGACGGTGCCGTTCTGAACCAATGGAATACGGGTCTGCGATGTGACCAGGTTGTATTTGGCCTGCAGATCGGGTTTGTTGAGGTCTTTCTTCAGGGCTTCGACGATGGCCAACTGAATGTCGTGGGAGTAGCCCACTGGCTTGCCCGAACCATCCGCGATGTAGGAAAACGGAATGGAACTGTCGCGGTGCCCGAGGGTGATGGTGCCGGAGTCGTTGATTTTTTTCAGCGTGCCGGTGAGTTCGGCGGCGAATACTGGAGTGCTGATCAGAGCAGCAGCGATAGCTGCGCCCAGGATATGGGGAACGATGCGCATCAATACTTCCTCGACATTTGTTTTTTTTATGAAGCCGGCTAGACGGCTCTCTTGTACAGCGAATGCCCGTAACGGCTCCTGAGGCGTCTCAGGCAATCGTCATGGAGTGTAGAGCATGAGTCGTGCCAGACCAGTACTTAAAGGTTAAGCAGTTGATTTATATGATGATTAAGTTTTGTTGGTAGCGAACTTTCTTACGTTTGGTCCGGCAAACCGAATAGCCATGGGGTTGGCGTTCGGAAAACCGAATGGCAAGGCAGGCATAAAAAAGCCCCTGGACCTCACGGCACAGGGGCTTTTGCGAGACTGAGCGGTCAGGCCGCTTCGATCTTGCCGCGATTGTGCTCAACCTTGGACAGGTAACGTTGCACGTTGGCTTGTTCTTCCGGTGTGGTGAACAGGCCAAGCTTGGTGCGACGCCACAATACGTCCTGGGATTGGGTCGCCCATTCTTCGGTGCACAGGTAGTCGACTTCGCGGGTGTACAGGCCACCACCCAGGTGTTCGCCCAGGTCGGCCAGCGACTGTACGCCTTCCAGCAGGCGCCAGGTGCGGCTGCCGTAGGTGGTGGACCAGCGACGTGCGATTTCGCTCGGTACCCATTCGAACTTCTGGCGAATCGCTTCGGCCAGCGCTTCTGGCGTGGTCATGTCTTCGCCGCCGGGCAGGCTGGCCTTGGCGGTCCAGCTCGGACGCATCTGGGTGAAGTACGGGGCCAGTTGCGCCATCGCCGATTCGGCGAGCTTGCGGTAGGTGGTCAGCTTGCCACCGAACACCGACAGGATCGGCGCCTCGCCTGTGCCGCCGGACAACGCCAGGGTGTAGTCGCGGGTGATGGCCGACGGGTTGTCCGACTCGTCGTTGCACAGCGGGCGCACACCGGAGTAGGTGTGGACGATGTCATCGCGGCTCAGCTGTTGCTTGAAGTGGGCGTTGACCACCTTGAGCATGTAGTCGGTTTCACCTTCGGTGATCGCAACTGCAGCCGGGTCGCCGGTGTATTCGCGGTCGGTGGTGCCGATGATGGTCAGGTGGTTGAGGTACGGAATGGTGAAGACGATGCGCTGGTCTTCGTTCTGCAGGATGTGCGCGTGGGCGCCTTCGTAGAGTTTCGGCACGATCAGGTGGCTGCCCTGGATCAGGCGGATGCCGTAGGGCGAATCCAGCTTCAGGTCATCCTTGATGAACTTGGCGACCCATGGGCCGGCTGCGTTCACCAGTGCACGGGCACGGATCGAGAACAGGCTGCCATCGGCGCGTTCCATGTTCATTTCCCACATGCCGTTGCTGCGGTGTGCGCTGATGCAACGGGTCTGGGTGTGGATGTGCGCGCCTTTTTCGCGGGCGGCCATGGCGTTGAGGACTACGAGGCGGGCGTCATCGACCCAGCAGTCGGAGTATTCGAAGCCTTTGGTGATTTCGCTTTTCAGCGGGCTGTCCGGGCCGAACTTGAGGCTTTTCGAACCTGCCAGCTTTTCACGCTTGCCGAGGTGATCGTAGAGGAACAGGCCCGCGCGAATCATCCAGGCCGGACGCAGGTGTGGGCGGTGCGGCAGCACGAAGCGCATTTGCTTGACGATATGCGGCGCCTTGGCCAGCAGCACTTCACGTTCGGCGAGGGCTTCGCGCACCAGGCGGAATTCGTAATGTTCGAGGTAGCGCAGGCCGCCGTGGATCAGCTTGCTGCTGGCGGAAGAGGTGTGGCTGGCCAGGTCGTCCTTTTCGCAAAGGAATACCGACAAACCGCGCCCGGCTGCGTCTGCTGCAATACCGACGCCATTGATCCCGCCGCCGATAACGGCCACGTCATAGACTTCGGCAAGCGGTGGGGCAGGCAAGGTGGAAGGGTTCATCGGCTGGCCTCGCGATTTTTATCTTGGAATTCGAACATTAATGTTCATTTGCGAAAATGGTAGCTGATAAACGCGCCCACAGCCACCCGACTTCGATTGAAAAAATTCATCGACGGGCTGGAGAGGGAAAAATTGTGAACATGAGCCAGATGCAGGCTTGGGGAGGTCGGTGTTGGATAGATCGCCTTCGCGAGCAAGCCCGCTCCCACATTCGACCGCATTCCTATGCTGGAACTCGGTCAAGTGTGGGAGCGGGCTTGCTCGCGAAGGTGGCGGCGCAGGCGCCGGAGAAGTCGAAGGTTTTAAACGACTTCCAGCCGCACCTTATGGTCATTCAACAATTGCACCAACGCCGGCACCGGCTGCTGATCGGTGACCAAACAATCCACCAGGCTGATTGGCCCCAGGCGAATCATGGCATTGCGCCCGAATTTGCTGGAGTCCGCCGCCAGGATCACCTGACGCGCATTGGCGATGATCGCCTGGGAAACCCGTACTTCCTGATAGTCAAAGTCCAGCAGGCTGCCGTCTTCATCGATGCCGCTGATGCCCACCAAGGCGAAATCCACCTTGAACTGGTTGATGAAATCCACACTGGCCTGACCCACCACGCCACCGTCACGGCGCACATTACCGCCGGTCAGCAGCACATCGAAGTCGTCCTTCGCGCTGAGCATGCTGGCGACGTTGAGGTTGTTGGTGATGATTTTCAGGTGGCTGTGGTTGAGCAGCGCACGGGCGATGGATTCGGTGGTGGTGCCGATATTGATGAACAACGAGGCGTGATCGGGGATCTGCGCGGCGATGGCTTCGCCGATGCGCTGTTTCTCGTCGCGCATCTGGTCGGCCCGCATGGCGTATGCGGTGTTTTCGACACTGGAGTCATAGGCCGCGCCGCCGTGGTAGCGGCGCAGCAGATTGGCGTCCGCCAGCTGGTTGATATCGCGGCGGATGGTTTGCGGGGTGACGACGAATAGCTGCGCCATTTCCTCGATGCTGACGTAGCCGCGTTCGCGGACCAGTTCGAGGATTTGTTGTTGGCGGGGAGGCAGATTCATTGGGCGTCCTTTGGGCTGCCATACAAAAGTGGCCCATGATGACGCAGGAATCTGCTCCCTGCCAGTTACAACCGGATGTTGGCTTATTCAGCGCCTTCGTGGGGCTCCCAGTCACGGGTGCGGCTGACCGCTTTTTGCCAGCCGGCGTAGAGCTTTTCTTTTTCCTTTTCTTCCAATTGCGGTTCGAATTCGCGCTCGATCACCGCCTTGCCGCGCAACTCGTCCAGGCTGCCCCAGAAGCCACACGCCAAGCCAGCCAGGTAGGCCGCACCGAGTGCGGTGGTTTCGCGCATTTGCGGGCGCTCGACCTGGGTACCGAGGATGTCGGCCTGGAATTGCATCAGGAAGTTGTTGGCAACCGCGCCGCCGTCCACGCGCAGGGCCTTGAGGCGTTCGCCCGAGTCCTGTTGCATGGCGTCGAGTACATCGCGCGTCTGGTAGGCAATCGACTCCAGGGCCGCACGAATGATGTGATCCACGCGTACGCCACGGGTCAGGCCGAACAGTGCGCCACGGGCGTACGGGTCCCAGTACGGCGCGCCCAGGCCGGTGAACGCAGGCACCAGATACACGCCGTTGCTGTCCTTGACCTTGCCGGCGAAGTATTCGGTGTCGTGGGCGTCATTGATGATTTTCAGCTCATCACGCAGCCACTGCACGGTGGAACCGCCGTTGAAGACTGCGCCTTCGAGGGCGTAGGCCACTTCGCCACGCGGACCGCAAGCGATGGTGGTGAGCATGCCGTGCTTGGATTTGACCGCCTTGTCGCCGGTGTTCATCAGCAGGAAGCAACCCGTGCCGTAGGTGTTCTTGGCCTGGCCGGCTTCGACGCACATCTGGCCGAACAGTGCGGCTTGCTGGTCACCGGCGATACCGCCGATGGCGATGCCGCTTTTGGTGCGGCCGTAGATTTCCGACGACGACTTAACTTCCGGCAGCATTTCCCGCGGAATGTCGAGGATCTCCAGCATCTTCGCATCCCACTCCAGGGTGTGGATGTTGAAGAGCATGGTGCGCGAGGCGTTGGTGTAGTCGGTGACGTGGGTCTTGCCGCCGGTAAATTTCCAGATCAGCCAGCTGTCGACGGTACCGAACAGCAGTTCGCCGTTGCGCGCGCGCTCGCGGCTGCCTTCGACGTTGTCGAGGATCCACTTGAGCTTGGTGCCGGAGAAGTACGGGTCGGTGACCAGGCCGGTGGTGTCGCTGATGTACTGCTCGTGGCCGTCGCGCTTGAGTTGCTGGCAGATCTCGGTGCTGCGGCGGCATTGCCAGACGATCGCGTTGTAGATCGGGCGGCCGGTCACCTTGTCCCACACCACGGTGGTTTCACGCTGGTTGGTGATGCCGATCGCGGCGACCTGATCATGGTGCAGGCCAGCCTGGGCCAGGGCTTCGACCATCACCGCGCTCTGGGTGGCGAAGATTTCCATCGGGTCATGCTCGACCCAGCCCGCTTGCGGGTAGTGCTGGGCGAATTCGCGCTGGGCGGTGCAGACCACGTTGGCGTCACGATCGAAGATGATCGCCCGCGAACTGGTGGTGCCTTGGTCAAGGGCGATGATGTAGTTCTTATTCTGAATGTCGGTCATGTCGAATGCCTTGGAAAATAAGAAGATCGGTAATCAGCCTGGGCCGCAAAAAGGGCAGGTGGGTCCAGGCTGGCGCTATCAGGAAATACGGGTCTTGCCGTTGACAGCCGTGTCAGGTGTTTCTTCAACTGCAGCAGGTGCGGCGCTCGGCAGATGGCGGGCAATCAGCCCGCGATAGGCCGCGGCGCCGAGGCATGCACCCACGATCGGGCCGAAAATCGGCACCAGGAAATAAGGAATGTCGCGGCCGCCGGTGAAGGCTATTTCACCCCAGCCAGCGAAAAAGGTCATCAGCTTGGGCCCCAGATCCCGCGCCGGGTTCATCGCGAAACCGGTCAGTGGGCCCATGGCGCTGCCGATCACCGCAATCAACAGGCCGATCAGCAGTGGGGCCAGCGGGCCGCGTGGCAGGCCGTTGTTGTCATCGGTCAAGGCCATGATCACGCCCATCAGGATCGCGGTGATGACCATTTCCACCAGGAACGCCTGGGCGGTGCTCAGCAGCGCATGGGGGTAGGTGGAGAACACCGAGGCCAATTCCAGGCTGGCTTGTGAGCCGCGCACCATATGGTGGGTTTGTTCGTAATCGAAAAACAGGTTGCTGTAGAGCGTGTACACCAAGGCCGCGGCGCAAAAGGCGCCGGCGATCTGGGCGAGGATGTAGAAGGGCAGTTTGCGCTTTTCGAAATCGGCGAAAATACACAGGGCGATACTCACCGCCGGGTTGAGGTGAGCCCCGGAAATACCGGCGCTCAGATAGATCGCCATGCTGACGCCGATCCCCCAGATAATGCTGATTTCCCACAAACCAAAGCTGGCACCCGCGACCTTGAGCGCAGCGACACACCCTGTACCGAAGAAGATCAGAAGCGCAGTGCCCAGGAATTCGGCCATGCATTGGCTCGAAAGTGAAGGCTGTTGAAGAGCAGTTGTCATGGAAAACCTCAGTTGTTGTTCTTGTCTGGCGCACGACCTCAACGGGGCGTTGCGCGATTTTCACCGTGGCAAGGATCCCCATCCCGGACACGGCTTACTGCTCGAATGTTGCAGGTCTATTCCTACAGTATTCGGAAACGAAAAAATATAGACAAGAATCACTGCTGTCAAAGGTCGAAAGTGAACCATTGGTCACTTTCAAACTATTGAGCTGGTGAATGATCATGCTTGTAACGTTGTGTGTGTTTGCCAAAGTGCGCGCAGTAGAGCGTTTTACGTGGGGTTGGCCTAGAATTGGCGATCTGTTTGCCACGCTTGGAGCCAGCATGACCCCTGCATTGGACCTGTTGAAAAAAGTTCGCGCCGAACATCACATCCACAGTTATGAACATGACCCCAAGGCCGCTTCCTATGGCCTGGAAGCCGCGGAAAAGTTGGGACTTGATCCGGCGCAGGTGTTCAAGACCTTGCTGGCCAGCAGCGAGAAGGGTGAATTGTTGGTGGCGGTGGTGCCGGTCGTCGGAAGTCTGGACCTGAAGGCCCTGGCGCAGGCGGCGGGGGTGAAAAAAGTCGAAATGGCCGACCCGGCGGCAGCGCAGCGCTCTACCGGGTACCTGCTGGGGGGGATCAGCCCGTTGGGGCAGAAGAAGCGTTTACGCACGTTTATCGATGAAACGGCGCAGCCGTTTGCGACGATTTTTGTCAGTGCGGGGAGGCGGGGGCTTGAAGTGGAACTGTCGGCGGCGGTGCTGGCGGAGCACACCCAGGCCAAATTCGCGCCGATTGGCCGGGCGTAAACCTACGCTGGGGTGTACCTGGATCAAAATGTGGGAGCGGGCTTGCTCGCGAATGCAGAGTTTCAGTCGATACAGTCATCACTGATAAGCCGCATTCGCGAGCAAGCCCGCTCCCACTTTTTTTGAGCCGGTGTCTTCAGGTGGCCGGGCTGTAGCGTCTTACGCCTGATTCGGATTGGGGAATCTGCGCCGCAACGCTGCCCGAAGCCTGGAACAGCACCAGATGTTCCGCCGCCACCCGAATCCCTACATCCGCGCCGATCTGATGGTCCGCATGGCTCGGGAAGATCGACTCCAGCTGCGCGCCCGTCGGCAGTTGCAGTCGGTACAAGGTCGACGCACCGAGAAACGTCTTGCCGACGATGCGCGCTTTCAACGCGCTGTCCGGCGCATACACGAGGTCATCCGGACGCAGCAGAACATCCACCGCGCCACCCGTTGGCCAGGTGTAGGCGCGATTGCCGCGCAGTTCACCCAGTTCGGTGCTGACCGACTCCGGCGTGCTCAATTGGCCGCGGATAAAATACCCCTGGCCGATAAAACTGGCGACGTACGGGGTCTGCGGCTCGTGATAGAGGTTGTAGGGGGTATCCCATTGCTCCAGGCGGCCTTCCTTGAATACACCGACCTGGTCGCTCACGGCGAACGCTTCTTCCTGGTCGTGGGTGACCAGAATCGCACTGGTGCCCCGGACCTTGAGGATGTCACGCACCTCATGGCTGAGCTTGCGCCGCAGTTCGCCGTCGAGGTTGGAGAAGGGTTCGTCGAGCAGCAGCAGTTGCGGCTCCGGCGCCAGTGCGCGGGCGAGGGCAACGCGTTGCTGCTGGCCGCCGGACAGCTCGTGGGGGAAGCGTTTGCCGAGGTTCTTCAGGTTGACCAGTTCCAGCAGTTCGGCGACCACGTGGTCTTTTTTCGGGTGCTTGCGGATGCCGAACGCGATGTTGTCCGCCACGCTGAGGTGGGGAAACAGTGCGTAGTCCTGGAACACCATACCGATACGACGTTTCTCCGGCGCCAGGGTGAAACCGGCGCTGGAGATCACTTCGCCGGCCAGGCTGATTTCACCTTCGTGCACCGGCTCGAAACCGGCTATCGCCCGCAGGGTGGTGGTCTTGCCGCAGCCCGAGGAGCCCAGCAGGCAGCCGATGTCACCGGCATTGAGGTGCAGGTTGAGGTTCTGCACCACCCGTTGATCTTGATAGCCGCATGCCAGATTGCGCAGGTTCAGCAGGAGTGGATGGCTCATGCGTGATGGTACGAAGGCGGGACGAGGAATTCGAGCAGGGCTTTCTGCGCGTGCAGGCGGTTTTCGGCCTGGTCCCAGGCGACGGAGCGCGAATCGTCAAGCAGGTCGAGGCTGATTTCTTCGCCACGGTGGGCTGGCAGGCAGTGCATGAACAACACGTCCGGCGCGGCCAGGTCGAGCAGGGCACGGGTGACCTGGAACGGCGCGAACAGCGCGAGGCGCTTGGCGGTTTCGTCTTCCTGGCCCATGGAGGTCCAGACGTCGGTGCTGACCAGGTGAGCGCCGATCACGGCATCCCGTGGGTCACGAACGACGGTGACGCGCTCACCTGCCTGTGCGAGGAAGCGTGCGTCAGGCTCGTAGCCTTCCGGGCAGGCAACGCGCAGTTGGAAGTCGAACTGGATCGCCGCTTCTATATAGCTGTTGCACATGTTGTTGCCGTCGCCGATCCAGGCCACGGTCTTGCCCTGGATCGAACCGCGATGCTCAAGGAAGGTTTGCATGTCGGCCAGCAACTGGCACGGGTGCAGGTCGTCGGACAGGCCGTTGATCACGGGCACGCGGGAGTTGGCGGCGAATTCGGTGAGGGTGCTATGGGCGAAGGTACGGATCATCACCGCATCAAGCATGCGCGACATGACGATCGCGCAATCGCTGATCGGCTCGCCACGGCCCAGTTGGGTGTCGCGCGGTGACAGGAAGATGGCTTGGCCACCCAGCTGGATCATGCCGGCTTCGAAGGACAGGCGGGTGCGGGTCGACGATTTCTCGAAGATCATCCCGAGAACGCGGTTTTTCAAAGGCTCGAACAGTACGCCGCGGTTACGCAGGTCTTTAAGCTCAATGCCTCGACGGATCACGCTGACCAGCTCTTCGGGCGTGCAATCCATCAGAGAGAGAAAGTGCCTTGCGCTCATCATTAACTACCTTTTTGCAACAGACCGCAGATACTCAAAGCCTTGTTTATTGTGACAACGGGCGAGACCTGCGGCGAAAGCCGCACGGGGCGACGAAATAGGGGAAGGCGCGATATTGACATTAAATGTCGCGTCTTACCAATAGGGCTACGTTTTTAGGGGTGTTCAAGAAGGGCGCGAGAGCGCTTTTGAAGACGAATTCCATACGGCAGCGGGCCATTTGTACACTGGCGCCGCAACCTTTTGCAATGCGCGGCGGCGGGCTTGGGCCCGGTTGCGTCGGTTTCAGCGATGCTTTGCGGGCTTCTGAAACATTTGCTCACTCTTAGCCATGGCCGGGCCTGATGCCCGTCGATTCACACCGCGAACGTTGGTGGCGCCCCTGCATGTGGCGGCTCATAGTTGAGTCAAAGCCCCTATAAAGAGACTGGCCATGACCAAGACTCTCCACCACCGTGCCTGCCATCTGTGTGAAGCCATCTGCGGCCTGACCCTGGAAACCACCGAGGCCGACGACGGCAGCCTGGCGATCACCTCGATCAAGGGTGATGCGCTGGATACGTTCAGCCGCGGGCATATCTGCCCCAAGGCGGTGGCACTGCAGGACATCCAGAATGACCCGGACCGCCTGCACCAGCCTATGTTGCGGGTGGGCAGCGAATGGCAGCCAATCCCGTGGGAAGACGCCTTCGCCCTTGTAGCCGAGCGCCTGGCGGGTATCCAGGCCCGGCACGGCCAGAATGCGGTGGCGGTGTACCAGGGCAACCCCAGCGTGCATAACTATGGGTTGATGACCCATAGCAACTACTTCCTGGGCCAGTTGAAGACGCGCAACCGCTTCTCGGCGACCTCGGTGGACCAGTTGCCCCACCACCTCACCAGTCACCTGATGTACGGTCATGGCCTGTTGCTGCCAATTCCGGACATCGATCACACCGATTTCATGCTGATCCTCGGCGGCAACCCATTGGCATCCAACGGCAGCATCATGACCGTGCCCGATGTAGAGAAGCGCCTCAAGGCCATCCAGGCCCGTGGCGGTAAAGTGGTGGTGGTCGACCCACGGCGCAGTGAGACAGCGGCGATGGCCGATCAGCACCTGTTCGTGCGCCCCGGCGGAGATGCGGCGTTGTTATTTGGGGTGCTCAACACCTTGTTCAGTGAAAACCTGACTCGCGACAGTCACCTGCCGGTCGCTGGCCTGGACGATGTGCGCCAGGCAATCGTCGGGTTTACCGCCGAGGCCATGAGTCGCCAATGTGCAGTGCCGGCCGCGCAGATTCGCCAGCTCGCGCGGGACTTTGCGGCGGCGGACAGGGCGGTGTGTTACGGGCGCATGGGCGTCTCCACCCAGGCGTTCGGCACTTTGTGTCATTGGCTGGTGCAACTGATCAACCTGGTCACTGGCAACCTGGACCGTGCCGGTGGCGCCGTGTGCACCACGCCGGCGGTGGATCTGGTGGCGTCGACAGGCGGTGGGCATTTCAATCGCTGGCAGAGCCGGGTGTCCGGGCGTCCGGAATATGGCGGCGAGTTGCCGGTGTCGGCCCTGGCTGAGGAAATGCTTACCGAGGGCGAAGGGCAAATCCGCGCATTGGTCACGGTGGCCGGCAATCCGGTGTTGTCGACACCCAACGGCCGCCAGTTGGAACAGGCGCTGGATGGGCTGGAGTTCATGGTCAGCATCGATCTCTATATCAACGAGACCACGCGATATGCCGACTTGATCCTGCCGTCTACATCGGCACTGGAGAACGATCACTACGACACCACCTTCAATATGTTCGCGGTGCGTAACGTCACCCGCTTCAACCGTGCGATCTTGCCCAAGCCGGCGGGGGCGCTGCATGACTGGGAGATCTTCGTAGGTCTGGCAGAGGCGTTTGCCGCGCAGACCGGTGCAGTGCTGAAGCCGACCATGGCGCCGGCGCAGATGATCGACTTCGGGTTGCGTGCCGGGGTTTACGGTGATGCGTCGAGCCACAAGTTGTCGGTGGCGATGCTGGCGGAACATCCCCATGGCGTCGACTTGGGGCCGCTCAAGGCCAATCTGGTTGCGCGCTTGAAAACGGCGGATGGCAAAGTGCAGGCGGCACCGGCGGTGATCCTTGCCGATCTGGCGCGCTTTGCCGCGCAGCCGCTGCCTGTGGCGGATGAGTTGTTGTTGATCGGTCGTCGCCACGTGCGCAGCAACAACTCCTGGATGCATAACTATCACCGCTTGGTGAAGGGCAAGCCCCGTCATCAGTTGTTGATGCACCCGGACGATCTGGCCAGTCGGCAATTGAGCGATGGTCAGCGCGTGCGAGTGAGTTCGCGCATCGGCATGATCGAAGTGGAAGTACTGGCCAGCCTGGATATGATGCCCGGTGTAGTCAGCTTGCCCCACGGTTGGGGGCATGGCCGTCCGGGTGTGCAGATGAGCATTGCCAGTGGGCAGCCGGGGGCGAGTGCGAACGACTTGACCGACGAGCGGCATTTGGACGAGTTGTCGGGCAACGCTGCGCTCAACGGCGTTCCGGTTCAGGTCGCAGCCGCCTGAGCACTGCGCTGGAATTTTGCGTTACAATGCGCCACCGTGCCGACCTGTGAGTCGCAAAGTTCCAGCCGAGGTGTTCCATGGATATCATCGAAACGATCAAAGAGCAGATTGCCAACAACACCATTCTGCTTTACATGAAGGGCGCGCCAAACGCTCCTCAGTGCGGTTTCTCCGCGAAGGCTTCCCAGGCGATCATGGCGTGCGGCGAGAAATTCGCTTACGTGGACATCCTGCAGAACCCTGAAATCCGTGCCAACCTGCCCAAGTACGCCAACTGGCCTACGTTCCCACAACTGTGGGTTGCCGGTGAGTTGGTCGGCGGTAGCGACATCATCGTTGAGATGGCGGCTGATGGTTCGCTGCAAGCGCTGATCAAGGAAGCGGCGGCAAACGCGGCGGCCAAGACTGACGCTTGATTCGCTTGCAATGAAAAGCCCCGCTTCTCGTGAGAGAGCGGGGCTTTTTTATACCTGCGTGCCGAGGGCTTATTCGCCCATCTGCGATTGCAGGTAGTTTTCCAGGCTGACTTTGTCGATCAGGCCCAGTTGGGTTTCCAGCCAGTCGATGTGTTCTTCCTGGTCTTCCAGAATATCTTCCAGCAGCTCACGGCTGCCGAAGTCGCCTTTGGTTTCGCAGTGAGCGATGGCGGCCTTGAGGTCGCTGTGGCTCTTTTGCTCGAATTTCAGGTCGCTGTTGATCATTTCCTGGGTGTGCTCGCCGATGCTCAGCTTGCCCAGGTCCTGCACGTTCGGCAGGCCTTCGAGGAACAGGATGCGCTTGATCAGCGCGTCGGCGTCCTTCATGGCTTTGATCGATTCTTTGTATTCACGCTTGCCCAGCTTTTCCAGGCCCCAATCGTCAAACATGCGTGCATGCAGGAAGTACTGATTGATCGCGACCAGTTCATTGGCAAGGATTTTGTTGAGTTGCTGGATGACTGAGATGTCGCCTTTCATGACTGGGGTCCTGCCCTGTAATAGCTGTATATAGGCCGGAGTTTGAGCGGCGAAAACCTTAGTGTCAAACCTAAGTTATTGAATAATAAATGAAAATTAATCGGAATAAGAATGTTTGTGTTCCGCGTCTTAGCGCTAACTTATTGAATTGCGGGCATAAAAAAACCGGACACTAAGTCCGGTTCTTTAAAACACGCCGATTTAAGCGTGTGTAAATTCTGCTGAATAGGGGAGCGCAGCCTGGGCTGTCTGCAGCTGCGTCAGGGTTTCCCGTACCACTTGCTTGGCCAGGCAAGCACATTTACCGCACTGGCTGGCAACGCCGGTTGTTTCACGCACTTCCTTGTAGCTGCAGCAACCTTCGTAGATTGCTTCGCGGATTTGTCCGTCGGTGACGCCAGTACAGAGGCACACATACATAAGGGAGAACCGTCGCGGGTTTAAGGCTTGAGTGCGATGGATCTTAATGTTAACGAGAATGATTGTCAAAGTAGATTCGTAGGGTATTTGCGCGTATTGCCCCTGCGCTGACGAACGGTTTTTTCAGTGTATGATGGTCAGTCTTCACGAAGCGTGACTGCGTCACAGGGTTGTCGCCTACAGGCGCCAGACTGGGCCGGTCCTTTTACTTCAATCGTCACCCTCACATCAGGAGATACCCAATGAGCGTACTCGTCG
The DNA here is from genome assembly GCF_030687535.1 of Pseudomonas sp. FP2335. Lineage (NCBI taxonomy): Bacteria > Pseudomonadati > Pseudomonadota > Gammaproteobacteria > Pseudomonadales > Pseudomonadaceae > Pseudomonas > Pseudomonas sp. FP2335. The sequence goes on from NZ_CP117437.1 coordinate 1,342,485, forward strand.
GCAAACAAGCCCCGGATTTCGATGTACCTGCCGTCCTCGGCAATGGCGAAATCGTAGACAGTTTCAAACTGTCTGAAGCCATCAAAGGCAAATACGGCCTGGTGTTCTTCTACCCGCTGGACTTCACCTTCGTCTGCCCGTCGGAGCTGATCGCTCTGGACCACCGCATGGACGATTTCAAGGCGCGTAACGTTGAAGTGGTTGCCGTTTCCATCGACTCCCATTTCACCCACAACGCCTGGCGCAACACTGCCATCAATGATGGCGGCATCGGCAAAGTCAAATACACCATGGCTGCCGACATGAAGCACGACATCGCCAAGGCCTACGACGTTGAGTCCGAAGGCGGCGTGGCTTTCCGTGGCGCGTTCCTGATCGATGACAAGGGCGTTGTGCGCTCCCAGATCATCAACGACCTGCCGCTGGGCCGTAACATGGAAGAACTGATCCGCCTGGTCGACGCCCTGCAATTCCACGAAGAGCACGGCGAAGTCTGCCCTGCCAACTGGAAAAAAGGCGACAAAGGCATGAACGCTTCGCCAGAAGGCGTTGCGGCTTACCTGACCGAGAACGCTGGCAAGCTGTAAGCCAGATTTGAGGTACAAAAAAACGGCCTGAGAAGGCCGTTTTTTTATGGGCGGGAAATGGCTGTAGTGAGCGGGCTTGCCCCGCGCTGGGGGGCGAAGCCGCCCTAAACCCAGGCACCTCGGTGTATCAGTAAAACGGAGGCGGTTGGATTTGGGGCGGCTTCGCCCCCCAGCGCGGGGCAAGCCCGCTCACTACAACAGCGCTGTTAGTCGTTGAAGTCTTCCCAGCCGCCCATCTGCTTCCAGCGATTGACGATGCCGCAGAACAGGTCGGCGGTCTTCTCGGTGTCATAGCGCGCCGAGTGGGCTTCGCGACCGTCAAAGTCGATTCCGGCTGCCTGACAGGCTTTGGCCAGTACGGTCTGGCCGTAAGCCAGGCCCGCGAGGGTAGCGGTGTCGAAGCTGGAGAACGGGTGGAACGGATTGCGCTTCATGTCCAACCGCGCCACGGCGGCGTTCAGGAAGCCCAGGTCGAAGCTGCTGTTGTGGCCGACCAGGATCGCGCGTTTGCAGCCATTGGCCTTCAACGCCTTGCGCACGCCACGGAAGATGTCGGTCAGTGCCGCTTCTTCACTCACGGCCATGCGCAGCGGGTGATCGAGCTTGATCCCGGTAAATTCCAGGGCCGCCGCCTCGATGTTGGCGCCTTCGAACGGCTCGACGCGGAAGAAGTGGGTGTGTTCCGGGAACACGAAACCCTGTTCATCCATGCCGATGGTGGTGGCTGCGATTTCCAGCAAGGCGTCGGTGGCGCAATTGAAACCACCGGTTTCTACGTCGATGACAACCGGCAGATAGCCGCGGAACCGCTCGGCCATCGGGTGGCGTGAACCGCCACCGCTGTGCTCGTGTTCGTCGTCGTAATGGTCTTCACTCACTTGCTTTCCTCCAGCAGGCGCCAGCGCAGTGTTTCACCGGCGCGCAGCGGGATAACAGTCAACTCGCCAAACGGCAGGCTGGCAGGGGCGGTCCAGTCTTCACGGACCAGGGTGATGCGGTCGGTATTCGCCGGCAGGCCGTAGAAACGCGGGCCGTTGAGGCTGGCGAAACCTTCGAGCTTGTCCAGGGCATTGCGTTGTTCGAACGCTTCGGCGTACAGCTCGATCGCCGCGTAGGCCGTGTAGCAACCGGCACAGCCGCACGCGGCTTCCTTGGCATGCTGGGCGTGTGGCGCGGAGTCGGTGCCGAGGAAGAACTTCGGATTGCCACTGGTGGCGGCATCCAGCAGTGCCACCTGATGGGTGTTGCGCTTGAGGATCGGCAGGCAATAGAAATGCGGCCGAATCCCGCCCACCAGCATGTGGTTGCGGTTGTACAGCAGATGGTGCGCAGTGATGGTCGCGCCGACGTTGGCCGAGGCCTCGGTGACGAACTGCACGGCATCGGCGGTGGTGATGTGTTCGAACACTACCTTGAGGGTCGGGAACAGTTCGACCACGCGACGCATGTGCTCGTCGATGAAGATCTTCTCGCGATCGAACACGTCCACCTCGCCACGGGTGACTTCACCGTGGATCAACAGCGGCATGCCGACTTCGGCCATGGCTTCGATGGCCGGCAGGATCTTGTCGATACTTGTCACACCGGAATCGGAGTTGGTGGTCGCGCCAGCCGGGTACAGCTTGGCGGCGTGCACGTAGCCGCTGGCCTTGGCCTCGCGAATCTCGTCGGGCTGGGTGCGGTCGGTGAGGTAGAGCACCATCAGCGGTTCGAAGCGGCTGCCGGCCGGGCGCGCAGCGAGGATACGCTGGCGATAGGCGTCGGCTTCAGCGGCGTTACGCACCGGAGGTACCAGGTTAGGCATGATGATGGCACGGCCAAACGTGCGCGCAACATCGGCCACGGTTTGGGGCAACGCAGCACCATCGCGAAGATGAATATGCCAGTCGTCGGGACGCAGCAGGGTCAGGCGGTCGGACATTGGGGATTCCAGGCGGGTCAATCTGGTGGGAATGCTACCGGAAAAGACTCTTGCAGGCACTCGCTATCAAGTTTTACAGGATGCATCCGATAGCCTTTCGTATGCCTTATCGATGTATGACGCTTTGAAGTGTTGTAGAAACCAGTGGAGCCTCCCGTGCGCCAGCATTATCTAGCCCTGCTCAGTGTGTTCGCCAGCCTGCCTGCGATGGCCCTCACGTTCCAGACACGTCTGGAGAATATTGAGTGGAAGGTAGAGGGCGACAAGTTTGAGTGTCGTCTGAGCCAACCGATCACCGATTTTGGTTCGGGTGAGTTCGTGCGCCGGGCCGGCGAGCAGGCGACGTTTCGTCTGAAAGCCTTTAATGGTTCGCTGGGCGCAGGTTCGGCCACCTTGCTGGCCGCTGCCGCACCTTGGCAGCCCGGACGCGGCGACATCAATCTGGGAGCCGTGCGTGCCGGCAGTGGCGAAGTGCTGTTCAACAGCTCACAGGCCCAGGCCGGGCGCCTGTTCAATGGTTTGCTCGAGGGGCGTTCGCCGACCGTACGGCATTACGGGCGTGAGGGCGGCTACTCGGAAATCCGCCTGTTGCCGGTGAAGTTCAACAAGGCCTACAGCGACTATCAACTGTGCACCGCCAAGCTGCTGCCGATGAATTACGATCAGGTCAAGCAGACCGAAGTCGGCTTTCCGGGCGGTGGCATCGAACTGGATGCGGCGGCCAAGCAGAAGCTGGCAGTGATTCTTGAATTCATGAAGGCCGACCCGACCGTCAACCACATCGAGTTGAACGGCCACTCGGACAACAGCGGCAACCGCCTGACCAATCGTGATGTTTCACGGCGTCGTGCATTGGCGGTGATGGACTACTTCAAGGCCAACGGCATCGAGGAGTCGCAGATTACCCTGCGCTTCCACGGCGAAAGCTACCCGCTGGCGCCCAACACCAATGCTGCCAACCGCGCACGCAACCGCCGCGTCAATATTCAGCTGGAGCGGGTCGCAACCCCCGAGAAACCGGCACCCCAGGCTGCGGTCCGGAGCAATCCCGCGGCAACCTCATAAGGTGCGACCACCGGTCGCCCTCTCGACATAATCTGTCGCTTTATCTTCATTTGCTGTCGCGCCCCTGTAATTTCACGGTTTTGATCGGTAGAATCGTCGCCTTTCCGTACAACCCCGTGGAGTGATGGCATGGCCGACGTAAACAAGGTCGTTCTCGCGTATTCCGGCGGCCTGGACACTTCGGTGATCCTCAAGTGGCTGCAGGATACTTATAACTGTGAAGTGGTGACCTTCACCGCTGACCTGGGTCAGGGCGAAGAGGTCGAACCTGCACGTGCCAAGGCGCAAGCCATGGGCGTGAAAGAGATCTACATTGACGACCTGCGCGAAGAATTCGTCCGCGATTTCGTTTTCCCGATGTTTCGCGCCAACACCGTCTATGAAGGCGAGTACCTGCTGGGTACTTCCATCGCACGTCCGCTGATCGCCAAACGCCTGATCGAAATCGCCAACGAAACCGGCGCCGACGCCATTTCCCATGGCGCGACCGGCAAGGGCAACGACCAAGTGCGTTTCGAACTGGGCGCCTACGCGCTCAAGCCGGGCGTCAAAGTGATTGCCCCTTGGCGTGAATGGGACCTGCTGTCCCGTGAAAAGCTGATGGATTACGCTGAAAAGCACGCAATCCCGATCGAGCGCCACGGCAAGAAGAAGTCCCCGTACTCGATGGACGCCAACTTGCTGCACATCTCCTATGAAGGCGGCGTGCTGGAAGACACCTGGACCGAGCACGAAGAAGACATGTGGAAATGGACCGTCTCCCCGGAGAACGCGCCAGACAAGCCACAGTACCTGGAACTGACCTACCGCAACGGCGACATCGTCGCGCTGGACGGCGTCGAAATGACTCCGGCTACCGTGCTGGCGACCCTGAACCGTATCGGTGGCGAACACGGTATCGGCCGCCTCGACATCGTCGAGAACCGTTACGTGGGCATGAAGTCCCGTGGCTGCTACGAAACTCCGGGCGGCACCATCATGCTGCGCGCTCACCGCGCCATCGAGTCCATCACCCTGGACCGTGAAGTGGCTCACCTCAAAGACGAGCTGATGCCTAAGTACGCCAGCCTGATCTACACCGGCTACTGGTGGAGCCCTGAGCGTCTGATGCTGCAACAGATGATCGACGCTTCCCAGGTCCACGTGAACGGCGTTGTGCGCCTGAAGCTGTACAAAGGTAACGTGATCGTCACCGGGCGTAAATCCGATGAGTCGCTGTTCGACGCCAACATCGCCACCTTCGAAGAAGACGGCGGCGCCTACAACCAGGCGGACGCAGCGGGCTTTATCAAGTTGAACGCACTGCGCATGCGCATTGCGGCCAACAAAGGTCGCAAGTTGTTCTGAGTGCTCAAGACACTCTAAGGAAAGCCCCTTGTTGAAGGGGCTTTTTTTTGCCCGATGAAAAACCAGGCAGCCTTGATTCGATCTTTTGTTTATCGATGTTTAAACTTTGTTGAAGTTAAGGTGACAGGAAATTTGTCTGCCGGGCCAACTGCACGTGATGGCTTGTTTGCGAGGTGAAATGAATTAATTACACCTGACAAGGAACTATGTCTTACAGATAAATCACACAAGTAAGCACAATTTAATTGTTGTGCGCTGAATGTTCTGTAGGAAATATGGGTGTAAATAAATATGTTTAATGGAACTAAAAAGGTGGTGGTTTTCTTGGCTTCTCAAGGGAGCGATGACCACAAGCAAGGGATATTTCCTGAAAGTCGTGTGCGTTACTTTCGCCGTCCATCCCATATCCGTGGGGTAATTTATTCAAAATATGTGTGGGGCCGGAAAGATCTGAAAGGCCTCATACAACTCGCTACGGTCGACTTTGCGTTTTTTTGTAGGTCAATTCCTATTACGTTGTGGGTTGGGTCTCTGCTTGCTGTTGCGCGGGGGGGAATACTATGCCAACTAGGAAACGACTAGGCTATTGTGCTTGCTCTGAATAATTCGAACAGCGAAATTGGACTTTCTTATGAATAAAGTGCTGATCGTGGATGATCATCCCGTCATTCGTCTTGCTGTGCGTATGCTAATGGAGCGTCATGGTTATGAGGTCGTTGCCGAGACCGATAACGGTGTCGATGCGTTGCAACTTGCACGGGAACATATGCCGGACATTGTCATACTGGATATTGGAATTCCCAAGCTCGATGGGTTGGAAGTTATTTGCCGGCTCTCCTCGGTCAAACAGCCTGCGCCGTTCAAGGTGTTGGTGCTGACGTCGCAGGCTCCGGGGCATTTCTCCATGCGATGCATGCAGGCGGGGGCGGCAGGGTATGTATGCAAGCAACAGGACCTGACCGAGTTGCTGAGCGCTATCAAGGCGGTGCTTTCCGGCTACAGCTATTTCCCGAACCAGGCGCTGAATTCGGTGCGCTCTACCATGGGCAATGCCAGCGAGGCCGACATGGTTGAACGCCTTTCGGGCCGGGAGATGATGGTGTTGCAGCAGTTGGCCCGTGGTAAAACCAACAAGGAGATCGCCGATGGCATGTTCCTCAGTAACAAGACCGTCAGCACCTACAAGACGCGCTTGTTGCTCAAGCTCAATGCCCGCTCCCTGGTGGACCTGATTGAACTGGCCCAGCGCAATGGGTTGGTATAGGTGGGAAGGGGTCCATCAAAACGCTGATAGGTAACCAGAGTACTCGTTGGAAAAAAGCCTCCGTCAGGGAGGCTTCTGGTCGTCAACGGCCAGGTCAGAGGTCGAAGTCGTAATCGGCCAGTTGTTTTTGCAAGCGTCGCTCTTCCAGAAGATTGTCGATAGTGCGACGTTTGCTCAGATTGGTCTTGGCCACCTCCGCAACGGGGGCTTCGCCATCGTCATCCGGCTCTGCAACGAGGTCGTCTTCTACATCCAATTGTTCTTTGCCAGTGCTCATAAGGTTCACTCCGGGCTAAGACTGCCGTTGGCGCTCCTTATAACGATAATCCATGAATGGGTAAAAAAGATTTTTTCAATCGACAGATCAAAAAAACCAATGATTGCTCAATCGTCTGATGTCTTGTCCTTGTATTCGCACAGGTCCTCGATGCGACAGCTGCCGCAGCGCGGCTTGCGCGCCTGACAAACATAGCGCCCATGCAGGATCAGCCAGTGATGGGAGTCGAGCAGATACGGCTTGGGCACGAACTTCATCAATTGATTTTCCACCTCGACCACGTTCTTGCCGCGGGCGATACCAGTTCGGTTACTGACCCGGAAAATGTGCGTGTCCACCGCCATGGTCAACTGTCGGAACGCGGTGTTGAGCACAACATTGGCGGTTTTGCGCCCTACACCGGGGAGGGCTTCCAGCGCTTCGCGAGTTTGTGGCACTTCACCGCCGTGCAGCTCAACCAGCATCCGGCAGGTCTCAATCACGTTCTTGGCCTTGCTGTTGTAGAGGCCGATCGTCTTGATGTACTCCGATAACCCATCGACACCCAAGGCATGGATTGCCGCTGGCGTGTTGGCTACCGGGTACAGTTTGGCCGTGGCCTTGTTGACGCCTACGTCGGTGGATTGTGCCGACAGGATCACCGCAATCAGCAGCTCGAACGGCGAGGAGTAGGCCAGTTCGGTTTTGGGTTCCGGATTGTCTTCGTGAAACCTGCGGAAAATTTCCAGGCGTTTTACGGCGTTCATGGGACGAGTGGTTCCTTGCCGGTGTTCAGCGTGAAGGTGAAAAGGGTCCAGGCCGGGCCCCCTGCCAGTAGTAACCCCAGCAGCATAAACCCGGTAGGCATCAAAGTGGTGTCTGCCTCGCCGCGTAACAACCCTAGCGTGAGCGCAATGCAGCAAACAGTTGCTGACCCGTCTCAACGTTGCAGGTCACGTGCCCAGGGCATCGACTTGACGTTGCGCTTCATCGAGCCGGTTTTGTGCGTCGGCCAGTTCTTGCGGGGCGGCCAGCCGATCCTGCGCTTTCTTCAGCTCGGCGCGGCGCATCGCCAGCTGGATTTTGGCGCGTTTGAGTTCGGCAGTATTCACGGGCGACCGTGGCATTGCTGGCGTGCTGTCTGGTTCCAGTGCAGCCAATGCGCGTTCAGCGGCCTCAAACTGCTGTTGCAGGACGATCAACTGAGATTGCTGTTCAAAGGTCGGTGGATGACCAAAGGCTTTCAAGGACTTGTGCAGCTGTGCGCGGCTCATCGCCACCTCAATCTTGGCCTTCTTCACCGCTGCGTCCGTAATCGCTTGCAGGGCATCTACCGGCGCGGTTTCCATCGGTGCCGGTCGTTTGGTCCGTGCCTGGCGCTCGGCGAGCCGATGCTCCTCTTCCCGCTGCAAGCGCGCGTTGCGTTGTTCGTAGCGACGCCGTGCCCGGTCACGCTTGAGGCTGCGTTCGTGGCGCTCGTGATCATTGGCTGCCAGACCTCCCACGATCGGCAGCACGCTGACCAATGGGCGCATTTCAATGCAATCGACCGGGCACGGCGCCACACACAAATCACAACCCGTGCATTCGTCGACGATCACTGTGTGCATCAACTTGGCGGCGCCCACAATCGCATCCACCGGGCACGCCTGGATGCACTTGGTGCAGCCGATGCACTCGGCTTCACGGATGTACGCAATCTGCGCCGCAGCTTCGCCACGGGAGGTATCCAGCGCCAGCACCGGCACGTTCAGCAAGTGCGCCAGGCCGGCGATGGTTTCCTGTCCACCAGGCGGACACTTGTTGATGGCTTCGCCGCTGGCGATGCCCTCTGCGTAAGGCTTGCATCCGGGGTGCCCGCATTTGCCGCATTGGGTCTGCGGTAGCAGCGCGTCGATACGTTGAATGAGGTTCATGCTGTGATCATTGGCGTGCCGGTAGGTTAGACAAACAGGGTCTGATTATCCGGCAAGCGAGAAAGGGGAACTAGCTGAAAAGCCCTGTCGCCGAAGCGACAGGGCCGTCTTGCAGGCTTACTTGATCCGTTGACCGGGCTTGGCGCCGCCGTCAGGGCTCAGCAGGTAGATCTCTTCACCGCCAGGACCGGCCGCCATCACCATGCCTTCGGAGATGCCGAACTTCATTTTCCGTGGCTTGAGGTTGGCGATCATCATGGTCAGGCGACCATCGAGTTTGGACGGGTCCGGATAAGCGCTCTTGATCCCGGAGAACACGTTGCGTTGCTCGCCGCCAAGGTCCAGCGTCAGGCGCAGCAGCTTGTCGGCACCTTCCACGGCTTCGGCTTTTACGATCAGCGCGACACGCAGGTCGATTGCGGCGAAAGCGTCAAAGTCGATTTCCGCAGAGATCGGGTCTTTGGCCAATTCACCATTGCCTACTGGCGCAGCCGAGCCGGTGTCGGTCTGGCTGGCGACCAGGTCTTCTTTCGATGCGTCGGTCATGGCCTGGACCTTGACCGGGTCGATGCGGGTCATCAGCGGCTTGAACTCGTTCAACTGATGGTTGCTGAGCAGGGTCGCGTGGTCCTTCCAGGTCAGCGGCGCAACGTTGAGGAACGCCTCGGCGTCGGCGGCCAGCAGCGGCAGCACCGGCTTGAGGAAGATCACCAACTGGCGGAACAGGTTGACGCCGGTGGCGCAGATCGCCTGGACATGCGCCTGCTTGCCTTCCTGCTTGTTCAGCGACCACGGTGCCTTGTCGGCGATCCAAGCGTTGGCGCGGTCGGCCAGGCCCATGATTTCGCGCATGGCGCGGGCAAAGTCGCGGGCTTCATAGGCTTCGGCGATGCTCGGTGCGGCGGCCAGGAACGCGTCGGTCAGTTCCGGTGCGGCATTTTCGGCCACCAGCAGGCCAGCGTTGCCCTTGTGGATGAAACCGGCGCAACGGCTGGCGATGTTGACGACCTTGCCTACCAGGTCCGAGTTGACCTTCTGTACGAAGTCTTCCAGGTTCAGGTCGAGGTCGTCTACGCCACGGCCCAGCTTGGAGGCGTAGTAGTAGCGCAGGTATTCCGGCGACAGGTGGTCCAGGTAGGTGCGCGCCTTGATAAAGGTGCCACGGGACTTGGACATCTTCTGGCCGTTGACCGTCAGATAGCCGTGCACGGCGATGCCGGTCGGCTTGCGGTAGCCCGAACCCTCAAGCATGGCCGGCCAGAACAGGGCGTGGAAGTTGACGATGTCCTTGCCGATGAAGTGGTACAGCTCGGCGGTGGAATCCTTGTTCCAGAACGCGTCGAAGTCCAGCTCCGGGGTGCGATCACACAGGTTCTTGAAGCTGGCCATGTAGCCGATTGGCGCGTCCAGCCACACATAGAAGTACTTGCCCGGCTCGCCCGGGATCTCGAAGCCGAAGTACGGCGCGTCGCGGGAGATGTCCCACTGTTGCAGGCCGCTGTCGAGCCACTCGGAGAGCTTGTTCGCCACGGCGTCCTGCAGGGTGCCGCTGCGGGTCCAGGTTTGCAGCATCTGCTGGAAGTCCGGGAGCTTGAAGAAGAAGTGTTGGGAATCCTTGAGCACCGGGGTGGCGCCGGAGATCGCCGACTTCGGATCCTTCAGCTCGGTCGGTGCGTAGGTCGCACCGCATTTTTCGCAGTTGTCGCCGTACTGGTCTTCGGTGCCGCATTTCGGGCAGGTGCCCTTGATGAAGCGGTCGGCCAGGAACATCTTCTTTTCCGGGTCGAAATACTGGGTGACCGAACGCTGGTCGATGTGCCCGGCATCCTTCAAGCGCAGGTAGATCTGGCTCGACAGCTCGCGGTTTTCTTCGGAGTGGGTCGAGTGGAAGTTGTCGAAATCCACCAGGAACTCGGCAAAGTCGGCGCTGTGTTCGGCCTGCACGTTGGCGATCAGTTGTTCCGGGGTGATGCCTTCCTTTTCGGCGCGCAACATGATGGCCGAACCGTGGGCGTCGTCCGCGCAGACATAGATGCATTGGTTGCCGCGATGCTTCTGGAAGCGCACCCACATATCGGTCTGGATGTACTCAAGCATATGGCCAAGATGGATGGAACCATTGGCATAGGGCAGGGCGCTGGTGACGAGGATCTTGCGTGGCTCGGACATGGGGCTCGGCTACTTGATGAAACGGAGGTCGGCCACTATAAAGCGCCGGGAAATATATTTCACCCCGTGGCGCTGTTTCAACATCTTCCAAACCTGCGAAAGCATGCCGTTGAGCCATAGGAACGGTTAGGATAGCCGCCTGTTTCAGTCAGTCTTTTTCGGGAGTAGCCCATGAGCGCCGTGAATCGCGCAGCGGTGGAAGCCGTTCTTCGCCAGTACACCGACCCCTATTTGAACCAGGACCCGATCAGTGCCGGCTGTGTGCGCGCCATCGAGATCGAGGGCGAGCGGGTGTCGGTCCAGTTGGAACTGGGTTATGCCGCCGGTCTGTTCAAGAACGGCTGGGCGCAGATGCTGCAGATGGCGATCGAAGGCCTGGACGGCGTGAGCTCGGCCAGGGTCGACATCCAGTGCGTGATTGCACCGCACAAGGCCCAGGCGCAGATTCCGGGCCTGGCCAATGTCAAGAACGTCGTTGCTGTCGCTTCCGGCAAGGGCGGCGTCGGCAAATCCACCACCGCCGCCAACCTGGCGTTGGCCCTGGCGCGTGAAGGCGCCCGCGTGGGTATTCTCGACGCCGACATCTACGGCCCGAGCCAAGGCGTGATGTTCGGCATCGCCGAAGGCACCCGACCGAAGGTCAAGGACCAGAAATGGTTTGTGCCGATTGAGTCCCTGGGCGTGGAAGTCATGTCCATGGCCTTCCTCACTGACGACAACACGCCGATGGTCTGGCGCGGCCCGATGGTTTCCGGCGCGCTGTTGCAACTGGTAACCCAGACTGCCTGGGGCGACCTGGATTACCTGGTGATCGACATGCCGCCAGGCACCGGCGACATCCAGCTGACCCTGGCGCAGAAAGTCCCGGTGGCCGGCTCTGTGATCGTCACCACGCCCCAGGACCTGGCGCTGCTGGACGCGAAAAAAGGTGTGGAGATGTTCCGCAAGGTCAACATCCCGGTGCTGGGCGTCGTGGAAAACATGGCGGTGCACATCTGCTCCAACTGCGGTCACGCCGAGCATCTGTTCGGCGAGGGCGGCGGCGAGAAGCTGGCCACCCAGTACGGGGTCGAGCTGCTGGCCTCGTTGCCGTTGTCCATGCTGATTCGTGAGCAGGCCGACGGAGGCAAGCCTACCGTTGTCGCCGAGCCTGACAGCCAGATTGCCATGATTTATCAGGAACTGGCCCGCCACGTAGGCGCGCGGATCGTCCTGCAGGAAGCGGCTTCACCGGCAATGCCGACGATTACCGTCAGCGACGACTAAGCGACGTGAAGGAGAAAAGCCTCGACGGTGTCGGGGCTTTTTCATGTCTGAAGAGCGCTCAAGGCCTGCCAGTTACGCTTTTACGCAATTGCTCGTGTAAGCAATTACTTACTTTCTCGTAAGTGTTTGGTTTTTTTAGCCGCCATGGGCGTCTCGATACACTCGGGTTGTTTTCTATCCTATTGAATAATAACAATTATTTACTTTTGTTCTGAGGCGCAAATCTCTCGGCCGGCGGCTGGGTTGCCGTTGAACTTCCTTTGGAACTCTTTAAGATCGGCCCCGTGTCCACGGATTGACACAGCCATCAAGGAACGATGGTTTGAAGGAACGTCGCAGGATGCGATTCATCAGGATGATGAAAAGGAATACAGGGACTAGGGAAAAAATGTGGGCGGGTCATACCGCCCCTTTTTTTGCCTGTAGAAAAGTGAACCCTAGCCTGCAAAACGCAAAAAAGGCCCTTGAGGGCCTTTTAAGTCGTAGCAAACCGATCAGCGAATCAGATCGGCGATCTTGCCGGGCTTGCCATCCCATTCAGCTGCATCTGGCAGCGAATCTTTCTTCTCGGTGATATTTGGCCAGATTTCCGCCAGCTCGACGTTGAGCTGAATGAACTGTTCCATACCTGCCGGGACTTCGTCCTCGGAGAAAATTGCGACGGCCGGGCATTCCGGTTCACACAGGGCGCAGTCAATGCACTCGTCCGGGTGGATGACCAGGAAGTTCGGGCCTTCGTAGAAGCAGTCCACCGGACATACTTCCACGCAGTCGGTGTACTTGCACTTGATGCAGTTGTCGGTGACGACGAAGGTCATTTCTAATTCTCTCCTCAGGCGGCGGCGGCGAAACCCTTTGTGGCAGGGCTCGCGAGGTTCGGGAGTGGTAGTCTGCGGACCAGGCTAAGAGCCCGCAGCATCCCAAACCGCGCGAGAGTCTACCAGCTTGCAAGCCTCAGCGTTATATCCGAGTCTTCAGTGCATATAACATTTCGAGCGCTTTTCGCGGCGTCAAGTCATCCAGGTCAAGCTTTGCCAATTCATCCAGCACCGGGTGAGGCAGGCTGGCGAACATATCGCTCTGGTGCGGCGCGGCGTTTTTGCTCGTGGCTTTGGCGGGGCTGGCGACCACGTTTTCATGGGGCAGCGCCGTGGTTTCCAAGCGACTGAGGTGCTCGCGGGCGCGGCTGATCACGATGTTCGGTACGCCGGCCAGTTGCGCCACGGCTAGGCCGTAGCTCTGGCTCGCCGGCCCTGGCAGCACGTGGTGCAGGAACACGATGCGCTCGTTGTGCTCGGTCGCGTTGAGGTGCACGTTGGCCACCAGCGGCTCGCTTTCCGGCAATACGGTCAGTTCGAAGTAGTGGGTGGCGAACAATGTATAGGCGCGCAGATGCGCGAGGCGCTCGGCTGCCGCCCAGGCCAGGGACAGGCCGTCGAAGGTGCTGGTGCCACGACCGACTTCGTCCATCAGCACCAGGCTGCGTTCGGTGGCGTTGTGCAGGATGTTGGCGGTTTCGCTCATTTCCACCATGAAGGTCGAACGGCCACCGGCCAGGTCATCGCTGGAGCCGATCCGGGTGAAGATGCGGTCCACCAGGGACAGCTCGCAACTGGCCGCCGGCACAAAGCTGCCGATATGCGCCAACAGCACGATCAACGCGGTCTGACGCATGTAGGTGGATTTACCGCCCATGTTCGGACCGGTGATTACCAGCATGCGGGTGTCGTCGTCGAGCGACAGGTCGTTGGCGACGAACGGTGTCGTCAGCACTTGCTCTACCACCGGGTGGCGGCCCTGCACGATGCGCATGCACGGCTCGCTGACAAAACGCGGGCAGTTCAGGTCAAGGTTCAGCGCACGTTCGGCGAGGTTGCTCAACACATCCAGCTCGGCCAGGGCGGCGGCGGTGTCTTGCAGTGGTGCCAATTGGCTGATCAAGTCCTCAAGCAAGGCTTCATACAGCATCTTTTCCCGAGCCAGTGCACGGCTCTTGGCCGACAGCGCCTTGTCTTCGAACTCTTTGAGCTCCGGAGTGATAAAGCGCTCGGCGCCCTTGAGGGTCTGGCGACGTTGATAGTCGATAGGCGCCGACTCGGCCTGCTTGCTCGGCAACTCAATAAAGTAGCCGTGCACACGGTTGTAGCCGACCTTCAAGTTGGCCAGGCCGGTACGCGCTTTTTCGCGGGCTTCCAGGTCAATCAGGAACTGCCCGGCGTTTTCACTCAAGGCTTGCAGCTCGTCCAGCTCGCTGTCGTAACCGGTCTTCAGCACACCGCCGTCACGAATGATCGCTGGCGGGTTGTCGATGATGGCTTTTTCCAGCAGCGCCGCCAGTTCCGGGTAGGTGCTGGTGGTCACGGCCAGCTGTTGCAGGTGCGGCGTGTCCAGATCGGTCATCGCGGCCTGCAATTGCGGCAGTGCACCCAGGGCATCGCGCAGGCGCGCCAAATCACGGGGGCGCGCATTGCGCAGGCCGATCCGCGCCAGGATGCGTTCGATGTCGCCGATTTCCTTGAGCTGCGGCTGCAGCTTTTCAAAGCGATAGCCGTCCAGCAGGCAAGTAATGGACGACTGACGCGCCTGCAGCACGCTCAAATCCCGCAGCGGGCGGTTCAACCAGCGGGTCAGCAAGCGGCTGCCCATGGCGGTCTGGCAACGGTCGACCACCGATTGCAGGGTGTTATCGCGCCCGCCGGCCAGGTTGGTGTCCAACTCCAGGTTGCGACGGCTGGCGCCATCGAGCACCACGGTATCGTCCAGGCGCTCATGGCGCAGGCTGCGCAAGTGCGGCAGGGCGGTGCGCTGGGTTTCCTTGGCGTAGCTGAGCAGGCAACCGGCAGCGCCAATGGCCAGGGTCAGGGTTTCGCAGCCGAACCCCTTCAAGTCTTGCACGGAAAACTGCTGGCACAGACTTTTCAGCGCCGAATCACGCTCGAAATCCCACGGTGCACGACGCTTGGCCCCACGACGCTTTTCCGCCGGCAAATCCTTCGGCCAGTCATCCGGGATCAACAACTCCACCGGATTGATACGCTCCAGTTCTGCCAGCAGGTTCTCCCAGCCCTTGATTTCCAGCACGCTGAAGTTACCGCTGGTGATGTCCAGCACCGACAGGCCGAACAAACGCTCATCGCCCAACACCGCCGCAATCAGGTTGTCGCGACGCTCATCCAGCAGCGCCTCATCACTCACCGTCCCCGGCGTAATAATGCGCACCACCTGACGCTCCACCGGCCCTTTGCTGGTGGCTGGGTCGCCGATCTGCTCACAGATCACCACCGATTCGCCCAACTTCACCAGCTTGACCAGATAACCTTCCAACGAATGGTAAGGAATCCCACACATCGGAATCGACTGCCCAGCCGATTGCCCACGGGCAGTCAGGGTGATGTCCAACAGCTTGGCGGCCTTCTTCGCATCTTCATAGAAGATCTCGTAGAAGTCGCCCATGCGGTAGAACATGAGCTGATCAGGGTGCTGGTTTTTGAGTCGCCAGTACTGCTGCATCATCGGGGTGTGGGAGGACAGGTCGGAAGTGTTTTTACTCATTGGATAGTAGGCAAATTCGTTGAAATGAGTGGGGCAAAGGGGGCGCTCGGCCCTGCTGATTTTGCAATGGCGGCAAGGTTAACACGCGAGGTCGGGGCTTCGTAGCGGTACGTCCGGGGTAACCGTTGACTCAATAAAAAGCCCGGCGCAGGGCCGGGCTTCGGGAAGTCGTTGGCATGTAGGTAGTCAGGCTCGTTTCGTCTCAGCCTTCATCATCACGAGGTTCTGTTGCTTGGTCGCCTCGGTGAGCACTTCACGGTAAACACGCTTTTTCTGATCGGATTTTGCATCACGAATAAAGTCGGCAAAAGAGCTTTTCACCCGTTGGGACAGGCCTAGCTTGATCGAAAGAACCTCAGTCTCAGCAGGAGTCATGCTGCCGTCCACGGGATGCGCTGCCTGTTCCAGCAACCGGCCCTCATCTTCAGCGATATGCGCAAGGCTATTACACGATTCATACCGCCCTACTGGTCGCAACTTCACCTAATACATATCTATCGACGCACACAATATGCAAATTTGCATTTGCCAACCCCCAAAACCCCCTTCATTATTCGCGTTATGCAAAAACGCAACGTTTCTATCGTCTTACGAGAACTGCTGGACCGCGACCGGATCTCCCCCACGGAGCTTCACCGGCGCACTGGCGTACCTCAATCCACGCTGTCGCGGATCCTCAACGGCAAGATCGTTGATCCGTCGGACAAACACATCTCGCGCATCGCCGAGTACTTCCGCATCAGCACCGACCAACTGCGCGGGCGCGTGGCGGTGGGTGTCTTGCGCGAAGACGCGCGCGGCCCGACGCATTCGGAACTCAAGGACATAAGCCTTTGGGACGACGACACCCCCGTGAATGACGACGAGGTGTCGATCCCCTTTCTACGCGAGGTTGAGTTGGCTGCTGGATCAGGAAGATTCGTCATCGAAGAAAGCGAAAAGGCCAGCCTGCGATTCGGCAAACGTAGCCTGCGGCACAACGGGGTGCAGTTTGACCAGGCCAAGTGTGTGACCGTGCGCGGCAACAGCATGTTGCCGGTGCTGCGGGATGGGGCGACGGTCGGGGTAAATGCGGGCAAGAGTGGGATTGGTGACATCGTTGATGGCGACTTGTATGCCATCAATCACAATGGCCAACTTCGCGTCAAACAGCTCTATCGCCTGCCTTCCGGGATTCGCCTGCGCAGTTTCAACCGTGATGAGCATCCGGATGAGGACTACAGCTTCCAGGACATCCAGGATGAACAGATCAGCATCCTTGGTCATGTGTTCTGGTGGGGCATGTACGCCCGCTGACCTCCTTGCGTAAGACAAAACCCGCCGTCGTGCGGGTTTTTTTTCGCTTGGCAAAAGTCACCTAACCCTTTGCCTGTAAGGCCTCTAATGCGCCAGTGCATGTCTGCGCTGAAAATAAATGCATTAGTGCATTGACTGTATATGCATACATGCATATTCTTCATCTCAAGCCAGCCAACAAGGCCTGGTGGAGGCGGCAAGGATGCTGCCAGTCAAGACAAGGAAGGCACGCAACATCGGCAAGGACGCCATCCGAGCGATGGCAAGGACGCCAGGTAACACCGGCAAGGATGCCGACGCTCTTTAGTTTCAAGGCAATACAAGAACAGGCAGCGATGAACCGGCCTTGACGGTTCAGAGGGTTGGCAACTGACCCGGGTGTGCAGCGTAAAGCACCAGAAGCAGTTATCCGGCGGACAGGGATCGTGGTCGGAAAAACATTCAGGAAAGAACCGTATTGCGCCAGTAGCGCCGAAGGTTCGTGGAAATCATTACTGAAAAGCCTGGGCGACCGGGCTTTTTGGAATGCCTGCCCACACACGGAAGTACCCACACACCGGCACGTTGCCGGCATTGCTCAGCCAGGAGGCGTGACATGACAAACGAGCAGCAAGCGTTAGCGGAAATGCCAATCTGGCTGGTGATTGTACTGGCCTTGATCGGCGGAGTCAGCGGCGAAATGTGGCGCGCTGACAAGGACGGCGCCCGCGGCTGGTCGCTGGTACGGCGCCTGGCCCTGCGATCCGGGGCGTGCATGGTCTGCGGGGTTTCGGCATTGATGCTGTCGTACGCCGCCGGCCTGTCGGTCTGGACCGCCGGCGCCATTGGTTGCCTGACCGCCATGGCCGGTGCGGACGTCGCCATCGGTCTTTATGAACGTTGGGCGGCCAAGCGTATCGGGGTCGACGAAACCCCGCCCTCCCGCCCGGATCAGCAATAACCGCCGCAAGGACGCAAAAAATGACTCTCATCGAAAAAGTCTCCCAACTGCCTATGGCGATTGAGGCGGCGCTGAAGAGCGCTTTCCCGCAATTGCATGTAGGTAATCACCACGACTTCACGGGGCCCGGCGACACGACTGGTGTACTGATCAGCATGGAACGCAACGGGCCTGGCGTTCGCTCTCTTGAAGGGCGCAAGGCTCATGCGTTGTCGCTTTCACTCAAAGCCATGGTCGCCAGCGAGTCTGCTCCTTTTGAAGCGTGTGACCTGGCCAGCCAACTGATGGACCTGGCCCTGGATAACCGCTGGGGTTTGCCACCGGACCAGTGCGACTTGCCTACTGCTATCGTCGCGGCGCCTGCCGCGCCGAGTGGTGGGGATACGGACTACGACACCTGGACCGTGTCCTTCAGCCAAACCCTCTACCTTGGCCCATCCCTCGTCGAAGATCCCACAGGCAAACCGTTGTTTGCCCGCACTTGGGAAGTATTCGACATCAACGATCCGGACCAATATCGCCCACTCCAGGAGTAATCCATGTTTGACGCATTACTGCGCATGCAACTCGGGCCGATTGTCGAGCGCCTGGTGGAAATGGAAGCCCAGCTCGAAGACCTGTATCGGCGTGCGGAAAGTTACTGCCGGATTGGTGTGTGCCAGGAGGTCGACGCGGCGAGCAACACCTGCAAGGTCAGTCATGGGGACCTGCTCAGCCCGGCCATCCGCTTTTTCAACCCCAGCGCCGGTGCACAGAGCGAGACCCGCATTCCCTCGGTCGGTGAGCAATGCCTGTTGCTGAACTACGGCGGTGGGGAAGGAGGGGCGCAGTCTGTGGCCTTGTTCGGACTCAACAGTAGTCTGTTTCCGCCAGTCTCCAGCGTGGCCTCGCTGACCCGGCGTCGTTATCAGGACGGCACTCAAAGTGACTATGACGATGCCAGCCACACGTTCACCTGGAGCAACGGGCCGACCAGCGTCAGCGGTTCCCGCGAGCAGCTGAACGTCAGCCTCGGCGCCGCCATGCTGGCGCTGACAAAGGACAGCATCACCCTGCAACTCGGCGCCACCGGCTTGTTGCTGGATGCCGCCGGCGTGCACTTGAGCGGCCCGTTGGTGGATCACCAAGGCCGCGTGATCAGCAGCGCATAAGGACTTGCCATGATCGGAATCGATAGGAACACCGGGGTAGCGGTCGATGACTGGCTGCAATTCGTACAGCGTGCCACCCGAGCGCTGACCACCCCCTTGGGCACTCGCCAGAAGCGTCCGCTGTACGGCTCGAAGATCTCGCAACTGCTCGGCCAGAACCTGGGCGATGACCTGTTGATCCTCGCCCAGAGCCACGCCGCCGACGCGTTCTACAACGCCCAGAACGGCATCGCCGACTTTCAACCCCAGGTCATCGTCGCCACCCGTCAGGGAGCGGGTTTGTTGCTGCGTTTTGCCGGCACCTGGAAAAACCGCCAACAATCTTTCGAGGTCGTCACATGAGCATGCTGATCCCTGGCCAGAACCAACTGGCGGAACCGGCGATTATCGCGGTCGACGCCTTCGAGCCGTTGCTGGCGCAATTCAAGGCGTTCGTTGTTGATTACGTAGCCGCCCGTGCGCCGCAAAGTGCGGCCAAGCTCAAAGTCAGCCTCGACAATGAAAGCGAGCTGTTGACCTTGGCCCTGGAAGCGTTTTGCGTGCGCCTGCAAACCCACGAGCGCAAGTACAACGCGCGTATCAAGCAGATGCTGGCGTGGTGGGCCACCGGCAGCAATCTGGATGCGCGCCTGGCGGATATGGGCCTGGAGCGCCAGGTGCTCGACCCCGGCGACACAGCCGCTTTCCCGCCTGTGCCGCCGACTCTGGAAAGCGATGACGACGCGCGCCTGCGCTATTACCTGGCACCCCACGCCCCGGCGGCGGGTTCGCGTATGCAATATCGTCGCGAAGTGTTCACCCTTGGCGAGCGGCCGGTGGTCAAAGTGCAAAGCGCCACGCCGGGCGTGGTGACGGTCAGCTACACCTTCGATCCGGACGGTTATGCGGCGCGAGTCAAGGATGGCAACGGTCGCCGCACCGCACCTGGCGAGGTGATGGTTACGGTGCTTTCCAGGGATGGCGATGGCAGTGCGTCGGCCGACTTGCTTGACGGCGTGCGCAGACATTTCGCAAGGCCTGATGTGCGGCCGGAGACCGATCTGGTCACTGTTCAAGGTGCGCAGATTCAACGTTACAAGATCCGCGTGATCGCCAAAATCAACGCGGGCCCCGATTCGGGGTTGACCCAGGTTGCCGCGCAACAGCTGCTGCAAACCTACGCCGACTCCTGCCATCGCCTGGAAGGTCGGGTCGACCCGAGCTGGATCGACTACGCCATCCACAGTGCCGGCGCCGCGCAACTGCAGGTCCTCGAACCGCTGGCGCCGATCATCAGTTCGGCATTCCAGGCCCCGTACTGCACGGGTGTCGAGGTGGAGGTGCGCACGCTATGAATGAACCCAAGACGAGCCTGTTGCCCGCCAACAGTTCTCCGCTGGAAAAGGCTCTGGACCTCGGTTTTGGTCACCTGCTGGAGCGGGTAGCCCCGCCGTTTCCCCAACTGATGGACCCGGATCGTACACCGGCGGCGTTTTTGCCCTACTTGGCAGCGGACCGCGCGGTGAACGAATGGAGCACCACCGCCCCCGACGCCGAGAAACGCCTGACCGTCAAACTCGCCTGGCCCACCGCCCGCCAGGCTGGCACTCGCCAAGCCCTGGAAAATGCCGTCAAAGGCCTGCAACTACGCCCCGAAGTACGTGCCTGGTACGAACAGGCGCCGCGAGGTGTGCCCTACAGCTTTGTCGTCCGGATCTGGACCGATTTGCCCTACAGCGAAGCCACCGACCTCCGACTTGATCGACGCCTGGCCGATGCCAAAAGTGAGCGCGACATCTTCGCGGTCTCTGTCGGCCTGAGCGCGTCGGGCCGCCACAGCATCGGCGGCGCCACGCTGTGCGGCGAACTCACCACGATCTACCCGAACTTGCTGGCCGGCGTTGAGGCCACGGGCCGCACCTGTTTGGCGGCCGGGCTCTACACCGTCGAAACCACTACCCTTTATCCACAGGAGCACTAAATGGCTGACTATTACACGCTGCTCACTAACGCGGGGATCGCCTACGAAACCGCCTGCAAGGCTGCCGGCGTCGCGATCAAACTTGCGCAAATCTCTGTTGGCGACGGCAACGGCGCGGTCTACAACCCCGATGCCAGCGCAAAAGCGCTGAAACGCGAGGTCTGGCGTGGGCCGTTGAGCGCGCTGTTCCAAGATGAGAAAAATGCCAACTGGCTGTTGGCTGAGGTCACCATTCCGTCGAATGTCGGCGGCTGGTATGTGCGGGAAGCCGGGTTGTGGACGGATAGCGGGATCTTGTACGCCATCGTGAAATACCCGGAGTCATACAAGCCGGTGTTGACGACGTCGGGGGCGGGCAAAGAGTTTTACATTCGCTCGATTTTCGAGACGACCAATGCCGCCAATGTGACGTTGTTGATTGATGACACGGTGGTGAAGGCCACTCGGGCGTGGGTGGTGGATTATCTGGCGCAGCAGTTGGCGAAGGGGACGTACACCAAGCTTGAGATTGAGGCGTTGATCGCCAAGGCATCGGCGTTGCCCGTCGGGGCGATGGTGCCGTTTCCACTGGGCATCGTTCCATCGGGGTATCTGGAGGTGGATAACAGCCTGTTCAAGGATTCTGTTTATCCAGACCTGGCGGGGTATCTGGCGAAGAAATTCAATGTCGCGGGTGATGCGGTCGGGTTCACCCGGTTGCCGGAGTCGCGAGGGGAGTTTTTCCGGGGCTGGGATCATGGGCGCGGAGTGGATGCGGGGCGCGCGATTCCCAGTTTCCAGGCCGATGCGTTCAAGAGCCACACCCATACACCGCTCAATCAAACCGGTATCAATTCTGAGATCACCCCCGGTGGGGCTAAAGCTCTCGGCGGTACCACGTTTGATGTCCTCAAGGACGTGGGTTTCACCGGTGGCAGTGAAACCCGTCCGCGTAACCTGGCGGTAATGTGGTGCATCAAGGCCTGGAATGCGCCGGTTAACCAGGGAAGCATTGATGTTGCGGCCCTGGTGCCTTTGGCGGCTCAGGCCACGGAAACCAATCAAGGCACTGTCAAGGTTGCAACTCAGGCACAACTGAATGCCGGGGTGGATGACGCGGCTGTTGTGACACCGAAAAAACTGCGCGCGGGGTTTTCCATTTCGCTTGGGATGCCGGGGTATATCGCGTTTCCCACTTGGTTGGGCGGGTTGATTATCCAGTGGTTCAAAGGGCCCGTCAGCGGTCTCGAATCGGTGGCTTATCCAGCGGTTAGTTTTCCGCTCGCGTTTCCCAATGCGTGTTTGATTCCTTCTGTATCGACCATGGGCAATGACACGGTCTTTTCCGATCAGGTCTACCAGGTGAGTAGCTGGAGCAAAGAGACCATCAAACTCTTTCCTCAGTGGTTCGGTACTGGGAATCAAGGGCTTAACTTTCCGCTGGTGATCGCAATCGGATATTGAGGAGGTTTCATGTTTTATTCACCGTCCACCCACGGGCTTTACTCGTTGTCGCTACATGGCAAGAACATGCCGCCCGATGTGATTGAAATGTCGGAAAAAGACTATGCAGATCTCAGCGCGCGGGGATTTGCCATTCCGGATCAAGGCGCTTCTCCAACCGTTGAAGACGTGGGCGCTCGGGAACGAGCCTGGCGTGGCTACGAGTTGTCGTCAGTGAAATGGCTGCGTGAGCGTCATCGTGATCAGCTTGAAATCGAAGTTGATCCAACGCTCTCCGAGGAGCAGTTCAAGGAACTGCTGGTTTATATGCAGGCGTTGCGCGATTGGCCTCAGTCGCCCGACTTTCCGTACAGCGAACATCGGCCTGTTGCGCCTTCCTGGATCGCTGCTCAAACCGAATAAATACCCTGTTTAACGTCCTCTCAAACCGCTTTCGCGGTTTTTTTTCGCCTGGAGATTTTCCCCAATGCCTACCCGCCAAACCTACACCGTCCTAGTCCCTTTCCCCACCCACGCCGGCCATTGGTCTGTCGTTGGCGAGGAACTGGACCTGCTGGACGTCGAAGCAACCGCCCTGCGCACCGCCGGACGCCTGGAACTGACCAGCGTCCTCAACGCCACCCCGGCCCGAAAGGCCGCTACCCAGAAGGCTGACTAATCATGGCTGAGGTTTTGAACTTCGAGCACAACGGCATCACCGTCAACGCGAGCGAATCCCCCGAGGCCATGGGCGGCCTGGGCGATAACGTCATCGGCCTGGTCGGCACCGCGCCGAAGGCTCACGCGTCGATCCCGAAAAATTCGCCGTTCCGTATCAACAGTTTCACCACCCAGGCGTTGCTGGATCCTACTGGCGCTGAGTCGGGCACGTTGTTTCATGCGGTGTACCAGATCCTCAAAGTGGTGAAGGTGCCGGTCTACGTGGTGATCGTGGAGGAGGGCGCAACTGCGGCCGATACGCAGAACAACGTGATTGGCGGCGACGAGCCGGTCACTGGCCGCAAGCTGGGCCTCGCTGCATTGGCCAGCGCGCCGGAAGACCTGACCATCATCGGCGCGCCGGGTTTCACCGGCGTCAAGGCGGTGGCTGGTGAGTTCGCGGCTTTCGGCAAGCGCATCAAGGCCCGTGTGGTGCTGGATGGCAAGGACGTGGCGGTCGCCGACCAAGTGACCTACAGCGGTGAGCTGGGTGGCGCCGATCTCGGTTTCGACCGTTGCCTGCTGGTGCACAACATGCCGTCGGTGTACTCCAAGGCCGCGAAGAAGAACGTGTTCCTCGCGCCGTCGTCCCTGGCCATCGCCGCATTGGCCAAGGTCAAGCAGTGGGAAAGCCCAGGCAATCAGGTGACGTTCGCCGAGGATGTTTCCCGCGTCGTCGAGTACAACATCCTCGACACCTCCACCGAAGGCGACCTGCTCAACCGCTACGGCGTGAGCTACTACGCCCGCACCATCCTTGGCGGCTTCTCGCTGCTGGGCAACCGCTCCATCACCGGCAAGTTCATCAGCTATGTCGGCCTGGAAGACGCCATCAGCCGCAAGCTGGTCAAGGCCGGCCAGAAAGCCATGGCCAAGAACCTCACCAAGTCGTTCATGGACCAGGAGGTCAAGCGCATCAACGACTGGCTGCAAACCCTGGTTGCCGACGAAACCATCCCCGGCGGTAGCGTGTACCTGCACCCGGAACTGAACAGTGTCGAGAAGTACAAGAACGGCACGTGGTTCATCGTCATCGACTACGGCCGCTACGCGCCGAACGAACATATGGTTTATCAACTCAACGCTCGCGATGAAATCATCGAGCAGTTCCTGGAGGACGTTCTCTAATGTTTACCAACCGAGTCAGACAGGCCATTGCGGCCACCCTTCAAGGCCTGCCGTTGTCCGCGACGGTGGAAGAGTTCAACCCGCCGAAGATCGAGTTCGATATGGAGCCCATGTCCGGCGGGCGTTTTATCGCCGAGGAAATGGCCAAGAGCGGCAAGGTGCTCAACGCCAAGTTGATCCTGCAAGGCGCCGGCCCGGAAATCATGCTGGCCCTGGGTGTGCGCCTGGGCGATGACATCCTGTTGAACGTGCGTGAAGCCGGTCAGGACCAGGACGGCAAGACCTATTTCACCTACCACACGGTCGGCGGCAAGCTCAAATCCCTGGAGGAGGGCAAGCTGAAAATGGGGGAAAAGGCCATCACCACCCTGGACCTGTCCTGCCGCACCTATACCCGCCTGGAAAACGGCATTCCGGTGATCGACATCGACGTACGTACCCAGAAGTTCGTGCTCAATGGCGTCGACATCCTTGGCGATGCGCGCCGCGCTGTGCTGATGCCTTGATAACGACCATGGCTTGAAGTGGGCGCGGTCAGTGTGGGAACTGGCTTGCCTGCGATAGCGACACCTCGGTCAGCCTGAGGTACCGAGTCGTCTGCATTGCGGGCAAGCCCGGCTCCCACAGGGGGCTGCGCTTGCCCTTTTCTACAACGTGTTAACCAAGGAATTGCCCCATGGCCTGGATGCCACCGTTACACCGCCTGCTCTCGCCGATCACTGCCGACACTGGCGCGGCGATTGAACAGGTTCAACTCAAGCCGTTGTACTACGCCGCGCAAAAAGACGCGCTGGCCCGGGCCGGTGAGGACGAGGACGACCAGTTCTTTGAACTGGCGAAACTCGCCACCGGCCTGTCGGAAAAAGAGCTCGACCAACTCAAACGCCCGGACTACGTGACCATCGCCCAATACGTGCATGAAATGTCGACACGTCCTGCGTCGTTCTTCCTCGACGAGCAGGCGCAATCGAGCCACGGACATCCCGTGCAACTGCTGCTGCCGGTCGATGCCGCCGGCCGCACCCATACCGCACTCGAACTGGAAATGCCCGCCCTGCGCGCGACCAAAGTGATGAAAAAACTCGCCACTGCCAAAGAGCGAGCCGAATTCATTACCGCCCATTGCACCGGGCTGATGATCCCCGACCTCGCCGGCCTGAGTGTGCCCGACTGGACCGAACTGCAGGAGCGCATCGACGATTTTTTAAATCAACCGGCGGCCTTCTTTCGCAACGCGACATCGACGTAATCCTCGATGTGGTGCCGCTGGTTTACTCGGTCAATGAAGCGGAGATCCTGGAATGGGATGCCGTCAAAGCCATGCGCCGCTACGACATCGCGATCACTCGCCTTGGCGTTAAACAGGAGTAGAGCGGGATGCAAGAAACAAAATATGGGACAAGGCTCGCCCAGGAGGACTTGCGCTGGATGGTCGGCGACGCGGACCTTGGCAACGTGCTGGCACCGTTTTCCACAAGCGCTGCGCCGCCCCTGAGCCTGGACGCTGGCCCGCCGCCGTTGGAGCTGCGCTCTGCGTTGCTCACATTGAGTGTGGACATCAACGCGTTGACCCAGGAACAAGTGCGGCTGCGCGAGACGTTGGAGACGCTCAACAGTACGCTGTTCATCAACAGCGATGCGCTGATGCCCAAGGCCGCGGATGTCGCCGCGAGTTCGGGCAAGGATCAGCCCAAGGAGCCCGCGGATGGTGAGGTGGTGGGCACGCTCAAGGCGGCTGGCGCGCAGTTGTGGGATACGCTGAAAAGTAAGGTCGTAGAAAAAGCCATTGATCTGGTCATCGACTCGGCAGCCAAGCAATACAAAGGTCGCAAAAAAATCGGAGGGCGCAGCGCAGGGGTGCGCAATCTGTACGAGCAAAGTCGCCAGGCCTTGGGTGGCTCGTCAAACGGCTTTCATGTGGGAGCGACCTCGCAAAGCCCCCAACCCTATGCCAGGGCTAGCGTTGCAGTGCCCACGCCCAACCTGGCAAACGTACCCGCAGGTGCCTTGGCCGATGCTCTCGCCACATTTCAATCCGTCGGCATCCGGCGGCTGGGGCCATTGAGGACGGCCGCAGCCACCCTCGACGTGGTCCAGGGTGTACGCAACGGTGACGCCAACGCCATCGCCACCGGCCTGGGTACTGCCGGTGGCGCCTGGGCCGGCGCATCCGCCGGTGCGGCCATCGGTACGATGATTTTCCCCGGTGCCGGCACTGTGCTCGGTGGTGCCATCGGTGGCTTGTTGGGCAGTGAAGCTGGCGCCTGGCTGGGTGACAAGGTGTTCGGGCCCAGCGATCGCCTGCCGGCGCCGAGTGGCGTGAGCAAGGTACTCAACAGTGCCCGCGCGGATAACGTTCAGGTTTCCATCGCGCCCAGTATCCAGATCACTGGTGTGAACCCTGCCGATGCTCGACAGGTTGTCAGCCAGGTTATCCAGGCCCTGCAATTGCAATGCGTGCCGATGCTCACGGACTCGCTGGGAATTCGACGCAACGCGGCACTCGCCGACCCAGGAGGTGACTGATGCGACAACAGATGGTGTTGGGTGATTTCATCTTTGGTTTGTCCCGAGGGTTTGCCTATTCCTCGCTGGTCCGAAACAGCGACGGCGGCTGGAGCGATCTCGCGATTATCGCCAGCAAGCCGCAGTCGCGACAGAGCGGCCAGAGGCTGGAAAAACTCACGTTCAGTGGTACGGCCATGTACGGCATCGGTATGCAACGCCTGGATCAATTGCGTGCCCTGCAAGGTCTGCGGGCGCCGTTGCCGCTGGTCGATGGAATCGGCCGTAACTGGGGCCTGTGGCGGATCAATTCGGTGGTGGAAAACCAGAGCAACGTGATCGATGACGGCACTGCGATGGTGATGGCCTGGACGCTTGAACTGGAGGAATTTGTCAATGCGTAGAGTACGAAGTATCGCCGGTGACTCGGTCAACCTGCTGCTCTACCGCGAGCTGGGGCGTTGCGATGATGTGGCTGAAGAAACCCTGTGGCGCCTGAACCCCACGCTTGCCGAGTATGGCCCGGCGCTGCCGGCGGGAGTCTGGGTGATCGTGCCGGAAATGCAAGCGCGGCCGGTCGCGGTACGCCCCGTTCTGGCGTGGGATTAAGGAGGCTGCATGGCACAGGGATTTACGCCAATCGTGGAGTTTTACGGTGCCAACGCGGCACTGCTCAATCAACGCATCCTGCGCTGGAAGCACACAGACGCCGCGGGCATCGAGTCGGATCGGCTGGAGCTGACGCTGAATATCGAGGGGCTCGAAGGCCTGCCGAGCATGAGTGGCAAGATCGGATTGCGCGTTGGTTATAAAGAGTCAGGGTTGGTGGAGAAAGGGCAGTTCCTGATTACCCAGCGAACCCCCGTGCTGTTTCCCATGCGCTTGATGATCGTTGCCACGGCAGCACCTTTCAGCAGCGTGGACCCGAGTGAGTACCGCCAGCGCCGTTCCGCCAGTCATGGTCCGACGACCTTGGGCGCACTGTTTCGGCAACTGGTCAGCCGGCATGGTTTTTCACCGCGCGTAGCCGCGTCACTGGAGGGGATTGCGATTGCCCATGTCGACCAGTCCAATGAGAGTGACATGGCGTTCATCACCCGCCTTGCCAGGCGCTACTGCGCGGTCACCAAGCCGTTCAACGAGTTGTATGTGTTGGCCGAAGCCGGGCAGGTCAAGTCGATTTCCCTGCAACAATTGCCCGAGGTGAAGTTGTCTGTGACCCAGGATAACCGTCCCGGTGACCAGGCCTTCATCACTGCCGTACTGAACGAGAATACCCGCTCTAGCTACCAGGGCTGTCGCGTGACGTGGTGGGACAGCGGCGGCGGCAAGCAGCAGGTGGTCCAGATCGGTATTGCACCGTTCAAGACCTTGCGCCAGCGTTGCCAGAACGAAGCCGAGGCCCGCGCCGTGGCCGAAGCTGAGTTGCGCCGCGTCGGCCGTGAAGGGTTGGAGTTGCAGGTCGATTGCCCTGGCAACCCGTTATTGGCCGCCGAAGGTCTGTTGCGGCTGGATGAAACCTGGCCTTTGTATATGCAGGGGCTATGGTCGATCACCAAGGTGGTGAACGAGGGGGACCCGGCAACGGGCTACCGCAGTGCGATCACGGCGGGTGGATTGTCGATATAGCGTGTTTTCGGGAGGGCGCTGATGTTAATGACACTGCAGGAATTGATTCAAATCATGCCTGGAGCCCGTCTGAGAGCGGGCATTTTTTTGCCCGCGCTAAATGCCGCTTGTGCGCGATACGAGATCAACAGTCCTCGGCGCATCGCGGCCTTTCTCGCACAAATCGCCCATGAGTCCGGCGAGCTGCGTTACGTGCGTGAACTCGGCAGTGATCAATATTTGAGTCAATACGACACCGGCATTTTGGCCGTCCGCCTGGGCAATAGCCCCGAGGCGGACGGCGATGGCCAGAAGTACCGGGGGAGGGGGTTGATTCAGGTGACGGGCCGCCGCAATTACCTGGCGTGCAGCCGCGCAGTATTCGGCGATGAGCGGTTGTTGCTGCACCCGCACTTGTTGGAGCAGGCGCAATGGGCATGCGAATCCGCTGCGTGGTTCTGGCAGAGCAATGGGTTGAATGAACTGGCTGACAAAGACCAGTTCAACACCATTACGCGACGGATCAACGGTGGGCTCAATGGCTTGGAGGACCGCTTGCGGTTGTGGGCGCGGGCGCAGGCGGTGTTAGGCGTTTCACCCGCGCTTTAGTCTCCTGATGCAATCTGTAACTTGCATGGCCGATGGGCTGCTGTAGGGTAGACGAATCCCCTGCCTATCTCCGGAGACGACCGTGAAGGAAATCACTCAACTGGCCGCTGAACTGGGACGCCGTTTACAGGTGCTCAATGCTCATGTCACCACTGCCGAGTCCTGCACCGGCGGCGGTATTGCCGAAGCGATCACGCGGATTCCGGGGAGTTCGTCCTGGTTCGAAGCGGGTTATGTCACCTATTCCAATCGTCAGAAGACCCGGCAGTTGAATGTGCCGGAGACGTTGTTTCCCAAAGTGGGCGCCGTCAGCCAGGAAGTGGTGGAAGCGATGGTCCGTGGCGCCCAGGAAAAAAGCCTGGCGCGATTTGCCGTGGCGGTCAGCGGTGTGGCCGGGCCGGACGGCGGTTCGCCGGACAAACCGGTGGGCACCGTGTGGCTGGCTTTTGGCGTTGGCGACGAGGTCACGGCGGAACTGGCGCACTTCAGCGGCAACCGCGACGAGGTCCGCCGACAAACGGTAAAGGCCGCGCTAGAGGGCTTGTTGCGACGAGCTGCAGCAGAAATAGAAAATCAGGGGTAGGCGATCCCCGATCTTTGTGGAACAATACTGTCTACTTATACAGGTGTTGGCCGTCAGGCCTTATTGATTACGTGAGGACTTTAATGGACGACAACAAGAAGAAAGCCTTGGCTGCGGCCCTGGGTCAGATCGAACGTCAATTCGGCAAGGGTGCCGTAATGCGTATGGGCGATCACGACCGTCAGGCGATCCCGGCTATTTCCACGGGCTCTCTGGGTCTGGACATCGCGCTCGGCATTGGCGGCCTGCCAAAAGGCCGTATCGTTGAAATCTACGGTCCTGAATCTTCCGGTAAAACCACCCTGACCCTGTCGGTGATTGCCCAGGCGCAAAAAATGGGCGCCACCTGCGCGTTCGTCGATGCCGAGCACGCCCTGGACCCTGAATACGCCGGCAAGCTGGGCGTCAACGTTGACGACCTGCTGGTGTCCCAGCCGGATACCGGTGAGCAAGCCCTGGAAATCACCGACATGCTGGTGCGCTCCAACGCCATCGACGTGATCGTGGTCGACTCCGTGGCTGCATTGGTGCCAAAGGCTGAAATCGAAGGCGAAATGGGCGACATGCACGTGGGCCTGCAAGCCCGCCTGATGTCCCAGGCGCTGCGTAAAATCACCGGTAACATCAAGAACGCGAACTGCCTGGTGATCTTCATCAACCAGATCCGTATGAAGATCGGCGTGATGTTCGGCAGCCCGGAAACCACCACTGGTGGTAACGCGTTGAAGTTCTACGCTTCGGTCCGTCTGGACATCCGCCGTACTGGCGCGGTGAAGGAAGGTGACGAGGTTGTCGGTAGCGAAACCCGCGTCAAGGTCGTGAAGAACAAAGTAGCCCCGCCTTTCCGTCAGGCCGAGTTCCAGATTCTCTACGGCAAGGGTATCTACCTGAACGGCGAGATGATCGACCTGGGCGTGCTGCACGGCTTCGTCGAGAAATCCGGTGCCTGGTATGCCTATAACGGCAGCAAGATCGGTCAGGGCAAGGCCAACTCGGCCAAGTTCCTGGCGGACAACCCGGACATCGCGGCCACGCTCGAGAAGCAGATCCGCGACAAGCTGCTGACCGCAGCGCCAGATGTGAAGGCTGCTGCAAACCGCGAGCCGGTTGAAGAAGTGGAAGAAGCCGACACTGATATCTGAAGCAAACGATGACAGTTGTACTGGATACACTCGTTGCCGTTCGGCGCACTGCAATGGACCTGCTCGCTCGCCGCGAGCATGGTCGAGTCGAGCTGACGCGTAAGCTGCGTCAGCGCGGTGCGGAGCCCGAGATGATCGACACGGCCCTCGACCGATTAACGGAAGAGGGGCTGTTGTCGGAATCCCGTTACCTTGAAAGTTTTGTTTCCTACCGAGCGCGCTCTGGCTACGGTCCGGCGCGGATTCGTGAAGAACTCAGCCAGCGCGGCCTGCAACGTGCCGACATCGACCTTGCCCTGCGTGAATGCGGTATCAGTTGGCAGGCGCAGTTGGAAGACACCTGGCGTCGCAAGTTCTCTGGTCATCTGCCGATCGATGCCAAGGAGCGTGCGAAACAGGGGCGTTTCCTGAGCTATCGCGGGTTTTCGATGGAGATGATCAGCCGCCTGTTGAGTGGCCGGGACATGGACGACTGAGTTGGGATTTTGCAAGGGCTTGTCATGGCGAGGGCGCTTGCTCCCGCTGGGCTGCGTAGCGGCCCCGAATGTTTCATCCCAGCGCCACAAAAAAGGCCCACTATGAAAATAGTGGGCCTTTTTTTTGCACTCAAAAACTCAAGCCGGCTCCGGCGCTACCCGCTGCTGCGTCTTCCCCTGAGCCTGTGCCCAGTTTTCCGGCAAGTTGATGTAATCCACCAACTCTCGCAAACGGCCCTGATCGCGGCCATTGAAGTTAAACACCAAACGCGTCAAATGGCTGAACCGTGGCTCATCATGCTCTTCAGCGGTGTAGGCGAGTTGCTGGAACTCCCCGCTCAATCGCAGGCTGGCAAACTCACTCTGCAAATGGGCCAGGGCACGGTCACTGAGTGGGTGGTTCATGCGCATCACAAACTCGCGCTTCAACCAACGTGTTGAGTGGAAGTTGGCGTAAAACTGATTGATCTCGGCCACTGCTTCTTCGGCGCTGTAAACCAGGCGTACCAGCTTGAGGTCGGTAGGCAGGATATAGCGATTGGCTTCCAGCTGGCTGCGGATAAAGTCCAGGGCGCCTTGCCAGAAGCTGCCACCTGGCGCGTCCAGCAACACAACGGGCACCAATGGGCTTTTGCCGGTCTGGATCAGTGTCAGCACTTCCAACGCTTCATCCAGGGTGCCGAACCCGCCCGGGCACAACACCAGCGCATCGGCCTCCTTGACGAAGAACAGCTTGCGCGTAAAGAAAAAGTGAAAAGACAGCAGGTTGTCGGTGCCATCAATGGTCGGGTTGGCGTGCTGCTCGAAGGGTAGGTTGATGTTGAAACCGAGGCTATGTTCCAGGCCAGCGCCTTCGTGGGCGGCGGCCATGATGCCACCGCCGCCGCCAGTGATCACCATCAGCTCCGATTGGGCGAGCAACGTGCCGACTTCGCGGGCCAAGGCATACAGGGGGCTTTCAGCCGGGGTACGTGCCGAACCAAACACCGTGACTTTGCGTCGTCCCTTGAACTGTTCCAGCACGCGAAAGGCGTTATCCAGTTCGCGGATGGCCTGCAAGGTGATCTTCGCGTTCCAACGGTCGCGGTCGTCCTGGGCCATGCGCAGAACGGTGAGCATCATGTCGCGATAAAGGGGGATATTCGGGCTGTTCGGAGCAATCAGCTGGAGTTGAGCGTCGACTTGCTGCGCAAGGTCGGCTCCGTGTTGTTCAAAATGACGGAGCAGTTGCTCATTCGATTCGTAAGGCATTCAACTTCTCCTTCTACACAGGGCCCGGGTGCTCGACGAGAGGTTCGTCGAAGGCCACGACACTGCATGTGTCGCTGCATACCGCAGGTGGGCAACCCTCTTTTGCCCTGAAAATGTGACAAAACAGCTAAGAGAAACGCTGGGAATGGACGGGAGGGATGGCTCGATCATGAGCCGAAAAACCCTTGGCTGGCAACCGCTTATTGGTCGCTCACCACGCAGTCTAGCCGGTGCAGGAGAATTGAAACGGGGGAGTGCGCGCCGCTGGGCAGCAGCGCGCGAGGGTCACGCCAGGCTTACTTTTTCTTCTTCGCGGCAGCCGGTGCAGGGCAATCCGCTTCGACGAATTTCACCGACGCCACCGGACGGTTGGTCTTGTTCTCGGTGATTTCATAGCGCATCACCGCACCCTTGGCCATCAGCTCGCGGTAACCCTTGTTCAGGCACACGGCTTGGCCCAGTTGGAAGTACACCGCCTTGGGGTTGGCACGCATCTGCTCAGCACGGTCGGGCAGTACACTGAGGTGATCGATCAGTTGCATGCCTTCGACGGTGTAGGCGACCTCGAGGGTTTTTTCGTCGATTTCCCGGGGCAGGTCTTTGTTGCTCTCCGCCGCGACGCTTTGCAGCTTGCGGTTCATTTGGGCCTCCAGCAGCGAGGCCGCCTGGGCGCCCACGGGCAATACCAGCGCAAGGGCGATGGACGGGGCGGCAAGGCGCAGCATGGAACGCAACATGAAAATCTCCTGATTCGGGTACTGGTGCATAGACCAACCACTGCGCTGTGCGTTCAGTGGCGCGCAATTATAGGTGAGCCCTTGCCACTACAGCCAGGCGTATCGCTGGTAGACTGCCGCCACTTGAAGCCCTCCACGAGTTTTCACCGTGTCGATTTACCCGTCCCAACGGCGCACCCTATGAGTCACGCCGTCTCCCGCCTGCGTACACAGCGCCTGGCACGTGCCGTCAGGCCGTTCCTCAACCGTGGCTCCCGTGCCGAACGCTGCAGCGGCTGCCGGGTCATCCCCGAGTACTGTCTGTGCGCCTGGCGCCCCAAGGTCGAGGCCCGTTCCGCCATGTGCCTGTTGATGCATGACGTCGAGCCGATGAAACCCAGCAACACCGGCTGGCTGATCGCCGATGTGATTGAAGACACCACCGCGTTCGCCTGGTCGCGCACCGAAGTCGACCCCGATTTGCTGACCTTGCTGGCCGATCCGCAGTGGCAGCCGTATATCGTGTTCCCCGGCGAATTCGTCGCCCCTGAGCGTGTCGTCAGCGAGGTGCGGGTGGAGGAGGGCAAGCGCCCGCTGTTCATCCTGCTCGATGGCACCTGGAGTGAGGCGCGCAAGATGTTCCGCAAAAGCCCGTACCTGGAGCATTTGCCGGTACTGAGCCTGGCGCCCGAGCAACTGTCACGCTACAAGCTGCGGCGCTCCAAGCGTGATGATCATTTCTGCACCGCTGAAGTGGCGGCGCTATGTCTGGAGCTGGCCGACGACGGCGTCGCCAGCGAGGTGCTGGACGCTTACCTCGATGTGTTCAGCACCCACTACCTGGCGGCCAAGTTCCAACTGCCGCTGGACCCGGCAGACATCGTCCATACTCGTCTTGCACCCTATATCCCAGCGGTATAGCCAGACGACGTTTGCATGATGGCACCTTGAGCCCGCAACCCGCTAAAATGCCCACGGGCGTAGTACTTGACCCCCCAGGCTACGCTGGGCATGCTGGGCGCCGATTGGGCGTAAGCGTGAATTTTTCAACGTCGTTCAAGGTGTTTTCGACGCTGAACGTGCCCTCTGGTGATGGCTGCCTGGCTGTCATCTTGTGTACTGGTGAACCCTGAACCCATCAGGGCTCCCATAAAAAACAGGATCATTTAATCAATGGCCACATACGAAATCCTGATAGCCGATGACCATCCGCTGTTTCGCAGCGCCCTGCACCAGGCAGTGACCCTGGGCCTTGGCCCGGATGTGCGCCTGGTCGAAGTGGCCAGCATTGCCGAGCTGGAAGCCCGTCTCACCGAAAAATCCGATTGGGACCTGGTGCTGCTCGACCTGAACATGCCGGGTGCCTACGGTTTTTCGGGGCTGGTGCTGTTGCGTGGGCAATACCCGCAGATTCCGGTGGTGATGGTATCGGCCCAGGAAGAAGCCGACGTGGTGGTGCGTTCCAAGGAATTTGGCGCCAGCGGTTTCATTCCAAAATCCAGCGCCATGGAAGATATTCAGAAGGCCGTGCGCAGGGTGCTGGACGGCGACGTGTCCTGGCCGCCGCAGGCGTTTGAAGAAATCAATGTGTCCGACGAAGCCAAGGCCGCCCGCGATGGCCTGGCCAGTCTGACGCCCCAGCAGTTCCGCGTGCTGACGATGGTGTGCGAAGGCTTGTTGAACAAACAGATTGCCTATGAGCTGAGCGTGTCGGAAGCGACCATCAAGGCCCACGTTACCGCGATCTTCCGTAAGTTGGGGGTGCGTACCCGGACCCAGGCGGCGCTGCTCTTGCAACAACTTGAGTCAATTTCACAGCATTAAGTTGTAGCCGCTTCACGCTTTTTTGACTTGGCGTGATCTAGTTTCCCCACTTCTTTGGTTCAGTTGCCTACGTCTATGTCGCCTTTCAAGGGTCAAACCGGTATCAAACGTATCTTCAATGCAGGGGGCTATTCCCTGGACGGCCTGCGTGCGGCCTTCACCGGCGAGGCGGCCTTCCGCCAGTTGGTGTTGCTCAACGTGATCCTGATCCCATTGAGTTTCTTCCTGCACGTCAGCCGGGTGGAACGCGCCTTGTTGATCGCGGTATGCCTGCTGGCCTTGATTGTCGAGTTGCTCAACTCCGCGGTGGAAGCGGCCATCGACCGGATTTCCCTGGACCGTCACCCCTTGTCGAAAAACGCCAAGGATATGGGCAGCGCTGCGCAATTCGTTGCGCTGACCATGATCACCCTGGTGTGGGCCGTGATCCTGATCTAACGATCAGGCAATGCTCGGCAACACGATCTCGTCGCTGCGCTGAACCCCTGCGGTAAAGGCGCGGCACAGTTCCAGAAACTCGCGCATGGCTGAGGTCTGGTATTTCTGTTTATGCCAGATGAAATAGAACTGCCGGGCCAGGTCCAGGTCCGGGGTTTCCACGGGTACCAGGCTGCCGCGGCGGAACGCATCGCGCAGCGCCAGCCGGGAAATGCAGCCGATCCCCAGGCCTGACTCTACCGCGCGTTTGATCGCCTCGGTGTGCTCCAACTCCAGACGGATGTTCAGCGCGCTGCGGTGATGGCGCATGGCCTGGTCAAACGTCAGGCGCGTGCCCGAGCCCTGTTCGCGCAGGATCCACGCTTCATGGGTCAGCTCGTCCATGGACGCCACGCCACGCTTGGCCAGGTGATGTTGCGGGGCGCAGAACACCACCAGTTCGTCCTCGACCCAGGTCTGCACCTCGATATCCGGGTGGCTGCAGTCGCCTTCGATTAGACCCAGATCAATTTCGTAATGCGCTACCTGGTGCACGATATGCGCAGTGTTCTGCACATGCAGCTTCACCTGGCTCTCGGGATGCTGCTGCATGAAGCTGCCGATCAGCAGGGTCGCCAGGTAATTGCCGATGGTCAGCGTGGCACCGACCGCCAGGGAACCGAAGCCGGACTTGCCGTTGAGCAGGTCCTCGATCTCCTTGGCCTGGTCCAGCAGCGCCACCGCCTGGGGTAACAGCTGATGGCCGAGGGCGTTGAGGCTCAGGCGTTTGCCTGCGCGGTCGAACAATTGGCAGCTGGATTGGCGCTCCAGCTCGGTGATCGAGGTGCTGGCGGCGGATTGAGATAAGGCCAGAAGGCCAGCAGCGCGTGAGACGCTTTCCTGCTGGGCGACGGCGACGAAGACTTGCAGTTGACGGAGAGTAAATCGCATATCGATATAACCGATAACCCTTATCTTAATAATCCAGTTAACAGATATTGTCGCCGCGATTAGAATGCGGTGCAATTGCGCGCCTCAATACTGCGCAGACCCATTTCCAGGAGTCCCCCGTACATGAGCAACATGAACCACGAGCGTGTCCTCAGTGTTCATCACTGGAACGACACTCTGTTCAGCTTCAAGTGCACCCGCGATCCGGGCCTGCGCTTCGAGAACGGTCAGTTCGTGATGATCGGCCTGCAACAGCCCAACGGCCGCCCGCTCATGCGCGCTTACTCCATCGCCAGCCCGAACTGGGAAGAGCATCTGGAGTTCTTCAGCATCAAGGTGCCGGATGGCCCGCTGACTTCCCAATTGCAACACTTGAAGGAAGGCGACGAGATCATCATCA
Organism: Pseudomonas sp. FP2335; assembly: GCF_030687535.1. Taxonomy (NCBI): domain Bacteria; kingdom Pseudomonadati; phylum Pseudomonadota; class Gammaproteobacteria; order Pseudomonadales; family Pseudomonadaceae; genus Pseudomonas; species Pseudomonas sp. FP2335. The sequence continues at coordinate 1,378,927 of NZ_CP117437.1, forward strand.
GCAAAAAACCGACAGGCACCCTGGTGCTTGACGATTTGAAGCCGGGCAAGCACCTGTACCTGCTCAGCACCGGTACTGGCCTCGCGCCATTTATGAGCGTGATCCAGGACCCGGAAACCTACGAGCGTTTCGAGAAAGTGATCCTGTGCCACGGCGTGCGTTACGTCAACGAAGTCGCCTACCGCGAATTCATCACCGAGCACCTGCCGCAGAACGAGTTCTTCGGCGAGGCCCTGCGTGAGAAGTTGATCTACTACCCAACCGTGACCCGCGAGCCGTTCGAAAACGAAGGCCGCCTGACCGACCTGATGCGCAGCGGCAAGCTGTTCCGCGACATCGGCCTGCCACCGATCAACCCCGAGGACGACCGCGCCATGCTGTGCGGCAGCCCAAGCATGTTGGACGAGACCAGCGAAGTGCTGAACAGCTTCGGCCTGAAGGTTTCGCCGCGGATGCGTGAGCCGGGTGACTACTTGATCGAGCGTGCATTCGTCGAGAAGTAATACTGGGTCAGTAACAACGCAGATCCAAAAATGTGGGAGCGGGCTTGCTCGCGAATGCGGTGTGTCAGTCACAGCTGTATTGACTGAACCACCGTATTCGCGAGCAAGCCCGCTCCCACATTTGGTTTGCGCTTTATTCAGCTGCAAGCACTTCCAGCACGCATATGGTTCCAGCTTCAGGATAGTGCCAGCGCACATCCACATCCCAGAACTGCACACCGTACTCCCGCTCCGGCCCTGGCGTCTGATATGCCGGCCGCGGGTCCTGCGCCAGACACTGCTCAATCAACGCCACCAACGGCTCATCCAGCCGCTGGGCGTGGCCCTGTGCCTGGTGCAAGGCGGTCTTCAGCCACTGCACGGGAATCAGTGCCGGCGCGCCGCTGGCCATGCTGTTGGTGGCGGTGTCGATAATGTCGGCATAGGGCACATAAGGCTTGATGTCCAGCACCGGCGTGCCATCGAGCAGATCAATCCCGGAAATCCACAGCCGCCCCGGCTCGACCTTGTCCAGCTTTACCACCGACTGACCAATACCATTGGGCCGGTGGGTCGCGCGGGTGGCAAACACGCCCATGGAGGTGTTGCCACCCAAGCGCGGCGGGCGCACTTTCAGGCGCGGTTTGTCTTCCAGGGCCTGGTGGAACAGGAACAGCAGCCACACATGGCTGACCTGCTCCAGGCCCTGTACCGCCTCGCCGCCGTCGAACGGCGCCACCAGTTCCAGCACGCCCCGAGCGGCTGGCGCCAGTTGCGGTTGGCGCGGGATGGCGAACTTCTCCTTGAAGCAGGAGCGCACAAAGCCGACGGGCGAGACGTTGTAGCTCATGGCTTACGCACGCACTCGCAGGGTCAGGCCCTTGAGGAAGTTACGCAGCAACTGGTCGCCGCAGGTGCGGTAGTTGGTGTGGCCGAACTTGCGGAACAACGCGCTCAGCTCAGGCTTGGACACCGGGAACTCAGCGGCCTTGAGGATGGCGTGCATGTCGTCTTCTTTCAGTTCGAAGGCCACGCGCAGTTTCTTGAGGATGATGTTGTTGGTCACCGGAGTCTCGATCGGCTGCGGCGGACGGCTTTCGTCCTTGCCACGCTTGAAGATCACCAGGCCATCGAGGAAGTGCGCCATGACTTCATCCGGGCAGAACACGAAGCCTTCTTCCTCGTCCTTCTTGAGGTAGGTCAGCAGGTCGTCCTTGGTCACGTCCATGCCGCCGAGCTTGATGATCTCGACCATCTTGTTGTCGCTGATGTCGAGCATGTAGCGCACGCTACGCAGTACGTCGTTGTGAATCATGGTGGGTAATCCTGGTATTCAACTGGGGACACCGCCGAAAACAGGCGGTGTCGAGAAAAGGGCGGCGGTTTAGAACTTTTCTTTGGTGGACAGGTAGCGCCACTGGCCGACCGGCACTTTGCCGATGGACACGCCACCGATGCGGATACGACGAATGGCGATGACCTTCAGGCCAACCGCTTCGCAGAACAGTGCGATCACGCCCGGCTGCGGGTTCTTCATCGCAAAGCGCAGGCGGTTTTCGTTCTGCCAGCTGGCTTTGACCGCCGGCAGTTCCTTGCCTTTGTACGTCAGGCCGTGGTTCAGGCGGTTGAGGCCGTGGGCAACCATGTCGCCTTCGACCTCCACCACGTATTCCTGCTCGATCTTGGCGGCATCGGCGGTCAACTTGCGCAGAATCTTCCAGTCCTGGGTAAACACCAGCAGACCACTGGCCTTGGCTTGCAGGTCGGCGCTGGCTGTCAGGCGCAGGAAGTGGCCTTTTAGCGGGCGTTTGCCGAAACGGTGTTCTTCGGACAGGGTTTCGGCGCTGATCGAGGCCAGTGCGGTCTCGGCGTCTACGCCGGCCGGGGCGTGCAGCAGGATGGTCACAGGCTCCGGCGCGGTGGCCTTGGCCTCGGGGTCGAGTTCGACCTTCTGGGTGGTGACCTTGAACTGCGGCTCGTCGATCACTTCACCGTCCACCGAGACCCAGCCGCCTTCGATGAACAGCTCAGCCTCCCGACGGGAGCAACCGACCAGTTCGATAAGGCGTTTGGAGAGGCGTATGGGGTCAGTCATGACAAGGGCCGTAACAAAAGGGGGCGGCTATTGTACCTGTGTGGGGCCGGTTAATCCCGGCCCCATTTCGGTGCTGTGGTTTTTTGTGGGGTCCGACAAGCCAGTTCCCACAGAAGAGCGCAAACGCATGTGCAGCAAAGGGTACGGTTGCCCGAGACCATCATGCTCTGTCCGTCCGATCACCTCGAAGCCCTGCTTGAAGTAGAAGCCCAGGGCCTGTGGGTTCTGCTCATTCACGTCCAGTTCATCGGCATTCATGTGTTCAATGGCATAGCGCAGAAGTTGCCGACCAAGGCCCTGGCCCCGGTACTGCGGGTCGATAAACAACATCTCCACCTTGCCCGCCGCCACCCCGGCAAACCCGGTGATGCGTTGGCGCGGGTCTTTGGTGCAGATCAGCATGACGGTGTCCAGATAGCGCGTCAGCACCAAGTCTTTTAGCAACACGATGTAACTGTCCGGCAGGAAATCATGGGTCGCCCGCACCGAGGTCTCCCAGATCTGCGCCAACTGCGGGTAGTCGCTGACGTTAGGTGTGTAGATAACCGAATGCTGACGCATGCCCGCTGCCCCTTGCCGATGATTGATGCCGATGGGCAAAACGATAGACGTAAAAAAGCCCTGCATCTTGTCCAGAAGCAGGGCTTTTTCAAATCTTTACCGCATCAGTCGCGCTTTTCAGCCCACAGGTCGTATTCGTCGGCATCGGTCACGGTGCACCAGACCTTGTCGCCCGGCTTCAAACCGCTGGCATCGTCGATAAACACGTTACCGTCGATCTCCGGCGCATCGAAGAAGCAACGGCCAACGGCGCCTTGCTCGTCGACTTCGTCGATCAACACTTCGATTTCCTTGCCGATGCGCAGTTGCAGGCGCGCCGAGCTGATCGCCTGCTGGTGCGCCATGAAGCGCTCCCAACGGTCTTGCTTGACGTCGTCCGGCACCACGGCCAGGTCCAGCAGGTTGGCCGGGGCGCCTTCCACCGGCGAGTACTGGAAGCAGCCTACGCGGTCCAGTTGCGCTTCGGTCAGCCAGTCCAGCAGGTACTGGAAGTCTTCTTCGGTTTCGCCAGGGAAGCCGACGATGAAGGTGGAACGGATGATCAGCTCCGGGCAGATCTCGCGCCAGTTCTTGATACGCGCCAGGGTCTTGTCTTCGAAGGCCGGGCGTTTCATGGCTTTCAGGACTTTCGGGCTGGCGTGCTGGAACGGGATGTCCAGGTACGGCAGGATCTTGCCGGCGGCCATCAGCGGGATCAGCTCGTCCACGTGCGGGTACGGGTAAACGTAGTGCAGGCGCACCCACACACCCAGGCTGCTCAAGGCTTCGCACAGTTCGGTCATGCGGGTTTTCACCGGCGCGCCGTTCCAGAAACCGGTGCGGTACTTCACGTCGACGCCGTAGGCGCTGGTGTCCTGGGAGATCACCAACAGCTCTTTCACGCCAGATTTGACCAGGCGTTGGGCCTCGTCCAGCACATCACCGACCGGACGGCTGACCAACTTGCCGCGCATCGACGGGATGATGCAGAAGCTGCAACTGTGGTTGCAGCCTTCGGAAATCTTCAGGTACGCATAGTGACGCGGGGTCAGCTTGATGCCCTGTGGCGGTACCAGGTCGATCAACGGATTGTGATCCTGGCGCGGCGGCACCACCTCGTGCACGGCGTTGACCACCTGCTCATACTGCTGCGGACCGGTCACGGCCAGCACGCTCGGGTGCACGTTGCGGATATTGCCTTCTTCCACGCCCATGCAGCCGGTCACGATAACCTTGCCGTTTTCCTTGATGGCTTCGCCGATCACTTCCAGGGACTCAGCCTTGGCCGAATCGATGAAACCGCAGGTGTTGACCACCACCACATCGGCGTCCTGGTAAGTGGACACGACGTCATAGCCTTCCATACGCAGTTGCGTGAGGATGCGCTCGGAGTCGACGAGTGCCTTCGGGCACCCCAGGGAAACAAAGCCAACCTTGGGGTTGGCTTTTGCGATGGTGGTGGACATGTCTAACCTCGGTATTAAATGACGCCGCCAGTCGGGCACGACAAGGCGGTAGACGGGCGCTTGGTGCGCCTCTGATCAAAAAGTGCGCAATTCTAGCGACGGGCAGCGCACTTGACCAGCTTTATGCAGGGAAATGCGACGAGTGCTGCGCTGCAGGATTTGCGATTGCCTACGGATACTCTTCAGTCAGTGCTTGCACAACCTCAGCGGCATTCTTCGAGCCGTCTGTCGAAAACAGAAGGTGCCTTTTGGGGCATCTAATTTCCGATCGGAATCTTCCAGCGTTCAAACCTAGGTCAACAGAGTAGCTGAGCAGCGCCGACATCAGCTAGGCGAAGCACAGCACGTTAGTGAGTAGTGGGTGCTGAACCAGTGCCGCTTCGATCTGCGCGCCGTACTTGAAAAGATAAGCAAGCACACGGACTTGAAACTCCGCGTGCCGGACAGCTCATACACGCGGGTCAAAGCCCCGTTCTTCTACAGCCTGGCCACCGGCTACGAGGCGATGGACAGCCTGGCTCGGGTTTTCTCTATCGACGACTTGATCTGGCAGCAACAGGGCAACGGCGAAGTGTTCGTGGGCAAGTGGGCCGATAGCTTTTTCAGCGCCCGTGCGCCCCTGCAGCTGCCCACCGAGCTGTTCGACGGCTACCAGGACAACCAGAGCGCCATGATCGCGGCGCTCCCAGGCATGCGCCCAGGCGCGACAATCAACCAGGGCGAGCGGGTCACTTCGGTGACGCTGGCCGGCACTCAGATGGCATTGAAATGGAAGACGCAATAAAACGAGCGGTAGAACGCCAGTTTCCCGAATTGACCGGTGGCTATCACCTGCCACGGTTCGCCAAGGTGATTGCCGTGCCTGATGCACCTGCCGGCGCCGGCGTCTGTGACGACTTCCGGCCGCGCTTTGGCGTTGACCTGCAGGTGCTCGGCCCGGACGGAGAGGTGGACGCGAGCCTGCCGGTGCTGTCTGGCGTGCCGCTGCCTGTGCCGGTTGGTGGCGACGAAATGGGCTTCTATGCCTTCCCGGAGGAGGGCACCACGGTTGTGGTGTGCTTTGCGTATGGGTTGCCGCACAAGCCCTATATCCAGACGGTGCTGCCCCACGGCCTGACCCTGCCAAGTGTGCCGAAAGGCGACCAGGTGTGGCAGCACAGCGAAGCCTGCCAGCAGCGCGTCGACGCGGACGGCAACTGGCTACGCCAAACGGACGGCAAGATCCAGGACAAGGCGGTCCAGCGGGAAGTGGAGGCAATGGAGAACACCGAGAGCTTCCAGAGCCACACCAGGACGGTGGACGACCATTCAACCGAGTCAGTGGGTGGGATCAAGAAGATCGAGGCGCTGGGCGCACTCAAGCTGCTGTCAGGCGGATCTGCGAGCCTGGCGGCGGTGGATGATCTGCACCAGGCGACCGGACGGGATTTGAACCTGGTGGTGGGGCAGAAGCATAACGCCACGGTGGGTGGTGATATGGAGGAACGGATTCAGGGGCTGCGCGAGAGCGTTTCCGGGATTAGTCAGAGCATGGTCTCGCCAAAAAGCTGGGTTGGTTCTGTAGAGGTAAACTCGTTGAGAGTCTTATGCGAGTTGATTGACTTGGTATCTGAGATGAATCGCCTATTGTCGGTACACACGCACGCTCCTGGGTCAAGTCCAAGCCCATTGGACGCTAGTAGCTTCCAGAAGATGTCCGCTGATGCGACTTTGCTTTCCATAGGACTTAAGCATATAACCCTCTGAGGTGAAGCAGTGGATGCTTTTGCCACTATAGGGCTTGGGTGGTTGTATGCGGTTTAATAGTGCTGATATTGAAAGTCTGGTAAGTAGAAGTCTGGTTATTGAGTGCTTTGAAATTACTCTAATGCAGAATGTTGATGAGTCTCCATTTATATTCTGTGGTCCTGGAAGCATTGAAACTCAATCAGATGGGCAGCTTTCGTTAAAGATGTACGACACTACAAAGAAAAGCTCTATGAGCCAGATGATACGGTATGGGTTGTATAGTCAAACTGGAATTGTGCCTGAATCAGATTATTTTTCACTGCGTGCCATAGACTCTTCAGGAAATATTTGGGTGGCTCCGCGTCTCTATATATATGACGGGTTAAGGATGACTTCTCATGGAACCATAGTCGAGTTTCAAATTCCCGATATTCGTACTGAGCGTAGTCACCCTCGTTCAGATTTAGACGGGATTAGCATTGCCAGTGCTGTTATTGCTGGAAAATTTCGCATGCCGTTTAATAAGTGGCAAGACCAATCTGACGGTTCCAGTTCAGTATCTGCACTTGATTTTGAAATTGATGGAGCAAAATTAAAGCTTTCGCAGAAGGCTAAGCATTTGGAGCTTGAGGTTGAGAGCAGCATTAGGGAAATAGATCATGAGCTACTCATGACTATTTCTGAGTCGATCAGTATTGCAATTGGACGGGATGCGTGGCCTGCGTATTATAGGTTGTATAATAACGGTGTTACTAGGTCGTTCATTAGCGGAAGGCCGGATGTAAAGGGGCTTGGTATGATAAAGCCTCTTGTGGATGTATTTCCATATAAGATCGCTAAGTTAGTATCTTTCGTGAATTGCTATGTCAATAATCGTCAGGAGGAGCATCGTCATTTAGTATATTACTGGCGCCGCCTGTATCATGTTTCTAGTAGGATTGGAGATGTGGCTGCTTTAGTTTTGACTGTGAATATTGAAGGGCTTGTGAACAATTACTTTTCTGAGGGTAGGGTGCCTTCAGAACGTGTTTTGGGGGAGGTACGTCATAGCAAGAAACTAATAAAGTCTTTGAAGCTTCCAGGTAGTACTAATTCTCGCATTAAAAATGTATTGGGAGCTATGAAAAAGCTTAGCGCTCCTAATATATTAAGAGTATTGGAGAAGGAAGGTGTTATAGAAACTACTCATGTGAAAAGCTGGAATGATCTACGCCACTCACTCGCCCATGCCGGAAACTCAGAGTCGGACCCGGTGACTACCAATCAATTTTTTTTAGACATAGAAAGTTGTCTAGATTTGTTCTATAGATTAATTGGTTTGAGCGTTGGATATGACTCCTTTTTGGTCGAGGGTAGTGAGGACTTAAAGCCTGCGGATATAATGGTGGAAGAAAAGAAGGTGTAGCATGAGTATTAGTTGTCTGGTGCTGCAATGGAGTTCGTAGGAGTCCATCCTTGGCTCCTGCTTTCTATAAGTTTTGCTGCAGTGTTATGGTGTTTCTAGATCTTTTTTAAAGGCGTTGTATAAATCGTCTGGATGAGGGAAGTGTTCTTTACTTAAAAGGTATTGAGCAGAGCCGAAATCAAGTTGTTGGACGTTCATGAAACAAATTGGACCCTCTGATAGGAATCGAATTGTTTCTTGATGTGGCGGAAGTACAGGGGCGTCAGAGCTGAAATCTTTGTTAGATTGCTCGAAGTTTTCGGCTTCCCATAGTTCGGTGTTGTCATTATCTAATGTTATGCCATGCTGGAGTGTGCAGGTGCTATGTTTTCGTAAGTATGGTTGGTCGCCTTGAGTGTCTGTGTTTTGCCCGTATATAAAAATTAGAGGTGATTGGTCGTCTTGTATTTTTGGAATGTATACTACTATTGCGGCCAATTTGAACTGATATTTGGTATGGTTGTCGATGGTGTCCATAGTTAGGATGCCATCTTTCGAGAAGTCTACGATGCTAGCTAGACCAGAGCAGTGGCCGTTTATGAAGTCGCAACCATAGGTTATTTCGTCTCCCTGTATAAGCTGTAGAATGGAGTGCGCTTTCTTTGGTTCGCTTATCAAAAAAACATCTGGCGCAGTTACGTTTTTTATATTGTTTACTTGCAATGCATGAATCAGGCGCTCAACAGTAATAGCCTTTATTTTGTTGTCTAGCTCTCCATATACCGCTTTGGTAAGGCGATATGCCCGGTCTAAGTCTGTTCTGCCTTGGCCCTCTAAATATGGTGCGCCAATCACTGGGCCGAAGAAGTTATCAAGATCTGATAGGAGGTTGATTAGTACTCTTGAAACTTCGTTCTCCCGTAATAGTACTGCGCTATGTGTGATGCTATTTCTCCAGCCTTCAACTTTTAATAGAGTTTTTTTGAATTTGTCCGTCATGGCAAAGCCGCATATATCTTTGAGTCGGTCAATTGACTCTTTGAATGTTATGGTGTGTACGCCGTCGGCTTCGTATAGCTCGTTTATCGTTCCTTCCCTACGGCTTATAAATGCTTGTTTAAGCCTTGTGATGTCACTAAATAATAGGAGTTCGTTATTTTCTTTCAATGCAAGCTTGAAAAGTATTTCTATTCCATGCTGGATGGAAAGTACAGAGTCTTTTAACGCTGAGAAACGCAAGGGATCTTCCGCGCGCTCTCCAAGTAGGCGCTCGTATGTTTCCAAGTGGCTGTAGCCTTTTTTTAAAGAGTCAAGTCCATTTTCAATCAGCGAAATTCTCATTCGTCTTCCTAGATTTAAGGCTGTGGGATTAATTTTTTACAGTGATGATTGATCTGTATGCATAAATCGTCGCATGCAAAAGTGGTACGAAAAGCAATAGATATGTTAGTGGCTCACTTGTTTGCATGTGGATTTGGAGTCTGCCTTGCAGTCGTTAAACCGGCAACGGCGAGACGGTACATCAGGACATTTAACAACACAGAAGCGGTTCATTGAAAAAAAATAGTCATGAAAAGCACTTATCCCCCTCCCGCCGACGGGCTTTGCGTGCTTTTTTTGTGCAAAGCGGTGGGGTAGTGCAATCAACCCCGCAGCCCGCGCCGGCCGGGCGTCTTGTAGGGGAGCCAGCCTTTTCACTCATTGCAAAGATTTTCAGTGGAATGCAAAACATCTGCACGATCAGCCTGAGATCCTCCCAAATGCTGCAAACCCAAAGGCCCCCGGCCCGTGGGGACGAAAATTAGAAAATCCAGAAAATCAGAGATTTTTGTTTTTGGGTGTGATCCAAAAAGTGATGGGTAATTTATCTGGTCTGGTAACCGAAAAACCGGCAAAGCCCTTATAAACCGTGGCTTACAGAAGAGTACTGGTTCAAAGATTCTTTGCACTAATTGAACCCAGGGAGGCAGCATTAAAGTATGATGAATACTGTTTATATATACAGTAAGGATCTAGTTTAAATGTCTGTACCAATCGTTCCATGGATGGGCGGAAAACGCCGCTTGGCCGACCGACTTATCCCGCTTTTCCCTCCCCATGAATGCTATGTCGAAGTCTTTGCCGGCGGCGCCGCGCTCTACTTCATGCGTCCGCAGGCCGCACCAGTTGAAGTCCTCAACGATATAAACGGTGACCTGGTGACGCTTTACCGAGTTGTGCAAAACCACCTGGAAGAGTTCGTGCGCCAGTTCAAGTGGGCAATCAGCTCGCGGCAGGTGTTTGAATGGCAAAAAATGACTCGCCCCGAAACCCTCACTGACATCCAGCGAGCTGCCCGTTTCTTCTACCTGCAGCATCACGCCTTTGCGGGCAAGGTCTCCGGCCAGTCGTTCGGCACCGCTACTACAGCCCCTGCCATCAACCTGCTGCGGATCGAGGAGAACCTATCTGCCGCGTGGCAACGCCTATCTGGCACCTACGTGGAGAACCTGTCCTGGTTGGAGTGTGCGGAGCGCTATGATCGCGCCCACACCTTCCATTACATGGACCCGCCTTACTGGCAGACCGCAGGTTACGGAGTGGACTTCGCATTTGATAACTACGAGCGCATGGCCGACTTTATGCGGCGCTGCAAGGGCAAGGTCATGGTCAGCATCAACGACCACCCGGACATTCGTCGGGTGTTTGAGGGCTTTCATTTTGAGACCGTAGACATTCGGTACAGCACGACCAACCAGCGGCAGGGGAAGGCTGAGGTCAGCGGTGAGCTGGTGATAATGAACTGGGAGCCAGCGGCTTTGGGCGGGTTGTTCTGATCGAAGGGAGGGCAGTGGATTAATGTGTAGGGTGAATATCTTTAGGGCACCCCAGGGAAACAAAGCCAACCTTGGGGTTGGCTTTTGCGATGGTGGTGGACATGTCTAACCTCGGTATTAAATGACGCCGCCAGTCGGGCACGACGAGGCGGTAGACGGGCGCTTGGTGCGCCTCTGATCAAAAAGTGCGCAATTCTAGCGACGGGCAGCGCACTTGACCAGCTTTATGCAGGGAAATGCGACGAGTGCTGCGCTATGCTTCGCGCCGTTGCCCATAGGTAAAACGCCAAGGTCAATAAAACGTCTGTTACGAGAAGTAAAACAGCGCATGCTAGGGTCAGCTTAGAAGCGTTGTTTATAAGAGACCTCAGGTCAAAGGGCAGGAGTGGTTGATGGGTCAGGCAAGTAGTCCGGCGGCAGGCGCCGCGCATTCCACTGCAAAGCCGATTGGCATGCTGGTGGCAGCGGTCGGGGTGGTTTATGGCGATATTGGGACCAGCCCGCTCTACACCCTTAAAGAGGTGTTCAACGGTGGTTATGGGGTTCAGGTCAACCATGACGGTGTGCTGGGTATCCTGGCGCTGATCTTCTGGTCGCTGATCTGGGTGGTATCGATCAAGTACATGTTGTTCGTGCTGCGCGCCGACAACCAGGGCGAGGGCGGCATCATGGCGCTGACTGCCTTGGCGCGTCGGGCGGCGGGGGAGCGCAAGAAGCTGCGCAGCTTCCTGGTGGTGTGCGGCCTCTGCGGGGCGGCGTTGTTCTACGGCGACAGCATGATCACCCCGGCGATTTCCGTGTTGTCGGCGGTGGAAGGCCTGGAACTGGCATTCGACGGCCTGGAGAAATGGGTCGTGCCCATCGCCCTGGTCGTGCTGGTGGCGCTGTTCCTGATCCAGAAACACGGCACCGACCACATCGGCAAGCTGTTCGGGCCGGTGATGGTGACCTGGTTCCTGGTGCTGGGCGGTCTCGGTGTGTATGGCATCACCTTGCACCCGGAGGTGCTCAATGCCATGAACCCGATCTGGGCCGTGCGCTTCTTCCAGGCCCATCCCGGCATCGGCGTGGCGATCCTCGGCGCGGTGGTGCTGGCACTGACCGGCGCCGAAGCGCTGTATGCCGACATGGGCCACTTTGGCCGTAAACCCATCGCCCGTGCCTGGTTCATGCTGGTGCTGCCGGCGCTGGTGCTCAACTATTTCGGCCAGGGCGCGATGTTGCTGGGCGACCCGGAAGCCGCGCGCAACCCGTTCTATCTGCTGGCGCCGAGCTGGGCGTTGATCCCGCTGGTGGTGCTGTCCACCCTGGCCACGGTGATTGCGTCCCAGGCGGTCATCTCCGGTGCGTTCTCGCTGACGCGCCAGGCGATCCAGTTGGGCTACATCCCGCGCATGCATATCCAGCACACCTCCAGTGCCGAGCAGGGCCAGATCTACATCGGTGCGGTGAACTGGTCGCTGATGGTCGGCGTGATTTTGCTGGTGCTGGGCTTCGAGTCCTCCAACGCACTGGCTTCGGCCTACGGCGTGGCGGTGACCGGCACCATGTTGATGACCACCATCCTGGTATCGGCGGTGATGCTGCTGCTGTGGAAATGGCCGCCGATCCTGGCGGTGCCGGTATTGGTCTGCTGCCTGTTGGTCGACGGCCTGTACTTTGCTGCCAACGTACCGAAGATCATCCAGGGCGGCGCCTTCCCGGTGCTGGCGGGGATCGTGCTGTTCATCCTGATGACCACCTGGAAGCGCGGCAAGCAATTGCTGGTGGACCGCCTCGACGAAGGCGGCCTGCCGTTGCCGATCTTTATCAGCAGCATCCGCGTGCAGCCGCCCCATCGCGTGCAGGGCACCGCGGTGTTCCTCACCGCCCGCCCGGACGCCGTGCCCCACGCGCTGTTGCACAACCTGCTGCATAACCAGGTGCTGCATGAGCAAGTGGTGCTGCTGACAGTGGTGTATGAAGATATTCCTCGGGTGCCGGTGGAGCGGCGCTTCGAGGTGGATTCGTTTGGCGACGGCTTCTTCCGCGTGATCCTGCATTTCGGTTTTACCGATGAGCCGGATGTGCCTGAGGCGCTGAAACTGTGCCACCTGGATAACCTGGATTTCAGCCCGATGCGCACCACCTACTTCCTCAGCCGCGAGACCGTGATCGCGTCGAAGATCGAAGGCATGGCGCGCTGGCGCGAAAGTCTGTTCGCCTTCATGTTGAAGAATGCCAACGGCAACCTGCGCTTCTTCAAACTCCCTGTAAACCGCGTGATCGAGCTGGGCACCCAGGTCGAAATGTAGGTTTTTGCAGCACGGGGGCCGGCAATCGGCCCCCGCTTGATGTTCTGAACCCTGTGCAAACCACCGTTGTCGACTAGGCTCTAAACACTGTTGAACAGTGCCCATAGAACCCAGAAGAGGTGCGCCATGAGTCAGCTGCTCGAACCCTATACCCTGCGCCAATTGACCCTGCTCAACCGCATCGCGGTATCGCCGATGTGCCAGTATTCGTCCGATGACGGCTTGGCCAATGACTGGCACCTGGTGCACCTCGGCAGTCGTGCCGTGGGTGGCGCAGGCCTGATCTTCACCGAAGCCACCGCCGTGACCGCCGACGGCCGTATCACCGCCCAGGACCTGGGCCTGTGGAATGACGCACAGATCGAACCATTGCAACGCATCACCCGTTTTATCGCGGCCCAGGGCGCGGTGGCCGGGATTCAACTGGCCCACGCCGGGCGCAAGGCCAGCACCCATCGGCCGTGGATCGGCAAGCATGGCAGCGTCAAGCCGGAGGACGGCGGCTGGGTGCCGGTGGGGCCATCGCCGATTGCCTTCGACCCTCAGCACACCCAACCCAGGCAACTCGATGAAGCGCAGATCCAGCAGGTGATCGCCGACTTTGTCGCCGCCGCCAAGCGTGCCTTGACCGCAGGTTTTGAAGTGGTGGAAATCCATGCCGCCCATGGTTACCTGCTGCATCAATTTCTCTCGCCGATCAGCAATCAGCGCCAGGATCTGTACGGCGGATCGTTTGAAAACCGCATCCGCCTGGTCTTGCAGGTAACCCAAGCGGTGCGCGACGTCTGGCCGCAAGAGCTGCCGCTGTTTGTGCGAGTATCGGCCACCGACTGGGTCGAAGACGGCTGGAACCCTGACGAAACCGTGGAATTGGCGCGCCGCCTCAAGGACCTCGGCGTGGATTTGATCGACGTCTCGTCCGGTGGTACCGCCGCCAATGCCGAGATTCCTACCGGCCCCGGCTACCAGACGCGCTTCGCCGAGCGGGTGCGCAAGGAATCGGGGATCGCCACCGGCACCGTTGGCATGATCACCGAACCGGCCCAGGCCGAGCACATCCTGCGCACCTGTCAGGCCGACATCATCTTCCTCGCCCGTGAGTTGCTGCGCGACCCGTACTGGCCGCTGCATGCCGACGATGACTTGGGTGGGCGCAAGGCGATCTGGCCGGCGCAGTACCAACGGGCGACGCATCGGGACCAGCCGATCCATGAGTCGGACCTGCGCGACTGACCCCTTGTGTCGAGTCGAAACCCACCGCAACAGGTGGGTTTTTTACAGGCTGCGCCGCCAGCTTGGCCACGCCCACAAGGTGGCCGCCCGCAGCAACCATTCCAACGGCCCGTAGGGATGACTGCGCAGCCAGCGTGCGCTGCACCACCGTTGCAAGGCAAAGATCCCCAGCACCACGGGCAGCATCAGCAGCGGTTCGAGCCGGTTGATCAAGCCTGCGCCATAACCGCTGAACAGCACCCCCAACAGCGCCGATTGCAGCAGGTAGTTACTCAGGGCCATCTTGCCCATGGGCGCCAACCACTGGCATAAGCGGGCGCCGGCGGCAGTGCTGAACAGTGCCAGCATCGACATCGCATAGGCCGCGCTCAACAGCGGTGCGGTGAGTTGGCCGAGGCCAAAGGCGAAGGTTTCGAGGCCGCCGCCGGGTGCATAGGCGGCGCTCACGGCATAGATCAGCGCACCCGGCAGGCCCACGGCAAGTGTGATGAGCAGCAGGCGCCGCAGGTGCGGTTCCCAGCGATAAGGTGTGACCAGTAATTGGTTGCGCCCAGCGGCATAACCGAAGAAGAACATCGCCAGGGCGCTCGGTCCTTGCAGCAGCCATAACGCCTGCACGGTCTGCCACAGGTGAGCACTGTGAAAGCGCAAGGTCTCCAGGGCACTGCCGCTGAATGCCGCGAGTTTGGTCGAGGCCTCACTGCTCGAGGTCGCGCTGAAGTCGCCGGCCAGCGCTTGCAGCACGCCGAGCGCCATCCATGCCGAACAGGCAACCGTTACCAGGCCGACGCCCCAGCGACATGCCGTGGCCGGCGACAGATTGCGCGCCGCCAGCAGCACCAGGCCAAGCAATGCGTAGGTGGACAGAATTTCGCCATAGTAGAGCAGGGCGCCGTGGGCGACGCCCAGGGCCAGCAACGCCAGTTGCCGGCGCACCATGCGCGGTACAAACGCCGCCTCGGCGCGTTCTGCGGCGGCCATCTGCAAGGTAAAGCTGTAGCCGAACAGAAAGGAAAACAGCAGGTAGAACTTGGTTTCGAACAGCAGTGAAATCCCCAGGCGCACCCAGTGATCGGCCGTACTCGCGTAGTCGGGATTGCTGAGGGGCGAGGCGTAGTAAGGGTCGGCAAATGCACAAATGTTCACCACCAGGATGCCCAGCAGCGCAAAACCGCGCAACGCGTCGACGTGTATCAGGCGTGTCGGCGTCATGTTCAACGGCCTTGCAGCAGGTGCACCACCAAGCCGCGCAGCACGTCAGTCTGTTGGTCTGGGTGGAAGTCCGCATCGGCCGCCACCCGGGCAAACATGCCATCGATCAGGGTAACCACCCAACTGGCCGCCTCCGGCGCGGTCAACGAGGTGTGCAGTTGCCCGGCGTTCTCGGCGGCCTTGATCAGCGCCTCCAAGCCTTCGCGCAGGTAGCGGTCGTTGGCCTTCATCAAGTGTGCGACGGCCTCATCGCGGTGGCCCAATGCCGAGATTTCCAAGGCCAGGCCCGCGTAATGGCGGTCGCAGGCCAATTCACAGGTGTAGTCCACAAACGCCAGCAGTGCGGCCATCGGATCTGCGGCGGCAGCCAAGGGCGCCATGCCTTGTTTGATCTGCTCGCCTTCGCGGGCCACCAGTGCCAACAGCAGCTCGTATTTACTTGCGAAATAGTGGAACAGGTTGCCGGCGCTCATCCCGGCGGCGGTGCAGATGTCGGCCGTGCGCGTGGCGACAAAGCCGGCTTCGGCAAAACAGCGCGAAGCGGCATCGAGCAGGGCCATGCGTTTGTTTTCACGTTGTTGCGGATCGACGGTACGCATGCTCGCCTCATTGATTAATTGAGTGGTCACTTAATTAAATGGCGAGTAGGAAAAATCTGCAAGCTTTTTGCTCAAAACCAATTATTTAAGTGATTACTCTAAAAAAGTCGCACGCTTGGCGAGATCGTTTCTACGCTTAGGGTACGTCTGATTTCTGGCCCAGGGAGTCAGTCGGTTCGCTCACTGAGGCATTGCGCTTCACGGGAGGCAGGTGATGGGCATCAGGAACAGTTGATTGAAATCAGGAGTAGTAGTCCATGGCCAAGTCCTATGGGGTTGCGGGTGCGGTTGCGTTTTTTCTGACCCGCAGAGTGTCGTTGCGGGGTCGAAGGTTGAGCTCGGATGAGGCCGAATTGCTGGCGCAGTACCGCGCCCTGACCGAGAACGATCAAGTGGCGATGCGGTATCTGATTGGGGCAATGAAAAGTGTGTCGCGCTTTTAGATCCAACGTGTGGCGAGGGAGCAGGCTCTCTCGCCACAGCTCAGTTGATCAGGTGTACTTGCGCTGCTCCGGCGCCGGTGGGAAGTACTGGTACAGCCAGGTTTCACTCAGGGTGCGGTCCTGGGTGCGGATGAACAGGCGCAGTTCCACCGGGTCCACACTGTCGCTGGTCGGGTACCAGTCGAACAGGATGCGGTAGCCCTTGATGTTATCCAGCACCAGTACGCTGAAATCCTTCACCTCACCGTGGGAGCAGGTCACCACCGGCTCGATCCCGGTGCCCGGTGGCAGGCGATCGAGGCCGCCGCCCTTGAAGTCCACGGCAAAACGGCGCGCCCACACCGGCGGGTAATGCTCGCCCGGTGCCCAGCCCTCGGTGAAGCCCCCCATGCCGGAACGGGTCGCGTCGACCTGGGCCAACGGCGTACTCACCGGGGGCAGGGCGCTCCAGTACAGTTTGTAGCCGTAGTTGAGGGAGTCGCCGGCGGCCACGGGTTTTTTCGGGGTCCAGAAGGCCACGATGTTATCCAGGGTTTCGCCGGTGGTAGGAATTTCCAACAGGTCGATAGAGCCTTCGCCCCACGCGGTGGTCGGTTCGACCCACAGGCTCGGCCGCTTGCTGTACCAGTCCACGGTGTCCTGGTAGCTGGCGAACTCATGGTCGGTCTGCACCAGGCCGAAGCCTTTCGGGTCTTTGTCGGCGAACGCGTTGAATTGCAGTTTGGCCGGGTTGTTCAGCGGGCGGCAGATCCACTCGCCATTGCCGCGCCACATCGCCAGGCGATCCGAATCGTGGATCTGCGGGTGGATGGTGTCGCACATGCGGCGCTCATGGGTGCCACAGCTGAACATGCTGGTCATCGGTGCGATGCCCAGTTGTTCGATGGTGGTACGTGCATTGATGTGGGCATCGATGGCCATCACCACCTGGTTGGCCTGGCAGTCGATGTCGAAGCGGTAGGCGCCGGTGGCGCTTGGTGAGTCGAGCAGGGCGTAGACCACGAAGCGGGTGGCGTCCTTGTCCGGGGTTTCGAACCAGAACTGGGTTAAGTCGGGGAACTCTTCGCGCTTTTTCGCGTAGGTATCGATCGCCAGGCCGCGTGCGGAAAGGCCGTACTGGCCGGTGGAATCCACCGCGCGGAAGTAGCTGGCGCCGAGGAAGGACAGCACGTCATGGCGATCCAGCTCCGGGGCCTTGAACAGCTTGAAGCCTGAGAAACCCAGGTCGCCGGTCAATTGCTTGGTGTCGACCGTGGTTTTTTCGTAGTTGAACAGCGAAGGGCGGAAATGCACCTCGCGCGCCTCACGGGTCTTGGGGTCGACGCTGTGCATGCGCACCGGCGTCTTGAAACCCATGCCGACGTGGAAGAACTGCACGTCCAACTGGCCGTTCAATTCCTTCCACAGCGAATGCTTGCCGTCGTAGCCGATGGCGTTGAAATTCTGCGGGGTCATGCTCGCCAGGGTCGGCGGCAGCACCTGCTTGGTGTCTTTATAGGCGGTTCCAGCGAGCTGCTTGGCCTGGGTCTTGAGCGTATCGAAATCGAACGCCACGGCCTTGCCATCGGCGGCACGGTTCCCGGCCCAGGCCTGGGCGGCCAGCAGGCCGCTGGCCGACAAACCGGTGTAAGCCGCAATGGCCATGGACGCTTTGAGCAAATTCCTGCGGTGCATAGAGACAACCTGTCGTGAGCAAATCCCGCGCCGTTCCTGGCACGTAGCGGATCAGAAATTACGGTTCGGACATGCCTTCGGCCAAACGCAACGGACAATAAACAGACGCCGGATAGCTTAAGCGGTTCGCAGGTGTAGGAAAATTGATTGATAGCGGGGTGATGGCATTGCAAGTGCGACAAGACATTTCCGGGGGCTTGGATGATCACTCAACTCAAGAATGATGAAGATCCAATGTGGGAGCGGGCTTGCTCGCGAAGACGGTACATCAGACACACATGTGTTGACTGACACACCACTTTCGCGAGCAAGCCCGCTCCCACATTGGGTTCTGCGTTGGCCGTCAGGTCACATTTCAGCTCACTTCACCCACCGCTCTGTAAGCCTCATCAATCGCTGCATGGGCATACGCACTCCACGCCGCATCCGAGTTGGCGATGCTCACATGCCCCACCGGCTTGCGTGCCAGCTTCATCCACGCTTCGCTCTCATCGGCGTCATCGAACAAGCTGTTGGAGAAGCTCGCATACCCATGTGACCAACGATTGACAGTGATCGCCAGAATGTCGGTCTCGTGGTTGAACCCACCCGGGCCGAGCATGCGTTGCAACTGGTCACGCAACTGCGCCTCCAGTTGTTCGAACGTCTGCCCGTACAACCGGCCGCGACCGGCGCGGGCCTGGTCGCGGGCGTTCATGCCGCTGTTGGGGCTGGTGGGCACGTACACCATGTGCAGGCCGATCGGCTGCGTCGGGTCGCGCGGGTGGTCGTAGCCGCCCATGCTCACCGGGTAGTCCAGCTTGATCCGGCTGTAAGGCTGGGTCGCCGCGTAAATCTCGTGCACCCCCAGCTTCTGGAACGACTGCCAGTTGCGGATCACCACCTTGGTGTACACCAGCGGGTATTTCACGTTCTGGCTCAGGGCATGGGCTTGTGCGGCCGGCAGGTCTTTGAGCAGGTACGGAATCATCATGTTGTAGCAGGCCAGGATGCAGCGCTTGCCACGCACCTGTGCGAGTTGTCCGCCACGGCTGTAGCCGATATGCACGCCATCACCGACGTTGCGCACGCTGACTGCCGTGCTGTTCAGGCGCAGCCGCACGGCGGATGTCGGCTGGTCGAGCCTGGCGTAGTCAAACGGCGCCAGCACGATATCGTCCATGGTGTGCCCTGGCGCCACGCCCGGGATCAGGCTGCGCACCAGCAGGCGCGCCACCGACGCGTTGCCATCGGGGAAGTGGTAGATGTAGGGCTCTTCCATTTCTGCCGCCGCTTCTTCGCTGATCGGCGCCAGGTTCATCCCGGCAAAACCCGGGAACCCCACGTTGTAGGCATCAGTAGCCGCCACGGCATCAATGCTCAGGGCCATGAAGTCATTGGTGCGGCTCTGGAAATATTTCACTGCCGCTTGCGACAAACCGACGTTCTTGAGCAGGAAATCGCGGTAACTGGTGGCGGCCAGGTAGTCGGCCTTTTCTTTGGCACTCTTGCCTGGCAGGTAATCCTTGGGGGCGGTGTGTAATTCGATCAGCGCCTGGCGATCTGCCTGGGGCAGGGGGAAGTCGTTGATGAAATCGCCGATGGAGCGCGCATTCAAGCGGTCCGGCGCAATATCGTCGGCCACCATCGGCGTTGGGTCGCCGGTCACCAGTTTGTCTTCGCCGAAGTTTTCCTTGTCGAAAAACACCCCGCGCGACAGGCCCAGGCCGGGGTAGAACTGACGGTCAAACGCCGTTTCGAAGCGCTTGATATTCACCCCGAGTTTTTTCAACAGCCCGTTCACTTCTTTGCTGTACAGGTGGTTGGGCGACTGGAACGCCTCGCTGCCGCCGTAACCGATGATCATGCGTCCGCCTGCCTGGAACTCATTGCGCTTGGCATGGCCGCCGAAGTCGTCATGGTTTTCCAGGATCAGGATCTTCGCCTTGGGGTGCTTCTCGCGGTAGAACCACGCCGCCGCCAAACCGCTCAAGCCGCCGCCGACCACCACCAGGTCATAGCGCTCGGTGATCGGCAGCTTGTCGGTGTCGAAAGCCTTCTTTTCCCAGCCCATCTGGTGCGCCACTTCGAACGCGCCGACATGGCTACCACGCAGGCCGGTGAGGGCGGGTGGGTAGTAGCGGCCATCGGGCGCGGCTTGCAGGATTTGCAGCGGGGTCATGCCGGCGGCAAGGGTGATGGCGACGCCGTTGAGGAAGTCGCGGCGGGTGATGTCCATGGGGATAACCTGAGTTTTTATTGTTATGAGAGGGATCTTGGGTGAGCTCGGCTTTTTGTGGGAGCGGGCGTCCACAGGAGAAAAAGCGTCAGTGCTTGAACATCACATGCCGCACAGTGGTGTAGTCCTCTAGCCCGTACATGGACATGTCCTTGCCATAGCCCGACAGTTTCTGACCGCCATGGGGCATTTCGCTGACCAGCATAAAGTGGGTATTCACCCAGGTGCAGCCGTACTGCAAACGTGCGGCCAAACGGTGGGCGCGTCCTACATCGGCGGTCCATACGGACGAGGCCAAGCCGTAGTCCGAATCGTTGGCCCAGCCCAGCACCTGGGCTTCGTCGGTGAATTTGGTCACCGAGACCACCGGCCCGAACACCTCGCGGCGCACGATCTCGTCATCTTGCTGGGCATCGGCCAAGACGGTCGGTTCGAAGAAGTAGCCGTTGCCTTCCACGGCTTTACCGCCCGTGACCAAGCGGATATGCGGCTGCGCCACCGCGCGCTCGACAAACCCGGCCACGCGGTCACGGTGTTGCGCGGTGATCAGCGGGCCCAGTTCGGTGGCGGGATCATCCTGCAAGCCGTACTTGATGCTGGCGACCGCCGCGCCGAGTTTCTCGACAAACGCGTCGTAGATGTCCGCTTGCGCATAGATCCGGCAGGCGGCGGTGCAATCCTGTCCGGCGTTGTAGAAACCGAAGGTGCGAATGCCTTCCACGGCGGCGTCGATGTCCGCATCGTTGAAGATGATCACCGGCGCCTTGCCGCCCAGTTCCATGTGCATGCGCTTCACGCTGTCGGCGGTGCTGGCGATGATATTTGCGCCGGTGGCGATGGAGCCGGTCAGTGACACCATGCGTACTTTCGGGTGGCTCACCAGCGGGCTTCCCACCGTTGGCCCACGACCAAACACCAGGTTGAGTACGCCCGCAGGGAAAATTTCAGCGGCCAGTTCGACCATGCGCAACGCGGTCAGCGGGGTTTGTTCCGATGGCTTGAGCACCACGGTATTACCCGCGGCGAGGGCCGGGGCGATTTTCCAGGCGACCATCATCAACGGGTAGTTCCACGGTGCGATGGAGGCGATCACGCCCACCGGGTCGCGGCGGATCATCGAGGTGTGGCCGGGCAGGTATTCGCCACCGGCCGAACCGCTCATGCAACGGCTGGCGCCGGCAAAGAAGCGGAACACGTCGGCAATCGCCGGGATCTCATCGTTCAGCGCGGCGCTGTAGGGTTTGCCGCAGTTGTCCGATTCCAGCTTGGCCAGTTCTTCGCCATGGGCTTCGATGGCGTCCGCCAATTTCAGCAGCAGCAGCGAGCGATCCTTCGGTGCAGTTTGCGACCAACTTTCGAAAGCCGCATCGGCCGCACGCACGGCGGCGTCGACCTGGGCTTCACTGGCTTCGTTGATTTCCACCAGCACACGGCCGAGTGCCGGGTTGAAGATGGCCTGGGTCGGGCCTTCGCCTGCGACCAGTTGGCCGTTGATCAAGAGTTTGGTTTGCATGCTTCTGTCCTCCAAAAACTATTCATATTTCCCTGAAAGAATCGGCCCTAAATGTGGGAGCGCATTCCTCCAGTCAGTTATTTACCGCCACTCCCCGCCACGCTTTCACCACCGCGCGTCAGGTAATAGGCACCCAGAATCGGGAACATCGTCACCAGCATCACCAGCATCGCCACCACGTTGGTCACCGGCACATCCCGTGGCCGGCTCAACTGGTTGAGCAACCACAGCGGCAAGGTGCGTTCGTGGCCGGCGGTGAAGGTGGTGACGATGATTTCGTCAAACGACAGCGCAAACGCGAGCATGCCGCCGGCCAGCAGCGCCGAGCCGAGGTTGGGCATGATGATGTAGCGGAAGGTCTGCCAGCCGTCGGCGCCGAGGTCCATCGACGCTTCGATCAGGCTGTGGGAAGTGCGGCGCAAGCGGGCGATGACGTTGTTGTAGACGATCACCACGCAGAAGGTCGCGTGGCCGACAATGATGGTGAACATCCCAGGCTCGATGCCCAGGGTCTTGAACGTCGCCAGCAGGGCGATACCGGTGATGATCCCCGGCAGCGCAATCGGCAGGATCAGCATCAGCGACACGCCTTGCTTGCCGAAGAACTCCCGGCGATACAACGCCGCCGAAGCCAGCGTGCCGAGCACCATGGCGATCAGGGTGGCGATGGCGGCAATCTGCAGCGACAGCTTGATCGCCTCCAGCACGTCCGGCCGGGCAAAGGCCACGCTGAACCACTTCAGGGTGAAACCCTGGGGTGGAAAGCTGAACGCCGCTTCTTCGGTGTTGAAGGCGTAGAGGAAGATGATCAGGATCGGGAAATGGAGAAAAACCAGGCCACCCCAAGCGGCGATCTTCAGACCGATGGAAGATTTTTCAGAGTGCATCGAAGGCCCCCAGGCGTTTGACGATGGACAGGTACACCGCAATCAACACGATCGGCACCAGGGTGAACGCCGCGGCCATGGGCATGTTGCCAATGGCACCTTGCTGGGCGTAGACCATGCCGCCGACGAAGTAGCCCGGCGGGCCCACCAGTTGCGGCACGATGAAGTCGCCGAGGGTCAGCGAGAACGTGAAGATCGAACCGGCGGCAATCCCCGGCACCGACAGCGGCAGAATCACCTGCATAAAGGTCTGGCGCGGCTTGGCGCCCAGGTCGGCGGAGGCTTGCAGCAATGATGGCGGCAGGCGCTCCAGCGAGGCCTGGATCGGCAGGATCATGAACGGCAGCCAGATGTAGACAAACACCATGAAGCGCCCCAGGTGCGAGGTGCTCAAAGTGCTGCCACCCACGCCGGGAATGCCCAGCACGAACTGCAACAGCGGCTCCAGCCCCAGGTGCTGCACGAACCACTGCGCCACGCCGCCCTTGGCCAGCAGCAAGGTCCAGGCATACGCCTTGACGATGTAGCTGGCCCACATCGGCATCATCACCGCGATGTAGAAAAACGCCTTGGTTTTGCCGGTGGTGTAGCGCGCCATGTAGTAGGCAATGGGGAAGGCGACGATGGCACTGGCGATCGACACCACGATCGCCATGCTCAAGGTGCGCAGGATGATGTCGAAGTTCGATGGCTGGAACAGTGCGGCGAAGTTGGCCAGGGTCAGGTCGGGCGTGACCGCCATGGTGAAGTCGTCGAAGGTGTAGAAACCTTGCCAGAGCAGAGTCAGCAGCGAGCCGAGGTAGATCGCGCCGAACCAGATCAGCGGCGGTATCAGCAGCATCGCCAGGTACAAATTGGGCTTGCGGTACAGCAGGTTGGAAAACCTGCGCATCGGCGGTTGGGACAGGGCCAGGTTCATCTCACACCTCGCCTGCGGTTTCGGTCAGCGGCGTCATGGCTTCACGGGCCCAGCGCGCGGTGATCGACTGGCCGACCTGATGGCCGCTGCTGATGTCCAGCCACTGGTTGTTGGCCTGGCTGATATTCAAGGCTTGGCCGTTTTCGAGTTTCAGCTCGTAGCGGGTGGCGCTGCCCTGATACTGGATGTCATGCAGCAAACCGCTGATCTCCACCTCACCGGCACCCAGCGGGCCTTCGGCAAAACGTACGTGTTCCGGGCGGATCGAAAAGGGTTGGGCGTTGCCGCTGATGCGTTGGGCCAGTTCGCCGCGAATCACATTGGAGGTGCCGACGAACTCGGCGACAAACGCCGTGGCCGGCTTCATGTAGAGGTTGCGTGGGGTGTCGACCTGTTCGATGCGGCCTTTGTTGAACACCGCCACACGGTCGGACATCGACAGCGCTTCGGTCTGGTCGTGGGTCACGAAGATAAAGGTGATGCCGAGCTGGCGTTGCAGTTTCTTCAGCTCGCTTTGCATCTGCTCGCGCAGCTTGAGGTCGAGGGCGCCCAGTGGTTCATCGAGCAGCAATACCCGTGGGCGATTGACCAATGCTCGGGCCAGGGCCACGCGTTGGCGCTGGCCGCCGGACAGTTGCACCGGCTTGCGCTCGCCATAACCGCCGAGGGCGACCATGCCCAAGGCTTCCTCGGCACGGTTCAGGCGCTCGGTCTTGCCCACGCCCTTGACCTTGAGACCATAGGCCACGTTGTCGCGCACATTCATATGGGGGAACAGCGCGTAATCCTGGAACACGGTGTTCACGTCGCGCTGATACGGCGGCAAGCCGGCGGCCTCCTCGCCATGGATGCGGATCGAGCCTGCGCTCGGTTGCTCGAACCCGGCGATCAGGCGCAGGCAGGTGGTCTTGCCCGAGCCGGAAGGGCCGAGCATGGAAAAGAACTCGCCGTCCTGGATGTCGATGGAAACCCGGTCAACGGCCTTCACTTCGCCGAACTGACGGGAAACGTGGGTGAATTGGACTGCAAGTGTCATGGTGCGGTGCTCCAAAAAGACACGGGTCGTCGCAGCGGCCCGGCCTGGACTTCTGAAATATCAATGCGGTACTGAATCTGGCTCGGCCCAAATGTGGGAGCGGGCTTGCTCGCGAATGCGGTGGGTCAGTTATGGATGTGTTGGCTGACACACCGCATTCGCGAGCAAGCCCGCTCCCACACAAGCCCGCTCCACATGGGGCCTGTGTTATCTGGAGGGCTCAGCGGCCGCCCATGATCGCAATGTAGTCCTGGGTCCAGCGGCTATACGGCACGAACTTGCCGCCTTCAGCCTGCGGAGTTTTCCAGAAGGCGATCTTGTCGAACTGATCGAAGCCATTGGTCTTGCAGCCTTCGGCGCCGAGCAGTTCACTTTCCTTACACGCCGCAGGTACAGCCGGCAGCGAGCCGAACCAGGCCGCCACATCACCCTGCACCTTCGGTTGCAACGACCAATCCATCCACTTGTAGGCGCAGTTCGGGTGCTTGGCCTCGCTGTGCAACATGGTGGTGTCGGCCCAGCCGGTGGCGCCTTCCTTGGGGATGGTCGAGGCAATCGGCTGTTTCTCGTTTTGCAGGCCGTTGACCTGGTACGGCCAGGCGCTGGAGGCCACCACGCCTTCGTTCTTGAAGTCACTCATTTGCACGGTGGTGTCGTGCCAGTAGCGGTGGATCAACGGTTGCTGGGCGCGCAACAGGTCGAGCACGGCCTTGTACTGGGTTTCGGTCAGCTCGTAGGGGTTCTGGATGCCCAGTTCGGGCTTGGTCGACTTGAGGTACAGCGCTGCGTCGGCGATGTAGATCGGGCCGTCATAGGCCTGCACGCGCCCCTTGTTCGGCTTGCCGTCCGGCAGGTTCTGCGCGTCGAACAACACGTTCCAACTGGTGGGCGCGGTCTTGAATACGTTTGTGTTGTACATCAACACGTTCGGGCCCCACTGGTACGGGGTGCCAAAGGTTTGCTGGCCGACCACATACCACGGCGCATCCTTGAGGCGCGGGTCGATGTTCTTCCAATTGGGAATCAACGCGGTGTTGATCGGCTGAACGCGCTTGCCAACGATCAGACGCAGCGACGCATCGCCCGAGGCGGTGACCAGGTCGTAGCCGCCCTTGGCCATCAGGCTGACCATTTCGTCAGAAGTGGCAGCGGTTTTCACGTTGACCTTGCAGCCGGTTTCCTTCTCGAAGCCTGTGACCCAGTCGTAGGCCTTGTCGCTTTCGCCACGCTCGATATAGCCGGGCCAGGCGACTATATCCAGCTGGCCTTCACCAGCGCCTACGGCCTTGAGCGGTTCGGCGGCCTGCAGACTGGCGCTGGCCAGCAGCGCGGTGGCCAGGGCACTGAGCAGTGCGGTCTTGTGCGCGGACATGGGGGTTCCCTCTTCTTTAATTATGGTCGGGGCAGTTTTTTGCAGCCGGTGACGCATGAGCTTAGTTGTTGTTTTAAAGATGCTGGCCGTGGCGCGCCATGATGTGGCGCACCACGCTGTAGTCCTGTAGCGAATCGCTGGACAGATCCTTGCCATACCCCGAACGCTTCAAGCCGCCGTGGGGCATTTCGCTGACCAGCATGAAATGGCTGTTGATCCAGGTGCAGCCGTATTGCAGGCGCGCCGCCACCTGCATGGCCTTGTCCAGGTTCTGGGTCCAGACCGAGGAGGCCAGGCCATATTCGGAGTCGTTGGCCCAGTCCACGGCTTGTTCCAGTTCTTCGAAGCGGGTCACGGTGACCACCGGGCCGAACACTTCACGCTGCACGATTTCATCGCTTTGTTTACAGCCGGCAAGCAAGGTCGGCTGGTAATAGAAACCCGCGCCGGAATGCACGGCGGCGCCGGTTACACGCTCGATGTGCGGTTGACCAAGGGCGCGCTCGACAAAACTGGCCACGCGATCGCGCTGGCGTGTGCTGATCAGCGGGCCGAGTTCGTTGTCGGCGTCGCGCTTGCCGGCGAAGCGCAGGCTGCTGACCGCGGCGCCCAGTTCGGCGACCAGTTTGTCGTGGATCCCGGCCTGGGCGTAGATGCGGCAGGCGGCGGTGCAGTCCTGGCCGGCGTTGTAGTAACCATAGGCGCGCACGCCCTCGACCACGGCTTGCAGGTCGGCGTCGTTGCATACGATCACCGGGGCCTTGCCGCCCAATTCCAGGTGCGTGCGTTTCAGGGTTTTTGACGCGGCTTGCAGGATTTTCTGCCCGGTGACGATGTCGCCGGTCAGCGAGACCATGCGGACTTTGGCGTGGCTGACCAAATGGCTGCCGACGCCTTCACCACCGCCACACACAATGTTGATCACCCCGCGTGGCAGCCATTGGCCGAGGGCTGGGGCCAGGGCCAGGATCGACAGCGGCGTGTGTTCCGACGGCTTGAACACCAGGGTATTGCCGGCGGCCAGGGCCGGGGCGATTTTCCACGCGGCCATCATCAGTGGGTAATTCCACGGCGCAATCGAGGCGACAACGCCGATCGGGTCGCGGCGCACCATGCTGGTGTAGCCCGGCAGGTACTCGCCGCTGAGCTGGCCGGTCTGGCAACGCACGGCACCGGCAAAGAAGCGGAACACATCGATGGTGGCGCTCAAGTCATCCTGGCGCGCCAGGTGCAAGGGCTTGCCGCAGTTCAGGGATTCCAGGCGGGCCAGGTAGTCGGCTTGTTTCTCGATGGCATCGGCAATGCCGAGCAAAATGTTCGAACGTTGTTGCGGCGTGGTGCGCGACCAACCGGCAAAGGCGCGGTGGGCCGCGAGGATCGCGCTTTCGACCTGCTCGGTGCTGGCCTCGGCGATCTGGGTGAGCACTTCGCCGGTGGCCGGGTTGAGGATCGGTTCGACAAAGCCCTGGCCCTGGACCAGTTCGCCGTCGATCAGCAACGCAGTGAGCAGCGGGGTGGGCGCGCCGGACATTTTTCGCGATCTCTTTTCTTGTGTGGCCATGGGCGTTCTCTTACGAGGGCCTGACCTTTCTCTTATGGATGTACAGAGACTAGAGGTCAGGCACGAGGTCAACAAATACTAAATACTGAATGCAGCATTCGATTAAATAGATGGCTTGCGGGGGTGCGGCTGTTCGCGGGCGACCGTCAGGAACGGGTCCACCAGCGCCGGGCGTGCGGTGCCACGGCGCCAGGCCAGGCCCACATCGAGGGTCTGGCTGAGGTCGGCAATCGGCCGCGCTTCGATGATGTCGCCCTCCAGTGACCAGGGGCGGTAGGTCATGTCCGGCTGGATCGACACGCCCAGGCCCGCGGCCACCAGGCTGCGCACGGCCTCGGTGGAGGCCGTGCGCAGGGTTACCCGGGGTTGCAGGCCGGCGCTGGTCCACAGGCGCTGGGCGTTGTGGCCCATTTCGTCGACGTTCAGTTGGATCAGCGGTTCGCGCGCTACGTCGGCGAGGTTGATGCTGTCGTGTTCCAGCAGGGGGTGCTGCGCCGGCAGCCATAGGCGGTGCGGCGAGTGGGTCAGCACTTCGGTCTGCAGGGCGTGGCGGTCTTCGAGGTTGGAGAGGATCAGCACGCCCACGTCGATTTCACCGCTGACCAGCAAATGTTCGATATATGGGCGCTCGTCCTCCATCACGCGGATTTCCACGTTGGGGTAGGCACGCTGGAAACGTGTGAGCAGGTCCGCCAGGTAATAGCCGGCCACCAGGCTGGTCACGCCGATGATCAACTGCCCGGCCACCTGGTCGGTACTCTGTTGCAGGCTGCGCTTGGCGTTATCGACGGTTGCGAGGATCAGGTGGGCCTGGCGCAGGAATTGATGGCCCTGGTGAGTCAGGGTCATGCCCTTGGCGTGGCGATTGAACAGGTTGACGCCGATTTCCTGCTCCAGTTGCTGGATAGCGAGGGTCAGGGTCGATTGGGAAATAAACGCGGTCTGTGCGGCGGCCGAGATCGAGCCGGTCTCGGCCACGGCGATAAAGTGCCGGATTTGACGCAAGGTCATCATGCTGGAATTACCAGTGGGGTGTTTTTATAGATTTACCCGAGTGTATATCGGTTTTAGCGAAGGGTAGCCGCGTTACATCTGGAAGCACTCTAGATCGGGGGTTTTTGGCACTTAGTTTTACGCTGGTGGCCTATTGGTCCTACGAACCCAGTGTCTGGAGGCTACGAATGAATACCCGTGGATTGCTCGATCAACTGCTCAAGTCTGGCCAGGACATGCTGCAAAACAAGGCCGGTGGGCAGCGTAAATCAGACGAAAAGGGCGCATTGGGCGGCCTGCTCGGCGGCGCAGGTCTGGGCAGCCTGTTGGGCGGTGCGGGCGGCGGCGCCCTGGCGGCGGGCGCCATGGGCCTGTTGCTGGGCAATAAAAAGGCGCGCAAGTTCGGCGGCAAGGCCCTGACCTACGGCGGCCTGGCTGCATTGGGTGTGATTGCCTACAAAGCCTATGGCAACTGGCAGGCGCAACAGGCCAATGCGCCAAAGGGCGAGCCACAGACCGTCGACCGCCTGCCCCCGGCCCAGATCGAGCAGCACAGCCAGGCCATCCTCAAGGCACTGGTGGCGGCGGCCAAGGCCGATGGCCACGTCGATGAGCGCGAGCGCGCGCTGATCGAAGGCGAGTTCACCAAGCTGGACAACGACCGCGAGCTGCAGGGCTGGCTGCACGCCGAGCTCAACAAACCCCTGGACCCGGCCGACGTGGCCCGTGCCGCAGGCACCCCTGAGATGGCCGCCGAGATGTATATCGCCAGCGTGATGCTGGTGGACGAGGAAAACTATATGGAAAAGGCCTATCTGGATGAATTGGCCCGTCAGCTCAAGCTAGAGCCCGGCTTGAAGGCCGAGCTGGAAAAACAGGTGCGCCTGAGCCAATAACTCCCTGCAAAACACCGATTAAACTGTGGGAGCGGGCTTGCTCGCGAATGCGCTGTTTCAGTCACTGAATGTGCTGACTGATCCACCGCCTTCGCGAGCAAGCCCGCTCCCACATTTTTTTCCGCGTCAGGCGTTGTTCCGAAGGAGGGCGGCTCCCGTCTCTATGGGTTACCCGGGTAGTTTTTGGATTATGTGAGCATTCCAGCAAAACCCGTTGATTAATGAGGGCTTCTGCTCAGCTATACTCCCCTCCATTTGAATGGCCCTTCGAGGAATTACTGTGAAGAACTGGACCCTGCGCCAACGGATCTTGGCAAGTTTTGCGGTCATTATCGCCATCATGCTGTTAATGGTTGTGGTCTCTTATTCACGGTTGCTCAAGATCGAAACCAGCGAAGTCGCGGTGCGTGACGACGCGGTGCCGGGGGTCTATCTCAGTTCGATGATCCGCAGCGCCTGGGTCGACAGTTACCTGCAAACCCTGGAATTGCTTGGCCTGCGCGCCGACAAGCAGCTGAGCGACGCCGACCGGGCCGAGTTCAAGTCCTATGAAGGGCGCGTCTTGCAGGAACTGCGCAATTACGAAAAAACCATCGCCACCACTGAAGATCGGGTCGAGTTCGACAGATTCGAAGCCCTGCACCAGGCCTATAACAAGAGCCTGGCCACAGTGCTCGACAGCCTGCAGCGCGGTGACCAGGTGGGCGCCCGCAAAGAGTTCGATGCCCAGCTCACGCCGACCTGGACCGCAGGCCGCATGAAGCTCAACGACATCATCACCCAAAACAAAGACGTCGCCGACCGTGCGACCAATGCCATCGATGACGCGGTATCGGCGGCGAAAATCAGCATGTTCCTGTCCCTCGTCGTGGCGATCCTGGCCGCCGGCCTGTGCGGTCTGTTGCTAATGCGCGCGATCATGGCGCCGATGCAGCGCATCGTCGAAATCCTCGGCACCATGCGCGACGGCGACCTGAGCAAGCGCCTGAACCTGGAGCGCAAGGACGAATTCAACGCCGTCGAAACCGGCTTCAACGACATGATGACCGAACTCACGGCCCTGGTTTCCCAGGCCCAACGCTCGTCGGTACAGGTCACGACCTCGGTCACCGAGATTGCCGCCACGTCCAAGCAGCAACAGGCCACCGCCACTGAAACCGCGGCGACCACCACCGAGATCGGCGCCACTTCCCGTGAGATCGCGGCCACTTCCAAGGACCTGGTCCGCACCATGACCGAAGTTTCCACCGCCGCCGACCAGGCTTCGGTGGCCGCCGGTTCCGGCCAGCAAGGCCTGGCGCGCATGGAAGAAACCATGCACTCGGTCATGGGCGCCGCCGATCTGGTCAACGCCAAGCTGGCGATCCTCAATGAGAAGGCCGGCAACATCAACCAAGTGGTGGTGACCATCGTCAAGGTCGCCGACCAGACCAACCTGCTGTCCCTCAACGCTGCCATCGAGGCCGAGAAGGCCGGTGAATACGGGCGCGGGTTTGCCGTGGTCGCCACCGAAGTGCGGCGCCTGGCCGACCAGACCGCCGTGGCCACCTACGACATCGAGCAGATGGTGCGCGAGATCCAGTCGGCGGTGTCCGCCGGGGTGATGGGCATGGACAAATTCTCCGAAGAAGTGCGTCGCGGCATGTTTGAAGTGCAGCAAGTCGGCGAGCAGCTGTCGCAGATCATCCACCAGGTACAGGCCTTGGCGCCGCGGGTGTTGATGGTCAACGAAGGCATGCAGGCCCAGGCCACCGGCGCCGAGCAGATCAACCACGCGCTGGTGCAGTTGGGAGATGCCAGCAGCCAGACCGTCGAGTCCCTGCGCCAGGCCAGCTTTGCCATTGATGAACTGAGCCAGGTTGCGGTGGGTCTGCGCAGCGGCGTGTCGCGTTTCAAAGTCTGATGAGCGACCTCGCGGCTAAACGCGGCGCCGTCCCGGCAGCGAAAAAGGCGTTGTTCCTGGTGTTCCACATCGGCAGCGAACGCTACGCCCTCAAGGCCACGGAAGTGGCCGAGGTGCTGCCGCGTCTGCCGCTCAAACCCATCGCCCATGCGCCGGCGTGGGTCGCCGGGATCTTTGCCCATCGTGGTGCGTTGGTGCCGGTGATCGACCTGAGTGCGTTGACCTTTGGCTGCGCGGCCCAGGCCCGTACCAGCACGCGGCTGGTGCTGGTCAATTACCAGCCCGTGCCCGAGGTTGCGCCGCGCTGGCTGGGGTTGATCCTGGAGCAAGCCACCGGCACCTTGCGCTGCGATCCCGCTGAGTTCCAGCCCTATGGCCTGGACAATCACCAGGCGCCGTACCTCGGGCCGGTGCGGGAAGATCCCCAGGGCCTGATGCAGTGGATTGGCGTCGACGACCTGCTGACCGACGACGTGCGCGCCTTGCTGTTTTCTGCCGAGTCGAGCCTATGAGCAGCGACCAAAGGGTGTTCAACTTCCTCAAGGAACGCATCGGCCTGGACGTCGCGTCCGTCGGCGAAGCGATCATCGAGCGTGCCGTGCGCCAACGCAGCCAGGCTGTGCAGGCGCAGACGGCGGATGATTACTGGCAGCACCTGCAATGCTCCCATGATGAGCAGCAGGCGCTGATCGAAGCGGTGATCGTCCCCGAAACCTGGTTTTTCCGTTACCCCGAATCCTTTGCCACCCTGGCCCGCCTGGCCAAGGCGCGCCTGGCCGAGATCAAGCAGATGCGCGCCTTGCGTATCCTCAGCCTGCCGTGTTCCACCGGCGAAGAACCCTATTCGATTGCCATGGCCTTGCTTGATGCCGGCCTGGCACCGCACCAGTTCAAGGTGCTCGGCCTGGACGTCAGCCCGCTGTCGGTGGAGCGCGCGCGACGCGGGGTGTATGGCAAGAATTCGTTTCGGGGTGCCGATATAGGCTTTCGTGACCGGCACTTCAACGAGTCCGCCGACGGCTTTCATATCCGCGAGCGCGTGCGTGAGCAGGTGCGCCTGCAAGTCGGCAACCTGCTCGACCCGACGCTGCTGGCGAATGAGGCGAGCTACGATTTTGTGTTCTGCCGCAACCTGCTGATCTACTTCGACCAGCCGACCCAGAAGCAAGTCTTCGATGTGCTCAAGGAGCTGACCCACGTCGACGGGGTGCTGTTCATCGGCCCCGCCGAAGGTAGCCTGCTGGGGCGTCACGGCATGAAGTCGATTGGTGTGCCGCAGTCCTTTGCGTTCAGCCGACATGCCGAACCGCTCAAGCCCGAACCGGTGTTCGCGCCGATTCCAGCGCCGCCACCGCTGCGCACGGCAGCTTCGCAGCCGGTCAAGCCGCGCCCGTTCAGCACGGTCAGTGCCCAGGTGGTGCCGATCAAGACGTCGCCGTCCGATGCGGGCGATTTGCTCAGCCAGATCGCCACCCTGGCCAACGAAGGCAAAAGCGCCGAGGCCCGCGCCGCGTGCGAGCGCTATTTGAGCAATCACCCGCCGGCCGCCCAGGTGTTCTACTGGCTGGGCCTGCTCAGCGATGTGGCCGGCAGTGCCCTGCAAGCCCAGGGGTTTTACCGCAAGGCCTTGTACCTGGAACCGCAGCACCCGCAGGCGCTGATGCACCTGGCCGCGTTGCTTGAGTCCCAGGGCGACAGTGCGGGGGCGCGCCGTTTGCAGGCGCGTGCCGCGCGTAGCGAGCGAGCTGAGAGTGAGTCCAAACGATGAGTAACACCGAAGCGCTCGATACCGCCGGCCTGGATCTGACCCTGGCCGACACCCAAGCCATCGACGATTGCTGGAACCGTATCGGTATCCATGGCGACAAATCCTGCCCGCTGCTGGTGGACCATATCCATTGCCGCAACTGCGCGGTGTATTCCGCGGCGGCCACGCGCTTGCTCGACCGTTACGCGTTGCAGCAGGACGATCATCGCCCACGGGCGGCCGTCGAAGTCGGCGAAGAGGTGGTCACCCGCTCGCTGCTGATGTTCCGCCTCGGCGAGGAATGGCTGGGCATCGCCACCCGCTGCCTGGTGGAAGTCGCCCCGTTGCAACCGATCCACTCCCTGCCGCACCAACGCTCGCGTGCGCTGCTCGGCGTGGCGAATGTGCGCGGTGCGCTGGTGGCGTGCTTGTCGCTGGTGGAACTGCTCGGCCTGGATGCCACCGGCAATGGCGCGAGCGGCGGGCGGATCATGCCGCGCATGTTGATCATCGCCGCGCAGGACGGCCCGGTGGTGGTGCCGGTGGATGAAGTCGATGGCATTCATGCCATCGATGAGCGCACTTTGAAGGCGGCGTCGGCCTCCGGCACCCAGGCCAGCGCGCGTTACACCCAGGGTGTGTTGCAGTGGAAAGGCCGTAGCCTGCGGTGGCTGGACGAGGCGCAATTGTTGTCTGCCGTGACCCGGAGCCTCACATGACCCCCGACCAGATGCGCGACGCGTCGCTGCTGGAACTGTTCAGCCTGGAAGCCGATGCCCAGACCCAGGTATTGAGCGCGGGCCTGCTGGCCCTGGAACGCAACCCGACCCAGGCCGACCAGCTCGAAGCCTGCATGCGCGCCGCCCATTCGCTCAAGGGCGCGGCGCGGATTGTCGGGGTGGACGCCGGGGTCAGCGTGTCCCACGTGATGGAAGACTGCCTGGTCAGCGCCCAGGAAAGCCGCCTGTACCTGCAACCCGAACACATCGACGCCTTGCTGCAAGGCACCGACCTGCTGATGCGCATCGCCACGCCGGGCAACACCGTGGGCCCGGCGGACATTGAAGCGTATGTGACATTGATGGAGCGCTTGCTCGATCCGTCCCAGGCGCCCGTCAAGGCCTCGCCGCCGCCAGCACCGCCTGCGCCAGAGCCCTTGGCGGCTGCGGTTGTCGAAGAGCTGCCCGTCGAGCCCGAGCCCGAGCCCGCGCCGCCCATGAGCGCTGAGCTGCCGCGTCACAATCGACGCATGACCGAAGGTGGCGAGCGTGTATTGCGCGTGACCGCCGAACGCTTGAACAGCCTGCTCGACCTGTCGAGTAAGTCCTTGGTGGAAACCCAGCGGCTCAAGCCTTATCTGTCCAGCATGCAGCGCCTCAAGCGTATCCAAAGCCAGAGCGTGCGCGCCCTGGACACCCTGGATGGCCAGCTCAAGACCCTGGGCCTGAACCTCGAAGCCCAGGAAGCCCTGGCCGACACTCGCCGCCTGCTGAGCGAAGCCCAGGCCCTGCTGGCGGAAAAAACCGCCGAGCTGGATGAGTTCGGCTGGCAGGCCGGGCAGCGCGCCCAGGTGCTCTACGACACCGCACTGGCCTGTCGCATGCGCCCGTTTGCCGACGTGCTGGCGGGCCAGGTGCGTATGGTCCGCGACCTCGGCCGCAGCCTGGGCAAGCAAGTGCGCCTGGAGATCGAGGGTGAAAAGACCCAGGTCGACCGCGACGTACTGGAAAAGCTCGAAGCGCCGCTGACCCATTTATTGCGCAACGCCGTCGACCACGGTATCGAAATGCCCGAACAACGCCTGCTGGCGGGCAAGCCGGCGGAAGGCTTGATCCGCCTGCGCGCCTCGCACCAGGCCGGGTTGCTGGTGCTTGAACTGAGCGACGACGGCGCCGGTGTCGACCTGGAGCGCTTGCGCGGCACCATCGTCGATCGGCATTTGTCGCCGCTGGAAACCGCCCTGCGCCTGAGCGAAGAGGAATTGCTGACGTTCCTGTTCCTGCCGGGGTTCAGCCTGCGCGACAAGGTCACCGAAGTGTCCGGGCGTGGCGTCGGCCTCGATGCGGTGCAGCACATGGTGCGCCAACTGCGCGGTGCGGTTGAGCTGGAGCAAACGGCGGGGCAGGGCAGTCGTTTCCATCTTGAGGTACCGCTGACCCTGTCGGTGGTGCGCAGCCTGGTGGTGGAAGTCGGCGAGGAAGCCTATGCGTTCCCACTGGCGCATATCGAACGCATGTGCGACCTGGCGCCCGAGGACATCGTGCAACTGGAAGGCCGCCAGCACTTCTGGCACGAGGGCCGCCATGTCGGCCTGGTCGCTGCCAGCCAGCTGTTGCAGCGCCCTGCGGGGCAGAATCCGGCGGATACGTTGAAGGTCGTGGTGATCCGCGAGCGCGATGCGGTGTACGGGATTGCCGTGGAGCGCTTTATCGGCGAACGCACCCTGGTGGTGTTGCCGCTGGATGATCGCCTGGGCAAGGTCCAGGATATTTCCGCCGGCGCCTTGCTCGATGATGGCTCGGTGGTGCTGATCGTCGATGTCGAAGACATGCTGCGCTCGGTGGACAAGTTGCTCAATACCGGCCGCCTGGAGCGTATCGCCCGGCGCAGCCAGCAGGCCACCGAAGCGCCGCGCAAGCGTGTGCTGGTGGTGGACGACTCGCTCACCGTACGTGAGCTGCAACGCAAATTGCTGTTGAACCGTGGGTATGAAGTCGCCGTGGCGGTGGATGGCATGGATGGTTGGAATGCCCTGCGTTCGGAAGAGTTCGACCTGTTGATCACTGATATTGATATGCCTCGCATGGACGGTATTGAATTGGTCACATTGTTGCGTCGTGATAGTCGCCTGCAATCGCTGCCGGTGATGGTGGTGTCGTACAAGGATCGCGAAGAAGACCGACGGCGTGGCCTCGATGCCGGCGCCGACTATTATTTGGCCAAGGCCAGTTTCCATGACGACGCCCTGCTCGACGCCGTAGTCGAGCTGATTGGAGGGGCGCGGGCATGAGGATTGGGATCGTCAATGACATGCCCCTGGCCGTGGAGGCCTTGCGCCGTGCCCTGAGTTTCGAGCCTGCGCATCAGGTGGTGTGGGTGGCCAGCAATGGCCTGGAAGCGGTGCAGCGCTGCGCTGAAGTAACCCCGGACCTGATCCTGATGGACCTGATCATGCCGGTGATGGACGGCGTGGAGGCGACGCGCCAGATCATGGCCGAGACCCCATGCGCCATCGTGATTGTCACCGTGGACCGCCAGGCCAACGTCAGCCGCGTGTTCGAAGCCATGGGCCATGGCGCCCTGGATGTGGTCGATACGCCGGCGCTCGGCGTGGGCAATCCCAAGGACGCGGCGGCGCCGTTGCTGCGCAAGATCCTCAATATCGGCTGGCTGATCGGCCAGCGCGGCAGCCGCGTGCGCGCCGAGACCACAGCCCCGCGCAGCCCCGGCAAACGCGAGAGCCTGGTGGCGATTGGTTCGTCAGCGGGTGGGCCGGCTGCCCTGGAAATCCTGCTCAAGGGCTTGCCCCGGGACTTTTCCGCGGCCATCGTACTAGTGCAGCATGTGGACCAGGTGTTCGCCGCCGGCATGGCCGAATGGTTGAGCAGCGCCTCGGGCCTGCCGGTGCGCCTGGCCCGCGAAGGCGAGCCGCCGCAAAGTGGCGTGGTGTTGCTGGCCGGCACCAACCACCATATCCGCCTGTTGAAAAACGGCACCCTGGCCTACACCGCCGAGCCGGTGAACGAGATTTACCGGCCGTCCATCGATGTGTTCTTCGAGAGCGTTGCCAGCCACTGGAACGGCGACGCGGTCGGTGTATTGCTGACCGGCATGGGCCGCGACGGTGCCCAGGGTCTCAAACTCATGCGTGAACAAGGATATTTGACCATCGCCCAGGATCAGCAGAGCTGTGCGGTGTATGGCATGCCCAAAGCGGCGGCGGCGATTGATGCTGCTGTTGAAATTCGCCCACTGGATAGAATTGCGCCCCGACTGCTGGAGGTCTTTGCAAAGTGAACATGACCTCTCGCGGTGCTGGCTTGCAGGCAGTAATTCAGGTGATTGCACATGAATGATTTACAGATCGACGACATCAAGACCGACGAAAACGCCGCCATGGTGTTGCTGGTCGACGACCAGGCCATGATCGGCGAAGCCGTACGGCGTGGGCTGGCCCACGAAGAAAACATCGACTTCCATTTTTGCGCCGACCCGCACCAGGCCATCGCCCAGGCGATCCGCATCAAGCCGACAGTGATCCTGCAAGACCTGGTCATGCCCGGTCTCGACGGGCTGACGTTGGTGCGCGACTACCGCAACCACCCGGCCACGGCAAACATCCCGATCATCGTGCTTTCGACCAAGGAAGACCCGCTGATCAAGAGCGCGGCGTTCTCGGCCGGGGCCAACGACTATCTGGTCAAGTTGCCGGACAACATCGAGCTGGTGGCGCGTATCCGCTATCACTCGCGCTCCTACATGACCCTGCTGCAGCGTGATGCGGCGTATCGCGCACTGCGGGTCAGCCAGCAGCAGTTGCTCGACACCAACCTGGTGCTGCAACGGTTGATGAACTCCGATGGCCTCACCGGGCTGTCCAACCGTCGCCACTTCGACGAATACCTGGAGCTGGAATGGCGCCGCGCCATGCGTGACCAGACCCAGTTGTCGTTGCTGATGATCGATGTGGACTTCTTCAAGACCTATAACGACAGCTTTGGCCACGTCGAAGGCGACGAAGCCCTGCGTAAAGTCGCCGCGACCATCCGCGATGCCAGCAGTCGTCCTTCGGACCTGCCGGCGCGTTATGGCGGCGAAGAGTTTGCGCTGGTGCTGCCGAACACCTCGCCGGGTGGCGCGCGCCTGGTGGCCGAGAAGCTGCGCATGGCGGTTGCGGCGCTGAAGATCCCGCACATTGCGCCGACGGAAGGTGCGAGCCTGACCGTCAGTATTGGCCTGTCCACCGTTACGCCGCAGCAGGGCGGTGATTGCCGGCAGTTGATATTGGCGGCGGACAAGGGGTTGTATACGGCCAAGCATAATGGGCGCAATCAGGTGGGGATCGAGTAGGGCTGGGTTTCGCTGGGTTTTGCTGGGTACATATCCGTTTCTTCGGTAACGGCTGCTTATGGTTCCGCTCTTACAGCGGGTCACTTTTGGAGGGACCCAAAAGTAACCAAACGGCCAGCGTGTTTGACGGGGCGACCCAAGATCAAAAGCCAGAGCGCGGCGGCCTTGGAGCCGACCGGCATGGGCGGGTTGAACGGGGTCAAAACTGTGGGAGCGGGCTTGCTCGCGAATGCGGTGGATCAGTCAATGAATGAGTTGACTGACACACGGCATTCGCGAGCAAGCCCGCTCCCACATTTGGATCTCCATGTATTCAAATGGAACTGTAGTTTGCTCTGGCTCTGGCTCTGGCTCTGGCTCTGGCTCTGGCTCTGGCTCTGGCTCTGGCTCTGGCTCTGGCTCTGGCTCTGGCTCTGGCTCTGGCTCTGGCTTTTGATCTTGATCTTAGGCGGCCCCCCAAATCCATGGCGGATTACGGGCACACCGAGCCTGGGCGAGGTGCCGAGTGTTGGGGCAAGAGCCTTTTGCTTACTTTTGGGCTCTTTCCAAAAGTGAGTCGCTGTAAGCGCGAAACCCTAAGTGGCCGTTACCGCAGCAACGGATATGCCCACCACCAACAAACCACCACCAACCCCGAGCCTTTTCGCCAAGCGGGCTGCCGCTGCCCCCCATTTCCCGTTATACTCGCCGGCTTTCAAAAGTTCGCCAACGAGTGCTGCCCGCCATGGAAATCAACCCGATCCTTAACACCATCAAGGACCTGTCCGAGCGCTCCGAAACTATTCGGGGGTATCTTTGACTACGATCAAAAGCATGAGCGTCTGACCGAAGTCAATCGCGAGCTTGAAGATCCTGCTGTCTGGAACAAACCTGAATACGCCCAGGAACTGGGCCGCGAGCGCGCTGCGCTGGCGCAGATCGTCGACACCCTCGACGAACTGAACACCGGTCTGGCCGATTGCCGTGACCTGCTGGACATGGCCGTCGAGGAAAACGACGAAGGCGCAGTGGGCGATGTCATCGCCGAGCTGGCCCGTCTCGAGGAGAACCTCGCCAAACTCGAATTCCGCCGCATGTTCAGCCATGAAATGGACCCCAACAACGCCTACCTGGACATCCAGGCCGGCTCCGGTGGTACCGAGGCCCAGGACTGGGCCAACATCCTGCTGCGCATGTACCTGCGCTGGGCCGACAAGCGCGGTTTCGACGCGACCATCATGGAACTGTCCGCCGGTGAAGTCGCCGGTATCAAGGGCGCGACCGTGCATATCAAGGGTGAATACGCCTTTGGTTGGTTGCGCACCGAGATCGGCGTGCACCGCCTGGTACGCAAGAGCCCGTTCGACTCCGGCAACCGTCGCCACACCTCGTTCTGCGCGGTGTTCGTCTCGCCAGAGATCGACGACAAGGTCGAAATCGAGATCAACCCGGCCGACCTGCGCATCGACACCTACCGTTCCTCCGGTGCCGGTGGCCAGCACGTAAACACCACCGACTCGGCCGTACGTATCACCCACGTACCGACCAACACCGTGGTCAGCTGCCAGAACGAACGTTCCCAGCACGCCAACAAAGACACCGCCATGAAAATGCTGCGGGCCAAGTTGTACGAGCAGGAAATGCAGAAGCGCAATGCCGCCTCGCAAGCGCTGGAAGACACCAAGTCGGACATCGGCTGGGGTCACCAGATCCGCTCCTATGTGCTTGATGCATCGCGGATCAAGGATTTGCGCACTAACATCGAACGCAGTGACTGCGACAAGGTGCTCGACGGCGACATCGACGAATACCTGGAAGCCAGCCTGAAATCAGGCCTGTAACACATGCAATGCGGGATTGCCTGACACCCCTCGATCCCTGTGGGAGCGGGCTTGCCCGCGATCCCCAGCCGCAGGCTGGGGCAACGAACCTGATGGAATATTTAAAGACATGAGCGACCAACAACTCGACCCGCAAGCCCTGCAACAGGAAGAAAACTCCCTGATCGCCCTGCGCAAGGAAAAGCTTGCTGCCGAGCGCGCCAAGGGCAATGCCTTCCCGAACGACTTCCGTCGCGAACACTACTGCGAAGAACTGCAGAAGAAATACGCGGACATGACCAAGGAAGAACTGGCAGAAGCTGCAATCCCGGTCAAGGTTGCCGGTCGCATCATGCTCAACCGTGGCTCGTTCATGGTGATCCAGGACATGACCGGTCGCATCCAGGTCTACGTCAACCGCAAGACCCTGTCGGAAGAAACCCTGGCAGCGGTGAAAACCTGGGACATGGGCGACATCATTGCCGCCGTCGGCACCCTGGCCCGCTCCGGCAAGGGCGACCTGTACGTCGAAATGACCGAAGTGCGCCTGCTGACCAAATCCCTGCGCCCGCTGCCGGACAAGCACCACGGCCTGACCGACACCGAGCAGCGCTACCGTCAGCGCTACGTTGACCTGATCGTCAACGAAGACGTGCGCCACACTTTCCGCGTACGTTCGCAAGTCATCGCGCATATCCGCAGCTTCCTGATGCAGCGTGACTTCCTCGAAGTTGAAACCCCGATGCTGCAAACCATCCCCGGTGGTGCCGCAGCCAAGCCGTTCGAGACGCACCACAACGCGCTGGACATGGAAATGTTCCTGCGTATCGCCCCCGAGCTGTACCTCAAGCGCCTGGTGGTTGGCGGGTTTGAAAAGGTGTTCGAGATCAACCGCAACTTCCGTAACGAAGGCGTTTCGACCCGTCACAACCCAGAATTCACCATGTTGGAGTTCTACCAGGCCTACGCCGACTACGAAGACAACATGGACCTGACCGAAGAGCTGTTCCGCGAGCTGGCACAGCTGGTCCTGGGCAGCACCGACGTGCCGTACGGCGACAAGGTGTTCCACTTCGGCGAGCCGTTCGTGCGTCTGTCGGTGTTCGATTCGATCCTCAAGTACAACCCTGAGTTGACCGCTGACGACCTGAACGACATCGACAAGGCCCGCGCCATCGCCAAGAAAGCCGGCGCCAAGGTGCTGGGCTTCGAAGGCCTGGGCAAACTGCAGGTGATGATTTTCGAAGAACTGGTGGAGCACAAGCTGGAACAGCCGCACTTCATTACCCAGTACCCGTTCGAAGTGTCGCCGCTGGCCCGTCGCAACGATGACAACCCGAACGTCACCGACCGTTTCGAACTGTTCATCGGTGGCCGCGAAATCGCCAACGCCTACTCCGAGTTGAACGACGCGGAAGACCAGGCCGAGCGTTTCATGGCCCAGGTGGCCGACAAGGACGCCGGTGACGACGAAGCCATGCACTACGACGCCGACTTCGTCCGCGCCCTGGAATACGGCATGCCGCCGACCGCAGGTGAAGGTATCGGTATCGACCGCCTGGTGATGCTGTTGACCAACTCACCGTCGATCCGTGATGTGATCTTGTTCCCGCACATGCGGCCACAAGCGTAAGCGTAGTGAAATCCGAAGCCGCCTTTTATAAGGCGGCTTTTTTATGCGGCGTATTTAAGCGTCAAGCAAACAGCGCCAGGTTTTGATCTATTCAAGGATGTGTTTGGGTGAACCGCGTAACCGCTCAAGAAAGCGCCGCCGGCATTGCTGCCGCTGTGGTGGAAAGCGTCCAGTATCAGGGCCGTAAGGCCAGCCGCCGGGGCAGCGAGCAGCGCCGGCAAGATATTCTCGATGCGGCCATGCGCATCGTCGTGCGTGATGGCGTTCGCGCCGTTCGCCATCGGGCAGTGGCGGCGGAGGCGGGGGTGCCATTGTCGGCCACCACCTATTACTTCAAGGACATCGATGATCTGCTCACCGATACCTTTGCTCAGTACGTCGAACGCAGCGCCGAGTTCATGGGCAAGCTGTGGGTGCGCAACGAGGGCCTGCTGCGGGAAATGGTCGCTTATGGCGATGGCAGCCCGCAGTCGCGTTCGCAGTTGGCCGACGACATTGCGCGGTTGACCGCCGATTACGTGCTGCGTCAGCTGACCAACCGGCGCGAACACCTGATGGCCGAGCAGGCCTTTCGCCAGGAGGCTCTGTTGAACCCGCGCCTGGCCGAACTGGTGCGTTCCCACCAGCAGATCCTGTTGCAGGGCACCGAGCAGTTTTTCCGGGTACTGGGTTCGCGCGAGCCACAACAGGATGCCAAGGTGTTGACGGCTATAATCGGTCGGATGGAGTATCAGGGCCTGCTGGGCAGCCCCGAACCGCTGACCGCTGAGGAGATGCTTGAGATCCTCAAGCGCTACATGCATTTGGTGTTGGCTTCGGTCTGACGTAGGCTGCTGACACGCGGGGCCGCGCGCGGGCACATAACGTTTAAAGAGGAAGCATCAGGTGGACGATTACCAGCAGACGATACGCACCTTGTCTGATCGCATTGTGCTGGCACAAACACCGATTCGCGTCCTCGACGCTGTGAAGTGGGACGACAACATTCGCCAGGGATTCCTCAAGGCCAAGGGCAAGGAAATGCCTGCCGTGAGCCGCGACTATTACCAGAACCGACCGCTGTCGTTCGACTCCAGTGCGGTCAAGCTGGAATTCCAGAACATCGAGCGCGACATCACCCGTCGCCTCGGCCAGTTCAGCCCGGTGGGGCAGATCATGCGCCGCATGTGCAAGGAATACCGCATGGTGGTGCGCATGCTCGAAGCGCGTGGCACCGAGGATTTCGGCCTGATTTCCCAGGAGCTCTACGGCGCCGCTTCCGATGCCTTCCACGCCGGCGACCCGACCCTGGCTGACCTGGGCCTGATGCTTTCCGATTACCTGAACAATATCGACGGCCGTGGCGACTTGAAGGATGAGGCCAAGACCCTCACCGCCAAGGACGCCGTGGCCCTGCTGCAAACCCGTCTGAACAAGGTGTTTGGCGAGGCCGAAGAAACCATCCGCGTGTTCGAGTCCGACGGCATCGTCGCCGATGCCGCCGCCGGCGCCGACTACATCAAGATCCGCGCCGACGCGATGTTCAACGACCGCGACGTGCGTGCCCTGGAGGTGCATGAAGGCCTGGTGCACGTGGGTACCACCCTCAACGGCCAGAACCAGCCGATCTGCACCTTCCTGTCCAAGGGCCCGCCGTCCTCCACCGTGACCCAGGAAGGCCTGGCGATCCTGATGGAGATCATCACCTTTGCCTCCTACCCAAGCCGCCTGCGCAAACTGACCAACCGCACCCGCGCCATCCACATGGTGGAGGAGGGCGCCGACTTCTTGCAGGTATTCGAGTTCTTCCGTGAGCAGGGCTTTGAAATGGCCGAAAGCTACGGCAACGCCAGTCGCGTCTTCCGTGGCTCGGTGCCGACGGGGCTGCCGTTTACCAAGGATTTGTCCTACCTCAAGGGCTTTATCATGGTCTACAACTACATCCAGCTGGCCGTGCGTAAAGGCAAGCTGGAGCAAGTGCCGCTGTTGTTCTGCGGCAAGACCACCCTGGAAGACATGCGCACCTTGCGCCAACTGGTGGATGAAGGCCTGGTGGTGCCGCCGAAGTACCTGCCGGAGCAGTTCCGCGACATGAACGCGCTGGCGGCGTGGATGTGCTTCTCCAACTTCCTCAATCACTTGAGCCTGGATCGGATCGAGGCGGATTACTCCAACATCCTCTGACCAAACCGGATCTCAATGTGGTAGAGAGCTTGTGTGGGAGCGGGCTTGCTCGCGAAGGCGGTGTTTCAGATACACATGAGTTGGCTGACACTCCGTCTTCGCGAGCAAGCCCGCTCCCACAGAACCCCGCTGCCACTGTTGAATCACTGTGAGTCTGAAAATCGAATAATAGCGA
Source organism: Pseudomonas sp. FP2335 (assembly GCF_030687535.1). NCBI lineage: Bacteria > Pseudomonadati > Pseudomonadota > Gammaproteobacteria > Pseudomonadales > Pseudomonadaceae > Pseudomonas > Pseudomonas sp. FP2335. The sequence continues at coordinate 1,422,778 of NZ_CP117437.1, forward strand.
GGCTTCAACGGATGAGAATCCTCGGCATTCTGTGCCTGCTACTGACCTTGAACGGTTGCAGCTCCCTGCTGTTCTACCCCGAGCCCGGCCTGCCGTTCACCCCGGAAAAAGCCCACCTGGCCTACCGTGACGTGACCCTCACCACCGCCGATGGGGTGAAACTCCACGCCTGGTGGCTGCCGGCCAAGCCTGGTGTGGCGCTCAAGGGCACCGTACTGCACCTGCACGGCAACGGCGGCAACCTGGCCTGGCACCTCGGTGGCAGTTGGTGGTTGCCGGAACAGGGCTACCAGGTGCTGCTCCTGGACTATCGCGGTTATGGCCTGTCCGAAGGCAAGCCATCACTGCCGGCGGTCTACCAGGACCTCGACGCGGCGTTCAGCTGGATCGACACCGCCGCCGAAACCCAGCACCAACCGTTGATCGTCCTCGGCCAAAGTCTCGGCGGTGCGCTGGCGGTGCATTACCTGGCGGGCCATCCGGAGCGTCAGGCGCAGCTCAAGGCGCTGGTGCTGGACGGAGTGCCCGCCAGTTATCGTGATGTAGGACAATTCGCGCTGAGCACCTCCTGGATAACATGGCCGTTGCAAGTGCCCTTGTCCTGGCTGGTGCCGGACCGCGACAGCGCCATCCATGACATGCCCAGGCTGACCGGCGTGCCGAAGCTGCTGTTCCACAGCCTGGACGACCCGATCGTGCCCCTGGCCAATGGCATCCGCCTGTATCAGGCGGCGCCGCCACCGAGAGTGCTGCAGTTGACCCGTGGCGGTCATGTGCAGACTTTTGCCGACAAGACCTGGCAGACCGTGATGCTGCGTTATCTGGATGACCCGCAGCACTTCAACGGCCTACGCCGCCTGGGCGAAATTCCGAACTATCCGATTCCCAAAGTTGATTCATCAGAGAGCCCGCAATGAGCGAAGAACGCAACATGATCCCCCTGATCCTCACCGGCATCGGCACTATTATCGGCACCGTTGGCTGCCTGTGGTTCTATGGCTACCTGCACTTCGCCAAGCCCGAAGATGCGTTGCTGCTCAGCGACTTCACCATGCTCAAGACCGTGCCCGGCGAGGATTACAAGATTTCCCTGACACCGGCCGCGCAAGTGGCGCAGTGCGTCGATGGCGTGCTGGTGATGTTTGATACCGAACAGAAAGGCTTGAGCGGTGTGCTGGTGAACAACAAGAAGCAAGCCGTGCGTTGCCTGGGTCAGGAAACCCCGCAATTGCAGCAATAGGCCGTACACGGAAATATCTGGAACCGTATTGTGTAAGAAGCCACAGAAGGCGAGGACACTTACACAGGGCGGGGTAAGAATGTGGCGATAGTCATTGGTGCAATACGCAACATGCTGGACATGGCCAGATGTCAAGCGGCGCTGGAGCGGCGCGACGCGCAGGAACAGAAGATCGAGACCTTGTTGGCCAAGCTCTCGGACAATTCATACGACACTCAAAGCGTGAAGCTGCGAGATGAGAATACCGGCCAGCAGATCAAGTTCTGATACTCAAAAAAAACCCACCGTGAGGTGGGTTTTTCTATCCAGCTTCAATCAATTGGCGACGGAAGACCGTGGCTTGACCGGCTGGTTGTCGTTGGAAATAGTCACTTCAACACGGCGGTTCATGGCACGGCCCGACACGCTGCCGTTGTCGGCTACCGGGTATTCCTTGCCGTAACCCTGGGTCACGATGCGCGAAATATCCACGCCTTGCTGTGCCAGTGCGCGCTGTACCGAAGCCGCACGGCGCTCGGACAGGCTCTGGTTGTACGAATCGGACCCGGTGCTATCGGTATAGCCTTCGACGATCACTTTACGGTCCGGGTTGTCGCGCAGGAACTGCGCCAGCTTGGTGATGTTGACCAGGCCGCTGGATTTGAGGTCGGACTTGTTGGTGGCGAACAGCACGTCACCAAAGGTCACCAGCGTACCGCGCTCGGTCTGCTTGGCGTTCAGGCTGTCTTGCAGTTGCTTGATTTGCGCGTCGCGGGCCTCAAGCAGGGCGCGGGCACGTTCGTCGCCGGCGTTTTTCAGCTTGGCTTCGGACTCGCGCAACACGATGGTGTCTTTGGCCACTTCAACACGCTGGTTGGTCAGGTAGGCCAGTTGGTCGACTTTCTTCTGGTCTTCCTTATCACGGTAGGCTTTGTCAGCCTTGTCCAGCCATTCGCTGGCGTCCTTGGTTTCCAGTGCCGCCAGCTTGGTGGCTTGCGGGTTGGTTTGCAGGGCCGAGAAGTTGGTCCGTGCGTTTTCCAGGTTCGCGTTCGGCGGGGTGGAGCAGGCCGCCAGGGCAACGCTCATCGCCAGCAGGGCAGGGATCATCAATTGTTTACGCATAGTCGTGTCGTCCTTTCAATTCGATATCGGGTGCAGTGCAATCGGGGGCGGCGGCTTATTGCTGTTTGATCACAGCCGGGCGCATGCCTTCCTGACGCAGCTCCTGAACAGCTTTCTGGGAATCCTTCACAGCCTGTTCAGCCTTGGCCGCCTGGGATTTGCGCTCAGCCACGCGAGCGTCCCATTCAGCTTGTTCGGCCAGGCGACGGGCCTCTTCGTAGTTCTTGTCGTGCATGGCGATTTCGGCTTGCTTGAGCTTGTCCTGGGCCGACTTCATTTCCACGGCCGCATATTCGGTGCCGCCAGCGCTGACTGCGCTGTTCACCGCAGACTGGGTCACCGCGTATTGCTCGGTTGGCGGGTTGCCGGCGCAGCCCGCCAGGACGAAGCTGGTGCCGATTGCCAGCGCGGCCAATTTGAGCCCGCGCAGGTGGTTAAACGAGGATTTGGCAGTGCTGGTCTTCATCGTCTTCAACTCCATTGGATAACTCCTGAAAAACTTAAAATCCATCTTGTAAGGTCGATTGCGGGCCCGGCGGATAAGGCACATGACGCCTGTTGAAACGACCGTTCCAAATGATGGCTTACTGGGTGTGACCGAAGGCTTTTTTGAATAGTTCAGAGAAGATGGCGATTTGCCTAAAAAAATATCTGACTGATCGGTCAGCACAAAAAATTGGAACTTCTGCGTTGCGCAGTGGTACGCCGGGCCTGTTCAAGGCCCGGAATACAAGGGGTTTGAAGGGATGTATCAGTGTGTCGGTTCGTCGGCGGCGGCCGACAAGTCATGCAGATAGCGTCGCGACAAGGTCAGGAAACGCGGGGTGGGGCCGACATCTTCATACAGCGGGTCGCCCTCTTCATCGGTGGCAATCACCTGCTGGCCCTTGATGTAGGGGAAGCTGGCTTCCAGCTCTTCCAGGGCGGCGCCGATCAACTCGGCGAGCAGTTCTTCAGGCTGGCGCTTGGGGTACATCTCGGCGATGGCCGCCAGCCGGGCGGCGGCTTCCAGATCCAAGTGGACGGCGTACGCGTTCTTGGTCAAGCGACCCTTGGCGTTCTCTTCCCAATGCTGGGCCAATTCTCGAATTTTCATGGCAACCTCAATAAAGCCCGGGATGGCGGGCGGTGATGAGTGACCAGTCGCCCGTGTGGGTAAACACAGGCGCCTTAGTCTTCAGACTAGCTGCATCGCGCAAGGTTTAAAGTCTTGTCATAAATGAATGCTGGCGGCACTCTGCAAGACCTGCGCGTCCCGGATTTCTGGCTGGAGATTGGCTGATGAGTGATATCGATGCACGCTTGCGTGAGGATGTTCACCTGCTGGGTGAACTGTTGGGCAACACCATTCGAGAGCAGTACGGCGATGCTTTTCTCGACAAGATCGAGCAGATCCGCAAAGGCGCCAAGGCCGATCGACGTGGCGCTGGCGATGAGTTGAGCAGCAGCCTCAACCAGTTGCAGGAAGACGAACTGTTGCCGGTGGCCCGTGCCTTCAACCAGTTCCTCAACCTCGCCAACATCGCCGAGCAATACCAACTGATTCACCGGCGCGATGAGTCGCAGCCGGCGCCGTTCGAATCCCGCGTGTTGCCTGAACTGCTTGCGCGCCTGCAAAGCGAAGGCCACAGCAATGAATCCCTGGCCCGCCAACTGGCGCGGTTGGAGATCGAGTTGGTCCTCACCGCCCACCCCACCGAAGTGGCGCGCCGCACCCTGATCCAGAAATACGATGCGATTGCCGCGCAACTGGCGCTGCAGGATCACCGTGATCTCACCACCGCCGAGCGCACGCAGATCCGCGAGCGCCTGCAACGGTTGATCGCCGAGGCCTGGCACACCGAAGAGATCCGCCGTGTCCGGCCAACCCCGGTCGACGAAGCCAAATGGGGCTTTGCGGTGATCGAGCATTCGCTGTGGCACGCCATCCCCAATTACTTGCGCAAGGCCGACCAGGCCCTGCACGCCGCCACTGGCCTGCGTTTGCCGCTGGAAGCTGCGCCAATCCGCTTTGCTTCGTGGATGGGCGGCGACCGGGACGGCAACCCGAACGTCACCGCGCCGGTGACTCGCGAAGTGTTGCTGCTGGCACGCTGGATGGCGGCGGACTTGTACTTGCGCGATATCGACCATCTGGCCTCGGAGCTGTCGATGCAACAAGCCAGCCCGGCGTTGCAGGCCAAGGTGGGTGACAGTGTCGAGCCCTATCGTGCGCTGCTTAAACAACTGCGCGAACGTCTGCGCGCGACCCGGCAATGGGCCCACGCATCATTGACCGCCGCCGCCCCGGCCCCCGTGGAGGTACTGCAATACAACCGCGACCTGCTCGATCCGCTGGAACTGTGCTATCAGTCGCTGCACGAATGCGGCATGGGCGTGATCGCCGATGGGCCGCTGCTCGATTGCCTGCGCCGTGCGGTGACCTTCGGTTTGTTCCTGGTGCGTCTGGATGTGCGCCAGGATTCCAGTCGGCATTCGTCAGCCATGACCGAAATCACCGACTACCTTGGCTTGGGCCGCTATGAAGAGTGGGATGAAGACGCGCGCATCAGCTTCCTGAGCAAGGAACTGAGCAACCGTCGGCCACTGTTGCCGGGCTATTTCAAGCCATCGGCGGACACCGCTGAGGTCTTGAATACCTGTAAGGAAATTGCCGCCGCGCCTGCTGCTTCGTTGGGTTCGTATGTCATCTCCATGGCCGGAGCTGCGTCGGACGTGCTCGCCGTGCAACTGTTGCTCAAAGAATCGGGCGTGCAGCGGCCGATGCGTGTGGTGCCACTGTTCGAAACCCTGGCTGACCTGGACAACGCCGGCCCGGTGATCGAGCGGCTGTTGCTGCTGCCCGGCTATCGCGCGCGGTTGCAAGGCCCGCAGGAAGTGATGATCGGCTACTCGGACTCGGCCAAGGATGCCGGCACCACCGCCGCCGCCTGGGCGCAGTACCGTGCCCAGGAACGCCTGGTCGACATCTGCCGCGAGCAGCAGGTGGAATTGCTGTTGTTCCACGGTCGCGGTGGCACCGTTGGACGGGGTGGTGGCCCGGCGCATGCGGCGATCCTGTCGCAGCCGCCGGGGTCGGTGGCGGGGCGCTTCCGTACTACCGAGCAAGGCGAGATGATCCGCTTCAAGTTCGGCCTGCCAGACATCGCCGAGCAAAACCTCAACCTCTACCTCGCCGCCGTGTTGGAAGCCACGCTGTTGCCGCCACCACCGCCGGAACCGGCGTGGCGCCATTTGATGGACGAATTGGCGGCAGACGGTGTCAGCGCATACCGCGCCGTGGTGCGGGAAAATCCGCAATTCGTCGAGTACTTCCGCCAGTCCACCCCGGAGCAGGAGTTGGGGCGTTTGCCCTTGGGCAGCCGTCCGGCCAAGCGCCGGGCGGGCGGTATCGAAAGCCTGCGCGCGATTCCGTGGATCTTCGGCTGGACCCAGACCCGCCTGATGCTGCCGGCCTGGCTTGGCTGGGAAGCGGCGCTGAGCAAGGCGCTGGAGCGCGGTGAGGGCGAGCTGCTGGGGCAGATGCGTGAGCAGTGGCCATTCTTCCGCACCCGCATCGATATGCTGGAAATGGTGCTGGCCAAGGCCGATGCCGACATTGCGCGACTGTACGATGAGCGTCTGGTGCAGCCTGACCTGCTGCCATTGGGGGCGCACTTACGCGACCTATTGTCGCAGGCATGCAGTGTGGTGCTTGGCCTGACTGGCCAGTCGCAACTGCTGGCCCATAGCCCGGACACCCTGGAGTTCATCCGTCTGCGCAACACCTACCTCGACCCCCTGCACCTGTTGCAGGCCGAGTTGCTGGCGCGCTCGCGTCAACAAGAGGCGGCGCAGGACAGCCCTCTGGAACAGGCGCTGCTGGTGTCCGTGGCCGGTATTGCCGCCGGTTTGCGCAACACCGGCTGAGGTTTTCCAAGCGTTCTCAACGGCTTGCAGATAAACCACGACGGCCGCCCGGAAACGGGCGGTCAGCGTTTATGCGGGCGGGTTGCACTCAGGCACACCCTACCTATGACGCATGCCCTGCGCGGGTTCCTGCGACTTTTGGCGGCTTGTATGGTGACCGCCCGCTGTGTATCTTGATCAGCCTTTGGCCGTTTGGGCGGCCCGAATCCTATTTTTACGCGATTGGCCCCACGCGGCGAATCCGAGCGACATCTCTATAAAAAATTGAGGAGCACATCAATGCGCGTCATTCTGCTGGGAGCTCCCGGGGCCGGTAAAGGTACTCAGGCAAAGTTCATCACTGAAAAATTCGGCATTCCACAAATCTCCACCGGCGACATGCTGCGTGCAGCGGTCAAGGCCGGCACCGAGCTGGGCCTGATCGCCAAGAGCGTGATGGACAGCGGTGGCCTGGTCTCCGATGACTTGATCATCAACCTGGTCAAGGAACGCATCAGCCAGGAAGACTGCAAGAACGGTTTCCTGTTCGACGGCTTCCCACGCACCATTCCCCAGGCTGAAGCCCTGGTGAAGGCTGGCGTTGAGCTGGATGCCGTGGTTGAAATCGCGGTTGAAGATGAAGAAATCGTACAGCGTATTGCCGGTCGTCGCGTTCACGAAGCCTCGGGCCGCGTGTACCACACCCTGTACAACCCGCCAAAAGTCGAAGGCAAGGACGATGTGACCGGCGAAGAGCTGGTACAGCGTAAGGACGACACCGAAGAAACCGTGCGTCATCGCCTGTCGGTCTACCACTCCCAGACCAAGCCTTTGGTGGATTTCTACCAGAAGCTGTCGGCTGCCCAAGGCAAGCCCAAGTACAGCCACATCCCTGGCGTTGGCTCGGTTGAAGCCATCACCGCCAAGGTGTTGCAAGCACTGAGCTGATCCTTCGTTCAGCTTTGTGTACAACGGCCCGCTTGCGGGCCGTTGTTGTTTATACTGGCGCACTTTTTTTCGACTTGGACACCCACACCGATGAGCACCCTGCTGGCCCTGGACACCGCGACTGAAGCTTGCTCCGTTGCCCTGCTGCACGATGGCAAGGTAACAAGCCACTACGAGGTGATCCCCCGCCTGCATGCGCAGAAGCTGTTGCCGATGATCAAGCAACTGCTCGAAGACGCCGGCACCACCCTGGCGGCGGTTGATGCCATCGCATTTGGCCGCGGGCCAGGTGCGTTTACTGGCGTGCGGATCGCTATCGGCGTGGTGCAGGGCTTGGCGTTTGCCTTGGAGCGGCCGGTGTTGCCAGTGTCCAACCTGGCCGTGCTGGCCCAGCGCGCGTTGCGCGAACACGGCGCGTATCAGGTGGCTGCGGCGATCGACGCGCGCATGGATGAGGTCTATTGGGGTTGCTATCGCGAGACCGCTGGCGAAATGTGCCTGGTCGGCGTGGAAGCCGTGCAGCCGCCGGAATCCTCGGTATTGCCACCAGATGCCAGCGGTGACTGGTTCGGTGCCGGCACCGGTTGGGGTTATGGCGAGCGCATTGGGGTCACGCTGGTGGGGCAGGACGCCGCCATGTTGCCCCACGCCGAAGACCTGCTGACGTTGGCGCGCTTTGCTTTTGAGCGGGGCGAGGCGATTCCCGCCGACCAGGCGGCGCCGGTGTACCTGCGCGATAAGGTTGCGCAGACCAAGGCTGAGCGCGGCCTGTAATTGTGGCGAGGGAGCTTGCTCCCGCTTTTTGTCGAGGGAGCAGGGACTGCTGCGCAGTCCAGCGGGAGCAAGCTCCCTTGCCACAGTGATGGTGTGGGCCTCGCGGGATTATTTGACGCCAAAAGTGCGGGTATTTTCTGACAAAAAACGCCAATCGTCAGAATTTGCCCGAGGTTTTAAACCTTTTTCAAATTATGTGTTCTAGTTATCACCAGAGCATTTGCGCGCTACGGATTGCGCCACTAAAATGCCATTACTGATAGCGAGTTCGCGCCTATGCGTATTGATGGCTTTTCCTCACCGTCCTATCCAATCAAGCGCAAGCCGCGCAAGGCAAACGCTACGGTGGACGACTCCGTCGAGGATTCGCCGGACTTCATCGAAGTCCAATCCGATGCGCAAGCCAGCTCCCAAGCCCGTATCAGCGGCCTTCCCGCCCGTCAGCAAGACATGGTCTTCCCGCGCTCCATGAGCAAAAGCGTCGCGACCGCCCTGGCCAGCTACCTGACCACCGCCGGTTTTGTCGAATGGGATATGGAAGTGCTGGGCCTCGACATCCACATCTGATGCGCCTGCCTTACTTCATCGGTTGCCCATCCTGGAGTGAAAACGCCTGGCGCGAATACCTGTACCCGGCCGACGCACGTTCCAACGATTACCTCGCGCTGTATTCCCAAGTCTTCAACGCCGTTGAAGGCAACACCACGTTTTATGCCCGCCCCTCGGCCGCCACGGTGCAGCGCTGGGCCGAGATCATGCCTGCCGATTTTCGCTTCACGGCGAAGTTCCCCGGTGACATCAGCCATGCTGGCGACTTGCGTGAGCAACTGCCGGCGGCGGAAAGTTTTGTCGGCCTGATGAGCCCGCTGGGGGAGCGTGTTTCGCCGCTGTGGCTGCAGTTGTCGGCAGGCTTTGCGCCGCAGCGCCTTGCCGAATTGGTCGGGTTTATCGACGGCCTTGAACGCCCGATGGCCGTTGAAGTGCGCCACCCGGAGTTCTTCGCCAAGGGCGACGCCGAGCGCACGCTCAACCGTTTGTTGCGTGATCGAGGCGTGGAGCGCATCTGCCTGGACCCGCGTGCGCTGTTCAGCTGCACGTCGACTTCGGCGGCGGTGTTGCATGCCCAGTCGAAGAAACCCAAGGTGCCACCACGTCCGGCGGCGTTGACCCTGTTTCCCCAAGTACGTTTCATCGGTCATCCCGAACTGCAAGCCAACGACCCGTTCCTGGTCCCGTGGGTGGAAAAAATCGCCTTCTGGATCGAAGAGGGCCGCACGCCGTACATCTTCCTGCACACCTCGGACAACCGCCTGGCCGCACAACTGGCCCTGCGCTTTCACGAACAATTGATGGCGCGCCTGCCCGGCCTGCCACCCCTGCCGACCCTGAATCGAGCGCCTGAAGTGGAGCAACTGGGGTTACTCTAGGGCTCCTTTTATCGCCAGGAGTCAGACATGGATGCCCAAGCCCTTCGCGCCGAAACCTTCAAGGCCTTGCACGCGCGTGATCGTGCCTTCGTGATGCCCAACCCATGGGATGCGGGCTCCGCCGTGATGCTCGCCAGCCTGGGCTTTGAAGCCCTGGCCACCACCAGCGCAGGCTATGCGTTCAGCCTCGGACGGCCGGATGCGGAAGGGGCGTTGTCCCTGGACGACACATTGGTCAATGCCACGCTGATTGCCCAAGCCACCCCATTGCCAGTGGCCGCCGACCTCGAAAACGGCTTCAGCGACACCCCTGAAGGCTGCGCCCAGACCATCCTGCGTGCGGCGGCCACGGGCATTGTCGGCGGCTCCATCGAAGACGCCACCGGCATCGCCGCTGAGCCGATCTATGCCTTTGACCTGTCTGTGGCGCGTGTAGAAGCCGCCGTTGCCGCCGCGCGCAGCCTGCCATTCGCCTTCACCCTGACCGCCCGTGCGGAAAACCTCCTGCATGGTCGTCTGGATTTGCCTGACACCATCCGCCGGCTGCAAGCCTACGCCGAAGCCGGTGCCGACGTGCTCTACGCGCCAGCTCTGCGCAGTGCCGAGGAAGTATTGGCGGTAGTCAAGGCGGTGGCGCCCAAGCCGGTCAACGTGTTGATGTCCGGCGGCTTGAACCTCAGCGTGGCGCAGTTGAGTGCGATGGGCGTGCGACGGATCAGCGTCGGCTCAGCCATGGCGCTGGCAGCCTATGGCGAGTTTTATCGCGCAGCGCAGGAGGTGTATGAGTTGGGGACGTTTACCTTCACTGAACGCAAGATGCCGTTCAACCAGGCCAACGAGTTTTTCAAGCGCTGAATCAGGCGGCCAGGCGCAGGTTCTGAGTGATCAGCGGGCGAGCCCAGTGGTAATCGAAGTCCAGGGCCTTTTGTTGCGCCAGCAGTTCTTCGGTCGGGTACGGCGTGGCGGCCGGTGGCAGCAGGTCCAGTTCGAACTCGGCAATCGGCAGGTGCAGCGGGCGGGGCTCGGGCGCCGGGCCGGGTTCCGGCAGCGGTTGGCCGGCGCTCAGCACGATTGGGCGAACCCAGCCGCTTTCGAAGTTTTGCTGGCGCTGTTGGGCGACGATTTCTTCTTCGGGCAATGGTGTCGCAGCCGGTGGCAGCAGTTCGGTCTCGAACTCGGCAATCGGCAGGAACAACGGCTCAGGCGGGGCGATTTCGGTGTCTTTCACGTCGCATTCACGCTGGGTGAGGATCTGCGACAGCAGGTCGGCGCCGGCACTGGGTTCAACTTCCGGGTCCAGCGGTGCAGGCGCCTGGGCGGCGAGCGCGCCCGGCGTGTCGCCGAGCTGCTCGGCCAACGCCCGGGCAAAGAAGTCCTGCCACACATGACTCACCCCGGCCAGCGCTTGGGTATTGCGCAGGCCGTAGTGGTTGTGGGTCGGCAGTACACCGATGGTTAGGGGAAGAATGTCTGACATTTTTCTCGGTCGACGCTCAGCTCTGGCAAAATACCTGACTGTTGTTTTTATCGGCCGGTATTTGCCGATCCTTAATATTTTTGAGCGTAGCGATTGATGAGCGAACAACCAGCGGCCAGCCGCATCAGGGTCGAGGCCTTGGCCGAAGGTTTTCAGGCCCTTGCCGAGCAATGGGCGACGCGGCTTGGCCTGCCTTTGCAGCAGGCGGATGCGGATTTTTCCCTGCAAGTCGGTGAACAGGGCCTACAGCTGCAACAGCTCGGGCCGGATGCACCGGGGCCGGTGCGCGTGGATTTTGTCGAAGGTGGCGCGGCGCACCGGCGTTTGTATGGCGGTGGCAGCGGGCAGATGATTGCCAAGGCCGTGGGCATCGCCCAAGGCGTGCGCCCACGGGTGCTAGACGCTACCGCGGGCCTGGGCAAGGACGCGTTTGTACTCGCGAGCCTGGGCTGCGAAATGAGCCTGATCGAGCGCCAGCCGTTGATCGGCGCCTTGCTTGAAGACGGCCTGGCGCGCGGCGCGGATGATTTTGAGGTGGCACCGATTGTGGCGCGCATGCAGCTGCTCAAGGGCAACTCCATCGAGGTGATGCGTAATTGGGAGGGCGAGCCGCCCCAGGTGATCTATCTCGACCCGATGTTCCCGCATCGTGAGAAAACTGCCCTGGTGAAGAAGGAAATGCGCCTGTTCCGGCCGTTGGTGGGGGATGATCCGGATGCCCCGGCATTGCTCGCAGCGGCACTGGCGTTGGCCAGCCATAGGGTGGTGGTGAAACGGCCGCGCAAGGCACCGTGTATCGAGGGGCCCAAGCCGAGCCATGCGTTGGATGGCAAGTCCAGCCGGTATGACATCTACCCGAAGAAGGCGCTCAAGGGCTGAATGTTCATTGGCCCTTAGGGCCTCATCGCAGGCAAGCCAGCTCCCACATTTGACCGAGTTCCAACTTTGGAATGCGGCCAAATGTGGGAGCGGGCTTGCTCGCGAAAGCGACCGCCCAGCCACCACAAAACTTCAAGCCCGATAAGCCCGCATAAACAACCCCACCACCTCCCGCACATGCTCCTCGGCCGCCTCCTCACTCAACGGCCCGCCACAGCCATACAACAAGCAGAAATTCGCCGTGCCCTTGAGCAGGCAGAAGAAGTGCTCGGCCGCCGTAAACGGTTTGTCGATGCTCAGCGCGCCACTTTGGTCGATCTTGCCCAACAAGCGCTCCATGCCTTGCAGCATGCGCATCGGCCCCGCCTCGAAGAAGATCTGTGAGAGTTTTACGTCCTGGTTGCCCGTGGTCATCATCAGGCGATGCAGGTTCACCGATTCCTTGCTGTTGATCAGCCGATGGAAGCCCCGCGCAATGTTCAACAGCACGGTTTCCACAGGCATGTCGGCGGGCAACTCGAAGTACATCACCGGCAATTGTTCCTCGCACGTGGCGACCACGGCGGCGGTGAATAAGGTCTCTTTGTCGGTGAAGTGGCTGTAGACGGTCAGTTTCGACACGCCGGCCTCAAGGGCGACAGCATCCATGCTGGTACTGGCGTAACCATTGCTCAAAAACAGGATTTTCGCTGCTTCGAGGATAGCCTGGCGTTTTGCCATGTCCTTGGGACGCCCGGGGCTATTGGTGTTGGCAGGATTGTCGGACATTTTCACCTTTAATACTGGACTGGTGAGTTTGGTATTAATAACATACTGGCCAGTATAATTATTCCTAGCTCCATTTGCGAAAGGTCCTTCAGCATGCGCAGCACTTTCCTGCCCCTTGCGTTGCCTGCCAGCTTGGCGTTCCTCTTGGCCGCTTGCGGCCATGAAGAAGCGGCCCAGACCGTTATCCGCCCGGCCATGGTGGTGCAGCCGCAGCCTTCGGCGCAGGCGAGTGACAGCTACCCCGGTGAAGTCCGTGCGCGCTATGAGCCGGACCTGGCCTTTCGCATCGGCGGCAAAGTCAGCAAGCGCCTGGTCGAGGAGGGCGAGCGGGTCAAGGCCAATCAGCCGCTGGCCGAGCTGGACCCTCAGGATGTGCGCCTGCAACTGGAAGCCACCCGCGCCCAGGTCGCCGCCGCCGAGGCCAACCTGAGCCTGGTGCGCGCCGAGCGTGATCGCTACAAGACCCTGATGGACCGTCAGATGGTCAGCCGTTCCCAGTACGACAATTCTGAAAACCTCTACCGATCCGGCGAAGCACGTCTCAAACAGATCAAGGCCGAGTTCGACGTGTCGAGCAACCAGGCCGGTTACGCCACGTTGCGCGCGCCCCAGGACGGTGTGGTCGCCAAGCGCGCCGTGGAAGTGGGCCAGGTGGTATCCGCCGGCCAGACCGTATTCACCCTGGCCACCGATGGCGAGCGTGAGGTGTTGATCAGCCTGCCCGAGCAAGGCTTCGCCCGGTTCAAGATCGGCCAGCCGGTGTCCGTCGAATTGTGGAGCCAGCCGGATCAGCGTTTCGCCGGGCGTATCCGTGAACTGTCGCCAGCAGCCGACCCGAAATCGCGCACCTTTGCCGCGCGTGTGGCATTTACCGGCGGCAAAGTCCCTGCCGAACTGGGCCAGAGTGCGCGGGTTTTCATACAGGCTGACGGTGTGATTCCGCTGTCGGTGCCGTTGTCTGCCCTCAGTGCGGAGAACGGTGCGTCCTACGTGTGGCGTGTACAGGCAGACAACACGCTTAAACGCACCCCGGTGCGCATCGGTGCGTTCGGCGAAAAATCCGTGCCGGTGCTGGAAGGCTTGAGTCCCACTGATTGGGTGATCGCCGCCGGCGTGCATGTGCTCCATGAGGGCCAGCAAGTGCGCCCGGTGGATCGCTCCAACCGGATAGTGAATCTGGCGGCCAAGGAGTAGTCCCCGATGGGTTTCAATCTTTCCGAATGGGCGTTGCGTAATCGCCAGATCGTACTGTTCCTGATGATCCTGCTGGCAGTGGTCGGCACCTTGTCCTACACCAAGCTGGGGCAAAGCGAAGACCCGCCGTTCACCTTCAAGGCCATGGTGATCAAGACCAACTGGCCCGGCGCTACGGCTCAGGAGGTTTCGCGCCAGGTCACCGAGCGCATCGAGAAAAAACTGATGGAGACCGGCGACTACGAGCGCATTGTCTCCTTCTCGCGTCCCGGCGAATCCCAAGTCACCTTTATGGCCCGCGACTCCATGCACTCGGCGCAGATCCCCGAGCTGTGGTATCAGGTGCGCAAAAAGATCAGCGACATCCGCCAGACCTTGCCGCCGGACATCCAGGGGCCGTTTTTCAACGATGAGTTCGGCACCACCTTCGGCAACATCTACGCCCTGACCGGCGATGGTTTTGACTACGCCGTGCTCAAGGACTACGCCGACCGTATCCAGATTCAACTGCAACGCGTGCCGGATGTGGGCAAGGTCGAGTTGCTTGGCCTACAGGACGAGAAGATCTGGATCGAGTTGTCCAACCTCAAGCTGGCGACCCTCGGCCTGCCGTTGGCGGCGGTACAGCAGGCGTTGCAAGAACAGAACGCGGTCTCTACCGCCGGCTTCTTCGAAACCCCGACCGAACGCGTGCAACTGCGGGTGTCGGGTAATTTCAAGACGGTGGAAGAGATCCGCAACTTCCCGATTCGTGTGGGTGACCGCACCTTCCGTATCGGCGATGTCGCCGACATCCACCGGGGCTTCAACGATCCTCCGGCACCGCGCATGCGCTATATGGGCGCGGACGCCATCGGCCTGGCCGTGGCCATGCGCGACGGCGGCGACATCCTGGTGCTGGGCAAGGCGCTTGAAGGCGAATTCGCACGCCTGCAGAAGAACCTTCCGGCAGGCATGGAGCTGCGCAAGGTGTCGGATCAACCGGCTGCGGTGAAAACCAGTGTCGGCGAATTCGTCCAGGTCCTGGCCGAGGCACTGGCCATCGTGTTGCTGGTCAGCTTCTTCTCCCTCGGTGTACGCACCGGCATGGTGGTCGCCCTGGCAATTCCGCTGGTGCTGGCGATGACCTTTGCCAGTATGTATTACCTCGGGATCGGCCTGCACAAGATCTCCCTCGGCGCATTGGTATTGGCCCTGGGCCTGCTGGTGGATGATGCGATCATCGCCGTGGAAATGATGGCGATCAAAATGGAGCAGGGCTATGACCGGCTCAAGGCCGCGAGTTTCGCCTGGACCAGCACTGCGTTCCCGATGCTCACCGGTACCTTGATCACCGCCGCGGGTTTTCTGCCGATTGCCACAGCGCAGTCGAGCACTGGTGAATACACCCGCTCGATTTTCCAGGTGGTGACCATCGCCTTGCTGGCCTCTTGGGTCGCGGCCGTGGTGTTTGTGCCGTACCTGGGGGAAAAACTCCTGCCGGACCTGGCGAAGATTCATGCGGCCAAACATGGCGCCGACGGTCCTGATCCCTACGGAACCCCCTTCTACCAGCGTGTAAGACGTTTGGTGGAGTGGTGCGTGCGCCGGCGTAAAACCGTGATCGTACTGACCCTGCTGCTGTTTATCGGCTCGGTGGCGCTGTTCCGTTTTGTGCCGCAACAGTTCTTCCCGGCCTCAGGTCGCCTGGAGCTGATGGTCGACCTGAAGCTGGCCGAAGGCACCTCCCTGAGCAACACCGCCGAGCAGGTCAAACGTCTGGAAGCGCTGCTCAAGGATCACGTCGGTATCGACAACTACGTGGCTTACATAGGCACCGGTTCGCCGCGTTTCTACCTGCCCCTGGACCAGCAGTTGCCGGCCGCCAGTTTCGCCCAGTTTGTGGTGTTGGCCAAAACCATCGAGGAACGTGAAAGCCTGCGCACCTGGCTGATCGAAACCCTCAACGAACAATTCCCCGAGCTGCGCTCGCGGGTCACGCGCCTGGAAAACGGCCCGCCTGTAGGCTACCCGGTGCAGTTCCGCGTGACTGGCGAACACATAGAAGAAGTCCGCGCCCTGGCGCGGAAAGTGGCGGCCAAGGTTCGCGAAAATACCCACGTGGCCAACGTGCACCTGGATTGGGAAGAGCCGAGCAAGATCGTCTACCTCAATATCGACCAGGACCGCGCCCGCGCCCTCGGTGTGAGCACCGCCAATCTGTCGAAATTCCTACAGAGTTCGCTGACAGGTTCCAGCGTCAGCCAATACCGGGAGGACAACGAGTTGATCGAAATCCTCCTGCGCGGCACCGTCCACGAGCGCACCGAGTTGTCGCTGCTGCCAAGCCTCGCCGTGCCGACCGACAACCGTAAAAGTGTGGCGCTGTCGCAAATCGCCACCCTCGAATACGGCTTCGAAGAGGGCATCATCTGGCACCGCAATCGTCTGCCGACGGTGACGATCCGCGCCGACATCTATGGCAAGGAGCAACCGGCGACCCTGGTCCAGCAGATCCAGCCGACCCTTGAAGGCGTGCGCGCCGAACTGCCGGATGGCTACTTGCTGGAAGTCGGCGGTACCGTCGAGGATTCTGCCCGTGGGCAAAACTCGGTCAAAGCCGGCGTACCGCTGTTTATCGTGGTGGTGCTGACCTTGCTGATGCTGCAACTGCGCAGCTTCTCACGTACGGCGATGGTGTTTCTGACGGCGCCGCTGGGCCTGATCGGCGTGACACTATTCCTGTTGGTGTTCCGCCAGCCCTTCGGCTTTGTGGCCATGCTTGGCACCATCGCGCTGTCGGGCATGATCATGCGCAACTCGGTGATCCTGGTGGATCAGATCGAGCAGGACATCAAGGCCGGGTTGGCGCCATGGCAGGCCATTATCGAAGCTACCGTCCGACGCTTCCGTCCGATTGTTCTCACCGCCCTCGCGGCGGTGCTGGCGATGATCCCGCTGTCGCGCAGCGTGTTCTTCGGGCCGATGGCAGTGGCGATCATGGGTGGGTTGATTGTGGCGACGGCGTTGACCCTATTGTTCCTGCCGGCCCTGTATGCTGCGTGGTTCCGAGTGAGGAAGGACGTCGCGTAATCATGTTGGCCACTGTTTCAGCCCTGATGTTGTTATTGCTTGCCCCTGGCCCGACCAACACCCTGCTGTTTCGCGCAGGGCTGTTGTTCGGCTGGCGGGCCTCGTGGCAACTGGCATTTGTCGAGTGCCTGGCCTACCTGCTGCAGGTTTCGCTGTGGGGTGTGGCCTTGCTGTATCTGGCGGCGTATTCGCCATGGGCGTTGAAGGCCACGCAACTGGCGGCGGCGTGTTACCTGCTGTATGTCTCGTACAAACTCTGGCAACGCAAGAACAGCGCGGCCGACCCGAGCCGCGACCGTTTCTCCGGGCTGTATTTCTTCTGGCTGACGGTGATGAATCCCAAAGGCCTGTTGATCGTGTCGTTCATCGCGCCGGTCGGCGCCTTTGCCACGTTGCCAGGCTATGCCGGGTTCATGCTCACCCTGGTGTTGGTGGTGATCCCGGTAGGGTCGGCGTGGATTGTGCTGGGCAGTCGCTTCGAAGGGATTCAAAAGGCCTGGCTGACGCCGTTGAAGATCAACCGCGCCACCTCGATCGCGATTGGCTGCTTTGCCACGTTGATGGTGGGGCGGTTGGCGGAATCGGTCCTGCATTAGATCGCTCCCCGTTGCAGGGAGCGATCCTTCCAACGTTTACAGCGCGCCGAACACCTTCTTCGCCAGGCTGGTGGCCGCGGCCGCCGGGTTCTTGCGAATGGTTTCTTCCTGTTGCGCGATCATCTTGAACAAGCCATCCAGCGCCTGCTCGGTCACGTAGTTTTCGACGTTGGCGCTTTTGGCGTCCACTGCGCCAAACGCCGCAGCCTTGCCGGCCAGGGCGTTGTACTGCTGGGCCACGCCGACCTTGTCGGTCGCCGCTTTCACGATGGGCAGGAACTTGGCGCGGATCTGCTCGCGGCTGCTTTTGTTCAGGTATTGGGTGGCCGAGTCCTGGCCGCCGCTGAGGATGCCCTTGGCGTCGGTCACGCTCATGTTTTTCACGGCATTTACCAGGATCGGCTGGGCCTGGGTCACGGCGGACTCCGCAGCTTTGTTCATGCTGGTTTCCAACTGCGTGACCTGGTCACCCATGCCGAACATCTTCAGCTTGTCGGCCACTTTGCCCAACTTGCCCGGCAAACCGATCTTCACTTGCGGATTGTTACTGAAACCTCCCGGTACACCCAGTTGTTTCACGGCGATCTGTGCGCCTTGGGTCAGGGCGTCCTTCAGGCCGCCGCTGGCGTCGCCCTGGGACAGGCTGCTGAGGTCCAGGGCCATGGCGTTGGCGCCGAGCAGCAGGCCGGCACACAGGGCAGTAAAGCGAAGGGAGTTGCGGAGCATGGGCGCTTCCTTTTGATGGGGCGTGTGTTCTGGAGGCTATCAGTGGGCCGCGGCGTCAACGCGCAAGCGCAGGGGTTGCGGGTCCTGGCCGTTGAGCTGCACAGAGTGCCGTTCGGTGGTGATAAACATTAGCTTGCCATCCACTTCGATGCGAGCGCTGACCGAATAACTGTGGCCAGGCTTGACCTGTGCTGGGTCGTAGCTCAGGTGAAACGCCAGGGGCACCTGACCTTTGACCGGGCCTTTCTGCTCCGCCAGCGTCACGGCTGGCGCGTCGGCCAGGGACACGTCTTGCAGGCTGACACTCAAGATGGCGGTGGGCGGCAGGGCGATGCGTTGCAGGTAGAACACTTCGCCATCGAGGCTGGCCTTGGGGGCGGGCGTCATGGATTGGCAGGCTCCGAGCAGGGCGGTGAGGCCGAGGAGGATGATCTTTTTCATGGTGTTGCTCCTTGTCAACGGCGCCGGAAACCGCCCGGCGCCTTATTCAATCTAGCGGCTTTCTTCAGGCGTGGGGGCGTCAGGTTCGAGCGGCGTTTGCGCCGCGCCATCGACGCGATGCAGTGCGACCTGGCGGATCGACAGGCGAATTTCCGCCGGCAACACGCGCTTGGCCGCGCCTTCGGCCAGTTCGCCGAGCAGGTCGTGGTAGCTCAGCTTGCCGGCTTCATCGCGGCGCAGCACATCTTGCTCCAGCAACGTCTGAATAAAATGTCGGAAAAGGCTCTTGTCGAAGAACTCCGGTGCGTTGAGACCATGCAGGATCGACAGGCGCTGGGCCATCACCGTGCACAGGTCCTCCAACTCCTCGGCGCTGATGCTGTTCTGGCCGCTGTTGAGCAGCAGCGAGATCGCCATGTAGAAGCGTTGCAGGGTCTGGGCGATGCTCTTGGACAATAGCGTCAGCAGCACGAAGTGCGTTGAACTCGGGGCCGGGCGCAGGTACACGTTGTTCTCGAAGCGCAGCAGGCCTTGCTCGACGAAGGCTTCCAGCCACTGGTCGACCACGCTGTCCAGCTCATCCAGCGACCAGCGGATAAACAGCTCCGATTGCAGGTACGGGTACAGCGCGTGGGTGTAGCGCAGGATCTGTTCGCGGCTCATCCGCGAGCTGCTCTGGAAAAAACTGGCGAGCAATGCCGGGAGGGCAAAGATGTGCAGCACGTTGTTGCGGTAGTAGGTCATCAGGACAGCGTTTTGCTCGCCCAGGTACACAATCTTACCGAGGGCGTCGCTCTGTTCCGACAGCAGATCCATGTCCTTGACGTGCTTGATCAGCGCCAGGCCATCGCCTTCGGGCAACGTGGTGTGGGGCGAGTAGGGCACGCGGCGCAGTAGCGCCAGGTACAGGTCCAACTGGCGTGCCATGGCCTGTTCATCCAGGGCCAGGCGTGTGGTTGAGAGCAACGCCAGGGCCACCAGGTTGACCGGGTTGACCGCAGCGGCTTCGTTGAGGTGGCGGGCCACCCGCTCGCCGAGGCGGTTGGTGGTTTCGTTGAGCCATGCCGGTTTGTAGTTCGGGCCCAGCTCCTGGGCGCGCCAGTCCGGTTGCTCGGCGTCGAGGAACTCCGCCAGTTTGATCGGCTCGCCGAAGTTGACCGCGACTTGGCCAAAGCGCTGCTTGAGCGCGCCGACCACTTTGAAAATATCGAAGATCGACTCTTTCTTCTTGCTCGCGCCGCGCAACTCACCGAGATAGGTCCGGCCTTCGAGCACGCGCTCATAGCCGATGTACACCGGCACGAAGACGATGGGCATGCGCGAAGAGCGCAGGAAGCTGCGCAGGGTGATTGCCAGCATGCCGGTCTTTGGCTGCAGCATGCGCCCGGTACGCGAGCGGCCGCCTTCGACGAAGTACTCCACCGGGAAGCCTTTGGTGAACAGGGTATGCAGGTATTCGTTGAACACCGAGGTGTACAGCGGGTTGCCCTTGAAGGTGCGGCGCATGAAAAACGCACCGCCACGGCGCAGCAGGCTGCCGATCACCGGCATGTTCAGGTTGATCCCGGCGGCGATGTGCGGCGGGGTCAGGCCATTCTTGAACAGCAGGTAGGAGAGCAGCAGGTAGTCGATGTGGCTGCGGTGGCACGGTACGTAGATCACCTCGTAGCCCTGGGCAACCTTTTGCACGCCTTCGATGTTGTTGACCTTGATGCCGTCGTAGATCTTGTTCCAGAACCAGCTCAGCACCACTTCGAGGAAGCGGATCGCGGTGTAGGTGTAGTCCGACGCGATCTCGTTGCCGTAGCGCAGGGCCAGGGCCTTGGCTTTGTCCGGGGCGATTTTTTCGCGTTCGGCCTCGTCCGCAATGGCTTGGCGCACCAGCGGCATATTGACCAGGCCTTTGACCAGGTTGCGTCGGTGGGACAGGTCGGGGCCGATCACGGCGGTCTTCAGGTTGCGAAAGTGCACCCGCAGGATCCGTTGGGCCATGCGGACGGTGCGTTCGTGGCCTTTATTGTGCTCGATCAACTCACGCAGGTTGATAGGCGCGGAGAATTGCACACGGGTCTTGCGACCGAGGATCAGGATGCTCAGCAACCGGCGCAGGCGGCCGGTGACCGCCCAGCTGTCGGCGAACAGCAGTTTCCACGGGCTGGACTCGCTTTCCGGCGACTGGCCCCAGAACACGCTGACCGGAATGATTTGTGCATTCTCTTCGGCGTGCTCGCTGAGGGTGTTGACCAGTCGGGTCAGGGTCGGCGGCGCGCCGCGCTTGTCCTGGCGGCCGAGCCAGTCCGGCTCGGGCGTGAGGTAGAAGAACGCCGCCGGCTCCATCAACGGGCCCACCGATACCGGCAGCACCGGGCGCGGCAGGCCGGCCTTGGTGCACTCGGCATCGACCACGGCCAATTCGGTGAGGGAGGGCGATTGCAGGACGTAGAACACCGGCCGACTGCGGTCGAGGTTAAGGGTAAGGGACGACTGGTTGATCGTCTCCGAGCGAACCCAGAGGTACAACAGTCGGCGCAAGGTGCCAAACACCAGACGGCGGAACGGGGAGCGGGTCATAGGCGTGCTGCTTCAAGTGGGAAAAACCGAGCAGGTGCTCGGGCGGGTAGTGTGCCGTATTCGCCGAAAATCGGCAAAAAAGCCGCGAAGTAAACTTGAGTTGATGGTTTTTGAACCTGTCTTATACTCGGCAGTTCAATGCGACCGACTCAACAATAAAAAGCATATGGGAGGAAGACAGATGACAACGCGCGAAACCGGCAATGTGAAGTGGTTCAACGATGCAAAGGGTTACGGGTTTATTCAGCGGGATGATGGCAAGGATGTGTTTGTGCACTACCGCGCCATTCGCGGTGAAGGCCATCGTTCGTTGGCCGAGGGCCAGCAGGTGGAATACGCCGTGGTGACCGGCGAGAAGGGCTTGCAGGCGGAGGATGTGGTGGGCCTGTAACCTGATTTTTGTTACATCGCTGAACCCATGTGGGAGCGGGCTTGCTCGCGAAAGCGGTGTGTCAGTCACAAGAGATGTTGACTGATCCACCGCTTTCGCGAGCAAGCCCGCTCCCACATTTGATTGGGTTCACAATTCGGCTTTCTATGCAGTTTTCCAGGTGATCTGTTCTTCACCGTCCGCGCTGATACGAATCCAGGTGTCGGCGCTTTCTTCGCCTTCTTCCTCAACCCACGTACCCGGTGCGCAACGCACTTCGACGTTCAGCGCAGCAAATGCAGCGCGGGCGCAGGCGATGTCGTCGTCCCACGGGGTCTGGTCGCTTTCCAGGTACAGGCTGTTCCATTTGCCTACAGCCTTCGGCAGCCAGGTGACAGGCACGTTACCGGCCTTGCACTTGTAGGTCTGGCCTTTCTGGACCCAGTCGGTGCACGGGCCCAGGGCGGCGCCCAGCCAGGCGGCGATAGCCTTGTAGTCGACGTCGGCGTCCTTCAGGTAAATCTCGATATCGGGTTGGCGCATGGATGTTCCTCGTTGCGGGATTTAAAAAATCCATTCGCGGAAAAGTCGGTTATTGAAGCACGAAATAGTCGTAGCGCATCGACACGGTGACGATCAGCGGCTCGGCGGCCTCGATCACGTCGCTGCGGCGTTCGGCACTGGCGCGCCAGCCATGGGGTGTCATGGCCAGCAGGTTGGCGCGGTCCTGGGGTTGCGCCAGGCTCAGCGTGAACTCGAGGGTTTCGCTGTGCGCCAGGCTCATGCCTTCCGGCACCAGGGCCAGGTGTTTGTCGTCGGTGTACTCACGCACCTCGTCGTAAAGGCGCTCGCGCAGTTCCATCAGGTGACCGCTGGTCGGGCCGACTTTCATCAAACCGCCGCCGGGGCTCAGCAGGCGCTTGGCCTCTTCCCAGTCCAGCGGGCTGAATACGCTGGCGAGGAATTGGCAACTGCCTGACGCCAAGGGCACGCGGGCCATGCTGGCGATCAACCAGGTCAGCGCCGGGTTGCGTTTGCACGCACGCTTGACCGCTTCCTTGGATATGTCCAGCGCATAGCCGTCGGCGCGGGGCAGGGCGTCGGCGATTTGCGCGGTGTAGTAACCCTCGCCGCAGCCGATGTCCACCCAGCGCGCCGGGGCGCGCTCAGCGGCCAGTTCGGCCAGGCGCCTGGCGACCGGCGCGTAATGGCCGGCGTTGAGGAAGTCGCGGCGCGCCTCGACCATGGCGAGGTTATCGCCCGGGTCGCGGCTGTTTTTGTGCTGCACCGGCAACAGGTTCAGGTAACCCTGGCGTGCGCGGTCGAAACGGTGCCCGGCGGGGCATGCGACGCCATTGTCGACCGCGTTGAGCGGCGCACTGCAAATGGGGCAGGCCAGCATCAGGCGAGCAACTTGATCAGGGTCTGGTAGTAGATTTCGGTCAGCACGTCGAGGTCGCTGGCCAGAATGCGCTCGTTGACCTGGTGGATCGTCGCGTTGACCGGGCCCAGTTCGACCACCTGGGTACCGAGGGTGGCGATGAAACGCCCATCGGAGGTGCCACCGCTGGTGGACGCCTGGGTCGCACGCCCGGTGATCGCCTTGATGCTCGCGGATACCGCATCCAGCAGCGCGCCCGGCTCGGTGAGGAACGGCAGGCCCGACAGCGCCCACTCCACGTGCCAGTCCAGGCCATGCTTGTCGAGAATCTGCGCGACCCGCTGCTGCAGACCTTCGACGGTGGATTCGGTGGAGAAGCGGAAGTTGAACACCGCCGTCAGGTCGCCCGGGATCACGTTGGTCGCGCCGGTGCCGGAATTCAGGTTGGAAATCTGGAAGCTGGTCGGCGGGAAGAAGGTGTTGCCGTCGTCCCAATGCTCGGCGGCCAGTTCAGCCAGGGCCGGAGCGGCCAGGTGGATCGGGTTCTTCGCCAGGTGTGGGTAGGCCACGTGGCCTTGTACGCCGCGCACGGTCAGGGTGGCGCCGAGGGAGCCGCGACGGCCGTTCTTGACCACGTCACCCACCAGCGTTGTGCTCGACGGTTCGCCGACGATGCACCAGTCCAGGCGTTCCTTGCGTGCGGCCAGGCGTTCGATCACGGCCTTGGTGCCGTGGTGCGCCGGGCCTTCTTCATCGCTGGTGATCAGGAAGGCGACCGAGCCCTTGTGGTCCGGGTAGTCGGCGACAAAACGCTCGGACGCGACGAGCATCGCGGCCAGGCTGCCTTTCATGTCCGCTGCGCCACGGCCGCAGAGCATGCCGTTGTCATCGATCAGCGCGTCGAACGGGTCGTTCTGCCAGGCCTGCACCGGGCCGGTCGGCACCACGTCGGTGTGACCGGCAAAGCACAGCACCGGGCCATCGTGCTTGCCATGGGTGGCCCAGAAGTTGTCCACGTCTTCAATACGCATCGGCTCAAGCGCAAAACCGGCGTCGCCCAGGCGCTGCATCATCAGCTTCTGGCAATCGGCGTCGATCGGCGTCACAGAGGGGCGACGGATCAGGTCGATGGCAAGTTGAAGGGTCGGCGAAAGGTCGGCATGGGCCGTCATGGGAAAACTCCGGGAAGCGTGTTGTGGGCGCAGGACGAATGTGGAATACAGAGCTCGGGGCGACGCAGAGCCAATGTGGGAGCTGGCTTGCCAGCGATAGTATCGCCGCGGTGTGCCAGCCAGACCGCGGCGTCTGCATCGCAGGCAAGCCAGCTCCCACACAGAGCAAAGGCAGGGCCAAGACTCATAAAATGGCCGTTATCTTATAGCAAAACGGCGGCCAGAGGCCGCCGTTTAGTGCATTGCGCAAGTTTTTACGCAGCTGGCGCGGGCTCCACGGCTGCCGAAGGTTTCGGCAACGACGACAGGAACGCCATGATCAGCGCCGCCACGTACGGCAGCGACTGTACCAGCAGCATCACCACCCAGAAGCGCATGTCATTGCTCGGCAGGCCTTGCACCAGATAGATCCCCAGTGCGGCACCCCACAACAGCAGCATGATGAACATTTCTTCGCGGGCTTCGGAAATCGCTACCCAGAAGCCGTGGTTATCCGCGTTTTTCGGTGTACGAAAGAACGGAATACTGCTGGTGAAGAAGCCATACAGCACCGCCTTGGCGATGGTGTGGGACAACGCCAGGCCGGCCAATGCTGCGCAGAACGCGTCCTTGAGGTTCACGCCTACGGCACGGCGGTACAGGAAGATGATCTTGCCCACCTTGAACACGAACAGCGCCAACGGCGGAATCGCGAAAATCAGCAGCGGCGGGTCGACCCGCGTCGGCACGATGATCATCGCCGCCGACCACAACAGCGCGCCGACGGTGAAGAAGATGTTCATGCCGTCCGCCACCCACGGCAACCAGCCCGCGAGGAAGTGGTAACGCTGGCCACGGGTCAGCTCGGTGCCCTTGCCACGCAAGAGGCTTGCGGTGTGGCGCTTGATGATCTGGATTGCACCATAGGCCCAGCGGAAACGCTGTTTCTTGAAGTCGATAAAGGTATCCGGCATCAAGCCCTTGCCGTAGCTGTCGTGGTAATACGCTGCCGACAGGCCTTTCTCGAACACCCGTAGGCCGAGTTCGGCATCTTCACAAATGCACCAGTCGGCCCAGCCGAGTTCTTCGAGCACCGAGCGACGGGTCATGGTCATGGTGCCGTGCTGGATGATCGCGTCACGGTCGTTGCGGGTGACCATGCCGATATGGAAGAAGCCCTTGTATTCCGCGTAGCAGAGCTTCTTGAAGGTGCTTTCGTTCTGGTCGCGGTAATCCTGCGGCGACTGCACCACCGCGATTTTCGGGTCGGCGAAGTGCGGCACCATGTGCTTGAGCCAGTTCGGCGATACGCAGTAATCGGAGTCGATCACCGCGATCACTTCGGCATCCTTGGCGGTGTGCGGGATCAAGTAGTTCAACGCGCCACCCTTGAAACCGGCCAGGGGCGCGACGTGGAAGAACTTGAAGCGCGGGCCGAGGGTTTCGCAGTAGTCGCGCACCGGCTCCCAGACGGCCGGGTCCTTGGTGTTGTTGTCGATGATCAGGACTTCGTAGTCCGGGTAATCGAGGGCGGCCAGGGCGTCGAGGGTCTGTTTGACCATCTCCGGCGGCTCGTTGTAGCAGGGCACGTGGATCGACACTTTCGGGCGGTAGTCCGAATCCCCTTCAACCGGCAGGAATTCACGCCGGCGCTTGTGGGTCCACACCGCTTCCGCCAGTTCGTGGGCCTCGGTCAGCAACACGATAAACACGCCCAGCGCGCCAAGGGCCAGGAGAATGCCAACGGTGACACTGAACCAGGTGCTGTATTGCTGGCTGTAGTCGTAACCGATCCACACCAGCACCGAACCGCACAGGAACGCGATAAAGGTCAGGAAGGTCCGACCCCGCTGGCGCAGCGCCGAGCCGTCGATCATCAGCAGGGTCAGGGACAGCAGCGCGAGCACCACCGAACCGATGGCGAGTACGCGCCACTGCGGGATCGCGACGACCGGGCCTTCAAAGTTGAATTTCTGCTGGCGCGCGCCGTTGAATACGCCCCAGTAAGCACCGGCCGAGCCTTCGTCGCTGACTTTCCACGGCTGATCGAAGGCCTCGATCACGAAGTAGTTGTAGCCCTGGCGGTTCAGCTTATTCACCAGCGTACGCAGGTAAATCGCCTGGTCGGCCGGCGACGTTTCGTTGCCACCGCGCATGCGCCCGTTACTCGGCCAGCCAACTTCCGACAGCAGCAGCGGCTTTTTCGGGAACAGCTTCTTCAGATCCTTGGCACGGTCGAGTACGTACTGGCCGGCCTTGTCCATCGGAATGTATTCCCAGAACGGCAGGATGTGCGCGGCGATCAGGTCGACGTGCTTGGCCAGTTGCGGGTTCTTTTCCCAGATGTCCCATTGCTCGGATGTGGTGACCGGCACTTTGACGGCGGCGCGCACCCGATCCAGCAGCACGATCAGCGCTTCTGGAGTGATGTCCTTGCGGAACACGGCTTCGTTACCCACCACGACCCGCACCACGCTGCGCGAGCTGTTGGCGATTTCGATGGCGCGCTGGATTTCCCGTTCGTTGCGTTCAAGGTCGGGGCTGATCCAGATCCCCAGGGTCACCCGCAGGCCGAACTCTTCGGCCAGTTTGGGGATGTCACCCAGGGTGCCGTCCACCGAGTAGGTACGGATGTTGTCCGTCAGCTTGCTCATGATCTCAAGGTCACGACGCATCTCGTCGTCGCTTGGGAACTGGTTTTTCTGTGGGTACTGGCCTTGCTGGAACGGCGAGTAGGAAAAACCGGAGATCTGTTCAGGCCAGTTGGGAGCGGTGACCGGGCGGTTGATCAGCGCCCAGAAGCCGGTGAACAGCGCGGCAATTGCCAGCACGATCACCAGATTGAGTCCAAATTTACGCGATGCCATGGTTATGTCGGGTTCCAAAGGGTGTGGAACGAAAAGAGGTGTCGGCCTGCGCCGAACGGCGCGCATCCTACACCGGCCTTTCCCTGAGCGTATAGCAGACAGAGAAAAGCCGGACGTTAGTCAGCGAAAGGCCATCTAAGTTCTTTACTTGTAGCTTGTCGCTTCGAACTTGTCGCTCTGTAGTCCATAATGCGCGCCGGTTTTTGGGGTAATGGTCATGAGTACAGAAGATCCACGGTTTGCAGGCGTCGCCCGCTTGTATGGCATTGAAGGCCTGGAACGCTTGAAAGCGGCCCATGTGGCGATCGTCGGCGTCGGCGGCGTGGGCTCCTGGGCGGCGGAAGCCATGGCCCGTTGCGGTGTGGGCGAGATTTCGCTGTTTGACCTGGATGACGTGTGCGTCAGCAACAGCAACCGCCAGTTGCATGCGCTGGACAGCACCGTAGGCAAACCCAAAGTCGAGGTGATGGCCGATCGCTTGCGCGGCATTAATCCGGATTGCGTGGTGCATGCGGTGGCGGACTTCGTCACCCGCGACACCATGGCCGAATACATCACGCCGAACATCGACTGCGTGATCGACTGCATCGATGCCGTGAATGCCAAGGCGGCGCTGATCGCCTGGTGCAAGCGCCGCAAGATCCAGATCATCACCACTGGCGGCGCCGGCGGGCAGATCGACCCGACGCTGATCCAGGTGTGTGACCTGAACCGCACGTTCAACGACCCGCTGGCGTCGAAAGTGCGCTCGACCTTGCGTCGGGACTACGGTTTCTCGCGCACCGTGACGCGCCATTACAGCGTGCCGTGCGTGTTCTCCACCGAGCAGCTGCGCTATCCCAAGCCGGATGGCAGCATCTGTTTGCAGAAGAGTTTTGTCGGCGATGGGGTGAAGCTGGACTGTGCCGGTGGGTTTGGGGCGGTGATGATGGTGACGGCCACGTTCGGCATGGTGGCGGCGACCAAGGCCGTGGACAAGATTGTGGCCGGGGTGCGCAGGCCTTCAGAGCGTGTTAAACCCGCCTAGGTTCCAGAACCTTGCACAATTCAAAATGTGGGAGCGGGCTTGCTCGCGAATGCGCTGGTTCAGGCAATGATGTATCGACTGGCACACTGCTTTCGCGAGCAAGCCCGCTCCCACAGTTAGCCTTGTGTACGGCTTAGTTCTCGCATGCGCTGCAGCACTGCATTCAAGCCATTGCTGCGCGACGATGATAATTGGCGGGAAAGTCCTAATTGATTGAACCAGTCGTGCAGATCGACGGCTTGCAGTTCAACGGCCGACAACCCATTCACCCGCGCCAGCAGCAACGCCACCAGTCCCCGAATCATCCGTGCATCACTGGCGGCAGCAAACTGCCAATGCCCGTCTTGCAAGCGCCCCACCAACCACACCAGGCTTTCACAGCCCTGCACCAGGTTGGCGTCGACTTTATCTTCCGCGGCCAGGGCCGGCAAACGCTCGCCCCATTGCATCAGCATGCGCGCGCGCTGTTCCCAACTGCCTACCGCCTGGAAGGCCTCCAGTGCAGCGACTGCCTCCACCGGCAGGCTCATCGCAGCATATCCAGCGCCTGATCCAGTGCTTCAAAAAAGCGCTCCAGATCGTCGGAATCGTTATACAGCGCCAGCGATACACGGATTGCCCCCGACAAATGCATCGCCTTGAGCAACGGCATCGCGCAATGGTGCCCGGCGCGCACGGCAATACCTTGTTCAGTCAGCAGGTGGGCGAGATCAGCGTTGTGCACGCCTTCGACCACGAAGCTGACCAGGGCCACCTGGGGCGATCCCAATACCTGTACGCCGTTGCGTGCTTTGAGCCCGCGCAACAGGTAGTCGTGCAGGGCCGCTTCATGGGCGATCACGGCGTCGGCGTCCAGTGAACTCAGGTAATCCAGGCTGGCGCCCAGGCCGATCACGCCTGCAATCGGCGGCGTACCGGCTTCAAACCCCAGGGGCGCCGGACGGAAGCTGGCGCTGTGGTAATCGGCCTGTTGCACCATCTCGCCGCCGAACTGCCAGTGGCGCAGGTGATGCAGCGCTTCATTGCGGCCAAACAACACGCCGACGCCATCCGGGCCGTAGAGTTTGTGGCTGGAGAAAACGTAGAAATCGCAAGCCAGGGCCTGCACGTCGTGGCGGCCGTGGACGATGCCCTGGGCGCCGTCCACCACGCTCAGGGCGCCATGGGCCTTGGCCAGTGCGAGCAAGGCGTCCAACGGCTGCCAGGCGCCGAGTACGTTGGACAGCTGGCTCACCGCCAGCAGGCGCGTGCGCGGGCCGATCAACTCACTGGCGGCGGCGAGGTCGATCACGCCGTCATCGCCCAGTGGCAATACCACCAGCGTCAGCGCGCGGCGTTTGGCCAGTTGCTGCCAGGGCAACAGGTTGGCGTGGTGTTCCAGGGCGCTGATGACAATCTCATCGCCCGCATTGAATAGATGCTCCAGGCCATAGGCCAAGAGGTTCAGCGCAGAGGTTGCGCCGTGGGTGAAGACGATCTGCCCGCTGTCGCCTGCGTTCAGCCACTGCGCGACCTTGCTGCGGCTGTCTTCGAATGCCTGGGTCGCATGGGCCCCCGGCAGGTGCTGGGCGCGGTGCACATTGGCTGCGCCATTGGCGTAGTAATGGCTGATGGCGTCCAGCAAGGCCTGGGGTTTTTGCGTGGTTGCGGCGTTGTCCAGGTAGGTCTGGTCTTGCCGTTGCAGGGTGGCGATGGCCGGGAAATCGGCGCGCCAGGGAGAGGGCACTAGCATGGTGTTCAAGACTCGTATAAGCGAGCCCCAGGGTCGGGGCCCGCTAGTGGCATCGAGTGGCTGCTTAGTTGTGAGCGTGCAGCGCTTCGTTCAGTTCGATGGCCGATTTGTGGGTTTTGCACTCCACGGCACCGGTCTCGGAGTTGCGGCGGAACAGCAGGTCCGGCTGGCCGGCCAGATCACGTGCCTTGACCACCTTGACCAGTTGGTTCTGCTCGTCCAGCAGCGCGACCTTGGTCCCGGCGGTGACGTACAGGCCCGATTCCACGGTGTTGCGGTCGCCCAACGGGATACCGATACCGGCGTTCGCGCCGATCAGGCAGCCTTCGCCCACCTTGATCACGATGTTGCCGCCGCCCGACAGGGTACCCATGGTGGAGCAACCGCCGCCCAGGTCGGAACCCTTGCCGACGAACACGCCAGCCGACACACGGCCTTCGATCATGCCCGGGCCTTCGGTGCCGGCGTTGAAGTTAACGAAGCCTTCGTGCATCACGGTGGTGCCTTCGCCCACGTAGGCGCCGAGGCGGATCCGCGCGGCGTCAGCGATACGCACGCCGGTCGGGACCACGTAGTCGGTCATTTTCGGGAACTTGTCCACCGAGAACACTTCCAGCAGCTCGCCACGCAGGCGGGCTTCCAGCTGGCGCTCTGGCAGTTCGCCGAGATCGATCGCGCCCTGGCTGGTCCACGCCACGTTCGGCAGCTGCGGGAACACACCGGCCAGGCTCAGGCCGTGGGGCTTGACCAGGCGATGGGACAGCAGGTGCAGCTTGAGGTAGGCCTCAGGCGTGGAGGTCAGCGCGGCGTCTTCGGCCAGCAGGGTGGCGACCAGCGGGGTGTGGCTTTCAGCCAGGCGATTGAGCAGTGCAGCCTGGGTGGCGTCGACGTTCTTGAGTGCATCGGCCAGTTGCAGCGCCTGGCTGATGGTGAAGGTGATCGCCTGGTTGCCTTCGGTGTAGCCGAGGATCGGCGCGATGGCGGCGACGATCTCTGCCGACGGGTTGAGCAGCGGTTGTGCGTAAAACACTTCCAGCCAAGCACCTTGGCGGTTCTGAGTGCCGACGCCGAAGCCCAGGCTGAACAGGGAATTGGACATGCTGTTACCTCTACAAAAATGGAAAGGGCTGGCCTACTTGAGGGCCGCCGAATAGCTATCTGGCTTGAAGCCAATCAGGGTTCTGTCACCGAGATCGAGCACCGGGCGCTTGATCATCGAGGGTTGTGCGAGCATCAATTCAATGGCTTTCGACTGATCGAGATCGGCTTTGCGTTCGTCTTCGAGTTTGCGAAAGGTGGTGCCCGCACGGTTCAAAACCACCTGCCAACCGTGCTCATTGCACCATTGGGTCAAGTGTTCGCGGTCGATACCGGCCGTTTTGTAGTCGTGGAACTCGTAGCTCACCCCGTGCTCATCGAGCCAGGTGCGCGCCTTTTTCATGGTGTCGCAGGCTTTGATGCCGAAAAGGTGCAAGGTTTTGCTTGAAACGGTCAAGGAATTGCCCCCCTTTGGACCAATGAAAACGCAAGGTCACGGATTATGCCACGACCGGCGGCCTGTGGTGCCGCTCGTCATGCCAGCGTGCGACTTATGTGCAAATGCCGGGCGGCAGCCGAGGCAGGTAACATAGCTGGCTAATATGGCACTTCAAAGGCGCGGCATTGCCTTATGTGTTTCATAGCAAGTCGATTGTCCGGGAACCCCGCGTTATGCAAACCGCCTATACCGTTCTAATCATGCTGATGCTGGTCAGCGTTTCGCGTCTGGTCGGGCGTGTCATTCCTTTGCCGTTGCCCTTGGTGCAGATCGGCGCAGGCGCCTTGCTGGCCTGGCCGACGCTGGGGTTGCATGTGGCGCTTGACCCGGAGTTGTTCCTGTTTCTGTTCCTGCCGCCGCTGTTGTTTTCCGATGGCTGGCGCATGCCCAAGCGTGAGTTGTGGCGGCTGCGCGGGCCGATCCTGACGTTGGCGGTGGGGCTGGTGCTGTTTACCGTGGTCGGCGCCGGTTACTTCATTCATTGGCTTTTGCCTACGATCCCACTGCCTGTGGCCTTCGCCCTGGCGGCAGTGCTGTCGCCGACGGATGCCGTGGCAGTGTCGGCCATTTCCCAGAATCGTTTGCCCACGCCGTTGATGCATATGCTTCAGGGGGAGGCCTTGATGAATGATGCTTCGGGCCTGGTGACGTTCAAGTTCGCCCTGGCTGCGGCGTTGACCGGAGTGTTTTCCCTGGCGGATGCCGGCCTCACGTTTGTGTTGGTGGCCGCCGGCGGCTTGGCCGTTGGCGTGGCGTTGAGCTGGCTGGTCGGTCGCTTGCGTGCGTGGATGATCGCGCGGGGTTGGGACGACCCGGCGACTCACGTGGTGTTCATGTTGCTGCTGCCCTTCGCCGCGTATGTGCTGGCTGAGCGTTTGGGGGCATCGGGGATTCTCTCGGCGGTGGCAGCGGGCATGATGCAAAGCTGGCTCGACCTGTTGCCGCGCCAGACCAGTACGCGCTTGCTCAATCGCAGCGTCTGGTCGCTGTTGGAGTTTGCTTTCAACGGCTTGATCTTCCTGCTGCTGGGCTTGCAACTGCCGGACATCATCAAGGCGGTGGTCAGTCATGAGCCGACGCTGTGGCCGACGTTGTTGTATCGCTGCCTGGACGTGATCGCGATCTTCCTGGTGTTGCTGGTGCTGCGATTTATCTGGGTGCAGAGCATCTGGCGGCTGTCGGGTTTGTTGCGCAGGCTGCGTGGGAAAAGTGAGCTGACCCTGGTGCCGACCGCGCGCTCATGCTGGCTTCTGACGGTCGGCGGTGTGCGGGGGGCGGTGACCCTGGCGGGTGTGATGTCGGTGCCGTTGCTGCTGGCGCCGGGCCAGGCCTTCCCTGAGCGCGACTTGCTGATCTTTATCGCCGCTGGCGTGATCCTGCTGTCGCTGGTCGCCGCCTGCATCGCCTTGCCGCTGTTGTTGCGCGGCGTCGAAAAGAGCCCCGATGAGAAGCGCCACAACGAGGTTCGCGAGGCCTGGAAGAAAACCGCCGTGGCCGCGATCCATGCCCTGGAAGCCGAAGAGCCTGTGGAAAGCGACAACCAGGACGCCGCCCAGGCCGCGCTTGCTGCTGAGTTGAAGGCACGCCTGATGTCGGAGTATCGCCATCAGTTGGACGTGTTCAACGACTCCGCCGAAGCCCAGGCGCTGGCTCGCCAGATGGACCTGCTTGAGCGCAAGTTACGCCTCAAGGCCCTGCGGGCGCAGCGCCTGGAGTTGTACAGCTTGAGCCGTCATCACCAGATTGGTGATGACGTGTTGCGGGAGGTGTTGGCCGAGTTGGATATGAGCGAGGCGAACCTGGGCTCGCTGAAATGACCCGTCAGTATCCTATACCTCGCACCTTACTGGCAGCGTGCAGGCGTGGTGTCCTCACCTGGCTGAATATCAATCGGCCAATAAATGGATCACTGGTTTGTCGACGGAAGCGGGTGGGTATAGGAGCGCGATAAATTGCTTATCGCCTTCCGATATATCCTCATTGAAATCCACGCCGACGCCATTGGTTGTTACGTGCGGCGGAACTTTGTAGTGCATCACTGACTTTGAGTCGTAGGCTGATGTGAGAGTGGTGCTCGAATCGGGAGGGTTTAGAAAATTCTCGTCGGTGACCTCTTTTGTATGACCAAGACTTTCGGATTCCGAGTACAGTTTTTCCTTGTTCCACTGTATGTCGTTATCCGGATGTTGGTGTTCATGCAACAGCCCCAATGCGTGCCCGAATTCGTGCCGTATTGAGTGGTTGAGCATATCGGCAGTCTGCACCAGGTCGATGTGCAGGGTGGGTTCGTGCAGAGGCATTTGTTTTGCCTCTGTGCCAATGACCGACCAATTGCCTGTACCGTCATTTTTGCCCGATATTCGAATGTCACCGTCATTGGTGTTGATAAAGTTGAACTTCAAGTTTGTATAAGGCTGCCAAAGATTAATATTTTTCTTTATGTATTCTTTTGCTTTATCCGGCATGTCGAACAATGAAATATTAAGCGTTGAGCCTTGGGGCCATAAGTGTTGGGTCGAGGCAATGCCACGTTCGTGCCTGATCAGCACGGGGGCGGCTGTTTGGGGGGATGGGAGTGCGGGGATGTTGTAAGAGTAGCGCGAGAGATTATTGATCATTAATGTTCCAGGACCGTCGTCGGCCGGCAAGAGCATCCATTCAGTTTATGAGTCCGTCCGTTGGGTGGTAAGTCCTGAAGTCTGGTTCCATGTGCAGTGAGCAAAGTGCTCCGTCTCGACGTGCGCCTGGATGCCCCGCACTGCGTTGCACAGTGCGGGTATTACAGGGTTACTTGCGACGCTGAATGAAATCGCGAATCCGCTCCGCCGCTTCCACACACTCCGCCAACGGTGCAACCAGCGCTAGGCGCACACGCCCGGCGCCAGGGTTGAAACCGTCCACTTCCCGCGATAGGTAAGAACCTGGCACCACGGTCACGTGTTCTTCCACGAACAGGTCACGGCAGAACGCGGCATCGTCGCCCTTTACATTCGGCCACAGGTAGAAACCACCGTCCGGGCTTTGTACGTCCAGTACTGGCTTGAGGATGGCCAGCACCGCGTCGAACTTCTCGCGGTACAGGTCACGGTTGGCCAAGACGTGGGCCTCGTCCTGCCAGGCGGCAATGCTGGCCAGTTGGGTTTGCACTGGCATCGCGCAACCGTGGTAGGTGCGGTACAGCAGGAAGGCCTTGAGGATGTCGGCGTCACCGGCCACGAAACCCGAGCGCAGGCCCGGCAGGTTGGAGCGCTTGGACAGGCTGTGGAACACCACGCAACGCTTGAAGTCCTGGCGGCCGAGTTCGACGCAGGCGCTCAGCAGGCCCGGCGGCGGGGTCTGTTCGTCGAAGTACAGCTCGCTGTAGCACTCGTCGGCGGCGATCACGAAGTCGTATTCGTCGGCCAGGGCGATGAGCTTCTTCAGGGTGTCGACCGGGATCAGCGCACCGGTCGGGTTGCCGGGGGAGCACAGGAACAGGATCTGGCAGCGTTTCCAGATGTCCGGGGTCACGGCGTCGAAGTCCGGGTTGAAGCCGTTGGCATCCAGGCATGGCAGGTAATGCGGCTTGGCCCCGGCCAGGAACGCAGCACCTTCGTAGATCTGGTAGAACGGGTTCGGGCTGACCACCAGCGCGTCGTCGCCACGGTTGACCACGGTCTGGGTGAAGGCGAACAGCGCTTCACGGGTGCCGTTGACCGGTAGGATATTGCGTGCCGGGTCGAGCCAGCCCTTGGGCACGTCGAAGCGGCGTTCGCACCAGGCGCCGATGGCCTCGCGCAGGGCCGGGATGCCCAGGGTGGTTGGGTAGACGGCCATCTGATCGAGGTTGTCGGCCAGGGCCTTGGCCACGAATTCCGGGGACTTGTGCTTGGGTTCGCCGATGGACAGCGCAATCGGGCGCTTGTCCGGGTTCGGCGTGACGCTGCCGAGCAGGGCGCGCAGTTTCTCGAACGGGTAGGGTTGCAACTGGTTCAGGGCGTTGTTCATGTAAGCCTCTATCACGGTGAGCACCGAACCTGTGGGGGCTGGCTTGCCTGCGATCGCATCGCCGCCAGTCATCTGTTGCACCGCGGCGCCCGCATCGCAGGCAAGCCAGCTCCCACAGGGATCGTGTTCACAAAGTTAACAATTCAAATGGTCAGGCGCGTCAGTTCGACGCCGGGCTCCTGGGGCACGCTCAGTTGCTGGACGATGGCTTCCTGCAAGCGCAGGCACAGCTCAGGGTCGGACAGCGGCTGGTTGTCGGCGTCGGTGATGAAGAACACGTCTTCCACGCGCTCACCAAGGGTCGCAATCTTGGCGTTCTGCAGCGACAGGTCGAACTCCAGGAATATCCCGCCGATGCGTGCCAGCAGGCCTGGACGGTCCGGCGCGCTGAGCTCCAGCACCGTGACCGGGCGCTGGGCGTCGTTGGAAATGGTCACCTGGGGCGCAAACGCAAAGTGTTTGAGCTGGCGCGGCACCCGGCGCTGGATGATGGTCGGGTAGTCGTCCGGGTTGCGCAGGGCCTCGGTCAGGCCTTCGCGGATTTTTTTCACCCGTGCCGGGTTGTCGCCGATGGACTCGCCTTCGGTGTCGAGCACGATGTAGGTGTCGAGGGTGAACTGGCTGCTGGAGGTGATCACTCGCGCGTCATGGATGTTCAGGTTGAGCTGGTCCATGGCCGCCACGGTCACGGCAAAGAAGTCGTGCTGGTCCGGCGCGTAGATGAAGATCTGCGTACCGCCTTCGAATTCGCGCTGGGTGGTTTCCTTGATCAACACCAGCGGGCCGCCATCGGCCGGCTGCTGCAGGATCGCGTCACTGTGCCAGGCCACGTCGCCGGCGGTGTGGCGCAGGAAGTAATCGTCGCCCAGTTGCGACCACAGTTGCTCGACGTCGTCCGGGTCATTGCCACCACGTACCAGGATGTCCAGCGCCGCGCTTTGGGTGCGACGGATCTGTTCTTCGCGGTCGACCGGGTTTTCCAGGCCGCGGCGCAAGGCACGCTTGGTCTCGGTGTAGAGCTGGCGCAACAGGCTGGCGCGCCAGGAGTTCCACAGGGTCGGGTTGGTGGCGTTGATGTCGGAGACGGTCAGCACGTACAGGTAGTCGAGGCGGGTTTCGTCGCCGACGATGCCAGCGAAATCGTGGATCACCTGCGGGTCGGACAAGTCCTTGCGCTGGGCGGTGGTCGACATCACCAGGTGGTTTTGTACCAGCCAGACGATCAGGCGGCTGTCCCACAGCGGCAACTGGTGGCGCTGGCAGAACGCCTCGGCGTCGACGGCGCCGACTTCCGAGTGATCGCCATGCCGACCTTTGCCGATGTCATGGTACAGGCCGGCCAGGTAGATCAGTTCGGGCTTGGGCAGCTTGGCCATCAGCTTACTGGCCAGCGGGAATTTCTCTGATACCTGGGTGTACTGCAACTTACGCAGGTGCTTGATCAGGTTCAGGGTGTGGGCGTCCACGGTGTAGATGTGGAACAGGTCGTGCTGCATCTGCCCGACGATAAAACCGAACTCCGGCAGGTAGCGCCCGAGGATGCCGTAACGGTTCATCCGGCGCAGGTTGCGGTGGATGCCGATCTTGCACTTGAACAGCTCGATAAACAGGCTGGTGTTGCGGATGTCGTTGCGGAACTCATCGTCGATCAGGTGACGGTTCTCCCGCAGCAGGCGGATGGTGTCGGCGCGCACGCCTTTGATTTCCGGCTGCTGGGCCATCAGCACGAAGATTTCCAGCATGGCGAACGGCGTGCGCCGGAACACGTTGTCGTTGCGGGCCTCGATATAGCCATCGTGCAGCTGGAAGCGCGCATTGATCGGCTGCGGCGGCGCTTCGTCTTCGGGAGCCAGGATCACCTCTTCGAAGTGCTGGATGATCAGGTCGCTGAGCTGGGCAATGCTCATGACCACCCGGTAGTACTGCTGCATGAAGCTTTCGATGCTGGTCTTCGCGTCCTCGCCCTCAAAGCCCAGCAGGGTGGCGATGGAGCGTTGATGGTCGAACAACAGGCGGTCTTCGGAGCGCCCGGCGAGCATGTGCAGGGCGTAGCGCACTTTCCACAGGAATTCCTGGGACGAGGCCAGCAGGGCGTTTTCGCTCTCTACCAGGAAGCCTTCGCCAGCCAGGGCGCGCAGGTTCAGGGTGCCGTACTGGCGACGGGCCACCCACAGAATCGTCTGGATGTCCCGCAGCCCGCCGGGCGAGCCTTTGACGTTGGGTTCCAGGTTGTATTCGGTGTCGTTGTACTTGTGGTGGCGGGCTTTCTGTTCGGCGCGCTTGGCGAGGAAAAAATCCTTGCTCGGCCACATGTGCGCAGTGCTGGTGACTTCGAGCATGCGTTGGCGCAAGCGCTCGGGGCCGGCGATGGTGCGGCTTTCCATCAGGTTGGTGATGACGGTGAGGTCGGCGCGGGCCTCTTCGGCGCATTCGTCGACGGAGCGCACGCTCTGGCCGACTTCCAGGCCGATGTCCCACAGCAGCGTCAGAAAGCGCTCGATGGAATCGCGAAAGATCTCATGGTCGGCGCTGTCCAGCAGGATCAGCAGGTCGATGTCGGAGTAGGGGTGCAGCTCCCCACGACCATAGCCGCCGACGGCCACCAGGGCGATGTCGGCGTCCTCGCTCCAGTTGAACTGCTCCCAGGCCTTTTGCAGGATGTTGTCGACGAACCAGGCGCGATCTTCGATCAGCCGGCGAATATCGCGACCGTTGCGAAAGCGCTCATCGAGCACCTCGCGGGCCTGGCGGATCGCCTTCTTGAAAGCGGCAATGGGGCTTGCCTTCAGGGCCAGTTCGGCCTGGAACTGGCCACGGTCGAAGAGTTCGGGATCCACCTGGGGCATCGATCGGCTTTCCTTTCTATCTATTCAGTCAGTCACAACACGCTGTGGGAAAACCTGAGCAACCCTGCTTATACCTAAACGGCAGCCGAAACGCGTGGG
The DNA here is from genome assembly GCF_030687535.1 of Pseudomonas sp. FP2335. Taxonomy (NCBI): domain Bacteria; kingdom Pseudomonadati; phylum Pseudomonadota; class Gammaproteobacteria; order Pseudomonadales; family Pseudomonadaceae; genus Pseudomonas; species Pseudomonas sp. FP2335. The sequence continues at coordinate 1,460,877 of NZ_CP117437.1, forward strand.
ATCGTATCGTCGGCGCGCAGGGTGAAGATCTCGTAGCCGGTTTCCGTGACCAGCAGGGTGTGTTCCCACTGGGCCGAGAGCTTGCGGTCCTTGGTAATGGCGGTCCAGCCGTCGCCCAGTACCTTGGTGTCGGCCTTGCCCTGGTTGATCATCGGTTCGATGGTGAAGGTCATGCCGGCCTTCAGTTCCATGCCGGTGCCGGCGCGGCCGTAGTGCAGGATCTGCGGTTCTTCGTGGAACACAGTGCCGATGCCGTGGCCGCAGAATTCGCGGACCACCGAGAAGCCGTTCTTTTCCGCGTGCTTCTGGATCACTTCACCGATGTCGCCCAGGCGGCAGCCTGGCTTGACGATTTCGATGGCCTTGTACATGCATTCCTGGGTGACCTGGGACAGGCGCTCGGCCCAGACCGGCACGGTGCCGACGTGGAACATGCGGCTGGTGTCGCCGAAGTAGCGGTCCTTGATCACGGTGACGTCGATGTTCAGGGTGTCGCCGTCCTTCAACGGCTTGTCGCCCGGAATCCCGTGGCAGACCACGTGGTTGACCGAGGTGCAGATCGACTTGGGGAAACCCTTGTAGTTCAACGGCGCGGGGATGGCGCCCTGCACGTTGACTATATAGTCGTGGCAGATCTGGTTCAGGGTTTCGGTGGTGACGCCGGGCTTGACGTGTTCTGCAATCATTTCCAGTACGTCGGCAGCCAGTTTGCCGGCGATGCGCATGCCAGCAATGTCTTCGGCGGTTTTCAAACTAACGGTCATACAGGCTCTCTCTAGCGCGACGCGCTGAAATCAATACGGTTCACGGGCGTGCGACAAAAGGTTACAGAATTCGCACAAGCCCCAAAAAACGCGATTCTAACAGACGCTGGCGTCAAATCATGAGCCCCTGATGATCGCTTCTCTCTATAAGGTAGGGTGATGTTGGCTCTATTCAAGGGCTTGGGTAAATGCGCTGGGCGGCAAATGTGATTGCGGGTTTCGTTTTCGTCGATGCTGTGGTATAAAATGCGCCGCTTTCCGGGGATACCCCGCAAAGCTTAAATCCACACACGTGTCGACACGATGACCTGGGTGCCGGAGGCCTTGATGCCGCTGGTTGGTCATTGGGATACGTGGAGGCCAAACCCGACTTATTAAGGAACTATCATGTCCCAAGTCAACATGCGCGATATGCTGAAGGCCGGTGTGCACTTCGGTCACCAGACCCGTTACTGGAACCCGAAAATGGGTAAATACATTTTCGGCGCACGTAACAAGATCCACATCATCAACCTTGAAAAAACCCTGCCAATGTTCAACGAAGCTCTGACTTTCGTAGAGCGCCTGGCCCAGGGCAAAAACAAGATTCTGTTCGTCGGCACCAAGCGTTCCGCTGGCAAGATCGTTGCTGAAGAAGCAGCACGTTGCGGTTCGCCGTACGTCGATCACCGCTGGTTGGGCGGCATGCTGACCAACTTCAAAACCATCCGTGCTTCCATCAAGCGTCTGCGTGACCTTGAAGTACAAGCCGAAGACGGTACTTTCGCCAAGCTGACCAAGAAAGAAGCGCTGATGCGCTCCCGTGACCTGGAAAAGCTCGATCGTTCCCTGGGTGGTATCAAGGACATGGGCGGTCTGCCTGACGCACTGTTCGTTATCGACGTTGATCACGAGCGCATCGCGATCACCGAAGCCAACAAGCTGGGCATCCCTGTTATCGGCGTAGTCGATACCAACAGCAGCCCGGAAGGCGTTGACTACATCATCCCAGGCAACGATGACGCAATCCGCGCTATCCAGCTGTACATGGGTTCGATGGCTGACGCTGTAATCCGTGGTCGCAACCACGTTGCTGGTGGTACCGAGCAGTTCGTTGAAGAAGCTCCGGTAGCCGCAGCTGAGTAATTGACGCCCTGGCGTTGACTCAGTAAGCAAAAAGGGGGCTTGGCCCCCTTTTTGCCACCTCGAAAACCATTTGTCGGCAGCGCAGCTACATCATCTGTAACGTGCAGCGGCCTACAAAGGTGGTTCGGGAAGAATTGATCCCCCGTTCGATCGGGTGGAATGGTTGAAAACCTATCCAAGAGGAATTTGAAAATGGCAGCAATTACTGCAGCGTTGGTTAAAGAACTGCGTGAGCGTACCGGCGAAGGCATGATGGATTGCAAGAAAGCCCTGGAAAAGGCTGACGGCGACATCGAAAAAGCCATTGATGACATGCGTGCTTCCGGCGCCATCAAGGCTGCCAAGAAAGCAGGCAACGTAGCTGCTGAAGGCGCGATCGCTCTGAAAGAAGACGGCAAGTCCGCCGTTCTGCTGGAAGTGAACTCGCAGACCGACTTCCTGGCTCTGCAAGATGACTTCAAGGCATTCGTTGCTGCCAGCGTTGAAAAAGCATTCGCTGACAAGCTGACTACCGTTGAGCCTCTGATCGAAGCTCAAGAAGCTGCTCGCCTGGTACTGGTCGGCAAGGTTGGCGAAAACGTCAACATCCGTCGCCTGGTTCGCGTTGAAGGTGATGTTGTTGGTGGTTACCTGCACGGCAACAAGATCGGTGTTGCAGTTGTCCTGAAAGGCGGCAACGTCGAGCTGGCCAAAGACATCGCCATGCACGTAGCAGCCAGCAACCCTGAGTTCCTGCTGCCTTCGGAAGTTTCTGCCGAAGCGATCGAGCGTGAAAAAGCTGTGTTCCTGCAGCTGAACGAAGAAAAAATCAAAGGCAAGCCAGAAAACATTGTTGAGAACATGGTCAAAGGCCGTATCAGCAAGTTCCTGGCCGAAGCAAGCCTGGTTGAGCAGGCGTTCGTCAAGAACCCTGAAATCAAGGTTGGCGAACTGGCCAAGAAAGCCGGTGCAGAAATCGTTTCCTTCACTTACTTCAAAGTAGGCGAAGGCATCGAGAAGCCGGTCGACAACTTCGCTGAAGAAGTTGCTGCCCAGCTGGCTGCCGCCAAGCAATAAGACAGTTTTCAACTGTCGCCCGAAAGAGGCTGCCCGCTCACGCGCGCAGCCTCTTTTCAAATGGGAAGGCCAATTTTATTTGGATTCCCTTCGGAACTGGCTTACAAAGCCGTGTTCCGATGGCGCTGTGAGAGCGTCCAGCTAGAGTGAACGCAAGCCGTAAACGGCTCGCCAAGAATTTTTAAAATACGCCGCAGGAGAGATTCGCAATGGCTCAGCAGGGCAGTGGTTATCAGGCTCGCTATAAACGCATTCTACTCAAGCTCAGCGGCGAGGCCCTGATGGGCTCGGAAGAGTTCGGGATCGATCCCAAGGTGCTCGACCGCATGGCGCTGGAAGTCGGCCAATTGGTTGGCATCGGTGTGCAGGTCGGTCTGGTGATTGGTGGCGGTAACCTGTTCCGCGGCGCGGCACTGAGTGCGGCGGGTATGGATCGGGTCACTGGCGACCACATGGGCATGCTGGCTACTGTGATGAACGCCCTGGCCATGCGCGACGCCCTGGAGCGTGCCAATATCTCGGCTATCGTGATGTCGGCTATTTCCATGGTTGGCGTGACTGATCACTATGATCGCCGCAAAGCCATGCGCCACCTGAACTCCAAGGAAGTGGTGATCTTTGCCGCTGGCACGGGTAACCCGTTCTTCACCACCGATTCGGCTGCGTGCCTGCGCGCGATCGAAATCGACGCCGACGTCGTGCTGAAGGCGACCAAGGTCGATGGCGTATACACTGCAGATCCATTCAAAGACCCGCATGCCGAGAAGTTCGATCATCTGACCTACGATGAAGTGCTGGATCGCAAGCTGGGTGTGATGGACCTGACGGCTATTTGCCTGTGCCGCGACCACAAGATGCCGCTGCGCGTATTTAACATGAACAAGCCCGGCGCCCTGCTGAATATCGTACACGGCGGCGCTGAAGGGACTCTGATCGAGGAAGGCCAACAATGATCAACGAAATCAAGAAAGACGCCCAGGCGCGTATGCAAAAATCCCTGGAATCCCTGAGCCACGCATTCGGCCAGATTCGCACCGGCAAGGCGCACCCGAGCATCCTGGGTAGCGTGATGGTGCCTTACTACGGTTCCGATACACCGATCAGCAGCGTCGCCAACATTACCGTTAAAGACTCGCGCACCCTGCAGGTCGTAGCGTTTGAGCGCAACATGCTGGGTGCTGTCGACAAGGCCATCCAGAGCGCCGGCCTGAACCTCAACCCGACCAACCTGGGCGAGTTGCTGTTGATCTCCATGCCGGCCCTGACTGAAGAAACCCGTAAGGGCTTCACCAAGCAGGCTCGCAGCGCCGCTGAAGATGCACGTGTAGCGGTGCGTAACATCCGTCGCGATGCCCTGGGTGAGCTGAAGAAGCTGGTCAAGGACAAGGAAATCAGCGAAGACGAAGAGCGTCGTGCCGTCGCTGACATCGACAAGCTGACCAAAGATGCCGAGGCCCAGATCACCAAGGCCACGGAAGAAAAAGAAAAGGACCTGATGGCCGTATAAGGGGTCAGGACGCCTTCATGGAAAAGACCAAGCAGACTGTACCTTCTATGGTGCCGCGTCACGTCGCGATCATCATGGATGGGAATAATCGCTGGGCGAAAAAACGCTTTATGCCGGGTGTTGCCGGGCATAAAGCGGGTGTCGATGCGGTGCGGGCTGTGATTGAGGTGTGTGCCGAGGCCAAGGTCGAGGTATTGACCCTCTTTGCCTTCTCCAGTGAAAACTGGCAGCGCCCGGCCGATGAAGTCAGTGCCCTGATGGATCTGTTCTTCAAGGCTCTGCGTCGCGAAGCCAAGCGCCTCAACGACAACAACATCAGCCTGCGAATCATTGGTGACCGCTCACGGTTCCATCCGGAGTTGCAGGCGGCCATGCGCGAGGCTGAAGCCATTACTGCCGGCTCCGGCCGGTTTGTGCTGCAGATCGCCGCCAATTACGGCGGCCAGTGGGACATCGCCCAGGCCGCGCAACGCTTGGCCCGTGAAGTACAGGCCGGTCACCTGCGCCCGGACGACATCACGCCCGAGCTGTTGCAAACCTGCCTGGTGACCGGCGACCTGCCGTTGCCGGACTTGTGCATCCGTACCGGTGGCGAGCACCGCATCAGCAATTTCCTCCTGTGGCAATTGGCCTACACCGAGCTGTACTTCTCCGACCTGTTCTGGCCGGACTTCAAACACGATGCCATGCGCAATGCGCTGGCCGATTTCGCTTCCCGTCAGCGTCGCTTTGGTAAAACGAGCGAGCAGATCGAAGCTGGAGCCCGGGTTTAAATGCTTAAACAACGAATCATCACAGCACTGATCCTGCTGCCGATTGCCTTGTGTGGGTTTTTCCTGCTCGACGGTTCCGGCTTTGCGCTGTTTATCGGCCTGGTCGTGACCCTGGGAGCCTGGGAATGGGCGCGCCTGGCGGGTTTCAATGCTCAACTGCCGCGGGTGGTGTACGCCGCTGTCGTGGCGCTTCTGCTGTTCCTGATGTACATCCTGCCGGACATCGCACCCTGGGTGCTGGGGGCGGCGGTGTTGTGGTGGGCACTGGCGACGTTCCTGGTGCTGACCTATCCGCGTACCAGCAGCCAGTGGTCCAGCGTTGCCTGCAAGCTGGTGATCGGTTTGCTGATCCTGCTGCCGGCCTGGCAGGGGTTGGTAGAGATCAAGCGTTATCCCATCGGTAATTGGCTGATTCTGGCGGTAATGGTATTGGTGTGGGGCGCCGATATTGGTGCCTACTTCTCCGGTCGGGCCTTCGGCAAGCGTAAGCTGGCGCCGGCGGTCAGTCCCGGCAAAAGCTGGGAGGGCGTGTATGGCGGCCTGGCATTGACGCTGGTCATCACGCTGGTGGTCGGCCTCGTGCGTGACTGGTCGGTGAAGGAGATTTTCCTGGGCCTGCTGGGTACGGCCATCGTCGTCTTTATCTCGGTGGTGGGTGATCTCACTGAAAGCATGTTCAAGCGCCAGGCTGGGATCAAGGACAGCAGCAACCTGCTGCCGGGTCACGGCGGTGTGCTGGATCGTATTGATAGCCTGACCGCCGCTATTCCGATCTTTGCTGTGCTGTTGTGGATGATCGCTTCGTGAGCCGCCTGCAACAGGTGACCGTGCTGGGCGCCACCGGCTCGGTCGGGCTGAGCGCCCTGGACGTGATCGCTCGTCATCCTGATCGTTACCAGGTGTTTGCCCTGACCGGCTTCTCGCGTTTGGCAGAGCTGCTGGCCCTGTGTGTGCGCCATGCGCCTCGCTATGCCGTGGTGCCTGAGGCAGTCGCCGCGCGAGGCTTGCAGGATGATCTGCGGGCCGCGGGCCTGGCGACCGAGGTGTTGGTCGCAGAGGAAGGGCTGTGCCAGGTCTCGGCGGATGCCGAGGTAGACACCGTTGTGGCTGCCATCGTGGGTGCCGCGGGCCTGCGCCCAACCTTGGCGGCTGTCGACGCCGGCAAGAAGATCTTGTTGGCCAATAAAGAGGCGCTGGTGATGTCCGGCACACTCTTTATGCAGGCGGTGCGCAAGAGCGGTGCTGTGTTGCTGCCGCTCGACAGCGAGCACAATGCAATCTTCCAGTGCATGCCGGGTGATTTTGCCCGTGGCTTGAGCCAGGTCGGTGTGCGCCGGATTCTGCTGACTGCGTCCGGTGGTCCGTTCCGACAGACTCCGCTGGCCGAGCTGGAGCACGTCTCGCCTGACCAGGCGTGTGCCCATCCGAACTGGTCGATGGGGCGCAAGATCTCCGTTGACTCGGCGAGCATGATGAACAAGGGCCTTGAGTTGATCGAGGCGTGCTGGTTGTTCGATGCCAGGCCTGATCAGGTCGAGGTGGTGATTCACCCACAAAGTGTGATTCATTCCCTGGTCGATTATGTGGACGGTTCGGTATTGGCGCAGCTGGGTAACCCCGATATGCGCACGCCGATCGCCAACGCCCTGGCCTGGCCTGAGCGGATCGATTCCGGCGTGGCGCCGTTGGACCTGTTTGCCATTGCCCGCCTGGACTTCGAAGCACCGGACGAGCAGCGTTTCCCTTGCCTGCGCCTGGCGCGGCAAGCGGCCGAGGCGGGTAACAGCGCGCCGGCGATGCTCAATGCGGCGAATGAAGTGGCTGTGGCGGCGTTTCTTGATGGGCGCATCCGCTTTCCGCAGATCGCGAGTATCATCGAGGACGTACTGGGTCTTGAGCCTGTGGTCGCTGTAAATGATTTGGCGGCAGTGTTCGAGGCTGATGCAAAGGCGCGGGCCCTGGCCGAGCAATGGTTGAACCGCAACGCGCGTTAGTCTGCGGGCGCGTTTGAGCCTTCAGGCACTGGATTGGAATGCGGAGAAATTAGATGAGTGCGCTCTACATGATTGTCGGCACCCTGGTTGCTCTGGGCGTGCTGGTTACCTTCCACGAATTCGGCCACTTCTGGGTTGCGCGTCGTTGCGGCGTCAAGGTATTGCGCTTTTCCGTCGGTTTCGGCATGCCGTTGCTGCGCTGGCATGACCGCCAGGGTACCGAGTTCGTGATCGCGGCGATTCCGCTGGGCGGCTACGTCAAGATGCTTGATGAGCGCGAAGGCGAAGTGCCGGCCGATCAGCTGGACCAATCCTTCAATCGCAAGACCGTTCGTCAGCGTATTGCCATCGTTGCTGCCGGCCCGATCGCCAACTTCCTGCTGGCGATGTTTTTTTTCTGGGTCTTGGCCATGCTGGGCAGCGAGCAACTGCGTCCGATCATCGGTGCGGTCGAGGCGGACAGTATTGCGGCCAGGGCTGGCTTGACCAGCGGCCAGGAAATTGTTGCGATTGATGGCGAGCCAACCACAGGTTGGGGCGCGGTCAACCTGCAGTTGGTGCGTCGCCTGGGGGAGAGTGGCACCATCAATGTGGTGGTACGTGAGCAGGACTTCACGGCCGAATCGCCACGTGAGCTCAAGCTGGACCGTTGGCTCCAGGGCGCGGATGAGCCTGATCCGATCAAGTCCCTGGGCATTCGTCCGTGGCGTCCGAGCCTGCCGCCGGTCCTCGCCGAGCTGGATCCGAAAGGTCCGGCCCAGGCGGCCGGCCTGAAAACCGGCGACCGTTTGTTGGCGCTTGATGGTCAGGCGCTGGCCGATTGGCAGCAAGTGGTCGATCTGGTGCGTGTACGCCCTGATACCAAAATTGTGCTGAAAGTTGAGCGCGAGGGTGCTCAAATCGATGTCCCCGTGACCCTGTCGGTGCGTGGGGAAGCCAAGGCGGCCGGGGGTTACCTGGGCGCCGGGGTGAAGAGTCCGGAGTGGCCGCCGTCGATGCTGCGCGAGGTCAGTTACGGGCCGGTGGCGGCGATTGGCGAGGCTGCGAAACGCACCTGGACCATGAGTGTGCTGACCCTCGAATCCCTGAAGAAAATGTTGTTCGGCGAGCTCTCGGTAAAAAACTTGAGTGGACCGATAACCATTGCTAAAGTGGCGGGCGCTTCTGCCCAGTCGGGTGTCGCGGATTTCCTGAATTTCCTGGCTTATCTGAGTATTAGCCTGGGGGTTCTGAATTTGCTGCCCATCCCAGTATTGGATGGGGGGCATCTGTTGTTTTATCTGGTCGAGTGGGTGCGTGGTCGCCCCTTGTCGGATCGGGTGCAAGGTTGGGGGATACAGATCGGTATCAGTTTGGTGGTCGGGGTGATGTTGTTAGCCTTGGTCAACGATCTGGGACGTCTGTAACGCTTCGCTGAATTGCGAATCTGCCGCATTTTGCGGCAGTTTGTTTATTGCCAGTTGGAATAAGAAAGGACTTCATGAAACGTCTGCTGCTAACTGCGGTTCTCACCGTATTGATGATCGCCGAAGTTCACGCCGAGTCCTTCACCATCTCCGATATTCGCGTCAACGGCCTCCAGCGGGTATCCGCAGGTAGCGTCTTTGGTGCGTTGCCGTTGAACGTCGGGGAACAGGCTGATGACCGTCGCCTGGTGGAATCCACTCGTGCGCTGTTCAAAACCGGCTTCTTTCAAGATATCCAACTGGGTCGCGAAGGCAACGTCCTCGTTATCACCGTGGTCGAGCGACCTTCCGTCGCCAGTATCGAGATCGAGGGCAACAAGGCGATCTCCACTGAAGACCTGATGAAAGGCCTCAAGCAATCCGGCCTGGCCGAGGGCGAGATCTTCCAGCGTGCCACCCTTGAAGGTGTGCGTAACGAACTGCAACGCCAGTACGTTGCCCAGGGCCGCTACTCCGCGTCCGTGGAAACCGAAGTGATCCCGCAGCCTCGTAACCGTGTCGGCCTCAAGGTCAACATCAACGAAGGCACCGTGGCGGCCATTCAGCACATCAACGTGGTGGGCAACACCAAGTTCGCCGATGAAGACCTGATCGACCTGTTCGAACTGAAGACCACCAACTGGCTGTCGTTCTTCAAGAACGATGACAAGTACGCCCGCGAAAAACTCTCCGGTGACCTGGAGCGCCTGCGTTCCTACTACCTGGACCGTGGCTATATCAACATGGATATTGCCTCCACCCAGGTGTCCATCACCCCGGACAAGAAACACGTCTACATCACCGTCAACGTCAACGAAGGCGAGAAGTACAAGGTTCGTGACGTCAAGCTGAGCGGTGATCTGAAAGTTCCCGAAGATCAGGTCAAGGCCTTGCTGCTGGTGCAGAAGGACCAGGTGTTCTCGCGCAAACTGATGACCACGACCTCCGAGCTGATCACCCGTCGCCTGGGCAACGAAGGCTATACCTTCGCCAACGTCAACGGCGTGCCGACCCCACATGATGATGACCACACCGTGGACATCACCTTTGTCGTCGACCCGGGCAAGCGTGCCTACGTGAACCGCATCAACTTCCGTGGCAACACCAAGTCTGCGGACGAAGTGCTGCGTCGTGAAATGCGTCAGATGGAAGGTGGCTGGGCGTCGACATACCTGATCGACCAGTCCAAGACCCGTCTTGAGCGCCTGGGCTTCTTTAAAGAGGTCAACGTCGAAACCCCGGCCGTGCCAGGTGTGGATGACCAGGTTGACGTGAACTACGCCGTAGAAGAACAAGCCTCGGGTTCGATCACCGCGAGTGTCGGCTTTGCACAGAGTGCCGGTCTGATCCTTGGTGGTTCGATTACCCAGAATAACTTCCTAGGTACCGGTAACAAGGTCTCCATCGGCCTGACCCGCAGCGAATACCAGAGCCGCTATAACTTTGGTTATGTCGACCCCTACTGGACTGCTGACGGTGTGAGCCTGGGCTACAACGCCTTCTACCGTACCACCGACTACAAAGACCTCGACGTCGACGTTGCAAGCTATGCGATCGACAGCCTGGGTGCTGGCGTGAACATCGGTTACCCGATCAGTGAGACCTCGCGTCTGACCTTCGGCCTGACCGCGCAACAGGATGAGATCAAGACCGGTGTCTACACCGTGGACGAAATCTTCGACTTCACCCGTCGTGAAGGTGACAAGTTCCTGAACTTCAAGGCGTCCGCCGGCTGGTCTGAGTCGACCCTGAACAAAGGTGTACTGGCAACCCGTGGCCATTCCCAGAGCCTGACCCTGGAAACCACCACGCCGGGCAGTGACCTGTCGTTCTTCAAACTCGACTACCGCGGCCAGCTGTTCCAGCCGTTGAGCGACAACTACACCATGCGCCTGCACACTGAGTTGGGCTACGGTGACGGTTATGGTTCGACCAATGGCCTGCCGTTCTACGAGAACTACTATGCGGGTGGCTTCAACTCCGTACGTGGTTTCAAGGACAGCACCCTGGGCCCGCGTGGTACGCCGAGCCGTGGTGTTGGTGTAACCGGTAACCAGGGCACTGTGGTCGACTCCGACAACAAGCCTCTGCCGTTCGGTGGTAACGTGTTGATTCAGGGTGGTGCGGAGATTCTGTTCCCGCTGCCGTTCGTCAAGGACCAGCGTTCGTTGCGTACTTCGGTATTCTGGGACGTGGGTAACGTATTCGATTCCAAGTGTGAGCAGATCACCAACCCAAGCGGCGTGAAATCTCAGACCCAGTGCAACGACGTGAGCCTGAGCAACCTGGCGAGCTCCGTTGGTGTGGGTGTGACTTGGGTGACTGCGCTTGGCCCATTGAGCTTTGCTCTGGCCATGCCGATCAAGAAACCGGATAACGCTGAAACCCAGATTTTCCAATTCTCCCTCGGCCAGACGTTCTAAGCGTCTGACCCAAGATAACGACAACGGATTCTGTAGGAGTACATCGTGCGTAAGTTGACTCAATTGGTTCTGCTGGCCACCGTGCTGGTAACCACCCCGGCCTTCGCCGAAATGAAAATCGCCGTCCTGAACTATCAGATGGCTCTGCTGGAATCCGATGCGGCCAAGAAGTACGCCGTGGATGCCGAGAAGAAATTCGGTCCGCAACTGACCAAGCTCAAGACCCTGGAAAGCAGTGCCAAGGGCATCCAGGATCGTCTGGTGGCTGGTGGCGACAAGATGCAGCAAGGCGAGCGCGAGCGTTTGGAGCTTGAATTCAAGCAAAAGGCCCGTGACTACCAGTTCCAATCCAAGGAGCTGAACGAAGCCAAGGCCGTTGCCGACCGTGAAATGCTCAAGCAGTTGAAGCCGAAACTCGACAGCGCCGTGGAAGAAGTCATCAAGAAAGGTGCCTTTGACCTGGTGTTCGAACGCGGCGCCGTGATCGACGTCAAGCCTCAATACGACATCACCCGCCAGGTGATCGAGCGCATGAACCAGCTGAAGTAAGCCATGACCGCGACTATCAAGCTCGGCGAGTTGGCCGAGTTCCTGGGAGCCGCCTTGCGCGGCTCCCCGGAGAAAGAAATCACTGGGCTAGCCACCTTGCAGGAGGCTGGCCCAGCTCAGTTGAGCTTCCTCGCAAATCCCCAATACCGTAAATACCTGGTCGACAGCAGAGCCGCCGCCGTGTTGCTCAAAGCCGCTGATGCCGAAGGGTTTGCCGGGGACGCGCTGGTGGTGGCTGATCCGTACCTGGCCTACGCCAAGGCTTCGCACTTGTTCGATCCAAAACCCAAGGCGGCGGGCGGTGTTCATCCGTCGGCGGTAATTGCGGATGATGCCCAGGTTGACCCTGCGGCCAGCATTGGCGCCTTTGCGGTGGTCGAGAGTGGTGCGCGCATTGCTGCCGGTGTCACGGTCGGAGCCCATTGCTTTATCGGCGCGCGCTGCGTAATCGGCGCCGGTGGCTGGCTGGCCCCGCGCGTTACCCTGTACCACGATGTGCGTATTGGTGAGCGTGTAGTCATTCAGTCGGGTGCCGTGATCGGTGGCGAAGGCTTCGGCTTTGCCAACTCCAAAGGTGTCTGGCACAAGATTGCCCAGGTCGGTGGTGTATTGATCGGCGACGATGTGGAAATCGGTGTGAACACTGCTGTCGATCGCGGGGCCTTGGCCGATACCGTGATCGGCAATGGCGTGAAGCTCGACAACCAGATCCAGATCGCCCACAACGTGCAGATCGGTGATCACACCGCCATGGCGGCGTGTGTCGGCATCTCCGGCAGCACCAAGATCGGCAAGCATTGCATGCTCGCCGGTGGCGTTGGGCTGGTGGGCCATATCGATATTTGCGACAACGTCTTCATTACCGGGATGACCATGGTGACCCACTCGATTACCGAGCCAGGCGCCTATTCCTCCGGTACGGCCATGCAGCCCGCAGCTGAATGGCGCAAGAGTGCAGCACGCTTGAGGCATCTGGACGACATGGCACGACGCCTCAAACAGCTGGAAAAGCGTGTTGGTGACGTGACCCCTGGCGGTAATGTTTCATCAGAAGGCTGATACCATTTCCATATCAAGTGTGCACAGCCGCTAGACTTGCCTCCTTGATTTGCTAGCGGGGCGTGCTTTTAGTCCGCCCGCCCCCAATCTTTATTACAGGCTTCCCCCCGAAATGATGGACATCAACGAGATTCGCGAATACCTGCCTCACCGTTACCCGTTCCTGCTGGTGGACCGCGTAGTGGACCTCAATGTTGAGGAAAAGCGCATTCGTGCCTACAAGAATGTCAGCATCAACGAACCGTTCTTCAACGGTCACTTTCCTGCGCATCCAATCATGCCGGGCGTATTGATCATTGAAGCGATGGCCCAGGCTGCCGGTATCCTTGGTTTCAAAATGCTCGACCTCAAGCCTGCCGACGGCACGCTTTACTATTTTGTCGGTTCCGACAAATTGCGTTTCCGCAATCCGGTCACCCCGGGTGACCAGTTGATCCTGGAAGCCAAGTTCATCAGCTGCAAGCGCCAGATCTGGAAGTTTGAATGCCAGGCGTCGGTAGATGGCAAGCCGGTGTGCTCCGCCGAGATCATCTGCGCGGAACGCAAACTATGAGTTTGATTGACCCTCGTGCAATCATCGATCCGTCGGCCGTTCTGGCCGCCGACGTTGAGGTCGGCCCTTGGTCGATCATCGGCGCAGGTGTTGAAATCGGCGAGGGGACTGTCATCGGGCCGCACGTGATCCTCAAGGGACCGACCCGCATTGGCAAACACAATCGCATCTACCAGTTTTCCTCGGTAGGCGAAGACACCCCGGACATGAAGTACAAGGGTGAAGAAACGCGCCTGGTAATCGGTGACCACAACATCATTCGTGAAGGTGTGACCATTCACCGTGGCACCGTTCAGGATCGTGCCGAGACCACGCTGGGTGATCACAACCTGATCATGGCCTATGCCCATATCGGCCATGACAGCGTGATCGGCAACCACTGCATCCTGGTCAACAACACCGCGTTGGCAGGCCACGTGCACGTTGATGATTGGGCGATCCTGTCCGGTTTCACCCTGGTGCATCAGTATTGCCACATCGGCGCCCACAGCTTTTCCGGCATGGGGACCGCCATCGGCAAGGACGTTCCGGCGTTCGTCACCGTGTTCGGCAACCCGGCCGAAGCCCGCAGCATGAACTTCGAGGGCATGCGCCGTCGTGGTTTCAGCGAAGAGGCGATCCACGCCCTGCGTCGCGCCTACAAGGTGGTCTACCGCCAGGGGCTCACCGTTGACCAAGCCTTGACCGAACTGGCCGAGCCGTCAGCGTTGTTCCCGGAAGTCGCGGTATTCCGTGACTCGATCCAGGCGTCGACCCGCGGCATCACGCGCTGATCATGGCCAATCTGCGTATTGCGTTGGTGGCCGGAGAAGCTTCCGGCGACATCTTGGGCGCAGGCCTGATGCGAGCCCTCAAGGCCCAGCATCCTGCGGTTGAGTTTATCGGTGTGGGTGGTCCGCTGATGCAGGCCGAAGGCCTCACTTCCTATTTCCCCATGGAGCGCTTGTCGGTCATGGGGTTGGTGGAAGTGCTGGGGCGTCTGCGTGAGCTTCTGGCTCGGCGCAAACTGCTGATTCAGACCCTCATCGAAGAAAAACCCGACGTCTTTATCGGAATCGATGCGCCGGACTTCACCCTCAACATCGAACTCAAATTGCGTCAGGCCGGGATCAAGACGGTGCACTACGTCAGCCCGTCCGTGTGGGCGTGGCGACAGAAGCGCGTGTTGAAGATCCGGGAAGGCTGCGACCTGATGCTGACCCTGCTGCCGTTCGAGGCCCGTTTCTACGAGGAGAAGGGCGTGCCGGTGCGGTTTGTTGGGCATACCCTGGCCGACACCATTCCGCTGCACGCCGACCGCGCAGCAGCCCGTACCGAACTGGGTTTGGCTGACGGGCCGTTGGTCGCGCTGATGCCGGGCAGCCGTGGCGGCGAAGTCGGGCGCCTGGGGGCGTTGTTTTTTGATGCGGCCGAACGCCTGCTGGCCTTGAAGCCAGGCGTACGCTTCGTGCTGCCGTGCGCCAGCCCGCAACGACGGGCCCAGATCGAAACCTTGCTTGAAGGGCGCAACCTGCCGCTGACCTTGCTCGACGGCCAATCGCACCTGGCCCTGGCGGCCTGTGATGCGGTACTGATCGCCTCGGGCACCGCGACCCTGGAAGCGCTGCTGTACAAGCGCCCAATGGTCGTGGCCTACCGCTTGGCGCCGCTGACGTTCTGGATTCTCAAGCGCATGGTCAAAAGCCCCTACATCTCCTTGCCGAACCTGCTGGCTCAACGCCTGTTGGTGCCGGAGTTGTTGCAGGACGACGCAACGCCCGAAGCCCTGGCGCAAACCGTACTCCCCTTGATCGATGGCGGCGAAGAGCAGACCCGCGGTTTTGATGAGATTCACCGCACCCTGCGCCGTGATGCGTCCAACCAGGCGGCGGACGCCGTGCTGACGTTGATCGGTAAAAAACAGGAAACCCTATGACCACGCAAATGGGCCTGGACTTCAGCTTGGTTGCCGAAGCCCACGAACTGGTGGCCGGTGTCGACGAAGTCGGTCGCGGGCCGCTGTGCGGCGCGGTAGTCACGGCGGCGGTGATCCTTGATCCGAACCGTCCGATCCTCGGTCTCAACGACTCGAAAAAACTCACCGAAGCCCGCCGCGAAAAGCTCTTCGACGAGATCTGTGAAAAAGCCTTGAGTTGGCACATTGCCCGTGCCGAAGTCGAGGAAATCGACGAGCTGAACATTCTCCACGCCACCATGCTCGCCATGCAGCGCGCGGTCGAAGGCCTGCACATCACGCCAAAAATGGCGATGATCGACGGCAACCGCTGCCCCAAACTGGCGATGCCCTCTGAAGCCGTGGTCAAGGGTGATAGCAAAGTGCCGGCGATTGCCGCGGCGTCGATCCTGGCCAAGGTCAGCCGTGACCGTGAAATGGCTGCTTTCGAATTGACCTACCCCGGCTACGGCATCGGTGGTCACAAAGGCTACCCGACGCCCGTTCATCTGGAAGCCTTGGCCCGCCTGGGTCCAACGCCGATCCATCGTCGCTCGTTCGCCCCGGTGCGCCTGGCTTACGAGGCACGGGAGCGTCTCGCAGAGGTGTAGTCGCGAGGCTGATGTTTTTGCCAAGGCCCGGTACAATCCGGGCCTTGTTGTTTCCACGTATAAGAGATCACTATGCCGGCTTCATTCGTTCACCTGCGCCTGCACACTGAATACTCCCTGGTCGACGGCCTGGTACGGATCAAACCGCTGGTCAAAACCCTGGTGGGCATGAACATGCCAGCGGTGGCGGTGACCGATCAGAACAACATGTGTTCCCTGGTCAAGTTCTACAAAAATGCCATGGGCGCCGGCATCAAGCCGATCTGTGGTGCCGACCTGTGGTTGTCCAACAAAGATCCGGACAACGCCCTGAGCCGCATCAGCCTGCTGGCGATGAACGGCGTCGGTTATCGCAACCTCACTGAACTGATTTCCCGCGGTTTCATCGACGGCCAGCGCAATGGCTCGATCATTATCGAGCGCGAATGGGTCGCCGAGGCCAGTGAAGGCCTGATCATGCTGTCGGCCGCCAAAGAGGGTGAGATCGGTCTCGCGCTGCTCGGCGGCAACCCCCAGGAAGCCGAAGTACTGGCCCGCGAGTGGATGCAGGTCTTCCCCGACCGTTTCTACCTGGAAGTACAACGCACCAACCGCCCCAACGACGAAGAGCATCTGCACGCCGCCGTCGCCCTGGCCGACAAGCTGGGCGCGCCGTTGGTGGCGACCAACGATGTGCGCTTTATCAAGAAGGAAGATTTCGAGGCCCACGAAACCCGCGTGTGCATCGGCGAAGGCCGGGCCCTGGATGACCCGCGTCGCTCGAAGAACTACAGCGAGGAGCAATACCTCAAAAGCGCCGACGAGATGGCCGAGCTGTTCAGCGACCTGCCGGAAGCGCTGGAAAACTCGGTGGAGATCGCCAAGCGCTGCAATATCGAAGTGAAGCTGGGCAAGCACTTTTTGCCCAACTTCCCGATTCCCGATGGCATGACCATCGACGAATATTTCCGCAAAGTCTCGTTCGACGGTCTGGAAGAGCGGTTGAGCGTTCTGCTGCCCAAGGACACCACCGAGGACTACGAGGCCAAGCGCCAGGTCTACGTGGATCGGTTGAATTTCGAGCTGGATATCATCATCCAGATGGGGTTCCCCGGTTACTTCCTGATCGTGATGGACTTTATCCAGTGGGCCAAAAGCAATGGCGTACCCGTTGGGCCCGGCCGGGGGTCGGGTGCCGGTTCGTTGGTGGCCTATGTACAGAAGATCACCGACCTCGACCCGCTGGAATATGACCTGCTGTTCGAGCGATTCCTCAACCCGGAACGGGTTTCCATGCCCGACTTCGACGTCGACTTCTGCATGGACGGCCGCGACCGCGTAATCGAATACGTGGCCGAGAAATATGGCCGCAATGCGGTAAGTCAGATCATCACGTTCGGCTCCATGGCTGCCAAGGCTGTAATTCGCGACGTGGCGCGGGTGCAGGGCAAGTCCTACGGCCTGGCGGATCGTCTGTCGAAGATGATTCCGTTCGAAGTCGGCATGACCCTGGAAAAGGCTTACGAGCAGGAAGAAATCCTGCGCGACTTCATCAAGGTCGATGAAGAGGCCGCCGAAATCTGGGACATGGCGCGCAAGCTCGAAGGTGTGGTGCGTAACGTCGGTAAACACGCGGGTGGTGTGGTAATTGCGCCTACCAAGCTCACCGACTTTTCGCCGATCTATTGCGACGAGGCCGGTGACGGCCTGGTAACCCAGTTCGACAAGGACGACGTGGAGGCGGCCGGCCTGGTGAAGTTCGACTTCCTCGGCCTGCGGACCCTGACGATCATCGACTGGGCGCTCAAGACCATCAACCGTGACCGCGCCAAGGTCAACGAAGCGCCACTGGATATTGCCTTTATCCCGCTGGACGACAAACCAACGTACCAGTTGCTGCAAAAAGCCGAGACCACGGCGGTGTTCCAGCTTGAGTCGCGCGGCATGAAAGAGCTGATCAAAAAGCTCAAGCCCGACTGCCTGGAAGACTTGATCGCACTGGTGGCGCTGTTCCGTCCGGGCCCGCTGCAATCGGGCATGGTGGATGACTTCATCAACCGTAAGCACGGACGTGCCGAGCTGGCTTACCCGCACTCGGACTATCAGTACGAAGGCCTCAAGCCCGTACTGGCACCGACCTACGGCATCATCCTGTATCAGGAACAGGTGATGCAGATCGCCCAGGTCATGGCCGGTTACACCCTTGGCGGTGCGGACATGCTGCGTCGGGCCATGGGTAAGAAAAAACCCGAGGAGATGGCCAAGCAGCGCGGCGGCTTCATTGAAGGTTGCGCGACCAACAATATCGACGCCGACCTTGCGGGTAACATCTTCGACCTGGTGGAAAAGTTCGCCGGCTACGGTTTCAACAAATCCCACTCCGCCGCCTACGGCCTGGTGTCGTACCAGACCGCTTGGCTGAAGGCCCACTACCCGGCGCCATTCATGGCGGCGGTACTCTCGGCGGATATGCACAACACCGACAAGGTCGTGACCTTGATCGAGGAAGTGCGCACCATGAAGCTGCGCCTCGACGCACCGGATGTGAACGCCTCGGAGTTCAAGTTCACGGTGAACGACGAAGGTCGCATCATTTACGGCCTGGGCGCGATCAAAGGTGTGGGCGAAGGCCCGGTGGAAGCGATTGTCGAAGCGCGTCAGGACGGGCCGTTCAAGGACCTGTTCGACTTCTGCGCGCGGGTCGACCTCAAGCGCATCAACAAACGTACCCTTGATGGCCTGATCCGCAGCGGTGCACTCGACCGTCTCGGCCCGTATTTCCACGATGAACCGAAAGCTTACCAAGCCAATATCGACCGTAACCGCGCGGTGTTGCTCGCCGCCATGGAAGAGGCGATCAAGGCCGCCGAACAGACCGCCCGCACCCACGACAGCGGCCACGCCGACTTGTTTGGCGGTTTGTTCGTCGAAGAAGATGCGGATGTGTACGCTAACCACCGCAAGGCCAAGGAGTTGACCCTCAAGGAGCGTCTCAAGGGTGAAAAAGACACCCTGGGCCTTTACCTCACTGGTCATCCGATTGACGAATACGAGGGCGAAATCCGTCGTTTCGCCCGTCAACGCATCATCGACCTGAAGCCGGCGCGAGACACCCAGACCGTCGCCGGCATGATCATCGCCCTGCGGGTGATGAAAAATAAGAAAGGCGACAAGATGGGCTTTATCACCCTCGATGACCGCTCGGGGCGGATCGAAGCGTCGCTGTTTGCCGATGCCTTCCACTCGGCCCAGTCGTTGTTGCAGACCGATGCCATGGTCGTCGTGGAGGGGGAGGTCAGCAATGACGACTTTTCCGGCGGCCTGCGCCTGCGGATCAAGCGGGTGATGAGCATGGAAGATGCGCGCACCAATCTTGCCGAAAGCCTGCGCCTGAGGGTCAAGACCGAGGCGCTCAAGGGCGATCAGCTACGCCTGTTGGGCGAATTGCTCAAACGCCATCGTGGCGCGTGCCCGGTGACCATGGAGTACACCGGCAGCGATGCCAAGGCGATGTTGCAGTTCGGCGAGACCTGGCGAATTGATCCTGCGGATGGCTTGATTCAAGCTTTGCGTGACCAGTTCGGCCGTGACAACGTCTTCCTCCAATACCGTTGACGGTCAGATATGTCTGATCTCGACTAAATATTTAATCTCGACCTAAACGCGCCTCTCCCTTAAGGTAGGGCGCGAATAGACAACCGGCTGGCCAGGCACTCCCTGGCCGTCGACCCAAGACGGACGCTTATGAACCCGAATTTTCTTGATTTCGAACAGCCGATCGCTGACCTGCAAGCCAAGATCGAAGAGCTGCGCCTGGTCGGCAATGACAATTCGCTGAATATCGGCGATGAAATCTCGCGCCTGCAAGACAAGAGCAAGACGCTGACCGAAGACATCTTCGGCAAGCTGACCAGCTGGCAGATCGCGCGCCTGGCCCGCCACCCGCGCCGTCCATACACCCTGGACTACATTGACCACATCTTCACCGAGTTCGACGAGCTGCATGGCGACCGCCACTTCTCCGACGACGCGGCCATCGTGGGCGGTATCGCTCGCCTGGACGACCAGCCAGTGATGGTGATCGGTCACCAGAAAGGTCGTGAAGTGCGCGAGAAAGTACGTCGCAACTTCGGCATGCCGCGCCCGGAAGGCTACCGCAAGGCGTGCCGCCTGATGGAGATGGCTGAGCGCTTCAAGATGCCGATCCTGACCTTCATCGACACCCCGGGTGCGTACCCGGGTATCGACGCTGAAGAACGCAACCAGAGCGAAGCGATTGCCTGGAACCTGCGCGTCATGTCCCGCCTGAAGACCCCGATCATCGCCACCGTGATTGGTGAAGGTGGTTCCGGCGGTGCACTGGCCATCGGTGTCTGCGATCAGCTGAACATGCTGCAATATTCGACCTACGCGGTGATCTCGCCGGAAGGTTGCGCCTCGATCCTGTGGAAAACCGCAGAAAAGGCGCCGGACGCTGCCGAAGCCATGGGCATCACTGCCGATCGTCTCAAGGGCCTGGGGATCGTGGACAAAGTGATCGCCGAGCCACTGGGCGGCGCCCACCGTGACCCGGCTGCCGCCGCTGCGACCATCCGCGCAGAATTGGGCTCGCAACTGGCGATGCTCAAGAAGCTGGATAACGAAGCGCTGCTGGCCCGTCGTTACGAGCGCTTGATGAGCTACGGTCTGTAATTCGACATAGCCCTAAAATGTGGGAGCGGGCTTGCTCGCGAAAGCGGTGGATCAGTCAACCTTTTCAGTGACTGACACTCTGCATTCGTGAGCAAGCCCGCTCCCACATTTGCTTTGTGTATGCTGGGTTATCGTATGCCAGATCAGTGGCGGTGTTTTTCATGAAATCCTCCTTGTCCGCCAAGCTCCTTCACGCCCTCTCTGCCTGGCGCAACGCCCCGGCCTGGCATATCGCTTTCTCCGGCGGGCTCGACTCCACTGTCCTGCTGCACCTGCTCGCTAACACTGAGCATCTTCCTCCCCTCAGCGCCATCCATGTCCACCACGGCCTGCAAGCTGTCGCCGACGCCTGGCCAGCGCATTGTCAGTCGATGTGTGACGCTCTGGGCGTGCCCCTGCGCGTCATGCGCGTGCAAGTCCGGCCCGGCGCCAGCCTTGAGCGTGCCGCCCGTGATGCGCGCTACCAGGTGTTTGCCGAGGTGACCGGGGCAGGGGAGGTGTTGCTCACTGGCCAGCATCGTGATGATCAGGCCGAAACCCTGCTTTTTCGCCTGTTGCGCGGGGCAGGCGTGCGGGGGTTGTCGGCAATGCCTGCGCATCGCCCCTTGGCGGGCGGTCATCTGGTGCGACCGTTGCTGGAGGTATCGCGGGCTGAGTTGCAAGCCTATGCCAGCGAACATCAACTCACGTGGATTGAAGATCCGTCCAACACCGACCCGCGGTTCTCGCGCAACTACCTGCGCCACCGAGTGTTCCCGGTACTCACGGAGCGTTGGCCGCAAGCGGTCTCCAGCCTGGCGCGCGCCGCCGAGCACCTGGGGGAGGCGCAAGGGTTGCTCGACGAATTGGCGCAACTGGACCTGCGTACCGCTGACCAGCCCTCAGCCTTTCCCTGGTTGCCATTGCCGTCATTGGCCCTTGCGCCGTTGCGCGAACTTTCCGATGCCCGCCAACGCAACACCCTGCGTCATTGGCTGACGCCGCTGACTCGGTTACCCGACAGTGACCATTGGGCCAGCTGGCATTCCCTGCGGGACGCCAAGGGCGACGCGCAGCCCCTGTGGCACCTTGCCGATGGCGAGTTGCACCGTTGTGGCGAGCGCATCTGGTGGCTGCCTACCGCTTGGTCGGAATTTTCCGACGCATCGGTGAGCTGGCCCGATCCACAAATCCCACTAGAGTTACCCGGCAATGGTCGCCTGAGACTGATCGGCACGGCCCCTGACGGCCCACTGGTGATCCGCTATCGCCAGGGCGGCGAAGCCATCGAAGTGCCGGGCCGTGGCCGGCGTGACGTGAAGCGCCTGCTGAATGAATGCGGCTTGCCGGGCTTTGTCCGTGGCAGATTGCCGCTGCTGTATCGGGGTGAGCAATTGCTGGGTATCCCAACCCTCGCCGGGCTATGGCCCAACTCGGCCAGCGACTGGCAATTACATTGGATGCCACAGAACTGCGATCAAGGTTTGAGCTGATAGCGCCTTTCCGGTAGACTACGCTCCCTTCTTGATACAACTTCTGTGGATTCGCCTGAATCGCAGCAGTTGCCGATTACCAAGCAGTCTTTGCTGGGCGATTCCAAAAAATGTGTAGCGATCAACGTACCGGTGTTTCATTGCTGGTCTGTCACAACGCGGCGGTTTTTTTGAAAGGTGCACTGTGATTAATGCAGGTGATCGGGGGCTTCGGCCTCTCTTCGCTTTCCCCGGCGGCTCGGACCGCTTTAACGCAGACTTCTAGGGTTTTTCATGACGCGCTACATATTCGTCACGGGCGGTGTTGTTTCTTCATTGGGGAAAGGCATCGCATCGGCTTCATTGGCGGCCATCCTGGAGGCGCGGGGACTTAAGGTCACCATGCTCAAGCTGGACCCGTACATCAACGTTGACCCGGGCACCATGAGCCCGTTCCAGCACGGTGAAGTGTTCGTCACCCATGACGGCGCCGAGACCGACCTGGACCTGGGCCACTACGAGCGGTTCATCCGCACGACCATGACCCAGAACAACAACTTCACCACAGGCCGTGTCTACGAGCACGTGCTGCGCAAAGAGCGCCGTGGTGACTACCTGGGTGCAACCATCCAGGTGATCCCGCACATCACCGACGAAATCAAGCGCCGCATCATCAAGGGTGCAGGCGATGCCGACGTGGCGATGGTCGAGATCGGTGGCACCGTGGGTGACATCGAATCCCAACCGTTCCTCGAAGCCATCCGCCAGTTGCGTTTCGAAGTCGGCGCCAAGCGCGCGATGTTGATGCACCTGACACTGGTGCCGTACATCGCCACCGCTGGCGAAACCAAAACCAAGCCTACCCAGCACTCGGTCAAGGAACTGCGTTCCATCGGCCTGCAGCCGGACGTGCTGGTGTGCCGCTCCGATCACCCGATCGACATTTCCTCGCGTCGCAAGATCGCGCAATTCACCAACGTTGAAGAACGTGCGGTGATCGCGCTGGAAGACGCCGACACCATCTACAAGATCCCGGGCATCCTGCATTCGCAAGGCCTGGATGATTTTGTGGTCGAGCGTTTCGGCCTGCAATGCAACGGCGCGGACCTGTCCGAGTGGGAAGCCGTGGTTGACGCCAAGCTCAACCCCGAGCACGAAGTCACCATCGCCATGGTCGGCAAGTACATGGAACTGCTGGACGCCTACAAGTCGCTGATCGAAGCGATGAGCCACGCGGGCATCAGCAACCGTACCAAGGTCAACCTGCGCTATATCGATTCCGAAGACATCGAGAACCAAGGCACCGCCTTGCTCGAAGGTGTGGACGCGATCCTCGTTCCAGGCGGCTTCGGCCTGCGTGGCGTGGAAGGCAAGATCACTGCCGTGCAGTACGCTCGTGAGAACAAGGTGCCGTACCTGGGGATTTGCCTGGGCATGCAAGTGGCCGTTATCGAGTTCGCCCGTAACGTGCTGGGTTGGAAAGACGCCAACTCCACCGAGTTCGACAGCAAGAGCGGCCACCCGGTCGTGGGCCTGATCACCGAGTGGGAAGATGCCACCGGCGCGGTCGAAACCCGTACCGAAGCCTCCGACCTGGGCGGCACCATGCGCCTTGGCGCGCAAGACTGCCTGTTGGAAGCGGGCTCGCTGGTTCACGATTGCTACGGCAAGGACGTGATCGTCGAGCGTCACCGTCACCGCTACGAAGTGAACAACAACCTGCTGCCGCAAATCAAAGAAGCCGGCCTGAAAATCTCCGGTCGCTCCGGTGATGGCGCACTGGTTGAAGTGGTTGAAGCACCGGATCACCCATGGTTCGTCGCTTGCCAGTTCCACCCGGAGTTCACCTCGACGCCGCGCGACGGTCACCCGTTGTTCAGCGGTTTCGTCAAGGCGGCACTGACGCAACACCAGAAGAAGGCGTAACCCTGATGGCCCAGAAGATCATTCGCGTCGGCGACATCGAGATTGCCAACGACAAGCCCATGGTGCTGTTTGGCGGCATGAACGTGCTGGAAAGCCGCGACATGGCGATGCAGGTCTGTGAAGAGTACGTGAAGGTCACCGAGAAACTCGGTATCCCTTACGTATTCAAGGCCAGCTTCGACAAGGCCAACCGTTCGTCCGTGACGTCCTATCGCGGCCCGGGCCTTGAAGAAGGCATGCGGATCTTCCAGGACATCAAGCAAGCCTTCGGCGTGCCGATCATCACCGACGTCCACGAGCCTGAACAGGCTGCCGTGGTCGCCGAGGTGTGCGACATCATCCAGTTGCCGGCCTTCCTGTCGCGCCAGACCGACCTGGTCGTGGCGATGGCCAAGACCGGCGCTGTGATCAATATCAAGAAAGCCCAGTTCCTCGCGCCCCAGGAGATGAAACACATCCTGAACAAGTGCGTGGAAGCGGGTAACGACCAGTTGATCCTCTGCGAGCGCGGTTCGAGCTTCGGCTACAACAACCTCGTGGTGGACATGCTCGGTTTCGGCATCATGAAACAGTTCGAATACCCGGTGTTCTTCGACGTGACCCACGCGCTGCAAATGCCCGGTGGTCGTGCCGATTCCGCCGGTGGGCGCCGTGCCCAGGTGCTGGACCTGGCCAAGGCCGGCATCAGCCAGTCCCTGGCTGGCCTGTTCCTGGAAGCCCACCCGGACCCGGACAACGCCAAATGCGACGGCCCATGCGCCCTGCGCCTGGACAAGCTGGAGCCGTTCCTGGCCCAGCTCAAGCAGTTGGACGAACTGGTCAAGAGTTTTCCGACGGTAGAGACCGCGTAAGCCGCGTTTCTCCGGTAAAGTATCCCACGCTAAAAGCTCAGGCCCCCGGGCCTGAGCCTTGTCGCCTGCAAGCCTGCCCCGTTGTTCCACCCTTGCGGTCGGTCAAAAGTTTTCCTTCAGCTGCGTCGTTTTCGTCAACTTTGGAGTGTTTACAACAATGGCAAAAATCGTCGACATCAAAGGTCGTGAAGTTCTCGACTCCCGTGGCAACCCCACCGTCGAAGCCGACGTGCTTCTCGATAACGGCATCATCGGCAGCGCCTGCGCGCCGTCCGGTGCTTCTACCGGTTCGCGCGAAGCGCTGGAACTGCGTGATGGCGACAAGAGCCGTTACCTGGGCAAGGGTGTACTGAAAGCTGTTGCCAACATCAACGGCCCGATCCGTGACCTGTTGCTGGGCAAGGACCCGCTGGACCAGAAAGCCCTGGACCACGCGATGATCAAGCTCGACGGCACCGAAAACAAAGGCAGCCTGGGCGCCAACGCCATCCTCGCCGTGTCCCTGGCTGCCGCCAAGGCTGCTGCACAGGACCAGGACCTGCCGTTGTACGCGCACATTGCCAACCTGAACGGCACCCCGGGTGTCTACTCGATGCCAGTACCGATGATGAACATCATCAACGGTGGCGAGCACGCTGATAACAACGTCGACATCCAGGAATTCATGGTGCAGCCGGTTGGCGCCAAGTCCTTCTCCGAAGGCCTGCGCATGGGCACCGAGATTTTCCACCACCTCAAGGCTGTGCTGAAGGCCCGTGGCCTGAGCACTGCGGTGGGTGACGAAGGTGGTTTCGCACCGAACCTGGCGTCCAACGAAGATGCACTCAAAGTGATCTCCGAAGCCGTGGCCAACGCTGGCTACAAGCTGGGCACCGACGTGACCCTGGCCCTGGACTGCGCGGCCAGCGAGTTCTACGAAGATGGCAAGTACAACCTGTCCGGCGAAGGCCAGGTGTTCAACTCCGAAGGTTTCGCTGAATACCTGAAGGGCCTGACCCAGCGCTACCCGATCATCTCGATCGAAGACGGCCTGGACGAGTCCGACTGGGACGGTTGGAAAATCCTCACCGACAAGATCGGCGAGAAGATCCAACTGGTGGGCGACGACCTGTTCGTGACCAACACCAAGATCCTGAAAGAAGGCATCGATAAAAAGATCGCCAACTCGATCCTGATCAAGTTCAACCAGATCGGCACCCTGACCGAAACCCTGGAAGCCATCCAGATGGCCAAGGCTGCGGGCTACACCGCCGTGATCTCGCACCGCTCCGGCGAAACCGAAGATTCGACCATTGCCGACCTGGCCGTGGGCACTTCGGCTGGCCAGATCAAGACCGGCTCCCTGTGCCGTTCGGACCGCGTTTCCAAGTACAACCAATTGCTGCGTATCGAAGAGCAACTGGCAGGCAAGGCCAAGTACAACGGTCGCGGCGAGTTTCGCGGCTGATGGTTAAATGGTAAAAGTCGTCTGATAGCGTCGCAAATTTCACGATGAAGTGAATTTCGACGCTAATCTCATGGCTACCGAGCACAAGCCTGGTTCTTCCAGGCTTCGTGCTATCAGTTGCTGCAAAAGTTTTACATGGCTGTCTTTTTTCACTGGATACCCGGATTTCGATGCGCAGTCCCAATTGGTTGTTCCTCATCTTGCTCCTGTTGCTGGCTGGCCTGCAGTACCGCCTATGGGTGGGTAATGGCAGCTTTGCGCAGGTAAAGGATCTGACCCAGCAAATTGCCGACCAGCACGCCGAAAACGAACGCCTGCTGGAGCGAAACCGCGTCCTCGACGCCGAAGTGCTTGAGCTGAAAAAAGGCACGGAGACTGTTGAAGAACGGGCTCGCCATGAGTTGGGTATGGTCAAGGAGGGCGAAACCCTCTACCAGTTGGCCCAATGAGTAATGGTTTGCCGGCCTTCTGGGCCGTGATTCCTGCCGCGGGCGTTGGTGCTCGTATGGCTGCGGACCGTCCCAAGCAATATTTGCAGCTGGGCGGGCGCACAATTCTCGAACACAGCCTCGGCTGTTTTCTCGACCATCCTTGCCTCAACGGGTTGGTGGTCAGTCTTGCTGTCGATGATCCTTATTGGCCCAGCCTGGCTTGTGCTGCCGACCCGCGCATTCAGCGTGCGGACGGTGGTTCGGAGCGTTCGGGCTCGGTGCTCAATGCGCTGCTGCATCTGAATGCCCTCGGCGCCAGCGATGACGATTGGGTGCTGGTGCACGATGCTGCGCGGCCGAACCTGAGTCGTGATGATCTCGACAAGTTATTAAGCGAACTGGCGGATGACCCGGTCGGCGGCCTGCTGGCCGTGCCGGCCCGCGACACCCTCAAGCGCGTGGACAAGCATGGGCGGGTGGTGGAAACCGTCGACCGCAGTCTGATCTGGCAAGCCTACACGCCACAGATGTTTCGCCTGGGCGCCTTGCACCGTGCGTTGGCCGATAGCTTGGTGGCGGATGCGGTGATCACTGATGAGGCCTCGGCCATGGAATGGGCCGGCCAGGCGCCGCGCTTGATTGAAGGGCGCTCGGACAATATCAAGGTGACCCGGCCCGAAGATCTGGAGTGGTTGCGGTTGCGGTGGGCTAACCGTAGGTAGTCAGATAGACCGCATCGACCCCTTTGCGAGCAAGCCCGCTCCCACATTTTGATTTGTGAATGCAGTCAAGTGTGGGAGCGGGCTTGCTCGCGAAGAGGCCATTACAAACACCCCCACAATCAGCTGCTGTACTCCGGCCTTTCAGCCAACCCCGCCTTCAAGAAATCCACCAACTTCCTGACCTTCGGCGACAAATGCCGCTGCTGCGGATACAACGCCCACACCGCTGTATTTGGTGGCTGATGCGCCTCCAGCAACGACACCAGCGCACCACTGTGCAGATGCTCCAGCACGTAATAATCCGGCAACTGGCACAGCCCGACGCCTTGCAGCGCTGCATCCAGCACCGCCTGCCCACTGTTACAACGCCAGTTTCCCTGTACACGCTGGGAAAATTCCCGCCCATCCTGGGCCAGTTGCCAAATGTCCGAGCTACCGATCAGGCAGTTGTGCCGACTCAATTCCGACAAACTGTGTGGCCGACCATACCGTGCCAGGTAGGACGGCGACGCACACAAGTACATGCGCCGCGGCGCCAGGCGGCTGGCGACCATGCGCGAATCCTGCAGGCGCCCGAGGCGAATCGCCAGGTCGAGGCCTTCGTGCACCAAGTCCAGTTGACGGTTGCTCAGCTCAATATCCACGCGCAACTGCGGGTACAACGCCATGAACCGCGTCACCAGCGGCACGATGAATCGCTCGCCGTACGCCACGGCGCAGGTCATGCGCAACATGCCCTTGGGTTCGCTGGTGAGGTCGCCGACCGCGCGCAGGGCTTCTTCGCGCCCGTCCTGCAAACGTTGGCAATGTTGCAGAAAGGTCTGGCCGGCCTCGGTCAGCGTGACCTTGCGCGTACTGCGATAGAGCAAGCGCGTCTGCAAGCGTTCTTCCAGGCGTGCCACCTGCCGGCTGATGTGGGATGAGGACACGCCCAGGCGCTCGGCTGCCGCGGTGAATTGGCTGCATTCGGCTACCGCGACGAATTCATCAATGCCTTCCCAGCGGTTTTCCAACATGATGATTATCCCTGTACAGCAATAAAGTTTTGCTTTTGGCTGGATTATTCATCAGTCAGCCATGTTTTACACTCTGTGCCTTAGTTTTTAACCCGATGGAGAAACCCGGATGATCAAGTCCCGCGCCGCCGTAGCCTTCGAAGCCAAGAAGCCTCTTGAGATCGTTGAAGTGGATGTCGCCATGCCCCAGGCGGGTGAAGTGCTGTTGCGCGTAGTTGCGTCCGGCGTTTGCCACACCGACGCGTACACCCTGTCCGGTGCCGATCCGGAAGGCATCTTCCCGTCGATCCTCGGCCACGAAGGCGGTGCGGTGGTTGAAGCGATTGGCGAGGGCGTGACGTCGGTGGCGGTTGGCGACCACGTGATCCCGCTGTACACCCCGGAATGCGGCAAGTGCAAATTCTGCCTGTCGGGCAAGACCAACCTGTGCCAAGCCATCCGCTCGACCCAGGGCAAGGGCCTGATGCCGGACGGCACCACGCGCTTCTCTTACAAAGGCCAGCCGATTTTCCACTACATGGGGACCTCGACCTTCTCCGAGTACACCGTGCTGCCGGAAATTTCCGTGGCCAAGATTCCCAAAGAAGCCCCGCTGGAGAAAGTCTGCCTGCTGGGTTGCGGCGTCACCACCGGCATCGGCGCGGTAATCAACACCGCCAAGGTCAAGCCGGGCGATACCGTGGCCATCTTCGGCCTCGGCGGTATCGGCCTGTCGGCGGTGATCGGTGCGGTCAAGGCCAAGGCCGGGCGCATCATTGCCATCGACATCAACCCGGCCAAGTTCGAGATCGCCAAGCAACTGGGGGCTACCGACTGCATCAACCCGAAAGACTACGACCGCCCAATTCAGGACGTGATTGTCGATTTGACCGACGGCGGTGTGGACTTTTCCTTCGAATGCATCGGCAACGTGCAACTGATGCGCGCCGCCCTTGAGTGCTGCCACAAAGGCTGGGGCGAGTCGGTGATCATTGGTGTTGCCGGCGCCGGCCAGGAAATTTCCACCCGTCCATTCCAGTTGGTGACCGGTCGCGTCTGGCGCGGTTCGGCATTCGGCGGCGTGCGCGGTCGGACCGAGTTGCCAAGCTACGTGGAAATGGCCCAGACCGGCGAGATCCCGTTGGACACCTTCATCACCCACACCATGGGTCTGGAAGACATCAACAAAGCGTTTGACCTGATGCATGAAGGCAAGAGCATCCGCACCGTCATCCACTTCTGAGGTCGGCCATGAGTCTGGAAAACCTGTCGTGCCAGAAGAGCTTCGGCGGCTGGCATAAACGCTACAAGCATCATTCCGATGTGCTCGGTTGCGACATGACCTTCGCCGTCTACCTGCCGCCGCAAGCGGAGCAGGGCGGCAAGTTGCCTGTGCTGTACTGGCTGTCCGGCTTGACCTGCACCGATGAGAACTTCATGCAGAAGGCCGGTGCCCAGCGCATGGCCGCCGAGCTGGGGCTGATCATCGTCGCGCCGGACACCAGTCCACGCGGCCCTGGTGTGCCGGGTGATCCGGATAACGCGTGGGATTTCGGCCTCGGTGCGGGCTTTTACCTGAACGCTACCCAGGAACCCTGGGCCAAGCACTATCGGATGCATGACTACGTGGTGCAGGAGTTGCCGGCTTTGGTCGAAGCGCATTTCCCGGCTTCGGATAAACGCGGTATCAGCGGCCACTCCATGGGCGGCCACGGTGCGCTGGTGTGTGCTTTGCGCAACCCTGGGCGTTACCTGTCGGTGTCGGCGTTTTCGCCGATCAACAACCCGATGGATTGCCCGTGGGGCCAGAAAGCCTTCTCCCGCTACCTCGGCGAAGAACGTTCCAAATGGCGCGAATGGGATGCCTGCGTGTTGCTCGGCGAAGCCTCGGAAAAGCTGCCGTTGCTGGTGGATCAGGGGGATCGTGACGACTTCCTCGCGGTGCAGCTCAAGCCCGAAGCCTTGCAGCAAGCTGCGAAAGCGGCCAACCATCCGCTCGAACTGCGCCTGCAGCCTGGCTACGATCACAGCTACTTCTTTATCGCCAGCTTCATCGAAGAGCATTTGCGACATCATGGCCGTGCTTTGCTCGGTTAATGTGAGGCAAAAGTAGGTAGAATCACGCCCTGAATTAAATCGGGGCGTTTTTTTATGCGTATTGGCCACGGCTACGATGTGCACCGTTTCGCTGAAGGCGATTTCATCACCCTGGGCGGCGTGCGCATTGCGCATCACCACGGGTTGCTGGCTCATTCCGACGGCGATGTCGTGCTGCATGCCTTGAGCGATGCCTTGCTCGGCGCGGCGGCATTGGGTGACATCGGCAAACACTTTCCAGACACCGACCCGACCTTCAAGGGTGCGGACAGTCGCGTGCTGCTGCGGCATGTGGTCGGCCTGATCCACGCCAAGGGCTGGAAGGTCGCCAACGTCGACAACACCATCGTGGCCCAGGCGCCGAAAATGGCCCCCCATATCGAATCGATGCGCGCGCTGATCGCCGCGGATCTGCAAATAGAATTGGATCAAGTGAACGTGAAAGCCACCACCACCGAAAAGCTCGGGTTTACCGGTCGTGAAGAGGGCATCGCCGTGCACTCCGTCGCCTTGTTGCTGCGCGCATGAACGACCTGCAACTGTTGGGCCCACGGGCCTATGGCGAGGCCTTGGGCAGCGCGGTACTGAAGGCGACGGCGGAAGATTTTCAAGTCGATGAGGTACTCGACATCCCGCTGACCGGCGAGGGCGAACACCTGTGGTTGTGGGTGGAAAAGCGCGGCCTGAACACTGAGGAAGCGGCTCGGCGTATCGCCAAGGCCGCCGGTGTGCCGTTGCGCACCGTCAGTTATGCCGGGCTCAAGGATCGCCAGGCGCTGACCCGCCAATGGTTCAGCGTGCAGCTGCCAGGCAAGGCCGACCCGGACATGAGCGCGGCAGAAAACGACACCCTCAAGATCCTCAAGACTGCACGGCACAAGCGCAAACTGCAGCGCGGTGCGCATTCGGCCAATGGCTTCACCTTGCGCCTGACCCAGTTGGCTGGCGACACCGCCGCCATCGATGCGCGCTTGCAATTGATCGCCCAGCACGGCATTCCCAATTATTTTGGCGCCCAGCGCTTTGGCCACAACGGCGGCAATGTCGTCGACGCCCGCGAGTGGGCTGCGCGCAAGGCCCTGCCGGAGCAGCGCAATGTGCGTTCGCGGCTGTTGTCCACCGCCCGCAGTTTCCTGTTCAACAAGGTGCTGGCGGCGCGTGTTGCCGACGGCTCCTGGCAGCGTGCCCAAGTCGGCGACCTGTTGGCGTTTACCGACAGCCGCAGCTTTTTCCCGGCGGGCGAAGCTGAATGCAGCGACCCGCGCCTGGCAATTCTGGACCTGCACCCCACCGGGCCGCAGTGGGGCGAGGGCGACTCGCCCGCCTCAGGCGCAACCCATGCGCTGGAACAGGCCATTGCCGCCGGCGAAGCCGACCTGCGCGATTGGCTGGTGAATGCCGGCATGAGCCAGGAGCGTCGCATTCTGCGACTGCCCATTGGCGGGTTGACGTGGCATTATCCCGGTCCTGACATTCTGCAATTGGAATTCGTCCTGCCGGCCGGATGCTTCGCCACTGTCTTGGTGCGCGAGCTTGTTGATCTGGTGCCGGTGGGGCAGACGGACAGCCCATGCGTATTCTGATATCAAACGATGACGGTGCCACCGCACCCGGTCTTGCCGCGCTCTATGCTGCGCTGGAAGATTATGCCGAGTGCATGGTGGTTGCCCCCGACCAGGACAAGAGCGGCGCCAGCAGTTCGCTGACGCTCGACCGTCCGCTGCACCCGCAGGTTCTGGCCAACGGCTTTATCAGCGTGAACGGCACCCCCACCGACTGTGTCCACCTGGCGATCAACAGCCTCTTGGAGCACGAGCCGGACCTGGTGGTGTCGGGCATCAACCTCGGCGCCAACCTGGGTGACGACGTGCTGTATTCCGGCACGGTGGCGGCGGCCCTTGAAGGGCGCTTCCTGGGGCGGACCTCGTTTGCCTTCTCGTTAGCTTCGCGCCAATTGGACAACCTGCCTACTGCCGCCTATTTCGCGCGCAAGCTGGTGGAGGCCCATGGTTCCCTGGACCTGCCGCCGCGAACGGTGCTCAACGTCAATATCCCCAATTTGCCCCTCGACCATATCCGCGGCATCCAGCTGACGCGCCTGGGCCATCGTGCCCGTGCGGCGGCGCCGTTGAAGGTGGTCGATCCGCGCGGCAAGGAGGGTTATTGGATCGCCGCCGCCGGCGATGCCGAAGATGGCGGCCCGGGCACGGACTTTCACGCGGTGATGCAAGGTTATGTATCGATTACCCCGTTGCAACTTGATCGCACCTTCAGTGATGCCTTCAGTAGTCTCGATGGCTGGCTGGAGGCGCTGAACTGATGGGCCGTGAACAAGACGACCTACTGCGCCGCGGCATCGGGATGACCTCCCAACGCACCCGTGAGCGTTTGATCCAGCGCCTGTACGAGGAGGGCTTGTCCAACGCCCAGGTGCTGGAAGTGATCCGCCGTACACCACGGCATCTGTTTGTCGATGAAGCCCTGGCGCACCGTGCCTATGAAGACACCGCGCTGCCCATCGGCCACAACCAGACCATCTCCCAGCCGTACATGGTCGCGCGCATGAGCGAGCTGCTGCTGGCGGCCGGGCCGTTGGACAAGGTGCTGGAGATCGGCACCGGCTCGGGCTACCAGACCGCGGTGCTGTCGCAGTTGGTGGAACGGGTGTTCTCGGTGGAGCGCATCAAGGTCCTGCAGGACCGCGCCAAGGAGCGCCTGGCAGAGTTGAACCTGCGCAACGTGGTGTTCCGCTGGGGTGACGGCTGGGAAGGCTGGCCGGCGTTGGCGCCTTACAACGGCATCATCGTCACCGCCGTGGCCACCGATGTGCCGCAAGCCTTGCTTGATCAATTGGCCCCTGGTGGGCGGTTGGTCATCCCGGTGGGCTCCGGCGAAGTGCAACAATTGATGCTCATTATCCGTGAGGACGAAGGGTTTTCACGGCATGTGCTGGGCGCCGTACGCTTCGTCCCGTTGCTCAATGGTCCGCTGGCCTGATCATTTGTCTACCGGCAGTGAATTCTGTTGGCCGGGATGTGTCTTATGCCGGGGCCTGTTGAGTCAACATGATTGGCCATCCGGGTTAAACATGCTGAATGTTTCGTTTCAGTCGTGTGCCGGAAAAAAGCCAATGCCCAGTTATACTTGCGTCATATTTCAAGCCTGATACAGGCGTTCAT
Organism: Pseudomonas sp. FP2335; assembly: GCF_030687535.1. Classification (NCBI taxonomy): domain Bacteria; kingdom Pseudomonadati; phylum Pseudomonadota; class Gammaproteobacteria; order Pseudomonadales; family Pseudomonadaceae; genus Pseudomonas; species Pseudomonas sp. FP2335. Next base: position 1,494,439 of record NZ_CP117437.1, read on the forward strand.
GTTCAGCCACCACAAAGGGAGCGGCGGGTGAGTCTCACAGGTCTTGCGCAGCGTATGAGTAAAACAAGCTTTCAGCGACTGGTGCTTGGCCTTGTCTTGAGTTCCTCCCTGGTGGCGTGCTCCAGCTCGCCAAGCAGCGGCGCACGGGTGGTCGACCGCAATAGCGCGGCTCCGCAAAAGCCGACGGTGACCACCGGGCAATATGTGGTACGCAAGGGCGACACGATGTTCTCGATCGCCTTCCGTTATGGCTGGGATTACAAGGCGCTTGCAGCACGTAACAATATTCCGGTGCCCTACACGATACATCCGGGTCAGACGATTCGCTTTGACGGGCGCACCGGCTCAACGCCTGCTGCGGTTGTCACAAACAGCACTTCGTCGCCGTCGTCTTCGAGCAAAACCACGATCATCACCCGGCCTGCAGGCACCGCTGCGCCTGCGGTTGCGAGCAAGCCGACCTCTGCGCCGCTGCCTCCGGCAGGGCCTGCACCGACCGGTTGGGGATGGCCCTCAAACGGAGTGCTTATTGGAAAATTCTCTTCAAACGGCAGTTTGAATAAAGGCATTGATATTGCCGGGGATTTGGGACAGCCTGTTTTAGCTGCGTCTGATGGGACAGTGGTGTACGCCGGGAGTGGTTTACGGGGCTACGGCGAGCTGGTCATCATCAAACACAGCGATACCTACGTCAGTGCTTACGGTCACAACCGCAGGCTGTTGGTTCGGGAGGGGCAGCAAGTCAAAGTCGGACAAACAATTGCCGAAATGGGGTCAACTGGTACAGACCGGGTGAAACTGCACTTTGAGATTCGCCGCCAAGGGAAGCCTGTAGATCCACTGCAATTCCTACCCCGTCGTTGATGTGTTGCCAGCCTGTTCCCTCACGTAGAAGGAACAGGCTCCAGCGTTGCCAAGGATAAAGGCGATGCTTGAGCTTGAGGTCGAACTCACCAAAGGACTATAACAATGGCTCTCAGTAAAGAAGCGCCGGAGTTTGACATCGACGATGAGGTCCTCCTTATGGAGACCGGTATCGCTGAGGATTCGATGTCGAATGAGGGACCTGCAACACCTTCAGTTCGCACCAAATCCAAGAACTCCACTGCGTTAAAGCAACACAAGTACATTGACTACACCCGGGCGCTCGACGCGACCCAGTTGTACCTCAATGAAATCGGCTTTTCCCCTCTGCTCACTCCCGAAGAAGAAGTCCATTTTGCGCGCTTGTCGCAAAAAGGTGATCCGGCTGGGCGCAAGCGCATGATTGAAAGCAACCTGCGGCTGGTGGTGAAAATCGCCCGACGCTATGTCAATCGTGGGCTATCCCTGTTGGACCTGATCGAGGAGGGCAACCTCGGCTTGATCCGGGCGGTGGAGAAGTTTGATCCGGAGCGGGGCTTCCGCTTTTCGACCTACGCTACCTGGTGGATTCGCCAGACCATCGAACGGGCGATCATGAATCAGACCCGCACGATCCGGTTGCCGATCCATGTGGTCAAGGAGCTTAACGTCTACCTGCGGGCGGCACGTGAGCTTACGCAAAAACTCGATCACGAACCGTCGCCTGAAGAGATCGCCAACCTGCTGGAGAAGCCGGTGGGTGAGGTCAAGCGCATGCTCGGCTTGAACGAGCGCGTGTCTTCGGTCGACGTCTCGCTGGGTCCGGATTCGGATAAAACCCTGCTGGATACCTTGACCGATGATCGTCCCACAGATCCTTGCGAGCTGTTGCAGGACGATGATCTGTCGCAAAGCATTGACCAGTGGTTATCCGAGCTTACGGACAAGCAGCGTGAGGTGGTGATTCGCCGCTTCGGCCTGCGCGGCCATGAGAGCAGTACCTTGGAGGATGTCGGCCTGGAAATCGGCTTGACCCGTGAGCGGGTGCGGCAGATCCAGGTGGAGGGCCTCAAGCGCTTGCGTGAGATCCTGGAGAAGAATGGCTTGTCGAGTGAGTCGTTGTTCCAATAGCGGCGCACGTTGAAAGTGTGGGAGCCAGGCTTGTGTGGGAGCTGGCTTGCCTGCGATAGCAGTACCTCGGTTTGTCAGTGACACCAAGGTGATGCTATTGCAGGCAAGCCAGCTCCCACATAGGTTTGGCTCCCACATTTTTTTGCCTGGCCATTACATCGGCGACAATGCCAAATCCCAGGCATAAAAAAACCCCGCTTTTAAGGGCGGGGTCTTTTCGACTAAGTCAGTACAAGTTAGATAACTTGAACTTCTTCAGCTTGCATGCCTTTCTGACCGCGGGTAGCGATGAAAGAAACCTGTTGGCCTTCTTTCAGGCTTTTGAAGCCGTCGGATTGGATAGCTTTGAAGTGAACGAACAGGTCGTCACCGGATTGTGGAGTGATGAAGCCGAAGCCTTTTTCATCGTTGAACCACTTAACGGTACCAGTTTGGCGATTAGACATGGTGTATCTCCTTGGACAAAGTTAACTGCGACTCAGGAAAAGCCCTGGCCGAGACTGAGTGCAAAGAGCAGGAAAAATTCTTGGAGATGGTTGGATCGAAATTCAACATATCGTGTAGAGATTCTCAGTGACACAAGCAGCACAGTGGCGCCACCTTAACCCTTTTTCCGGAACGTGCCAATGGTATTTCCGAAGGTTTCTCTAATTTCGTGACTGGCGGTGGTATTTACTGCCATCGGTCACCCTGAGCCGGGTCCCGGCCCCGCTGGCTGCGGCCTCCGGCAGGCAGGCCTATCGTCAAGAAAAGTCCGGCGCCCTTTGAACCCCAACGCCGGCCCCGGTAAGATGCCCAACAGAATTTTTCCACCTCGCTATTCAGGACACCCGCCATGAGCATCAAATCGGACAAGTGGATTCGCCGCATGGCGCAAGAGCACGGCATGATCGAACCGTTCGTCGAGCGCCAGATCCGTGGTCAAGGCGATGCCCCGGTGATTTCCTACGGTGTTTCCAGCTACGGCTACGATGTGCGCTGCGCCGATGAGTTCAAGGTGTTCACCAACATCAACTCGGCGATTGTCGATCCGAAGAACTTTGACGAAAAGAGCTTCGTCGACGTCAAGAGCGACGTGTGCATCATTCCGCCAAACTCCTTCGCCCTGGCGCGCACCGTGGAGTTCTTCCGCATTCCCCGCGACGTGCTGACCATCTGCCTGGGCAAGAGCACCTACGCGCGCTGCGGCATCATCGTCAACGTGACGCCGCTTGAGCCCGAGTGGGAAGGTCACGTGACCCTGGAGTTCTCCAACACCACCACGTTGCCGGCGAAGATCTATGCCAACGAAGGTGTGGCACAGATGCTGTTCCTGCAGTCCGACGAGGCTTGTGAAGTGTCCTATAAAGACCGTGCAGGCAAGTACCAGGGCCAGCGCGGCGTTACCCTCCCACGCGCTTGATCGAAAGGTCTTACACGTAAAGGGAATTTGTCAGCGGGTAGGCACTCTATTGGGTGTACTGCCTCGGCGCGTGCACAACGCGCCGGGCCACGCTTGAGGAGTACCTTATGAAGATCGACCCGCGAATCAGCGCCGAACTTGCCCGGCTTGAACCCAACCAGATTGGTGTCATGGCCTGGTCCCTGATGGCAAACCCATCCTTCGATGGGGGAGTGCCGGGGCAGCCGGATCCTGACCCCGCCCCAGGTCAACCCGAGCAGCCCGATGAAAACGGTGTTCCAACCCTGCCGGACGAGCCGCCTCCCGCTCCCGTTGTCTGACATCTAGCCCAGTGGCCAGACTTCATGATCGCCAATCACATAGATTCGGCGATCATTGTCCTGCTCCACCCCATGCCCCCCGGTGAATGCGCCGAACGCTGGCAACAGACTGATCCGCCCCCCGATCTGGAAGCAGGGCAGCCGCAGGCTCTGGTGCCCTTTGCCACGCAGCCGATACACCGGATGCACATGCCCTGCCAGCACGTGGTGAACGGGGTGGGCGTGCGGTTCGTGTTGCAAGGCGAAAGGCCCCATCAGCAGTGGCTCAGTCACCACGTCGATCCTCAAGTCGGCGGGTGGGTCGCCTGCGCGTTTATCGTGATTGCCACGAATCAAGGTCATCTCCAGGGCAGCATTGCGCTCACGCCAGGCCCTCATTGCGTTCAGGGTGCCACTGGCCTGTGACCCAGGGCCGTGCAAGAAGTCGCCAAGAAAGATCAACTGCTCACAGGCATACGCCGACAACAGTCGATCCAGGCGTGCCAGATTGGCTGTTGTCGTCCCCTCGGGCACTGGCTGCCCCAGGCTGCGATAGGCCGAGGCTTTGCCAAAATGTGCATCGGCAATCAACAGGCACCGCCGCGCGGGCCAGTAAACCGCCTTGTCCGCCAGCAACCATAGCCATTCACCTTCCAGCAGCACCTTGCAAACCATCAACGCTTCCTGTTATCCGCGACCTTTTCCAGGTCCTTGACCATCCGTGCGATGCGCGCCGAGAGCTTTTCCGAGCTCATGCTTTCGCGCATTCGCTCCACCAGCAATGGGAACGCCAGTGGCGTCGGGCGTTCGATCAAGTGCAAATCCAGCTTCAGTGTCGACAGATGGCACAAGGTCTCTTCCAGCCGCCGCATATCCAGCTCGTCACGCAGGACTTCTTCCCCCGCCTGGGTCAGCAACAGGTTCTGTGGGTCATATTGCTTGAACACCTCGAAGAACAGCCCGCTGGACGCCTGCACCTGCCGCGTGCTTTTCGGTGCGCCGGGGTAACCGGCAAACACCAGCCCGGCGATGCGCGCGATCTCACGAAAGCGGCGCAAGGCCAACTCACCGGCATTCAGGCTGGCGGCCACGTCGTGGCGCAGGTTCTCGGGGCTCAGCAATGCGCTGTTCAACAATGCAGGCCAATCCACCTCGGTAGCACTCAGTAGCTCCAACCCGTAGTCGTTCACCGCAATCGAGAAGGTCACGGGTTGCCCCTGGCTGACCCGCCACGCCAGCAAACCGGCCAACCCCTGGTGCACCTGGCGCCCGCCGAACGGGTAGAGGAACAGGTGCCAGCCCTCGCGGGATTTGAGTGCTTCGGCCAGTAAGCATGTGCGCGTCGGCAGGCCGGACCAGTGCAACTGCGTCTGTAGCAAAGGTTGCACCGCGCGCATTTCAGGGCCGTCAAAGTGCCCCTGGGCCGCCGCGTCAAAGCGTGCCACCACGGCCTGTGCCAGCTCGTTGGAGAGTGGCATGCGCCCGCCGTTCCAGCGCGGTACGGCGGCTTTTTTCGCGCTGCTGCGGCGTACATAGGCGGTCATGTTTTCCACGCGGACCAGCTCGAGCAAGCGTCCGGCAAACAGGAAGCCATCACCTGGCTTGAGCCGCGCAATAAAACCTTCCTCGACACTGCCCAGGTTCTTGCCCCCGCCGCCTTTGCTCCAGAATTTCAGTTGGATGCTGGCGTCGCTGACGATTGTGCCCACACTCATGCGGTGACGCCGCGCCAGTCGTGCATCAGGGACACGCCAGATGCCCTGTTCATCGGGTTCCACCCGGCGGTAATCGGGATAGGCGGTCAGGGACAGACCGCCATGCCGCACAAATCCCAGCGCCCAGCCCCAATCCTCTTTACCGAGGTCGCGATAAGCCCAGGTGCCGCGTACCTCTTCCAGCAGCGCATCCGGCGTGAAGCCGCCGCCCAACGCCATGCTCACCAAATGTTGTACGAGCACGTCCAATGGCTTGTAGGGCGACTCCCGCGCTTCAATACGCCGCTGGGCAATTGCATCCTGGGCCGCCGCCGCTTCCACCAGTTCCAGGCTGTGGGTCGGCACCAGCGTCACTCGCGACGGCCGACCCGGCGCATGCCCCGAGCGCCCAGCGCGCTGCATCAGGCGTGCGACGCCTTTGGCCGAGCCAATCTGCAGCACACGCTCTACCGGCAAAAAATCCACCCCCAGGTCCAGGCTGGAGGTGCAGACCACCGCCTTGAGCTGGCCGTCTTTCAACGCCCGCTCTACCCAGTCTCGGGTTTCCCGCGACAGTGAACCATGGTGCAGTGCAATCACCCCGGCCCAATCGGGACGCGCATCCAGCAATGCCTGGAACCAGATTTCCGACTGCGCCCGCGTATTGGTAAACACCAGGCAACTGCTGCTGGCGTCTATTTCCGCCAGCACCTGGGGCAACATCTTCAGGCCGATATGCCCGGCCCAGGGAAAGCGTTCGGCGTGCGCTGGCAGCAAGGTGTCGACCTTCAGCTGCTTGGCTGTTTGCCCCTGCACATTGATCCCGCCGCCCTGTGGGACCAACACTTCCAAGGCGTGGGATTGATTGCCCAGCGTGGCGGAAATCCCCCACACCATCAGTTCGGGATGCCAGCGTCGCAGCCGTGCCAGCGCCAGTTGCAACTGGACGCCGCGCTTGTTGCCGATCAATTCATGCCATTCATCCACTATGACCATGCGCAGGTGCGCCAGGCTCGTTTCGCTGTCGGCACGGGCGAGCATCAGGGTCAGGCTTTCCGGGGTGGTGACCAGTGCGGTGGGCGGGCGCCGGGTCTGGCGTGCGCGTTCGCTGCTGCTGGTGTCGCCGGTGCGCAGGCCGACGCTCCACGGAATCTGTAGTGACTCCAGCGGCGCTTCGAGGGCACGGGCTGTGTCGGCGGCCAGGGCGCGCATCGGCGTGATCCACAGCACGCTCAGCGGTTCGGCAAGGGGTTTACGCTTGCCGGTCGCGGGCGGGCGCGAGATGGCAAAGCGGTTGAGGGCAGCAAACCACAGGGCGTAGGTCTTACCGGCGCCAGTGCTGGCGTGCAGCAGCCCCGACTGGCCGCTCCTGACCGCCGCCCACACATCTTTTTGAAAAGCGAACGGCTTCCAACCCTTGGCGGCAAACCAATGCTTGGCGTAGTCGGTAGGTTTTGCCATGGGCGCGCTGACACTCTGGAAGGTCTATTGCACAGACCTTCCTGGGCGCGCAAAGGTTTACTTCAAGTTGCCACTCAAGAACTGCTGCAAGCGCTCGCTCTGCGGATTGCCCAGCACATCCGCCGGCGCGCCTTGCTCTTCCACCAGGCCCTTGTGCAGGAACAGCACCTGGCTCGACACCTTGCGTGCAAAGCTCATCTCGTGGGTCACCATGATCATGGTGCGGCCTTCCTCGGCCAGGCCCTGGATCACTTTCAACACTTCGCCCACCAGCTCCGGGTCGAGGGCCGAAGTGGGTTCGTCGAACAGCATCACCTCAGGTTCCATCGCCAGGGCGCGGGCGATGGCGACCCGTTGCTGCTGGCCGCCGGAGAGAAACGCCGGGTATTGATCGGCCACCCGTGCCGGCAGGCCGACCTTGTCCAGATAACGACGGGCGCGCTCCTCGGCGTCCTTCTTGCTGCAGCCCAGCACCCGGCGCGGGGCCATGGTGATGTTTTCCAGCACGCTCATGTGGCTCCACAGGTTGAAGTGCTGGAACACCATCGCCAGGCGCGTGCGCAGGCGCTGCAACTCGGCGTCGTCGGCCACGCGCATGCCGTGGCGGTCGCTGACCATGCGGATGGGCTTGCCATCCAGGGTCATGGCGCCGTCGTTGGGGGTCTCCAGGAAGTTGATGCAGCGCAGAAAGGTACTCTTACCCGAGCCGCTGGCGCCGATCAGGCTGATCACGTCACCGGTCTTGGCCTTGAGCGAAACACCTTTGAGCACCTCATTGTCGCCATAGCTTTTATGCAGGCCTTCAACGGTCAATTTGTACATGGGGCGTGCATCCTCAAGGCGAAAGTAGATAGCCGCTGCGGTAGGCCTCGGTGCCTGCGACATGGCCGATGACCATCCCGGCAGTGGCCATGCGGCGTAGCGAACGGGCGTAAAGCAGGCCGGCCTTCTGGCAGTGCACGGGCGTTACGCGGTCGGTAATAGGGTCGATGATTTCGGCGATCAGTTGCCCGGCCTCCAGGTATTCGCCGGGCAGGGCGCTGAACACCAGCAGGCCGCCAACCGGCGTAGCCACCGGCTCGACACCGGCCAGCGGCGTGGCCGGGTAGGGCAGGTCGGGCAGCGGGGCGACATCGCCGGCAATGGCGCCGAAGTGGATCAGGTAGTCGATGATCGCCTGGCAGTCGAGGCTGGCCAGGCCGTGGTTCACATCGCCCTGGCCGCGCAGTTCGACGGTCACCGAAAAGCTGCCCATGGGTATCGGGAAGCGCTCGCCGAAGCGTTGCTGCAACTGCCACCAGACCAGGGTGAAACATTCATCGAAGGATTGCCCACCGGAGTCGGTGGCGAGCAAGTTGGCCTCCGAGCCGATATAGCGCGCCAACGGCTCCACTTGCGGCCACGCTTCGGGCGTGGTGTACAGGTGCGCCACGGCTTCGAAGTCGCAATGCAGGTCCAGCACTATGTCGGCATCGCAAGCCAGGCGCTGCAATGCCAGGCGTTGGGATTGCAACTGGGTCGCAGCAGTCTGCGCCGCCAACGCGTCGCACAGGGCAGCACGGATCACCCGCACGTTGTGCTGCGGGTCGTCGCTGAGCAACGCCTCGACCTGAGTACCGACGGCTTCACTGAGGTCGACGAACAGGCGATTGAAGTTCTGCCCGCTCTCCAGCTCGTAGCGGCCCAATGGAATATCCATCAGCACCTGTTCCAGGCCCACCGGATTGGCCACCGGCACCAGCACAATCTCACTGCGCAGACGCCCGGCCGCGGCCAACTCGGCCAGGCGCACCTTCAGGTGCCAGGCCACCAGCATGCCCGGCAGTTCGTCGGCATGCAGCGACGCCTGGATATAGATTTTGCCCTCGGCCTCTGCGGGCCCGAAGTGGAAACTGTGAATCTGCCGCGCCGTACCTGGCACCGGCGCAATCAGTTGATGAATCTGATGACGCATTGCGACTCCTTAGTGGCTCGGCCCGAGAAAGGCCAGCCAGCGGCGCTCTGCCAGGCGAAACAGACCAACCAGGGCGAAGGTCACGGTCAGGTAGATCAGCGCAGCGATGCCGAATGATTGAAAGGTCATGTAGGTAGCCGAATTGGCGTCCCGGGCCACCTTGAGAATGTCCGGCACCGTCGCGGTAAATGCCACCGTGGTCGAATGCAGCATCAGGATCACTTCGTTGCTGTAGTACGGCAGCGAACGGCGTAGGGCCGAGGGCATGATCACGTAGGCATACAGCTTCCAACCGCTCAGACCGTAGGCCTTGGCCGCTTCGACTTCGCCGTGGGCCATGCTGCGGATCGCCCCGGCAAAGATCTCGGTGGTGTAGGCACAGGTGTTGAGGGCGAAGGCGAGGATGGTGCAGTTCATCGCATCGCGAAAGAACGCATCCAGCAACGGTTGTTCGCGCACTGCCGCGATGCTGTAGATGCCGGTGTAGCAGATCAGCAACTGAATATAGAGCGGCGTGCCACGAAACAGGTAGGTGTAGAACTGCACCGGCCAGCGCACCAGGCGCTTGCGCGAGACGCGTGCGATGGACAGCGGGATCGACACGAGGAAACCAATCACCAGCGAGGCGCTGAGCAACCACATGGTCATTGCCAGGCCGGTGATGTGCTGGCCGTCGCTGTACAGGAACGGCCGCCAGTATTGCTGCAGGAGTTCGATCATCGCACGGCCTCCCGGGCCCCGGCGGAGTAGCGCCGCTCAAGCCTGCGCAACACGAAGTTGGAGGCGCTGGTAATCAACAGGTAGATCAGCGCGGCGACCACCAGGAAATAGAACAGTTGATAGGTGCTCTTGCCCGCATCCTGGGCCGCCTTGACCAGGTCTGCCAGGCCGATGATCGACACCAGCGCGGTGGCCTTGAGCATCACCATCCAGTTGTTGCCGATGCCCGGCAGGGCAAAGCGCATCATCTGCGGAAAGGTGACATAGCGGAACCGCTGCCCGCGCTTGAGCCCGTAGGCTGTCGCCGCCTCCAGCTGGCCGCGGGGCACGGCGAGGATCGCGCCGCGAAAGGTTTCGGTGAAGTAAGCACCGTAGATAAAGCCCAGGGTGATGACCCCGGCGCTGAATGGGTCGATCTCGATGTAGTCCCATTCCATAAAGTCGGTAAAACCGGTCAGCCAGATTTGCAGGCTGTAGAAAATCAGCAGCATCAGCACCAGGTCGGGTACGCCGCGGATCAAGGTGGTGTAGAGCTGGGCGGGGATACGCAGCAGGCGCAGGCTGGACAGCTTCGCGCTGGCGCCGAGCAGGCCAAGCAGGACGCTGACGGCCAGGGAAGCGACCGACAACTTCACGGTCATCCATGTGCCTTGCAGCAACAGCGGGCCGAACCCCTTCAAGCTGAAGGCACCCAGCCCCAGGGTTTGTAAAAGATCTTCAAACATGACTTCAGGACCTATGGCGATAAAAAAGCGCCCACCGCAAAGGGGTGGGCGCCAGGGTGTTATTTACCGCTGTACAGGTTCAGGTCGCCGAAGTGTTTCTTCTGGATGGTGGCGTAGGTGCCATCATCGTGTAACGCTTTGATACCTTTATCGAGCAAGGCCTTGAGGTCTTTGTTACCTTTTTTGATACCGATCGCAGTTTTGGACGGCAGCAGTGGGTCATCGATGGCCGCGCTGACTTCATAACCGGCACCGGCCGGCGACTTCAGGAAGCCCAGTTCGGCTTGCAGCATGTCCTGCACCGAGGCGTCGAGGCGGCCGGAGGTCAGGTCCGCGTACACCTGGTCCTGGTTGGCGTAGGCCTTGGTGGTCACACCGGCCTTGTCCAGCACGGCCTTGGCGTAGGCCTCCTGGATGGTGCCTTGCTCATAGCCCACGGATTTGCCCTTGAGCGACTCCGGGGTGGAGAAGCCGGCGCCTTTCTTGAACACCAGGGACGTCGGGCCGGAGAACAGCTCGCTGGAGAAGTCGATCGCCTTTTCACGGGCGGTGGTCACGGTCATCGACGAAATCACACCGTCGAATTTGTTGGCGTTGAGGCCCGGAATCATGCCGTCAAAATCACTTTCGACCCACTTGCACTTGACCTTCAGCTCCGCGCAGATCGCATTGCCCAGGTCGATGTCGAAGCCCACCAGGCTGCCGTCGGCGGCTTTGGATTCGAACGGCGCGTAGGACGGATCGACACCAAAACGCAATTCCTTGTATTCCTTGGCCAAGGCGGAACCTGCGGCCATGCACAGAGCCAGTGCAGAAAGGGTCAGCAATGCTTTTTTCATTATGTAATCCCTTGAAACCAAGATAAGCGCTTGTGGCGCGTTTAGGACTGTTACTGAACGGTGTCAGACCCAACACCCATAGCAATTTCTGAACCATAGTTCCGAATAGTCGTTTTAAAAGGTACGAAGGAATACTTCTGAGTGTAGGAGATGCCCGAAATTGGGCATTGGAAAATCAGCGCACCGTCTTGGGTCGGGCGCACCTGAAAATGTCGGAGGGCTGTTGTAGTGAGCGGGCTTGCCCCGCGCTGGGTGGCGAAGCCGCCCCAAATCCAGGCGCCTCGGTTTTCCTGAAACACCGCGGCGGACCGTTTGGGGCGGCTTCGCCACCCAGCGCGGGGCAAGCCCGCTCACTACAGCGGGGCTGCCCTTCGTAGGGGGGCGGGGTTATTTGCCTGGGGTCAGGGTTAGCCGCGTCTTCCCGTACACCTTGTCAAAGTTCTGCGGCTGCATCGGGAAGCTCAGGTATTGCGCCTTGAGCGATGGGTCGATGCCGTTGGCATAGTTCGGGCTGGCGGGGTTGCCGGATTGGCCGATGCCACCCTGGCCTGTCATCGGTTCCACTTGGCCGAAGTCGACGATCATGCGCAGCGCCGGCACCTGGGTGGTAGTGAAGTCCTGCCCCCAGTTGTACGGTGCCGGGTTCAGGGTGTTGTGGTCGCCACCGGATGCCAATGGGCCTCGAATCACCTGGCCCCCGGCGTTTTTCCAGGTGGTGCTGTGCAACTTGCCCCACTGCCAGGCCTTGTGATCGCTGCCCAGTTGGCTGTCGCCGGCGCTGATCGCCGCGGCCAGGCTACGGGCGAGGATTGCCGGTTTGTCTTCTTTCTGCGGGGTCCGGATGTCGTCCCAGAGCGAGCTATCTTCACGGCCCAACAGGTGGTCGGCCTGGGCGGCGTAGGACAGGCTGGCGTTGCTGACAAACGCCTTCCAGCTGGCGCTGTTTTCCGGGCCGAGTTCATCGAGGAAGATCTGCTTGGTGCTTTCTTGCAGGAACAGTTCGTAGAGCGCCGCGTCGGCGGAGGTGGACACCAGGCGCCCATCGAACCCCATCAAGCGGCTCAACGCCTCGCGGGCCTTGGCCTGCTCGGCTGCCGGCAGGGCGTCAATCGCCTGTTTCAGCGGCTGGGCCATGCCTGGCGCCTGGAACATGCTCTTGAGCTTGGCGGCGAAGGTGGTGGTCTGGTCGTACTGCATGGCGATCATGCTGCGGGTGTCATGCTTGCCCGCATTGGCCAGTTGCGCCAGGCGCTCGCTGCGCTCGGGCGCGTCCCAGGAGTTGGACAGCTGCATGCCATAACCGCGTGGTGCGGTGCGCTGGTTGGCGGTGCCGATCCAGCCTTGGGCCGGGTCTTGGTCGTAAGGGTGCAGCATTGCGTCGGCGTAACCGTCCCAGTCAAAGCGCGTGTCCCAGCCCGGCGAGGGCAGCAGGCCTTCACCTTCGCGGCGGTTGGGGAAGCGGCCGGTGACTTGCCAGCCGATGTTGCTGGCGTCGGCAAACACCATGTTCAACGCGATGGCGCGAATCTCGCGGGTCGCGTCCGAGGCCTTGCCGGCGTTTTGTGCGCGGGACAGGTCGAAGAACGCGTCCAGGCTCTTGTCGTCCTTGAAGTCGGCGGTTTGCAAGGCCAGACCCAGGCCGCTGGTCAGTGCCTGGCTGCTGTTGAGCAGGGCACCATGGCGGGTTTCGTACACCACTTCGCGAATCGAGCGTTGGCCTTTGACGAAGAAGGTTTCGTTACGCACAGCGGCCGGTAGCCATTTGCCGTTGTTCTCGTAGTACAACGCGCTGCCTTGACGTTTGACCTTCTCCAGGAACAGGTCCTGGGTGTCGCCCTTGACCGTGCTCATGCTCCACGCGACTTTGCCGTTGAAGCCGGACAACAGGGTCGGCAGACCGGCAATCGAGGCACCGACCGCCTGGTATTTCGGCGCGCGGATCTGCACGTAGCTCCACGGCGACGGCGCTTGCGGCTGGGCGGCAAGGTCGTTGGCCAGCAGGCTTTTGCCGCTGCGGCTGCGTTGCGGGCCAATCGCCCAGTTGCTCGAGGTGGTCACGGCCAGGGCGTTGAGGCGGTTCAGTTGCTGGCTGACCGTGTCCAGCCCGGCGAGGCCGGTGATCTGGCCCAGGTTGACCCCTTTGAGTTTTTCGGCTTCGGCCAGCGGGATCGCTTCATCCGGCGCGCTCGGGGTGAGCCAGGCGAGTTTGTCGACGCCGACTTTCTGCGCCAGCACCAGGGAAGCGATTTCTTCCTGCAGGTTGGCCGACTCGCTGAAATTCAACAGGCAGAACAACAGCGCCGAATCTTCCGGTTTCCAGTACTCGGGCTTGTAGCCGGTCTGGGCGAGGTCCGGCGGCAGCTTGTCGCGGTAGCGGAACAGGTAGGCGTTGACGCCGCGCGCGTACACCTCGAAGAACCGCTTGAGGCGTGGCGAGGAGGCGTTATACAGCTCGCCGGCGCTTTTTTTCAGGTTGACCGCACGCATGAACCGGTCGGCATCCAGCACATCGGGACCGGACATCTCCGCCAGACGGCCCTGGGCCAGCAGGCGCAACGTGACCATCTGGGTGATGCGGTCACTGGCATGTACATAACCGAGGCTGAACAGCGCGTCATGGAAGGTGTTGCTTTCGATCAACGGCATGCCCTGGGCATTGCGACGCACCGACACATTCTGTGCCAGGCCTTTGATCGGTTGCACGCCGGCGACCGGCGGCAGGGTGTCCTGGATGCTCTGGAGTTGGCAGCCGGCCAGGCTTAATGCACTGGCCACTGCCGCGGCAACGCCGAACCGGGGAAGAAAATGTGAGAGGGCTGGCGAGGCCATGGCAAAGCTCCTGCGGGGGGTAGCGTCAGTAAAGGCGCTACGTTAGTGAGCGCGGTGGAACGACGCAAGCAGGAGTTTGGGGAAAGCATCAGATCTTGAGACGGGCTCAAATCAAATGCTTTGGGGTCAGGCCTTGGGCGGATTCACTTTCTGCACCAGTTCGTAGGCCCGCACTGTCGCCGGCCGCTCCTTGATGCTGTTGAACCAACGCTGCACATGGGGGAAATCTTCCAACCGCTGGCTCTGCCACTTGTGGGAAACGATCCACGGATAGATGGCCATGTCGGCAATGCTGTAGTCCTCGCCTGCGACGAACGCGCGGTCTGCCAGGCGCCGGTCCAATACACCGTACAGGCGCGCGGTTTCATCCACGTAACGCTTGATCGCGTAGGGAATCTTTTCCGGTGCGAACTGGCTGAAGTGATGGTTCTGGCCGGCCATCGGCCCCAATCCACCCATCTGCCAGAACAGCCATTGCAGGGTTTCCTGACGACCGCGTAGGTCCTTGGCAATGAACTGGCCGGTTTTTTCCGCGAGGTACAGCAGGATGGCGCCGGATTCGAACAACGAAATCGGCGCGCCACCATCGCTCGGTTGATGATCGACGATGGCCGGAATGCGGTTGTTGGGAGCGATCTTCAGGAAGTCCGGCTTGAACTGGTCGCCCTGGCCGATATTGATCGGATGCACCTCATAAGGCAGGCCGGCTTCTTCCAGGAACAGTGATACTTTGTGACCGTTGGGGGTAGTCCAGTAGTACAAGTCGATCATGACGCTCTCCAAGTGCGCGAATGGCTGTAGGAATAGGTGATGCTGGGAGCGCGAAAATTCAATGAAACATTTAGGTCTATCGTTATGACATTTCGACAGGACGCGGCGCTGATCGTGATTGATCAGCAAAAAGGCATTCATCACCCCAAGCTGGGGCGGCGTAATAACCCACAGGCCGAAGAACGCATCCAGGCGCTGTTGCGGCATTGGCGCAGTACCGGGCGCCCGGTGATCCATGTGCAGCATTTGTCCCATTTGCCGGACTCGGTGTTCTGGCCTGGGCAGTCCGGCGTCGAGTTCCAGGACAATTGCGTGCCTGCGCCCGGCGAGCAATTGATTCAAAAACGCGTACCGGATGCCTTCAGCGGTACGCCGCTGCAAGCGCAGTTGCGCGCGGCCGGCATCGTGCAATTGGTGCTGGTGGGCGTGGCCACTCACAACTCGGTGGAAGCCACCGCCCGCACTGGCGGCAACCTCGGGTTTGATACCTGGGTGATTGAGGACGCGTGCTACACCTTCGACAAACCGGACTTTTTCGGTGCGCCGCACCCCGCCGAGTTGGTGCACGCCATGTCCCTGGGCAACCTGCACGGCGAATACGCCACGGTGATCAACTCCCGTGATGTGCTGGGCTAAGCCTGGGCGCATGAAGGGCGGTTGAGCTTGAGGAATCGAGACGGTGGCGGGCTAGAGGTTGAGCTGTTGTTTCAGCTCAAATCCTGATTTGAGATGCAATCCAATGTGGGAGCGGGCTTGCTCGCGAAGGCGGCGGGTCAGTTGAAATACCTGTGACTGACACACCGCCTTCGCGAGCAAGCCCGCTCCCACACAAGCCCGCTTACAGATTCAAGTGGCGTATTACGCCCCGTGGCACTTCTTGAATTTTTTTGCGCTGCCGCACGGGCACGGATCGTTGCGACCCACGTCCTTCAAGGCGTTGCGCACCGGCTCCTGGTGAGCGTGGCCGCAGTTCGGGCCGTGGACATGGCCGTGGTCGTGATCATGGTGATCGTGATCGTGGTTGCAGTCAGGACCATGGACATGGGGTTGCTGAGTCATTGATGTCGCTCCGGAATAAAATCGCCGGGGATTATCTCGCCATTGTGGGCCACCTGCACGTCATAACCGATGAATAATCCGGTTTTCAGCTCGCCTTCAAGGCGATAGGGCACTGGCTTGCTCGGGTTTTTCAGCATCTGCACCACATCGCGGATCTGTGGCCAGAGGTTGGTGCGTACCGAAACCTTGAAAAAAGCATGGCCTCTGGGCGGCACGGTGAGCCACTCGTTGGATTCACCTTCGGTCAGCACAAAGTTGTCCAGGCTGACCTTGTAGACCAGGCCGCGTACGGTCAGGTCGGCGTCGTCGCGGTTGTCCACGCGAAAGTACAGCTTGAACTTCTGCTCCAACAGCTTGGCCCGCACCACTTCGACTTTCACCAGGGACACGTGGGGCGGTGGCGCGTCGTCTTCGAACCACGACGCGCAGCCGCTCAGGCCGAGGGTTAACGCCAGCATCAAGCTGTAGATCCGAAGCATGGCGTTTGTCCTGTGTTGGTTAGAGATAACTGGAACAACACTTCTTGAATTTCTGCCCGCTGCCACACAGACAGGCATCGTTGCGCCCGGTCTTCACCTCCACGGTCGGATCGATGAAGTACCAGCGCCCGTCATTCTGTACGAAAGAAGACTGTTCGCGGTGGCTGTGTTCGCCAGTGCTGTCATGCCAGCGGGCGGTGAAGGTCACGAACGCGTGCTCCGGCTGGCCGCCGAACACCTCGGAGCTTTCCACCTCCAGGCCCAGCCAGGTGCTTTGGGCGCTCCACGCGCCGATGGCGTCACGGTCCAGGCCGGCCTGTTGCGCGGGCAGGGTGGTTGCCACCAGATAGTCCACCAGGCCCAGCACATAGGCGCTGTAGCGCGAACGCATCAGCGCGCTGGCGCAGGGCGCCGGGTGGCCGGCGTGATAATGGCCGCAGCAGGCATCCAGCAGGTTGCCACTGCCGCAGGGGCAAATGGATGTACTCATCGGGTTACCACCAATACTTTCCGAAGTTTTCCGGGTTGGCCCAGAACCGGGCGTTGAGCCAGTCCGGCACCTGTTTATAGTCAAGCAGATCGTAGGTAAACAGCGTCAGAACCTGCTCATCGCGCTGGAAACGCTCGCCGGCCTGCAGGGCCAGGGAGAAGAAGTCGGTGTCTTGCCATTGGCACGCGCCGAGGTCCACCAGCACCGCAATGCGGCTGGCATTGAGGTTGCGGATGCCGCCGAGCAGGGTCAGGCCTTGTGCCTTTGAGAGGTGTTCCAGGCAGTCGACCACCAGCGCCAGGTCAAAACGCTGCGCGGCCAGTTCGGCGGGCAGGGGGCCGGGTGGGGCGATGGACACTTGGGTGTCCGGGTGTTCGGCTTCAAAAGCCTCCAGCGCCGGGAACTGGCTGGCCCCCAACAGCAACAGGCGCTTGGGCTGGTGCAGGTCGAGCAGGGCAGCCAAGGCTTGTTGGGGTGTACGAGCGGAAATACCAGCGGTCATCACAGATCCTCACATCAGGACCATAGAGACTAGCGCGGCTGAGCGTGCTGGCCTAGAGCGGGTGATTGCGAAAAGCCAGGCACTGGCGGCGATCCTCAATGAAACCGGGGGTGCGGCCTACTGGCGCAGATGAAAAGAGCGGTCTTTACTCCACCCATCGGCCCCCGCCGATCCCCTCAGGAGAAATCAGATGAGCATCATGCGGACAGCTCTGCCCTTGATTCTGCTAACCGGCGTATTGACAGGTTGCGCAGGCTTGCAAAAAACCGATTGGCCCACCTGCGCCGCCGTTGGCGGTGTGACCGGCGCGGCGATCGGTGCAACGGAAAGCTCGGCCTACGCGGGCTATGGCGCGCTGTTGGTCGGCGGCATGGCCGGCGCCTATTGCTGGGTGCATGGCGATGGCGACGAGGACGGCGATGGCGTACCGGACAGCCGCGACAAGTGCCCGGGCACGCCGAAGGGCGTGCATGTAGATGCCAACGGTTGCCCGCCGGTGCCGGTCGCGGCAGTGGTTGAGGAAGTGGTCGTGGTCAAGGAAGAAACCATCGTGATCCGCGATGTGTTGTTCCAGTTCGATTCGGCCAAGTTGACGGCGGCGGATAAAGCCAAGCTCGATACCATCGCCACCCGCCTGAAAAAAGAAGCACCGGGCGCGCAACTGCGGGTCAGTGGTCATACGGACAGCGTCGGCAAAGACGCCTACAACCAGAAACTCTCGGAAAAACGTGCGCATTCGGTCACCGAGTACCTCATCCAATCGGGTGTGCCGCGCAGCAGTTTTGTCTCGGTAACGGGGGCTGGCGAAAGCCATCCGGTCGCCGACAACAAAACCGCTGAAGGCCGTGCGTTGAACCGCCGCGTGGAAATCCAGATCAACCGCTGACAGCCCTTGCCCCTGTGGGAGCCACAGGGGCATTGCCGGCAATCTTTACCGAAACCGACCTTTCCCAACTTTTTTGAACCTTCACTGGCAAATCGCCGGTAGAAGTCGTTACTGTGCGTCCAAAGAAAAAACTAGAACAAACTCGGGAGCCCCAAGATGCGTAAGGTTTTACTGTTGGCCCTGTTGGTCAGCCCCATTGCCCTGGCCCAGAGCGTCAGTGTTGAAACCAACTCGTTGATGCGCCTGCCCAACAGCACCAGCGTGCTGCAATTGGAGCGCCTGGATGTGGCGGACTACGGCACGTTGCTGATTCCGGCCAGTATCAGCCAGGTCACGGTGGATGAATTGCACTTGGGGCGTGACGCGCGTATCGCCATCGTCCCGGGTAATACCGCGCTGCAATTGCAGGTGCGCCATGCGCAACTTGACCACGGCAGCCAGTTCACCTCGCGCGGCGCTCCCGGCACCCATGAAAAACCGGCCAAGGCCGGGCGCGACCTGACCTTGCGCATTCAATCATTGGCGGCCGATGAGTTGTCGGTGGATGCCCGTGGTGGTGCTGGTGCCAAAGGTTATGCCGGTTTGGACGGTGCCAACGGCGTGGACCCGGGCTGCACCTGGGGCGCGGCCGGGCGTGGCGCCAATGGCGACAACGGTGGTGATGGCTTGCCGGGTGCGGCGGGTGCGCAAGTGCGGGTCGAATTGCCAAAGGACTTCCCGGCGCAGCAGATCAAGGTCTGGGTCGACGGTGGCGCGGGTGGTTTGGCGGGCGCGGCGGGTAAGCCGGGCAAAGGCGGGCAGTCCAAGGGGTGCCTGGTGTATCAGGCCGATGGCGGCGAGAAGGGCCGTCCTGGGTTGGAAGGCCAACCAGGACCAGCGGGTCCCGCAGGTTCCGTCACCATCCAACGCCTGTAACTTGTAGTGAGCGGGCTTGCCCCGCGCTGGGGGGCGAAGCCGCCCCAAATCCAGACACCTCGGTCTTTCTGAAACACCGCGGCGTACCGGTTGGGGTGGCTTCGCCACCCAGCGCGGGGCAAGCCCGCTCACTACAAGCTCAGAGCATTGGTCGGGCTGAGGCGATTGCCACTGTTACCAATCCCACAATCAAATTGATGCCTACCAACCGGCGAATCTGCCCCAGCACCGCCGCCCCCACCGGCCAGTCCTGCGCCGCCACCGCCGCGCGCAGTTCCGGGAACTTCAACGCCTGAATGCGGATAAACAACGCCGTCATCACCAGATACAGGCCCATCATCACCTGCACATAACGCGGCGCAGTCTCAAACCCGCTGAAGCGCAGGTGCAGCAAGCCAATGCCGCTGATCGGCAAAATCGCCACCGCGACCCATACCCACACAAAAAAACGTTGAAACACATTTGCCCACAGCGTGAGCCGGGCAGGGCCCTCAAGTGCCGCCCCGGCGGCGGGGCGCAGGATCATCCAGGCGAAAAACATGCCGCCGACCCAGATCAGGGCGGCCAATACATGCAGGGTGTAGGCGAGGCTAAACGCGGTCATTGCGGTACTCCGTTCTGCGCGGGATTCATTAGCGGGGTATGATAGCGGCCGATCCGAACCACTGAAAATTTATCCAGCGTTTTTTTGCGCCCGACTATCCATGATCAGCACTGAACTCAAAACCACGATCCAGGGCGCCTACTCGCGTTTTCTCGAAGCCAAGAGCTTGAAACCGCGCTACGGCCAACGCCTGATGATCGCCGAAGTGGCCAAGGTCCTCGGGGATATCGACACCGACGACGAAGGTCGCCGCGAAGGTGAGCCCGCGGTCGTGGCCGTCGAAGCCGGCACCGGTACGGGCAAGACCGTGGCCTACAGCCTGGCCGCGATCCCGACCGCCAAGGCCGCCGGCAAGCGCCTGGTGATTGCCACCGCCACCGTGGCCCTGCAAGAGCAGATCGTCTACAAAGACCTGCCCGACCTGATGCGCAACAGCGGCCTGAACTTCACCTTCGCCCTGGCCAAGGGCCGTGGCCGCTACATGTGCCTGTCCAAGCTCGACGTGTTGTTGCAGGAAGGCCACGCGCAAACCGCCACCGCGTCGTTGTTCGAAGAAGAAGGCTTCAAGATCGAGGTGGATGAGGTCAGCCAGAAGCTGTTCACCAGCATGATCGAGAAACTGGCCGGCAACAAATGGGACGGCGACCGCGACAGCTGGCCCACCGCCCTGGAAGACTCCGACTGGGCGCGCCTGACCACCGACCACAGCCAATGCACCAACCGCCATTGCCCCAACTTCGGCCAATGCGCCTTCTACAAGGCCCGCGAGGGCATGGGCAAGGTCGATGTGATCGTCACCAACCACGACATGGTGCTGGCTGACCTGGCCCTGGGCGGCGGTGCCGTATTGCCCGATCCGCGTGACACGCTCTACGTCTTCGACGAAGGCCATCACCTGCCGGACAAGGCCATCGGTCACTTCGCCCATTACACGCGCCTGCGATCCACCGCCGATTGGCTGGAAAGCACCGCGAAGAACCTCACCAAGTTGCTGGCCCAGCACCCACTGCCCGGCGACCTCGGCAAGCTGATCGAACAAGTGCCGGAGCTGGCGCGGGAGATCAAGACCCAGCAGCAATTCATGTTCAGCGCCTGCGAGCAGGTCGCCGACTTCAAGCCCGGCGAAGATGTGGAAGGCCGTGAGCGCCCACGTCACCGTTTCGTCGGCGGCTTGATCCCCGAACATATGCGCGAAATGGGCATCGAGTTGAAGAAGGGTTTTTCGCGCCTGACCGACCTGTTTACCCGTCTCACCGATTTGCTCAAGGAAGGCATGGACGGCGAGGTCAACATCGGCATCGCCAGCAACCAGGCCGAGGAATGGTATCCGCTGTTCGGCAGCCTGCTGTCCCGCGCCCAAGGCAACTGGGAGTTGTGGACCGCCTTCACCGTCGAAGACCCGGAAGACAACCCGCCCATGGCCCGCTGGCTGACCCTGTCGGAAAGCGGTGCGCTGTTTGACATCGAGGTCAACGCCAGCCCGATCCTCGCCGCCGAAATGCTGCGTCGCAATCTGTGGAACGTGGCCTACGGCTGCCTGGTGACCTCCGCCACGCTGACGGCCCTGGGCACCTTCGACCGCTTCCGCATGCGCGCCGGCCTGCCGAAAAAGGCCGTCACCGCCGTGGTGCCCAGCCCGTTCCATCATGCCGACGCCGGTGTGCTGCGAGTGCCCGACCTCAAGGCCGACCCGCGGGACGCCGCAGCGCACACCGCGGCGATCATCCGCGACCTGCCGGAGCTGGTGGAAGGTTCGCGCGGCACCCTGGTGCTGTTCTCGTCACGCAAACAGATGCAGGACGTGTTCGACGGTCTCGACCGCGACTGGCGCAAGCAGGTGTTTATCCAGGGCAACCTGTCCAAGCAGGAAACCCTGAACAAGCACAAGGCGCGGGTGGATGGCGGCGACTCCAGCGTGCTGTTCGGCCTGGCCAGCTTTGCCGAAGGCGTGGACTTGCCGGGCGCCTACTGCGAACACGTGGTGATCGCCAAGATCCCGTTCTCGGTGCCGGATGATCCGGTCGAGGCGGCGTTGGCTGAATGGATCGAAGCGCGGGGCGGTAATCCGTTCATGGAAATCTCGGTGCCGGACGCTTCCTTGAAGCTGGTCCAGGCCTGCGGGCGCTTGCTGCGTACCGAACAGGACCGGGGCACCATCACCTTGCTCGACCGTCGTTTGGTCACCCAGCGCTATGGCAAGGCTATCCTGAATGCCTTGCCGCCATTCAGGCGCGAAATTTCTTAAGCCGCCGTGGGCGATTTTGCCCACTCCGTGGTCTATCTCACTGTATTTCATCAGGCCATTCATCGGCCGTCTGGGAGAACCTTGTCTGTATGATTCGCACGCTGCCCGCTCTATTTGCCCTGTTGTTCGCCGCGCCCTTGATGGCCGCGCCTGCCGGGCAACAGACCCTGTTCAATTTCGTCCGGCCTGCCGATGTGGTCAAGGTGGCGACCCAGGACGCCAGCCTGCCGCAATACAACGCCGAACAAACCCCTAAAGGCGAGGTGTTGCGCCGCATCACCTTCAACCCGGCCGCCGAACCGAGCCTGGTGCTCAGCCCGCAGAGCGGCGTCTGGGACTGGTCGCAGTCCGGCGCCATGAGCCTGCGCATCCAGAGTGCGATGGACTGGGCGCTGACCCTATACGTCAAAGTGCAGAGCGCGGACGGCAAGATCTTGCGCAGCCGCATCGACCTGCCGGCGGGTCCGGCGCAGACCTTGCTGATCCCGTTGCAAGCCAACTCACCGTTGAGCCAGGGCATGAAGGCTGGCCCGCCGATGCCGATCACCGTGGACGGCCAACGCGTGTTGCTCGGCGGCAGTTTTGGCGAAGTCGACCGCAGCCAGGTGGTTTCGGTGACCTTGTCGATGCTCAAGCCCAGCGCGGCCCAGAGCATCCTGTTGGAGCGCTTTGGCGTGCAGGACAGCGAGCCGGTGATCAAGGCTGCCTACAGCGAGCTGGTGGATGCGTATGGTCAGTCCACCCGTGCGCGCTGGCCGGAGAAGGTTGGCAGCGACGAACAACTCAAGGCCGCTGCCGCCAGGGAGCAGCAACAGCTCCAGGGCTGGTTGGCCTCGCGGGATAAATCCGCACTGGACCCGTACGGCGGCTGGAACAAAGGCCCGGCGTTCGAGGCCAGCGGTTTTTTCCGCACCGAGAAGCGCGATGGTCGCTGGTATCTGGTGACGCCGCAAGGCCATCCGTTCTACTCGTTGGGCGTCAATACCGTGGCCCCGGATAACAGCCAGACCTACGTATCCGGTCGTGAATGGATGTTCGCGGCGTTACCCAAGGCCGGCGAGCCGTTGGATAACTACTACGGCAGCGGCGATAACCGCACCGGCAATGGGGCCGGCGAAGGGCGCAGCTATGGTGCCGGGCGCTGGTACGACTTCTACGGCGCCAACCTGCAACGTACCTATGGCGGTGAGGGGTTCGACCACAAGCGTTGGGTCAGCCACACCCTCGATCGCCTGCAAGCCTGGGGTTTCAACACTGTGGGCAACTGGAGTGACGAAGCGCTGGCCCGCGCCGACCGCGTGCCGTACACCTTGCCGCTATCAATTGTCGGCGACTACGCCAGTATCAGCACCGGCACCGACTGGTGGGGCGGCATGCCCGACCCGTTTGATCCGCGCTTCGCCATGGCCACCGAACGCGCCGTGGCCATTGCCGCCCGCGATCACCGTGATGACCCATGGTTGATCGGCTATTTCGCCGACAATGAATTGGCCTGGGCCGGTCCTGGCGATGATCCGAAGTCCCGTTACGCCCTGGCCTACGGCACTTTGCGCATGACCACCGATGTGCCGGCCAAACGCGCGTTCCTCAAGCAATTGCGCGACAAGTATCGTAACGAGGACGGCCTGTCGAAAGCCTGGGGCGTTCATGTGGCGGGTTGGGAGTTGATGGAAGACCCGGGTTTCGAAGCGCCGATGCCGAATGCCGAGCACCCGGAAATCGAGGCCGACTTCAAGTATTTCCAGAAGACCTTCGCCGACGCCTACTTCAAGACCATCTCCGATGCGCTGAAATGGCACGCGCCGAACCAGTTGCTACTGGGCGGGCGCTACGCGGTGAGCACTCCGGAAGCGGTGGCGTCGTGCGCCCAGTATTGCGATGTGCTGAGTTTCAACATGTACACCCTCAAACCCCAGGACGGTTATGACTTCGCGGCTCTGCGCGCGTTGGACAAACCCGTGCTGATCACCGAATTCAACTTCGGCTCGGCGGACCGTGGGCCGTTCTGGGGCGGCGTGACCCAATTGGCCAGGGAGGAAGATCGCGGCGCGGCGTACGCCAACTTCCTCAAGCAGGCCATGGCCGAGCCGTCGATTATTGGCGTGCACTGGTTCCAGTACCTGGATCAGCCGGTGACCGGGCGTCTGCTGGACGCTGAAAACGGCCACTTCGGGCTGGTCGGCATCACCGATGTGCCGTTCCAGGGCTTTGTCGACAGCGTGCGCAAGAGCAACCTGGCGGCCGTCGAGCAGTTGGGCAAGGAGGCGGAAAAAGCCAAGGCGGCCAGCGCGGCGCATGAGCATGCAAGCGGTCGCTCGGGCGGTGACGGCAAAGGCGCCGGACATGCCGGCGGGCATGCTGGAAATGGTCATTGATTCAGCGTTGACGGGTTCCCAAATCCTGGAATGACTGGAACAATGTCGGCCACTTTTTACGGCGTTTTCCGAGGGGGCTTAGGTGCAGATTCAGGGTCATTACGAGCTCCAGTTCGAAGCGGTACGTGAAGCGTTCGCCGCGTTGTTCGATGACCCCCAGGAGCGTGGCGCCGGGCTGTGCATCCAGGTCGGCGGCGAAACCGTCGTCGACCTGTGGGCCGGCACCGCCGACAAGGACGGTGCCGAGGCGTGGCACAGCGACACCATCGTCAACCTGTTCTCCTGCACCAAGACCTTCACCGCCGTCACGGCCCTGCAATTGGTGGCCGAGGGCAAGCTGAAGCTGGATGCGCCCGTGGCCGACTACTGGCCGGAATTTGCGGCGGCGGGCAAAGAAGCCATCACCTTGCGCCAGTTGCTCTGCCATCAGGCCGGGTTGCCTGCGATCCGCGAGATGCTACCCGCCGAGGCGTTGTACGACTGGCAATTAATGGTCGACACCCTGGCGGCCGAGGCCCCGTGGTGGACACCGGGCCAAGGACATGGCTACGAGGCGATCACCTATGGCTGGCTGGTCGGCGAGCTGTTGCGGCGTGCCGACGGGCGCGGGCCAGGGGAGTCCATCGTGGCGCGGGTTGCACGGCCACTGGGCTTGGACTTCCACGTAGGCCTGGCGGATGAAGAGTTTTATCGTGTTGCGCATATAGCGCGCAGCAAAGGCAATATGGGCGATGCCGCCGCGCAACGGTTACTGCAAGTAATGATGCGTGAACCGACTGCAATGACTACGCGGGCATTTGCCAATCCTCCGTCTATTCTGACCAGCACTAATAAACCTGAATGGCGACGCATGCAGCAGCCGGCGGCAAATGGTCACGGTAATGCGCGCAGCCTGGCGGGTTTTTATAGCGGTTTGTTGGACGGTAGTTTGCTCGAAAGCGACATGCTTGAAGAGTTGACCCGTGAACACAGTATCGGGCCGGATAAAACATTATTGACACAAACCCGTTTTGGCCTGGGCTGCATGTTGGATCAACCGCAACTGCCGAATGCCACCTTCGGCCTTGGCCCGCGTGCGTTCGGGCATCCTGGCGCGGGTGGTTCGGTGGGCTTCGCCGATCCGGAGCATGATGTAGCGTTTGGTTTCGTGACTAATACATTGGGGCCTTATGTACTTATGGACCCACGTGCACAGAAGTTGGTCGGAATATTGGCCGGTTGTCTGTAAACCCCTTGCTGTTTCACGTTTTTTTGTTACAAAGGCAACTATAAGAAGACGCTGACGGAAAGTATGTAACTTTATTCTTATCCTGGCGTCTGTTTAACGGGTCCTCGAGACCCCTGGTTTTTTCTCATTTTGTGGATACCTCATGTTATCGAACAAGTCCTTGGCACTCGCGCTTTGCCTCACTATTACCGGCTGTGCACAAACTCCACAAAATGATGCCGACGGTGGGCATTGGTGGTCATTTGGATCGGATAAAACGGCTGCCAAGGACGCAGTGACCAAGGTCGACGCCAAGCCGGACGCCAAGCCGGACGCCAAGGCTGCCGCCGACGCCAAGGCCGCTGACTTGAAAGCCGACCTCAAGGCTGCTACCCCTGCACCTGCCGCCGCGCCAGCTGTCGCCAAGGCAGAGAGCGAAACCCATTGGTGGTGGCCGTTCGAAAGCAAGCCAAAGCCCCTGGCCAAGGTCGACGTGACCAATATCCCAATGCCTGACCCGAAAATCACCCAGGCCTGGTTGGACGACTATGAGCCGCGCCTGCGTGCTGCGATCAAGGACAGCAACCTGCAACTGGAACGTCGTGACAACGTACTGGTCGTGATCGCCCCGGTGGACGGTTCCTACAACCCGAAACGTCCGTCGATGTTGCTGCCGGTCACCCTGGGCCCGTTCACCCGCGTCGCCAAGGCTGTTGAAGCCGATCCAAAGACCGCCGTACTGGTCCTGGGCCACGTCGACGCCACCGGCACTGCACCGGCGAGCCAGGCGTTGAGCAAGGAACGTGCACAGTCGATCGCATCGATCTTCAGCCTCAGCGGCCTGAAGCAGGACCGCCTGATGCTGCGCGGCATGGGTGACCTGATGCCACGTGCCGCCAACGACAGCTCCCAGGGCCGTGCGCTGAACCGTCGCATGGAAATTATGTTCACTCAGCGTACAACTATGTTGGCCTTGCTGAGCAAGTACAACTCGGGCAAGACCCCGCCAGTGGCTGAGATGGTTGCGGTGCAGGACGTTCCAGCACCTGCTCCGGCCGCCAAGACCCCGGCGAAAAAGGCGCCTGCCGCGAAGAAAGCCGCTGCCAAGCCCGCCGCCAAGAAAGCCCCGGCCAAACCCGCTGCCAAGAAAGCGGCCCCAGCCAAAGCCAAGGCGGCTGCACCGGCTAACGACCAGGCGAAAAACTGATCTGTTGAAAGAAGGATAAAACCGCATGACCCAGGCACTGGCCGATATGCGCCGTGACTACACACGGGATGGTTTGAGCGAGGCGCAGGCCCCGAGCGAGCCGTTTGCGTTGTTCCACCAGTGGTTTGGCGATGCGGTGAAAACCGAGCAACCGCCGGTGGAAGCCAATGCCATGACTCTGGCCACGGTTGACCAGGACGGGCGCCCGCACTGCCGCATCCTGCTGCTCAAGGGCCTGGATGCCCAGGGTTTTACCTTCTTCACCAACTATCAGAGCGCCAAGGGTGAACAGCTCGCGGCGCGACCGTTCGCGGCGATGACTTTCTTCTGGCCAACCCTGGAGCGCCAGGTTCGCATCGAGGGGCGGGTGGTCAAGGTCACGCCTGAGGAGTCGGACGCTTATTATCAGGTCCGCCCATTGGGCAGCCGCTTGGGCGCGTGGGCGTCGCCGCAGAGCAAGGTCATTCGTGACCGTGAAGAACTGCAGGACTTGCTCAAGGCCACCGAGCAGCGTTTCAGCGATACCCAGCCCGACTGCCCCGAGCACTGGGGCGGTTATCGCCTGCTGCCCGAGCGCATCGAGTTCTGGCAGGGCCGCGCCAGCCGCCTGCACGACCGCCTGAACTATCGCCTGCAAGGGACCGACTGGACCCGCGAGCGCCTGGCGCCCTGAGCGTCACCTTTCGTCACCTCACCTGAATATTGTCCGTTGCGCCGAAGTCTCTATTGCACAGACTTCGGCCGCATCCGGCTGCGTGACTACAATGTTGAAACAGTCGTGACATCTATTGGCACAAGAGCTGGGCTACCGTTTGTCGAGTTTTCTGGTACTGGCAGTCTGTACTCAGGCTGAATGAAAGCAATTTTTTGCGGTGCGGGCCGTGACAGGCGCCAAGCTGCCGCGTTTAATGACCACCTGTCCTTTGGAGTTGATGCTATGCGTAAGTCCGTTTTACTAGTTGCCTGCTTCACCACCCTGTCACTTCTGCTGGGTGGCTGTGCTTCGAGTCTGACCGGCGACTCGTACTCCCGTGACGAAGCGCGTCGTGTACAGAGCGTTCGCATGGGCACCATCGAATCCCTGCGCCCAGTGAAAATCGAAGGTACCAAGACCCCAATCGGCGGTGCTGCCGGCGCAGTCATCGGCGGCGTTGGCGGCAGCGCCATCGGCGGCGGCCGTGGCAGTATCGTGACCGCGGTGATCGGCGCAGTTGCCGGCGGCCTGCTGGGCTCGGCCACCGAAGAAGGCCTGACCCGCACCCAGGGCGTGGAAATCACCGTCCGCGAAGACGACGGCAGCATGCGCGCCTACGTGCAGGCCGTGCAGGAGAATGAAATCTTCCGCATTGGCGACCGCGTGCGCATCATGACCGTTGATGGGACTAGCCGGGTTACTCGCTAAGAATTAGTCGCAGAAACGAAAAACCCCCAATCGGGTGACCGGTTGGGGGTTTTTGTTGCAAGCCCGGTTAGTGGCTGGGCTTGCGGCTTCAAAGATGCATCGACCTGCATCCAAAGGCCCACGTGTTCCGGTAAGTGTGCTGGAGGTAAGGCCCAACTCACGGAGGGCCGAGTATGTCCAAGTTTGCACGACGTACGTGGAACCTCGTAGTGAACGGCCTGCGTGCTTATCACGTCTGGAAGTTCCTGCGGGACAGCTTTGATGACCTTTAAGGTCTGAGAGGCGGAGCCGTCTTGGTTCAGGTCAAGGCGGCTTTTTGGTGGGGTTCAGGTGAACATTTCTATGTCGTCCATTGCATCATTTACTGCCGCCGACAAAGAAGGGCTTCTTCGCCTGGCTTGCTCAAAGGCGGGAGCGATTTTTTCCATATCTACCTCGCCGAATCGACGTGCAATGTGACCGATAGCGACAATAGCTGCGGCAGCAATGTCACCTTCAATATGTTCGATAAACTGGAGGCAGGTTTCTTGTGCCCATGCACCGTCCATTTCATCAAGCCCAATTGAAATCAACGCTTCTGTCACTTTGCTCACATCTGAAGTGGCTAAATATTGTACTGCTTCATCATGGGTCAATGATGGATCGTGGTATCGCATAGTCATTTGGTCTCTCCCAGTATTTTTCCCTTGCGGTTGGTTTTACCAGCTCTGATCAAGGCGTTTTTCATTTCTTGTCGCAATCCACTCCAAGGTCTTACATGGGCGTGATACGAACCCTCTTCGGTACGGTCTATCACTACGAATTCTTTGGTATGCGGATCGATCGCAATACGGCGGCGCGAATTTGGTGGGTTCACCTCTATCGACGCATCAAGTGAATCAAGTCCGTTTTCAGGCCTTTTACTTTTAACCGAATTCCCCTTTTTACTGTGATAAGGCGCGTCCTCGTACTTCCAACTGACGACGATATACAGCGGTCTAACACCCGAATCCGCCGGGAACACCAGGATGAAATCTTTGTAGTCCGGCGGATATATCGGGTCGACGATAATGTTGGCGGCCTTCTCGTTGGCCGGGTACACCCATATATGCGGTGTCGAAGGCGCGGCTTGCAACGCCGGGATGCCGAGGGTGTCACCGGGATTTGCAGCAGGCGTCCAGATCAGTTCAATCCCGTCACCCAGGTCGGCGATGTACTGCATCTCTTGCAACTGAAACTGCACCACATCGACCATTTCCCAGTCGCGATTTTTGCCTGTGTAGAACGCGTATCCCTTGAGCGTGCCGTCCTCCCGTTGCTCGACATGCAAGCGAACCCGCGTGCGTGCTCTCGCCATGGAGCGCAGTTGCTCTTCGGTGTAGAGCGCGCTGTCGCCAAGACTGGAGGGCCAGATCAGCCCCACCAGGCCCGTCAGGAAGGCTGCCCCGGCAGTGCTTGCCCCGGCTGCGGCGACTGAGCCTGTAACAGTGCCGGCCAGCGCCAGCGTTCCGAGGCCTGCCGGCAAAGCACTGCCGCTGATTTTCTTGAGAGGTAGCACACCAGACTCGTCGGTCTCGCGACCGCCCAGCAACGCGTACTCGCCATAGTCCTCAAGGCGATCAAGCGGCACATAACCGGTGGGGTCGTGATAGTCGATGATGCTGTCCGGCAGGTTGCAGGACTTGGTAAAAACGCAGCCTATCAAGGGCGTTGGGGCGGGGTGCGGATCAGCCAGGCGGCTGTTTTCATAGGCTTCCTGGCGGGCGAGCAGGGTTTGGTGGGCTTTTTGCCGCGCTGCACGGGCCGCCAATTCGGCCTCGTTCATGGGCTCAAGCATGCGATAACCGCCGGTGCCGGTTCCGTAGGACCGCCAGACTTGGAATGTATCCTTGGTATTTGCCATCGTGCCCTCCTAGCGTGCTGCATAACGAGGGCCGACGTTATGGCAAGCCGAGCAGGGGCGATGTAGGTCTTATCTGAGGAGGGAATGGGAACAGGAGGGAAATGTGGCGAGGGAGCAAGCTCCCTCGCCACAGTCATTGCATTCGTTATGCTTTCTTGCGACTCGCCATCGCCGTTATTGCATAGCCAATGCACGCAGCCAGAATCGACCCGGTCAGAATCCCCATTCGGTCTTCCCCGGCAAATTCACTGGCACCCGGCACAAACGCCAGGGAACCGACAAACAGGCTCATGGTAAAGCCGATGCCGCACAGGATCGCCACACCAAACACCTGGCCCCAGTTGGCGCCGCTGGGCAGTGCGGCCAGGCCGGTCTTGATGGCCAGCCAGGTCAGGCCGAACACGCCGACGGTCTTGCCGATCAGCAGGCCGGCGGCAATGCCCAGCGGTACGTGGTGGGTGAAGCTTTCCAGGCTGACGCCGGCCAGGGACACACCGGCGTTGGCGAACGCAAACAGCGGCAGGATGCCGTAGGCCACCCAAGGGTGCAGGGCGTGTTCCAGGGTCATCAATGGCGAAGGCTCGGCATTCTTGGTGCGCATCGGGATGCAGAAGGCCAATGTCACGCCGGCCAGGGTGGCATGCACACCACTTTTCAGCACGCAAACCCACAGGATCAACCCGATGATCAGGTACGGGCCAAGCTTGATCACACCGAGGCGATTCATCGTGATCAATGCAATCAGGCAAGCGCCCGCGCCCGCCAGTGCGGCGCCCGACAGGTCGGAGGAATAGAACACCGCAATCACGATGATTGCGCCCAGGTCGTCGATGATCGCCAGGGTCATCAGGAACAGCTTGAGCGACACCGGCACGCGTTTGCCCAACAGGGCCAGTACGCCGAGGGCGAAGGCGATGTCGGTGGCCATGGGGATCGCCCAGCCCGACAGCGCGGCGGGGTAGTCCTTGTTGATCGCCCAGTAGATCAGCGCCGGTACGACCATGCCGCCAATCGCGGCTGCGCCGGGCAGCACCACCTGGGACGGCTTGGACAGATGGCCGTCAAGCAACTCACGCTTGACCTCCAGGCCGATCAGCAGGAAGAACAGCGCCATCAGGCCGTCGTTGATCCATAGCAGTGCAGGTTTGGCGATTTTCAGTGCGCCGATCTGTGCCACCACCGGCACATCGAGAAAGGCGTTGTAGAGGTGCGACAACGGCGAGTTGTTGATGATCAGCGCCAGTGCGGCAGCGGCGATCAACAGCAAGCCACTGGCGGCCTCCAGCTGGAAGAAACGGGTGAAAGTGCTACGCAGAGGCAAGGGATGCTCTCCAATCCAGGTTCAATAGGTGGCTACCCTAACCCGTACCGTTAGTTGTTAAAACAAAAGTTATATTCTTATTTGTTATAAGAGAGTGATTGGGAGGGCAGTGCGCCAAAGCTTAGCAATTGTGTGTCCAATTGAGTCGGTACTGTATCTGTGTGGAGTGTAGGAAACCTCCTAAGATTGGGCGTGAAATCCTTAGAGAACCTCCTCATGAGCGATCACCGTCCCTGGGCCCGCGAAGCCATTCGTATCATCGAAGCGGACTTCCAGCGCAGCGCCGACACACACCTGATCCCCTTGCCGCTGCCCGGCTTGCCGGGTGTCGAGTTGTACTTCAAGGACGAGTCCAGCCACCCCACCGGCAGCCTGAAGCATCGTCTGGCGCGTTCGCTGTTCCTGTATGCGCTGTGCAATGGCTGGTTGAAGCCGGGCGCACCGGTGATCGAGGCGTCCAGCGGTTCGACGGCGATATCGGAAGCCTACTTCGCCCGCCTGCTCGGCTTGCCGTTTATCGCGGTGATGCCGGCCACCACCTCCCAGGAAAAGATCGCGCAGATCGCCTTTTACGGTGGCAAGAGCCATCTGGTGAACGATCCGACGCAGATCTACGCCGAATCCGAACGGTTGGCGCAGGAAAGTGGTGGTCACTTCATGGACCAGTTCACCTACGCGGAACGGGCCACCGATTGGCGCGCGAACAACAACATCGCCGAGTCGATCTTCCAGCAGATGCGGTTTGAGCATTACCCAGAGCCGAGCTGGCTGATTTCCAGCCCCGGTACCGGCGGCACCACGGCAACCCTGGGGCGTTACGTGCGTTATCGCCAGCATTGCACCCGCGTGCTGTGTGCCGATGCGGAGCGCTCAGTGTTTTTTGATTACTACTTGAGCGGCGACGCCAGTTTGCGCCTGGACTGTGGTTCGCGCATCGAAGGCATTGGCCGGCCGCGGGTCGAGGCGTCGTTTCTGCCCAAGGTGATTGATGCGATGGTCAAGGTGCCAGACGCATTATCGCTGGCGGCCATGCATTACCTGGCCGCGCGCTTGGGGCGGCGGGTCGGCGGGTCCAGTGGGACTAACTTGATCGGCGCGTTGATGGCTGCGCTGCAGATGAAAGCAGCCGGCAAGTCGGGGTCGATCGTGGCGATCTTGTGTGACGGGGGAGAGCGGTATGCCACCACTTACTATGATCAGGCGTGGCTTAAAACGCAGGGTTATCAATTGGAGGGCTTGATTGCGGCTGTTGCGGCGAGTGTGGAGCGGGGCGAGCCGCTGCCGGCCAGCGTCTTGCGCGCTAATATCTGACTCAACACAAAAACCAATGTGGGAGCGGGCTTGCTCGCGAATGCGGTGTGTCAGTCACACACTGTTCAACTGATCCACCGCTTTCGCGAGCAAGCCCGCTCCCACACAAGCCCGCTCACATTCAATAAATAAGCGAGTTATCAGGCTTCGAGGCCCAACATATCCCGCGCCAACGCTTCGGCGATCCGAATCCCGTCCACACCCGCCGACAGAATCCCACCGGCATAGCCCGCGCCTTCACCGGCCGGGAACAGGCCCTTGACGTTCAAGCTCTGCATCGACTCATTACGAGTGATCCGCAACGGCGACGACGTGCGCGTCTCGATCCCGGTCAGCACGGCATCGTGCAGCGAGTAGCCCTTGATCTGCTTCTCGAACGCCGGCAGTGCTTCGCGGATCGCTTCGATGGCGAAGTCCGGCAGGGCCAGGGCCAGGTCACCCAGGGCTACCCCCGGCTTGTAGGACGGTTCCACGCTACCGATAGCCGTGGATGGCTTACCCGCGATGAAATCGCCCACCAGTTGCGCCGGGGCCTCATAGTTGCTGCCGCCGAGGATGTAGGCGTGGGACTCCAGACGCTCCTGCAACTCGATACCCGCCAGCGGTCCACCCGGGTAATCCACCTCAGGCGTAATGCCAACCACGATGCCGGAGTTGGCATTGCGCTCGTTACGCGAGTATTGGCTCATGCCGTTGGTCACCACGCGGCCCGGCTCGGAGGTGGCAGCGACCACCGTACCGCCTGGGCACATGCAGAAGCTGTAGACCGAGCGGCCGTTCTTGGCGTGGTGCACCAGTTTGTAGTCCGCAGCGCCGAGTTTTGGATGGCCAGCGTATTTGCCCAGGCGTGCCGCGTCGATCAGCGACTGCGGGTGTTCGATACGGAAACCCACCGAGAACGGCTTGGCTTCCATGTACACACCGCGGCCGTGGAGCATGCGGAAGGTGTCGCGGGCACTGTGGCCGAGCGCCAGGATCACGTGCCTGGAAAGGATCTGCTCACCGCCGTCGACGACGACGCCGTGCAGTTGGCCATCTTCGATCAGCACATCGGTGACGCGTTGCTCGAAACGCACTTCACCGCCGAGGGCGATGATCTGCTCGCGCATGTTTTCCACCACGCCGGTCAGGCGGAATGTACCGATGTGCGGCTTGCTGACGTAAAGGATCTCTTCCGGCGCACCGGCCTTGACGAATTCGTGCAGGACTTTACGCCCGTGGAATTTCGGGTCCTTGATCTGGCTGTACAGCTTGCCGTCGGAAAAGGTCCCGGCGCCGCCTTCGCCGAACTGCACGTTGGACTCGGGGTTCAGCACATTCTTACGCCACAGGCCCCAGGTGTCCTTGGTGCGCTGGCGCACTTCGCGACCGCGCTCAAGAATGATCGGCTTGAAGCCCATTTGTGCCAGCAGCAGCCCGGCGAAGATACCGCACGGGCCAAAGCCGACCACGATCGGGCGTTCCGTCAGGCCTTCAGGCGCCTGGCCGACCACTTTGTAGCTGACGTCCGGCGCCTGGTTGACGTTGCGGTCATCGGCGAACTTGAGCAGCAGGGCGGCTTCGCCTTTGACATCCAGGTCGATGGTGTAGATGAAGCACAGCTCCGATGATTTCTTGCGTGCATCGTAGCTGCGTTTGAACAGGGTGAAATCGAGCAGGTCATCACTGGCGATGCCCAGGCGCTGCACGATGGCAGGGCGCAGGTCTTCTTCGGGATGGTCGATGGGCAGCTTGAGTTCGGTGATTCGTAGCATGACGGGATCCGGTAGGCGGCGGGCAAAGAGGCCGGCTGTTTTGCAAACCGGCGATTATAAGCCCCAATGGACATTTTCCGTCATGTTAAAACAGCCCAGGGCGGCGTCAGTCGTCGCGCGAGCCGCCAAACGCCGCGCAACCGCGTTGCACCTGGCCGTTGACGCGCAATTCGGCGGTCATGTGTTGCAGGCTGCCGCTGACGCTGTCCACGCAACGTTGCGGGGCTACCCACAGTTCGACGTGCTGGTTGTTGGCTTCGGTCATCAGGTTGAAACGGCCATCGCCGATCTGTTCTTCCACATACGGCACCGCCAGTGGCGGCTGGCCTTCGCGCTCCAGCACCATGCCCTTGGCCGTGACATTCATCGCCCAGGCCGGCTTGTGGCCGTTGGCGCGCAGGATCATGCGCTTGAAGTCCGGGTCGTTGCAGGCCGAGGTCGAACGCTCCACGCGGTAGAGCTGTTGCAGGTCGACGCTGCCCTGGGTGCCGCTGGCCACGCCGGAGAACTTGCCACGCAGGTCGGCGAACAAAGTGCCTTGCTGGCCGGCCAGGGAGGCGGCTTCCTGCAGGACGCTGGTGCCGCCGGTGTCGTTGACCACGTAGTTGCGTTGGTCGTTGCACGGCTGGAACAGCAGCTTGCCGTTGACCGCCGTGAGTTCGCCCTGCATGCGGGTCAGGCCGGCAGTCGACGGCTTGGCCGGCTCGCCTTCGAACATCTGGCAGGCGGCGAACAGGGGGAGCAGGGCAAACAGGGCAAGGGTACGAGCGGCACGCATAGAGGGTCTCCAGACAAGTGCCGCCACGTTACGCAGGCTGGCGCCGCATCACAAGCCCGCCTGCCAGCTTCAGGCGATTCTGACAGACGTGAAGATCAGCCCACGATAAAGGTCTGACCGGTCTGCAAGCCCTCGACGCTTTTGGCGTAGGCCAACGCCACATCTGCCCCCGCCGCCGGTTTGAAGCCGCGGAAGTAAGGCGCGTAGCTGCCCATCGCTTCCACCAGTACCGTAGGACTTACAGAATTGACGCGCAGGCCCCGTGGCAATTCGATTGCCGCTGCTTTGACGAACGCATCCAGCGCACCGTTGACCAGCGCCGCCGATGCCCCCGTGCGGATCGGGTCGCGGTTGAGGATGCCGCTGGTAAAGGTGAACGACGCGCCGTCGTTGGCGTACTCGCGGCCGATCAGCAGCAGGTTGACCTGGCCCATCAGTTTGTCGCGCAGGCCCAGTTCAAAGTCGGCGGCGCTCATTTCACCCAGTGCCGCGAACTTCACGCTGCCGGCGGCGCAGACCAGCGCGTCGAACGTGCCGGTCTGCTCGAACAGCTTGCGGATTGAGGCGCTGTCGCTGATGTCCACCTGAAAGTCACCGCTGGTGCGGCCGATGCTGATCACTTCGTGACGCTGCGCCAGTTCGCTCTTGACTGCCGAGCCGACGGTACCGCTGGCGCCAATCAATAGGATTTTCATGGTGCTGTTCCTCCAGTGGGGGTAAGTGAGGGTTCAGTCTAGAGTGGCTTTTTCCCTGGATAAACGTGCTAATAGGCAACCTTTGGTTTTCTTTTGGAAACAATCCATGAGCGAGATGGATGACCTGGCGGCCTTTGCCGTGTTGATCGAAGCCGGCAGTTTCACCGTGGCGGCGGAGCAGTTGGGCTGTAGCAAGGGGCAACTGTCCAAGCGCATCAGCCAGTTGGAAACGCAGTACTCGGTCGTGTTGCTGCATCGCACCACGCGCAAGCTCAGCCTCACCGCGGCGGGCGCGGCGCTGCTGCCCCAGGCCCAGGCGCTGGTGGTCCAGGTCGACCGCGCCCGTCAGGCATTGGCGCGGCTCAAAGACGATCTTGTCGGACCGGTGCGTATGACGGTTCCGGTGTCGTTGGGCGAAACCTTCTTTGATGGCTTGTTACTGGAGTTTTCCAAGCAGTACCCGCAAGTTCAGCTCGAGCTGGAGCTGAACAACAACTATCGCGATCTGGCGCGGGATGGCTTCGATTTGGGGGTGCGTTCCGGTGCCATCGAAAACGCGCGCCTGGTGGCCAAGCCATTGCTGGCCTGGCATGAGATGACCTGCGCCAGCCCGGCTTACCTGGAGCAGCATGGCGAGCCGCAGACCCCGGCGGATCTGGCCCGCCACACCTGCCTGCTCAACAGTCACTACAGCGGCCGCGAAGAGTGGCTGTACCACCAGCAGCACGAATTATTGCGGGTGCGGGTCAGTGGCACCTTCGCCTCCAATCATTACAACCTGTTGAAAAAGGCTGCGCTGGTCGGGGCTGGTATTGCCCGTCTGCCGTCCTACGTCTTACCCGCGGAATTGGCTGACGGGCGCTTGCGCTTGCTCCTGCGCGACTTTCAGACGCGGAGCATGCCGATGTACCTGGTGCATCCCTATCAAGGCGGCCTGCCGCGTCGCACTCAAGTGTTGGCCGATTACCTGGTGGACTGGTTCAAGCGCAGCGGCGAGGCCCTCGACCGGCTTTAGTGGTAGCGGCGGGCGATCAACTGGTCGATGGACAAGCGTCCCGGTCCCTTGGCCACCAGCAGCAACAGCACGGCGATCCAGGTGCCGTGGGTCGGGTAGGCGTCCGGGTAGACGAAGAGCTGAATGACCAGGGTCATGCCGATCAGCGCCAGGGCCGAGAATCGCGTGGCGAACCCGACCAGAATCAGCACCGGGAAAAAATGCTCGGCAAACGCCGCCATATGTGCGGCCACCTCCGGCGACAGCAACGGCACGTGGTATTCGCTGCGAAACAGCGGCAAGGTCGACGCGGCCAGGCGTGGCTCACCCAGCTCAAAGGTGCCGCCGATCAGGTCCACGGCAAAGCCCTCGACCTTGGTTTGCCCGGATTTCCAGAACACCGCGGCGATGGAAAACCGTGCGATGAAGGCGATCAGGCTGTAGGGGATTTTTTCGAATAGTTGAATGACCCGTCTTACCAGGCACGGTGCGGAGGTGTTCATGGCGATACCTTTTGGTCCAGATGCAAATGAATGATGGCCTGTTGGCTGATCAGCAGCGTCAGGCATTGGTGCAGGTCGAATTCAGCGTTGGCCTCCAGGGCGCACTCCACGGCCCTCTGCAAAGGCAAGCCGTGGCCCAGGCGGTCGATAAAGGCCAGCGATCCAGGGTCGATGGCGAACACCTTGACCTCCAGGCCTTGGCGCAATACCAGGGCACTCTGGGCATGCCAGGGGTCCAGGGTGCCTACGCCACCCTCTGCCTGATGCGCAGCCCACATCGCCACCAGCGCATACGCGCTAGCCAGCGTGGTCACGGACGGATGCAGTTGCACGCGCAGCGCCCCCAGGTCGGCTTGGCCTTGCAGGGCCTGGAGTAGCGCTTGAGGGGCCAGCGGCGCATGGTCGGCCGCGTGATACGCGCAGACCCGCAAGCGTTCCAGCCGTGCCATATCCGCCAGGTAGGGCACGCTGGCCGCCGGTTCGAAACCTTGGATGAAGTCGGCGAGCGTACTGCCGTACTCGCACATCAACGGGCTGGTGGGTGGGCAGCTCTGTAGGTAGAGGCCGGCCATGGCGCGGAAAAACCTGTCGCCCACCAGTTGCAGGGTCACGGGGTACGCGGTGGCCAGCGCGTTGATCAACGCGCTGTGTACATTGTTGCGATACACCGCGAAGCGGCTGGCGGGGTCGGCGCCGTTACGGCTGAACAGGCCGTCGGGGCAGGTCGCTTCGGGGGCCAGCAAGGCGGCGGCAAAATCGGCGTGCAGGCTCATGGGCTGACCTGCGACAGGTGCCAGTCCGCGTGCCGGGCTTCGGCTTGCAGCACGCTGAAGGCCGGTACCTGATTGTCGCGTTCGATCAATGTGGCGACCGGTCCGGTGCGTGTCAGTACACTTTCGTACAACTGCCATACGGCGTTATCGATGGGCGCGCCGTGATCATCGATCAGTAGGCGTTCGCCGAGACTGTCAGTGTCTTCGGCAAAACCAGCCAGATGAATCTCACCGACGGCGTGCAGCGGTAACGCGTCTATGTAGGCCAGTGGCTCGCGCTGGTGATTGATGCACGACACGTAGACGTTGTTGACGTCCAGCAACAAACCACAGCCGGTGCGGCGGACGATTTCGCTGATGAAGTCGGTCTCGTCCAGGGTCGAGCGCTGGAATTGCAGGTAGGTCGACGGATTCTCCAGCAGCATCGGGCGCTTGAGCGCGCTTTGGACCTGGTCAACATGTTCGCACACACGCTTGAGGGTGGCGGCGTCGTAGGCCAGGGGCAGCAGGTCATGGAGAAACACCGGGCCATGGCTCGACCAGGCCAGGTGTTCGGAAAAGGACTGGGGTTGATAGCGCTCGATCAGCGTGGCCAGGCGTGCCAGGTGCGCAGGGTCCAGGGGGCCTTCGCCGCCGATGGATAGGCCCACGCCGTGCAACGACAGCGGGTACTGCGCGCGGATCAATCCCAGGTAGTGATGAAAGGGCCCGCCGGCGACCATGTAGTTTTCGGCGTGCACTTCAAAAAAACCGATGTCGGGGGTGGTCTCAAGCACTTCGCTCAAGTGCTCGTGCTTGAGCCCCAGCCCGGCCCGGCGCGGAAGGCCGGGCGCCTGAGCCTGGGAGGCGGGGTGCAGGGATGAAAGAATCATCATCAGTACTCAGGCGGCCCAGGGTTTCAGGACTTGGCGGTGAAGGCCGCTTCCTGGCCGAAACCGGTCGGCGAGGTGGAGCTTGGGGTTTGGGTGCAGGTGCCAGCGGGGACCAGCTTCCAGGCGTTGGCCTGGTCCTTGGTTTTCGAGGTGCCAGCGCAGGACGTGCCAGCGCCTGCGGCACAGTCGTTTTTACCGGCTTCAGCGACGCCGAAACATTTCTGCATATCGTCAGCGGCGTGGGCGGTGGTGGTCAGCGCGGACAGGCTCAGGGCGGAACCGAGGGCCAGGACGAGGGTGGCAGCGGACAGTTTGGTGGTCATGGTGAATCTCCAGCAGTGGGTTGAGTTGGCGGGCTTGATTGCCTGCTTGCACCACTAGAGACAGGAGGGGGGGATCCGTTACAAACCCACCCAAAATAATTTCGGGTCTCATCGGATTCAAAGAAACACACAACGCAAATGTGGGAGCGGGCTTGCTCGCGAAAGCGGCGTGCCAGCCAACAGATACTTGGCTGATCCACCGCATTCGCGAGCAAGCCCGCTCCCACATTTTTTGACCCGGTTCGTGCTGCAACCGGTGGTTAACCGCCCAGGTACGCCTCACGCACCTTGGGATCGGTCAGCAATTGCTCACCCGAACCTTCCATCACCACCCGGCCGTTCTCCAGCACATAGGCACGGTCGGCGATTTTCAGGGCCTGGTTGGCGTTCTGCTCCACCAGGAACACCGTTACACCGTCCTTGCGCAGCTGTTCGATGATGTCGAAGATCTGCTGGATGATGATCGGTGCCAGGCCCAGGGACGGTTCGTCGAGCAGCAGCAACTTGGGCTTGCTCATCAGCGCCCGACCGATGGCGAGCATTTGCTGCTCGCCGCCGGACATGGTGCCGCCGCGCTGGCTGAAGCGCTCCTTGAGCCGAGGGAAAAGGTGCAGCACCTTGTCCATCTGTTCCTGGAAGTCGCCCTTGTCGGTAAAGAACCCGCCCATGGCCAGGTTCTCTTCCACGGTCAGGCGGGAAAATACCCGACGACCTTCCGGCACCACCGCGATGCTTTTGCGCATGATCTGCGACGATTGCAGGCCCACCAGTTCCTCACCCATGTAGCGGATGCTGCCGCTGTGGGCTTGCGGCGAACCGCACAGGGTCATCAGCAGGGTCGACTTGCCGGCACCGTTGGCGCCGATCAGCGTGACGATCTCACCTTGGCGCACTTCCACGTTGACGCTGTGCAGGGCCTGGATCTTGCCGTAGAAAGTGGAAACGTTTTCGAATTGCAGCATTTTACGCTTCCCCCAAATAGGCTTTGATCACTTCCGGGTTGTCGCGGATCTGCTCCGGCGTCCCGTCGGCCAGCGGCGTGCCCTGGTTGATCACCACGATGTGATCGGAAATGCTCATGACCAGTTTCATGTCGTGTTCGATCAACAGCACGGTGACGTTGTGTTCCTCACGCAGCACACTGATCAGCGCCTTGAGGTCTTCGGTTTCCTTGGGGTTCAGGCCGGCAGCCGGTTCGTCGAGCATGAGGATGCGCGGACGGGTCATCATGCAACGGGCGATTTCCAGGCGACGTTGCTGACCATAGGCCAGGGTGCCGGCAGGGCGGTTGGCGAACTCGGTCAGGTTGACCTTGTCCAGCCAGTACGCGGCAAATTCCATGGCTTCGCGCTCGCTCTTGCGGAACGCCGGGGTCTTGAACAGGCCCGCCAGGAAGTTGGTGTTCAAGTGACGGTGCTGGGCGATCAGCAGGTTCTCGACCGCTGTCATGTCCTTGAACAGGCGCACGTTCTGGAAGGTCCGCACCACGCCCTTGCGGGCGATCTCGTGACCGGCCAGGCCCTGGATCGGCTGGCCGTCCAGCAGGATGCTGCCACCGCTCGGCTTGTAGAAACCGGTGAGGCAGTTGAACACCGTGGTCTTGCCGGCGCCGTTGGGGCCGATCAATGCAACCACCTGTTTCTCTTTCACGGTCAGGGCCACGCCGTTGACCGCCAGCAAGCCGCCGAAGCGCATGCTCAAGTTTTCAACCTTCAGGATCTCGCGGCTCATTTGCGCAGCTCCATGTGTGGACGTTGCATAGGGAGCAGGCCTTGAGGACGCCAGATCATCATCAGCACCATCATGGCGCCGAACATCAACATGCGGTATTCGCTGAACTCACGCATCATTTCCGGCAGCAGGATCATCACGATTGCCGCCAGAATGACGCCCAACTGCGAGCCCATGCCACCCAGTACCACGATGGCGAGGATGATCGCCGACTCGATAAAGGTGAACGACTCCGGGGTGACCAGGCCTTGGCGCGCGGCGAAGAAGCTGCCGGCGAAACCGGCGAACGCAGCACCCAGGGTGAAGGCGGAGAGCTTGATGATGGTCGGGTTCAGGCCCAGGGCACGGCAGGCGATCTCATCTTCGCGCAACGCTTCCCACGCACGGCCGATCGGCATGCGCAGCAAACGGTTGATCACGAACAAGGCCGCCAACGCCAGCAACAGCGCCACCAGGTACAGGAACACCACTTTGCTTACCGGGTTGTAGTCGATCCCGAAATACTCGTGGAAGGTCTGCATGCCTTCTGCGGCGCTGCGGTCGAACGTCAGCCCGAAGAAGGTCGGCTTGGGGATGCTGCTGATGCCGTTCGGGCCACCGGTGATGTCGGTCAGGTTACGCAGGAACAGTCGGATGATTTCCCCGAAGCCCAAGGTCACGATCGCCAGGTAGTCACCGCGCAAGCGCAATACCGGGAAGCCCAGCAGGAAGCCGAACGTCGCCGCCGCCATGCCCGCCAGTGGCAGGCAGATCCAGAAGCTCCAGCCCAGGTAGTGCGAGAGCAGCGCGTAGGTGTAGGCACCCACCGCATAGAAACCCACATAACCGAGGTCGAGCAGACCGGCCAGGCCCACCACGATGTTCAGGCCCAGGCCCAGCAACACGTAGATCAGGATCAGGGTGGCGATGTCGACGGCGCCGCGCGAGCCGAAGAACGGCCAGATCAATGCGGCGATGATCAACGCGATGATGATGTAGCGCTGGGTACGCGGCAGGGTCAGGAATTGGCTGACCTTGGGCGATACCAACGGCCCACGGTTGCCCTTGAACAAGGCACCGACCTGTTGGGTGAACAACACGCGCAGGAACATCAGCACCGAACACAAGGCGATGATGGTCAGGGTCACGGGACCGGTGCCATGCACTTCCAGGTTGATGCCGACAATGCTCAGCTTGAGGCCGAGTACCGGAAAGGCCACGGCCCACACCAGCAGGGCGCTGAAGAACGCCGATTTAAGATATCTGCTCATACTTTCTCAACCTCCGGACGGCCCAGAATGCCGGTCGGACGGAACAACAGCACCAGAACCAACAGGCCG
This sequence comes from Pseudomonas sp. FP2335, assembly GCF_030687535.1. Classification (NCBI taxonomy): domain Bacteria; kingdom Pseudomonadati; phylum Pseudomonadota; class Gammaproteobacteria; order Pseudomonadales; family Pseudomonadaceae; genus Pseudomonas; species Pseudomonas sp. FP2335. The sequence goes on from NZ_CP117437.1 coordinate 1,536,734, forward strand.
AACGCCACGACGTCCTTGTACTGGTCGCCGAAGATGTCGGCGCCAAAGGCTTCGGCCACACCCAGCACCAGGCCACCGAGCATCGCGCCCGGGATACTGCCGATGCCGCCCAATACCGCTGCGGTAAAGGCCTTGAGGCCTACCAGGAAACCGGCGTTGGGGTTGATCACGCCGTACTGCATGCTCAGCAGCACCGCCGCGACCGCCGCCAGCGCGGCACCGATCACGAAGGTCAGGGCGATGATGTTGTTGGTATTGATGCCCAGCAGGTTGGCCATCTTGATGTCTTCGGCGCAGGCCCGGCAGGCGCGCCCCAGACGGGAGCGGGAGATGAACAGGGTCAGGCCCAGCATGGCCACCAGGGTGACGACGAAGACCAGGATCTGCATGTAGGAAATCAGCACTTCCTCCGCGCCGCCCGGGCCGAAGGAGAAGCTCCCAGGGATCAGGTTGGGGATGGATTTATCCTTGGAATCCTGGGACAGCAATACGGTGTTCTGTAGGAAAATCGACATGCCGATGGCGGAAATCAACGGGATCAAACGGTTGCTGCCACGCAAGGGACGATAGGCAACACGCTCGATACTGTAGCCGTAGGCACTGGTTACAACGATTGACGCGATAAACGCGGCGGTCATCAACAGCGGCAGGGAGTGGATTCCCATCATGGCCAGCCCGGCAAGGGCGATAAAGGCCACGTAGGAACCAATCATGTACACCTCGCCATGGGCGAAGTTGATCATTCCAATGATGCCGTAAACCATTGTGTAGCCAATGGCTATCAAGGCATAGGTGCTGCCAATGGTCAGGCCATTAACCAGCTGTTGGAAAAAATGATAGATCTCAGGCATTACAGCGCTCCTAAAAACCCGATACGCATTTCACTGGTGGAGTCATGTTCCGGCCCCGCGCTGTGTTCTATGAGCACATTTGCACGAAGCGTTTGCCAGCGAACCGCTGGTGACGGTTTTAAGATTTTCAGGTGAGCCAGCGCCCGGATCGCGGGTGACAGGCCCATAAACCTCGTAAAACAAAGCCCACTGCTTTCACAGTGGGCTTGTTGGACCAGTAACGCCTGGCTTACTGAGGGGAAACTTCGGTTTTTGGTTTGCCGAAGTGCCATTCGTAGACCACGAACTTGAAGTCCTTCAGGTCGCCCTTGGCGTCAAAGCTCAGGTCGCCGGTAGGGGTCTTGAACGTGCCCGCGTGGATGGCGGCTGCCACTTTGGCGGTGTCTTCGCTCTTCGCGGCAGCGATACCGCCGGCGATCAGCTCAACGGCGGAGTAGGCCGGGAACACGAACGGGCCGCTTGGGTCCTTGCCGTCAGCCTTGATGGCGTCAACGATGGCCTTGTTCTCAGGCTCGGCGTCGAACGACTTCGGCAGGGTGACCAGCAGGCCTTCGGAAGCGCCTTGGGCGATTTGCGAGATGGAGTCGTTGCCGACGCCTTCCGGACCCATGAACTTGGCTTTCAGGCCTTTTTCCTGGGCTTGGCGCAGGATCAGGCCCAGCTCTGGGTGGTAGCCGCCGTAGTAGACGAAGTCGACGTTGGCTTGCTTGAGCTTCTGGATGATCGAGGAGAAGTCTTTGTCGCCGGCGTTCAGGCCTTCGAAGACGGCAACCTTGGTGCCTTTCTTCTCAAGGGTCTGTTTGACGGCGGTGGCGATGCCTTCACCGTATTGCTGTTTGTCGTGCAGTACGGCAACGACTTTCGGCTTCACGTGGTCGGCGATGTAGTTGCCGGCCGCTGGGCCCTGGGCGCTGTCCAGGCCGATGGTGCGGAAGACCAGCTTGTAGCCACGGGCGGTGATGTCCGGGCTGGTAGCGGCCGGGGTGATCATGATGACGCCTTCGTCTTCATAGATGTCCGACGCTGGCTGAGTGGAGCTGGAGCAGAGGTGACCGACCACGAACTTGACGCCATCGTTGACCACTTTGTTGGCTACGGCAACGGCTTGTTTTGGATCGCAAGCGTCATCGTATTCCTTGGCTTCAAGCATCTTGCCATCGACGCCGCCCTTGGCATTGATGTCTTTGATCGCTTGTTTTGCGCCTACGAACTGCATGTCGCCGTATTGCGTAACCGGGCCGGTCTTCGGGCCGGCGATGCCGATCTTGATGGTGTCGGCTGCAAACGAATGGCCGGCAACCCCAGCCAGGACCATAGCGGCAAACAGTTTGGAAATCTGCTTAGTAGCCTTATTCATAGTGCTCCACTCTTGCTGTTGTATTTTTTATAGTTCTAGCGGCCTTGTGAGCTGCAGAACCGGATCGGATATCTCGGACATCCCCCCGGCAGCGGCCTGGCAACTGTACCGGTACAGTGTAGAGCGCCGGTTGATCGCTTGAAAAGCTGGCTGCTGGGGGCAAAACCCGGGCATGTCGCTTAAATGAAAGAAAAAGACAGAATCGCGGCGGGCTGATGCCAGAGTTTCGGGCAATCCTTGGCTTTTCTGACACTTTCTATCGATGACTCATTTGCAACTGGGTTTTTCTGCCTGGCTTTTTATGCGAAAGCCTCGACGTTATGATTGCGCCGATTTTTTACTCAGGTGAATTCCCATGACGCAAGAACCTAGCACCCTCTATGCCAAGCTGCTCGGTGAAACCGCCGAAATTTCCTGGAAGGAGCTTGAACCGTTCTTTGCCAAGGGTGCCCTATTGTGGGTCGACGCCGGCCTGGATTTGATCGAGGCCGCCGAAGGAATGGCCGAAGATAACCGTGACAAAGTCGCCTCCTGGCTGGCCTCGGGGAGCCTGGGCGAAGTGTCTGCGACGCGGGCATTGGACCTGGTGGAACGTGATCCAAGCCTATGGGCGGTGGTGGTTTCGCCGTGGATTCTGATCCAGGAAAGGGCAGCACAAGAAAGCTAGGCACCAAAAAGGTGCGTGTTTTTCGCCGAAGGAAGTGTGTAGCGGAGTAACCGCTGACGCCGTGATGGCATGTTGCCGTAGAGAAAGGTCACAGCGCAGGGTGACGTGCACGTCATGGGAACAGTTTTCTCGCGGCCAAAAGCGCGGGTGAATTGTTTCTTGGTGTGAATAAACGGCGGGTATCTATCAGATAAATCTGTGTGAAGCGGTGAAGCAAGGAAGTTCGTGCACCACTTCTACGCGGCAAAACGTTTCTTCCACGCCATGCCGGCGTACTTTTTCAGCCGGCACGGTAGAGCGCGTCAAACCCATGCCACAGGCCTGGCAGCGCCAGCGCATGGCACTCTGAAACAACGACGGCGCCGATGGGCGCCGTCTCAAGGCGTCAGGCCGTTTTACCTGTGTGGTTATTCAGCGAAATAACCTTGGTCTTGCCGATGCGGTGACGGTAGATCTCGCGCAGGTACTTGATCGCCTTCTTCACACAGTCCCGCGACAGACGGATGTCATTGATCGACACGAATTTCTCTTTGTCGTTGATCAGTTCGCGGTACTTCTTCTCATACATCGGCTTGATCGCGTACCAGTTGGTATCGAGGATCTTCGCCGGGTTTTCAAACTCGTTGAGCAACTCGTCGATGCGGTCTTCGTCGAAGTCCTCGTGGATGATGAAGTCCAGGATCGAGTTGTCCAGCGTCTCGTCGAAGCGGTATGGGTTGCGCGCAAAGCAGCGTTTGATAAACGCCACGATCAAGGTCAGGAAGTCGTCCGACAGGCATGGGCTCTTGGCGATCAAGGTGGTCAGCGACAGGTTGGCCGAGGCGCCGATCACCAGGGCATAGCGCTTGAGCGTGGTATTGGGGAACAGGCTGTTGAGGTGGGTCTTGAGCCGGTTGAGGTCCATGTAGGACAGTTTGTAGTCCTTGGGCAGCGAGACGATCGACACCACCGACGAGCAGTTCTTGAAGAAGTGCAGGTCGTGCAACGCCGCAGCGTCGTAGCCGGAGTTCTTGTACTGCTCCAGGGACGCTCTGTAGCGCTTGGATTCAATCGGCAGCAAGCTGATGCCTTCGATGGCCTGGGTGACCTTGTTGAAGTGCGGCAGGTCGATGGAGCGGAAGAACAGGTCGTCGATGTTCAGGCGCTGCGGTTCTTTGTCGAACACCTTGAACTTGTCGTTGGACGGCGCCGGGGTTTCCGGCACCACCGACTCGGCGTAGGCAATCGCCACCGGCCCGGCCAGACTCATAAACAGGTCGTTGGCATCCAGGCGGATGGTCTCGCCGATGTCGATACCGGCGCGGCGGAAGTAGTTCTGGTCGTAGTCGGTGGTCACCGCCTGGGCGGTGAGGATGTTGAAGATCTGCTGGGAAATATACTGATTGGCGTGTTTTTCCATGGCATTGACGTCAATGTTCTGGATGTTGCCGTCATCGCTCTCTTCGGCGTAGCGCATGATGTCGTTGGAGATCAGCATCATCGCGTTCCATGGGCGGATTCGCCCCTTCACGCTGGCCTCGCTGCTGTCTTCATTGGCGAAGTTGTATGAGAAATCCCATTCTTCCGACAGATACTTGCAGAGCAAACGCCCGGCGTTGATATGCAGTGCCTCGGACATTTCGCTGCGGTGGTCGGAGATGTTCGGCAGCACGCAGATGCCGCTGGTGAAGATCGGCTCGAACACAAACGCGTGGCCGCTCTTGCTGTCGTGCTCGTCGGCGGGCTTGGTGTCGAAGGTCTTGTTCATGTACGAGTGTTGCTGGGCCAGGCCGAATTCCGAGGCCATGCCTGAACCTGTGCCGCCGCCGGCGCTGAAGATCGAGAAGTACAGGCGCGATTGGTTGGCCTTGATGCCGCAGGAGTCGATCAGGTACGAGTGGATCATTTTCCAGTCGGGGCTGGAGAAGCGCTGGGTATCTTTGTTGAGGATGATCTTGGCCAGGTACTGGCCGAGGATCGGCGCGTTACCCGCGCCACCGGCATGCACCTCCGACAGGTCCATGATTTTCATTTTGCTGTAGTCGCGCAGGAACCCGCTTTTTTCACCCTTGCGCGAGAAGCGGATGCGCCCGGCGATGTCCTTGTCCAGGTCGCCGAGCATCACCAGCGGTTCCACCAGGAACACCGGCTTGCTGGCCTTGCCGCCGCCCAGGCGCAGGTTGTTGCGGATCCACTGCGCCGGGCTGTAGCCCTTGTCCGCCGATTTGTCTTCGTTACTGAACTCATTCAGGTAGAACTTGCGCGCGTTGTACACCAGCTCGGCCACGTCCAGCGCGATGTTCGAACCGCAGCGCCCCAGACCGATCAGGCAGACCGAAGGAAATTCCTGCTCGTTGCGCGGGTCGCCGTCGCCTTCCTGCTGGGGCAGGCGTGGGAACACCATGTCGCGCAGGCCGTCGAGGTTGTCGAGGATGCGGTCGGTGTTGGTTTCGGTGAAGTACAGGTATTGCTGGGTGGCCAGCGGGCGGGCGCTGCTCAATGACTTTGAACCTGGGGATTTTTCCACAGGTGCTGTCGGCAACACGTCGGGGACCACGGTGGCAGAGTTATTTTTGGAAGTCATTGGGCGCCATGTACCTGGACGGATGGCTGGAGAATTTCAAGGAGCCATCACTGAATGGGAGTTCGCGACTTTGCAGCGCGTCTTCGTCCGGGATGTGAAAATTAACCCTGCGTTCTCAAGGGAAAACGTAGCCGGACTCTGATGAATCGGCCGTTGGTCGGGTTTCTTTAAGCAAATGATGGCGAAATGCCAAAGTTTCGACGTCAGCGGATTGGCCGCACCACCGAGGTGGAACCGGCACGGCCGGGGGAGGGCGCCTTGGGGGCGCAAATGTCCGTCGCGCCCGCCGCGCTCAACGCATGCAGCGGGTTGTGCCTTTCAATGCCTTGGATCACGCCGATGATGTCGGCGGCGCACACCGCCGGGCTGAGCAGGTAGCCCTGGACGAAATCGCAGCCATGCTTGAGCAGCAACTCGAACTGCGCCTGGGTTTCCACGCCTTCGGTGACCACCTGCAGGTGCAGGGTGTGGGCCATGCCGATAATCGCCTGGACGATCTCGATGTCGGCAGTGGATTTGGGGATGTCCTGGATAAACGAGCGATCAATCTTCAAGGTATTGAGCGGCAGGCGCTTAAGGTAGGCGAGGGAGGAATAGCCGGTGCCGAAATCATCGATGGCCAGTGAAACACCCAGTGCACGGATCTGGCGCAGCAGCGCCAGGGTGCTGCTGATATTGCCCATCAGCGCGTTTTCGGTGACTTCCAGTTCCAGGCGGTGGGCCGCTACACCGGCGAAACGCAGTGCGTCTTCGATTTCATCGGCCAGTTCGTCGCGGGCCATGTTCAAGGCCGAGCAGTTCACCGCCATGGTCAGTTCGTAGTAGCCCCGGTCAGACAACAGGCTCAGATCGTGACAGGCCTGGCGCAACACCCAGTGGTCCAGTTCGGCAATCAGGCCGTTGCTTTCGGCGATCCCGATAAACCGGTCCGGAGCCAACAGGCCGTGTGTCGGGTGTTGCCAGCGCACCAAGGCCTCCAGGCGCGAGACTTTGCCCAGTTTCATGTCGAAGATCGGTTGGTAGAACAACACCAGCTGGTTTCTGGCCCGCAGTGCGCCACGCAGCTCTTCTTCCAGTTGCAGTTCGAGAAAGGCGCGGGTTTTCAGGTTGGAGCTGAAGAAGTTCAGGGTATTGCGGCCGCTGTCTTTGGATTGGTACAGCGCCAGGTCAGCGGTTTTCAGCAGCTCTTCGCAGGTCTGCCCATCGTCCGGGAACAGGCTGATGCCGATGCTGGTGGTCATCACCATGCGCCGCCCGGCCAACTCTATCGGGTCTTTCATCTTCTGCATGATGCGCTGGGCCATGTGCCGCGCTTCGTCACGGTGGTGGATGTTGATCAGGATGCAGAACTCGTCGCCGCCAAACCGCGCAACCACGTCTTCATGGCTGCGCACCGACCCTTTGATATGCCCGGCGAGGACGCTGAGCAATTGGTCGCCGGCGTCGTGGCCGAGGCTGTCGTTGATGCGCTTGAAATGGTCGATATCAAGGAAAATAACCGCCAACATGCCGTTTGATGCGGTTTTTTCAGCGACTTTTTCCGCAAAGATCTGGTTGAATCCGCGCCGGTTGAGCAGGCTGGTCAGGGCGTCAAAATGCGCTACTTGCTGCAGCGAGGCACGGGCCTGGTCCAACTCGCTGAGCAGGGCGTTGACTCGGCGCAGGTCGCGCTCCTTGTGTTGCAGCTTCTTGTCCGCCAGCGCCGCGCTGACGCTGCTGCCGATCACCAGCAAGGTGATGACGGCGACCGACAGGCCGAGTTGGATGGGGTTGTTGTTCAGCGGCAGTGAGAGGTCTGCGCCGGTGGGCACGATCAGGCGCATGGCCGCCATGCCGGTGAAGTGCATGCTGAGGATGCCGGCGCCCAGCACCAGGCTGGCCGCGTATTTGAGCAGTTGGTGAAACACCCCGGCGCCGTTGCGCAGGTAGCTCGACAGCAGCAGCGCCGCAAGGCTGGCACCGATGGCGATGCCAATCGAGGCCATGAACAGTGCTGACTCGAAGTACGCCTGGGCCTGGGAGCGCATGGCGGATATGCCGACGTAGTGCATCAGGGCGATGCCCAGGCCCATCCATACCGACGCCAGCAGATACTGGTGCAAGCGCAGCCGGGGATGACTGAGGGTTTGCATGGCGAACAGCGAGGCAATCATGGCGATCAGCAGCGAAATGAAGGTCATGAACAATTCGTGGTGAATCGCGATGGGCGCCTGGAAGGCCAGCATGCTGATGAAGTGTGTGGACCAGATACCACCGGCCAGGCAACCGGCACCGAGCCAGCGCCAGCGGCGACGTGCAGTAGGGTCTTCGACGTGGCCGACGCGCTCGGCCATATCGAGCGTACCGAAACCGGCCGCACAGGCGACCAGGTAGGCCAGTAGCACCAGGAAGGGGTTATGACTGCAATTGAGTAATAAATGCCCGTTCGCTGGAAGCTCGGTAAAAAAATTCAGACCAAGCCATTCCATAGCGTGCCCCATCATAGAGTCTCGTCACTGCCTACGGCGATGACCTATGCAGTCGAGTATAGAAGCCTTGCAGGATTCGCCATGAATAATGGCACTTTGCTCTGAATGATTTTGGCATGCCGGCCATAGCGTTTGATGCTAAGCGCTGATGGGCAGATCCAGCTCGAAGGGCGCTTCCAGGGGCGGCAGGCCGAAGGCGGCGCGGGCTGCATCGCAATCGGCGTTGTGCACGCCCTCGTGCCAGGACGCTTCAAATTCGCGGCAGGTACTCGAGCGTTGCGTGTAGATCGAGCAACTGGTGCCCTTGCCCACTTCACCTTCAAGGCTGCAGCAGCGTACGGGTTTCTGGTCGGTGCCGATCATCGCCACGCGGGTCGGGTTGATCTGTACCACCAGATCGTCGGGTACCGTCCCTCCGGACGAGGCGCACTCACCCCAGAAAAAAGACACGCGAAAGTGTGAACAGCAGGCACCGCAACTCAGGCACGGACTGGCTTCGGACATGGGCGTCATCGATAAGAAAGTAAGAGGGGGACTACAGGAAGGCTTGCCATTCTATCTGCGCCATGGCCGTTGGGAAGAGGGGAGCAGATATATATTTTCGTAGGGAAAGTCCCATGAAACCGGGGGAAATCATGCCCTATCAGCTTTACGAATCATTACAGACAAGCGCTGCCAGCCCCACTATGTTGCAGGGACCGGGCAGGATGCATCGGGCATCGCAGCTCTCATAACAATAAAAGAGACGGACCCATGCAGAACTCGACCCAAGCGGCGAATGCCTGGCGCATTCTGTTCCTGCTGTTCCTCGCCAATTTATTCAACTTCTTCGATCGCACCATTCCCGCGATCATCATCGAGCCGATCCGCATGGAATGGCACCTGAGCGACTTCCAGCTCGGCATCATCGGTACCGCCTTCACCATCGTCTATGCCATCGCCGGCCTGCCCCTCGGGCGCCTGGCCGATACCGGTTCGCGCAGCAAATTGATGGGCTGGGGCCTGTTCGCCTGGAGTGGGCTGACGGCGGTCAATGGCCTGGTCGGCAGTTTCTGGAGCTTTTTGCTGGTGCGCATGGGCATCGGTATCGGCGAAGCCAGCTACGCCCCGGCGGCCAACTCGCTGATCGGCGACCTGTTTCCTGCCCATCGCCGTGCCCGGGCGATGGGCATTTTCATGCTCGGCTTGCCCCTGGGCCTGTTGTTGGCCTTCTTCACTATCGGTTGGATGGTCAAGGCGTTCGACAGCTGGCGCGCGCCGTTCTTTATCGCCGCCGTGCCGGGGATGATCCTTGCGGTGTTCATGTTCTATATCAAGGAGCCCAAGCGCGGCGCCGCTGAAACCGTGCAAGTCTCCCAGGCGCGCGTCGACCGCCCGATCCGTCGCGTGCTGGCGGTGCCGACGTTCCTTTGGCTGGTGCTGGCCGGGCTGTGTTTCAACTTCGCTACCTATGCCTGCAACTCGTTCCTGGTGCCGATGCTACAGCGCTACTTCCTGATGCCATTGCAGGATGCAGCGGTCGCCACGGGCGTGATTGTCGGCCTGACCGGCTTGGTGGGCCTGACCCTGGGCGGTTGGGTGGCCGACAAGATTCATCAGCGGGTTGCCAACGGCCGCCTGCTGTTCGCGGCGTTCAGCCTGATCATTTCCACCGTCACCACGGCCTGGGCGTTGCACGCCGGGCGTATCGAGATCGGGGTGTTCGTGGCGTTGTTCAGTGTGGGCTGGCTGTTTGCCTATAACTTCTACACCTGCGTGTACACGGCGATTCAAGACGTGGTCGAGCCGCGTCTGCGGGCCACGGCGATGGCGCTGTTTTTTGCCGGGTTGTACTTGCTGGGCGGCGGCATGGGGCCGATCGTGGTGGGGGGCTTGTCCGATCATTTCGCCCATTCGGCGATGTATGCGGCGGGGGCGGAGCAGATGACCGAGGCGTACAAGGCAGTGGGGTTGCATGACGCCATGTATCTGATCCCGGTGGCGCTGTTGCTGACCATGCTGTTTCTGTTCCAGGCGTCGCGGTGTTTTGTGCGTGATGCCAAGAAGATGAAGGAGGGGCTGGGGGGTATTGAGGTGCCGGCTTCGGCGGTTACAGCTTGAGACCGCGGTGACTTCATCGCAGGCAAGCCAGCTCCCACATTTGGCTGCATTCCAACGTTGGAACTCGGTCAACTGTGGGAGCGGGCTTGCCCGCGATGAGGCCCTCAAGGCATATAAAGAAGGCCCGCATTGCGCGGGCCTTCTTTATTACTAGCCTGCGACCAGGACTCGAATCGCTTCCAACCGCAGCGCGGCTTTGTCCAGCATCGCCAAACCTTGCTCGCGCTGATTGCGCAACGCCACCAACTCACTGTCACGCACGGTTGGGTTGACCGCTTGCAACGCGGTCAGGCGTGCCAGTTCTTCGTCGGTGTCCGCTGCCAGGCGACGCTTGGCCTCGGCCACACGCTCGGCGTGCTGCGGGGTGATCTTCTCTTCGCCGGCGTTGATCCGTGGCGTCAGCTGGTCGCGCTGGGCCTGGATAAACTTGTTGGCGCTGGCCCGTGGCACGCTTTCCAACTGGTCGTTGAGCGTCACGAACGACACACGGCTCGACAGGTCATTGCCATTGGCATCCAGCAAGCAGCGCAAGGCGGCCGGCGGCAGGTAGCGGCCCAGTTGCAGGGCGCGCGGTGCGACCACTTCGCTGACGTAGAGCAGTTCCAGCAACACGGTGCCCGGTTTCAGCGCCTTGTTCTTGATCAGGGCCACGGCGGTGTTGCCCATCGAACCGGACAGCACCAAGTCCATGCCGCCCTGCACCATCGGGTGTTCCCAGGTGATGAACTGCATGTCTTCACGTGACAGTGCCTGGTTGCGGTCGTAGGTGATGGTCACGCCTTCGTCGTCGCCGAGGGGGAAGCTGGCGTCGAGCATTTTTTCGCTCGGCTTCAGGATCAGGGCGTTTTCCGAATGGTCTTCGCTGTCGATGCCGAACGCATCGAACAGGGTTTCCATGTAGATCGGCAGGGCGAACTGATCGTCTTGCTCCAGGATGTCCTCGACCAGCGCGTCGCCTTCCCCGGCACCGCCGGAGTTGAGTTCCAGCAAGCGGTCGCGACCGGTGTGCAGCTCTTGCTCCAGGCGCTCGCGCTCGGTGCGGGCTTCGTCGATCAGGGCTTGCCACTCGCCGTCGTCGGCTGCTTCCAGCAGCGGCAGCAGGCGTGGGCCGAACTGATGCTGCAAGGCGTTGCCGGTCGGGCAGGTGTTGAGGAATGCATTCAGCGCCTCGTTGTACCACTGGAACAGGCGCTCTTGCGGGCTGGTCTCCAGGTACGGCACGTGCAGTTCGATCACGTGTTTCTGGCCGATCCGGTCCAGACGGCCGATCCGCTGTTCCAGCAGGTCCGGGTGAGACGGCAGGTCGAACAGCACCAAGTGGTGGGAGAACTGGAAGTTGCGGCCTTCGCTGCCGATCTCGGAGCAGATCAGCACCTGGGCGCCGAACTCTTCATCGGCGAAGTAGGCGGCGGCGCGGTCACGCTCGAGGATGTTCATGCCCTCGTGGAATACCGTGGCCGGAATGCCGGAGCGCACGCGCAGGGCGTCTTCCAGGTCCATGGCGGTTTCAGCGTGGGCGCAGATCACCAGGACCTTGGTGCGCTTGAGCATTTTCAGCTGGTCGATCAGCCATTCGACCCGTGGGTCGAAGCGCCACCAGCGGTTTTCTTCCTCAATGTCCGGTTGCGCCTGGAAGCTGACTTCCGGGTACAACTCGGCGTGCTCGCCCAGCGGCAATTCGAGGTATTCGTCCGGGTTCGCCAGCGGGTAGGCGTGCAGCTTGCGCTCCGGGAAACCCTGCACGGCGGCGCGGGTGTTGCGGAACAGCACGCGGCCGGTGCCGTGGCGGTCGAGCAACTCGCGCACCAGGCGTGCGCTGGCTTCGGTGTCACCATCGTTGACGGCGGTGAGCAGGGCTTCGCCTTCGTCACCGAGGAAACCCTGGATGGTCTTGTGGGCGGCTGGCGACAGGCGGCCCTTGTCCATCAGTTCCTGCACGGCTTCGGCCACCGGGCGATAGTTCTCGCTCTCGGCGCGGAAGGCGGCCAGGTCGTGGAAGCGGTTCGGGTCCAGCAGGCGCAGGCGGGCGAAGTGGCTGTCCTGGCCCAATTGTTCCGGGGTGGCGGTCAGCAGCAGCACGCCAGGAATCACTTCGGCCAGTTGCTCGACCAGGGCGTATTCGGCGCTGGCCTTTTCTTCGTGCCAGACCAGGTGGTGAGCTTCGTCGACCACCAGCAGGTCCCAGCCGGCGGCGAACAGCGCGTCCTGGGCCTTCTCGTCGTCCACCAGCCATTCCAGTGCCACCAGGGCAAGCTGGGTGTCTTCGAATGGGTTGGCGGCATCGCTTTCAATGAAGCGTTCTTCGTCAAACAGCGCAACCTGCAGGTTGAAGCGGCGGCGCATTTCCACCAGCCATTGGTGTTGCAGGTTTTCCGGGACCAGGATCAGCACGCGGTTGGCGCGGCCCGACAGCAGTTGGCGATGGATCACCAGGCCGGCTTCGATGGTCTTGCCCAGGCCTACTTCGTCGGCCAGCAATACCCGCGGCGCGATACGGTCGGCGACTTCACGGGCGATGTGCAATTGGTGGGCAATCGGTTGCGCACGCACGCCACCCAGGCCCCACAGCGAAGACTGCAATTGGCGGCTGGTGTGTTCCAGGGTGTGGTAGCGCAGCGAGAACCAGGCCAGCGGGTCGATCTGCCCGGCGAACAGACGGTCGCTGGCCAGGCGGAACTGGATGAAATTGGAGAGTTGGGTTTCCGGCAGGGTGACCTGCTCGTTCTGCCCATTGAGGCCGTGGTACACCAGCAGGCCGTCGACGTCGTCGACTTCCTGCACGGTCATTTTCCAGCCTTCGAAATGGGTGATGGTGTCACCCGGCGAGAACCGCACGCGAGTGAGGGGCGCATTCCGTAGCGCATACTGGCGGGTGTCGCCAGTGGCCGGATAGAGCACGGTCAACAAGCGGCCGTCCTGTGCCAGAACGGTGCCTAACCCCAGCTCTGCTTCGCTGTCACTAATCCAGCGTTGCCCCGGTTGATACTGCTGCGCCATGCTGCCTGACTCCCGCCGTGAAAAAGCCGACTATCTTAACGGAACACGGCCCTCAGCCAAAGAACTCCTGACAAAAACTACTCCGTTTGAGTGGCTGCCCGGAAGTCGGATCGACGGGTGGCGGGCACTTGGGAGTGTCGACTGGGTCACAGCTTGGCGAGTGTAGGCTCAAGTCGCCCGCAGGCGCGCCGACAGCCTGTTGATCAGGAGAACAAACCTTATGCTGCCACCCATGCTGCCCGTCAGCGTTGTGCCGGTCACGTCACAACTCGATCCGGTACGCCAGAAACCGGATATTCCGCCCGTGGTGCCAGTTCAGGCGGGCTCCAACGAAAGCACCATCGACCTGAAGAAGGGCGATGCCGAGCAGTCGACCTTTCTGCTGCGCGAAGAACAACGCCGCCAGCAAGAGCAGCAAAAACGCCGCCGCGAAGCCGATGAAGATCCGGAGCAGCACCTGGCCATTCCGGGCGACCTGCTCAACGCCGACAACACCGTGCCGGTGGTGCCGCTGATCGAAGACGCGCCGCGCCAGGGCTTGTGGGTGGACGTCGAGGTTTAGCCGCGCAATTGCTCCAGGGCTACCAGCAACCGTTCGACGTCGTGTGTGTTATTGAGCGGGCTGACGGAAACCCGCGCAATGCTGGCCAGGCCGCGCGCCTGCATGTCCAGCGGGGTGTACGCCACGTCATTGGCGCCGATATTGATGCGCTTGAGGCCCAATTGCCGCTTGAGTTCGAAGGCGTCCCAGCCGGCGAGGTTGAAAGCGATCAGCCCGGATTGGCAGGTGCCCAGGTCGTGCAGGGTAATTCCTGGAATCTGACGCAGCCCTTCGCGGATTCGCTCGCTGACCTGTGAGACCGTTTCCCATACCCGCGCAATCCCCAACTGATTGATTTCCTGCAACGCATTGCCCAATCCCGCCAATAAGGCGTAGGACGCTTCGCTGGTTTCAAAGCGGCGGGCGTCGTTGCGCAAGTCGAACCCTTCGGTTGTCCACGGTGCAGAAAATACATCGCGCTGGGCCGGGTTCAGTTGCTTGAGAAAGTCTGGTCGCACATACAACAGTGCCGTGCCGCGTGGCCCGCGCAGGTGTTTGCGCCCGGCCGACTTGAGCACGTCGCAGTGCAGCGCCTGCACATCCACCGGCACTTGGCCGACGGCTTGGCCGGCATCGATGAAGTAAGGGATACCGTGCCTTCTGGCCACTTCGCCGATGGCCTGGGCGGGGTTGATCAGGCCGCCGTTGGCGGGCAGCCAGGTGAGGTCGATCAGCCTGACCTTGGCATCGATCATTGCTTCCAGCGCCAGCGGACAGACCGCGCCGGTTGCGTCGCAGGGGATGACTTCTATGCGGGCACCGGCTTGCACTGCCAGTTGCATGCTCGCCAGGTTGCCGCCCCATTCATGACGCCCCACCAGGATACGGTCGCCCGGCTGCCATGGGGCCAGGGCCTGGAACGCCATGTTCCAGGCGGCCGAGCCGCTGCCGGCGAAGGCGATGGATGCGGTGGGCGCATTGAGCAATTGCCCGGCGGCGTGACGGGCGTTATCCAGCAGTTGCGCGCCGTACTCGCCTGCCTCCATCGGCCCGTCGCGGGCCTCGCGGTGCAGTTGTTCGATGATGGCATCGAGGGTGGCCTGGCTCGGTAGCGATGCCCCTGCGTGATTGAAGTGCGCGATGCCGGACTGGCAGCCGGGGGTGGCGTCGCGCAGCGCCTGGATGTTGAGCGGGCTCACGGGCGTAGCTCGAAAATGGCGTCAATCTCCACCGCCACACCGGCGGGCAGGCTGGAGACACCCACGGCGGTGCGCACATGGCGGCCTTTTTCACCGAGGGCGTTGACCAACAGGTTCGACGCGCCGTTGGCGACCAGGCTCTGGCGCTGGAAGTCGCCGCTGCTGGCGATGTAAACGCCCAGGCGCAGCGTACGAACCAGCTGTGACAGGTCATCCTCCAGTGCATCGCCCAATTGCGCGAGCAGGCTCAACGCCGCCAGTTCTGCGGCGTGGGCGCCTTCTTCATCGCTGAGGGATTCCCCGAGGCGGCCGACATAGGCAGGTTGGCCATCGATCAGGGGAATTTGCCCGGAGATCAACAGCTGGTTGCCACTGATGACATGGCTGATGTAGTTGGCCGCCGGCAGGCTGGGCGTTGGCAGCGTGAGGCCGAGGGTGTGTACGCGTTGGCGCAGGGAGTCGCTCATGATCCATCCTCAAGGGTTAGGGAGGACTGATCATGTTGCTCGGTCGGATTGGCGACAAACGGATAGATCTCACACGACGTATCAAAATAACTCACGCGTCGCTGCAGGCTTCCTTCAACCACTGGCTGAAACACTCGGCCGCTGCGCTGAGGCGGCCTTGGGGGGCGATCAGCCAGTAGCCGATGTCACTGTGGTAGGGCGGCCAGTCGAAGGCTTGCACCAGGCTGCCGTCTTGGAGCCGACGCTCGATAAGGCGATGACGGCCCATGGCGATGCCTTGGCCGGCCACGGCGGCTTCGACCACGATGTTGTAGTCGTGCAGCATCACGCGGGGGTGACGGCTGAGGTCGACCTGGTAATGCGCAGACCAATCCGTCCATTCGAAGGGTTTGTGCGATGTAGCCATCAGCAACGGGCCGTCATGACGGGCCTTGAATGCCGGGCTGCATACGGGGGAGATCACTTCCGCCATCAGTCGGGTGGCCTGCACGTCGGGCCAATCGCCCTTGCCGTAGCGGATCGCCAGGTCGACTTCGGCACCGGCGACGTCGGCCAGTTGGATGGCTGGCAGCAGCTCGACCTGGATATGCGGGTAACGGTTGAGAAACCCGGCCAGGCGCGGCGCCAGCCACAGGGTAGCGAAGGAGGCGAGCAGGCCGATGCGCAACACCGTGGCGCTGGGTGTTGCCCGCTGGGTGCGGGTGGCGGTGGCAATTGCATCGAGGGCAGGGCGGATTTCATCGTAGTAGCGTTGGCCGTCGGCAGTCAGATCGATCGCACGGGTGCGTCGGATGAACAGCGGTTTGCCCAGATGCTGTTCAAGTTTCTGTACTTGATGGCTCAACGCACTCTGGGTCACCGACAGCTCTTGCGCCGCCTTGATAAAGCTCAAGTGCCGCGCCACGGCTTCGAAGGCGCGCAGGGCCAGCAACGGCGGAAGGTCCTTGTGCAGTGCCACTCGCGTGCGCTCCAGTACCAATGGGAAGTGCCGATTTTGGGCGATGACCTGCCTTTTGTCGCCCGCTGATTTGCCGTCGGGCGGGGCAGGCCGCATTATTGAGGCATTTCCGCCACGACGTAAGCCAAGCCATGAGTGATGACGACAAGCTGATTGACCTGAATGCCGAACGTGCCAAGCGTGTGCATGACCTCAATGACAAACGCCTGAATGAAGTGCGCCAGGCATTCGAACAAGCGATGCCGTTGGGCAAAGTTAAGAAAAAATCAAAGAACAAACCGAAAAAGCGTTGAAACAACCTGCATCTGTTGATGCAGGTCAGTTATTGCCCTTCTTTACGCCCCGTCGTGGGCGACATTGATCCCCGTCAATTTTCCAATCCACCTTCTCGATTAACTTAGCCCTATCGCAACAGGGCAAGTGCAGGAGGCCGGTCATGTTTATCGACAATGTGGTATTTGCCGGAGTGCTGACCGTCAGCCTCATGGTGTTGTTTTTTGTAGGGTTTGGAATTTTTATCTGGAAAGACGCGAACAAGCGTAAAAAACCATAGGGCTTTCCAGGTTACATGAGCACGCAAGGCATTTTGGGCGACTTCGGTCGCCCTTTTTTTTGCCTGTAATTTAATCAACAAGACATTTTTATTGAGCTTGGCTACAGGCATAAAAAAAGGTGCGACCCTCGCGGATCGCACCTTTTTTATTGCAAGCAGACTATCAGTTGCCCAGCGCCTTGGACGCCAGCCAGAACAGCCCGGCCGACAGGCCCACGGTTGCCGGCAGGGTCAATACCCACGCCATCAGGATGGTCTTGACCGTACCGCCTTGCAGGCCGCTCTTGTTGGCGACCATGGTGCCGGCGACGCCCGACGACAGCACGTGGGTGGTCGACACCGGCAGGCTGAAGATGTTGGCCAGGCCAATCATGCTCGCCGTGGTGATCTGTGCCGACATGCCCTGGGCATAGGTCATGCCCTGCTTGCCGATTTTCTCACCGATGGTCAGTACCACACGCTTCCAGCCCACCATGGTGCCCAGGCCCAGGGCCAGTGCAACCGCGAGGATCACCCAGAACGGTGCGTACTCGGTGGTGGCGGTCAGGTCTTTGCGCAGCTTGTCCAGGTCGGCCTTCTCACGGGCTTCCAGGCCCGGCAGCTTGCCGACTTTCTTGGCGGTATCGTCCAGGCAGAGCAGGTAGCGACGTACTTCGATACGGTGATCGGCGGTCAACGAGTGGTAGTCGGACACACCTTTCAATGTCTCCATCAGCGCACTGATAGTGGGTTCGGTCTGCTGCGGGTTGCACTGGAACTTGCCCGGCAGGTCATCCTTCACGCTTTTGCCCAGGGCCAGGAACTCGCCAAGGGTGGCACTGTTGCGCTGGTAGAACTGGCTCAAATGCACCGTGGCGTCGCGGGTGCGTTCGATCTGGTAGGTGGTGCTGCCCAGGTCGAGTACGAACTGCGCCGGCACGATACCGATGAGTACCAGCATGATCAGGCCGATACCTTTCTGGCCATCGTTGGAACCGTGCACGAAGCTCACGGCCATGGCGGAGATCACCAGGACCAGGCGGTTCCAGAAGGGCGGGTGCTTTTTGTCGTCGAGCTTGCGGCGCTGGTCCGGCGTCTTGTGCATCTTCGACAGCGGGCGCCACCACTTCAGGCCGATCAGCACCAGGGCTGCGACCAGGAAGCCGGCCATCGGCGAGAACACCAGGGAGGCGCCGATATCGATCGCTTTCTGCCAGTTCACGCCATCGGCCAACGGGATGTCGTTGATCAGGGCGTTGGCCAGGCCGACACCGAGGATCGAGCCGATCAGGGTGTGGGAGCTGGACGCCGGGATACCGAAGTACCAAGTGCCCAGGTTCCAGGTGATCGCCGCCGCCAACAAGGAGAAGACCATGGCCAAGCCGTGGCCGGTGTTCACATTGATCAGCAACTCCACCGGCAGCAAGTGCACGATGGCGTAGGCGACACCGACACCACCGAGCAAAACGCCGAGGAAGTTGAACACCCCGGAGAAGAACACGGCCAGGTGTGGCGGCATGGCTTTGGTATAGATGACTGTGGCCACCGCGTTTGCGGTGTCATGAAAGCCATTGATGAACTCGAAGGCGAGGACAAAGGCCAGGGCGAGCAACAGGCTCACTAGAACCCAAGCATCCAGTCCGCTGAATAAATCGATCATGAAGGTTTTCTGACCCGGTCGTAAGGGGGCGCGATTATGCCAGAAAACCTCAGTAATCGATGCATTAGCTGCTCATCGGTAACAATCTTCATTGAAAAAGCCTGGGGGAAAGGCGCCTATCCCAGGGTTTTCGGGGCTTTGACAAGTCTTTGATTTATAAAGCACAAGGCTTGCAGGGCAGGGAATTGCCATGAAAATGGCATGCCTGAAACATTTGTATGAAATTTCGTCTGCGACTGTAGGTCGCTTGTTAGAGGAGTGGCTGCCCTCAGCTGGCAATACGCCAGCCAAGGTGGCAAATCCTGGCGCTCGGGCCGAAGTGCTTATGGCTCTTCGGCTTTGAGTTCCTGTTCAATCTTTTGGATTTCCTGGGCAAAGGCCTGGTCAAGCAGGCTGGCGCGTTTACGCCAAGGTTTGCGTTCAGGTTCTGGCTGGGCGGCGTAGGTGGTGACTTCCCCGCCGTAAACGTCCTTGTAACGTTGTTCCTGGCGCTCAAGTTCCGCGCGCAGTTCATCTTTTGTCACTTTATTGAATACCTGATTGAAGTGAGTTGAGTTTAATTGCCGTACAGGGGTGTATTGGACAGTCGTGCTCAGGCAATTCCAAGTTGAACCCTTCAAGTTTGAAAGTCGTGCCTGGAGTCCATTCAATAAACCGGTACTTGTGACCGACGTCACACACTGAGTGTGCCGCCTGGCGAGCTCTGGTCCCGATTATCAAACCGGGCTGACCTCTGCACAGCTTGCAGTATAGCGGCGCATTTGAATAACACTATCACCATAAAGTTAAAAATCGACAACTTTGTGTGAGCGTTCTGTTACTTGAGCGCGTGCGTAATTGCTGAAAATCTGGCGTCAAGAAATATCTCCTCTTCATGCTGTTGCGAGGCGCCACCCAGCTTTATGATCCGGGCGGGGTGAATTGCGATAATCGGATATGTGTTCGATAATCGCCCAGCGTTGCGGGGCGGACATTGTGTCTGGCGACCCGCGGGGCTTGTAATAGAGGCCAAACCTTTTGTGGTTGAAAACAAGAAAAAGGATCCCTGAGATGAACGATCAACTGCGCAACTCTTTCGCATCAGTGGCGCCACCGATCGTGGCTTCACCGGCCAAGCGGATTCAGGCGTTTACCGGCGATCCGGATTTCATGACCTCCCTGGCCCGTGGCCTGGCCGTGGTGCAGGCGTTCCAGGAGCGCAAGCGGCACCTGACCATTGCGCAAATCAGCCATCGCACCGAAATCCCCCGCGCCGCCGTGCGCCGTTGCCTCTACACGCTGATCAAGCTCGGCTACGCCACCACCGATGGGCGCACCTATTCGCTGCTGCCCAAAGTGCTGACCCTCGGCCATGCGTACTTATCGTCCACGCCGCTGGCAGTGTCGGCGCAGCCTTATCTGGACCGCATGAGCGAGCAACTCCACGAAGCCTGCAACATGGCCACCCTCGAGGGTGATGACATCCTCTACATCGCCCGCTCCGCCACGACCCAGCGCCTGATCTCGGTCGACCTGTCGGTAGGCGGGCGCCTGCCGGCGTATTGCACCTCGATGGGCCGCATCCTCCTTGCCGCACTGGACGACGCCTCTTTACAGGACTACCTCGACCACGCCGACCTGCAAACCAAGACCAGCCGCACCCTGACCACGCCGACGGCCTTGCTCGACTGCCTGCAAAAAGTACGTCAGCAAGGCTGGTGCATCGTCGATCAGGAACTGGAGCAGGGCCTGCGTTCCATCGCCGTGCCGGTGTATGACGCGTCTGGCCAGGTGTTGGCCGCGCTCAACGTCAGCACCCACGCCGGACGCGTCAGCCGCAACGAGCTGGAGCAGCGTTTCCTGCCGAGTATGCTCAGCGCCAGTCGCGAACTGAGCGCGCAGCTGTTTACCTAAGGTGTTCGGTGACCGCACAGATCCCGGCTCGGTCAATTGACGATGTTTCCCCTGGCTTATTAATGTGCGGCAGCGCTCTAGGGCGCGCCCCAATAATAATGATGACCAAAGGTTGTCAGCCCGCCCATCGGTGTGGAAATAACAATAATGAATCAGCCTTCTGTCGGTACTACCCTGGACGTCCAGTCCTTCATCAACGCCCAGCCGTTGTCACGCTACCAGTGGCGTGTGGTGATCCTGTGTTTCCTGATTGTCTTCCTCGATGGCCTCGACACGGCGGCCATGGGCTTTATCGCGCCGGCCTTGTCCCAGGACTGGGGCATCGACCGCGCCAGCCTCGGCCCGG
This sequence comes from Pseudomonas sp. FP2335, assembly GCF_030687535.1. Classification (NCBI taxonomy): domain Bacteria; kingdom Pseudomonadati; phylum Pseudomonadota; class Gammaproteobacteria; order Pseudomonadales; family Pseudomonadaceae; genus Pseudomonas; species Pseudomonas sp. FP2335. The sequence continues at coordinate 1,557,333 of NZ_CP117437.1, forward strand.
TGATGAGCGCCGCGTTGATCGGCATGGTCTTCGGCGCCCTCGGCTCGGGCCCGCTGGCCGACCGCTTCGGGCGCAAAGTGGTGTTGGTCGGCGCGGTGCTGGTGTTTGGTGCGTTCAGCCTGGCGTCGGCCTACAGCAGTAACGTCGACCAGTTGCTGGTGCTGCGCTTTCTCACCGGGCTCGGCCTGGGGGCGGGCATGCCGAATGCCACCACGCTGCTCTCCGAATACACCCCCGAGCGCCACAAGTCGCTGCTGGTGACCAGCATGTTCTGCGGTTTCAACCTGGGCATGGCCGGTGGCGGGTTTATCTCGGCCAAGCTGATCCCGGCGTTCGGCTGGCATGCCCTGTTGATGATCGGCGGCATTCTGCCCTTGATCCTGGTGGTGGTGCTGATGCTCTGGCTGCCGGAGTCGGCGCGTTACCTGGTGGTGCGCAATCGTGGCACCGACAAGGTGCGCAAGACCCTGGCGCCCATCGAACCGAATATCGTCGCCCAAGCCACTGCGTTCAGCGTGCCCGAGCAAAAAACCGTCAAGGCGCGCAACGTCTTCGCGGTGATCTTCTCCGGCACCTACAGCGCCGGCACCTTGCTGTTGTGGCTGACCTACTTCATGGGCCTGGTGATCGTGTACCTGCTGACCAGTTGGTTGCCGACCCTGATGCGCGACAGCGGCGCCAGCATGGAACAGGCCGCGTTTATCGGTGCACTGTTCCAGTTTGGTGGCGTGCTCAGTGCGGTCGGTGTGGGGTGGGCGATGGACCGGTTCAATCCGCACAAGGTCATCGGCACTTTCTACCTGTTGGCCGGGGTGTTTGCCTACGCGGTCGGCCAGAGCCTGGGCAACATCACGCTGCTGGCAACCTTGGTGTTGATCGCCGGGATGTGCGTCAACGGTGCGCAATCGGCGATGCCATCGCTGGCCGCACGTTTCTACCCAACCCAGGGCCGTGCCACGGGCGTGTCGTGGATGCTCGGCATCGGTCGCTTCGGCGCGATCCTCGGCGCGTGGATGGGCGCGACGTTGCTGGGGCTGGGCTGGAATTTCGAGCAAGTGCTGACGGCACTGGTGATTCCGGCTGCGCTGGCCACGGCTGCGGTGGTGATCAAAGGCATGGTCAGTCATGCGGATGCGACCTAGCGCTTGGCGCTGATGCTATGCCGACCGGGTTTATGTGGGAGCGGGCTCGCTCGCGAATGCGGTGGGTCAGTGAATACATGAGTTGACTGATACACCGCATTCGCGAGCAAGCCCGCTCCCACAGGGGGCCGTGCCCACTTTAGGCCTGCATGGAGAAAAGATTAGCTAGACAACAATCGGTTCGATAATCGAACACTGAGTCGATTATCGGATTGTTTGGCGCATTCCCCCGACTTAACCTTCAAAGCACTTCGGCGCCACCTCCGCGCCTTTTTTGATCCACACCGGGAGCCCAACCCCATGGCTGAAATGCTCACCCTGACCGACGCGGTAAAGCGCTTCGTGAACGACGGCGATACCGTTGCACTCGAAGGTTTTACCCACCTGATCCCTACGGCAGCGGGTCATGAAATCATTCGTCAGGGCAAGAAAGACCTGACGCTGGTGCGTATGACCCCTGACTTGGTCTACGACCAATTGATCGGTGCCGGTTGCGCCCGCAAGCTGATTTTCTCCTGGGGCGGCAACCCGGGCGTGGGTTCCCTGCACCGCCTGCGCGACGCGGTCGAGAAGCAATGGCCGCAACCGCTGGAGATCGAAGAACACAGCCACGCCGACCTGGCCAATGCCTACGTCGCCGGTGCTTCCGGCCTGCCGTTCGCGGTGCTGCGTGCCTACGCCGGTTCCGACCTGCCCAAGGTCAACCCGCTGATCAAGAGCGTGACGTGCCCGTTCACCGGCGAAGTGCTGGCGGCGGTGCCGTCGGTGCGCCCGGACGTGACCGTGATCCACGCGCAAAAGGCCGACCGCAAGGGCAACGTGCTGCTCTGGGGCATTCTCGGTGTGCAGAAGGAGGCGGCCCTGGCGGCCCAGCGCTGCATCGTCACCGTGGAAGAAATCGTCGATGACCTGAATGCACCGATGAACAGCTGCGTATTGCCGACCTGGGCCCTGACGGCCGTGTGCCATGTACCCGGTGGCGCGCATCCGTCCTACGCCCACGGCTACAACGAGCGCGACAACCGTTTCTACCAGGCGTGGGACCCCATCGCCCGTGACCGCGAGACCTTTACCGCCTGGATCGATGAATACATCCACGGCACTGCCGACTTCAGTGAATTCCAGGCCAAGCTGACCACACAGCAGGAGGCCCAGTAATGGCTTACTCGACCAATGAAATGATGACCGTCGCTGCCGCGCGCCGTCTCCAGAATGGCTCCGTGTGTTTCGTCGGCATCGGCTTGCCGTCCAAGGCTGCCAACCTGGCGCGCCTGACCTCCTCGCCGGACGTGGTGCTGATCTACGAGTCCGGCCCGATTGGCGCCAAGCCGAGCGTGTTGCCGCTGTCCATCGGTGATGGCGAGCTGGCGGAAACCGCCGACACCGTCGTGCCCACGGGTGAGATCTTTCGCTACTGGCTGCAAGGCGGGCGCATCGACGTCGGCTTTCTCGGCGCAGCGCAGGTTGACCGCTTCGGCAACATCAACACCACCGTGGTCGGTGACTACCACCAGCCCAAAGTGCGCCTGCCGGGTGCCGGTGGCGCACCGGAAATTGCCGGCTCGGCCAAGAGCGTGCTGATCATCCTCAAACAATCGGCGCGTTCGTTTGTCGACAAGCTGGACTTCATCACCTCGGTCGGCCACGGCGAGGGCGGCGATTCGCGCAAGCGTCTGGGCCTGCCGGGCGCCGGTCCTGTCGGGATTATTACCGACCTGTGCATCATGGAACCGGAAGCGGGCACCCATGAGTTTGTGGTCACCGCGCTGCACCCCGGCGTGACCCGCGAGCAAGTAGTGGCTGCCACTGGTTGGGCAATTCGGTTTGCCGACCAGGTCAGCACCACCGCCGCACCGACCGACCTGGAACTGAGCGCCCTGCGTGACCTCGAAGCGCGCACGGCGGCCGCCCACGGCCAAGCGCCTGGAGAAGCCTGATGCGTGACGTATTTATCTGTGACGCGATCCGCACGCCCATCGGCCGGTTCGGCGGTGGCCTGGCCACGGTACGCGCCGATGACCTGGCGGCGTTGCCGATCAAGGCGCTGATCGAGCGCAACCCGTCGGTGGATTGGAATGCCGTCGACGAAGTATTTCTCGGCTGCGCCAACCAGGCCGGTGAAGACAACCGCAACGTCGCGCGCATGGCGCTGTTGCTCGCGGGCCTGCCGGAGAGTATTCCCGGCGTGACCCTCAACCGATTGTGCGCCTCGGGCATGGACGCCATCGGCACCGCGTTCCGTGCGATCGCCAGTGGCGAAATGGAGCTGGCGATTGCCGGCGGCGTCGAGTCGATGTCCCGGGCGCCGTTCGTGATGGGCAAGGCCGACGCGGCGTTCTCACGCACGATGAAACTGGAAGACACCACCATCGGCTGGCGTTTTATCAACCCGCTGATGAAGGCCCAGTACGGCGTGGATGCGATGCCGCAGACCGCCGACAACGTTGCCGATGACTACCAGGTTTCCCGCGTCGACCAGGACGCCTTCGCCCTGCGCAGCCAGCAACGCACCGCCGCCGCACAAGCCGCCGGGTTCTTCGCCGAAGAAATCGTGCCGGTACGGGTTGCCCATAAAAAAGGCGAGACGCTGGTAGAACACGATGAGCATCCACGGGACACCACCCTGGAAGCCCTGGCCAAGCTCAAACCCGTGAACGGCCCGGACAAAACCGTCACCGCCGGCAATGCTTCCGGTGTGAATGACGGTGCCGCCGCCTTGATCCTGGCCAGCGCCGAGGCCGTGCAAAAACACGGCCTGACTGCCCGCGCCCGCGTCCTGGGCATGGCCAGCGCCGGTGTCGCGCCGCGTGTAATGGGGATCGGCCCGGTGCCAGCGGTACGCAAGTTGGTGGCGCGCCTCGGTTTGGCGGTCACCGACTTTGATGTCATCGAACTCAACGAAGCTTTCGCCAGCCAAGGCTTGGCGGTACTGCGTGAACTGGGCATTGCCGACGATGCGCCGCAGGTCAACCCGAATGGCGGCGCCATCGCCCTCGGCCATCCCCTGGGCATGAGCGGCGCGCGCCTGGTCCTGACGGCTTTGCATCAATTGGAAAAAACCGGCGGCCGCAAAGGCCTGGCGACCATGTGCGTGGGCGTCGGCCAAGGCTTGGCCCTGGCGATTGAACGCATCTAATAAAAGAGGACTGCACCATGAGTGACAAGCCTGGATACCGGCGCCCGCAAGCGGGCACTCAACCTGATTACCTGCACCCGGCCTACCAGTCGACGAACGTCCGTTCGCCGTCCCAGCCGTTGGTGTTTCTGCCCCATTCCTTGTCGGAAATCACCGGCCCGACCATCGGCGCCGAGCGGATCAACGCGAAGGACAACGACCTGACCGCCCAGCATGACGGCGAGCCCCAGGGCGAACGCATCATCATTCACGGCCGCGTGCTCGACGAAAACGGCCTGCCTGTGCCGGGCATTCTGGTGGAAATCTGGCAGGCCAACGCCGCCGGGCGCTACAACCATAAGCGCGACCTGCATGACGCGCCGCTGGACCCGAATTTCACCGGCACCGGCCGTACCGTCACCGATGCCGATGGCTGGTATCAGTTCCAGACCATCAAGCCCGGCGCCTACCCGTGGGGCAACCACCACAACGCGTGGCGCCCGGCGCATATCCACTTTTCGCTGTTCGGTCCCAGCGTGCTGACGCGCCTGGTCACGCAGATGTACTTCCCCGGCGACCCGCTGCTGGAATACGACCCGATCTACAACTGCGTGCCGGACACCCGCGCCAAGGAACGCTTGATCGCCCGTTTCGACCTGGAAAAAACCATTCCTTCCTATGCCCTCGGCTACCGCTGGGACATCGTCCTGCGCGGCCGCGACGCCACGCCGATGGAGAAATGAGATGACACTCAACGCGACCACGTCCCACACTGTCGGGCCGTATTACCACATCGGCCTGACCTGGCTGAACCGCGAAGACCTGACCACCGCCGCCACCCTCGGCGAACGCGTGGTAATCAGCGGGCAAGTGCTGGACGGCAACGGTGAAGTCGTCAACGACGCTATGTTGGAAGTCTGGCAGGCCAACGCCGCCGGCAAGTACGACCACCCGGAAGACGAGCAGGACAAGGCCGTCGACCCGAACTTCGAAGGCTTCGGCCGCGTACCCGTGGATGGGGAAGGGCGGTTTCGCTTTACCACCATCAAACCGGGCGCAGTGCCGGGGCTCAAGGGCACGACCCAGGCGCCGCACCTGGTGGTGCTGGTGTTTGCGCGGGGCCTGGTGAAGCACTTGCTTACGCGGATCTACTTTGAGGGCGAGCCAATGAATGGGGATGACCCGTTGTTGGCGTGTGTACCTGCTGAGCGGCGTGAGACTTTGATTGCCAAGCAGGATGCGGAGGGTGTGCATCAGTGGAATGTGATTTTGCAGGGGACCGACAAGGAGACGGTGTTCTTCGATTATTGAAGTGGTCTTGAGGGCCTCATCGCAGGCAAGCCAGCTCCCACATCTTGATGTGTGAACACCGTCAAAGGTGGGAGCTGGCTTGCCTGCGATAGGGCCAGTTCGGCCACCCCACCTCTAAAGGTCTTGTTGTGGAACGAGCTTGTTGCAAAGTATGTCTAGGCTATAACCGTTCCCACTGAGTGAAAAATCATGACAACAACCACCAGTCACTACACCGGAGAAGAACGCAGCAAACGGATTTTTGCGATTGTCGGTGCTTCCTCCGGCAACCTCGTAGAATGGTTCGACTTCTACGTCTACGCCTTCTGCGCCATCTACTTTGCCCCGGCCTTCTTCCCTTCGGACAACCCCACGGTGCAACTGGTCAACACCGCTGGCGTGTTTGCTGCCGGCTTCCTGATGCGCCCCATCGGCGGCTGGCTGTTCGGTCGCGTGGCCGACAAACACGGGCGCAAGAACTCGATGATGATCTCGGTGCTGATGATGTGCGCCGGCTCCCTGGTCATCGCGTTTTTGCCCACCTACAACGACATCGGCGTGTGGGCGCCGATCCTGCTGCTGATCGCGCGGCTGTTCCAGGGTTTGTCCGTGGGCGGCGAGTACGGCACCACCGCGACCTACATGAGTGAAGTCGCGCTCAAGGGCCAGCGCGGGTTCTTTGCCTCCTTCCAATACGTGACCCTGATCGGCGGTCAACTGCTGGCGGTGCTGGTGGTGGTCATCCTGCAACAGATCCTCACTGAGGAAGAGTTGCGTGCCTGGGGCTGGCGGATTCCGTTTGTGATCGGTGCCGTTGCGGCGGTGATCTCGTTGCTGCTGCGCCGTACGCTCAAGGAAACCACCAGCAAGGAAATGCGCGAAGACAAGGACGCCGGCAGCATTGCCGCCTTGTTTCGCGACCATAAGGCGGCGTTTATCACGGTGCTGGGCTACACCGCTGGCGGCTCGCTGATTTTCTATACCTTCACCACCTACATGCAGAAGTACCTGGTGAACACGGTCGGCATGCACGCCAAGACGTCGAGCTACATCATGACCGGCGCGCTGTTCCTGTATATGTGCATGCAGCCGGTGTTTGGCATGCTGGCAGACAGGATCGGCCGCCGTAACTCGATGCTCTGGTTTGCCGGCCTTGGCACCTTGTTCACCGTGCCGATCCTGCTCACCCTGAAAACCGTCAGCAGCCCGTTCCTGGCCTTTGTGCTGATCACCCTGGCGCTGGCGATCGTCAGCTTCTACACCTCCATCAGCGGTCTGGTCAAAGCGGAAATGTTCCCGCCCCAGGTGCGTGCGTTGGGCGTAGGCCTGGCGTATGCGGTGGCCAATGCGATCTTTGGCGGCTCGGCGGAATTCGTCGCGCTGAGCCTCAAATCCATCGGTATGGAAAACAGCTTTTATTGGTACGTCACGGCGATGATGGCAATCGCTTTCCTGTTCAGCTTGCGCTTGCCGAAACAGGCGGCGTATCTGCACCACGATCTGTAAGGGACGGGTTATGACATTGCGCACGAGCAATCAACTGTTCGACGCTTACTTCACGGCGAGCAGCATGGCCGAGGTGTTCTGCGACAGAGGACGCTTGCAGGGCATGCTGGATTTCGAGGCTGCGTTGGCCCGGGCCGAGGCGAAGGTCGGGTTGATCCCGCAGGCCGCCGTTGCGCCGATTGCCCAGGCGTGCCTGGCCTCGCTGTACGACGTCGATGCCCTCGGCGTGGCGATTGCCACGGCGGGCAACTCGGCGATTCCGCTGGTGAAGGCCCTGGGTAAGTTGATCGCCAGTGAAGACGCCGGTGCCGAGCGTTATGTACACCTGGGCGCCACCAGCCAGGATGTGATGGACAGCGGCCTGGTGCTGCAACTGCGCCAGGCGCTGACGCTGATCGAAACGGACCTGGCGCGCCTGGGCGATATTCTGGCCGCCCAGGCCCAGCGCTATGCCGACGTGCCACTGGCCGGGCGCACCTGGTTGCAGCATGCGACGCCGGTCACGCTGGGGATGAAAATCGCCGGTTGGCTGGGGGCGGTGACCCGTAGCCGGCAACGCCTGGCCGAATTGAAACCGCGTTTGCTGGTGCTGCAATTTGGTGGCGCCTCCGGCACGTTGGCGGCGCTTGGCGAGCAGGCACTGCCGGTGGCACAAGCCCTGGCCGATGAGTTGCAACTGAGCCTGCCCGAACAACCCTGGCACACCCAGCGCGATCGCCTGGTGGAGTTCGCCAGCGTGCTGGGCCTGATCGCCGGCAGCCTGGGCAAACTGGGGCGCGACATCAGCCTGTTGATGCAGACCGAAGCGGCCGAGGTGTTCGAGCCCTCCGCGCCGGGCAAAGGTGGCTCGTCCACCATGCCGCACAAACGCAACCCGGTGGGCGCTGCCGTGCTGATCAGCGCCGCCACCCGTGTGCCCGGGCTGGTGGCGACGATGTTCAGCGCCATGCCTCAGGAACACGAGCGCAGCCTGGGCCTGTGGCATGCCGAATGGGAAACCCTGCCGGAGATCTGCCGGCTGGTGTCCGGCGCGCTGCAACAGGCGTTGCTGGTGAGTGAAGGTTTGGAGGTCGATTCTGAGCGCATGACGCAAAACCTCGATCTGACCCAAGGCCTGGTGTTGGCCGAAGCCGTGAGCATCGTGCTCGCCCAGCGCCTGGGCCGTGAGACCGCACACCATCTGCTGGAGCACTGCTGCAAACGCGCGGTCGCCGAAGGGCGGCACTTGCGTGCGGTGCTGGCGGACGAACCCCAGGTCACCGCCGAACTGTCAGCGGCCGAACTCGACCGCCTGCTCGACCCTGCCCATTACCTGGGGCTGGCCCACACGTGGGTCAGCCGCGCGGTAACCGAACATTTCTCTTGAGGAGACCACCGTGGCCTTTGTACAACTCGCCGATGGCGAACTGCATTACCAACTGGACGGCCCCGTGGGCGCGCCGGTCTTGGTGTTGTCCAACTCCCTGGGTACTGACCTGCACATGTGGGACATCCAGATCCCGGCGTTCACCGAGCATTTTCGTGTGCTGCGCTTTGATACCCGTGGCCATGGCAAATCCCTAGTCACGCCAGGGCCCTATAGCATCGAGCAACTGGGCCGCGACGTGATCGCGCTGTTGGATGCGCTGGATATCCAACGCGCGCATTTCTGTGGCTTGTCCATGGGCGGCTTGATTGGCCAGTGGCTGGGCATCCATGCGGGGGAGCGCCTGCATCGCCTGGTGCTGTGCAACACCGCTGCCAAGATCGGCACGCCGCAGATCTGGAACCCGCGTATCGAGATGGTCCTGCGCGACGGCACGGCGGCAATGGTCGCCCTGCGTGATGCGTCGATTGCGCGCTGGTTCACTGCCGACTTTGCGGCGGCCAACCCGCACCAGGCCAAGCAGATCACCGACATGCTGGCCGCCACATCCCCCGAAGGTTATGCCGCCAACTGCGCCGCCGTGCGCGATGCGGATTTTCGCGAGCAACTGGCGTTGATCAAGGCCCCGACCCTGGTGATTGCCGGTACCGACGACGCTGTTACGCCACCAGAGGGCAGCCGCTTTATCCAGAACCATGTGCAGGGTGCCGAATACGCCGAGTTCTATGCGGCGCACCTGTCCAATGTCCAGGCCGGCGCAGCGTTCAGCGACCGGGTTGTCGAATTTTTGCTGGCCCACTGAGGAGTCTTTTGTGGACGAGAAACAACGTTACGCCGACGGCCTGCAAGTGCGCCGCGAAGTGCTGGGCGACGCCCATGTCGATCGCAGCCTCAATGCCTTGACCGAGTTCAACAGCGAGTTCCAGGACATGATCACCCGCCACGCCTGGGGTGACATCTGGACCCGTCCGGGCCTGCCTCGGCACACCCGCAGCCTGATCACCATTGCGATGCTGATCGGCATGAACCGCAATGACGAGTTGAAGCTGCACCTGCGTGCAGCAGCCAGCAATGGCGTGAGCCGTGCCGAGATCAAGGAAGTGCTGATGCAGAGCGCGATCTACTGCGGGATACCGGCGGCGAATGCGACGTTCCACCTGGCGGAGTCGGTGTGGGATGAGCTGGGCGTGGAATCCCGCCAACCCTCCTGAACCTGAAACACAGTAAAAAGTGTGGGAGCGGGCTTGCTCGCGAATGCGGTGGATCAGCCAATACATCTGGTACTGACAGACCGCATTCGCGAGCAAGCCCGCTCCCACATTGATTTTTGTGTGTCAGTGGGAATCCGCGTCCCACACCCAGTTCCACACGCCCGGCAGGTGCACCGGTTCGCTCACATCCTTCACCGTGCGGGCCAGCGCGGCGCGTTCGAGCTGGGCCGTGTCGGTGTAGAACGGCTCGGCGGCAGTATTCATGCCGTTGATCCGTGCGCTGTCCAGCAAGATCTGCAAGTACTCCTGCATATGCCGCGCGGTATAGCGGTTGATGTCATGAAACGTCACCACCACTGGAATCACCCCGTCCACCGTCGGCAATTCACCCAGGGCGATGCGCTCGCGCACCACCGACAGTTGGCGATACAAATTCGCGCGGCGCCGCGGGCTGCCGTTGAAACCCCAGATCTTGCCGTCGTTGGCACTCAAGTCGGTGAGCAGCACGTGCATGCCATGACGCTGGTAGGCGGCGAAGGTGCGGCGGTCGTAGTTCCAGAACGGTGGACGTACCAGCAGGGGCGGGCGGCCTGTGATCGAAGCGATGTCGGCCGCGCCTTGGGTTAGGGTGCTTTCCAGTTCGGTATCGTTCAGCCAGCGATGGTTGGTGTGGAACGTTGTGGCCGTGTGGAAGGCCAGGACATGCCCGCCGGCGTACTCGCGCTCCATGGTCTTGCGCCCGCGGGAGCTGCCGCCGGAGCGTGAGGATTCGGTCTGCAGGAAGAACACCGCCTTGATCCCCGGCAATACCGGGTTGTGCGCCAGGTCGTTGATCACCGAACGGCTCGGGTTGTTGTAGCCCGAGGCGCTGGGGCCGTCATCGAAGGTCAGCAGGAAGCGGATCGGCGCCATGCTCTGCAGGCGTTGCTCGGTCTGCGGCGTGAGGGCAATGGGTGCGCCGATGCAGCCGCTGAGGCTCAGGGCCAGGGCTAGCAGGGCGCACGCTAAAGCAAAGGATTTCATGGTGTGCACGGGCTCGAATAAAAAGCCGCTGCTGATTCAGCTCAGCAGCGGCAGGCGCGCACCATACAGCAAGGTCGATGACGGTTTACAGCAGACTGATCGGGTAACTGACGATCAACCGGTTTTCATCGAACTCGTTGTTGCTGTAGTCGCGGCGCATGCTGGAGTTGCGCAGGCGCACATTGAGGTTTTTGGCCACACCGCTTTGCACGGTATAGCCCACTTCGGTTTCGCGGCCCCACTCCTTGCCGTCAGTGATGGTGCCGGTGTGCACGTTGCTGCCACTGATGTAGCGGTTCATCAGGGTCAGGCCCGGCACGCCGAGGGCGGCGAAGTTGTAGTCGTGGCGCAGTTGCCAGGACTTTTCCTGGGCGTTGTCGTAGCTGGAGTTGTAGCTGTCGTTGGCCAGGGTGCCGCCGCTGGTGCCGTTGACGCGCATCCAGGCGTTGTTGCCGGTGAGTTTCTGCAGGCCGACGTAGAAGGTGTTGCCGCCGTATTTGGCCGAGAACAGGCCGGACCAGGTCTTGTTGTCGAGGCTGCCGGCGCGGGCGCTGCCGTCGTCCTTGCCGTAGAAGAAACCAAGGTTGGCGCCCAGGGTCCAGTCGCCCAGGGGTTGGCTGTGGATCAGGTTGACGTATTGCTGGCGGTAGATGTCCTTGAGCTGGGCGTTCCAGAGGCCGACCTGGGTGCGCTTGTCGTTGAACGCATATTCACCGCCCTGGAAGTTGAAACGGTCGGACGTGAAGGCGGTTTTACCGACCATCGACATGTCGTTCATGCTGCTGTCGTCACGCGGGCTGTTGGCGCGGAACTGGCCGCCATACAGGGTCAGGCCGTCGATTTCCTTGGAGGTGATCTGCCCGCCGCGCAAGGTTTGCGGCAGGGAGCGGCCATCGTCTGCGCGCAGGATCGGCAGTACCGGCATCCATTCGCCGACCTTCAGCTCGGTCTTCGAGATCCGCGCCTTGAACGCCACGCCCAGACGCCCGAACTCGTCCGCCGGGCGGCCATCGTGGTCCAGTGGCAACAACTGGGTGCCGCCGGTGCCGCGCCCACCATCGAGCTTCAACGAATACATGCCCAGCACATCCACCCCGAAACCCACCGTGCCCTGGGTGAAGCCGGACTTGGCGTCGAGGATGAAACTCTGCGTCCACTCCTGCGCGCCGCCCTGGGTCTTGGTCGGGTTGGTGTAATTGCGGTTGAAGAAGAAATTGCGCAGGTTGAGGTTGGCGCTGGCGTCTTCCAGGAAGCCGTGCTCTTCGGCGACGACGGGCAAGGCAAGGCTGGTGACGGCGGCAGCCAGCAACAGCTGGCGAGGGTGGAACGTGCTCATGGCGTTGAACCTATTGTTATTGGAGGTGTGCAGGTGCGGGCCATGGTGCGGGGCGGTATGCAGGCGGTTCAATCGGGGGGAGGCGGGTTGTGGGCGGTGATCGCACGCAAGTTGCCGGGCAGTGGCGCCCGGCGTTTATGCGCCTAGAGCACGTGCATCAGGCTGGTCCAGGGGATCTCGGGCAAATAGCGCTGGCACAGCAGCGTAGCGGGCACCATCACCGCCAGGAATGCCACCTGCAACGGACTCCAGTGGGCCCAGTGCAGGCCGCTGATCCACGGGTAAAGCTGCTCGAAGTTCTCGCTGGGTTGGCCGATGCGCCTGCGGTGAAGCAGGTGGATCAGGATCATTCCCAGGTAGCCCAGCATGCCCATCACCCCCAGCAGCAGGCCAAACATCCACAACATGCCCAATTGCGGGATGCCGTGGCGCAATACCAGCCACTGCTGATGCGGGTTGAACCGTTCGGGCAGCAGGCGCTCTGTCAGCCACAGGTCGGGGATGATCAAGCGAGAGGTCAGGGCGGCCCATAGCTGTGTGGAACGGATAGCGATGAACGCTGGAATGAGCGTCAGCAGCACCACCATCACCGCTTCGGTGATCATCTCCGATTTGGTCTCGGGCGCGACGGCCAGTGCCGCGGCCAGGGCCAAACCGCCCCACACCCTTATCCAGCTGCGATGGGACACCGGGCGTGGCAGGAATTTACGCCAGAAAAACACGTCGGCCTGGGGCAGGCGTTCCAACAACTGCGGGTAACGCCAGTTGAGGGTTTGGGCCAGCTGTTGGCAGGCGTGCCAGTCGTTGTCGCTGAACTGCGCCGTCATCCAGTTTTGCTGGGTCTTGGACATCGGCGTCAGCAGCAGGCGCGCCGCCATGGCATCGGCGGATTTCCAGGTGCGGTCCTCGGCCTTGGCCTGCAAGTGTTCGAAAAAGCTCTCCTGTTCACAGCGCGTGACCAGTTCGCGCCACATCCAGGCCGGTTCCGGGAACACGCCGGCCTGGTCGTCCCAGCCGAACGCCTGGCACACGCGCTCGAACAGCGGCACGCTCCAGGTGGTGTCATGCAGCAGGTGCAGGACGATGCGTTGCCACTGTTGTTGCAGGTCGAACACCCGCAGCCAGGGTTGGCCGGTCATTTGCGTGAGTTGGGTGATGAACTCGCGTTCGGCCTTCTGCTCCAGCAGCTCCTGCAAGGTGCGCCGGTACTCCTGCAACAACTCGCCGCTCAGCGCGTCGTGCTGCCACGGGGTCATGGCCACCTGTTGCCAGGGTGTCAGCCATTCAAGATGCTGCACCGCCCAACGGGTAATCGCGGCGCGCTCGCCTGGGCTTTCGAAGCAGTGGCGCAACAGGCCGGCCTGGAACGCCTCGGTGCAGCCCTGTTGTTGGGCCTGGGCCCAGCGTTCGTCCAGGTTGTGCAGGGTGAGGCCGTTGATCAGCGCCTGGGCCGGGTCGGGCCGGGGCGTTGCAAGCGGGGCAGGAGGGCGGGCGTTGACGTCCATCAGTTCGGCGAGGTCGTTGAGGTTGCCGTAGGCCGATTCGGCCACGGCGGCCGGTACGGTCTCGGCCTCTTCTTCCCAGTCTGCCCGCCAGCGTGCGTAGGCCAGGGCTTCTTCGTAGGCTTCGCGCAGGCGCTGGAAGCCTTCGGCGTCATCGTCCGGGCGGCAGTTTTTGAGGAGCCGCGCGTAGGTGCGTTTGATGCTGCGTTCGTCGCTCTCTTGCGGCAGTTGCAGTACGGTCCAACAATCCATGTGGTTGTTCCCTTAGCGCCAGAACCCGTTGTCGAGCTGCTCAAGTTGACGGGTCAGTTCGCTGCGGGCCTCGCGGATGCGGCGTTCGTCCTGGGTGTCGAGCACCTGCTGGAACTGCGCGGCCCAATGGCCGAGTTGTTCGCGCAGCTCGCCGAGGTTTTCCTGGTAAAGGCGTTCGAGGCGGGCGCTGAGTACGGTGTTGACCTGCTGGTCGCGCGGGTGGACCTTGAGCAGCGCCAAGGCTTGCAGGCGTTGCTGGATCTCGTCCGGGCTCAACACGCCAGGGTTGTTCTCGATCACCAGCGAGTGCTGCTCGCCGGTCAGCGGGATCTTCACCTGGGCTTCGAGCAGGCCGTTGTTGTCGTAGGTGAAGCGCACGTCCAGGGACACTTCACCGGCTTTGCGCTTGGGCACGGCAATGTCCAGTTGGCCCAGTTCGATGTTGTCTTTGACCAGCCGGCTTTCGCCCTGGTAGATCTTCAGCAGCACCTGGCTCTGGTTGTCGTGCAGGGTCACGACGGTCTTGACCCGGCTCACCGGCACGCTGCTGTTGCGTTCGATCAGCGGCAGGTAGTGGCCGCTTTCGATATGGCCACCGTATTGGTGCGAGGTTTCGATGCCGAGGGTGTAGGGGCAGACGTCGGTCAGCACCACTTCTTCCAGCGCCGCCGAACGTGCCTTGAGTGCCGCCTGGATCGCGGCGCCGTGGGCGACCACCTGGTCCGGGTCGAGACTGATGGAGGGGAAGCGCCCGAACAAACCGGCGGCGAGTTTACGCACCAGCGGCATGCGCGTGGTGCCGCCCACCAGCAGGATTTCATCGAGGTCGCCCACGCGGATCCGCGCATCGCGCAGGGCCCGTTCGATTGGCGCCCGCAGGCGTTCGAGCAGCGGCGTGTAGAGCTTGGCGAGCTCCTGCTGGGTGATGGTTTTGACCCATTGGCGGCCGTCGACGCGCAGGGCGAACTCGGCGCTGTCGTCCTGGCCCAGGGCTTTGCGCACGCGCTCGGCTTCGCGGCGCAGGGCGTGCAACACGCTGCTGGTGGGCGGGAAGTCGGCGGCGTTGCGCTGGCTGTCGACGAAGTGTTCGAGCAGCAGGGTGTCGAAGTCTTCGCCGCCGAGGAAGTTGTCGCCGGCGCTGGCGCGCACTTCCATGACCCCGTCGAACAGCTCGATGATCGACACATCGAAGGTGCCGCCGCCGAGGTCGAAGACCAGGAACGAGGTTTCCTTGTCGCGCTGGTGCAGGCCGTAGGCGAGGGCCGCGGCAGTCGGTTCGTTGATCAGTTTGTCGACGTTGAGCCCGGCCAGTTCACCGGCGATACGCGTGGCTTTGCGCTGGCCGTCGCTGAAATACGCGGGCACGCTGATCACGGCGTCGGTGACGGTGTGGCCGTAGGTGCGTTCGATGTCTTCCTTGAGGCTTTTGAGCACCAGTGCCGAGAGTTCTTCGGGACGGAACGAACGGTCGCCCAGGCGCACTTCGGTGGCGCTGCCCATGTAGCGCTTGAACAGCGAGGTCGTCAGGTGCGGGTGGGTGTGCAGGCGTTCCTTGGCGGCCTGGCCTACCAGGATGCGGCCTTGGTCATCCAGGCCGACCACGCTTGGGGTCAGCAACTCGCCAAGGGCGTTGGGCACCATTTCGGCGGCATCACCGCGCCAGACAGCGGCGAGACTGTTGGTGGTCCCCAGGTCGATTCCTACGATCATTACGACAAGCTCCCTCTGTGGTCTGTAAGAATCTGTGACCAATTTTATCCTGAAAGGTTAAGCGAAATGCAAGGCGGCGGGTTTAGGGGGGGCTGATGGGGTTTGACCAAGCGCCGCTAGACCAATGTGGGCGCTGGCTTGCCTGCGATGCAGGCACCTCGGTGTGTCAGTTGCACCGCGGCGATGCTATCGCAGGCAAGCCAGCTCCCACAAAAGCGAGGCTCCACAAGCCAGCGCCTAGATGCGCCACATTCAGGGCATAAAAAAACCGCTTCCGGTGAGGGAAGCGGTTTGTTCACAGCGGTGCGATCAGAACAGCTTCAGCGCCGGTGCTTCTTCTTTCAACGCCTCGGTTTTCGCAGTCTGCGCATTCCAGCCACCGCCGAGGGCCTTGTACAGGTTGACCTCGCTGGTGAGCTGCGCCAGGCGGTCGGTGATCAGCGATTGCTGGGCACTGAACAGTTGGCGCTGGGCGTCGAGGAAGGTCAGGTTGCTGTCGACACCAATGCGGTAGCGACGCTCGGCCAGGCGGTAGTAGTCCTGGTTGGCGGCGACGAAACCACGCTGGGCCTCCAGTTGCTGCTTGTAGGTCTCACGTGCGGCGAGGCCGTCGGAGACTTCCTGGAAGCCGGTCTGGATCGCCTTCTCGTAGGTCGCCACGTTGATCTCTTTCTGGATCTTCGCGTAGTCCAGGCTTGCGCGCAGGCTGCCAGCGTTGAAGATCGGGATGTTGATCTGCGGGGCGAACGACCAGGTGCCCGAGCCGCCCTTGAACAGGCCGCCCAAGTCCGGGCTCAGGGTGCCGGCGTTGGCCGTCAGGCTGATGCTCGGGAAGAACGCCGCACGGGCCGCGCCGATGTTGGCGTTGGCAGCCTTGAGGTTGTACTCGGCTTGCAGGATGTCGGGACGCCGTTGCAGCAGGTCCGACGGCAAGCCAGCCGGTACGTCGCTGAGCAGGTCATCCGACAGCGGCTTACTGACCAGATTCGCCGGCAGGCCCGTGCCCAGCAGCAGGGTCAGGCTGTTTTCGTCCTGAGCCACCTGGCGGGTGTAACGCGCCAGGGCAACCCGGGCGTTTTCCACCGAGGTGCGCGCCTGGCTGAGGTCGAGGGCCGAGGCCACACCGACTTCGTTGCTGCGCGAGGTCAGCTTGAAGCTCTGCTCGTAGGCACCGAGGGTGTCCTGGGTCAGCTTGAGCAGCTCTTTATCGGCCTGCCAGGTCACGTAGGCCGTGGCCACGTTGGCGACCAGGCTGATCTGCGTGCTGCGGCGGGCTTCTTCGGTGGCGAAGTACTTCTGCAGGGCTTCTTCGCTCAGGCTGCGCACACGGCCGAACAGGTCCAGCTCGTAGGCGCTGATCCCGAGGGTGGCCGAGTACGAGCTGTTGATGCTCGACTCGCCGGTTTGCGAGGCACGTGCCGGTACGCGCTGGCGGCTGCCGCTGCCCGTGGCCGAGACGGCCGGGAACAGGTCGGCACGCTGGATGCGGTACTGCGCGGCGTAGGCGTCGATGTTCAGGGCCGCGACACGCAGGTCGCGGTTGTTCTCCAGGGCAACCTGGATCAGCTGTTGCAGGGCAGGGTCATGGAAAAACTGCTTCCAGCCCTGTTCGGCAGCGGCCTGGCTCGGCGCCTGGGCCGACGAATACGCCGGCCCCTGCGGGAACTGTGCGGCTACCGGCGCTTCGGGGCGCTGATAGTCAGGTATCAGCGAGCAGCCACTGAGCACGAATGCCGTGACAGCTAAGGAAAGGAGCGACTTGCTCATTGGCCAGCCTCTTTATGGATGTCAGTAGGTTCAGTCTTTTTACGCTCGCCCGCGGCGGACACGGTTGCGAAGAACAGCGGTACCCAGAAGATCGCCAGAACAGTCGCGGTGATCATGCCGCCGATCACGCCTGTACCAATCGCGTGCTGGCTGCCCGAGCCGGCGCCCGAGGAGATCGCCAGCGGCAATACGCCAAGGATGAACGCCATGGAGGTCATGATGATCGGCCGCAGACGCATGCGGGACGCCTCGATGGCAGCCTCGACAATGCCTTTGCCCTGCTCGTGCAACTCTTTGGCGAACTCGACGATCAGGATGGCGTTTTTCGCCGCCAGGCCCACCGTCACCAACAAGCCCACCTGGAAGAACACGTCGTTGGACAAGCCGCGCATGCTCGTGGCGATCAACGCACCGACCACACCCAGCGGTACGACCAGCACCACCGCAATCGGGATCGACCAGCTTTCGTACAGTGCCGCGAGGCAGAGGAAGACCACCAGCAGCGACAGTGCGTACAGCGCCGGCGCCTGGGAGCCGGACAGACGCTCTTCGTACGACAGACCGGTCCACGCGTAGCCGACACCCGCCGGCAATTGCTTGGCGATGCGCTCGACTTCAGCCATGGCATCGCCGGTGCTGTAGCCCGGTGCCGGGGTCCCGAGGATTTCCATCGCCGCTACACCGTTGTAGCGCGAGAGTTTCGGCGAACCGTAGATCCACTTGCCCGAGGAAATGGCCGACATCGGCACCATCTTCCCGGAGTCACTGCGCACGAACCATTTGTCCAGGTCTTCAGGCGACATCCGGCCAGCGGCCTCGCCCTGCACGTACACCTTCTTCACCCGACCACGGTCGATGAAGTCGTTGACGTAGCTGCCACCCAGGGCAATCGCCAGGGTCTGGTTGATGCTCGACAGCGTGATGCCCTGGGCACTGGCCTTCTCGTCGTCAACGGTCAGCTCGTACTGCGGCTCATCGTTCACGCCGTTGGGACGCACGCCAGCAAGGATCTTGCTCTGCGCTGCCATGCCAAGGAACTGGTTGCGCGCTTCCATCAGTTTTTCGTGGCCAACGCCGCCCTGGTCTTGCAGGAACACGTCGAAACCGGTGGCGTTACCCAATTCGAGTACCGAAGGCGGCACGATGGCGAACACCATGGCGTCCTTGAAGGCGCCGAAGAAGTAGCCCTGGGCACGCTTGGCCACTTCGAACACCGACGTCGAAGCATCACGCTCATCCCACGGCTTGAGCATCACGAACGCGAGGCCCGAGCTCTGGCCACGGCCGGCGAAGTTGAAGCCGTTTACGGTAAATACCGATTTGACGGCTTTGCCTTCGCCTGGCTCGCCTTCCTTGTCGTGCAGCAGGAAGGCGCGCATGTCGTCGATGACTTTCTGCGTGCGTTCAGCCGACGAGCCGACCGGGGTCTGCACCTGGGCGAAAATCACGCCCTGGTCTTCTTCCGGGAGGAATGCGCTTGGAATGCGGGTGAACAACCAGACCATGCCGAGGACGATGACCAGGTACACGAAAAACGCCGGGAATTTGTGCTTGATCATGTTGCCCACGCCGCGCTCGTAGCTCAGTACGCCACGGTCGAAGGTGCGGTTGAACCAGCCGAAGAAACCACGCTTGGGTTGGCCGTGCTTTTCCGGGTCGATCGGCTTGAGCATGGTGGCGCACAAGGCCGGGGTGAAGATCAGGGCAACCAGTACCGACAACGCCATCGCCGAAACGATAGTGATGGAGAACTGTTTGTAGATCACTCCTGTGGAGCCGCCGAAGAACGCCATCGGCAGCAGTACCGCCGAGAGTACCAGGGCAATACCCACCAGGGCGCCCTGGATCTGGCTCATGGACTTGACCGTCGCTTCTTTGGGCGACAAGTGTTCCTCGGCCATCACCCGCTCGACGTTCTCCACTACGACGATGGCGTCGTCCACCAGCAAGCCGATGGCCAGGATCATGCCGAACATGGTCAGGGTGTTGATGGTGAAGCCGAACGCCGCGAGGATGCCGAACGTACCCAGCAATACCACCGGTACGGTCATGGTGGTGATGATGGTGGCGCGGAAGTTCTGCAGGAACAGGAACATCACCAGGAACACCAGCACGATCGCTTCGACCAGGGTGTGAACGACACCGGAGATCGATTCGGTCACAACCGGGGTGGTGTCATACGGCACCACCGCCTTCATGCCTGGCGGGAAGAACGGTTCCAGGGACGCAACCGTGGCGCGGATGGCCTTGGCGGTGTCCAGGGCGTTGGCACCCGAGGCGAGCTTGATCGCCATACCGGACGCCGGCTTGCCGTTGAACTGTGCACTGATGCTGTAGTTCTGGCCGCCCAGTTCGATACGCGCAACGTCGCGCAGACGAACCTGCGAGCCATCGGCATTGACCTTCATCAGGATCTTGCCGAACTCTTCGGCGGTTTGCAGGCGGGTCTTGCCGATGATGGTTGCGTTCAGCTGGGTGCCGGGCAGGGCAGGCAGGCCGCCCAGTTGGCCGGTGGCCACCTGTACGTTCTGCGCGGCGATGGCGCTGCTGACGTCTACCGGGGTCAGCTGGTAGTTGTTCAGCTTGGCCGGGTCGAGCCAGATACGCATGGCGTACTGCGAACCGAAGACCTGGAAGTCACCGACACCCGCCGTCCGGGAAATCGGGTCCTGGATGTTGGACACGATGTAGTTGGACAGGTCGTCCTTGGTCATGCTGCCGTCTTCCGACACCAGACCGATCACCATCAGGAAGTTCTTCACCGACTTGGTCACGCGGATACCCTGCTGCTGCACTTCTTGCGGCAGCAGTGGGGTCGCCAGGTTCAGCTTGTTCTGCACCTGAACCTGGGCGATGTCCGGGTTGGTACCCTGGTTGAACGTCGCGGTGATGGTCATGCTGCCGTCGGAGTTACTGTCCGAGGCGACATAACGCAGGTTGTCGATACCGTTGAGCTGTTGCTCGATGACCTGCACCACGGTGTCCTGCACGGTTTGTGCGGACGCGCCTGGGTAGGTCACCTGGATGTCGATGGCGGTTGGCGCGATGGCCGGGTATTGGTTGATGGGCAACTTCAGGATCGACAGTGCCCCGACCAGCATGATCACCAGGGCAATTACCCAGGCAAAAATGGGACGGTCGATAAAAAATTTCGACATGGGTTACTCCCCCTGGCCAGCAGCGGCGGCAGGAGCGGGAGCTGAACCGGCAGGCTTGGCGTTGTCGGCGTCCTTGACCTTGACTTCGATGCCCGGCTTGATGAATTGCAAGCCTTCGGTGATCACGCGGTCACCGGCGTCGAGGCCTTTTTCCACCAGCCAGTAGGCGCCGGACGTGCGGTTGGCAACCAGGGTGCGTTGCTCGACCTTGTTGTCCTTGTTCACCACCAATGCCGTCGGGATGCCCTTGATGTCGCGGGTCACGCCTTGCTGTGGCGCCAGGATGGCCTTGCTGTTCACACCGGCTTGCAACTGGGCATGAACGAACATGCCGGGCAGCAGGGTGTGGTCAGGGTTGGGGAACACGGCGCGCAGGGTTACCGAACCGGTGGTCTGGTCAACCGACACTTCGGAGAATTCCAGCTTGCCGTCCTGGCCGTACGCGCTACCGTCTTCCAGGGTCAGCTTGACCTTGGCGGCATTGGCACCGGCTTTTTCCAGTTGGCCGCTTTCCAGGTCGCGGCGCAGTTTCAGCATTTCAGCCGAGGACTGGGTGACGTCGACGTAGATCGGGTCCAGTTGCTGGATCACCGCCATGGCATCGGTCTGGCCATTGCTGACCAGCGCGCCTTCGGTCACCGAAGAACGGCCGATACGCCCGGAGATCGGCGCGAATACTTTGGTGTAACGCACGTTGATCTGGGCGGTTTGCACGTTGGCTTCCGCGGTCATGCGGTTGGCGACGGCGGTGTCGTATTCCTGGCGGCTGACGGCCTGCTCATCGACCAACTGCTTGTAGCGATCGGAGATGGACTTGGTCTGGGTCAGGCTGGCCTGCGCGCTTTTCAGGGTGGCGTCATACACCGACGGGTCGATCTGGTAGAGCTGTTGCCCTTCCTTCACGTCGCCGCCTTCCTTGAACAGGCGCTTGAGAATGATGCCGTTGACCTGTGGGCGAACTTCCGCAATGCGGTAGGCGGTGGTGCGGCCTGGCAGCTCGGAAGTCAGGGTATAGGCTTGCGGTTGAATGGTGACCACGCCGACCTGAGGGGTTTGGGCGGGCGGAGCCGCTTCTTCCTTTTTACATCCGCTGAGCAGCGATGCCAGGGCGACGGCAGTGACCAGAGCGGTAACAGCTGGCTTAAGTTGCATGAAGATCCTCGGGTCAGGCGCGCAGGATGCGCACAAGAAATGTGGAAGGGTGAAAAACAAGCTGTGAGTAGATAAGTAGCTTGCTACGCAATATACTTACGTTCACGGTTGTTTGTAAACTCTTGACAGGCTTCGCGTAATGTTGACAAAGCAGTGCCCAAAGCCTCGATTTCATTACGTTCGGCACCCACGATGGTGCCGTCCCACAAATATTCAGATGATCGTCAACGGCTATTAATTCTGCGTTAACGATAGTCTCAAGTGTCCTGATTGAGGTTTTACTGCCATGGTTCGTCGCACCAAAGAGGAAGCTCAGGAAACGCGCAGCCAGATTCTCCAAGCCGCCGAGCAGGCCTTTTATGAGCGCGGTGTGGCACGCACCACTCTGGCGGATATCGCTGCGCTGGCCGGCGTGACGCGGGGTGCCATCTATTGGCATTTCAGTAACAAATCCGATTTGCTCCAGGCGTTGCTCGACACCCTGCACGAACCCCTGGACGAACTGGCCCGGGCCAGTGAAAGCGAGGATGAACTCGACCCGCTGGGCTGCATGCGCAAGCTGTTGATTCACTTGTACCATCAGGTGGCCCTTGACCCGAAAACCCGGCGCATCAATGAGATCTTGTTCCATAAGTGCGAATTCACCGATGAAATGTGCGACATGCGCCGTCAACGCCAGACTCACAGCCTGGAGTGCAATCTGCGTATCGGCTTGACCCTGCGCAATGCAGTGCATCGTGGTCAACTGCCGGAAAACCTCGACACCACCCGTGGTGCAGTGTGCATTCATGCCTATATCAACGGGTTGATCGGCCAATGGTTGCTGGTCCCCGACAGCTTCCAACTGCATCAGGACGCTGAGCGCTGGGTTGATATAGGGCTCGACATGCTGCGCTTGAGCCCCAACCTGCGCAATTGAGACAAAATGCGTAATTGCATCCGGTTGTGTCAACAGTAAAGCCTAAGGATGGTCAATCGTCCTTGTGCCGTATTTGTGGGGTGACTTTATATACGCGCTGGCCGGGGGTTGATAGGTAGCCGGCTAAGTATTTTGTAGGGATTTTGTTGCAGGGGTGTGAAGGAATGTTTCCTGGCCCCCATGAAAAAGCCCCGGTTCCTGCGAGCCGGGGCTTTTTCGTTTCAGCTTGTTACATCACAGCGCGAGGGTCGGGTAGTCGATGTAGCCGACCGGGCCTTTGCCATAGAAGGTTTGCGGATTCGCTTCGTTCAGCGGCGCATCAGCCTTCAAGCGCGCCGGTAGGTCCGGGTTGGCAATGAACGGCACACCAAAGGCCACCGCATCCGCCTTGCCCGAGGCCAGCCAGGCGTTGGCGCTGTCCTTGGTAAAGCGTTCGTTGGCGATATAGGTGCCGCCGAACGCTTTCTTCAGTTGTGGGCCGAGGCTGTCCGCGCCTTCTTTTTCACGGGAGCAGATGAACGCAATGCCACGCTTGCCCAGTTCGCTGGCGACGTAGGTGAAGGTCTCTGCCAGATTGTCGTCACCCATGTCGTGGGAATCGGCACGTGGTGCCAAATGCACACCCACACGTCCTGCGCCCCAGACCTCAATGGCGGCGTCGGTCACTTCCAGCAGCAGGCGTGCACGGTTTTCCAGGGAGCCGCCGTAGTTGTCGGTGCGCTGGTTGGTGCTGCTTTGCAGGAACTGGTCGAGCAGGTAGCCGTTGGCACCATGGATTTCCACGCCGTCGAAGCCGGCGGCCTTGGCGTTCTCGGCGCCGGTACGGTAGGCGTCGACGATGTCGGCGATTTCCGCGGTTTCCAGGGCACGTGGGGTCGGGTAGTCGGCCAGTGGGCGCACCAGGCTGACGTGGCCTTTAGGCTGGATTGCGCTCGGGGCCACCGGGGTTTCGCCGTTCAGGTACGACGGGTGGGAGATGCGCCCCACATGCCACAGTTGCAGGAAGATCTTGCCGCCCGCGGCGTGCACGGCCTTGGTGACGTTGGCCCAGCCACGTACCTGGTCGTTGGACCAGATGCCCGGGGTGTCCGGGTAACCCACGCCCAGCGGCGTCACGGAGGTGGCTTCGCTGAGGATCAGCCCGGCGGAAGCACGTTGCACGTAGTACTCGGCCATCAGCGCGTTGGGCACGCGACCTTCATCGGCACGGCAGCGGGTCAGCGGCGCCATGATGATGCGGTTGGACAGTTCCAGGTCGCCCAGTTTGATCGGATCGAAAATAGTCGTCATGGGAAAACACCTTCTCTTTGAAGTTGATCAGTTGGTCACAGGGGCCAGGTCGGCATCGCCGTTCTGACGGAAAGTAATCAGGGTCACCAGCAGCGCCAGGATCGCCAGGGCACCGGCGGCCAATGGCACGCTGGTGAGGCCGAAACCGTGGGCAATCACGCTGCCGCCGACCCAGGCGCCAAGGGCGTTGCCGATGTTGAAGGCACCGATGTTCAAGGTGGACACCAGGTTCGGCGCGGCTTTGCCGAAGGTCACGACGTTGATCTGCAACGCAGGCACGGCGGCGAACGCGGCGGTGGCCCACAGGAACAAGGTGATTTCCGTCGGGATCACGGCGATGCTGGTCCAGCTCAGCGCGGTGGACACCACCGCCATGCTGATGAACACGCCGATCAGGGTCGCGGCCAGGCGCTTGTCCGCCAGCTTGCCGCCGACGATGTTGCCCAGGGTCAGGCCCAGGCCGATCAACAGCAGGGTCCAGGTCACGCCTTGGGGCGAGATGCCGGTGACGTCGCCCAACAGCGGCGCGATGTAGGTGAAGAGGGTGAACATCGACGCGGAGAACAGCGCAGTCATGGTCAGCGACAACCAGATACCAGCACCTTTAAGGGCCGCCAGTTCGGCACGCATGTCGAGTTTTTCTTCGTCACGCTTGGCCGGCAGGAAGCGGATCAGGCCGATCAGCGCGACCACACCAATCACGGTCACCGCCCAGAACGTCGAACGCCAGCCGGCGGCCTGGCCCAACGCCGTACCCAACGGTACGCCCAGCACGTTGGCCAGGGTCAAGCCGGTGAACATCAATGCCACGGCCGATGCGCGCTTGTTGGCCGGCACCAGGTTGGCGGCCACCACCGAACCGATCCCGAAGAACGCGCCGTGGCACAGCGCGGTGACCACACGGGCAAACATCAGCACGTTGTAGTCGCTTGCCAGGGCGCAGAGCAGGTTGCCGACAATAAAGATGCCCATCAACGCTACCAGGGCGGCCTTGCGCGGCAGCTTGGCGGTGGCCAGTGCCATGAACGGCGCGCCAATGGCCACGCCCAGGGCGTAGCCGGTGACCAGCCAACCGGCGCCGGGGATCGACACACCGAGGTCCGCCGCCACATCGGGCAACAGGCCCATGATGACGAACTCGGTGGTGCCGATGGCGAAGGCGCTCAGGGCCAGTATGAGTAGCGAGAGGGGCATTGGGGTTCCTTTACAGCGGTGCGCTGAGTTCTGTAGTGAGCGCATCGAGGAACGCCTGGATGGTGTCCTCGTTGCGTTTGAAAAAGTGCCACTGCCCGGCCTTCTGGCTGCTGATCAAACCCGCGCGTTGCAAGGTCGCCAGGTGGGCCGACACGGTCGACTGGGACAAGCCGCAGCGTTGGTCGATCTGCCCGGCGCAAATGCCGTATTCGTGGTTGTGCAGTTGCTCGGGGAATTGCACTTTCGGGTCTTTCAGCCAGTTGAGGATGTCTCGCCGTACTGGGTGCGCCAGGGCTTTTATTATTTCGTCGAGGTCGATGGACATGGCAGGTGCTCGGTGTCTTGAAGCGTTATATCGCGATGAGGCGAACCTTAAATCGTTATATCCCGATATACCAATATGATTTTGCTCTGAGAACAGGCCAAATCGGTATATCGGGTTATAACGATACGTTGGCGGCAGTGCTAAACTGCGCGCCATGAATTATCTCGCACATCTGCACCTGGGCGGCCAACTTCCTGCGCAACTGCTGGGCAGCCTCTATGGCGACTTCGTCAAAGGCCGCCTGCAAGGCCAGTTCAGCCCGTCAATCGAGGCGGCGATCCAGCTGCATCGTTCCATCGACCGTTTTACCGACAGTCATCCGTTGGTGGGGCAGGCGTTGTCGCGCTTCAGCCTGACCCGCCGGCGTTATGCCGGGATCGTCCTCGATGTGTTTTTCGACCACTGCTTGGCGCGGGATTGGGCGCTGTATGCCGACCAGCCGCTGGAGCGCTTCACCTCGCAGGTGTACCGCGTGCTGGCGGCCGAGCCACAACTGCCGGGGCGGCTGGCGCAGATTGCGCCGTATATGGCGGCCGATGACTGGTTGGGTTCGTATCGTGAGTTTGCAGTGATGGAGCAGGTGCTGCGGGGGATTTCGCGGCGGTTGACGCAGCCTGAGGAGCTCGGACATGCCATGCAGGAATTGCGGGTGTTGTATGAACCGCTGAGTGACGACTTCCGAGTGTTCTATCCACAGCTACAGGCTTTTGCACAAGCCCAACTGAACACTGAGATCTAAATGTGGGAGCAGGCAAGCCAGCTCCCACATTTTGAACTGTGTTCATGCTGCAAATGCAGGTCGAGCCTCTACCTCTTCAGCCTCTGGCACCGGCCCGAACAACGCCTTCTGCACCGCCTGCTGCGCCTGATACGCCAGCGCCGCACGCTCCTGCCCGGCGCACGCAATCGGCTTGAGCAGATGAATTTCTACATCGCCCTGATCATTGGCAAACAAGCGCATCAGGTGCGAGAGCAAATCATCATCGCCAATAAACGGCGCCAATGCGTCCACCTGACCCTCGCGCAGATAGCGGATCGCGACAGGTTGTAGCGCCACATCCGCATCAATCGCACTGGCCAGCAAGCGCCCGTGAAAGGTGCGCAGGCTGCGCCCGTCGGTGGTGGTGCCTTCGGGGAACATCAGCAGCGGGTGCTGTTGCTCCAGATGGCGGGTCATCTGCTTGCGGATCAACTGGCTGTCGCCCGAACCACGGCGAATGAACAAGCTACCGGCCTTCGCCGCCAACCAACCGGCCACCGGCCAGGTGCGCACTTCGGCCTTGGACAGGAACGACATCGGCGCCACGGCGCCCAGCAATGGAATGTCGGTCCACGACACGTGATTGCTCACCCACAGCATCGGCTGGGTCGGCAGCTCACCGTGTACCGTGACGCGAAAGGGCAGGGCGTTGGTCAGCCGCGCCATGAAAAACCGCGACCAACGCTGGCGCCGCGGCATCGAATTGGCGATACCCAAACGCTCGAACAGGCCAAACACACTGGCCATGCTCAAGCCCAGCGCCACCACCACCAGCACGCGGGCAATGCGCCCGTACACCCGCAGGCGGCTCATCACATGGCCGCCTTGAAGTGGCGGGCGTAGCGCGGGCACAAGTTATCGCGCTTGAGCAGGATGAACACGTCGGCCACCTGGAAATCCTCGTCCCAGCACGGCTCGCCGCAGATCTTCGCACCCAGGCGCATGTAGGCCTTGAGCAGCGGCGGCATCTCCGCGATGACGTTGGACGGTAGGTCCAGCGCCGGCAGTGGTTTTTTCGGTTCGGCACGCAGGTGTTCGTTGCACAGGTAGCGTTCGCGCAGGCGCTGCATGATCGCGTGGGCCTGGATGCCGCCATCGTGCATCGGGATGCTCGCGCAGCCCATCAGGTAGCTGTAGCCGCCCTGGTTCAGCACTTCGGCCAACTCGCCCCACAATACGGCGATGGTGCCGCCGTTGCGGTAGGCCGGGTCGACGCAGGTGCGGCCGATTTCCAGGATCGGGCCTTGCAGGTGGAGCAAGCCATGCAAGCTGAATTCTTCTTCGCTGTAGAACCGACCCAGGGTGCTGGCGGCCGCGTGGTCGAGCAAGCGGGTGGTGGCCACCAAACGACCGCTGTTCAAGTCCCGCACGCCGATGTGGCTGCAGTGAACATCATAGTCATCCATGTCCAGACCCAGTTCCGCGCCTTTCAGCTTGGCGTTGAATTCGCCGCTGAACACGTTGAACCGCAAGGCCTGGGCTTCCTGCAATGCCTGCGCGCCAACCAGGCGTTCGGCTTGCAGACGGCGTTCATTGCCGGTGTCGCTGATGCGGGCGATCTGAGTCATGGCGAGTCTCCGAGTGCCGGCCACGATTTCGGCCGGTCGACTTTGTTGTCCAAACTCAGGCTATGGAGGCCCGGTGTCATCTCCATGAAGTTATGGTGACGCTTGGATGACAGGCTGCTCTGTCGCAAATCTGTCATTGCCCTGCGCTAGCCTCGCGGGCTTGAATGCCCCCCTTGAGTCCGCGTCCATGGTCAGAGGCCTGTTGTGTGTTGCCCTGCTGTCAGTCACCGTTACCGCCCACGCCGAAACCTGGCCTGCCAAGGAGTGGGCCAGGGGCTCGCAAATCGAAGGCCCCGCGCTCGATGCCTTGAACGCCTACGCATTTCCCCCGCGCGACGATGCCACCCGCCAAGGCATTCGCACCGATGCGCTGCTGGTGGTCCATGATGGCGTGGTCATCTACGAACGCTACGCCGCGCCGACCACGGCCAGCACTGCGCACCTCACTTGGTCTGTCAGTAAAAGCCTGATGGCGACGGTGTTGGGCGTGGCCTACGGTGAAAACCGCTTCAAACTGACCGACCCGGCTGCGCGGTTTTATCCGCCGATGAAGCAGCACCCCACGGTGACGATGGCCGACCTGTTGCACTGGGCCTCGGGTCTGGACTGGCAGGAGGACTACGAATACGCCCCGCTGAAATCCTCGGTGGTGGCGATGCTCTACACCCGTGGACATCGCGATATGGCTGAGTTCGCCGCCGACACCGACGCCGCCCACGCGCCGGGCCAGGTGTTTCGTTATTCCAGCGGCGACAGCAACATCCTGTCCGCCGCCCTCAAGGGCATGCTTGGCCACAAGGCTTACATGAGTTACCCGTGGGATGCGCTGTTCAAGCCGCTGGGCATTCACAACGCGACCTGGGAAACCGATGCCGATGAAACCTATGTCGCCTCGTCCTACGCCTACCTCACTGCCCGCGACCTCGCGCGCGTCGGCCTGTTGATGGCGCGGGACGGTCGCTGGGGCGAGCAGCAGTTGCTGCCCAAGGAATGGATTGCCTTCAATCGCCAGGCGTTTGCCCACTACCAGGCCGGCCAGGATGAAGCCGTGCCGGGCGGGCACTGGTGGCTCAATCAAGGCGCCCAAAGGCCGTGGCCGGATGCGCCCGCCGATACCTTCGCCGCCCTGGGCCATTGGGGACAGGCGTTGTATGTGATGCCCGACGAACACTTGGTGATCGTGCGCTACGGCGATGATCGCGACGGCAGTTACCGCCACAACGAACTGCTCAAGCGCGTGCTCGCGGCGGTGCAGCCATGATCCGTGGTCGGCCGTTTACAAGCCTGCTGATCGTGCTGTTGCTCGCCCTGTTGGGCTGGGCCTGGCACGAGCGCGTCAACCTGCAAGCCTTTCCCGACATCATCGCGGCGTATACCGCCAAGGAATATTGTTCGTGCCGTTATGTGGCGAACAACCCCGCCGAGTATTGCCGTGGTTACGTGAAGCAATACGTGCCCACCAGTGCGTTGAGCGATAACCCCGAGCGCAGCGAAGTTACCGCCAGCGGGATGGGGCGTACCCACACGGCGCGCTGGCTTGGCGACCGCCAGGGCTGCCGCCTCAATCCCTGATACGCCTCATATCCCTTGTGGGAGCGGGCTTGCTCGCGAAAGCGTCATGTCAGCCACTGAATAGTTGACTGACCCACCGCTTTCGCGAGCAAGCCCGCTCCCACACAAGCGCCACTCCACTCAAACCCGTGCCCAGATTGGATTTGCGCCGCTTGGGACATTGCGCTTAAGGTTCGTGCAGGTTTTTCTCCCTACGAGTCTTTAATGCTGATCAAACCCCTGGCCTTCGCTCTGTTGGCCGCCGCTGCCGTGCCTGCCCATGCCGACTGGTATCTGGATAACGAATCCTCACGCCTGTCCTTCGTCACCAGCAAAAACACTGACATCGCCGAAGTGCAGCGCTTTCTGGTGTTGCATGGCAAAGTCGACGGCAACGGCGCGGCGCAGGTCGAAGTGGAGCTGGAGTCGATCAACAGCGGCATTCCGTTGCGCGATGAGCGTATGCGCAATGACCTGTTCGAAATCAAGACCTTTCCCGACGCGCTGATCAACGCGCAGATCAACCTGCAACCCATCAATGACCTGGCCCCCGGCGCGCAATTGGAACTGCGCTTGCCGCTGCGCGTCACCTTGCACGGCAAGACCCAGACCTACAACGCCGAACTGCTCGCCACGCGCCTGGATGACCGGCGCTTCCAGGTCGTGACCCTGGAGCCGGTGGTGATGCATGCCGAGGACTTCGATTTGATGCCCGGCGTGGCAGCGTTGCGCAAGGCGGCCGGTTTGGCGTCGATCAGCTTGTCGGTGCCGGTGGGTGCGGTGCTGATCTTTACGGCGCGCTGACCGTGGGCGGCGCAGTGTTCCCGTGGCGCAGCGCCAACCGCTTCGAGTTGTTGATCGACGGGCCGAATTTCTTCCCGCAGATGCTGGTGGAGATTGCCCGTGCCGAGCGGCAGGTTGAACTGGAGTTGTACCTGGTGGAAGCCGGCGCCTGTGCCGAGGCCATGGTGCAGGCGTTGGTGCTTGCCGCTGAACGGGGTGTGCGGGTGCGCTGCCTGTTTGATGACTACGGCAGCCTGGCGTTTACCCTCGGGCTGCTCAAACGCCTGACCGATGCCGGTGTGGAACTGCGTTTCTACAATCGCCTGAACTGGCGGCGCTGGATGCGCAACCTGTACCGCGACCACCGCAAACTGTTGCTGGTCGACCAGGGCTGCGCCTTCGTCGGCGGCACCGGTGTTACCGATGAATTCTGGAACCCGGGCCACGACACGGCCGACTGGCACGAAGTGATGGTGCAGATCAGCGGCCCGCTGGTGCAGGACTGGCAGGCGCTGTTCGACCGCCAATGGCACGCCAACGCCGCCCGCCGCGAATGGAAACCCGCGACCCGTTTCGGCTTGCCGCGCTTGCCAAGAATGCCCGCCACCGGGCCGGGGCTGGGACGTGTTGCATACGCCGACGCCCGCCAGCATCGGGATATTCTGCAATCGCTGATCCGCGCCTTGAACGGCGGCCAGCAACGTATCTGGCTGGCGACCCCGTACTTCCTGCCGACCTGGGGCGTGCGCCGCGCATTGCGCCGGGCGGCAGGGCGCGGGGTGGATGTGCGCTTGCTGCTGACCGGCCCGCGCACCGACCATCCGTCCGTGCGCTATGCCGGGCACCGGTATTACCCGCGCCTGCTGCGCTCGGGGGTGCAGATCTTTGAATACCAGCCATGCTTTTTGCACCTGAAGATGGTGCTGGTGGACGATTGGGTCAGTGTCGGCTCGTGCAACTTCGATCACTGGAACCTGCGCTTCAACCTCGATGCCAACCTGGAAGCGTTGGACCCAGAGTTGACGCAAGCGGTGGCGGGCAGTTTCGAGCGGGATTTTGCCCAGAGCCTGGCGGTCAGCCTGGAGGCGTGGAAGTCGCGGCCGTTGTGGCGGCGAGTGAAGCAGCGGGTGTGGGGGTGGATTGATCGGTTGGTGGTCAACGTGCTCAACCGACGCGGTTAACCAGACCGCTGAGAGCAAAATGTGGGAGCGGCGGTGCTCGCGAATGCAGTGGATCAGCCAACTCTTCAGTGGCTGACACGACGCCTTCGCGAGCAAGTCGAATCGTCGCACCGCCGCTCCCACATTTTTTTTTGACCGCGTACGGTTTTAGAGCAGTTCGAACGTCTGCTGCTGCACATCCTGGGAATCCAACCCGATCTGCACATTGAACTCACCCGGTTCCGCCGCGAACTTGAGCTGGGTGTTGTAGAACTTCAAGTCGTCCTCGGTGATGCTGAAGTGCAGCGTGCGTTCTTCGCCAGCCTTGAGCAGCACCTTCTGGAAGTTCTTCAGCTCCTTGATCGGGCGGATCATCGAACCGGCCACGTCCTGGATATACAGCTGCACCACGGTTTCGCCGTCGACCTTGCCGGTGTTCTTCACGGTGACGCTGGCGTCGAGCTTGCCGGTCTTGTTCAAGGTGGTGGACGACAATGCCATGTCCGACAGGCTGAACGTGGTGTAGCTCAGGCCATACCCAAACGGGAACAAGGGCCCGGTGGTGTCATCGAAGTACTGCGAGGTGTAGTTGCCTGGCTTGCCCGGCGTGAACGGCCGGCCGATGGTCAGGTGGTTGTAGTAGGTCGGAATCTGCCCCACCGAACGTGGGAACGTAATCGGCAGCTTGCCCGATGGGTTGTAGTCACCAAACAGCACGTCGGCGATGGCGTTGCCACCCTCGGTGCCGGCGAACCAGGTTTCCAGGATCGCGTCGGCCTGCTGGTTCTCTTCGAGAATCGACAACGGGCGGCCGTTCATCAGCACCAGTACCAGCGGCTTGCCGGTGGCTTTCAGCGCCTTGATCAGGTCGCGCTGGCTCTGCGGGATGTTCAGGTCGGTGCGGCTGGAGGATTCGTGGGACATACCACGGGACTCACCCACCGCTGCCACGATCACATCGGCACTCTTGGCGGCTTTCACCGCTTCGTCGATCAACACTTGCGGTGCGCGTTTGTCGTCCACCACTTCCGGGGCATCGAAGTTGAGGAAGTTGAGGTAGTCGACCACGGCCTTGTCGTTGGTGATGTTGGCGCCGCGGGCATAGATCACTTTGCCTTTTTCGCCGATCACCGCGTTCAGACCGTCCAGCAGGGTCACCGATTGCGCCGGGCGCCCGGCGGCGGCCCAACTGCCCATCATGTCGATCGGGGCCTTGGCCAGCGGGCCGACCAGGGCGATGGTCGCGGATTTTTTCAGTGGCAGGGTGTTGTTCTGGTTTTTCAGCAAGACCAGGCTGCGCCGGGCAATATCACGCGCTTCGGCGCGGTGCAGGCGGCTGTCGGCATAGGTGTCGGCCGGGTCGTCCTCGGCCTTGCCGATGCGCAGGTACGGGTCCTTGAACAGGCCCATGTCGTACTTGGCGCCGAGTACTTCGCGCACGGCGTTGTCGATGTCGCTCTGTTCGATCTCGCCGGACTTGAGCAGCCCTGGCAATTCCTTGCCGTACAGCGAGTCGTTCATGCTCATGTCGATACCGGCCTTGATTGCCAGCTTGGCGGCTTCACGCCCGTCCTTGGCCACGCCGTGCTTGATCAGTTCGAAGATCGCGCCGTGGTCGCTCACGGCCAGGCCCTTGAAGCCCCAGTCCTTGCGCAGCAGGTCGTTCATCAGCCAGGTGTTGGCGGTGGCGGGCACGCCGTTGATCGAGTTCAGCGCCACCATCACACCGCCGGAACCGGCCTTGATCGCCGCGTGGTACGGCGGCAGGTAGTCCTGGTACATCTTGACCGGGCTCATGTCGACCACGTTGTAGTCGCGCCCGCCTTCCACCGCGCCGTACAGGGCGAAGTGCTTGACGCTGGCCATGAGGCTGTCGGCATTCGCGGGGCTGGTGCCCTGGAACGCCTTGACCATCACTTCGGCAATCCGCGAAACCAGGTAGGTGTCTTCGCCGAAACCTTCGGAGGTACGGCCCCAGCGTGGGTCGCGGGAGATGTCGACCATCGGCGCGAAGGTAATGTCGAGGCTATCGGCGGCGGCTTCCTGGGCGGCGATGCGCCCGGAGCGGTGGATCGCGTCCATGTCCCAGCTGGAGGCCAGTGCCAGGCTGATCGGGAAGATAGTGCGGTGGCCGTGGATCACGTCATAGGCGAAGAACATCGGGATCTTCAGGCGGCTGCGCATCGCCGCGTCCTGCATCGGACGGTTTTCCGGGCGGGTGATCGAGTTGAAGGTGCCACCGATGCGACCGGCGGCGATTTCCTTGCGGATCAGCTCGCGGGGCATTTCGGGGCCGATGCTGATCAGGCGCAATTGGCCGATCTTCTCATCGAGGGTCATCTGCTTGAGCAGGTCGCTGACGAAGGCGTCCTTGTCCTTAAGCGCAGCAGGCTTTGTTTCTGCCCATACGGGGTGACTGGCCAGAGTGGCAACAAGGCCGAGCAAACACAGCTTTTTCATGAATATCCTTTTTCGGCTCACTGCACAGCGAAAATGCGCTGTTCTGCCAAAATGTGGGGAGCGTACGTTGTTGTTCGAGTGTTATACCGACAAATGCCGCACACTTCGGAACTCTTGTTTGCGGTGGGCATCTTTTTAGCTGATTGATTCGATGCAATCCAGTCGTGGTAGCGGATTATGCCTCACGGTTGCCAAATTCCATCAAAGTTCGCCAGGAGAAACACCATGCAAGCAGCACAGGGTTACCGCTGGGGCTTGAAAGCCGCGGCATTGTTATTGATCAGCAGCGTGCTCAGCGGTTGCGGCATCAACAATATTCCGACACTGGACGAACAGGCCAAAGCCGCCTGGGGCCAGGTGCAGAACCAGTACCAACGGCGTGCCGACCTGATCCCCAACCTGGTGGAAGTGGTCAAGGGCTACGCCGCCCATGAGCAGGACACCCTTACCGCGGTGATCGAAGCACGGGCCAAGGCCACCTCGATCCAGGTGGATGCCAGCACCCTCGACAACCCGGAAAAACTCAAGCAGTTCCAGCAAGCCCAGGACGGTTTGAGCGGCGCCCTCAGCCGCCTGATGGTGGTGTCCGAGCGCTATCCGGACCTCAAGGCCAACCAGAACTTCCTGGCCCTGCAATCCCAGCTTGAAGGCACCGAAAACCGCATCGCCGTGGCGCGCCGCGACTTTATCCAGGCGGTGCAGGCCTACAACACCGAGATCCGCACCTTGCCGGGCCGGCTGTGGCACAGCGTGATGTACAGCGACTTGCCGATCCGCGCCTCGTTTGAAGCCACCAGCGCCGACGCCGATAAAGCGCCGCAAGTGAAGTTCAAGTAAAGCTGCACTGAGGTGTCGATGCGTTTACTAAGGATAGGCCTGGCGCTGTGGCTGTTGGCTTGCGTGGGCGTGGCCCAGGCGGCGCTGACATTCCCGGCGCTGACCGGGCGGGTGGTCGATAACGCCCAGATGCTCGACGCGCCCACGCGCGAGCGGCTGACCCAGCAATTGCAGGCGCTGGAGCAGACCTCGGGCGACCAGATCGTGGTGGTCACCGTGCCCGACCTGCAAGGCGTGCCCATTGAAGACTTCGGTTACCAATTGGGCCGCCACTGGGGCATCGGCCAGAAGGGCAAGGACAACGGCGCACTGCTGATCGTCGCCCGCGATGAGCGCAAATTGCGCATCGAAGTCGGCTACGGCCTGGAAGGTGTGCTCACCGATGCGCAAGCGTGGGTGATCATCAACCAGGTGATCGCACCGAAGTTCAAGGCTGGTAACTTCAGCCAGGGCATCAGCGACGGCGTGGCGGCGATGCTGCAGGTGGTGGGCGGCGAACCGCTGGCCGTGCCGGCGCATGTGGCGGATGCCAACTTTGCCAAGGATAATCCCGGGTTTTCCATTGGCTTGTTTATCCTGCTGATCGGCGTGTTGTGGTTGTGCAATCGCCTGGGCCTGCCGGTGGGCGCGATCCTGCTGGCGATTCTCAGCAGCAGCGGCCGTGGTGGTGGCGGCGGTGGCGGCGGCGGTTTCCGTGGCGGCGGCGGTGGTTTCGGCGGCGGTGGGGCTTCGGGCGGCTGGTGATGATAATAATGAGAGAGCAACGATAACCATGGCATTACTGACTGAACACGAGCAGCGCCAAGTCGCCGAAGCCATCGCCCGCGTGGAGAAAACCACCGACGCGGAGTTGGTGACGGTACTGGCAGCCCGCGCCGACGATTACGCCTACATCCCGCTGTTGTGGGCCAGTCTGATCGCGCTGGTGGTGCCCGGCGTGGTGCATTACCTGTCGGGCTACATGACCATGTACACCTTGCTGCTGGCGCAGTGGGCGACATTCATCGTGTTGTGCCTGGTGTTCCGCTTGCCCAAGGTCACCACGCGCTTGATCCCGCGTTCGGTGCGCCATTGGCGCGCATCCAACCTGGCCCGCCGGCAGTTCCTGGAGCAGAACCTGCACCACACCCTGGGTAGCACCGGCGTGCTGATTTTTGTCAGCGAGGCGGAGCGGTATGTGGAGATCCTGGTGGATGACGGGATTTCCAAGCGCCTGGATGACAGCAGTTGGGATGCCATCGTGCAGGCGTTTACCCAACAGGTGAAGCAGGGGCAGACGCTGGCGGGGTTTATCGACTGCATCGAAGCGTGTGGCGAGTTGTTGAAGGTGCATGTGCCGGTGACGCAAACCCGCAATGAATTGCCCAATCGCCTGATCGTACTCAACTAAAAATGTGGGAGCGGGCTTGCTCGCGAATGCGGTGTGTCAGTCAACAGATTCATTGTCTGATCCACCGCATTCGCGAGCAAGCCCGCTCCCACATTGGGTGTTGTGTCGGCAATACAATTACCGTTAGTCAAATAACCCCGTGCCCTGAAGCCCCGTCCCCCCTAAAATGCCCGGCATTCCCAGCCCGAGGCGTTTTTGTTCATGTCTGTCACCGCTCAACCTGTCAGCGACCACCACGCCCAGTTCATCGAACTGCTCGGCACAAGCCTCGCGCAGAACGCCTTTATCAAGCTGGTGCTGGCCAAGTACGTCGGTGACGAAGCCGAGTTGCAGCGCCTGATCATCAAGGCGGTGACGGTCAAGGAGCAGGCGTGCCTGTCCTTCGTCTATCGCTATAAAACCCGCGACATCACCAAGAACTTCCCCGTGGCCGAGGGCGTGGCGACGATTGCCGCGCTGCTGCCGGCGCAGTTCAAGAACGCGCACTTATTGTCGTTGACCGACGAAGCCCAGCTGGAATACAGCAAGAAGAACAAAAGCTCGCTGTTCAAAAGCAAGCCGCAGCAACTGCGCGAGGCGCCGAGCGCCGAGCACAACCGTGAGAAGAATCGCTTCCTCGACCTCAGCCGGCCATTCCTCGCTGACCTGGGCGTGACCGACGCCAAGCAGGCGCTGATCCCGTCGATGTCGCGCAAGTGGAAGCAGATCAACAAGTTCATCGAAGTGTTCAGCCATGCGCTGACCAGCTCACCGCTCAAACTGGACCGCCCGGTGCGCGTCG
The DNA here is from genome assembly GCF_030687535.1 of Pseudomonas sp. FP2335. Classification (NCBI taxonomy): domain Bacteria; kingdom Pseudomonadati; phylum Pseudomonadota; class Gammaproteobacteria; order Pseudomonadales; family Pseudomonadaceae; genus Pseudomonas; species Pseudomonas sp. FP2335. Next base: position 1,593,881 of record NZ_CP117437.1, read on the forward strand.
CCGATTTCGGCTCGGGCAAGGGTTACCTGACCTTCGCCATCCACGATTACCTGCGCAACACCCTCAAGGCCGAGGGCGAGGTGACGGGCGTCGAGTTGCGCGAAGACATGGTGACGTTGTGCAACAGCGCCGCCGCGCGCCTGGAACATCCGGGGCTGGTGTTCAAATGTGGCGATGTGCGCAGCGTGGCGCCGAGCGAACTGGACGTGATGATCGCCCTGCACGCCTGCGACATCGCCACCGACTATGCGATCCACACCGGTATCCGTTCCGGCGCGTCGATCATCATGTGCTCGCCGTGCTGCCACAAGCAGATCCGCCTGCAGATCCAGAGCCCGGCGCTGTTGAAGCCGATGCTGCAATACGGCTTGCACCTGGGGCAGCAGGCCGAGATGGTGACCGACAGCTTGCGTGCGTTGTTCCTCGAAGCGTGCGGATATGAAACCAAGGTGTTTGAATTCATCTCGTTGGATCACACCAACAAAAACAAGATGATTCTGGCGGTCAAGCGTGAGCAGCCGCTGGATAACGCGCAGTTGCTGGAAAAAATCCAGGAGCTGAAGGCGTTCTACCACATCACCGAACACTGCCTGGAAACCCTGCTGCGTGCGGATGGCTACCTGAACTGAACAGCTATCCCCTGTGGGAGCGGGCTTGCTCGCGAACGCGGTGGATCAGTTGAAAAATGTGTGACTGACACACCGCATTCGCGAGCAAGCCCGCTCCCACATTTAGACCGTGTCTGGCTTGAGAGCAGGCGCAGGCTGCACCGAAGTCTTGCGCCCCAGCATCACCGTCACAATCACCCCACAGGCAAACACCCAGGTAATCGGCTCAATGTGTTCGCCAAAGAACAATGCCGAAAACGCGATGGTGAAGAAGATCTGCAACAGCTGGATCTGGCTGACCCGCGCAATGCCGCCCATGGCCAACCCGGCGTACCAGGCGAAGAACCCCAGGAACTGCGAGAACAGCGACACATACCCAAACGCCCACCACGTACGCATCGACACCGCGCCTTGATGCTGCGCCGCCAAGTACCACACCGGGCCGATCAACAGCGGCGTCGACAGCACCAGCGCCCAGCAGATCACCTGCCAGCCGCCCATCTCCTTGGCCAGGCGGCCACCTTCGGCATACCCGAGGCCGCCCACGGCGATGGCGCCGAGCATCAGCAAGTCGCCCGCCTGGATACTGCCCGCGCCGGTGATCAAGGCATAACTCAACACCAGCCCACTGCCCAGCGCCGCGCAGGCCCAGAAGGCTTTTGACGGCCGCTCGTGGGACAGCCACGCCGCATACAGCGCCACACACAGCGGTTGCAGGCCGTTGACCAGCGCGCCGTGGGACGCCGGCAGGGTTTGCATGGCCCACGCCGACAGCACCGGAAAGCCCAGGATCACCCCGGCAATCACCAGGCACAGCCCGCGCACCTGGCGCCAGCTCGGCCACTGTTCACGGCGCCACAGCAACAAGGCTGCCGCCGGGATCGCCGCGAACAACGCACGGCCGAGGCCGTTGAGCAACGGGTGGATTTCCTGCACCACGATGCGGGTGAAGGGCAGGGTCAGGCTGAAGATGATGACGCCCAGCAGGCCAAGGGCCATACCGGTGTTTTCGCGCGAGCTCATGGAGTGGGACCGAAATCGATAGGGCTTCAAGGGAAGCCCATCTAGCCACAACCCCCGCCGATCAAGGGCCTACAGCTGGGTGCGGATTTATCCGTACAGTTGCATGCTGGAGGAACCGGGTGTGTGTAGGGAGCTGGGCTTGCCCGCGATGCAGGCACCTCGGTATGCCTGTTGCACCGAGGTGATGCTATCGCAGGCAAGCCAGCTCCCACAAAAGCCAGCTCCCACTCGACCGGCTCGCTCGGTTAGAAGAACCGCGTAACGCTGATCTTCGCGTTGCGCCCTTCGCTGTAGGCGCGGTCGCCGCTGAGTGCCGGGCGGTAGTTGTTGTTGAGCAGGTTATCGACGGTGAAGTTGACCTCGGTGCCTTTCAGGCCGGCTTGCTGCGGCTTCCAGTTGGCGAACAGGCCCATGCTGGCGTAGTCGTCGTTGGCGTATTGGTCGTAGAACGTGTCGCCCACGCTGCTGTTGAAGCCGCTGGAGTATTTGTCGCTGGGCAGGCGGTCGGTCTTGCGCACGAACTGCGCGGTCCAGCCGACCTGCGCGTTCCACGCCGGGATCTTGTTGCCCATCATCAGCACCCATTTGGCCGGTGGAATATCTCGCGCGTACACGTGGGTGCTGGTGGCCCACGGGTTGGTGTAGGGGTTGTCGCGTTTGCCGGTAGCCCAGGAGTAGGTCACCGAGCCGAACACGTAAGTCGAGTCGTAATAGGCTTCCAGCTCGAAGCCCTTGATGGTCATGCCACCGACGTTGCGGTAGTTGGTCTTGGCCGCCATGTCGGCGCTGGTGCAGACGTTGTCGATGGTGCCGGACACGCTGTTTTGCCGGTCGCAGCCGATGCCCGTGGCCTTGAAGATTTCGTCTTCGATGCGGTTATGGAACAGCGTGGTGCGCAGTTGCAGGTTGTCGCCATGGCCGATGAGGTTGGAGAAGTTGGTGACGTTACCCGCCGTGATCGCCGTGATGCGCTCCGGCTTGAGGTTGAGGCTGGTGGACGTGCGGCTGCCGAGGCCTTGCACTTCGTATTGTTCGTCGATCACCGGGGCGCGCCAGGTTTTGTTCCAGCTGGCGAACATCGCCACATCCGGGGTGATGGCCCAGTAGGCGGCCAGGCGCGGCGACCAACCGGTGTAGGTTTTGTCGCTGTAGTCGTGGCCGATGCTGGGATCGGGGTTGCTGTAGTAAGGCGCGTCGTTGGCTTCGCCGCGGTTGCGCACATGGTCATAGCGCAGGGACGGGGTGATGGTCACGTCGCCGATCGTCACCGCGTCCTGCACGTAGAACGAATGGGTGTCGACTTTGCCGTGGGGCATGAAGTACGGCTGGAAATGCCCGTAGTTGTACTTGGCGGTGTTGTAGGTGGCGCCCGGCATCCAGCTTTCGGTTTCACGCTTGTGCTTGCGGATCTGCACCCCGGTGGTCAGCGCGTGTTCCAGCGGCCCGGTGTTGAACAGGCTGGTGTTGCGCAACTCCAGGATCTTGTCGCCATAGGCCGTGTCCATCTTGCGCCCGCCGGTGGCCAGGCTGAACGAGGCGTCCTCGTTGCGCTCGTCGGTCTGGTCTGTGCGGGACACCGAGTAGCTGAGCTTCAAGTCGATCAGCGGGTTGTCCAGCGGCTGGTAGACGTACTTGCCGGAGTAGGTGGTGTCGACGGTGGTGCGGTTGGCCAGGAAGCGCTTTAGTGCGCCCTCGTAGCCATAGCGGTCGATGGCCGATTGCAGCGGCGGTGTGGGATAGCTTTTGGCCGAGAACGGCGTCCAGCGCTCGCTGCTCGCGCGCGAGTACGACAACCCCATGCTGTGTTCATCGGTGAAGTGCGCGTTGACCTTGAACAGCTTGCCGTCCACATCCTGGGCGCTGTTGGGCAGGCGCTTGGGGTTGATCGGGAACTTGTTGTCGGGATCGGGCGGGGTGCCGGCCAGTTTCATGTCGCCGCCGTCGCGCTGGGTCAGGTAGGCGAGCGCATCGAAGCGGCCGTCGTCGGTGCGGCCGTAGACGGCTGAGCTATAGACCTGCTCGTGGTCGTTGCTGGCGTAGCCGTACTTGAGCATGGCGCCGGCGTTGCGGCCGTCTTCCAGCAGGTCGGGGGCGTCTTTGGTTTCCATGATGATCGAGCCGCCAAAGCCGCCGTTGCCGGTGAAGGCCGAGTAGGGGCCTTTCTCCACTTCGACGCTCTTGATCAGCTCGGGCTCGATAAACACCGTGCCTTGCTGGTAGCGCTCAAAACCGCTCTTGGTCGCGCCATCCACCGACATCGGTACGTCTTCGGCCTCGCCGAAGCCACGGATGTTGATGGTCTGCCCGCCCGGCTTGGACGAGCCGCCCATGAACACGCCTGGCAGGGTCTGCAACAGCGATGGGATGTTGTTGGGCTGGTAGCGGTCGATGTCGGCCTGGCGCAGGGTTGAGCGGCCGACGGTGGTGGAGTCGACCTTGTTGCCGGTGCCGATCACGCTCAGGGCATCCAGTTGCACGGCGCCGCTGTTGGTGGTCTTGGGGTCTTCGGGCTTGACCACGTAGGTGCTGCCGACCCTGATCAGGGTAAATTCACCGTTCTTGAGCAGGGTGCGAATGGCCACTTCCGGGGTGAAGTCGCCGTCGAGCGCTGGCGCCTGCACGTTCTTGAGCAGCGTTTCATCGAACAGCAGCTGGATTTTAGCCTGCTGCGCCACTTGGCTCAGAGACGTGGCCAGCGCCTGGGCGGGCAGTTGCAGCTTGAGCGAATCCGCCTGGGCGCTGAGGCTGAACGCCAGGCAACTGGCGATGAGGGTCGGTCGAAGAAACAGGTGCGAAGCGTGGCAAGGCGCGCGAAACATGAAATCCCCCGGTGCGGCTAACTAGCCAAAAGGTGTACGTATCAAATGCAGACCGGAGGGAGACGGGGCAGGTAAATAAATCCACACCTGCGAATGCAAAATATTCTCAAATAGATATTATTTGCTTGCTTCGATCCTGATGATGCCATCGGCTGAGGTCACGGTTTTTACCGGCAGCAGGGCGGGGAGGGCGCTGAGCAGGGCGTCCGGATCGTTTACGTCGAGGTTGCCCGAGACCTTCAGTTGCGCCACGGCATGGCTGACCTGCATCGGGGCTTGCGGGCGGTAAAGGCCCAGTTCGTCGATCAGGCTGGCCAGCTCGCGATTGCGAAATGCCAGGTGCCCGCTGCGCCAGTCGGCGACTTCTTCGCCGGTGAGGCTTTGCTGCTGCAGGGTGCCCTTGGCGTAGTTGAAGGTGGCGCGTTGTTGGGCTCCGAGCAGTGCGACGGGGCTTTTGGCATCGGGTGCGAAGGCGACCTGGCCATGGGCGACGCTGACCACCAGTTGCTGCTGGCTGCGGCGCACGTCAAAACCGGTGCCAACCACCCGTACATTCGCTGCGCCGGCTTGTACGAACAGTGGGCGTTCCTTGTCAGGCGCGACCTCTATGTACAACTGGCCCTTGTCCAGGTGAAGAATGCGCTGGTAGGCGCTGAAATCCACGCGCACGCGGGTGTTGGCGTTTACATACAAGGTGCTGCCATCGGGCAGGTTCAAGGTGCGCATGCCCTTGGCGTGGGCGGCAACCTGGGTGTGAAAAAGCTCGCGTGGCGTGTCGATCCTGTTGGCCAGCACGGCGCAGACCAACGCGGCGGCCACCGCCAGAGCCGGGCGCCACATCGGCGCTTTGCGCTTGGGCAGCGCCACGGGTTTGTTCAGTTGCTGCAATTGGGCCAGGTCGGCCCACAGTTGCTCGAACTCGGCATAGGCGCGGGCATGCGCAGGCTCGGCCTGCCAGGCGGCAAAGGCCTTGCGCTCGGTACGGTCGGGGTCGTTGCGGTTGCGGGTAAACCAACTGGCGGCTTGGGCGTCGATAGAGTCGATCTCTTCGATGTCCATTGCGTCTGTGTCGCTCAGGCGGTTCATTCTGGCTGCTCCGTGCCGGGTTCGTGTTGAAGGCGTCGCTTGCAATGCAGCAGGGCGAAGGCGATGTGTTTTTCCACCATGCTGGTGGAAATCCCCATGCGTTCGGCGATCTGCGCCTGGCTCAGGCCTTCGAAGCGGTGCAGCATAAGGGCTTCTCGGCGGCGGGGCGAGAGCTCGGCGAGGACTTCTTTCAACTGTTCCAGGCGTTGCAAGCGCTGCACGGCGGCCATGGGCTCGTTGTGCTCGTCGGTGACCGGCTCGGCATCCCGTTCGGCCTGATCGCTGTGGACGGTATGGCGCACCTTCTGTTTGCGCCAGTGATCACGCAGCAGGTTGCGTGCCATCTGGAACAGAAACGCCCGCGGCTGCTCGACCTTGGCGCGGTCGCGGTAGTCCAGCCATTGGGTGAAGACGTCCTGGGTCATGTCCGCAGCGTCGCTGGCGTTGTCCGTGCGTTTGCGCAGGAAATACAGAATATCTGTATAGAACCCGCGAAAGGCATCGGCCGACAGCGGGTCGGGCTTGGGGCGAGACATGAATATCCTTCTTGACGAAGCGCGACGTAGGAAAGTCGCGAATGGTATCGAGAACCATTGCTATTTGTCTCTAAAAAAGTGGGAGAGGCCTTGCCCTCGATGACCCTGGTTCAGCCAACGCATGCAGTGGCTGACACTCCGGCATCGGGGCCACGCCCCTCCCACATTTTTCTCAGCGTTCGACGGGCACGGACAGCGCAGGATTGCCCAACGCATGGGTACGCGCGGCAAAGAACCTCAGTTCCACATCGGTTCCCTCGAACAGCTGCGAATACCGCCGCTTCTGCTGACGAATAAACCCATCACTGCGTCCCGACACCGAAATCGCCAAGGTGGTCAATCCCGCCTGGCGAATCGCATCCACCAAGTGTTTGTCCTGTGCCCCCAATTCGTGGCCGAAGATGCACAACGCCCCTTCATGGGTCAGCAATTGCTCATAGCAGAACGACAGGTAATCCGAACTGCGGATGGTCTTGAGCTTCTCTTCAACCTTGCCCTCGCTGACAAACAGTGGCACATCGTCGAGGGTCTTGATCGTGTTGTTGATCGCAAAACTGCTGAGCAAGGTGCTGTCGGTGGTCGGCAGCTTGCGTGCGGTGCCGTCGAGGTTGCGCACCAGGTGCAGACCGCCGTGCAGGTAGAGGATGCGCGTGGCGTCGGTGCGGGTGTTGCGCAGGTCGAAGCTGGCGTCGGCGCTGCGGAACAGGTCGTCAATGCCCGGCGCGTGCAGGATCGCCCAGTAGTTGAGCAAGTCGTAGTTGCTCGTGAATACCGTGGAGTAGCTTGCCAGTTCGCGGTTGATCGTCGCCAATGTCGACGGTTGCACCAGACGCCACGGGATATGCACGGCGTGGATGGTATTGATCAGCGCTTCCTTGATCGCGTAGTAGCGATTGCGCGGCGCCGCCGAGCTGACTGCCAGCGCCTTGTTGACCCGGCTGGTGGTTTTCAGGGCACCCAGGGCTTGCTCGAAACTGCGGGTTTGCAGGGCATCGAACACGCTGAGCTCGGATTGGCTCAGGGGCTTTTCTTCGACGGTGCGGGCGTTTTCGAACAGCGAGTCGTAGGCAAAGTCTTCCCAAATCGTACGGCTGGCGCCGTTGCCGATCAGAATGCCGCTGAAGTCGATCGCGCTGCGCAGGGCGCTCCAGTCTTCAAGGTGGGCGTCAATATCCTGGAAATCCTTCATTGCGGCGGGTCTACTCGAAATCGGCTGGGCGGTGACTTTATCACGAGCGGGCGTTGATCCTGATCAAGATGCGCTGCGCGCCACGGGTTGATTCTGTAGGCATAAAGCCTCTGAGGATTCGCCATGAGCAGCACCTTCTTTATTCCCGCCGTCAACATCATGGGCACTGATTGCCTCGACGAAGCCATGACTGCCATTCGCAACTACGGCTTTCGCAAGGCGCTGATCGTCACCGACGCCGGCTTGGCCAAGGCGGGCGTGGCCCACATGATCGCCGAGAAACTGGCGATGCAGGACATCGACTCGGTGATCTACGACGGCGCCAAACCCAACCCCAACGTGGAAAACGTCGAGAACGGCCTGGCGCTCTTGCAGGCGAGCGCCTGCGATTTTGTGGTGTCCCTGGGCGGCGGTTCGCCGCACGACTGCGCCAAGGGCATCGCCCTGTGCGCCACCAATGGCGGGCATATCGGCGACTACGAGGGGGTCGACCAATCGAGCAAGCCGCAACTGCCGCTGGTGGCCATCAACACCACCGCCGGCACCGCCAGCGAGATGACCCGTTTCTGCATCATTACCGACGAAACCCGCCACGTGAAAATGGCCATCGTCGACCGTAACGTCACGCCGCTGCTGTCGGTCAACGACCCGGCATTGATGGTCGGCATGCCCAAGGGCCTCACCGCCGCCACCGGCATGGACGCCTTGACCCACGCCATCGAAGCCTACGTGTCCACTGCCGCCACGCCGATCACTGATGCTTGCGCGATCAAGGCCATCGAACTGATCAGTGCCAACCTGCGCCTGGCCGTGCGCGACGGCAGCGACAAGGCCGCGCGGGAAAACATGGCGTATGCGCAGTTCCTCGCCGGCATGGCGTTCAACAACGCGTCGCTGGGCTTTGTACACGCCATGGCCCACCAACTGGGCGGCTTGTACGATTTGCCCCACGGCGTGTGCAACGCTGTCCTACTGCCCCATGTGCAGAGCTTCAACGCCAGCGTCAGCGCCAAACGCTTGTGCGACGTGGGCCGCGCCCTGGGCGCCGACGTCAAGGGCATCACCGTGGAAGAGGGCGCCCAGGCGGCCATCGCGGCGATTCGCAGTTTGTCCCAGGACGTCGACATCCCCGCTGGCCTGCGTGAACTGGGCGCCAAGTTGCAGGACATCCCGCTGCTCGCCACCAACGCCTTGAAGGATGCGTGCGGGCTGACCAACCCACGGCGCGCGGATCAAAGGCAGATAGAAGAGATCTTTCGCAGCGCTTTCTAGCGGGGCAGTGACGAGCCGCAAGCGTTAAGCTACAAGTGAAATCGCATTCAACTTGAAGCTTGAGCTTGCGGCTTGCCGCTGAGGTCCCCCTATGAGAGTTCTGTTATTCGGCGCCACCGGCATGGTCGGCCAAGGTGTTCTACGTGAATGCCTGCTGGCCGCTGACGTGCAGGAAGTGGTCGCGGTTGGCCGCACGCCCCTGACCCAGGAACACGGCAAGCTGCATCAGGTGTTGCACAGCGACATGCTGGATTTCCAACCCCTGGAAAACCTGCTGCAAGGTTTTGATGCGTGCTTCTTCTGCCTCGGCGTTTCGTCGGCGGGCATGAGTGAACCCCGGTACACCCACCTCACCTACGACCTGACGTTGGTCGCGGCCAGCACGTTGGCGCGGCTCAATCCGCAGATGACGTTTATCTATGTGTCCGGCGCCGGTACGGACAGTTCCGAGGCGGGTAAGTCGATGTGGGCGCGGGTCAAGGGCAAGACCGAGAATGCCTTGCTGCGCTTGCCGTTCAAGGCGGTGTATCTGTTCCGGCCAGGGGTGATCCAGCCGCTGCACGGGGTGCGGTCGAAGACGCCGTTGTACCAAGGGTTTTATGCCGTGCTCGGGCCGTTGCTGTCGCTTGTACGCCAGGTCAAGCCAAGTTGGGTTGTCAGCACCGAGACTGTTGGCCGGGCGATGTTGCAGGCGGCGAGCCAGGGCGCGCCACAACCGGTGGTGGAGCAGGCCGAGATCAATCGACTGGCCGGCGAGCGCCGCTGATGTTGCACAAGAGCCTGGTGCGCCGCCTGGATTTGATCACCTTGCAACTGTTTGTCGCGGTGTTTGAAGAGGGCACGCTGACCCGTGCCGCTTCGCGCGAAGCCATTGCGGTGTCGGCTGCCAGCAAGCGGCTGATGGAGTTGGAGCAGGTGCTGGGCGTCAGCCTGTTTGTGCGGCGGGCCAAGGGCATGGACCTGACGGCCGCCGGTGAAACCCTGTTGCACCATGCACGGCAGATGCTGTTCAACGTCGAGAAAATGGGCCTGGAACTCGGCGAACACAGCCATGGTGTGCGCGGCTATGTGCGGATGCTGGCCAATCTCTCGGCGATCATTGAGTTCCTTCCCGAAGACCTGCGGGATTTTTCCGCACTGCACCCTCAGGTCAAAACCGACCTGGAGGAGCGCCCCAGCAACGGCGTGGTCCAGGGTGTGCTGGATGGCGTGGCGGACCTGGGCATCTGCTCCAGCGACACCGACATCAAAGGCCTGCCCAGCGTGATTTATCGCCTCGACAAACTGGTGGTGCTGATGCCCGCGGATCACGCCTTGGCAGCCCGCGATAGCCTGGCCTTCGCCGAAACCCTGGACAGCGACTATGTCGGCCTGCACGCCGCCAGCTCGATCAATATGCGTACCCACGCCGCCGCACGGGAGGCGGGCAAGATGCTGCGCCTGCGTATTCATGTGCCGGGGTTTGATGCGATGTGCCGGATGGTCCAGGCGAACATGGGCATCGGCATTCTGCCGCGCAAGGCGTACGAATTGTTCGGCCGCGCCCTGGGTTTGCATGCCGTGCCGCTGACGGATGCCTGGTCGGATCGCAGCCTGATCCTGGTGGTACGTGATGAGGCGCAACTGTCGCCAGTGAGTCGTTTGCTCTTTGATTACCTGAGCAATACGTCTGAGTCCTACAGATAATTCTTCGATCGTTCGCCTTTCGCGAACGCTACTTGCCAACTGACGGTTGGATTTCTCCTGTATTGGCCCTCTAGTCTTGGCGCCATATTCCAAGAATAAGAGGTCCACACCATGACGGGTCCCCTGAGCGGTATCAAGGTGATCGAGATCGGCACGCTGATTGCCGCGCCGTTCGCCGCCCGGCTGATGGCCGAGTTTGGCGCCGAGGTGATCAAGATCGAAGCCATTGGCCAGGGCGATCCACTTCGCAAATGGCGAAAGCTGCATGAAGGTACGTCGCTGTGGTGGTACCTGCAATCGCGCAACAAGAAGTCCCTGGCGTTGGACCTCAAGTCCGGCGAAGGCCTGGACCTGATCAAGCAACTGCTCGGCGATGCCGACGTGCTGATCGAAAACCTGCGTCCCGGTGGCCTGGAAAAACTCGGCCTGGGCTGGGACGTGTTGCACGCCCTCAACCCCAAGCTGACCCTGGTGCGCATCTCTGGCTATGGCCAGACCGGCCCGTATCGCGACCGTCCTGGCTTCGGTGCCATTGGCGAGGCCATGGGCGGTATCCGCTACACCACCGGCAACCCGGACTCGCCTCCGGCGCGGGTCGGGGTGAGCCTGGGGGATTCCCTCGCGTCCCTGCACGGTGTGATCGGCGCGCTGATGTCGCTGTTGCGGGTCAAGACCGGGCAGGGCGATGGGCAGATCGTCGATGTGTCGCTGGCCGAAAGCGTGTTCAATCTGATGGAAAGCCTGGTGCCCGAATACGACATGCTCGGCCATGTGCGTGAACGCAGCGGCGGCGCCTTGCCCGGCATCGCGCCGTCCAACACCTACCTGACCGCCGATGGCGCCTACGTGGTGATTGCCGGCAACAGCGACCCGATCTACAAGCGCCTGATGAGCGCCATCGGTCGCGCCGACCTGGGCGAAGCGCCGGAGTTCGCCCATAACGATGGCCGCGCCGCCAAGAGCGGGCTGCTCGATGCGGCGATCACCCACTGGACCAGCAGCCTGCCCATCGACCAGGTACTCAGCGCGCTGGAAGCCGCCGAAGTGCCGGCCGGACGCATCTATTCCGTGGCGGACATCGTCAGCGATCCGCACTATCAGGCGCGGGACATGTTGCTCAGCGCCGAGCTGCCCGGCGGCGTGTCGGTGAAGATGCCCGGCATCGTGCCCAAGCTCTCGCAAACGCCTGGCGGGGTGAACTGGTCGGGTCCGGCCCTGGGCCAACATACGGATGACATTCTTGGCAGCCTGGGTCTTACCGGCGCCGATATTCAACGCCTGAAAACGTCCGGAGTGGTGCAATGATTCACGACTATTCAGACCCGCTGATCGTGCAGGAAGTCTCCCCGCGGGACGGCCTGCAAATCGAGCCGACCTGGGTCGAGACCGCCGACAAGATCGCCCTGATCGACCAGCTTTCACTGGCCGGTTTTTCGCGGATCGAAGCCGGTTCGTTCGTGTCACCGAAGGCCATTCCCGCATTGCGCGATGGCGAGCAGGTGTTCCAGGGCATCCAGCGCAAGGCCGGTGTGATCTACGTGGCGTTGATCCCCAACCTCAAGGGCGCCCAACGCGCCATCGAGTCCCGCGCCGATGAGTTGAATCTGGTGATGTCTGCCAGCCAGACCCATAACCTGGCCAATATGCGCATGCGATGCGAGGCGTCGTTGGCGGCGTTCGGCGATATTGTCAGCTTTGCCGCCGACCATCCCGTGCGCCTCAACGCCAGTATCGCCACCACCTTTGGTTGCCCGTTCGAAGGAGCGATCGATGAGGATCGCGTGCTGCAGATTGTCGATGCTTATCGCGAGCTGGGCATTCAGGGCATCAGCCTTGCCGATACCACCGGAATGGCCAACCCGCGTCAGGTCGAGCGCCTGGTCAAGCGTGTGCTGGAGCGTGTGCCCGCCAATGACCTGACCCTGCATTTCCACAACACCCGCGGCCTGGGGTTGTGCAACGTGCTGGCGGCCTACGAGGCTGGGGCCCGGCGGTTTGACGCGGCCCTCGGCGGCCTTGGCGGCTGCCCGTTTGCGCCGGGGGCGTCGGGCAATATCTGCACCGAAGACCTGGTCAACCTGTGCGAAGAAGTGGGCATTCACACCGGGATCGACTTGCCGCACCTGCTGCACCTGTCCCGCCAATTGCCGGCCTTGCTGGGGCACGAACTGCCCGGCCAGGTGGCCAAGGCCGGGCGCAATTGCGACCTGCATCCACCACCGGCGTACATCGCCACGCTGTAACCCCGCACCAGACAACAAAAACAATCGGGCGCCCGTGAGCAGCCCGCTGGAGAGAAAACATGAGCACTAATCCGTTAGAGGCCGGCGCGCGCCCGGCAGGTGAAGTCGATCCGATCAAAGCCGTGGTCAACAAGGTCGCCTGGCGTCTGATGCCATTGATCATGGTCTGCTACCTGTTCGCCTTTTTTGACCGTATCAACATCAGCTTCGCCAAGTTCCAGCTGCAGGCCGACCTTGGCCTGAGCAACACCGCATACGGCTTGGGGGCTGGGCTGTTTGTGGTTGGCTATGTGATTTTCGAAGTGCCGAGCAACATGATGCTCTACAAGGTCGGGGCTCGTCGGTGGATCGCGCGGATCATGGTGTCCTGGGGGCTGGCGACGGCGGCTATGGTGTTTGTCACGGCTGAGTGGCAGTTCTACGTGCTGCGCTTTCTGATTGGCGCCATGGAGGCAGGCTTTGCGCCGGGCGTGCTGTATTACCTGACGCTGTGGTTTCCCCAGGACTTCCGTGGGCGTATTACCTCGATGCTGTTCCTAGCTTCGGCGTTTGCCGGGCTGGTGGGGGCGCCGTTCTCCGGGCTGGTGCTGGAGCACATGGACGGTGTGCTGCAGATGCGCGGCTGGCACTGGCTGTTCCTGCTCGGTGGTATGCCGTGCGTGGTCTTGGCGTGGATGGTGCTGACGCAGTTCAAGGACCGTATTGAAGATGCGCCGTGGCTCAGCGCCGAAGAAAAAACCTTGCTCTCCAGCCGCATCGCCGTGCATGAGGTCCACAAGAAGGGCTCGCTGCTCCAGGCCTTGCGAATTCCCGGTTTCCTGATGCTGGGGCTGATCTACTTCCTGATCCAGGTAGCGTCCTACGGCCTTAACTTCTGGGCGCCGCAATTGATCCGCAGCACCGGTATCGAAAGCTCGGTGGTGATCGGCTTGCTGACCGCCATCCCCTATATCTGTGGTGCGATCACCATGGTGCTGGTAGGACGCTGGTCGGATGCCACCGGTGAACGCCGCAAGTTTGTCAGTGGGTTGGTGGTATTGGGCGCGGTAGGGTTTTTCTGTGCCGGTATCTTTGACGACCACACCACGTTCCTGATCGTGGCGCTGGGCCTGTTGGGTGCGGGGATCATCGCTGCCATCCCGACCTTCTGGACCTTGCCGCCCAAACTGCTGGCCGGCGCGGGTGCCGGTGCGGCGGGCGGGATTGCCTTGATCAACACCCTGGGACAACTGGGCGGTATTGTCAGCCCGGTGATGGTTGGGCGGATCAAGGACATCAGCGGCAGCACCACCCCGGCGCTCTACGTGATTGGTGTGTGTGCGTTGATCGCCGCTGCGCTGTTGTTGTGGGGGCTGCCACAAAAGCTGCGTACGTCCGACAAGCGTTGACGAATTATCACGCTGCGGCCAAGGCCTTGGCTGGCGTGGCGCTAAACTGAATCAACGCCACCCCGCCAATCAACAACAACGCCCCCAGCACCCGGGGCGTTGTCAGTTGCCGCTCCGCCAGCCCAAACAGGCCAAAGTGATCGAGCAGCAACGAGGCGAGCATCTGCCCGGCCATGGCCAGTGCAATAAATCCTGACGCACCGAGCTTGGGCAACAGCATCAACGCCAGGGAAATAAAACACACGCCAAATGCGCCACCGGCCCACATCCACAACGGCGCCTTGCTGATAAAACCCAGGCTCGGCAGGGGCAAGCGCAGCGCCACAATCACCGGCAGCAACACGACAATGCTTACCAGCAGCGACGCCAGGGTGGCCCACAACGGGTGCCCGAGCCCGCGCCCGAGGTTGGCGTTGATCGCACTCTGAAACGGCACCACTGCCCCGGCGATCACTGCCAGCGCCAATAAACCCAGCCAATGCAACGTGGTCATCATGAATCTCCCAAAGGTTTTGCTGGACTCTAAGGTATTCGTCGCGCAAATTTAAATTCCAAGTTCTTATGCCGAGCATGCAGCTGATGAATGATCTGCGCCGCATCGATCTCAACCTGCTGGTGATCCTCGACGCCTTGCTCAGCGAGCAACACGTCACCCGCGCCGCCGAGCGTTTGCACCTGAGCCAGCCGGCGGTCAGTCATGCGCTGGCGCGCTTGCGCGATGTGCTCGGCGATCCGTTGCTGGTACGCCAGGGTGGCGGCTTGGTACCCACCGCGCGCGCCTTGGAGTTGGCGGCGCCACTGGCCGAAGCCTTGGCCCAGGTACAGGCGTTGCTGGCGCCCAATCAATTTGATCCGGCGTCGGCCAAGCGGCGGTTTCGCCTGGCGATGTCGGACTACAGTGCGGCGATTTTCCTACCTGATTTGGTGCGCATGCTGCGCCGTGAAGCGCCGGGTATTGACCTGCAAATTATTCAGGCCAGCCGCGAGGGCATGGTGGATGGGGTGCTTAATGGCGATCTCGACCTGGCTGCCGGGGTCTTTCCTGACATGCCGGCGGAACTGCGGACTACACCGCTGTTTGAAGAGCACTACACCTGCCTGGTGGACCGCAACAGCTTGCCGGAGGGTGGCACACTGGACCTGCCCACCTACCTCTCGCGCCCCCATGTGTTGCTGGAAATGCGAGGCAGCGGCACGCCGGAAATCGAGCGCGCATTGACGGCAATTCGTGAGCGCCGGCATGTGGCGATCAGCCTGCCGCACTGGGGCGTGGCGCCGCAGTTGATCCAGGGCACGGATCTGATTTTGACGGTGTCGTCGCGGGGCTTGCTGAACATCGATCACCGGCATTTGGTGGCCGTGGCGCCGCCGTTTCATATTCCGTCGTTCGCGTTTGAGCTGGCGTGGCATGTGCGGCGGGGTGGGGATTCGGGGTTGCAGTGGTTGCTGGGGCGGATGCGGGGTGTATTGACTGATATAGAAGTGTGTTCAGCATTGCGCTGCGAGGTAGAACATGCAGAATCTTTCCACCCTTAACCGTCCGTCAGAGTCGCGCCCATGACCCCCTCCTTGCTGCTCGCCGTCCTCGCTTCAGGTTTTATCTACGGTATCACCCCGGGCCCAGGCGTCCTCGCCGTATTCGGCATCGGCGCCGCCCGTGGCCGTCGCGCCGGGGCGGGTTTTCTGTGCGGGCACTTGTTGGGCGATGTGGTGTGGTGCAGCACGGCGCTGATCGCCATCGTTGGTGCGCGGGAGGTGGGCAGCGGTGCATTTGATGTGCTGGGCGTGCTCAGCGGCCTGTATCTGTTCTGGCTCGGCTGGCGTGCGATCCGCACCCAGCGCCGCAGCAGCGATGCACCCCAAGGCGCTGCGCGGCATCCGTTCTGGCACGGCATCCTGTTCGGCCTGACCAATCCCAAGGCGTACCCGGTGGCGGTTGCAACCTTTACGGCGTTGTTGTCCAGTCGTGCCGAGTTGCTGACGTGGTCGATGTTGCCTGCGCTGATCTTCCTCAGCTTCGTCGGTGGCGTGCTGGCCTACGCGATCCTGATTGGCGTGGTCGGCGCCCAGCGGGTGCGCACGGTGTATCAGCGGCATGAAATCCTCATCACCAGGCTTTGTGGGGTGATGTTTATCGGCTTTGCCATCAATGCGTTGGCCCATGCGCTGCCGGGTCTGTTTGCCAGTAAGCCGGCGTGACGCAATCACGACCGTTCGTCGCACTGGCAAGTTTTTTCTAAACCTTTGCCGCCCTGAAAATTCGAATTCAGGGCGGGGTGTATTCCCCCTCGCCTAATTTTGCCCTGGAGGAACCCATCATGAGCCGCATGGCTATCCGGTTACGCACCGCCAGTTTCGCGATGCTGCTGGGCCTCGGCGCCAGCAATGCTTTCGCCCAGTCGCCTGCTGAATTCATCGAGCAGGCCTCGGCCAAAGGGATGGCCGATATCGAAACCAGTCGCATGGCCCACGCCAAGACCTCGTCCCAGGAGATCAAGGATTACACCATCGAGGTGATCAACGAACGCACCCTGGCCAACCAGCACCTGGCGGCCATCGCCAAGAAGCTGGAGCTGCCTGTGGCGCCGCGGGAAAAGATCGTCGACAAAGCTGAAACCTTGATGCCCGAGCTCAAGGACGGCGACTCCTTCGACGCCGCCTACACCGCGCAACAGGTCAAGGAAAACGAAGACGCCATCGCCCTGTTCAAACAGGAAGGTGCGGCGTCGGATGTGCCGGAAATCAAGGCGCTGGTGGATGAGACGTTGCCCAAGTTGGAGGAGCGTCTGCAAAAGGCCCGTGCCCTGGCGTCGACCTACGGTAAAGGCCATCAAGGCGACGGTTGAGTGTCTGGCCGGAACTGAAAAACGGCGGTTGGAGCCTCTCCAACCGCCGTTTTTTATTCGCTCTAGAACGCCATTTCCGCCTGGCCGGTGCCTTCCAGCGCAAGCAGGTATTGCTTGGCTTGCAGGCCACCGGCGAACCCGGTCAGTTCACCCGAGGCGCCAATCACCCGATGGCACGGTGCGATGATCGAGATCGGGTTGCGCCCGTTGGCCGCGCCCACGGCGCGCACGGCCTTGGGGTTGCCGATCTGCCGGGCGATCTGGCTGTAGCTGCGGGTTTCGCCGAAGGGGATGGTCAGGAGTGCCTGCCAGACCTGTTTCTGAAAGTCGGTGCCGCTGAAGTCCAGCTCCAGGGTGAATTGACTACGGGTGCCGGCGAAATATTCCTGCAACTGGCGCTCGGTTTCCAACAGCACCGGGCTGCTGTTGGCCTCCTGCAATTGCCCCAGGCGTACGCGGTTGGCGCGCTCTTTTTCCCACAGGATTGCGCTGAGCTTGCCGTCGCGCGCCACCAGGGTGAGCTGGCCGACCGGGGAGGGCATGAGTTTGTATTCGTAGGGCATGGGTGGGCTCCTGTGGGCGAACGTCATGGCGCCACTGTAATTGTATCCGCCCGGTTGGAAACTACGTTTCTTGCGATTGAATTTTCCTGGGCCTAGAAGTTCCAGTACACCCAGTTGGCGTAGAGCGGATACCAGTAAATCCAGGAAATGGAATACAAAGCCTTAAGAAATGAGGCTGTTCCCGTCAGTAACAGTGAAATGACATTGAACGCGGTGATGATGGAGGCGAACACGGTCAAGCGTCGGTTGGCATGTTGCCTGGCCAACCGTATGCCATAAGCCGACGCGACGATCGATCCTGCCGCGATGACCGGTCCGATGAAAAACGGCAGCCTCATAAACGACAGTAGCAGCGGCAAGACCAGTACCCAGCCGACCACCTGGCGTCGTATGGCCTTTGGCGTGTGTTGCTGGGGTTCAAGCATGGGCGTGATCTCGGTGTCAGGGGGGAGGAGCTGACATCATTTAGAGATCAACTCGTCACCACAGTCGGACTTTGCTGAAGTGGCGCTGGCGGTCTTGTTGCAGAAACGTCAGCGCCGCCGCCGCCGCCGCCGCGGCTTCTTCGGCAATGATCTCGAAGCATCCTTCGTAAACATTCTGCTTGCTATCGAGCGTCTGCCACTTCACCTATCACCCTCATAAAGGCTTGGACAGATAGTTTTTTTTCTACATCACGAGTCAGCACCAACAACTGTGCACACGCATCCACTTCCACCAAAGGCCTGTACGTCACGCCCTTGTGCATCAAGCTTTGCGCGCATTGCGGCACCAACGCCACGCCTTGCCCTGCCGCCACCAGGGCAATGATCGAGGTGATCTGTCGGCCGGTCGGCCCCGCGCGCAGGGGCTGCCCATGCTCGCGGTACAGCTGTTCGATGGACTGGTTCAGTCCCGATCCATGATCCGCCGGAAACAGGATCAGCGGATAAGCACTGAGCTGCGCCAAGCTCACCTGCGCCTGGCGCGCCAACGGGCTGTCGCTGGCCAACGCGGCCACCAAGGGTTCCTGGCCCAGCGACAGAGCCTGCACTTCGCTGCTTTGCGGCAACCGGCGGCTCAAGCCAATGTCCAGGCGCCCGTCCGCCACCTGCGCGCCGAGGCTGCCGGAGGCGCATTCCACCAGGGTCAGCTGCACGTCGGGAAAGCGTTGGGCAAAGGCATGGATCACTTGGCTGAACAGGTCCGACAAGGCAATCGAACTGACATACCCCAGTGCCAGTTGCCCAGCGGTGCCTGCGGCCAGTTTGCCGGCGATCACCTGTGCCAGCTCCACCTGTTCCAGCACACCCCGCGCATAGGGCAAGAACGACCGGCCTTGAGCGGTAAGTGTCACGGTGCGGCTGGTGCGATCGAACAGTTTGAAGCCCAACTCGGCCTCCAGCGCCGAAATCTGCCGGGTCAGCGGTGGCTGGGCCAGGTGCAGGCGAATGGCGGCTCGACCGAAGTGCAATTCTTCGGCGACCGTCAGAAAGTATCGCAGCTTGCGTAGGTCGAGCATCCTGGCCCTCGGGTATTGATCGGTGTGAATTCGGTATTGGTTCAAGACCTGCCGGGCATTCTATAAAGACCTCACAACATAAAACGAGAGGTTTCATGACGTCGCGCCTGTCTTGACCGGCTGCAAGCGCCTTGAGCCTGAGCAGATTCCTACGCCATGACCGACACCGTCGTTATACCCGCTTCCCAATGCTCTGCCCGCCGTCGTTCGTTGATCGCCGGGTGCAGCGCCCATGCCGTACACGATGGCTTGACCGACGTTATCTATGTGCTGCTACCCATCTGGCAGGCGCAGTTCGCCTTGTCCTACGCGCAGATCGGGCTTCTGCGCGGCGCCTATTCCGGGATGATGGCTGTGTTCCAACTGCTGGCGAGTCGTACCGCCAAACGCTGGGGGCGCACACCATTGCTGGTGGGGGGGACTGCGCTGGCGGGTATCGCTTACTTGATGGTTGGGCAAGCCACCGGGCTGGTGCTGTTGCTGCTGGCCTTGTTATTGGGCGGCCTGGGCGCGAGTACGCAGCACCCGCTGGCGTCGTCGATGATCAGCGATGCCTATGAGGAGGGGGGTGGGATCAAGCAGGCGCTGTCTCAGTACAATTTCTCCGGGGACATCGGCAAAACCCTGATCCCCGGCTTGGTTGGCCTGCTGCTCACCGTCATCAGCTGGCGCGCCAGTGCCACCTTGTTGGGGCTATTGGGTTTGGTGGCGGCGGGACTGTTGTGGTGGCTGATTCCTACGCCGTCGCGAGCACCTGCCACCACGAAAACGGCCAGACCCTCCAGTGGAATCGGCTCCGCCAGCGGCTTGCGCGCACTGATCTGCACCGGCACCCTCGATAGCGCCGTACGCATGGGCTTTCTCACGTTCCTGCCGTTCCTGCTGCAAGCCAAAGGCGCAGGTACGGCGGGTGTCGGCCTAGCCCTGAGCCTGCTGTTTGTCGGTGGCGCGTTCGGCAAATTGCTCTGCGGTTATCTCGGAGCACGCATTGGCATGATGAAGACCGTGTGGCTGACGGAAACCACCACCGCGCTGCTGATCATGGCGGCGGTGTACCTGCCGCTGAATGGTTTGATGCTGACGTTGCCGCTGCTTGGCCTGGTGCTCAACGGCACATCTTCGGTGTTGTACGGCGCCGTGCCGGACCTGGCCGGTGCGGGCAGGCGGGAGCAGGCGTTTGCGCTGTTCTACACTGGCACGATCGGCGGCGGGGCGCTGGCGCCCGTGGTGTTTGGCAGCGTTGGGGATGCGCTGGGCGCGCCGGTGGCGGCGATGGTGTTGGCGGCAGTGTTGTTGCTGACGTTGCCGTTGGCGTGGTGGGTGGAGAGGGGGATGGTAGACGAGCGGTGATGTGATTGTTCATCTTGCGACGTTGCCTACACCCCCATCGGAACGGCGCGGGTTGTACTCGCTGTGTGAGCTATTTATGGTTTTCCAACGGCGGCATCGTCAGCCTCGGCGTTCGACGGCAGCTGTGCGCGGTATCACTCGAGTGCGCCGGTATCCCGAAAGCTACCCGGTGCATTTATCCGCGCGCAGCTGCCACCCTTATCGAATCACCTTATTTCAGGCACAAAAAAACCGGCCACCAGGGCCGGTTTTTTCATGCATCCCCCGTCAAAACCATCCTGACGTTGGACCAACAATTAAGTGGAGCGGGTAGAGGGAATCGAACCCTCGTCGGAAGCTTGGGAAGCTACTGTTCTACCATTAAACTATACCCGCTCAGAGCGGCTGACTTTGTACCAGATGTTCATCGGGATTTGAAGTTTTTCTTTGGAAAATGTGCAGGTTGCGTGCGTCGGATAAACCGATGGACGGAGCCTGTGCAGGAGCAAGTCTGCGTTCAATCACTGACGTTCTCCTGCACAGGGTCGCATTTCAGATTGCAAATGCATGCTGTGTCTGGCCTTGGTGGTACCGCAATCGGCTGGCTGGCCGCTCTGATTTCAAGAACCCGACGACCGCGTCCCGGCTGTCCCGGCACGCTGCCTTGTGCTCCATATCCAGGAAGTGCCCGGTGGCCTGGATGGTGCTGAAGCTGCTGTTGGCCACGTGTTGGCCGAACAGCTTGGCGTCGTGGGCGCTGGTGTATTCGTCCCATTCGCCGTTCAGGAACAGCACTGGAATGTCGATCTGCTTGGCTGCCTTGAGGTAGCACAGCCGGTCGCTGTTGAGCACCTGGCTGATGTGAAAGTGCATCTGCCCGTATTCATGCTCGGCCAGGCTGCTCACGTGCTTGTAGTTGAAGCGCTTGAACAACGATGGCAGGTGTTTGCCGATGGTGTTGTTGACGAGGTGGCCGACGCGGTCGCGGTCGAGGTTGCCGAGGTAGTCAACGCCGCGTTCAAGGTAGTCGCGCATGGGCGCGTTGATCACGGGTGAGAACGAGCTGATCACTGCCTTCTCCACACGGCGCGGCCGGTGGGCGAGGGCGACCAGGGTGGCGGCGCCGCCCCAGGAGAATGACAGCACGTGTTCGGCGGCGAAGTGGTCGATGAGTTCCAGGAGGATCTGGCCTTCGACGTCCTTTGTCAGCATTTGCTCATGACGGTTATGGATTTTGGAATGGCCAGCGTAGGGCTGATCGTACAAAACCACATTGAATTGCGGGTGCAGGCTTTTGACGGTTTGAGCGAAGGATGCCGTGGTGGCCATGGAGCCATTGACCATGATGATGGTCTTTGCAGCAGCGTCCGCGCGATAGAACTCCGTGTAAACCCGATACTGACCCTGTATATCCAACACAGCGATTTCTGGCCTCATGTCGTAAGACTCCTGGCAAGCGGGTAGGGCGCGCAGGTAACTCTGCACGAGCTTTGTGACAGGTAGGCATACGCCTGGAAAATGAGCGCCCATGTCGATCCGCTGACGGCTGGCCGACGGGTGTTGTTATGGCGGGCAGTTTTGCCTGGAAGGCCCGTAGATCAAGCGCGGGCGGGGGCAAGGTGTTTCTTGGAAGTTATAGGCGACTCGCCAGTCATAATTTGGCTGGTGATTTGGATTCAAGCAGCAGACCTGCCACCTCGCAAGGTTATAAAACGGTTTTTTGCCATCACCGGCCGAACGGTCGTCAAACCTGTCGGATTTCGTCGTCGGTCAGCGCCCGGTACTCGCCCGGCGCCAGGGCTGCATCCAGCACCAAGGGGCCCATCCGCTCGCGATGCAGGCCGATGACCTTGTTATCGAAATGCCCGAACATACGTTTCACCTGGTGATAGCGCCCTTCAACGATGCTCAGCCGCGCCGTTCTCGGCCCCAGCAACTCAAGTGCGGCCGGTTGGGTGGTGAGGTCTTCGAACGCAAAGTACAGGCCTGCGGCAAACGTCGGCGCGTATTGCGGGCCGATGTCCTGTTCGGTGTCGACAAGGTAGACCTTGGGCAGCTTGGTCTGCGGTTGTGTCAGGCGCCGTGACCACTGGCCGTCGTTGGTGATCAGCATCAGGCCGGTGGTGTTGAAGTCCAGGCGCCCGGCGATATGCAGCTCGTCCTTGTCCGGTTCATCGAGCCAGTCGAGCACGGTCGGGTGTTGCGGGTCTGTTGTAGCGCTCACGCACCCCTGCGGCTTGTGCAGCATGAAATACCGCGCCGGTTTGCCCGCCTGCAGAACCTCATCATCAACACATACACGACTGAATTCGCGCACTTCATGGTGCGGATCGCTGACTGCAACGCCGTCGACGGTCACGCGCCGTTCAACCAGCAGCAGACGCACTTGCTTGCGATTGAAACGTGGCAGGTTGCTGAGGAAACGATCGACGCGCATTACGGCTGCTCAAGTCCGCGTAGCTGCGCATCCACCTGGGCACAGCGCGGGCACAGGCAGGCTTTGTTGCGCAGATCATCGGGCAGCGCTTCGAGCACCGCCGGGTCGATGGTGACGCTGTAGCACCAGCAGGCCTGGTCGACGGTGCGAGGGTCGGCCAGGGCGCAGTCGTTGCGGGCGCCGCAGGCGGGGCAGAGGGTTGGCGTGGTCATCGGTCGGTTCAGGCTGAAAGGGTGCAAGGTCCCGGTGAGTCCCGGTGTGCCTTGCACGATACAGCGCTGCCCCGACGCAGGCTACTTACAGCTGGAACTTGCTGACCAGTACGTTGAACGATGTGGCCAGGCGCGACAGGTCCTGGCTGGAGGCGTTGGTCTGATGGGCGCCAGCGGCGGTCTGGGTGGACAGGTCCTGGATGTTGAGCAGGTTGCGGTCGACTTCACGGGCGACCTGGGCTTGCT
Source organism: Pseudomonas sp. FP2335 (assembly GCF_030687535.1). NCBI lineage: Bacteria > Pseudomonadati > Pseudomonadota > Gammaproteobacteria > Pseudomonadales > Pseudomonadaceae > Pseudomonas > Pseudomonas sp. FP2335. The sequence goes on from NZ_CP117437.1 coordinate 1,616,865, forward strand.
CCTCGGAGGCGGAGGCGATCACCAGGTTGCGCTCATTGATCAGCGCCACGCTGTCGGTGATGCGCTGCAGCGCTTCGCCGGCATTTTGCGCCAGGGTCTGGGTGTTGTTGGCCCAGGTCAGGCTTTTGTTCATCGCGGCCACCGCGTCGTCGGCGCCCACCTGCACTTCCCCAATCATTTTTTCGATGTCGACCGTGGAGGTTTGGGTGCGATGAGCCAACGCACGCACTTCATCGGCCACCACCGCAAAACCACGGCCTTGCTCGCCTGCGCGGGCCGCTTCGATGGCCGCATTGAGCGCCAGCAGGTTGGTCTGGTCGGCGATGCCGCGGATCACGTCGATCACCTTGCCGATTTCCCGCACCTGGCCGGCGAGGTCTGCGACCGACTGCGTTGAATCGTTGATCTCGACCACCATCGCGCTCATGCCGGACACCGCCTGCGCCACCTGCTGGCGGCCGTCTTCAGCTTCGTCGGTGGCCTTGCGCGAGGCTTGCGAGGTGGACACGGCGTTGCTGGCCACTTCGTCCACGGCGGCGGTCATCTGGTTCACGGCGGTGGCGGCTTGCTGGATTTCGTCATTCTGGCGGGTCAGCCCACGGCTGCTTTCTTCGGTGACCGCGCTCAGTTCTTCGGCGGCGGAGGCCAACTGGTCGGAGGCATTGGCGATTTCCAGCAGGGTGCTTTTCAGGCCACCTTGCATGTCCGACAGCGCCATCAGCAGTTGCCCGGCTTCGTCGGTGCGTTCGGTGAGGATGGCGTGGGTCAGGTCGCCACGAGCAATGCGCTGCGCACTCTGCACCGCTTGTGCGATAGGGCGGGTGATCAGGCGGGTGATCAGCACGCCAATGATGATCGCGATCAGGAAGGCCATCACGATGCCGCCGATCATCCAGGCCATGGCGCTGCTGCGCAGTTCTTCGGCGGCCACGGCGCCTTCCTTGATCTGGCGGTTATTCGACTCGATGATCACGCGGATCAGCTCGCGTGCCTGGCGGAACAGTTCGTTGTTGGTGCTGTTGAGCTGAGCCCGAGCCTGCTCGAGCTGGCCGCTGTCGAGCATGGCCATGATGCGTTCGGAGTTGCTGATATAGGTGGGCCAGATCTGGTCAAGCTTGTCGCCCGCCGCCCGTTCGTCGTCTTCCAGCGGCGTCGCGCGGTAGGTGGCGTAGGCGGCCTGGCTGCGCTTGAGTTCGGCGGCAATGTCCTGGCGCACGCGGTCGCGGTCTTGCTGGGAGACGTCGCCTTTGCTGGCATCCATCAGCCGGTACAAACCGCGGTTGTGCGCGACCAGGCCATTGAGGGTGGCGGCGGTGGTGCTGACCGAAACCAGATTGTTGGAGAACGTCAGTTCCAGCGCGGTGGCGAGTCGGACCACGCCTTTGATGCCCAGGGTACCGACCCCAAGAGTGACCAGTGCACAGAGTAGAAATGAAAGGAGAAGCTTGGTTGAAATTTTCATGGCTCGAATCCGAGGGAGTTGGCGAATGACGCACGCTAGAGCCTCCCTGGCCTGGTGCGATGTCATAGTGACATCATCGCAATCCACAAAGTTTCGGGCCAGATAAATTTACTGAATCGATACAGCCCAATGATGGATAAACCTTATGCGTGAGTACGCTGCGAAGGGCGTGTATCGGCAACCTGTGTAGTTGTGTCTAGTTGTAACCAAAACGCACCAGATTCGGTTTTTGTTGTCAGATATTTCGTCATTCGGTGAAAGCTGAGTGCCGCCCCCCAGCGTCGCTGGAGGAGCTCCTTCGCGGTCCAGGAGGCCGCCATGTATCGACGACTGCTGCTCAGCGCTTTACTCGGTCTGACCCTTTCAGCCTGTGTGCCCTACTACGATGGAGGCCAGAGTTACTATCGATCCGAGGTCTATACGTCACCGGCGCCGGCGTATTACTACGGGGGTGGCACCGCTTACCAATACCGCCGTGATTACTACCCCGCACCGCGTTATTACGCGCCGCAACCGCGCTACTACCCGGCGCCGCGCTATTACCAGCCGGCCCCGCGTTACTACGGCCCGCGTGCCGGTTACCGGCCCTATCCGAACCAGGGCTGGGGTGATCGTGGCGATCATGGCGGGCATGATGGACGTGGTCGCGGTTCCGACCATGGCGGCGGCCGCGGCGGTCACCGCTGACAGGACTTGAAGGCAAGCGGCGCAGGAAGCGCCGCTTTTTTTTGCGCGAAATACTCAGTATTCGGACAAATCCGCCAGCGGGTGGCGACCTTCCCACACCTTGTGGAAGTGAGCCTGTACGACCGCGTCCGGCAGGCTGTTGATGTCCGGCCAATGCCAGTGCGGCGTCTGATCCTTGTCGATCAAGCGCGCACGCACGCCTTCGCTGAACTCCGGGTGACGGCAGCAGTTGAGGCTCAAGGTGTATTCCATCTGAAACACCTGGGCCAGGGACAGGTGACGGGCTCGGCGCAGTTGTTCCCACACCAGGTGCGCCGTGAGTGGGCAGCCTTCGCTCAAGGTCTTGCCGGCACGGCTGAACAGCGGGTCGTCGTGCTCGCGCAACTGGTTCAAGGCGCGCCAGGCTCCGCGTACATCACCCACGTCCAGCCAGGCGTCGATCTGCGTCCGGCGCGGCAACCACTGCGCTTCGGGTTGCTGGCTGACGGCTTCCTGGGCCAGCGCCCTGAGCAGGCTGTTGAGTTGTATCGACGTTTGTTCCTGCCAGTTCAGTTGCAGCAGGCCTTCGATCAATTCGTCCTGCTGGTCGTCGCGCAGGAAGCGGTCGGCCAGGCCCAGGTCCAAGGCATCGCGACCGTTGATATGCGCGCCGGTCAGGCCGAGGAACAGGCCGAGTTTGCCCGGCATGCGCGACAAGAACCAACTGGCGCCCACATCCGGGTACAGGCCGATACTGATCTCCGGCATTGCCAGGCGGCTGCTTGGCGTAACGATGCGCACCGACGCACTTTGCAGCAGGCCCATGCCGCCACCCAGCACATAGCCGTGGCCCCAGCAGATCAGCGGTTTCGGGTACGTGTGCAGGTGATAGTCGAGGCGATACTCCGCGGCAAAAAACTGCGCGGCCAGCGCCGGCACCACGCCGGGTTGTTCGCGGCACTCCATCGCGAGGCTGCGCACTTCGCCACCGGCGCAAAATGCCTTGGGCCCATTGCCGCGCAGTAGCACGCACACGATATTCGGGTCTTTCGCCCAACTGTCCAGGCGTTCGCCCAGGGCCAGGATCATCGGCAGGGAGAGGGCGTTGAGGGATTTTTCGGCGTCCAGGCTGGCGATACCGATGCGGGCACCGTCGCTGCCGGTCAGCTCTTCGAAGTGCAGGTTCATCGTGACCTCATTCAGGAAGATAGAGGATTAGTATGATCGTTTCGTAGGAAAGTGCCGGTGGTGTGTCAGATCAATTGACAAGCGGGGTCGGCTTTCCTAGGGTTCGCCTCATTCTTTTTTACAAGACCATTGCATCATGACCGAAGGCGACCGTATCAAACTCGAACCCACCTGGAAGCACGCCCTGCGTGATGAGTTCGAGCAACCATATATGAGCCAGTTGCGCGAGTTCCTGCGCGAGGAACATGCGGCCGGCAAAGAGATCTACCCGCCAGGCCCGCTGATCTTCAACGCGCTCAACTCGACGCCGCTGGACAAGGTCAAGGTGGTGATCCTCGGCCAGGACCCGTACCACGGCCCCGGCCAGGCCCACGGCCTGTGCTTCTCGGTGCAACCGGGCATACCCACGCCGCCGTCGCTGCTCAATATCTACAAAGAGCTCAAGCGCGACCTGAACATCGACATCCCCAACCACGGTTGCCTGCAAAGCTGGGCGGATCAGGGTGTGCTGCTGCTCAACACCACCATGACCGTGGAGCGTGCCAACGCCAACGCGCATGCGGGCAAGGGCTGGCAGTTTTTTACTGATCGGATTATCGAAGTGGTCAGCGCGCATCAGCCGCACTTGGTGTTTTTACTGTGGGGCGCCCATGCCCAGGGCAAGCAGAAGTTGATTGATGCGACCAAGCACCTGGTACTGACGTCAGTGCATCCGTCGCCGTTGTCGGCGTATCGCGGGTTTTTGGGGTGCGGGCATTTCAGCCGCACCAACAAGTTTCTTGAGCAGAATGGCGAAACGCCGATTGAGTGGCGGTTGCCGTCGCTTTAATGTCGGCAGCTGTGCCTTACAAGCGGACTTCTGCCACTGTTGAACTGCCGATATTGGCGACGTATGCCAATCGGCCGCTGGGCGCTACAACGATGCCGCGCGGCTTGTCGAAGCCAGGGATCGTGCCAATCACGGTTTGGGTAAGGGTATTGATGATACTGACTCGGTTGCCATCGGTTTCGGTGAGGTAGGCTCGCTCCAGCATCGTGTGAAAAGCGATCTGGAAAGGGCCGAGCAACCCGCTGAGAGTCGAGCTTGCCTGAGCGGTGGTGGTATCCCCGATATACACCTCGCCACGATCCCGGTAGGTGATGTACACGCGAGCGGCGAAGCGTGCATGCACAATGCTGGTGGGCTCTCCAGCAATCGTGCTGGTTTGGAACACGACCCGGTTGGTTCCCAGGTTGATGCTGGTCCAGTCATCGAGGGTCGAGGCGACATGTGAGCGCGCGTTGCCGGGCGCCACACAAATGTCTCTGGGATGGCGCACGGCAGTCGCAGCGATTCGCTGATGGGTGCTGGTATCGATCGCCACCACTTGCGAAGCGCCTTGGTCCGCGACGTACAGGCGCGCACCGGTCGAATTCAATGCAATGCCCCGGACGGTGGTGAACCCCCTGATTTGATTGATGAGCGTGTTGGTCGAGGTGTCGATCACAGTGATAGGCGTATCGCTTGCCTGACTGTTGTCGCTGGCATAAAGGCGAGGGGCCGTTGGGTTCATGGCGAGCCAGATGGGCGATCCTATATTGGTGATCGTGGTGATAATGCTCAAGCTTGCGGTATCGATAACAGTGATGCCGTGTGGAAGTGTTGCACTGGCGACGTAGAGGCGCGATCCATCACTATTGAGCACAAGGCGATTGGGAGAGCCTGGAACGGGGACCGTTCTGATGATTGCAGCCGGTTCGTTATCGTTTTTTTGATCTTCGGACGAGGTATGCATGATCACAATTCTCAATGGTCAGGTACACACCATTGATCTTCGTTACGAGAGCGTTCGGCTAGCTGTGAAAATTGACAGTTCAGATGAATGGCAGTGGCCCCTGAGAGGCCACTGTTCGATGGCAGATCAGGTTTGGCGGTTCCAGTGACGAAACAGCGGCTCTGCCAAAAACAACACGAACAACAAGCGCATTACCTGCATCGCCGTCACCAACGGCACCGACAGTTGCAGGGTCTCGGCCGTGAGGCTCATCTCGGCAATGCCGCCGGGCATCATGCCCAAGGTCAGCGAGCGTAGATCCAGATGGGTCAACGCACTCAATCCCACCGCAGCCAACGTCGCCAAGGCCATGGTCAACGCCGTACCAATAAGGGTACGGCCCATGAACGACGGCGCCCGGCGAAAGAACTGACGATTGAAGTGGCAACCCAAACCGCTGCCGATCAACCACTGGCCGATCTGGCTGCCGCCATCGGGCAGGCCGATATGCAGATCCCATACGACGCTGGCGGTCGCACTCACCAGCAACGGCCCGAACAACCATGGGTTTGGCTGACGCAAACGCTGCCAACCCCAGGCCACCAATGCGCCAAGCGCAAACAACGCGAACAGCCACGGCCAACTCACCGGCGCCGGATGAAACTGTGGCGCGCCGCCTTCCAGCACATACTTGAAGATCGCCGGCACGCACAGCACCACCACCAGCACCCGCAGGCTTTGCCCCGCCGCGACCCGGCTGAGCACCGCACCATTGCGTGCGCCGAGGTTGACCATCTCCCCGGAACCGCCCGGCATGCTGGAGAAAAATGCGGTGGCGCGGTCTTCACCGCTGCGCCGCATCAACCAGACGCCGACAACGCTGGAAAGGCTGGTGATCAGCGCGCCGAAGAAGATCAGCCCGAAATGGCTCAGCACCTGCTCAATCACCAACGGCGTGAAGTGCAGCCCGATGCCAATCCCTACCACCCATTGGCCGCATTTGCGCCCGCCGGGAATCTCCGCCAACTGCCACGGCGTGAGGCAGCGCACCAGGATGATCGCCAGCAACGAGCCGACCATATACGGCAAGGGCCAGCCGACAAGGCTGGCCAGGTAACCGCCGGCCAGGCCGACCAGCGGTGTTCCCCACCAATGTTTAAAGGTGACTTCAGACATCGGCCACGGCACGACGCTGCAGGGCACGTTTGCGATAGATCCGTACCAGCGGTAAAGCCAGCATCAGCGCGGTCAGCACCCACACACCAAAGGTGATCGGGCTCGACCAGAGGATGTCCAGCGCACCGTTGGAAATCGACAGCGCCCGGCGCAGGTTCTGCTCCATCAAGCCGCCGAGGATAAAGCCCAGCAGGACTGGCGACAGCGGGAAGTCGAGCTTGCGCAGGATGTAGCCGAAGATGCCGATGCCGACCATCAGGAACAGGTCGAAGGTGGTGGCGTGAACGGCGTACACACCGATCGCGGTGATGATCGCGATCACCGGTACCAGCGCCCAGTTCGGCACGGCGAGGATGCGCGTGAAGATGCGGATCATTGGGATGTTGAGGATCACCAGCATGATGTTGGCGATAAACAACGAGGCGATCAGGCCCCAGACGATGTCCGGTTGCTGTTGGAACAGCAGCGGGCCGGGCGTGATGTTGTACAGCGACAATGCGCCGATCATCACCGCCGTGGTGCCCGAACCGGGTACGCCGAGGGTCAGCATCGGCACCAGGGCACCGCAGGCGGATGCGCCGATCGCGGTTTCCGGGGCGGCGAGGCCGCGCATGTCGCCCTGGCCGAATTTGCCGCTGGCACCGGCCATGCGTTTCTCGGTCATGTAGGCAACCGCCGAGGCCAATGTTGCGCCAGCGCCAGGCAGCACGCCCATGATGAAGCCCAGCAGGCCACAACGGATATTCACCAAGAAGACAGCGGATGCTTCCTTCAGGTTGAACATCATCCGTCCGGTGGCTTTCACGGCTTCCTGGCCACGGTGGGTTTTTTCCAGCAGCAACAGGATCTCGCTGATGGAGAACAGACCCAGCACCAACACCACAAACTGGATGCCGTCGGTGAGGTGGATGTTGTCGCCGGTAAAGCGGTACACACCGCTGTTGGCGTCGATGCCCACCGCCGACAGGAACAGGCCGATCAGCGCTGCAACAAAGGTCTTCAACGGTTTGTCACCGGCCATGCCGCCGAGGCAGACAATCGCGAACACCATCAGTACGAAATATTCCGCCGGACCGAAGGCAATCGCCCATTTGGCCAGCAACGGTGCAAACAGCACCATGCCGCAGGTGGCGATGAACGCGCCGATGAACGAACTCCACGCCGACAACGACAGCGCTACACCGGCCAGGCCTTTGCGGGCCATCGGGTAACCGTCGAGGGTGGTCATTACGGTGGAGGCTTCGCCCGGAATGTTCAGCAGGATCGAACTGATCCGGCCGCCGTATTCGCAGCCCAGGTACACGGCCGCCAGCAGGATCAACGCCGACTCCGGCGGCAAGCCCAGGGCGAATGCAATCGGGATCAGCAAGGCCACGCCGTTGATCGGACCCAGGCCCGGCAACAGGCCGACTACGGTGCCGATCAAGGTGCCGCACAGCGCGGTCACCAGGTTGTACGGGGACAGTGCAACGCCGAAGCCCTGGCCCAAATAGCTGAAAGTATCCATATCAGTTCTCCAGAACGTCGAGCAGGCCGAGGGGCAGCGGAACATCCATGGCTTTATCGAACAGCAGATAGAGGCCCACGGCCATCAGGCTGACGATCACCACGCTCGGCAACCAGCGGCCGCCATACAGGCGCGCCATGGGGATGCCGATCAGCATGCTGCTGAGGATGAAACCCAGGGGCTCGAAGGTGGCGGCGAACACGATGAGCAGCGCCACGCAGATGCCGATCTTGATCAGGGTCTCGCGGTCCAGCGCCGGTTCTTCTTCCGTGTGTTTGGTCGGCTGTGGGCGGATGATCATGTAGATCAGGCCCAGGCTCATCAGCCCGAGCATCAGCAGCGGGTAGGCACGCGGCCCGACCGGCTCGTAGGAAAATGCGGCCTGGTACGGCCACGCCATCAGCGCAAGACCGGCACAGACCAGCAGCATCACGCTGGCGAAAATGCGTTGTAAAAGCATAGGAAACTCCTAGGCCGCTTTTGTGGGAGCGCAGTGGCTCGCGAAGAATGCAAGGGCGCCGCGTGTATCCAGGCCGCACGCGTCATCGTTGACGTTTTTCGCGGGCAAGCGCGCTCCCACAGAGGGCATTTACTGGATCAAGCCAAACTCTTTGGCCAGCACTTTGTAGTCAGCCACCTGTTTCTTCACGTAGGTGTCCAGCTCCGGGCCGGTCATGGCGAACGGGAACAGCTCGCGCTGGTCACGCAGCTTGGCGAACTCGTCGGAGGCCAGCAGTTTGTCGAACGCATCTTTCCACCAGGCGTAGTCGGCATCGCTGACTTTTGGCCCGAGGTAGAAACCGCGCACCACTGGCCAGACGATGTCGTAGCCTTGCTCTTTGGCCGTCGGAATGTTCTTCATTTCCGGCTCGTCCAGGCGCTCTTCGGAGAACACCGCCAGCAGGCGCATGTCACCGCTGAGGATGTGTGGCATGGAGTCGGAGATGTCGGTACTGCCCACCTGGATGTGACCGCCGAGCAGGGCGGTGGCGATTTCACCGCCGCCTTCGAGGGCCACGTAGCGCAGCTCACGCGGGTTGATCCCGGCGGCCTTGGCGATCAGGGCGGTTTGCATCCAGTCCTGGCTGCCGACGGTGCCGCCGGAACCGATGACGACGCTGCCCGGATCTTTCTTCAGGGCTTTGACCAGATCGTCGAGGGTCTTGTAGGGCGAATCGTTTTTCACTGCGATGGCACCGTAGCTGGTGCCGACCGCTGCCAGCCAACGTACGGCGCTTTCATCGAAACGGCCGAACTTGCCCTGCGCCAGGTTCAGCAGCGAACCGCTGGACCAGGCCACCAGGGTGCCGGCATCCGCAGGGCGCTGCGCGACCACCGCGTTGTAGGCCACCGCGCCGACGCCGCCGGGCATGTAGGTCACGCGCATCGGCTTGCTCAGCAACTTCTCGTTGACCAGCGCGCTTTGCGCCAGTTTGCAGGTCAGGTCGAAACCACCGCCGGGGGAGGCCGGGGCGATGCATTCCGGGCGCTTGGGTTCTTCGGCGGCCAGCAGTTGGCCGGCGAACAGCATGCAGCCGGCGGCGAGGGCCAATTTACGCAGTGAAGGGGTCATTTTCTATCTCCGTCATTGTTGTTATGAGTGGCTGTTACCAAAGCGCAATGCTGTAGCTGACCAGCACGCGCATTTCATCCGCATCACGGGCTGAATAGTTGGAGCGGTACGTGGCGTTACGCAGGCGCACGGCCACATCCTTGAGCGTGCCGCTCTGTACGACGTATTTGATCTCGCTGTTGCGTTCCCACTCTTTGCCGGTGTCGCCGTTCTTGAGCTGGATGTTGTCACCCGAGATGTAGCGACTCATGAAGCTCAGGCCGGGAATCCCCAGTTTGGCGAAGTCGTAGTCGTAGCGCGCTTGCCAGGAGCGTTCTTCGGCGCCGGCAAAGTCGTTGATCTGCACGAAGTTGACCAGGTACGGGTCGCTGCCATCCACATACGGAAACGCATTGTCACCGGACATGTGCTGGTAGCCGGCGCTGAGCTTATGGCCATTGAGGGCATAGCTGAACAGGCCGTTGAGGGATTTGTTGTCGATCTTGCCGCCACGGGCGCTACCGGTGTCATCACTGATGGCCAGGCGCAGGTCGGTGGAGAAGGTGCCGGGGCCCATCGGGCGGGCGGCTACCAGGCCGAGGAAGTGCTGGCGGTACACGTCATCGAGCTGGGCGAAGTGGTAGCTGCCGGTGATCTTGTCGGCGAACTTGTAGTCCACGCCACCGAAGTTGAAGTGCTTGCCGGTGGCGCCACTGACGAAGCGGCTGTTTTTGTTGTTGAGGGCGATGTCTTCGTAATTGGTGTCGTCGCGGTCCTTGGCTTTGTCCAGGCGGCCGCCGGTGAACACCAGGTTCTTGAACTCCTTGGAGGTGACCAGGCCGCCGTTGAAGGTTTGCGGCAGGATGCGTCCGTCGTTGGGCTTGAGGATCGGCAGTTCGGGGGCCAATGAGCCGATCTTCAGCTCGGTGGCAGAGATCTTCACTTTACCGGTCAGGCCCAGCTTGGCGTATTCGTTGGCGGCGCGGCCGTCATCATGGGTGGGTAGCAGGCCGGTGCCGGTACGGTCGGGGCTGGAGTCGAGCTTGACGCCGAGCATACCCAACGCGTCCACGCCAAAGCCGACGGTGCCGTCGGTGTAGCCCGATTGCAGGTTGAGCATGAACCCCTGGGCCCATTCGTCGCGTTTGGATTGCTGTGCACTGGTGCCGTCGCGGAAGTCGCGGTTGAAGTACATGTTGCGGGTTTCCAGGGTACCGCTACTGTCTTCGAAGAAGGCAGCCTGGCTAAGCGGCGAAAAGCCGGCAAGGGCAGCGGCGCTGGCAAGGGCGGTCTGGGTCAGGCGGGAAAAACGCACAGGCGAGAATGCCTGGGGCTGTGTCGACAGCATCGTGGTGTACTCCGTTATTGTTCTTATTTTGGCGAAAACGCTTCGAGGCGTTTTTCGGGCGCTGCGGCTCAGGCAGCTCAGTGGGCAAAGACCACCGTGTCTGGATGCTAAAGGGCGAAGCTTTCACTAACCTTTCAACCACCTTTCAATGTTTTCGGGCTTCACAGGGCAGGTTGCGCCTGTAAACTGCCCGCCAAAGCGTGGCGTCGACCACCCCTGAACGAGGTACAAATCCATGCGTGTCCTGTTGGTTGAAGACCACCTGCAACTCGCCGAAAGTGTTGCCCAGGCGCTCAAGAGCACGGGGTTGACCGTCGACGTGTTGCACGATGGCGTGGCCGCGGACCTGGCCTTGAGCAGCGAGGAATACGCGGCGGCGATCCTCGATGTGGGGCTGCCGCGCATGGACGGTTTCGAGGTGCTCGCACGCTTGCGGGCGCGTGGGAAAAACCTGCCGGTGTTGATGCTGACCGCGCGCAGTGATGTGAAGGACCGCGTGCACGGCCTGAACCTCGGCGCCGACGATTACCTGGCCAAGCCTTTTGAACTGACGGAACTGGAAGCGCGGGTCAAGGCGTTGCTGCGGCGCAGTGTGTTGGGCGGCGAGCGCCAGCAGGCGTGTGGTGTGTTGGTCTATGACCTGGATACCCGGCGCTTTACGGTGGGTGGCGAACTGATGACGTTGACGTCCCGCGAGCAGGCGGTGCTTGAGGCGCTGATTGCACGTCCGGGGCGGGTCATGAGTAAAGAGCAGCTGGCGTCCCAGGTGTTCGGCCTGGACGAAGAAGCCAGCCCCGATGCCATCGAAATCTACGTGCACCGTCTGCGCAAAAAACTCGATGGCCAGCCCATCGCCATCGTGACCTTTCGTGGCCTCGGTTACCTGCTGGAAGCGCGCGATGCATAAACCCAGCAGTTTGCGCTGGCGCCTGTTGTGGAACCTGGCGCTGTTGCTGGTGTTGTTGATGCTCGCCAGCGGCATGAGTGCCTACTGGAACGGGCGCGAGGCCGCCGACACCGCCTACGACCGCACCTTGCTCGCCTCGGCGCGGACCATCGCCGCCGGCCTGACCCAGGTCGACGGCACCCTCAGTGCCAACGTGCCGTATGTGGCCCTGGACACGTTTGCCTACGACAGCGCCGGGCGTATTTACTATCAGGTCAATGATATTGATCAGAAGCTGATTTCCGGCTACGAAAACCTTCCCGGCCCGCCACCCGGCACGCCGCGCACCGATGATTACCCAGCATTGGCGCGGTTCTACGACGCCACCTACCTGGGCCAGCCGGTGCGTGTGGTGAGCCTGCTCAAGGCGGTCTCCGAGCCAAACATGAACGGCATGGCGGAGATCCGCGTGGCCGAGACCGACGAAGCCCGTGTGAGCATGGCGCGCAGCCTGATGGCTGATACCTTGCTGCGCTTGGGCATGCTTGCCGTCGGTGCCTTGCTGTTGGTGTGGTTTGCCGTGAGCGCCGCGTTGCGCCCGCTGGAGCGTTTGCGCACCGCCGTGGAAGAGCGCCAACCCGATGACCTGCGGCCGCTGCCGTTGGTGGAAGTGCAGCATGAATTCGGCCCGTTGGTGCGTTCGCTCAATCACTTCACCGAACGCCTGCGTGGCCAGTTCGAGCGCCAGGCACAGTTTATTGCCGACGCGGCCCATGAGCTGCGCACACCGCTGGCGGCGCTCAAGGCGCGCTTGGAGTTGGGCCTGCGTGCCGAAGACCCATCGACCTGGCGCAGCACCCTGGAAAGCGCGGCCCAGGGCACGGATCGCCTGACCCATCTGGCTAATCAGCTGTTGTCGTTGGCGCGTATCGAAAACGGTGCACGGGCGATTGCCGAGGGCGGTGCGCAACTGCTCGATCTCAGCCAATTGGCCCGGGAGCTGGGCATGGCCATGGCGCCGCTGGCCCATGCACGCGGTGTGGCGTTGGCGTTGGAGGCCGATGAGCCGGTGTGGCTGCGCGGCGAGCCGACGCTGTTGAACGAGTTGTTGAGCAACCTGGTGGACAACGCCCTGGCCCATACACCACCGGGTGGCAATGTGATCTTGCGGGTCACGTCGCCGGCGGTGCTGGAAGTGGAGGACGATGGCCCGGGCATCCCGCTGGATGAGCGCGACCGGGTCTTCGAGCGCTTCTACCGCCGCAGCCAGCAGGGCTTGGGCTCTGGCCTGGGGCTGGCGATTGTCGGCGAGATCTGCCGCGCGCACCTGGCGCAGATCAGCCTGCACGATGGCGAACTGGCGGGATTGAAGGTGCGGGTGAGCTTTATCGCCGGTTGATCAGTAGAACATCGAGCGTGCTTCATCCAGCTCGACGCGCAGGGCTTCGCTGTACGGATCGACGCGCAGCTTCTTGAGCGCGGGGAGTGTGGAAACCACCACATCCGCCAAGGGGTGGTCGGTGCCGCGATGGCAATACAGCATGGCGATTTGCACCAGATCGATGTAGTCGAGGCTGGCGGAGTCACGTTCAAGGTTCAGGTATTGCCCCGGCAGGCTGGCCAGCATCTCCGGGAAATCCCAGCCGTGCAGCAGCTTGTCGCCGAGCAGTGGGTGGATGCTGTCGATCACGTGGTTGAGGGCGATCGGGTCCGATAGCAGTTCGTAGTGGTCTTCGGCGTAGGTCAGGATCGGCAGCACACCGATCTGATGCACCAGGCCGCCAAGGGCTGCCTGGTCCGGCTTGAGCTGGCTGTGGCTGCGGCACAATGCATAGCTGACGCCTGCCACTTCGAGGCTGCGGCGCCAGACATCGCGCATCTTTTGTTCGACCGTTTCGGAGCGGGCGTGGAAGATCTGTTCCATCACCAGGCCGATGGCCAGGTTGCTGCTGTAGTTGGTGCCCAGCCGAGTGATGGCGGTGTGCAGGTCGGTGACTTCCTGGGTCGCACGCAACAGCGGGCTGTTGACCACTTTGATCAGGCGCGCCGACAGCGCGGTGTCGCGCCCGATCACTTTGCTCAAGTGGCTGATGCTGATTTCCGGGTCTTCAGCGGCCTGGCGAATTTGCAGCGCCACTTCGGGTAATGTCGGCAGAACCAGATCATCGTTGCCGATGGCCGTAATCAAAGCCTGTTGGACTTTTTCCGCCAGCTTGTTCATTCAGAATCTCTAGGGTGTTGCCAAAAGGTACGGCGATTAACGCTGGATCTCTCGATCGCGGTCGAGTGTGTACGGCAGGTCAAGCAGGTGCAGGGCGGGGCCTTCAAGGCTGCCTAGATGCACATCGCCACTATCGGCAGCTTCGGCTTGCAATACGGCCAGAAGTTCAATCGTCTGGTCAGCTTTTGCTGCAATCACCACTTCGCCGATCGAGCTGTTATGGCTGGGCGAAAACAGCGGGGTGCCTGGCTCGGGTGTTTCAGGCGTATCCAGGCGCAAACGGTACAGGCGGCGTTTGAGTTTGCCCAGGTACTGCATGCGCGCGACGATTTCCTGGCCGGTGTAGCAGCCTTTCTTGAAGCTGACGCCGCCGATGGCTTGCAGGTTGAGCATCTGCGGGATGAACAGTTCGCGGGTTTGCGCCATGACCTGGCCGATGCCGGCGCGGATCTGGCCCAGCAGCCATTCGTTCAGGTCGGTTTCTTGCGCTTGCGCAGCCAATTGGGCGCGCACGGTGTCGGCGTGCTCGACGGGCACCCAGAGCTCGGCGCGCTCGGGCGAAACCCGAATGGCGATCAAGTGCTCGGTGCGTGCAACGCTGTCGGTCTCGGCTGGCAGTTCAAGGCCGAGGGCGGCCAGTGCCGGATCCGCACCCATCAGGCCGAAACGCACCCAGGCGGCGCTTTCGTCGGTGAGTTTGGATTTGGAGAAGACGGCGTATTTCTTCAAGTCGGCCAGTTGCGGCTCCAGCAGCTCGGTGGCCATGGCCAGCAACACGCCGTCACCTTGCAGCAGGATGCGAAAGCTCGATTGCATGCGCCCTTTTTGCGTGCAGCGCGCGCCGAGGCTGGCCTGGGTATCGCTCAGGTAGTTGAGGTTGCAGGTCAGTTGCCCTTGCAGGAACTTGGCAGCGTCGGAGCCGCGGACGGCGAGAACGCCTTCGTGGGACAGGGGGCAGAAGAAAGCGGAGTCAGCCATGGGTCATCGCAGGTCAAAAAGTCATGGGTGCATCATAGAGGGGCGCCCGGCAAATGGATAGTTTCCGTATGGGGCGACCAAAGCCGACTGTTCGGGTGCGGCCGGGCCTGTATACTTGCCGCCTATTTGAGGAGCGTTCCATGGTCGAAGATGTTGAAATCAATCGCCTCTACTGGCACAGCCGTCGTGGCATGCTGGAATTGGACGTGTTGTTGGTGCCTTTTACCAAAGAGGTTTACGCGACGCTCAATCAAGTGGACCGCGACCTCTATGTGCGGCTGTTGACGTGCGAAGATCAGGACATGTTCGGCTGGTTCATGGAGCGCGCCGAATCTGAAGATCCGGAGCTGCAGCGCATGGTTCGGATGATTCTGGATCGTGTCCAGCCCAAGTAATCACGCCTTTGAATGCCGCTGGCAGGCCTCACGGCTGTTGCTGGCGGCGTATCTCCTTGCCCAGCTGTTCGCGCTGGGTGCGCTTTTGTTGCTTGATCTGTCCTATTCCAGCCTTGGTCTGTTGGTGTGCCTGGCGCATGCCGCCTGGGTCTTGCCGCGTCATATCCTGCTGACTCACCGTTCGTCGATTCGTGGCCTGCGCCGCGACGCAGACGGTTGGCACCTGTTCAGCGCCGAGCGGGGTTGGCATAGCGTGCAGTTGCGCCCCGACAGCCTGGCGTTGCCGCTGATCGTGGTGCTGCGCTATCGCGTGCCGGGGCAGTGGTGGGTGCGTTCGATCTGTGTGCCGGGTGATTCGCAGGCAGCCGATGTGCATCGGCGCCTGCGGGTGCGCTTGAAGTTCAGTCGCCGTAGGTGGTTGGCACCAGGATAGTGTCGCGGGCTTCGGGCAGCATCTCGGGGTAGTCGAGGGTGTAGTGCAGGCCGCGGCTTTCCTTGCGTTCCATGGCTGAGCGGATCATCAGCTCCGCGACTTGGGCCAGGTTGCGCAACTCGATCAGGTCGCGGCTGACTTTGTAGTTGCTGTAGAACTCGTCGATCTCATCCAGCAACAGCCGGACCCGGTGCTGCGCGCGTTGCAGGCGCTTGTTGGTACGCACGATCCCCACGTAGTCCCACATGAAGCGCCGCAGCTCGTCCCAGTTGTGGGCGATGATCACGTCTTCGTCCGAATCGGTGACCTGGCTTGCGTCCCAGCGGGGCAGGGCATCCGGCACGGGGATGCGTGGCAGTTGTTCGAGGATGTCCGCCGCCGCCGAGCGGGCGTAGACGAAGCATTCGAGCAGCGAGTTGCTGGCCATGCGATTGGCGCCGTGCAGGCCGGTGAAGCTGGTTTCGCCAATCGCGTACAGGCCGGGCACGTCGGTGCGGCCATTTTGGTCGACCATTACGCCGCCGCAGGTGTAGTGCGCGGCCGGGACGACCGGGATCGGGCCTTTGGTGATGTCGATGTTGAAGGCCAGGCAGCGTTCATAGACGGTGGGGAAGTGGGTCTTGATGAAAGCTTCGGGTTTGTGGCTGATGTCCAGGTACACGCAGTCGATACCCAGGCGCTTCATTTCATGGTCGATGGCGCGGGCGACGATGTCCCGTGGGGCCAGTTCGGCGCGCGGGTCGAAGCGTTGCATGAAGCGTTCGCCGTTCGGCAGTTTCAGGTGTGCACCTTCGCCGCGCAGGGCTTCGGTGATCAGGAAGCTCTTGGCCTGCGGGTGGTACAGGCAGGTGGGGTGGAACTGGTTGAATTCCAGGTTCGCCACCCTACAGCCCGAACGCCAGGCCATGGCGATGCCGTCGCCGCAGGCACCGTCAGGGTTACTGGTGTAGAGGTAGACCTTGGCCGCGCCGCCCGAAGCGAGAATGGTGAAGCGCGCACCGTAGGTGTCGACTTCGCCGCTGCCACGGTTGAGCACGTAGGCGCCGAGGCAGCGATCGCCTTCCAGGCCCAGGCGTTTTTCGGTGATCAGGTCGACGGCGACGCGTTGCTCCAGCAATTCGATGTTGGGGCGCTGGCGGGCTTGGTCGAGCAGGGTCTTGAAGATCGCGGCGCCGGTGGCGTCGGCGGCGTGGATGATGCGACGGTGGCTGTGGCCGCCTTCGCGGGTCAGGTGGAATTCGAAACCGCCGTCATCGCTGCCTGCGTGTTCATCGCGGGTGAACGGCACGCCCTGGTCGATCAGCCATTGGATCGCCTCGCGGCTGTGCTCCACGGTGAAGCGCACCGCGTCTTCATGACACAGGCCGCCGCCGGCGTTGAGGGTGTCTTCGACGTGGGATTGCACCGTGTCGGTGTCATCCAGCACGGCAGCGACGCCGCCCTGGGCCCAGAATGTCGAGCCGTTGGCCAGGTCGCCCTTGCTCAGGACCGCAATGCGCAGATGGCTGGGGAGGGTCAGCGCCAGACTCAAGCCGGCCGCGCCGCTACCGATCACCAGGACATCGTGTTGAAACTGTTGGCTCATTAGAAGGATTCCGCAAAAAGCGATCCAAGGGGCAGGCGCAGACAGGACGCCTGGATCGGCGAATCAAAGGGGCACACGGGCTACTAGTATATAGAGGGGGGGAGCGGCACAATAGCCGGGCATTCGTGGCAATGTGAGATTACGGTGCACGGCTCGGGTAGAATCAGCTGGTTATTGAAGCGGGAACTTTTTGCATAAGCCTCGACTCAATAGCAGGTTGCCCGAAAGCTGGGAAAACGTTGAGTTTATTGGCCCGTCGGGAGCATTGGACGCGTCAGAAAACCGGCGACAAGATTATTCGCGCAGCCGGCGTTGCCCGTGCTGCGTTTTTCGTGTGTGCCAAATCAGTGCGTGCCGGAAACTTGCTTGAAGGGGGAGAACTTTTGCGAAAAGACCGAGTCTATGTTTGCAAGCCTGATCGTTTAGTTATGCAAGCCTCCTTCAAGTACAACGAGGAGTGTTCATGCTAACCCAGGAAGAGGATCAGCAGCTGGTCGAGCGCGTTCAACGCGGCGACAAGCGAGCTTTTGATCTGCTAGTGCTGAAATACCAGCACAAAATTCTCGGGTTGATCGTGCGGTTTGTGCACGACACCCATGAAGCGCAGGACGTTGCACAGGAAGCCTTTATCAAGGCGTACCGTGCACTAGGCAATTTCCGCGGCGACAGTGCGTTTTACACGTGGCTGTACCGCATCGCCATCAACACGGCGAAGAACTATCTGGTCTCTCGCGGACGCCGCCCACCGGATAGTGATGTTAGTTCAGAAGATGCTGAATTTTATGATGGTGATCACGGCCTCAAAGATCTCGAGTCGCCGGAGCGTGCATTGCTGCGCGACGAGATCGAAGGCACCGTTCATCGCACCATTCAGCAACTGCCAGAAGATTTGCGTACGGCGTTAACTTTACGTGAATTCGATGGTCTGAGTTACGAAGACATTGCGAGCGTCATGCAGTGTCCGGTGGGGACTGTAAGGTCACGGATTTTCCGGGCCCGGGAAGCCATCGATAAAGCCTTGCAACCGTTGTTGCAAGAGAACTAAAGACAGCGGCGACAGCCAAGAGAGGAACCGCCATGAGTCGTGATGCCCTGCAGGAATCGCTGTCCGCAGTGATGGATAACGAAGCGGATGAACTGGAACTTCGTCGAGTGCTCAACGCATTTGATGACGCCGAAACCCGTGATACCTGGTCTCGTTACCAAGTCGCTCGGGCGGTGATGCACAAGGATCTTCTAATCCCTCGTCTGGATATTGCTGCGGCCGTTTCTGCCGCTCTGGCTGATGAAGCCGTTCCGGCAAAAGCTGCTCGTGGTCCATGGCGTAGCCTGGGTCGCCTGGCAGTCGCTGCCTCGGTGACTGTTGCAGTGCTGGCGGGTGTTCGCCTGTACAACCAGGACGAAATCGCCGGTGCCGAACTGGCTCAGCAGACCCAGCAGCCGGTCATGGCCGGTCCGCAAGTCAAAGGCCCAGCGGTATTGGCCGGCTACAAGGAAAGCTCTGACACCACCGGTCCGATGGCCAACGGTGTACTGCAAGGCCAATCCGGCTGGCAGGACCAGCGTCTTCCAGGCTACCTGCGCCAACACGCACAGGAATCGGCTCTGAAAGGCACTGAAAGCGCGCTGCCTTATGCTCGCGCCGCAAGCCTGGAAAACCGCTGATTCGTAAGGAGCTCTATGCGCGCCATACCGCTCCTTACGCTTTTGCTCAGCAGTTGGTTTGCACTCCCCGCCCACGCCGATGAAGCCCAAGACTGGCTGACTCGACTTGGGCGTGCAGAGCAGCAGCAAAGCTTTCAAGGTACGTTCGTCTACGAGCGTAACGGCAGTTTTTCCACCCATGACATCTGGCATCGTGTCCAGGATGGCCAGGTCCGTGAGCGGCTCTTGCAGCTCGATGGCTCTGCCCAGGAAGTCGTGCGGTTGGACGGCCGTACTCAGTGTGTCAGCGGCACTCTTGTCGCGGGCCTTGGCAATTCGCGTGATGCACCGTCACGTGCGCTTGATCCGCAAAAACTCAATGAATTCTATGAGCTGGCCGTCATCGGCAAGTCCCGCGTGGCCGGTCGTAATGCAGTGATCGTCTCGATCACGCCCCGTGACCAATATCGTTACGGCTTCGAGCTGCACCTGGACCGTGATACCGCCTTGCCACTCAAGTCCCTGCTGCTCAATGACCAGGGGCAGTTGCTGGAGCGTTTTCAGTTCACGCGTTTAAATACGTCGACCGTGCCGGGTGATCGTGATTTGCAACCCAGCAGCGAATGCACGCCTATCGCCGCAGCTGGCGCTAGCGCGCCGCAAGTCCCGACCACCGAGAACTGGCATATGGAATGGTTGCCGCCGGGGTTTCAACTGACCAATAGCGCAGCGCGCACCGATACCCAGACGAAAGCAACGGTCGATAGCCTGATGTATGAAGACGGGCTGGCGCGCTTCTCGGTATTTCTTGAGCCGATCAACGATGCAAGCGTCACTGAAACCCGCACCCAATTGGGGCCTACAGTCGCCGTCTCGCGGCGCCTGAACACGGTGGACGGCGAGATGATGGTGACGGTTGTCGGCGAAATTCCGATCGGTACTGCTGAGCGCATCGCACTGTCGGTGCGCGGCGAAAAAAAGACCGCCGCCCAGCCGTGAGTTGTTAATCCTATGTTCATCCTGAGCTTTCAATGTTAAGCCCATGCCGGGTCGGTTGCCGAGAGCATGAAATGAATGGATCAGCATTTTCACTTGCAAAAATCCCCCATGTTTTTTATAGGTCAGGGCTTGTCGGCTCTGGCCTTGCTTTGTTCGCGGAACAAAAATGTCGGTCGCAGTTTTCGGCGTTTCTTGAACCCTGTCGCTCAACCCTGCTCGTCGTAACGGGAGCTGTATGTCGATACCACGTTTGAAGTCTTATCTATCCATAGTCGCCACGGTATTGGTGCTGGGTCAGGCCTTGCCTGCGCAAGCGGCCGAGTTGCCTGACTTCACCCAACTGGTTGAGCAGGCCTCGCCTGCGGTGGTGAACATCAGTACCACGCAGAAACTGCCGGACCGCAAAGTCTCCAATCAGCAGATGCCGGACCTGGAAGGCCTGCCGCCGATGCTGCGCGAGTTCTTCGAGCGCGGCATGCCGCAACAGCGTTCGCCCCGCGGTGGCGGTGGCCAGCGTGAGGCGCAGTCCCTGGGCTCGGGCTTCATCATCTCGCCGGATGGTTACATCCTCACCAACAACCACGTGATTGCCGATGCCGACGAGATCCTCGTGCGCCTGGCGGATCGCAGTGAGCTGAAAGCCAAGCTGGTGGGTACTGACCCGCGCTCCGACGTGGCCTTGCTGAAGATCGATGGCAAGGACCTGCCGGTTCTCAAGCTGGGTAAATCCCAGGACTTGAAAGCCGGGCAGTGGGTTGTCGCCATCGGTTCGCCGTTCGGCTTTGACCACACCGTGACCCAAGGCATCGTCAGCGCCATTGGGCGTAGCCTGCCGAACGAGAACTATGTGCCGTTCATCCAGACCGACGTGCCGATCAACCCGGGCAACTCCGGTGGTCCGCTGTTCAACCTGGCCGGCGAAGTGGTGGGGATCAACTCGCAGATCTACACCCGTTCCGGTGGTTTCATGGGCGTATCGTTCGCCATCCCGATCGACGTGGCCATGGACGTTTCCAATCAGCTCAAGAGCGGTGGCAAGGTCAGCCGTGGCTGGTTGGGCGTGGTGATCCAGGAAGTGAACAAGGATCTGGCTGAGTCCTTCGGCCTCGACAAGCCGGCCGGTGCCCTGGTCGCGCAGATTCAGGACGGTGGCCCGGCAGCCAAGGGCGGCCTGCAAGTCGGCGACGTGATTCTGAGCATGAATGGCCAGCCAATTGTCATGTCGGCCGACCTGCCGCATCTGGTCGGCGCGCTCAAGGCCGGCGCCAAGGCCAAGCTGGAAGTGATTCGTGAAGGCAAGCGCCAGACCGTTGAACTGACCGTCGGTGCCATCCCCGAAGAGGGCGCCACCCTCGATGCCCTGGGCAACGCCAAGCCTGGTGCCGAGCGCAGCAGCAACCGCCTGGGTATTGCTGTGGTCGAGATGACCGACGAGCAGAAGAAAAGCTTCGACCTCAAGAGCGGCGTGGTGATCAAGGAAGTACAGGACGGTCCTGCGGCACTGATCGGCCTGCAACCGGGCGACGTCATTACTCACCTGAACAACCAGGCCATTGAAACCACCAAGCAATTCACCGACATCGCCAAGGCGTTGCCGAAGAATCGTTCGGTGTCCATGCGTGTGTTGCGCCAGGGGCGTGCCAGCTTCATTACCTTCAAGCTGGCCGAATAATCCGCTAGCTCAATAAAAAGCCCCGCCCTCGGTTGACGAGGGCGGGGCTTTTTTGTGGGCGATGGGTGGGTTAGCTCATCATCCCCTTCACCAGGCGTTCCTGTTCGATCAGTTCACGCTGGCGTGCATCGATGCGTGACGATAACGGGAAATTGCTGCCCGCCCTGCGCTTGGCGAAGTCCAACTGCTGGATGGCCTGCTGGAAGTCGCCCACCAGCGCAAAGTACTCGGCGCGTGCCTGGTGCAGGCCAATGATGTTGCCAGACAAGCCGCGCGTTTCGGCGACCTGATACCAGACATCGGGATCGTCGGGGCGGGACTTGAGCAAACCGTCTAAGGCTTTCTCTGCATCGGCGGTACGGTTCTGTTTCAGCAGAAGGTCCACGCGCACCTGATTCAACGGATAGTTGCCGGGATATTGCGTGAGCATCCGATCCGTACGCTGTTGCGCATCCGGCAGGCGGTTGTTGTCGATGTCCAGTTGGACTTGAGCCAGGTTGTAGGTGATGTCGTTGGGCGCCTTGGCCAGCAAGGGGGCGAGGTTCTCCCGCGCTTCCTTGAACTGGGAGCCTTTGATCTGCGCGATGGCCAAGCCATAACGCGCCACATCGTTTTTCGGGTTCTCGTCCAATTGCGCCTGGAAACGCTTGGCCGCAAGACCAGGTGTGTCTTCGTATTGCAACTGCACCCGTGCGCGAATCAGTTGATAGCGCAGGCTGTCTTCCTTGCCGCCGGATTTGGCTTGCTCGGCGCGGTTGCGGGTGTCGGCGATCCGCGATTCGGTCACCGGGTGCGTCAGCAAGAATTCCGGTGGCTTGGCGTCGAAGCGGTATTGGCGCATCAGGCGTTCGAACATGGTCGGCATGGAGCGCGGGTCGTACCCGGCTTTTTCCAGGTTGAGGATGCCGATGCGATCGGCTTCTTGCTCGTTCTGGCGCGAGAAGCGGCGCTGTTCCTGGATGGCAGCGGCCTGGGTGCCGGCAATCGCGGCAATGCCGGCGTCACCTGCACCTGCGGCAGCGGCAATGATGCCGCCGAGCAGGGCGGCCATCATCGGGATCTGCATGCGCTGCTGCGCTTCCACGCCGCGTGCGAAGTGGCGTTGGGACAGGTGAGCCAATTCGTGGGCCAGTACCGAGGCGTATTCCCCCTCGGTCTGCGCATTGAGGAACAGGCCGCCGTTGACCCCGACGATCCCGCCAGGTGCGGCAAAGGCGTTGAGTTGCGGGCTGTTGATCAGGATGAACTCCAGGCGCCGGTCATTGACCTGGCTGGTCTCCACCAGTTTGTACACGCTGGTTTCGACATAATCCTTGAGTTGCGGATCATTCAGTTGCGAGACCTGGCCCCGCAAGTAGGCCAGCCAGGCACGGCCCAGCTGGTATTCCTGTTGTGGCGAGACAATGGCAGAACTGGCGTCGCCAAGTGACGGCAGTTCGTCAGCGAAGCCTGGGGAGGCCAGCAGGCAAGCCAGCGTCAGCAGGGTGGGGCGCAAAAAAGTCATGCACAGAGCCTTTCGACAAAGAGCTTACTGTAGCCGGACACTGAGCTTCGGACCAGATATTCTAAGCAGCTCAAACCCGTGCCCGGAGTAAAACCATGACCGACGCTGTAGCCTTTGATGCCGAACTCGATGCCAGCGGCCTCAATTGCCCGCTGCCTTTGCTCAAGGCCAAGCTGGAGCTCAATCGATTGGCCAGCGGCGCGGTGCTCAAGGTAATCGCCACGGATGCAGGCTCCCAGCGTGATTTCCGGACGTTTGCCAAACTGGCCGGTCACACCCTGCTGCACGAAGAGGACGCCGCCGGTGTGTACCGTTACTGGTTGCGCAAGGCCTGAACCGTTCGCCCCCACCACCTGAGGTCTATTGATGTTCAAAGTGTTACGAGACTGGATTCAGCGCTACTTCTCCGATGAGGAAGCGGTAGTGCTGGCCGTCCTGCTGTTCCTGGCCTTTACGGCGGTGCTCACTTTGGGTGGCATGCTGGCGCCGGTCCTGGCGGGGATGGTGCTGGCCTACCTGATGCAGGGCCTGGTCACAACCCTTGAGCGGTTGCGCTTGCCGGGCGGTGTGGCGGTGGGGTTAGTATTTGCCTTGTTCATGGGGCTGCTGGTGCTGTTTATCGTGGTGGTGTTGCCGTTGCTGTGGCATCAGTTGATCACCCTGTTCAACGAGCTGCCGGGCATGCTTGCCAAATGGCAGTCGTTGTTGCTGCTGTTGCCGGAGCGTTATCCCCATCTGGTGTCGGACGAGCAGGTGTTGCAGGCCATCGAAGTGGCGCGCGGCGAGATCGGAAAGTTCGGCCAGTGGGCGCTGACGTTTTCCCTGTCCAGCTTGCCGTTGTTGGTCAACATCATGATCTACCTGGTTCTTGTGCCGATCCTGGTGTTTTTCTTCCTCAAGGACCGCGCCATGATCGGCCGCTGGGTGCGCGGTTACCTGCCGCGCGAGCGGGCGCTGATCACGCGGGTGGCCGAGGAGATGAACCGACAGATCGCCAACTACATCCGTGGCAAGGTCATCGAGATCATTATTTGCGGCGGCGTGACCTACATCGCCTTTATCGCCCTGGACCTGAACTACGCGGCGCTGCTGGCATTGTTGGTGGGGGTCTCGGTGGTTGTCCCTTATGTCGGCGCCGTGGTGGTGACGGTGCCGGTGACGCTGATCGCGCTGTTCCAATGGGGTTGGAGTGATCAGTTCATCTACCTGATGGCGGTCTACGGGATCATCCAGACCCTGGATGGCAACGTGCTTGTGCCGCTGCTGTTTTCGGAGGCGGTCAACCTGCACCCGGTGGCGATCATCTGCGCGGTGCTGTTGTTCGGAGGGTTGTGGGGATTCTGGGGAGTGTTTTTTGCGATTCCCCTGGCGACGCTGTTCAAGGCGGTGCTGGATGCCTGGCCTCGGCAAGAACCCGTGGTAGCGCCACTGTTGTAACGGGCTGCTGTAGTGAGCGGGCTTGCCCCGCGCTGGGTGGCGAAGCCGCCCTAAACGGTACGCCGCGGTGTTTCAGGAAGACCGCGGTGCCTGGATTTGGGGCGGCTTCGCCCCCCAGCGCGGGGCAAGCCCGCTCACTACAGTCATGCTTCGTTCAAGGATTGTGCTGCGGCCAACACGGCATCCACATGCCCAGGCACCTTCACTCCACGCCATTCCTGGCGCAGTACGCCATCCTTGTCGATAAGGAACGTGCTGCGATCCACGCCCAGGTATTCCTTGCCATACAGCTTCTTCAGCTTGATCACATCAAACAGCTGGCAGACCGCTTCGTCCTTGTCGCTGATCAGCTCGAAGGGGAATTCCTGCTTGGCCTTGAAGTTCTCGTGGGACTTCACGCTGTCGCGCGACACCCCGAACACTTCGGTGTTGGCCGCCTTGAACGCTGCGTAGTGGTCACGGAACCCTTGGCCTTCGGTGGTGCAGCCGGGGGTGCTGTCCTTGGGGTAGAAGTAGATCACCACTTGCTTGCCCTTGAGGGCGGCGAGGCTGAAGGTCTGGCCGCTGGTGGCCTGAGCTTCGAAATCGGCTACGGGTGTGTCGATGACAACCGGCATGGGGCGTTCCTTACATAGGGTTCTGTGGGCGCCATGGCTCGATCAATGCGTCGAGGTTCAGGGCATCGGCGAAGTCCAGGAACTGGTCGCGCAACCAGCTGATCTGTACACCAGCCGGCAAGGTCACGGTAAACGTGGCGTTGAGCATGGTGCCGCCGGTTTGTGGCGCCTGGTAGGTGTCGCAGGTCAGGTTCTCCAGCTCGACGTTGTGGTCGATAAAGAACTGGCACAGCTCGTTGACGATGTCCGAACGGTACGCCGAGCTGACATACGCCACATAGGGCAAGGCCTGCGGACGGTTTTCCAGGGCGGCGCTGCGCACCACGTTGACGGTGAAGTTGTGTTTCTTGGCCAGGCCGGGCAGGCCGGTTTCCAGGCGCGCCAGGGCGTCCCAGGAGCCGGAAATCTGCAGGACCAGCGCGCTGCACTCGCCGTGGCGGGTCAGGCGGGAGGTCACGACGGCGCAGCGGTTCTCATGGCTGGCGCGGCACAGGACGTTGGTCAGCTCCATGGGGTTGGCGCCGAGGGCACTGATAACAAGGAATTGTTCGCGAACTGTGGGGGTGGACATGCAGCCTTCCTAAAGCGATGAGCGGTCGATACCGCGTGGGCTGTATCGATCAAAGGATGAAGGGTAGCGAAAACCGTCGCCAAGGGCTAGGAGGTGGCGTTTTCATTACGTGAACGGCCGGATTTCGACGCGCTTGGAGGCAGCCTTTGGCCCAATGATGGCATTGCCTGTCGTTTAGTTGCGCCAGAACGCATCCTCAGGCGGTACTTTGCTTGTGCAAGCATCTTGGCGCCAGTACCATTACGGCTCTCTTTTTCCGGCAGGAGCGGTTGCATGATTGCGGGCAGTATGGTGGCACTGGTCACACCCATGGATGCACAAGGTCATCTCGACTGGGACAGCCTGGGCAAACTGGTGGACTTCCACCTGCAAGAAGGCACCAACGCCATTGTGGCGGTCGGCACCACAGGTGAGTCGGCCACCCTCGATGTGGAAGAACACATCCAGGTCATCGAATTCGTGGTCAAGCGTGTGGCGGGCCGCATTGCCGTGATCGCCGGTACGGGCGCCAACTCGACGCGCGAAGCGATCGAGCTGACCAAAAACGCCAAGAAGGCCGGCGCCGATGCCTGCCTGCTGGTGACGCCGTACTACAACAAGCCGACCCAGGAAGGCCTGTACCAGCATTTCCGCGCCATTGCCGAAGCGGTCGACATCCCGCAGATCCTCTATAACGTACCGGGTCGTACCGCGTGTGATATGAAGGCCGAGACGGTGATCCGCCTGTCCACCGTACCGAACATCATCGGTATCAAGGAAGCCACCGGCGACCTGCAACGCGCCAAGGACATCCTGGCCGGCGTGAGCAGCGATTTCCTGGTGTATTCCGGTGACGACGCCACCGCGGTCGAACTGATGCTGCTGGGCGGCAAAGGCAACATCTCCGTGACCGCCAACGTGGCCCCGCGTGCCATGAGCGAAATGTGCGCCGCCGCCATCGCCGGTGACGCCGTGACCGCCCGCGCGATCCACGAGAAGCTGATGCCGCTCAACAAGACACTGTTTATCGAATCCAACCCTATTCCCGTGAAGTGGGCGCTGACTGAAATGGGCATGATGCCGGACGGTATCCGTCTGCCGCTCACCCGTCTGAGCGAAGCCTGTCATGAACCGCTGCGACAGGCCCTGCGCCAGTCCGGCGTCCTGGTTTAATTGAGGAAGCACTACGCATGAAGCGATTGGCCGGACTTTCCGCACTTGCCTTGATTATCTCCAGCACCAGTGGCTGCGGTTGGATCTGGGGCCCGGAAGGCTACTTCCGTGACCGCGGCAGCGATTACCTGGAAGCACAAGCAACCAAACCGATGCAACTGCCACCGGACGTCAACGTCGCCAAGCGCCTTGACCCGTTGCTGCCGATCCCGCGCAACGTCGCCGACGACACCACCAAGGGTGAGTACGTCGTGCCACGTCCACAGCCGATCTCGGCCGTGGCCGATGCCAGCGACTACAGCCTGCAGAAGAGCGGTGATTCGCGTTGGATCGTCGCTCAGCGTCCACCCGCCGAAGTCTGGCCAGTGGCAGTGCAGTTCTTCCAGGACAACGGTTTCCGTATCGACCAGCAGCGTCCACAGACCGGTGAATTCACCACGGCATGGCAGCAGGGCAACGAACTGTCCGCCACCATGGCCAAGCGCCTGCAGGCCGGTGGCGTAGCCTCCGACAGCGAAACCCGTGTGCGTGTGCGCATCGAGCCGGGTGTACAGCGTAATACCAGTGAAGTCTATGTGGTCAGCGCCGAGCGTCCTGCCGGCAGCACCGCCAACGTTGATTTCACCAACCGTTCGGTCAACACCGGTGTTGATTCGGCACTGGTCGACGAAATGCTGGCCAGCATGAGCCGTATTTCCGAGAAGGGCGGTTCGGTCTCCCTGCTCGCCGCACGTGATTACGATACTCCGAGCCGTGTCAGCCTCACCGAGGACGGCAGCGGCAACGTAGTGCTGAACCTCGGCGAAGACCTCGACCGTGCGTGGGCCAGTGTTGGTCGCGCCCTGGAGCAGGGCCCTTGGCGTGTTGAAGACATCAACCGCAGCCTGGGCCTGTACTACATCAACGTGGCTGAAAAAGCCGAGCGTAAAGACGACGAGCCAGGTTTCTTCGGCAAGCTGTTCGGCAGCAAACCGACCAAGGAAGAAATCGAGACCCGCGCCGAGCGTTACCAGGTTCGTTTGAGCAAGGTTGGCGAAAGCGTGCAAGTCACCGTCGAGAAGAACATCAACACCGTTGCGCCGGCTGAAACAGCGCGCAAAGTGTTGGGCGTGATTCAGGACAACCTGGGCTGATCCGATGCGTTTTGCCGTTCTCGGCAGCGGTAGCCAAGGGAACGGCACGCTGGTCGCACATGACGACACGTATGTGCTGGTGGATTGTGGTTTCTCGTTAAAAGAAACCGAGCGGCGCCTGCTGCGCCTGGGGGTACACCCCGCGCAGCTGAGCGCGATTCTGGTAACCCACGAACATGCCGACCACGTGCATGGCGTGGGTTTGCTGTCTCGGCGCTACAATCTTCCGGTGTACCTCAGTCGCGGCACCCTGCGCGGGATGCGCAAACCTATCGAGCCTAGAGGTTTCCTGGCCGGTGGCGAGCAACTGCAGATCGGTGCGTTGAGCATTGATGTGATTGCCGTCGCACATGACGCCCAGGAACCGACGCAGTATGTCTTCAGTGGCGGTGAGCGGCGTTTCGGCGTGCTCACTGACCTGGGGTCCTACTGCTCCAAGGTGCTGGACGGCTACCGCGACCTCGATGCGTTGATGATCGAGGCCAACCACTGTCGGGACCTGCTGGCTCGTGGTCATTACCCGTACTTTCTCAAGCAGCGGGTCGGCGGCGAACTGGGACATTTGAACAACCACCAGGCGGCATACCTGGTGTATGAGTTGGGCTGGCAAGACCTGCAACACCTGGTCCTGGCCCACTTGAGCAGCAAGAACAACCTGCCGACGCTTGCCCGGCAATGTTTTGTCGACACCCTCGGGTGCGACCCGGACTGGCTGCAATTGGCCGATCAAGATTCAGGGCTCGACTGGCGACACATCGCCTAGCCCACCTCACTCAAAGCGGAGCCCATCATGGAAAAACGTGAAGAACTCTACCGCGGCAAAGCCAAGTCGGTGTACAAGACCGACGACGCCAACCGCCTGATCCTGCTGTTTCGCAACGACACCTCGGCGTTCGACGGCAAGCGCATCGAACAACTTGATCGCAAAGGCATGGTGAACAACAAGTTCAACGCCTTCATCATGCAGAAGCTCGAAGAGGCCGGCATTCCGACCCAATTCGACAAACTGCTGGGCGACAACGAGTGCCTGGTCAAGAAGCTCGACATGATCCCGGTCGAATGCGTCGTGCGTAACTACGCTGCCGGCAGCCTGGTCAAGCGCCTGGGCGTGGAAGAGGGCCTCAAGCTCAACCCTTACACGTTCGAGCTGTTCCTGAAGGACGACGCCAAGGGCGACCCGTTCATCAACGAATCCCACGTCGTGGCGTTCGGCTGGGGAACCGCTGAACAACTGGCGCGCATGAAGGAGTTGTCCCTCAAGGTCAACGACGTGCTGAGCAAGCTGTTCGACGACGCCGGCCTGCTGCTGGTGGACTTCAAGCTCGAATTCGGTGTGTTCCACGACGGCTCCATCGTCCTGGGCGACGAATTCAGCCCGGACGGCTGCCGCCTGTGGGACAAGGACACCAAGAAGAAGATGGACAAAGACCGCTTCCGCCAGGGCCTCGGTGACGTTATCGAAGCCTACGAAGAAGTCGCCAATCGTCTTGGCGTACCGCTTTAATCGACGCAAGCATCTGATAGCACGGAAAAAAATCTCGCTTCGAGCTTTGCTTTCCTGAACCACGCTGTTATGATGCGCGCCGTTGGAGAGATGCCAGAGTGGCCGAATGGGACGGATTCGAAATCCGTTGTACCTTCACCGGTACCTAGGGTTCGAATCCCTATCTCTCCGCCATTTTATTGACGCTCTTGTAAATCAAGTACTTACGAGAGGTCACATAAAGCGTTTTGTACCAACGCTTTGTACCAAAAAAATAGCCCTGATCTTCGGATTGGGGCTTTTTTTTGACCTAAATTTGTTCAATTGCTGTGCCTACGGAGCTGGTAAGGCTTTAACCCTCGCTTTCCTTTCGTCACCCACGGTTGTTCCGTCCTAGGACACCTGTGCTGGGAAATTAGCTCTGTCACGTCAGTAAAGCTCAAAGACCTGGCTAGCCTTGGCTTTGCCCCCCACTCTGGTAACAACCATCAAGGGAAGCCTTCACAGCAAGCTTTATGACCTCGTTTGCAGGATCGGCAAGCATAAGGACGATGACCAGTACGCATTCAACGCACAGATGTTTGTGTGGGCTCTGAACAAGAGTGTCAGCACCTTGCGCGTACCTCGTCCAAAAAGCCTTGAAGCATCTGTCCACGCTGCGGGCTTCAAGCATCATGGCACCTGTTCATTCGTGACCTGTAATCGCTCGCTAAAGCGTTCCTGCACTGAATGTGTGGGTCAGATACAGAAGGTAAGGGGAATGAAGCTCACAGCGCCTGCTGTTGGAGCTGGCAGCCCTGATGACACCGCTTTCTACCTAAATGCGTTACGTGAAACGCTGGTGTACAAATCTAGGCTTCTTGGTGATGCCGTGATCGATGATGTGATCGATAGGAGAGTGGCTAGACAAGCATTTGCAGAGCATTACAGCGGTGATGACGTGTTGGCCTTCCTGATGAGCCTGGGGCACGTCAAAGCGATGGAAAATGCATATGAGCATACTGTGAAGCTCATAACATTCTGATTTAAAAATAAATAATATGTACAAATGCATAAATGCATATTTTCAATTGCGCATGATACTGTAATTATGTACAGTTGTTCTGCCTGGCGTCTAGGATCGTATTTAGAATAAACAGGACATAGCCTGCTTTTGGGCTGCTGAAATTTAAGATTTGAGCATTTCTGATTTATGCCAAATCACAAGGAGATTCATATGTCTACAAATGGAGTTGAGCTACCCCCTATCATCGTCACACCAGATCCGCTTCCACCTCCTGTGGTTCCGCCAATTTCGCCCGGCGGAGGGTATGTACCGAGACCAGGTACATGGAATAAGGATTATGTACCGGGCACTAAATTGACCGATCTCGGGATTAATCTTTATCAAGAAAGTTCTATAGTTCCTATTATTATTATAGCAACGGAGTCGGAACAAAGAATCAAAGATGCATACACAGCGTACGTGCCTAATTTGCCCGCTCAACTTGATGCTGAAATTAACGAATCCATTGTACAGGGAGGTGATTTGTCTCTGGGAGGATTGAATGCTGAAAAAGCTCTAATAGATAACCTTCTTCAGATTAAAATGGTAGAGCTTGAAAAAGACGTTAATAAGGCAAATGCCTTCTTTGGGCGAAATTTCTTGGATAAGAAGCCAGTAGCTAATGGTGTAGATTTTGGGGACAGGCTAAGAAAAGCCGGAGATCCCGACGTATATTTCGATTCTTTTAATGCGGCTGCAACCGCTGCTTATAATTCTTTGATTGTCGCTGAAGAAATTCGGATTCTCACTGATAAATCTAGCGCACTTAGTGCCCTTGTTGGTGTTGCTAAAGCCGAAGAAGATGCACGTATCGCTGCTGAAGCTGAAGCGAAGCGATTGGAGGAAGAAAAAGCGAAAAAAGAAGAGGAATTAAAGGGCGCTATCAAATTCACAGCTGACTTCTACAAAGAAATCGGTGAAAAATACGGCACCCAGATGTCAGCGTTAGCCACAGATTTGGCTGAAAACGCCAAGGGCAAAACGCTTCGCAGTGCGGAAGAGGCTTTGAAGGCTTTTGATCAATACAAGGATCATCTGGATAAGAAATTTAGTGCTGCTGATCGTGCCGCCATCGTGAATGCTCTGGATTCACTTGATCGAGCTGAGTTGGCAAAAAACCTCAACCTCTTCGCAAAAGGTTTTGGCTATACAAGCAAAGCATTTGATGCGTATGACTTGGTTCAAGAGGTGAAGAAAAGCTACGCATCGGGTGACTGGAACAATACCGTGCTGAAAGTGGAAACACTTTTTGCTGGCAGTGCAGCTACAGGTCTGATTGCTTTTGCTTTCGGAGTGACCGTCTCCACACCAGTTGGTATCGTAGCTTTTGCTCTGATTATGGCACTTGTCAGTGCTTATATTGATGAAGCGCACGTGAAGCAATTCAACGACGCACTTGATGCAATTCTGCCTTAAAAGAGAAGGGAAAAGTGGCCTTTTTAGGCCACTTTTTTTAATGCCATAAAAATTAAATATATACAAAAAATTGGGATTGCTAGGATCGTACAGGCAACATAAAAGATTGCATACAGACCATTTTTTCCTGGTGACTCAGTAAATAAGCCAGTAGTCCAGAATTCTCGCGTAGTGAAGCGAAGCGCCGTTTTTTCGATTATCATCCTCGAAATAGGGAATAAAAAAGTACTACATAAACCCAGCGTTAGAAAAATGGGGTTTGTCCTTTCTACGAATGCCTCCCCTCCAAACCAATCGGTAAAGAATAAAATGAAAATGCCTGCCGAGATTATAAAGTTCTGAAAGTAGTATTTTAGAGACAAAGTATGCTCGCGTTTAAAGTCAATTTAATTTAATGGCTGCCATGCAACTTTCTACAATAGCAAATTCTTCAACTAGCAATGGGCCATTATCAAGGTACGATTTTAATCCATATGCAGGCGATTGGGATACTAAAAGCCTATTTGAAGAACTGGTTTTGATAAGCTTTGCTGGTTTTCCGCTGGGGCGTAGAACGTTGCTAGGTTGTACGCTCTGCGTCAGAGGCGTCGCTCAACCGGCCAATGCGTTCAGCACATGCACAGGGTCATTATGGATCGCCTTCAGCAACGCCTTAGCTGGCCCCGTTGGGTCTCGACGCCCTTGCTCCCAGTTACGCAGCGTACCCAGTTGAACATCAATCAACGCTGCGAATTTAGCTTGGGTCAGCCCGGTCGCCTTACGAATTTCTTTGACCCGCATTGCGTCAACGTGAAACTCGCGGGAAGGCTCACGTTCGCCGCGTAGGATCTCGTTCATTTCCTCAACGCTTTCCATCAGTTCATCAAAAAATTTGCTCATGGTTATCTCCAGTGTTCGATTGCAGCCTTCAACGATTTACGCTCGTCAGCGGTGAGGTCTTGCTGTTCGTTCTTGGGGTAGATCATCAAAAAAACGATCTTTGATGCCGAGACGAAGTGGTAGTAAATCACTCGCGCTCCACCTCGTTTGCCGTGGCCCTTGGCCGCAATTCGAATCTTGCGCACTCCGCCTGTGCCTTCAATTACATCACCGGCTGATGGATTCACGGTCAGCACATTCTGAAACGCCATATTGGCATCGTCGTCGATTAGTTCTTTGACGCGACGGGTGAAACCTGAAGTCTCGATGAAAATCATAGCTAATGTACGCCATTGGCTTAGTTTTCGGCAGTGCTAATCCCGTATACGTCAGCGTGCATTCGATGAGTTGTAACTGGTTTTTTAGCAAGTCTCGATGTATCGGAGGACTGTCGATATGCCATCCAGTAAAGACCCCACCGCTTGGGCCGTTGCCTTCGCATGGCTGGCTCAACATGTCCCAGTCATCTACGTCACCAGCTTGTCAGCATTGATTTCTGCGCTACGAATCATCTACCGAAGCGGCACCCGAAAAGCGGTGCTGTTGACCTGAAACAAAAAAGCCTGCTGGGCTCAATGCTCAGCAGGCTTTTTAGTCAACGACTTTCCGTTTAGGCCGGTTGAGCCACCAGGCTATTGCTCACCTTGCGACCCAGCACCAGCACCGTCACAAAACCCGCCCCGACCAACGCCGTGGCCAGGCTCAACAACACCGAGCTGCCCATCTGATCGACGATCCGTCCGCCGAAGAACGAGCCCAGGGCGATGATCACCTGGAACAAGGCGACGAAGAGCGGCATGCCGCGTTCGACGTCCTTGGGTGCCACGACAAACATCCAGATGCTGGCGCAGGCCGGGAAGGCGCCGAAGGCGAAGCCCCAGAGTGCAATCAGCATCGCTGCGCCGGTCATGCCGGTGGCGAAGTGGGGGAACAGGGCGGTGCTGGTGCCGATCATCAGTGCGACCAGCAGCAGGGTGTTGCGCACGCTGCGGTTGGCGGCGAAACCGGCAAAGATGTTGCCTAGCACGCCGGCCACGCCATAGAGCAGTAGCAGCGAGCCGATCGTCGGCCCATCGAAACCGGCACTCTGTTTGAAGAAAGGGGCGACGTAGGTATAGGCGGCAAAGTGCGCCAGACCGATCAGCAATACGGCGATCAATCCGACCCGGGCTTGTGGGTTGATAAACAAGGCCGGCAGGTCACTCACGCGGATGGCTTTTTCCGGAGTCAGCCGTGGGAGCAGGAAGACCTGCGCCAGCAACACCGGCACGCCAACCAGTGCAGTCACCAGAAAAGTCATGCGCCAGCCCATCAAGCCGCTGAGCCAGGTGCCTACGGGCACGCCCAACACGGTGGCCAGTGTGACGCCCATCATGATGATCGAGGTGGCCTTCGCCACGCCCACGCCTTTGGGCGCCAGGCGGCCGCTGAGGGCGATGGCTGTGGCCCAGAACCCGCCAATGCTGATGCCCAGCAGTACGCGACCGAACAGCAGCAGGTTGAAGTCGCTGGCAAAGGCCACGACCGAGTTGGCGATGATCATGATCAGCGTCAGGCTGATCAGCAGGTAGCGACGGTCCATGGCGCCAATGAACACCGACAGCAAAGGCGCGGCGAGGGCGGCCATGATGCCGGGCAGGGTTACCATCAGCCCGGCATGCCCGGCACTGATACCCAAGTCGCTGGCGACGTCGTTGAGTACGCCTACCGGGAGAAACTCGCTGGTCACCAGGGCGAAGGCGCCAACGGCCACTGAGAGAATGGCCAGCCACTGCTGTTTGACGCTTTGCTGATTATGTTCGGGAAGGCCGCTAGGGGCCTGGCTGGCGCTTGGCATGATGGTGGGTTCCGAGGTGAATGTCGCCTGAAGCCAGGCGAGGGGAGGGAGTCAGGGAGGGGATTATAGGAATCGGTTGCGAATATCGAGCAGGCGCTCGTTTCGATAGTAATCATCAGTGCTATCGATGCGAAGCGTCTGGCAGGCGCGCTGGCAGGCACCGGGGTGTGCCCCGCGTGCGTGTATGCCGATGGCTCTCAAAGAAACTTTCCACACAAGGCATTCCCTTCGTAGCTGTGCATGATCGGTCCCAGGAACATGAAAGGGCCGCATGCGTATAGGTAGGACGGAGGAGGGCGCGACTGGCAAACGGGAAGTTGCAGCGGCAGTGGCAACCCAACCCAAAGCGTCATGCCGCACCATTGGCGTTCGGTTTCTTTCGTGGATGATTCCCGCTGATCTGGAGCGGCTGCGTTTTTTGGCTCGGGAAGTGAAAGTTGCGCACCGACACAGCCGGTCAGGCAAGTGATCAGCACGCAGGCGATTAGAGTTTTTTCCATTTCAAACCGACTCGGGGGGAGTTTTCGACGTTCTCAATATTGTCGTTCGCGGGTATCGCGATTTCAGCGGCCGTGATCTACGTCGCGGGAGATGTTACTCAGGCGTCAGCTCCAGCACGCGGTTTCTCCCGCCCTCGGCCACCAGATAAGTCCCGCGCCCGGTAGGCACAATCGACTGCGGGGCTTTGAGGAACGACAGAATGGTCTGCTGGCGCCCCTGCTTATCAATCAGCAGCAATCGCGCCCGGTGCGTGGCATCTTCATTGATCCACAGCCCGCGCTCGTCGCACATCAGGAAGGTCGGCTGGTTCAAATTGCCCAGCACCACCGGGTCACTGCCGTCGGCGGTCAGCTCGCGCACCACGCCCTTTTTCTTCTCGTTGTAGAGCAGGCGGCCGTCCGTGCAGCGCACGATGGCTTCGCCTTCCTGCACCTGGTCGCGCAACACGGTCAGAGACTGGTCGCTCCAGCGGTAACGCAGCAGGCGCCCGGCCGGCTTGCGATCTTCGATGGCGTAGAGGTCGTCGCCCTCAACCCACACGCCTTGCACGCTGTCACCCTTGAACAGTTCGGTGACCACGCCGTCCTTGTAGAAACTGACGGGCAGGTCGGCGGACTCCTGGCTGAACACCCAGCCGCCGCGGGTTGGCACAATGCCGTCGGGTTTTGACAGGTTGGCCACCACCACCTCGCGCGATCCGTCGGGGTGGATGCGCACGATGCTGCCCTGACCCTTGTCGAGTTCCTGGCTGACCATCAGTGAGCCGTTCGGCAACGGCATCAGCGATGCCGCTTTCGCCACATCGCGGTGTACCACCTGAACGCTCCAACCGCTCGCCGCACTCACGGGGTAGAAGCTCTGCCAGGCGAAGAAACCGAGGGCGGCGATAACCGGAGCGCCGACGAGGCACGCCCCGAGTCGCCAGAGACGCAATGGGTTTTTGTTATGGAATCGGGAGGTCATTGATCGCTCGGTCGATAGGATTCGGCATGCAGACTACGCAGGTGAGGGAGTTTTTTAAATGCGCGCAGGCCTGTTGCCGCTGCATTCGTACGATAATGGCCGACAAATCGACCTCATTGGCCCTTCTTCGTGATCATCAACTTCGACCTCAACGACCTCCAAGCCTTCCGCGCCGTGGTAGACAAGGGCAGCTTTCGCGGCGCTGCCGAGGCGATCCGGATCTCGCAGCCGGCGCTCAGCCGACGTATCGAAAAGCTCGAGTCCGCCCTCGACGTCAAGCTGTTCGAGCGCACCACACGGCGGGTCAGCCTGACCATGGTCGGCCGCGCTTTCCTGCCGCAGGTGGAGCGCATGCTCGACGACCTCGACATCGCGCTGATGGGCATCAGCAACGTTGCTTCCACGCGCATGGGCAATGTCACCATCGCCTGCGTTCCGTCGACCGCGTATTACTTCATGCCCCACGTGATCTCCGAATTCCACAAGCTGTATCCGAAAATTCGCCTGCGCGTGCTGGACGCGAGCGCCGGTGAAGTGTGCAACGCCGTGGAAAGTGGCGAGGCGGACTTTGGCGTGAGTTTCAGCGGCAGCCTGGCTGATGAAGTGGAGTTCGAGTTGCTGCTGCAGGAGCGCTATGTGCTGGCGTGTCGCCGTGATCATCCGTTGGCCGGGCGTGAGAGCGTGCCTTGGGCCGAGGCCTATGAACATGACTACATCACCGTGGATAAAACTTCAGGCAACCGCTCCCTGCTGGATCAGGCGCTGCGAGGCGTGCGGGTGAAAAAGTCGAGCATCTGCGAGACGCACCACGTGACCACGATGATCGGGCTGGTAGAGGCGGGGTTGGGGGTGGCGATGGTGCCTTCGATTGCCATGCCGGCAAACGAACACCCGCTGCTGGTCAGCGTGCCGTTGGTGGAACCGCAGGTGATGCGCAACGTGGGCTTGATCAAGCGCCGCGGACGGACGTTGCCGCCGGCGGCGCTGGAGTTGGAGCGATTGGTGCGTGAGATGCCGTTTCGGTCAGCGTGACACCGAGTCCAGGCCGGTGGATTGCACCACCGGTTGCGCTGCGGGCGAGGCGAGGAATTGCAGCAGCGCCTTGGCCTGCGCCGGGTGTTCGGCATTGACGGGAATACCCGCCGCAAAACGCGTCACAGACTGCACGTCCTCCGGGATTTTTCCGACGTAAGTCACCCCTGGCACTGGTAACAATTCCGCGACCTGCTGTAGACCGACTTCGTAGTCCCCCTTCGCGACCACCGAGGCCACCGGGATGCGTTCGATCATATTGCCCTTGGCCGGCATGCCGAGTTTGTGGAACAACTCCTTCTCGACATACACACCGCTGGCACTGTCCGAATACGCCACGGACTTGGCCTTGCTCAGCACTGCCTTGAGCTCGGCATCGGTGCCGATCGCCGGTTTGGGCGCGCCTTCCTTCACCACCAGGCCGATGCGCGAGTCCGCGAGTTCCACGCGGGAGGCCTTGACGACCTTGCCCTGCTTGATCAGGTCATCCAGGGCGTAGCCGACCATGATCACCACGTCCGCGTGTTCGCCACGGGCCAGGCGGTTGGGAATCGCTTCCGGCGCCTTGCCCATCGACGGGCCGAGAATGGTGTCCAGGGTGTCGCCGCTCTGCTGGGCGTATTGCGGGCCCAGTAGTTTATAGGCGGCGGTGAAACCTCCGGAGGTCATCACCTTGAGCTCCTCGGCCTGGGCCGCCAGCGCCAGCGCGCCGAGGGCCAGGGCCGTCAGGGTATTGAGCAGCGGCTTCATCATGCCGCCCCCTGCATCACCTGGCCGCGACTGTTGGCGCGGCGATACAGGGCCAGGGTCGAGCACAGCGCGCAGGCTGCGGCGAACATCATCCAGTAGGCCGGCGAAGCCTTGTCCTCAGTGATGTGGATGAACCAGGTGGAGATCGCCGGGGTGAAACCGCCGAAGATCGCGGTTGCCAGGCTATAGGCCAGGGAGAAACCGGCCACGCGCACTTCCACCGGCATGATCTCGGTGAGGGCCGGGATCATTGCGCCGTTGTACATGCCATACAGGAAGGAGAACCACAGCAGGGTTTCCAGCATATGGGCAAAGCTAGGGGCGTTCACCACGTAGGACAGTGCTGGGTAAGCCGTGAGAACGGTCAGCGTCGTCATGGCGATCAGCACCGGCTTGCGCCCGAAACGGTCGCTCAAGGTGCCACCGATGGGCAGCCAGACAAAATTCGACACGGCCACCAGCAAGGTCACCAGCAGCGCGTCGGACGTGCTCAGTTGCAGCACGGTCTTGCCGAAGGTCGGCGCGTACACGGTGATCAGGTAGAACGCGGTGGTGGTCATCGCCACCATCAGCATGCCGCCGATGACCACGCTCCAGTTCTTCACCAGGGTGGCCAGCACTTCGCGCATGGTCGGGCGATGCTTGCGGTTGGCGAACTCTTCGGTTTCCTGCAGGTTGCGCCGCAGCACAAAGATGAACGGAATGATCACGCAACCGACGGCAAACGGAATGCGCCAGCCCCAATCGGCGACCACGGAGGGCTCCATCCACACGTTCAGGCCGTAACCGAGTGCGGCGGCGACCACGATGGAGATCTGTTGGCTGCCCGACTGCCAGCTGGTGTAGAAGCCTTTGCGGCCCGGGGTGGCCATTTCGGCCAGGTACACCGACACACCGCCCAGCTCTGCGCCGGCCGAGAAGCCTTGCAGCAGGCGCCCCAGCAGCACCAGCAACGGCGCCCAGAGGCCAATGCTGTGATAACCCGGCACCAGCACGATCAACAGCGTGCCGCTTGCCATGATCGACAGGGTCACGATCAACCCTTTGCGGCGGCCGACGTCATCGATGTAGGCGCCCAAGATGATCGCGCCCAACGGACGCATCAGGAACCCTGCGCCGAACACGGCGAAGGTCATCATTAATGATGCAAACTCATTAGCGGCGGGGAAGAACGCGGCAGCAATGTAGGTGGCGTAGAAACCGAACAGAAAAAAGTCGAACTGTTCAAGGAAGTTACCCGAAGTCACGCGAAATACCGCGCCAACTTTAGAGTGGGCAGCGTCGGGCCGGGTCGGACTAGTCATGGTTTTGTGTCTCCAGCGTTCTTTTAAAAGTGCTTGTTTCGCTTAAGACCTAGAATAGTGGCTGACACATTTAGAAATGAAAAGTGACAAATTTGGATGGATTGATGCGCGTTGGTTGTCAATGGCCGGCCCCGCCGCAAATGCCGACGCTGTTCTATGCTTGAAGGTGCGACCCATTTTTAAGGACCGGAGATGGACATGACTGACAAACAGAAACCACGGGAAGTGCCACAGGGTGAGCAACCCCGGCGACGTGAGGAAGAAAAGCCACAGACCTGGAAGCATCCAGACGACGGTACAGAGCTTTCCGAACGGGATCAGGAGCGTCCGCTCAAACCCTGATCCCTCGGCGGTGAAGATCAAATGTGGGAGCGGGCTTGTGTGGGAGCGGGCTTGCTCGCGAAGGCGGTGTGTCAGTTACAGATACTTCAACTGACCCACCGCCTTCGCGAGCAAGCCCGCTCCCACAGGGTTTCTATGTTCAGCCTTGGATAGGTGTGCACAACTCCACTAGCGTCCCATCCGGACAACGCACATACGACACCACTTGCCCCCACGGCTTGGCGCTCGGCCCCGACAGTTCGGTCGCGCCGTGTTCAAGGGCCTTGGCATGGGCGACGAGCACGTCTTCAGTCACAAACCCCACCTCCATGCCCAAGGGCTGCTTGGAGGCATGCGCCTGCACATGGCCGCCCGGGAAATTCATCTCCCCCAGTTCATGGGCAGCGAACGAGAGCGTGGTCTCGCCAGTTTCCAGCTCGCCATACGTGCCGGATTCATGCAGGAAACGGCGACTGAAGCCGAAGGCTTTTTCGAAAAATTCCAGGGAGGCGGCCACGTCGGGCACGTAGATGATGGTGTAGGCAAATTTCATGGTTGGCGGTCCTTGTCGGTAGTGGGCAGAGGTAGCAGCCCTGGGCGGTAGCTGGCGATCAACAGCAGTGAGGCGAGGCAGAGGGTTGGTTTTATCACAGCAGGGCATCCATTCCACAAGCAGACAAAAAGGGCACTACACCAGCAACGACGTCGGAAACCCCGCCGCCAGCACCACAAAGGCGATCACCGCCGCCAGGCACAAACCGATGAACACGCGCAGTAGCGTCCTCACGGTGGGGGAGGCGATGAACTGAACAACCCAGATACAGAGCCCGGCCACGACAATGGCCAAGGCGATAATGACCCACACGATGGTGTTCCCGCGACCTTCAAACGCTGATTTATAGTCCCAAAGCCGCCGGATGAACAGTGTGCACATAGACGCAGCCCCGCGGGCTTCCTACACTGCGGCTTGTCGTGGGGAAAGGGCAGGCGCCGATGAATCGCAATGAATTACGCAAGGCCGACATCAACCTGATGGTGGTCTTCGAAGCACTGATGCTGGAGCGCAACGTCACGCGGGTCGCGGAGAAGTTGTTTCTTGGCCAGCCCACCATCAGTTCGGCGCTCAACCGTCTGCGCACATTGTTCAACGATCCGCTGTTCATTCGCGTCGGTCATCGCATGGAGCCCACCGCGCGCGCCGAGGAAATCATCCAGCACTTGTCGCCGGCGTTGGATTCGCTGTCGTCAGCCTTGAGCCTGACCCACGATTTCGACCCCTCGATCAGTTCCATGACCTTTCGTATCGGCCTGTCCGACGATGTCGAGTTCGGCCTGCTGCCGCCTTTGCTACGCAGCCTGCGCAGCGAAGCGCCGAAGGTGGTGTTCGTGGTGCAGCACGTCGACTACTGGCGCATCCCCGATCTGCTCGCGTCTGGCGATATCACCGTGGGCATCACCCAGACCCGTGGCCTGCCGGCCAATGCCAAGCGCAAACTGCTGCGCCATATCCGCCCGCGTATCCTGCGCGCCGACGCGTCCGACACACCGCTGACCCTCGATGAATATTGCTCACGGCCCCATGTGCTGGTGTCCCACACCGCCAATGTCTCCGGGTTTGCCGATGAGTGGCTGGCAGAGATCGGCCGCAAGCGCCAGGTGGTGTTATCGGTGCCGCAATACAGCGCATTGCCGGCGCTGCTGGCCGGCACCGACCTGATCGCCAGCCTGCCGGACTACACCGCCGAGGCCATGGCCGTGTCGGGCAACCTGTTCTGCGAGCCGTTTCCGTTCGAGACGCCAACCCTGGATTTGTCCATGGTCTGGCTCAGCCACGTGGACACCGACCCGGCCGAGCGCTGGGTGCGTTCACGACTGGAAGCGTTTATGAGTGACCGCGGCCTGGCAACCCAAGCCTGAGGCGTTTATCCGTGATATATCTAGAAATCTTCCTACGTTAGCCTCGGAGACACCCATGCCGCACCTGCACCTGGAATACACCGCCAACCTGACGCAACTGGACACCGACAAGGCCTTGTTGCGCCTGAACCATGCGTTGGTGGCCTCCGGTCAGTTCGGCGCTGAGTTCGACATCAAAAGCCGTGCATGCAAGGTCGAGAATTTCCGTGTCGGCACCGGCCTGAACGAGCGTGGGTTTGTTGCGGTGCGCCTGGCATTGCTCAGTGGGCGTTCGCCGCAGGCCAAGAAGCAACTCTCGGAAAGCCTGCTGGCTGTGTTGCAGGAGCTCAGCGTGTGGCCTGAAGGCGTGCAGGTTCAATTGAGCGTCGAACTGCTGGATATAGATCGCGATTCCTACAGCAAAGTCGCCATCGGCTGACCCACAACCCCTTGTGGCGAGGGAGCAAGCTCCCTCACCGCAAAGCGTTATAGCAAGCCCTGGTCAGCGCAGACTTTCACCACCTGCTCACGAAACCACGTATTGGCACTGTCCTGCTCACTGGTTTCGTTCCATTGCATATCCAGGGTGAACCCCGGCAACCCGTTGGGCGCCTCGCAGTGGCCAAACACAGTGGCGGGGGCCAGCAGTTTCTGCACGCGGCGCGGCAGGGTGACGATAAAGTCAGTGCCGGTGATCATCTTCAGCGCGGCGCTATAGCTGTTGGCGCGGGCAATCACTTGGCGCTTGTGGGCCTGGCGCGCGAGCCAGCCGTCGATCATGTTGGTGTCGGAGGTCCACGGCGTGGGGAACACATGGCGCCGTTCGATGAAGGATTGCAGGCTGAACGCCGGCTCTTTCGGCGCCGAGCGCTTGTCGAATACGCACACCAGGTCGTCTTCCAGCAGCATCTGGGTCTTGAAGTCTTTGTGGGCGCGGTGAAAGTGCGGGCCGAAGCAGATCACCAGATCCAGGCGGCCTTCGCGCAGGTCGTCGGCCGGGATGTCGGTTTCCAGTTTCTGCACATTGACGATCACCGGCAGGTCGGCGCGGTCGAAGTTCTTCAGCAGGCGCGGCAGGATCAACTGCTCGAAATACTCCGGAGCGCACACATTGAAGGTCACCGCCTTTTGCGTCGGATCAAACGCCTGGCCACCGGCGTGGCACAGGTTGATGCTTTCAAGGATCTTCTGCACATGGCCATACATGCTGGTGGCCTTGTACGTCGGACGCATGCCCGCCCGCGTGTTGATAAACAGCTCATCTTCAAAACTGGTGCGCAGTTTCTTCAGGCTGTAGCTCACGGTGGACTGGCTGACGAACAGTGTTTCGGACACGTCGGTAACGCTGCTCTGGTCGTAGACGGCGATAAACACCATCAAGTCCTGCATATCGAGCTTTCTGAGCAAGTTACTGTTTAACATCGGTTTCGTCCGTAAACCCGTTGTACCGAACTCAGTACAAGACAGCGCAAAAGCTTAACGGAACGGCCGTACCATTAGAAAGCTCTGTAGGGCGTTTCTATGTTTGGCGTGAGACAAATACTGTTGGCAACACGACGTCAGCGGATATGGCGGGCGTAATGCCTGGGGTCGAAGCGCGTGACGATCAGCAGCATCACCACCACTACCGCTGTCAGCGACCACCAAGCCCATTCGAAGCTGCCCAACTGGTCGCGGATCATCCCGGCGATCAGCGGCGACAAGCCCGCAATCAGGTAGCCCACGCCTTGCACAAACGCAGTCAGGCCGCCGGCGCGGCGCGGGTTGTGCAGATGGTCTAGCGACAGGATCAGGCTCATCGGGAACAGCCCGCCGATGCCCAGGCCGAGCAGGCACGGCCACAGCAGGCTCAGGTGTTGGGGGCTGAGGATCAGGCCGCAGAAACCCAGGATGATCAGCACCAGCAACACGGCGACCACACCGCGTTTATCCTGGCGACGGTTGGCGATAGCCGGGGTGACCAAGCCGGAAACCACTTCCATCGCCGTCAGAAAACCCAGGAGCAAACCGGCGTTCTGTTCACTCCAGCCTTGCTCCACGTAGTACGGCGCCAGCCACGCCAGTACACAGGTGTAGGACGCTGTACCGAGCCCAAAAAATACCGCCAGCAGCCAGGCGCGGCGGTTGCCGAAAAACGACTCCTGCGAGCCGGCAGCGGCGTGGGGTAACGGCGGCAATGCTGCGTGCTGTTTGTACCAGCACACCAGGGCCAGCAGCGAGAGCAGCGCCCACACGGCCAGGCCGATGCGCCAACTGCCGGTCTGCACCTGCACGAACGGCGCGAACGACGCCGCCAATGCCGCGCCGCCCATGATCGCAGTGACGTATAAGCCCATGAACAGCGAGACGTTATCGCTGAAGCGCGACTTGATCAGCGCCGGCATCAGCGCCTGGATCAAGGCGATCCCGACCCCGGCGGCAATCGCGCTGACGATCAACTCCAGCGCCGAGTCCAAAAACAACCGCGACAGCGTCGCCACCCCAATCACCAGCAGCGACCACACAATGCTGCGGTGCTCGCCAATGCGCTTGGCCACGCCCATGCCAAAAAACATCGCCAGCCCCATGGCCATCACCGGCAACATGGTCAGCAAGGCGGCACTGCTGAAACTCAACGGCACCTCGCCGCGTATCGACGACAACAACGGGCCGACCGCCGCCATTGAGGGGCGCAGGTTAAGGGCGACCAGCACCACGCTGATCATCAGCCAAACGGCGGTGGTGGGTTTTGCGTGAACGTTTTCCATGGGCCTGCCTTGAGTGAACAAGGGCGAATCAGGCCACGGGCGGGGCAGGGGGGCAAATCAGAAAGTCGCAGGCGCTATTGAAAAAATGCAGGTCGCTGACACACCACCTCTCTAAATGCGGAAACTGGCTTGTGTGGGAGCGGGCTTGCTCGCGAAAGCGGTGTATCAGTCAATACCTTCAGCGACTGACACACTGCATTCGCGAGCAAGCCCGCTCCCACACAATCTCGCGCCGACAGGCGAACTTCAGTGTCAGGTGGGCCTGATCACATGCTTGATCTCCTGAAACGCCGCCAACCCCCACGGCCCCAGCTCGCGGCCGATGCTGCTCTGCTTGTAACCGCCCCACGCCGTCTGCGGGAAGATCACCTGCGGTGCATTGATCCACACCAGCCCAGCCTGCAACGCATTGGCCACGCGCGCGGCGGCTTCGGCATCACTGCTGACCACACTGGCCACCAGCCCGAAATCGCTGTCGTTGGCCAAGGCGATTGCCTCGGCTTCAGTGGCAAAGCGTCTGACACACAGCACCGGGCCGAAGATCTCTTCGTTCCACAACGCGCTATCCAAGGGCACATCGGTAAACACCGTCGGCCGGATGAAAAAGCCCTGGGTCAGTTGCGCCGGACGCTCACCGCCGCACACTAACCGCGCGCCGTCCTCGATACCGCGTCTGATGTGCCCGAGTACGCGCTGGTATTGCGCACGGTTGATCAGCGCACCCATTTCCACCTCGTCGGCAAACGGATCTGCCACGCGGATGCCTTCAGCGCGCAGCTGCAAACGGCGTAGGAATTCGTCGGCCAAATTGTCGGCCACCA
This sequence comes from Pseudomonas sp. FP2335, assembly GCF_030687535.1. Classification (NCBI taxonomy): domain Bacteria; kingdom Pseudomonadati; phylum Pseudomonadota; class Gammaproteobacteria; order Pseudomonadales; family Pseudomonadaceae; genus Pseudomonas; species Pseudomonas sp. FP2335. The sequence continues at coordinate 1,661,779 of NZ_CP117437.1, forward strand.
GCACGCGGCTGGTCGCCGAACAGATCTGTCCCGCGTTGAAAAAGCCACCGCCGCACGCCAACTCCACGGCGAGGTCGAGGTCGGCATCGGCCAGTACCAGCAGCGAAGATTTGCCGCCCAATTCCAGGCTTACGCCCTTGATGGTTTCGGCCGCGCGCTGCATCACCTGCACCCCCACGGCATTGCTGCCGGTGAAGGAAATCTTCGCCACGCGCCGGTCCGCTGCCAGTGGCGCACCCACCGCCAGGCCGGTGCCGCAGACCAGGTTGAACACGCCCGCCGGGAAGCCCGCAGCGGCGATGATCCGCGCCAGTTGCAGCTCGGCCAACGGCGTGACCTCCGACGGTTTGAGCACCACGCAGCAGCCGGCGGCTAGGGCCGGCGCGAGTTTCCAGGCGGTGGTCACCATCGGAAAATTCCACGGCACTATCAGCCCCACCACGCCGCACGGTTCGCGGCGCAAGCGTGCGCTGAAATCCGTGGTGGGCAACTCGACCGGACGGTCCTGCCCGGCGTCCATGTCCTCGGCAATCGTGGCGTAGTACTCGAAGGTGGCGATCACGTCGTCCACATCGATACCCGCCTCAAACAGCGGTTTGCCGTTGTTGCTCGATTGCAACTGCATCAGCGGTTCGCGCTGCTCGGCCACGCCTTTGGCGACCTTGCGCAACAGTGCGCCGCGATCCCTGCCAGTGCTTTTCGACCAGTCGCCGAATGCCGCACTGGCCGCGTCCACCGCCCGCGTTACCGCCGCGGCATTGCCCACGCTGACGTGCGCCAACACCGCCTCGGTGGCCGGGTTGATCACCTCCAGCATCTCGCCACCGGCCAGCCATTCACCATTGATAAACACGCCGTTCATACCGCCACCTCCTGCATCCAAAGTCCCTGGTCGATTTCAATCAGCGTCGGCCCCTGGCGATCAACGGCCGCGCGCAAGGCGGCGCGCAATTGCGTGATGCCCTGGATGCTCTCGGCGGCGCAGCCCAGTGCCTTGGCCACGCCGATGAAGTCGGGGGTGTAGATGTCTACGCCGACGGGTTCGATGGCGCGGTTGAGCATGTATTTCTTGATCTCTTCGTAGCCCTGGTTATTCCACAGCAGCACGATGATCGGCGTGCGTGCCTCCACCGCACTGGCCAGTTCCGGCAGGGTGAATTGCACGCCGCCGTCACCGATCAGGCACACCACCGGTTGCCCGGTGCCACGTCCCAGCCAGGCGCCGATCGCGGCGGGCAGGGCGTAGCCCAGGGTGCCGTAGCCGGTGGACGAATTGAACCAACGGCGCGGGTAGTCGAGGTTCAAGGTGAGGTTGGCGCTGTACACCGGTTGGGTGGAGTCGCCGACGATGACGGCATCGGGCAGTTCTTGCAGGACGGTGTCGAGGAATAGGGTTTGCGCGCGGGTGGCGGCGTCCCAGGTGGGCGCCAGTTCGGCCCGCAACCGGGCAACGCGTGGTGCGCCCCAGTGGGCCTCGCGTGGGGGCAGTGGTTGGCGGTTCAGCTCGCTCAGCAGCGCCTCGGCGGCGATCTGTGCGTCGGCCACCAGCGCCACTTGCGGCGGGTAGTTGCGCACCGTCTGGTCGGCGTCGATGTCGATGCGCAGCAGGGCGCCGGGAATCTTGAAACCGCCGGCGAAGGTGACGTCGTAGTCGGTCTCGGCCAGCTCGGTGCCGATGGCCAGCACCACATCCGCTTCGGCGACCAGGGCGCGGGTGGCGAGCAGGGTCTGGGTCGAGCCGATCAGCAGTGGGTGAGTCGAAGGCAGCATGCCTTTGGCGTTGATGGTCAAGGCCACCGGCGCGCCCAGCGCGTCTGCCAACCGGGTCAGTTCGGGGGCCGCATCGATGGCACCGCCACCGGCCAGGATCAACGGGCGCTTGGCCGCCGCCAGCAACTGGCTCATCTGCTTGACCGCCGCCGGCGCCGCCCCGGCACGCGCCACGCTGACCGGCTCGCTGCCGAGCAGGGCGTCGGCGTTTTCCACCAACACATCCAGCGGAATCTCGATGTGTACCGGCCGCGGTCGCCCGGCCTGGAACAGCGCGAACGCCCGCGCCAATACGCCGGGCAACTCGGCTGCCGACATCAAGGTATGGGAGAACGCCGCCACGCCGGCCATCATCGCGCCCTGGTTCGGCAACTCGTGCAACTTGCCGCGCCCGCCGCCCAGCTGGCTGCGCGATTGCACGCTGGAAATCACCAGCATCGGGATCGAGTCGGCATACGCCTGGCCCATCGCAGTGGTGATGTTGGTCATGCCGGGGCCGGTGATGATGAAACACACGCCGGGCTTGCCGCTGGTGCGTGCATAGCCGTCGGCCATGAAACCGGCGCCCTGTTCATGGCGCGGGGTGACGTGGCGGATGCTGGAACGGGCCAGGCCGCGATACAACTCCACGGTGTGCACGCCGGGGATGCCGAACACCTGGTCCACGCCATAGCCTTCGAGGAGGTTGACCAATACTTCGCCGCAGGTCGCCATTGAGGTCGCTCTTGTTATGGATTCGAGGCGGTATTGGAGCGGCTGGCCGGTAGCGGCAACAATCGATAAAAAGTCATACTAGCCATGTCTCCACGTCATGGCTGCGCCTCCAATGAAACGCCTTCCGCCGTTGCCCGCGTTGCACACCTTCTGGGTCACCGCCCAGTGCTGCAACTTCACCCGCGCCGCCGAGCAATTGCACATCACCCAAGGCGCTGTCAGCCGACAGATCGCCGGGCTGGAAAGTCATCTGGGCTACACGCTGTTCCAGCGCCAGGCGCGTGGCTTGAGCCTTACCGACGAGGGCCGCGAATGGTCACTGCGGGTGCAACAGGTATTCGGCCTGATCGGTGAAGCGGTGGAGCAGATCGGCGGCCGTCGCCAGACCCTGCAACTCAAGGCCTCCACCTGTGTGATGCGTTGGTTGCTGCCGCGCCTGATGCAATGGCAAAAGGAGCGCCCGCAGGTTCCGGTGGAGCTCACCACCACCGTGGCCTACACCGTGGACTTTCGCCGCGAGCAGTTCGACGCGGCGCTGATCTATGCGCCCATCGCCGAGCAGCCGGCCGAGGCGCGGCATTTGTTCGATGAACAACTCACCCCGGTCTGCGCGCCCACGCTGCTCGGCGACTTGCACAGCCCGGCGGATCTGCAGCGACAGGTGCTGCTGCACCCCACGCGGGACGAACGGGATTGGGCGTTGTGGTTGAGCGCGGCAAACACCCGCTTGAGCAACCTGGCCCAGGGGCATCATTTCGAAACGCTGGATCTGGCGATGACCGTGGCGTCCCAAGGCTCGGGCGTGGCGATTGGCGACAGCGCGTTGATTGGCGAGGATGTGAAGGCGGGACGATTGGCGATGCCGTTTGCGCTGAGGGTGCCGACGGGGATGGGGTATTACCTGGTGTATCCGCCTGGGACGGTGCCGTCGCAAGGGCTTGAAGCGTTAATGGATTGGTTGGTCAGCCAGGCACAATCGTCCTGACACCGCAGATCCAATTGTGGGAGCGGGCTTGCCCGCGAAGGCGGCCTGTCAGTCAACACAGATGTCGCTGACCCACCGCCATCGCGGGCAAGCCCGCTCCCACATAAACCAGCGTCCACAGGTTTTACCGCGTTGTGTCAGTAGCCCACAGTGAAACGTTGGCGCGAGTGTTTTGGCGATTCAACTTCATCGATCAACGCAATCGCATAGTCCGCAAAACTGATCCAGCTACGACCTTCACTGCTCACCAGCAAATCATCCTGACCCACACGGAACTGGCCGGTGCGCTCGGTCTCCACGAACTCCGCCGACGGCGACAGGAAGGTCCAATCCAGTTCCTGCTCCTGACGCAGCGCCGCCAGAAATTCAGCGCCGGCACTGGCCTCAGCCTTGTACTCGGCCGGAAAGCCCGGGCTGTCAATCACACGGCTGCCATCCGGCAGCAACAACGAACCCGCGCCGCCCACCACCAGCAGGCGTTTGACCCCGGCTTTTTTCACCGGCCCGATCACCGCACTGGCGGGCAGGGTGGCGAAGTGTGCCGCGCTGATCACCACATCGTTGCCGCTGACCGCTGCCTGCAGGGCCTGGGCGTCCAGCGCATCGGCCTGCTTGACCGTGACGCCAGGGCGCGCGGCGATCTTGTCGGTATTACGCGCGATGGCGGTGACACTGTGCCCACGACGCAACGCTTCTTCCAGCAGTTGGCTACCCGCACGGCCGGTAGCACCAATGATTGCAATCTTGCTCATGATCTTCTCCAGTCAGTCAGGGGGTTAAAACCATTCACCACTTCATTTCGCCCTTGGCGACTTTGGCGCTCAGTTCCAGCGAGCTTTCGTCGGCGAGGGTCGGGTAACGCTTTTTCATGGCCGCGATCAGCGCGGCGGAGTCTTTGGCCTTGGCGGTTTCGATGTCGAAGGCCTTGATGTAGTCGGCAGTGAACGCCACCGATTTCAGGGTCGGTGTACCGAGGTAGTGGCCCGGGATCACGCTGCGTGGCTTGAGCTGTTGGATGCGCTGCAGGGTCGCCAGCCAGTCTTTGTGGGACTGGGCACTCTGGGTGTCGGCCATCCACAGGTGAATGTTCTCGGCGACCACCACGCCACCGACCACGGCCTTGATTGAAGGGATCCACACAAAGCTGCGGTCCGGCTGCGCGCCGTCCAGGCCGATGACTTCCAGTTGCTGGCCTTCGAGGCTCAGGCTATGACCTGGCAGCACGTCCGGCACGATGGTTTTAGCCGGCTTGTCGGCGCCCATTTTCGGGCCCCAGAATTCCAGCTTGCCGGCCACGGTGGCCTTGATGTGGTCGACCACTGGTTGCGGCGCGAGCACCTTGGCATCGGGGAATGCAGTGGTGAGGGTGTCGAGGCCGAAGTAGTAGTCCGGGTCGCCGTGGCTGATGTAGATGGTGGTCAAGTGCTTGCCGCTGGCGCGAATCTTCTGCACAAGCTGCTCGGCCTGGGCCTTGCCGAATTGCGCGTCCACCAGGATCGCGTCCTTGGCGCCGCTGACCAGCACCGAGCTGACCGGGAAGATCGCGGCTTCGCCTGGGTTGTACACCTCAAGGGTCAGGTCGGCTGCGGCGGCGTGCGCGGCGAAGGCCAGGGCGGCGGTCGCCAGGGTCAAGCGTTTGAGGGTGGACAACATCGGGCAGCTCCAGCAGTCGATTCAAAGGATGCACAGAGCTTAGTTGCACCAAACCCAACTAAAAATGCGATGCTGGGACATAGTTTGTTTCTAAAAGCGGGCAAATCATGGATCGGCTTCAAGCAATGCGCGTGTTTGTCACGGTGGTGGACCTGGGTAGCCAGTCTGCCGCCGCCGACCACCTGGACCTGTCACGCCCGGTGGTCTCGCGTTATCTGGCCGAGCTGGAAGATTGGGTCGGCGCGCGCCTGCTGCACCGCACCACGCGCAAACTCAGCCTGACGGCGGCCGGCAGCGAAACCCTGCCCCGTTGCCGGCAGTTGCTGGAGCTGAGCTGCGACATGCAAGCCGCCGTCAGTGAACCCGATGATGCGCCCCGTGGCCTGCTGCGCCTGAGCGTGAGCACCTCGTTCGGCCAGGCGCAATTGGCCGAGGCGATCGCCGAGTACGTCAAGCGCTACCCGCTGGTGACGGTGGACCTGCAAATGCTCGACCGCACGGTGAACCTGGTGGATGAGCGCATCGACCTGGCCATCCGCACCAGCACCGACCTGGACCCCAACCTGATCGCCCGACGCCTGACGGTTTGCCGCTCGGTGGTGTGTGCCACCCCGGCGTACCTGCTGGAGCATCCGGCGCCGCAGAAAGTCGAGGACCTGGCGCGGCACAACTGCCTCACCCATTCCTATTTCGGCAAAAGCCTGTGGCATTTCGAAGAGGGCGGCGAACACGTTTCGGTGCCGGTGCACGGCAACATCACGGCCAACGAGGCCAGTACCTTATTGCGCGTGACCCTGGCCGGGGCGGGGGTGGGCATGTTGCCCAGCTACCAGGCCGGCGATTACATCCGCCGTGGCGAACTGGTGCGTCTGCTGCCCGCGGCCGAGCCCCGGCAAATGCACATCTATGCGGTATACGCGTCACGCAAGCACATGCCGTCGGCGCTGCGCAGCCTGTTGGATTTCCTGGTGTCGAGGTTTCCCCAAACACCTGTTTGGGACGAGGGGCTCTGAGTCGATATAAACAGACTGAATAGGCGCCAATAATGGCAACTTGCCCGGGCTGGCCTATGCTTTAAACAGCACTGTGTAGATCCGCTCAGAGGTCTGTGCCATGAGCATCAAAACCAGAAAGTACCTGATGATTTTCACCCTTAGCGCATTGGCCAGCGCGCTGTACGGGACTGCCGCCTACCGCGTCGAGCAAACCCGTATGCAACCGAGCTTTGCGATCAGTTGCCATCAGGACCAATGTGTCCCCCACACCGGCAGTTTCAGCGCCTTGCGCTAGAACCCGTCCGCTGGAGATTCCATGTGGGAGCGGGCAAGCCCGCTCTCACATAGACCTGTTCCCACTGTTTAGTTCGGTGTTGTCTCAGCCTTGAGCTGCTCGCGAAACGCCTTGGGTGAAAACCCGACCCGTCGGCGAAACAGTCGGGAGAAGTTGGTCGGGTCGGAAAAACCCAGCACTTCCGACATTTCATTGATGGTCATGCTGGTGTAGGTCAGCAGGCGTTTGGCCTCCAGCAACTGGCGGTCATGCATGATCTGCAATGCCGGTTGCCCGCCCAGTTCCCGACACGTCCCATTCAGGTGTGAGACCGAGATACCCAACTTGTGGGCCAAGTCCTCAATCTTTGGATGTTCGCGGTAATGCTGCTCGACCAGTTGGGTAAAGCGCCGAAAGTACTCGCGCCCGCGCGGCGCGCGCGGATGGCGACGCTGAATCGCCTGGCGGCTGATCCACACCAGCAGCACGCTGACCAGGGCGTGCATCATCATGTCCCGTGACGGTTGTTCGTCGGCGTATTCGTCCTGCAGGCGGGCGAACTGGCTGTTGAGATAGCCACTGTCCTTGCCCGCCGGGTAACTGCCCAGCGCCTGCAAACCGTCCATCGTGCCGCCCAGTTGCGTCTGCAAGTGATTGACCAGTGGCGCCGCCAGTGTCACCACATAACCCTCGACATCCTCGGCAAACCGGAACCCGTGCACACACAGCGGCGGCAGCACCTGCAATGTCGCTTCGTTGAGGGTACTGCGCAGGCCTTCGATTTCCAGTTGTGCCTGGCCTTTGTGCACGTACAGCAATTGGCACAGATCCGCGTGCCGGTGGGGCTGGATTTCCCACTGGTATTCCCGGCTGCGTCGGGAAATGGTTTCGCAGTGCAACAAATCGGGGGTCGGCCATTGCTGGTTTTCCCCGTAAAGCTTGAAGACCGGAATCGCGGTTTTGGTCATGGTTTCAATCCGACACTCAGGACAGTGGTGCGGTAATCGCCCCGATTGGCGAAAAACGCAGGTTTTGGCTCAGTTTTCACCTTCTTATGCCAGCCACTCAAGTTAAAAATGCCAGCAACAAGATCAATGACAACTCTTTCACTCTATCCGTTCGAGTGGAATACGCAGGCGATAAAAATAATGAAAATCCTGAAAACCCAAGTCGCCATCATCGGCGCCGGACCTTCCGGGCTGTTGCTCGGCCAACTGTTGCACAACGCCGGTATCCAGACCCTGATCGTAGAGCGCCAGAGCGCCGACTATGTGCGTGGCCGCATCCGTGCCGGGGTGCTGGAACAAGGCATGGTCGACCTGCTGCGCGAGGCGGGCGTGAGCCAGCGCATGGACGCCGAAGGGTTGGTGCATGACGGCTTCGAACTGGCGCTGAACGGCAAGCTCAGCCACATCGACCTCAAGGGTTTGACCGGCGGCCAGTCGGTGATGGTCTACGGCCAGACCGAAGTGACCCGCGACCTCATGGCCGCCCGCGTCGCTGCCGGCGCCACCACCTTCTACGAAGCCAGCCATGTGCAGCCGCACGCGCTGAAAAGTGATCAACCCTGGCTGACCTTCGAACACCAGGGCGAACCCTATCGCCTGGAGTGCGACTACATCGCCGGTTGCGATGGATTCCACGGTGTTGCCCGTCAGTCGATTCCGCAAGAGTCGCTGAAAATCTTCGAACGTGTGTATCCCTTCGGCTGGCTCGGCATCCTCGCCGACACGCCGCCGGTACACGCCGAGCTGGTGTACGCCAAGCACCCGCGTGGCTTTGCCCTGTGCAGCATGCGCTCGCCCACGCGCAGTCGTTATTACTTGCAAGTGCCGGTGCAAGAGCCGTTGGATGAATGGTCGGACGCACGCTTCTGGGATGAACTGAAGACCCGCCTGCCAGGCGACCTGGCCGCGCAGTTGGTGACCGGGCCGTCCATCGAGAAAAGCATCGCGCCGCTGCGCAGCTTCGTGGTCGAGCCGATGCAATACGGGCGCCTGTTCCTGCTCGGCGATGCCGCGCACATCGTGCCGCCCACCGGCGCCAAGGGCTTGAACCTGGCGGCCAGCGATGTGAACACGCTGTTGCGGATCTTGCTCAAGGTGTACCGCGAAGGACGTGTGGACCTATTGGAAAACTACTCGGCGATCTGCCTGCGCCGGGTGTGGAAGGCCGAGCGGTTTTCCTGGTGGATGACCTCGATGCTGCACCAGTTTCCAGAGGCGGATGGCTTCAGCCAGCGGATTGCCGAGAGTGAGCTTGATTACTTCATCCACTCCGAAGCGGGGCGTAGGACCATTGCCGAAAACTACGTAGGCCTACCCTACGAAACCATCGACTAACCCCCCTGCAACGCCTGTAGGTGGTTTCAGGGGCTGTAGTAACCCACTGCGACCATGTAATGCCCGCTCTTGCGCAAGTACGCATGCTTGTTCTCGACCTTGCCGGTCACCGGGTTTTTCCAGCGGTACTTGTACTCACCCTGGTCCTGCTCGGCCATCAGCTTGAGGATCGGCTCGCCCACCGGCTTGCCGTCCGGGTCCTTGATCTTGCCGAAGTCGGTGTTGATCAACCGCAGGGTGGTGCCGTGGGCCACGTAGCGCTCGGTATTGAGGTCGACCACAAACACGTACAGGTCATCCTGCAGGAAGCCGCCTTGCAACGAATTGATCGCTTTCAGTGTGCCGGCTTCGTCCTTGACCAGTGCGTTCACGGCCTTGTTGCGCAGGGCACGCGCCTGTTCCGGAGTGGCCCGTGGCAGGTAGTAGCCGACCGCGAGGATGCGCTCGCCGACGCGCTGATAGAACACATGCTTGTGTTCCACTTTGCCGTCGTTCCAGTTCTGCCAGCGATAGTCGGCCTGCTGGATGCCTTGGCTTTCGGGCACGTTGAGGGCGTCCTTGAACGATTGGCGCAGCTCGGGCCCAAGCACCTCACTGACATCACGGCCGATCAAGGCGGAGGAGGGGCCGCCGCTGGCCAGCAGCACGCCTTTGGTGTCGAGCACGAACACGTAGCGGTCCTTGTCGATGAATTCGCCTTGGCGGCTGAACGCGGCGAAGGCCTTGTCACCGTTGCTCTGGTAATACGCCAAGGCTTTTTCCAGCAGTGCCTTGGCGGCTTGAGCGTCCTCGTCCTGAGTCGTTGCAGCGTGCACCTGGCTGAAACACAACAACAGCAGCCAGGTGATGTGGCGCAGTGCATTCATGGTCCGTTCCTCGTTCTTGTTGATGTGCCAAGAGCGTAGACGGCTGTAGTCCAAGGCGTCGAATGTTTAGCCAAGTTGCACCCAAACTCCGCCAAGCCTGAATTTATTCACCTATGCCGGCGTGTGACGCTGCCGGGCATCGACCTCACTGTGATCGCCCATGGACGGTTCCGCCGATACGCTCCCCGAGCTGGCTTTCTGGGCACTGTTCCACTGCCGGCACGCACGCCCACCAGACGCCTTTCTTCTACGTTGATCCACCCCCTGTAGGGCGTGCTCCTGCGCGCCTGTCCGACACAAACGTATGAGAATGCCCATGAGCGATTTCGCCTGCCTGCACGAAGCCCAGACCTTTCTGGACCAGCACCCGGACATCGAGATGTTCGAACTGTTTATCCTCGACAACAATGGCGTGCCACGTGGCAAGCTCCTGCACCGCGATGAACTGCTGGCGGTGTACGCCAGCGGCCGGCCGCTGCCCAGCACCATCCTCGGCCTGACCATCAATGGCGACGACGTAGAGGACTCCGGGCTGGTCTGGGACGTGGGCGATATTGACTGTCGCGCCTACCCCCTCAGCGGCAGCCTGCAGCGCATGCCATGGCGGTTGATCCCGACGGCGGCGGTGCAAGTCAGCATGCACCCAAGCGAAGGCCTGCCCGCCACGGTGGCCGATCCCCGGCACTTGCTGGCCAGGGTGATCGACGGGCTCAAGGCCGACGGTTATTACCCGGTGATGGCGGCGGAGCTGGAGTTCTACCTGCTGGACCAGCAACCCGACAGCCATGGCCGCCCGCAACCGGCACGGGACATGGACGGCGGCCGCCCACGTTCGACCCATGTCTACGGCCTGCGCGAGCTGGAACAGATCGAACCGTTTCTCGCCGACCTCTATAGCGCCTGCAAATTGCAAGGCATCCCGGCACGTACGGCGATCTCCGAATACGCCCCGGGCCAAGTCGAGATCACCCTGGAGCACCGCGCCGACGCCCTGCAAGCGATGGATGAGGCGGTGCGCTACAAGCGCCTGGTCAAGGGCGTGGCGCACAAGCACGGGATGACCGCCTGCTTCATGGCCAAGCCGTTCGACGACCTCGCCGGCACCGGCATGCACATGCACGTCAGCCTGGCAGACGCAGCGGGCAACAACCTGTTCGCCAGTGAGGCTGCCGACGGCACGCCGCTGCTGCGCCAGGCGGTGGGCGGCATGCTCAGTACTTTGCTCGATTCGCTGCTGCTGTTTTGCCCCAACGCCAACTCCTACCGGCGTTTCCAGAGCAACAGCTATGCGCCACTGGCCGCCACCTGGGGGGTCGACAACCGCACCGTCAGCCTGCGTGTACCTGGTGGCCCGGCCCCATCCCGGCACATCGAACACCGCATCTGCGGTGCCGACGCCAACCCCTACCTGGCTGCTGCTGCGATCCTGGCCGGCATCCATCGAGGTATCCGCGAACAACGCGACCCCGGCGCGCCGGTGGAAGGCAATGGCTATGCCCAGGCCAAGGAGTTGCTGCCCACTGACTGGCTGACCACCCTGCGTGCGCTGGAAGGCTCAAGCTGGGCGCGAGAAGCGTTTGGCCGTGAGTTCCTCGGCGTGTACCTGGCGGTAAAACGTGCGGAATACCGCCAGTTCATGGGCGAGGTCGGCGCGCAGGATTGGCGCTGGTATCTGCATCAGGCCTGAACAAGTCGACGGTAGTGATGGTTTCAACCTTTTTTTCACGTTGCAGTGGTTAAGCTGCGAATCAAGGTCGTTCACTCCCGTTTCACTTACATGAGCTCGCGATGTCGCCACAACCTCCATCCTCCATCGAGATCGAATTCGCCGAGCGCTGTGGCCGTGAGCACGCGCGGGTCTGCGGCGATACGCGTCCGCCCGGGCTGCTGCAGCGCCTGGCGGCCTGGCGTGTGCAGCGGCTGGTGCGCCATGCACTGAACGCGGCGGGCGAGCCGGGGCTGATTCTGGATCTGGCGTGTGGTTCGGGGCGCTTCTGGCCGGTGTTGGCCGAGCACGTCAACCGCGTGATCCTGGCCTCGGATAATTCCCAGGACATGCTCGACCACGCCCGCGGTCATCACCCGGCATTGCTCAAGCGGATCAAGACGTTCCAGGGCTCGGCGTTTTCCATCGGCCTGTCCGCGAACGCGGTGGACTGCATTTTCTGCCTGGAGCTGTTTCGGCATGTCCCCGGCAGTGACGGGCGCCTGGCGCTGCTGCGCGAGTTTTACCGGGTCAGTCGCGACACGGTGATTGTTTCGGTCAATTCGGCGGTGGCGGTGGAGCCGGAGTTTCGCCAGGCCGGTTTCGAGGTGCTCAACCACCAGGAATTCGTGCCGGGCTCCAAGCTGTGGCGGGTCTACGTGCTGCGTAAGGCAGGATAACTCCCGTTCATCGGACTATTCTTTATCTCTTGTGGGAGTTTTCGTGTGGCGCACGCACTGCGGATGCTCGCAATGCCCTTTCGCGATATATACTGCGCGCCATTCTTCAAGGGAGAGCCGTGTGGCCATCGATATTCACTGGATCTGCGACAACGATAGCCTCGGCCAGCATTGCGCCGAATGGCAGCAGTTGCCATTCGTCGCCCTCGACACCGAATTCATGCGGGTCGACACCTTTTATCCCATCGCCGGGCTGATCCAGATTGGTGATGGCGTACGCGCTTACCTGATCGATCCCCTGACCATCGACAACTGGCAACCCTTGGCCGCCTTGCTGGAAAACCCGGCGGTGATCAAGGTGGTGCACGCGTGCAGCGAAGACCTCGAAGTGCTGCTGCGCCTGACCGGCAGCCTGCCGGTGCCGTTGTTCGATACGCAATTGGCGGCCGCTTACCTGAACCTCGGTTTCTCCATGGGCTATTCGCGCCTGGTGCAGGCCGTGCTGGACATTGAGCTGCCCAAGGGCGAAACCCGCTCGGACTGGCTGCAGCGGCCGTTGTCCGAGACGCAGATCAGCTACGCCGCCGAAGACGCGTTGCACTTGGCGCAGGTCTACATCCGCCTGCGTCCGCAGCTGTCCGACGACAAATACGCCTGGGTATTGGACGACGGCGCCGAGCTGGTGGCCAACCTGCGCCGCGAAGTCGACCCCTACGAGGTGTACCGCGACGCCAAGCTGGCGTGGAAACTGTCCCGCGCGCAACTCGCGGTATTACGTGAGCTGTGCGCCTGGCGCGAACAGCAGGCGCGTGCCCGCGACCTGCCGCGCAACCGCATTATTCGCGAACACTCGCTGTGGCCCCTGGCCAAGACCCAGCCGGATAACCTCGCCGCCCTGGGCAAGATCGAAGACATGCACCCGCGCACCGTGCGTCAGGATGGCCAGTTCCTGCTGGACCTGATCAAACGTGCCGGCAGTGTGCCCGCTGACCAGTGGCCGCCCGCCGTCGCCGAGCCCTTGCCGGTGGACGCCGCCGCGCTGATCAAGCAACTGCGTGCCCTGGGCCAGGCCGAAGCCGAACGCCTGAACATGGCGCCGGAACTGATGCTGCGCAAGAAAACCCTCGAAGCCCTGGTCAAAAGTGGCTACCCCGATGGGCCTTACCAATTGCCAGACTCGCTGCGTGGCTGGCGCCGCGAGTTGATGGGCCAGGCGCTGCTCGACAGCCTGGCCACTGCCGGAGAACAGCCTTGAAACGTATTTGCTCCATCTACCGCAGCCCCAAACGCGCCGGCATGTACCTTTACGTGCTTAAAAGCGATGTGCTGGAACGTGTGCCCGAAGGCCTGCTCGCGGTGTTCGGCAAGCCGGTGCACGCGTTCAACCTGGTGCTGACGCCCGAGCGCAAGCTGCAACAGGAAGACATCGCCCAGGTCCTGGAAAACCTCGACAAGCAGGGCTACCACCTGCAAATGCCGCCGCCCGAGGACGAGTACATCGAGCACTTGCCCGAAGAACTGCTGCGCCGTAACGACCCGATGTGATCGGTCAGTGCCCCCTTCCGGGCACATTTTTCAATGCAATCGTATTGGTGGGCGGTGGCCGTAAGGATGCGGGCGGCCGTCTGCACTGTTTTTGAAAGGTTTTAAGCATGCGTGTTCTGATTGCTGAACAGGATCACCCGCTCTACGCCCAATTGCTGGGCGAAGCGGCACCGGACCTTGAGGTGTTGACCAGCGGCGACTCGGCCGAATTGTCCCGCCTGGCCGCCGATTGCCCGGTATGGCTGGGCCAGCCCGATCTACTGGCCACCCTGTTGCGCCAAGGCCATCAACCGCAGTGGCTGCAATCGACCTGGGCCGGCATCACGCCGCTGCTGGCCGACGGCCTGACCCGCGACTATCGCCTGACCCGCGCAGTGGGCATTTATGGCCAGGTCATGGCTGAGTTTGTCCTCACCTACATGCTCGGCCATGAGCGCGAAGTACTGGCGCGCTTGGTCAGCCAAGTGGAACGCAAGTGGGACAGTCGCACGGGCCAGAGCCTGGCGGGGCGCAAGGTGCTGATCGTCGGTACCGGCGACATCGGCCAGAGCGTTGCGCAGTTCCTGGTGCCGTTTGGCGTCAAGCTGTACGGCATTGCCAGCACTGCGCGCGAGCAGGCGCCGTTTATCGAAGTGGCCGGTCTTGATCAGTTGGGCCGCTTGGTGGGCGAGGTGGACTATGTGATCAACCTGCTGCCGAACACGCCGAGCACCCATGATTTGTACGACGCGGCGCTGTTCAAGCAATTCAAGCCGACAGGTTTGTTTATCAACGTTGGGCGCGGTGTGGCCGTGGTCGATGCCGACTTGGTCGAAGCGCTGAAGGAAGGGCACTTGGCTGGCGCGGTGATCGACGTGTGCCGCCAGGAACCATTGCCGCAACGCCACCCGTTCTGGACCGCCTGGGGGCTGTTGCTGACCGGGCACAGCTCGGCGCCGACGTCACCGCAGTTGATGGTGGAGTTGTTCTTGCAGAACGTGCGGGCGTATCAAGCCAAGCAAGCGTTGCGCGGCGAAGTGGATTTCGCCCGCGGCTACTGACACCACGCAGTAAAAAATGTGGGAGCGGGCTTGCTCGCGAATGCGGTGTGTCAGTCGCCTGATGAGTTGGCTGACCCACCGCCTTCGCGAGCAAGCCCGCTCCCACACAAGCCTGCTTATTGCGTCAGCTTCAGAGGCTGAAATCGCCTTCGGAAACCAGCTCGCTCAACGGTCGACGTGGGCTCGGCACTTCACGGCCTTGCAGGTATTCCGGCAAGGTCGATTTGTCGCCCAACTTGCCCACCGCCACGGCGGCATGCAGCGCATAACCTTCTGGAATCTTCAGCTCTTTGCGCGTCAGCTCCTGATCGAAACCGGCCATACCGTGGGTGTGCCAGCCGCTGAGGCTGGCTTGCAACGCCAGGTGGCCCCAGGCCGAACCGGTGTCGAAGGTGTGCCACAGCGCTGGGGTTTCTTCGCTGGCGCCGGGGGCGGTGAAGTCGGTCTTCGAGGCAATGATCACCAGCGCCGAGGCGTGTTGCGCCCAACCACGGTTGAACTCATTCAGCAGGCCGAGGAAA
This sequence comes from Pseudomonas sp. FP2335, assembly GCF_030687535.1. NCBI lineage: Bacteria > Pseudomonadati > Pseudomonadota > Gammaproteobacteria > Pseudomonadales > Pseudomonadaceae > Pseudomonas > Pseudomonas sp. FP2335. The sequence goes on from NZ_CP117437.1 coordinate 1,676,869, forward strand.
CGTTCCCAGTCCGGCGTATCGCGGCGTGCGTAGAGAAAACGCCATGGCTGCGAGTTATAGGCCGATGGCGCCCAGCGCGCAGCTTCGAAAAAGCTCAGCAGGGTTTCCTGTGGGATGCTCTCGCCGGTAAAGGCGCGGGGCGACCAGCGGTCGGTGAACTGGGGGTGGATCGGGTAATCGGCAACACGTGTCATGGGCGGTTCCTGAGGGTCAATTCGGCGTTCAAAGCTACTGCGCGGTCACTAGACTGACAAGTGTTGTTACACCGCCAGTCGTAAGCGCTTGGTTCCCGAGGGCTTGGGCACTAGACTGGCGGCCTTTTCACCTACCGATACTGATGTAGAGCCATGGCCGCCAAAGTCGAACCTTTCTGGATACGCAAAACCCTTGAACACCTCGATCAGGAGGAGTGGGAGTCGTTGTGCGACGGCTGTGGCCTGTGCTGCCTGCAAAAGCTTGAGGACGAAGACGACAACAGCGTCTATTACACGCGCATCGCCTGCAAACTGCTCGACCTGAAAACCTGCCAGTGCACCGACTACCCCAACCGCCGCGACTCGGTGCCCGATTGCATCCAGCTCACGCCCGGGCAGGCCGACCAGTTCAAATGGCTGCCGCCGACCTGCGGCTACCGCCTGGTCAGCGAGCGCAAGGATCTGCCGCTGTGGCACCACCTGGTCTGCGGCGACCGTGACGCGGTGCACCACGAACGTATTTCCCAGTCCGGGCGCATGCTCGCCGAAGGCAGCGTGCCCGAAGACGACTGGGAGGATTACCTGATCTTCCGCGCAGGCTGATAAAGGAGTCGCTATGACGATCGCAGCCAAGCTGGCCACCACCCTGGTGTTGCTGGCGCTGAGCGGGCCGGGGTGGTGCGCGAAGAAAGTCGATCTGGATTATCACGTCAAGTTGCTGCCCCAGAGCGATCAGGCCGAAGTGCGGGTGAGCCTGTCCCAGGGTTCGGCGGTGCGCAGCCTGGACTTTGACCTGGGCCGTGACGGCGACTACAGCGACTTCAAGGCCGACGGCCAATGGCGCGTCAAAGGCCAGCGGGGTGTGTGGCAGCCCGGCGCCGACAAAGTCAGCCTGACCTACCGCGTACGCCTGAGCCATGCACGCAAGGCCGGGATCTACGAAGCGCGCATGACCCCAGGCTGGGCGCTGTTTCGTGGCGAAGACCTGGTGCCCACTGCGCGGCTCGACCAGCAGGACGGCGTCGAGTTGGTCTCGCGCCTGACCTTCGAATTGCCCGCCGGCTGGAAAAGCGTCGAGACCGCCTGGCCGCGTATCGGCAAAAACAAATTCCGCATCGACAACGTCTCGCGCCTGTTCGACCGGCCCACCGGCTGGATGCTTGCCGGCACCCTTGGCAGCCGCCGCGTGCGCCTGGGCGAAACCGAGGTCACCGTGGCTTCGCCCAAGGGCCAGGCCATGCGCCGCATGGATGTGCTGACGTTGCTGACGTTCGTCTGGCCGCAAGTGGAAGCGGCGTTCCCACGCCATCCAGCCAAGCTGCTGGTGGTCGGCGCCAGCGACCCGATGCGCCGCGGCGCGTTTGCCGCGCGCGATTCGATCTACCTCAACAGCCGCACGCCGCTGGTCAGCGAGAGCGGCAGCAGCCCGTTGATCCGCGAAGTGGTGCAGGCGATTGGGCGCTTCAATGATCACGACACCAGCGACTGGATCAGCGAAGGGTTGGCGGAGTACTACGCCATCGAACTGGTACGGCGTGCCGGGGGGATTACCGATGAGCGTTATCAGGCGATCCAGGCGCGGTTGGTGAAGGAGGGCAAGGACGTGACGTCGCTGCGCGGCGAGCATGTCAGCGGGGCGACGGTGTCGCGGGCGGTGGTGGTGTTGCAGGAGCTGGATCGCGAGATTCGGGTGAAGACCCACAACAAGCGCTCGCTGGATGACCTGGCCCAGGCGGTGATGCGGGCCAACAGCATTACCACAGCGGAGTTTGTGCAGCTGGCTGAAAGCGTGATCGGCGAAGGGTCGGTAGTGCTGGACAGCAAATTACTGCGTTGACGCTGAACCCAATGTGGCAACGATCAATGTGGGAGCTGGCTTGCCTGCGATAGCGGTCTATCTGTGCCAGTTGTATTGGCTGAACCACCGCTTTCGCGGGCAAGCCCGCTCCCACAATTGGATCTCCAACATCTGATAGATCGTGTTCAGACAGTGGGTTTTTCCGCAGCCACTTCAGCCGGGGTCTTGAGGTTTTTCAACTCGGTTCCCACGCGTTCGATCTTTGTACGAATGGTGTTCATCTCCTGCCGGCCCTGCTCCAGCTTGTCCTTGAGCGAACTGTGCCCAGTTACCCCACGGGCCAGCACAACGCCGCCAATCGCCACCTGGATCAGGCCAAAAATCCCGCCACGGCGCAGGCCTTTGCCTACCATCATCATGCCACCGGCCACGGAGCCGATGCGTTCCAAGCCGTGCACGTTTTTGCTGTCGTTCATGATCTGTCTCCAACAAGGCGAGTGATACGTAGCTGACTGCCGGCAGGCGCCGGATGTTCCCGCAAAATCAGTATTTGGGGCCCGAGCGGGTGTTGTTGCCCTTGGCCAGGCGGTCGTAAAGCACCACATTGACGGTGGCGGCGAGGTTCATGCAGCCGGTGGTCGGGATGTAGACCACGTCTTCACACCAGTCGCGGATCTCTTTGTCGAGAGAACCGTCCTCGGGGCCGAAGATGTACAGCGCACGGTCGGGGTGGGTGTATTCGGGCAGCGGGCGGGCGCCGTCCACCAGCTCTACGGCGACCGGGATGCAGCCCAGGGGCAGGATCTTTTTCAGGTCATCGATGCCGATCAGCGGAATGTCGTGGTGGACCTTCTTGGTGTCGGTGATGAAGTCCCGCGCGCGCTCGTAACGCACGCCGGTGTAGAACACCGAGGCCACGCCGTAGCAGCCGGCGGCGCGCATGACCGAGCCGACGTTTTCGGGGGATTTGGGGTTATACAGACCGATGCAGCTGTAGCGTTTATTGCCCACGGGGAAGGGTGCCTTGGCGGAAAAAAACGCGATTATACGGTGCTGAGGGCTGTGGTGCTTGGGCCATTGCTTTCGCGAGCAAGCCCGCTCCCACATTGGATTGGGTTCACAGATGTCTATCTGTGAATACAGTCAAATGTGGGAGCGGGCTTGCTCGCGAAGCGGCCAGTACCGACAACACAGGACTATCAGTCGTCCTTCTTCATCAGCCCCGCCAACGCCGCAAACGGGTTGTGCGTCGCCTTGGCAATCGTCGGGCTGCTGGTGGAGCCTTCGCCGAAATACTGCTGGTCGGTGTACCGCGAGTGTTCATTGTCGTGGCAATACAGGCACAGCAATTCCCAGTTGGAGCCATCCTGGGGGTTGTCATCATGGTTATGGTTACGGTGATGCACGGTCAGTTCGCTCAGGCGCTTGCCGGCGAATTCACGGGCGCAGCGGCCGCACACGTGGGGGTACATCTTCAACGCTTTGTCGCGATAGCCCATTTCCCGGTCGCGCTGGGCATCGGCGAGGATGCGGTCCAGCTTGGCGGTGTGGGAGGGCGGGTTGGTTGAGCTCATCATGGCTCCTATATTTTGGTGGTCACGGTAAGGCTTGATTCTAGCCGTTCACGGCGCGTTTAGCCCTTGAGCTTTTCGGCGATCCAGATGGTGTGCCGCGTGCCTTTGTTGCCGTGGGCGAACACCTGCACCTCTTCGGCCTTGAAGCCGGCCTTGCGCAGTTTATCGCTGAACAGCTTGTCGGCACTTGCCGACCACACCGCCAGTACGCCCTTGGGCCGCAGGGCCTTGGCGCAGGCCGCCAGGCCGCCGGCGGAGTACAGCCAGCTGTTGGCGCGTTGGGTGAGGCCTTCGGGGCCGTTGTCGACGTCGAGCATGATCGCGTCAAAGCCCTGCGGCTCGGCCTGCAGCACCTTGGCCACGTCTTCCATGCGGATCACCGTGCGCGGGTCCAGCAACGGCCGGCCGGATTTCTCCCCCAGTGGGCCACGGTTCCACTCCACCACGCCGGGCACCAATTCAGCGACCACCACCTCGGCGGTCTTGCCCAAATGCTTGAGCGCCGAGGCCAGGGTAAAGCCCATGCCCAGGCCGCCGATCAGCACCCGTGAATCCGGGCGCCCGGCGACCTTGCGGCAAGGAATCTCCGCCAGCGCGTCTTCGGAGCCATGCATGCGCGTGTTCATCAGTTGGCCGCCGTCACCGCCCTGGATCTTGATCACAAAATCCTCGCCGTATTCGAACAGGCACAAGGCACCGCCGTTGTCGGGGATCGGGGTGGTGTCCAGCAGAACGAAACGTTTCATGGAAATCTCATTGGGAAGGGCATTCTTGCGCGGTTGGGAGTAGCCTTACGACATTCCGGTCAGGCCATGGAGCCATCGATGAAGTGCAGCATTCTAACGGTCATTGTGTTGAGCGCGCTCACATTGGGTGCGGCGCAGGCTCAGGAGTTGCAAACCGTACCGGTTGCGCCGGCGCCAACCCCAGGCGCACCGGGCACGCCCACGCCGACGTTGTATCCGCAGGTCACCCCGCCGGTCGCGCCCAAGGCCACGGCTAACGGTTCCCCCGCGCTGGTGCCGATCGTGTTGCCGACGCCGCCAAAAGACCAGACGGTGCCCGGCTTGCAGCAGAACGACAGCAAACCGAAGAACCCGGGCGGTTAAAACTGCTGGGAGAGCAATTGCCCGTCGGCCATGCGCAGGCGCTTGGACAGGGCAATGGCGATGGCGCGGATAATCTTGGCCGCGACCCTGGGCGCGTCATTGAGCATTTTCTCCAAGGAATCCTTGCCCAGGTTCAACAGCACACACTCCGAAGCGGCCACACAACTGGCGGAACGTCGCTCGCCATCGAGCACGGCCATTTCGCCAAACGCCCGCCCGCTGCGCAGGGTGGCGATGGTCACGCGCTGGCCGCTGGGGTTGGCTTTCTGCACGGCCACCTGGCCGCTGTGGAGGATGCACATGAAGGTGCCGGCATCGCCTTCGAGGAAGATCACCTCGTCTTTGGCAATGCTGCTGATATTGAAGTAGCCCGCGGCCACGTGAAAATCTTCCGGCAACAAGGGGTCGAACAGGCCGCAGTCCATGAGCATGTCGCGGATTGCATTGTTGAGTAAGGTCGGTTCTGGCATGGCGTAGGTATTGGTCCGTCAATCTTGTAGGGCGGTTCTGTGTTCAGACAGAACCGCCGCGCTAAGTTCCTAAATCAACCCCAGCGCCTTGAACACAAATGCATATTCGAGCGCTACGTCACGTAATCCCTGGTAACGCCCGCTCATCCCGCCATGGCCGGCGCCCAGTTCGGTCTTGAGCAACAGCAGGTTGTTGTCGGTCTTGGTGTCGCGCAACTTGGCCACCCACTTGGCCGCTTCCCAGTACTGCACACGGCTGTCGTTATAGCCGGCGATCACCAGCAGGTGCGGATAGGCCTGGGCGCGTACGTTTTCGTACGGTGCGTAGGCTTTTATCCGCGCATACACCTCGGGTTCTTCCGGGTTGCCCCACTCGTCGTACTCAGTGATGGTCAGCGGCAGCTCCGGGTCGAGCATGGTGTTGAGCACATCGACGAACGGCACTTCGGCAATCGCTGCCTGGAACAGCTCCGGGCGTTGGTTGAGCACGGCGCCGATCAGCAGGCCGCCGGCACTGCCGCCGCTGATCGCCAGTTGTGAGGCGCTGGTCAAACCCTCGGCGATCAAGTGTTCGGCGCAGGCGATGAAGTCGCTGAAGGTGTTCTGCTTGTGTTCCTGCTTGCCGTTGCGATACCAGGCTTCGCCCAGCTCGCCGCCGCCGCGCACGTGCGCGATGGCAAACGCCACGCCACGGTCCAGCAGGCTCAGGCGGGCGTGGGAGAACCACGGATCGAGGCTCGAACCGTAGGCGCCGTAGCCGTACAGATACAGCGGTGTCGGCTTGCCCAGTTGGTCGCGCTTGACCACCAGGCTGATCGGCACCAGGGTGCCATCGGCGGAGGTGGCCCACAGGCGCTGGCTCACGTAGTCGTCGGCGTTGAACACGCCGAGCACCGGGGTTTCCTTGAGTACCTGTTGCGCGCCGCTGGCCAGTTCCAGCTGGCGCACCTGGGCCGGGCGGTTCAGGGCTTCGTAGCGCAGGCGGATCTTGTCGCTGGCAAATTCCAGGCTGTTTTGTACGTAGAGGCTGTAGGCGGCGTCGGGCAATTCCACGCGGTAGGCAGGCAGACCCTCTGGATGCACTTCGATCACCGGCAGGCCACCGATGCGCAGGCTCAGGGTCATGGCGCTGGTGTTGAGGCTGACGCCATCGAGCATCACGGCGTCGCTGTGGGGGATCAGGTTCTGCCACTCGGCTTCGGTCGGCACGTCGCCAATGTCGGTCGCCACGAACAGCGCGTAGTTGATGCCATCGCGGTTGCTGCGGATAAACCAGGTCCAGGCGCCATTCAGTTGGCCGTGGTCGACATCGTATTCATGGTCTTCGACCCGTGGCGCCAGGCACCTGAAGTCAAGGTGTGGCTGCTCGGCGTCCAGCGCCCAGATCTCGCTGGTGGTCTTGCTGCCCAGGGCTAGCAGCAGTTGCCGTTCGGAGCTGGAACGGTAGCAATGCAGGAAGAAACGTCCGTCGGGCTCGTGGAACACTTCCTGCGCCGCCGTGCCGTCCAGGCGGTAGCGATACAGCTTGTGCGGGCGGTGGGTGTCGTCCAGCTCGGCAAAGAACAGGGTCAGGCTGTCATTGGCCCAGGTCATGCTGCCGTCGCAGTTCTCGAACTCCAGTTCGCTGACCTTGCCGCTGGCCAATTCCTTCACGAACAGGGTGTAAATCTCTTCACCGTTGGTATCCAGACTGTAGGCCAGACGCTGATGGTCAGGGCTGATGCTGAACGCGCCCAGCGAAAAAAAGCCGCCATTGGCCAGTACGTTCGGGTCCAGCAGCAGTTCTTCGCTGCTCTCGTCCACGGTGTTGCTGTCATCGGCCGGGCGACGGCAGCGGTAGTGGCGTGCGTATTCGTCGCCGGCGGTGGTGCGTGTGTAATACAGGTACGGGCCCCATGGGGAGGGCAGGGACAGGTCGGTTTCGAGGATGCGGCCCTTGATCTCTTCGAACAGGGTTTCGCGCAGGGCCTGCTGGTCGGCGAGCTGGGCTTCCTGCCAGGCGTTTTCGGCCTTGAGATAATCCAGGACCTCGGCACTGTCACGTTCCTGCAGCCAGGCGTAAGGGTCCTGGCCTGGGGCCTTGCGGGCAATCGGGGCGTTGGATGATAAAGGCATGTATCTATCCCTGTCTGGCGGACGGTGGCAGGCATTGCAGCCGCGGCACGCAAAAGCCGTTATCATAGCCGCCTGTTTGCCTACCTTGCCATGGACACCATGACCGAGAACGACTATCTGACCGCTTGGGGCCTCTACGCCTTCGCCGCTTTGGGCTGCCTGTTGGTGTGGTGGCGCATGACCCGCTGGATCTGGCGCTGGCTGCGCGAGCCGCTGCAGTTGCTGATGGCGGTGCTGCTGTTCAGCCCGACCATCGTCGACCCGGTCAAGACCCAGTTCGCGCCCGCCGTGGCCATCACTGCGCTGGACCTGGTGCTCAAGGTCGGCAACAACGCATGGCGCGCCATTTCCGATTTGTTTATGTACACGATGATTGCCTTTGGCGTGTATCTCGTCATCGTGTTGATCCGCTGGCCCATCGAACGCGCGGCCAACGCCCGCCGTGAGCGCAAGGCCGCTGCCGATGCGGCATTGGCGGCCGAGCCAGAAGAGGATGACGAACCTTTTCGCCGTCCGGCGCCTGTCAGTGGCATGCGCGTCGAACCGCGCCTTTAACGACGTAGCGAGAGCCCTGGCATGTGTGAATTATTGGGCATGAGTGCCAACGTCCCCACCGACATCGTGTTCAGCTTTACCGGGCTGATGCAGCGTGGCGGGCGCACCGGTCCCCATCGTGATGGGTGGGGCATCGCCTTCTATGAAGGCCGTGGCCTGCGGCTGTTCCAGGACCCGGCGGCGAGCAGTGAGTCGGAAGTCGCGTTGCTGGTGCAGCGTTATCCCATCAAAAGTGAAGTGGTGATTGGCCATATCCGCCAGGCCAACGTCGGCAAGGTGTGCTTGTCCAACACCCACCCGTTCGTGCGCGAGCTGTGGGGGCGCAACTGGTGTTTTGCCCACAACGGCCAACTGGCGGACTTCAACCCGCGCGCCACCTTCTATCGCCCGGTGGGCGATACCGATAGCGAAGCGGCGTTCTGTGATCTGCTCAACCGTGTGCGTGAGGCTTTCCCGGAACCTGTGGACATCGAGCAGGTGCTGCCGGACCTGATCGCCGCCTGTGCCGAGTACCGCAGCAAAGGCGTGTTCAACTGCCTGCTCAGCGATGGTGACTGGCTGTTCTGCTACTGCTCGACCAAGCTGGCGCAGATTACCCGTCGCGCGCCTTTTGGCCCGGCGCGTTTGAAAGATGTCGACGTGATCGTTGATTTTCAGGCTGAAACCACCCCCAATGACGTGGTGACGGTGATCGCCACCGAGCCGCTGACCGACAACGAAAACTGGACCCGCTACGTACCGGGCCAATGGAGCCTGTGGCGACGCGGTGAATGCGTCAGCCAGGGCATCACCGAGTAAGGATATTGACCATGTTGCTCAGCTATCTGCGGTTGGTGTTGTTTGCCATTGGCTTGTTGGTCGGCGTGCAAGTGCCGGGGTTTATCAACGACTACGCCAAGCGCGTCGAAGCCCACCTGATCGAGGCCCAGACCGGCCTGCGCGGGTTTGAGTCGACGGCGCAGCAGTTCTTCAACGGCGATTTGAAGGCGCTGGTCGCGCATTACCGCGCCAGTGATGACCCGGTGTTCCAGAGCGATGCCAGCAGCCTGGGCGCGATGCTTGATCGCCAGGTGGCGTTGGACAAGCAATTCCAGGCGATGCAAGGCCCGTGGTACATCCGTGCGCTGCAAGTGGCGGTGGCGGCCGACCCGGACATTCGCCTGGAGACCTGGAAGGGCTACAGCTACCAGATCCTGCTGACACCCGAAGCCATGGGCTGGGGGCTGGGCGGGGCGATGTTGCTGTCGTTCGGGTTGGAATGCCTGTTCCGGTTGATCGACTGGGTGGTGTTGGGCGGCAAGCGTCTGCGCCAGAGCCGGCCGATCGAAGAGCGCGACCTGAAGGGTTTATAAGCCGCACACAGATCCACATGTGGGAGCGGGCTTGCTGGCGAAAGCGGAGTGTCAGTCAAAGATGTTGTGACTGATCTACCGCATTCGCGAGCAAGCCCGCTCCCACAGTTTTAATCGGGTTTCGTCAGTTGCATTCTGTTTTCGCCGACTTCTACCGCATACCGAGCCACCACCTTCTGGCACAACCCGACAATTTCCTCCACCAACTCCACCCCTACGCGCCACGACACCACCACCTGCAAATTCGGCAGTTTCTGCGCCATCGGTAGCATCACCAATTCGCCGCGCTCCAGCTCTTCCATCACCAGCACCGGCGGCAATGCGCCAATCCCGAAGCCGTCACGCAGCAAGCGGGTAATTGCCGACACCGAGTTCACACAGTTCATCCGTGGTGCGGCCACGCCGTTGGCTTGCATCAGGCTCAACACGTCCTGGTGCGGGTGGGAGTTTTTCGAGTAGGTGATGATGCGTTCCTGGGCCAGTTCGGCGAGGGACGCGTAGTCGCGGTGGTAGATCGACTGGCTGGCGACGATCCAGGCCATCGGGTGGCTGGCCAGTTCCAGGCTGCGCACGGTTTCGAGACGCAGCAGGTCGGTTTGCAGGATCAGGTCAAGGAAGCCTTTTTGCAGCTGATCGCTGAGGTTCAATGCGGTATCGGCGACCAATTCGATTTCCACCAGCGGGAAATGGTCCATCAGTTCGGCGACCAACGGGCTCAGCCAGGTGTGGATCACTGTGTCCATCGCACCGATGCGGATGCGCCCGACCTTGCTGCTGCTGGTCTCCAGGGACTGCTTCAAGCCCTGCATGGTCACCATCATCTGCTCGGCGTAATCGAGCACCTTCACGCCTTCCGGGGTCAGGCTCACGCCGCGTGAGTCGCGCAGAAACAGTTTCACCCCCAGCTCGCTTTCCAGCACGGCGATGCGGCTGGAAATCGAGGCCTGGGTGGTGAACAACTTCTCGGCGGTCAGGCGAAAGCTCTTGAGCTTGGCCACCCAGACGAAGGTTTCGAGGAACTTCAAATTCATGGGATCAACTTTTTCTTATGCATGGATCGGTTTTTATTAGTTGGACGCCGCACCAGGCCAGCGCCAAAAATCGAGCTATTCCACGATAAGCGTGTAGGGGTGTCAGGACAAGTTGCGAGTTCTGCGTAAAAAATCCCACACTACAAAAAAACAAAGCCTACAGGAGTAGCCCACCGTGAGCCGTCTGCTATTGAATTGCGACATCGGCGAAAGCTTTGGCAACTGGACCCTGGGTCTGGACGCCGAAGTCATGCCGTTCATCGATTGCGCCAACGTGGCCTGCGGTTTCCATGCCGGCGACCCGAGCATCATGCGCAAGACTGTCAGCCTGGCGCTCAAGCACGGTGTGCAAATCGGTGCGCACCCGGCGTACCAGGATCTGCAAGGCTTCGGCCGCCGCTCCATGGCCTACACGCCGCAGGAAATCCAGGATCTGCTGCATTACCAGATCGGTGCGCTGGATGGCATCTGCCGCGCACAAGGTGCACGTGTCAGCTACGTCAAACCCCACGGCGCGATGTACAACGACATGATGGCCAACCCGGCGCAATTGCGCGCGGTGATCCAGGCCGTGGCCGCGTACGGCGACTTGCCGCTGATGCTGCTGGCCACCCGCGACAACAGCGCGGCCCAGGCCTTGGGCGATGAGTACGGTGTGACCCTGTGGTTCGAAGCGTTCGCCGACCGTGCCTACGACAGCCAGGGCCACCTGGTTTCGCGGCAATTGCCCGGTGCCGTGCACCATGATGCCGACACCATCGTGCAGCAGTCCCTGACCATTTCCCGCGGCGCAGCGCTGGTCGCCAGCGACGGCAGCCCGCTGGTGTTGCAGGCCAACACCCTGTGCGTGCACGGCGATAACGCCAGCTCGGTCGCCGCCGTGCAGCGCATCCGCGAGGCATTGAAGCCCGCATGAAGCCACGGATCGAAGTAGTGGCCATCGACTGCCTGATGGTGCGCCTGTTTGATGTCATCGCCGAAGCCAACATGCCGTGGATGCTTGCCGCCACCCAACGCTTGCGCAGCGGATTCGGCGCGGCATTGGTCGACCTGGTGCCGTCCTACACCACCTTGATGGTGCATTACGACCTCACGGCATTGAGCCCGGCCCAGGCACGCGAGTTGATCGACCAGGCGCTGACCGACCTGCAACCGCACACCCAGGGCAGCGGCCAGTGCCACGTGCTGCCGGTGTGGTACGACCTGAGCGTCGGCCCCGAACTGAGCCTGCTCAGCCAGCGCAGTGGCTTGAACATCGACGAGGTGATCCGCCGCCACAGCGCCCACGAATACCAGGTGTTCGCCCTCGGCTTCGCCCCCGGTTTCGCCTTTATGGGGCTGGTGGAGGACATCCTCGCCACGCCGCGCCTGAGTACTCCGCGCAAACGCGTGGCGGCCGGCAGCGTCGGCATCGCCGAACGGCAGACCGCTGCGTACCCGGTGGTGTCGCCGGGCGGCTGGAACCTGATCGGCCGCACCCCGGCCAAGTTGTTCGACCGCGAGCGCGACGGCTACAGCCTGATGCAGCCCGGCGATACGGTGCGCTTCGAACCGGTCGAGCGCGCCGAATTCATCCAGCTGGGTGGCGATGACACACCGTTGGAGGCGCAGGCATGAGCCGCTTATTGATCGAGGCCAGCACGCCGCTGTGCCTGTTGCAGGACGCCGGACGCTTTGGCGTGCGCCATCTGGGCGTGACCCAGGGCGGGGCGCTGGATTGGGTGTCGATGGCCTGGGCCAACTGGCTGCTGAGCAATGCGCTGGATGCGCCCGTGGTGGAAATCACCCTCGGCGGTTTTACCGTGCACGCTGAGGACTATTGCTTGTTGGCCTTGGCCGGCGCGGACCTGGGGGCGTTTATCGACGAACGTGCGATCAGCCCCGGCCGCAGTTTTATCCTGCAAAAGGGCCAGCGTTTGCGTTTCACCCAACCGTTCAATGGTGCGCGGGCTTACCTCGCCGCGCCAGGCGGGTTTGACGCGCCGCAGGTGCTCGGCAGTTGCGCCACGGTGGTGCGCGAAGAACTGGGCGGGGTGGATGGTTTTGGCAAAGCGCTGGCTGAAGGCGGGTGCCTGGCGTATTCCGGTGCCGGCGGCGCGATGAAAGTGCTCAGCGATCCAGGCTTGCCGGCTAGAGCTGCGTTGGATGTGATCGTCGGCGCACAAATCGGCCAATTCAGCGGGCAAAGCCTGTTCGATGCGTTCAACAGCGAATGGACCCTCGACAGCCGCGCTGACCGCATGGGCATGCGTTTGCTGGGCACGCCGTTGCAGTACCAGGGGCCGTCGCTGATCTCCGAAGGGATTCCGTTGGGGGCGATCCAGGTGCCGCCGGATGGGCAGCCGATTGTGTTGCTCAACGATCGGCAGACGATTGGTGGGTACCCGCGCCTGGGCGCGTTGACGCCGTTGGCGCTGGCGCGGCTGGCGCAGTGTTTGCCGGGGGAGAAGGTCAGGTTGGCGCCGGTGGTGCAGGAGACGGCGCATCGGCAGCACACCGAGTTCTTGCAGCGTTTTAAGTAACGTCGCAATTAAAAATGTGGGAGCGGGCTTGTGTGGGAGCGGGCTTGCTCGCGAATACGGTGTGTCAGCCACCTGATGAGTCGACTGAACCATCGCTTTCGCGAGCAAGCCCGCTCCCACATTGGGATCTCCATTTTATTTGGAGAGGAAGCGCATCCCTTCTTCCAGCCCGCGCAACGTCAGCGGATACATCTGATCCTCGACCAACTCCCGCACAATCCCCGTCGACGCCGTATACCCCCAGGTGTCCTTGGGATACGGGTTAATCCAGATCAGCTTCTTGTACTTGGCCATGAAGCGCTGCATCCACACATACCCCGGTTCTTCGTTCCAGTGCTCGACGCTGCCGCCGGCCTGGGTGATCTCATACGGTGCCATCGACGCATCGCCGATAAAGATCACTTTGTAGTCCGCGCCGTACTTGTGCAGCAGGTCCTGGGTGGAGGTGCGCTCCGAGGTGCGGCGTCCGTTGTTCTTCCACACCGATTCGTACACGAAGTTGTGAAAGTAGAAGTACTCCAGGTGCTTGAACTCGGTCTTGCACGCCGAAAACAGCTCTTCGCAGATCTTCACGTGGGCGTCCATCGAGCCGCCGATGTCGAACAGCAACAGCAGCTTGATGGTGTTGCGCCGCTCCGGGCGCATCTGGATGTTCAGCAAGCCGGCATCGCGGGCGGTGTGGTCGATGGTGCCGTCGATGTCCAGCTCTTCGGCGGCGCCCTGGCGCGCGAACTTGCGCAGGCGGCGCAGGGCGATCTTGATATTGCGTGTGCCCAGTTCCACCTGATCGTCGAGGTTCTTGTACTCGCGCTGGTCCCACACTTTGACGGCCTTGCCCTGGCGCTTGCCGGCGTCACCGACGCGGATGCCCTCGGGGTTGTAGCCGCCGGAACCGAACGGGCTGGTGCCGCCGGTGCCGATCCACTTGTTGCCGCCGGCATGGCGTTCTTTCTGTTCTTCCAGGCGTTTCTTGAACTCCTCGATCAGCTTGTCGAGGCCGCCCAGGGATTGGATCTGCGCACGTTCTTCATCGCTCAGGGAACGTTCGAACTCCTTGCGCAGCCAGTCTTCGGGGATCAGTGCCTGCAAGTGCTCGTCGAGCTTTTCCAGGCCGTTGAAATAGGCACTGAACGCCCGGTCGAACTTGTCGAAATGCCGCTCGTCCTTGACCAGGATCGCCCGGGCCAGGTAGTAGAACTCGTCCATGTCGGCGAAGGTCACGCGCATTTTCAGCGCGTTGATCAGGTCCAGCAGCTCGCGCACCGACACCGGCACCTTGGCGGCGCGCATTTCATTGAACAGGTTGAGCAGCATCAGCGATTACCGCGACGGCTCATGAACGCCAGACGCTCCAGCAACTGCACGTCCTGCTCGTTCTTCACCAGCGCTCCGGCCAGCGGTGGGATCGCCTTGGTCGGGTCGCGCTCGCGCAGTACGGCTTCGCCGATGTTGTCGGCCATCAGCAGCTTGAGCCAGTCCACCAGTTCGGAGGTGGACGGTTTTTTCTTCAGGCCTGGCACCTTGCGCACGTCGAAGAACACGTCCAGCGCTTCGCTGACCAGGTCTTTCTTGATGTCGGGGTAGTGCACGTCGACGATCTTTTGCAGGGTGGTACGGTCGGGGAAGGCGATGTAGTGGAAGAAGCAGCGGCGCAGGAACGCGTCCGGCAGCTCTTTTTCGTTGTTGGAGGTAATGATGATGATCGGGCGCTTCTTGGCCTTGATGGTCTCGTCGATCTCGTAGACGTAGAACTCCATCTTGTCGAGTTCTTGCAGCAAGTCGTTGGGGAACTCGATGTCGGCCTTGTCGATTTCATCGATCAGCAGGATCACCCGTTCCTCGGACTCGAAGGCTTCCCAGAGCTTGCCCTTTTTCAGGTAGTTGCGTACGTCGTGCACCTTGTCCACGCCCAGTTGCGAGTCGCGCAGGCGGCTGACCGCGTCGTACTCGTAGAGGCCCTGGTGGGCCTTGGTGGTGGACTTGATGTGCCAGGTGATCAGCTTGGCGCCGAAGGACTCGGCCAATTGCTCGGCGAGCATGGTCTTGCCGGTGCCGGGCTCGCCCTTGACCAGCAGCGGCCGCTCCAGGGTGATGGCGGCGTTGACGGCCAGTTTCAGGTCGTCGGTGGCTACATAGGCCTGGGTGCCTTCGAACTTCATCGGTGTTTCCTCGAATTCATCAATGCCCGGACTATACCGCGCAGCCCCGGCGACTGTGAACGCAGACGGGTTATTCAGTCTCTGAATGGCGGGTCACGACCTGAATGTGTACTCGTACCCATGTGGGAGCGGGCTTGCTCGCGAATGCGGTGGTTCAGTCGGCATTTACGGTGGCTGACACTCCGCCTTCGCGAGCAAGCCCGCTCCCACATTTAATCGGTGCTGGGCTTGGGTTGCTCGTAGCGGGCATTAAAGGCCTGGATGAAACCATTGCGTAAAATCGCCAGAAACGCACCGAATGCGCTGACATCTCGCTGATGCACGCTGCCGCTCAATTCCACCCGGGTGGCGAACTGGTTTTTCTGCTGGTTCTTCAACACGGTTTCGCTGGTGCCCACCACGGCCTCCCAGATCGACCGGAAGATGTTCTTGTCTTTGTTTTCCACGTCCTGTTGCCAGTCGAAGACTTCCACGTCCCGCAGCAGCGGCTTGATATAGCCAGTCAATTGGCCTTTTTCCGCCTGGGCTTCGATCACCACATCGCCGGTACCGGCCTTGAAATCGAACTTGCCGTAGGCCGAGGCGAAGGCGTTCATGCGTTTGAGCTGTAAATCCTTGGCACGGAAACGGAATTCGAAGTTTTCGAAATTGCTCAACGGGTCAAAGGTCGCGCTGGCTTCCAGCGGCGCCTGGCCTTGCAGCAGGGCCTTGCCCTCGAAGCGGGCGTCGCGCTGGCCTTTGACGTCTACGATGTTGGTCAGGTTATAGAAGCTGGCATTGACCGCCGTTGCGTTGATGTTGACTGGCGGCTTAGAGCTGAAGTTGTGGAAGGCAATTTTGCCGTCTTCGATGCGCACTTCGTCGAGGGTGATCGGTGCCAGCTTGCTCAGTTGTGCACGCCAGTCGGTCCCCTTACCGGTCTGGGACGCCTGTTTGTTGGCGCCGCCGTCAACGAAGTTCACCTCAGGCTTGATAAACCGCACCTTGGCCACCACCGCACGGTCGGACCACAATGCTTGCCAACTCACCGCCAAATCGATCAACGGCGCCTTGAGCAGCGGAACTGGCACCTTGCCGTCAATCTTGATGATCTCCAGGCCGTTGATCCTATACGCGCCGCGCCACAGGGCCAGGTCCACGTCGCTGACCCGGCCGCGGTAGTCGCCCATGTCGGCGAGCTTGTCGTTCAGGTAGTTGCGCACCAGATAGGGCAGGGCCAGGTCCAGGGCGACCAGCACCACTACCAGCCCGGCGACGGTCCATAGCGGCCAGCTGTAGCGACGTTTCATGTAGGTATTCTCCGTATAGATAGGCGATTGACCTCTAAGGGGCGCGCAACGTTCCAGCGACTGGACGCTTTGCCGCACGAGGCATACCCTTGTTGCCTTCCCGGATACCGTCAACATAGGACCCGTCATGAGCCGCATCTTTGCAGACAACGCGCACTCCATCGGTAATACGCCCCTGGTGCAGATCAACCGTATCGCGCCGCGTGGTGTGACCATCCTGGCCAAGATCGAAGGGCGTAACCCCGGTTACTCAGTGAAGTGCCGTATCGGCGCGAACATGATCTGGGACGCGGAAAGCACCGGCAAACTCAAGCCGGGCATGACCATTGTCGAGCCGACCTCGGGCAACACCGGCATCGGCCTGGCGTTTGTCGCTGCCGCCCGTGGCTACAAGCTGCTGTTGACCATGCCGGCGTCCATGAGCATCGAGCGGCGCAAGGTGCTCAAGGCCCTCGGCGCCGAGCTGGTGCTGACCGAACCGGCCAAGGGCATGAAGGGCGCGATCGAGAAAGCCGCTGAAATCGTCGCCAGCGACCCGGCCCAGTACTTTATGCCCGGCCAGTTCGAAAACCCGGCCAACCCGGCGATCCACGAAAAAACCACCGGCCCGGAAATCTGGAACGACACCGATGGCGCGGTGGATGTGCTGGTGGCCGGCGTCGGCACGGGTGGCACCATCACCGGCGTGTCGCGCTATATCAAGAACACTGCGGGCAAGCCGATTTTGTCGGTGGCCGTGGAGCCGATCGTGTCGCCGGTGATCACCCAGGCGCTGGCCGGTGAAGAGATCAAGCCAAGCCCGCACAAGATCCAGGGCATCGGCGCCGGTTTCGTGCCGAAGAACCTCGACCTGTCGATGGTCGACCGCGTGGAGCTGGCCAGTGATGAAGAATCCAAGGCCATGGCCCTGCGCCTGATGCAGGAAGAAGGGATTCTGTGCGGTATCTCCTGCGGTGCGGCGATGGCCGTGGCGGTGCGCCTGGCGCAGAAACCGGAGATGCAGGGCAAGACCATCGTGGTGATCCTGCCGGACTCCGGTGAGCGTTACCTGTCGAGCATGCTGTTCAGCGATCTGTTTACCGAACAGGAAAACCAAGCCTGATGTGTGTCTGTGGCGAGGGCGCAAGGTTTGATATGTATCAGCCGGTCAGCCAAAGCCTTCTGCATAATGGCCCAAGTGTTTATGATGCCCGGCGCATTTTTCCAGGAGTTGCTGCATGACCTTTTCTTTGGCCGCCAAACTGTCGGTGTTGCTGTTGTTTATCGGCAGCACGCTGTATGTGCACCTGCGCGGCAAGGCCCGTTTGCCGATATTGCGTCAGTTCGTCAACCATTCGGCGCTGTTCGCCCCCTATAACGCCTTGATGTACCTGTTCTCGGCGGTGCCGTCCAAGCCGTACCTGGACCGCTCCAGGTTCCCGGAACTGGACGTGCTGAAGGACAACTGGGAAGTGATCCGCGAAGAGGCCATGCACCTGTTCGACGAGGGTTACATCCGCGCCGCCGAAAAGAACAACGACGCCGGTTTTGGTTCCTTCTTCAAGAAGGGCTGGAAGCGCTTCTACCTCAAGTGGTACGACAAGCCGTTGCCATCGGCCGAGGCGCTGTGCCCGAAAACCGTGGCGCTGGTGAGCAGCATTCCCAACGTCAAGGGCGCGATGTTCGCGCTGTTGCCGGGTGGCAGCCACCTCAACCCGCACCGTGATCCGTTCGCCGGTTCCTTGCGTTATCACCTGGGCCTGTCCACGCCGAACTCCGACGCCTGCCGCATCTTTGTCGACGGCCAGGAATACGCCTGGCGTGACGGTGACGACGTGATGTTCGATGAAACCTATGTGCACTGGGTGAAGAACGAGACCGAACAGACCCGCGTGATCCTGTTCTGCGACATTGAGCGGCCGCTGAGCAATGGCTTCATGACCCGCGTTAATCGTTGGGTCAGCAAGCAATTGGGCCGCGCCACGGCGCCGCAGAACCTGGACGACGAGCGGGTTGGCGGGATCAACCAGGCGTATGCCTGGAGCAAGACATTCAGCGACAAGTTCAGTGGCGTGGTCAAGCAGTGGAAGCGCAAGCATCCCAAGGCCTACCGGATTGCGCGGCCGGTGTTGGCCGTCGTTGTGTTGGTGCTGCTGTGGAAGTGGTTGTTCTGACCTGAATCTGTGAATACGGTCAAAATGTGGGAGCGGGCTTGCCCGCGAATGCGGTGGATCAGTCGAAACATCTGTGACTGACATACCGCATTCGCGAGCAAGCCCGCTCCCACATTTGATTTGCAGTGTTGCTCAGGACGCGATCAGCTGCCGCAGGACGTAGTGCAAGATCCCCCCCGCCTTGAAGTATTCAACTTCGTTCAGCGTATCAATCCGGCACAGCACCTCGACCTTCTCGCTGCTGCCATCCTCCCGCGTGATCACCACTGTCAGGTTCATCCGCGGCACGATCTCCACGCCCGTCAGCCCCAGAATATCGATCTGCTCCTTGCCGCTGAGCTTGAGCGTCTTGCGGTTCTGATCCAGCTTGAACTGCAACGGCAACACGCCCATACCCACCAGGTTGGAACGGTGGATCCGTTCGAAACTCTCGGCGATCACCGCCTTCACCCCCAGCAGGTTGGTCCCCTTGGCCGCCCAGTCGCGGCTCGAGCCCGTGCCGTATTCCTGGCCGGCGATCACCACCAGCGGCGTCCCCGAGGCCTGGTATTTCATCGACGCATCGTAGATCGCCATTTTCTCGCCAGTCGGGATGTACAGCGTATTGCCGCCTTCCTCGCCGCCGAGCATTTCATTGCGGATGCGGATGTTGGCAAAGGTGCCGCGCATCATCACTTCATGGTTGCCCCGGCGTGAGCCGTAGGAGTTGAAGTCGCGCGGCTCCACGCCTTGCTCGCGCAGGTAGCGGCCGGCGGGGCTGTCGGCTTTGATGTTGCCAGCAGGGGAGATGTGGTCGGTGGTCACCGAGTCGCCGAGCAGGGCCAGGACGTTGGCGCCCTTGACGTCTTCGATCACCGGCAGCGGTCCGGAAATATCGTCGAAGAAAGGCGGGTGCTGGATGTAGGTGGAATCCTCCTGCCACACGTAGGTCGCGGCCTGCGGTACTTCAATCGCCTGCCACTGCTCGTCACCGGCAAACACTTCGGCGTATTCCTTGTGGAACATGCCGGTGCTGACCTGGGCCACCGCGTCGGCGATCTCCTGGCTGCTCGGCCAGATGTCCTTGAGGTACACCGGCTTGCCCTGCTGATCGTTGCCCAGCGGCTCGCTGCTGATGTCGATGCGCACGGTGCCGGCCAACGCATAGGCGACCACCAGGGGCGGCGAGGCCAGCCAGTTGGTTTTCACCAGCGGGTGCACGCGGCCTTCGAAGTTGCGGTTGCCGGACAGCACCGAAGCCACGGCGAGGTCGGCTTTCTGGATGGCTTTTTCAATCGGCTCCGGCAACGGGCCGGAGTTGCCGATGCAGGTGGTACAGCCATAGCCCACTAGGTCGAAGCCAAGTTTGTCGAGGTAGTGGGTGAGCCCGGCGGCGTTGTAGTAGTCGGTGACTACCTTGGAGCCCGGTGCCAGGGAGCTTTTGACCCAGGGCTTGCGCGTCAGGCCCTTTTCCACGGCCTTTTTCGCCAGCAGCCCGGCGGCCATCATCACGCTGGGGTTGGAGGTGTTGGTGCAGGAGGTGATCGCGGCGATCACCACGGCGCCGTTTTTCAGGCGATAGGTCTGACCTTCGAAGTCGTAATCGGCTTCACCCACCAAGTCGGCATTGCCCACGGCGACACCGCCGCCGCCTTCGCTTTCCAGGCGGCCGACCTCTTTGCTGGCCGGTTTGAACTGCAGGTCGAGGAAGTCGCTGAACGCCTGGCCGACATTCGGCAGCGAAACACGGTCCTGCGGACGTTTTGGCCCGGCCAGGCTGGCTTCGACGCTGCCCATGTCCAGGGCCAGGCTGTCGGTGAACACCGGTTCCTGGCCGGCATTGCGCCACAGGCCCTGGGCCTTGGTGTAGGCCTCGACCAGTTTGACGGTTTCTGACGGACGGCCCGACAGACGCAGGTAGTCCAACGTCACCTCATCCACCGGGAAAAAACCGCAGGTGGCGCCATATTCCGGAGCCATGTTGGCAATGGTGGCGCGGTCGGCCAGAGGCAGGTCGGCCAAGCCGTCGCCGTAGAACTCGACGAATTTACCCACCACGCCTTTCTTGCGCAGCATCTGGGTCACGGTCAGCACCAGGTCCGTGGCGGTGATGCCTTCCTTGAGCTTGCCGGTGAGTTTGAAACCGATGACTTCCGGGATCAGCATCGACACCGGCTGGCCGAGCATCGCCGCTTCCGCTTCGATGCCGCCGACGCCCCAGCCGAGTACGCCGAGGCCGTTGATCATGGTGGTGTGGGAGTCGGTGCCGACCAGGGTGTCGGGGAAGGCGTAGGTGCGGCCGTCCTCGTCCTTGGTCCACACGGTGCGGCCCAGGTATTCGAGGTTGACCTGATGGCAGATGCCGGTGCCGGGCGGCACCACGCTGAAGTTGTCGAAGGCGCTCTGGCCCCAGCGCAGGAAGGCGTAGCGTTCGCCGTTGCGCTGCATTTCGATATCGACGTTTTGTTCAAAGGCGTCGGCGTTGCCGAATTTATCGACCATCACCGAGTGGTCGATCACCAGGTCCACCGGCGACAGCGGGTTGATGCGCTGCGGGTCGCCCCCGGCCTTGGCCACGGCGGCGCGCATGGCGGCCAGGTCGACGACGGCGGGGACGCCGGTAAAGTCCTGCATCAGTACGCGGGCGGGGCGGTACTGGATCTCGCGGTCGGACTGGCGCTCCTTGAGCCAGGCGGCAATGGCCTTGAGGTCGGCGCCGGTGACGGTTTTGTCGTCTTCCCAGCGCAGCAGGTTTTCCAGCAGCACTTTGAGCGACATCGGCAACCGGTCCAGGTCGCCCAGGCTTTTGGCCGCCTCGGGCAGGCTGAAGTAGTGGTAGGTCTTGCTGTCGATTTGCAGGGTTTTAAGGGTTTTCAGGCTATCAAGCGATGACATGACGCGACTCCTTATGATCCGCACGGCTACGGACCTGACGGGACAGACAGAGCTATAAAGCTAGCGCTGTTTTCATTAGCAGGCTAATAACTGGACTCTATGGTTAAGTCCAAGGTTCCGAACTCAGCTATCATGCGCGCGTTTTCATGACAGACATTGCGATAGCGCAACGTCGGTCGAGTCACCAGGAGAGTTGATGAACACCCTTTTTATGCACTGCCGCCCGGGGTTTGAAGGCGAAGTCTGTTCCGAGATCGCGGAACACGCCGCGCGCCTGAACGTTTCCGGCTACGCCAAGGCCAAGACCGGCAGCGCCTGCGCCGAATTTGTCTGCACCGAAGAAGACGGCGCCCAGCGCCTGATGCACGGCCAGCGTTTTGCCGAGTTGATCTTCCCAAGGCAGTGGGCGCGCGGGGTATTTATCGACCTGCCGGAAACCGACCGTATCAGCGTGATCCTCGCCCACCTGCGCGAGTTCCCGGTATGTGGCAGCCTGTGGCTGGAGATGGTCGACACCAACGACGGCAAGGAACTGTCGAACTTCTGCAAGAAATTCGAAGTGCACCTGCGCAAAGCCCTGCTCAACGCCGGCAAGCTGGTGGACGACCCGAGCAAGCCGCGCCTGCTGCTGACCTTCAAGAGCGGCCGCGAAGTGTTCATGGGCCTGGCCGAGTCGAACAACTCGGCGATGTGGCCGATGGGCATTCCGCGCCTCAAATTCCCGCGTGAGGCGCCGAGCCGTTCGACGCTCAAGCTGGAAGAGGCCTGGCACCACTTTATCCCTCGCGACCAGTGGGACGAGCGCCTGCACGGCGACATGACCGGCGTCGACCTCGGTGCCGCCCCCGGCGGCTGGACCTGGCAACTGGTCAACCGCGGCATGCTGGTGACCGCCATCGACAACGGCCCCATGGCCGAAAGCCTGATGGACACCGGCCTGGTGCAACACTTGATGGCCGACGGTTTTACCTTCGTGCCCAAGCAGCCGGTGGACTGGATGGTGTGTGACATCGTCGAGAAGCCCGCGCGCAATGCCGCGTTGCTGGAAACCTGGATCGGCGAAGGGCATTGCCGTGAAGCGGTGGTGAACCTGAAGCTGCCGATGAAGCAGCGTTATGCTGAAGTGAAGCGTTTGCTCGAGCGTATCGAGGACGGCTTCAAGGCGCGTGGGATTCGGGTGGAGATCGGCTGCAAGCAGCTGTACCACGACCGCGAGGAAGTGACGTGTCACCTGCGCCGCCTGGAAACCCCCAAGAAACCCAAGAACCGCTGAATATTTGAAGTGACCTCAAAACCCCTGTGGGAGCGGGCTTGCTCGCGAAAGCGGTGGTTCAGTCAAATCATCAGTGACTGGCACACCGCATTCGCGAGCAAGCCCGCTCCCACACAAGCCCGCTCCCACAGTTGGAGCGGCGCCCGTTTCAGGAGTGATGTATGAACCTCGATTTGCCTGTAGACGCTGTGCTCGACGCCACCGGCCTCAACTGTCCCGAGCCGGTGATGATGCTGCACCAGCACATCCGCGACCTGCCGCCCGGCGGCTTGCTCAAGGTGATCGCGACCGATCCGTCGACCCGTCGCGATATTCCCAAGTTCTGCGTGTTCCTTGACCACGAACTGGTGGATCAGCAGGAGCAGGCCGGTACGTACCTGTACTGGATTCGCAAGAAGTCCGCTTAACCCAGGGCTTTTGCCGCGCGAATGCGTCGACGTGCACTGCGCGCCAGGCGCACCAGCAACATCCCTGCCGCACAACTCAGGCCGACGATCAGGCCCTGCCACAAACCGCTGGGGCCGCTCGGTTCGCCGAGCCAGTCGGTGAGCCCCAGGGCGTAGCCGACCGGTAGCCCCACGCCCCAATACGCGAACAGGGTCAGTACCATGGTCACCCGTGTGTCCTGATAACCGCGTAGTGCACCGGCGGCGGTGACTTGCAGCGAGTCGGAGAACTGGAACAGCGCGGAAAACACGATCAGCGTCGAGGCCAGGTGGATCACGATCGGGTCCGGCGTATAGATCGCGGCAATCTGCTCGCGAAACACCAGCATCAGGCTGCATGACAAGCATGCGTAGGCGAGGGCGGTGCCCATGCCGACCCCGGCGGCGAAGCGCGCTTCCCGCGGCTGGCCCCGCCCCAGTGCCTGGCCGACGCGCACGGTGACGGCCATGCTCAGGGAGTAGGGGATCATGAACACCAGCGAGCTGACGTTCAGTGCGATCTGGTGACCGGACACCACCGTGGCACCGAGGCTGCCGATCAACAGGGCGATCACCGCGAAGATGCTCGATTCGGCAAAGATCGCCACGCCGATGGGCAGGCCGATACCCAGTATGCGCTTGATCACCGCCCACTGCGGCCAGTCGAACCGCTTGAACAGTTCGCTGCTCTGGTACGCCGGGCCGAAAAACGTCCAGCCGGCCAGGCCGAGCATCATCACCCACATCGCGATGGCCGTGGCCCAGCCGCAGCCCACGCCGCCCATGGCCGGCACGCCGAGGTGGCCGTAGATGAAGATGTAGTTCAGCGGAATGTTCAGCGCCAGGCCGCACAGGCCCATGACCATGCTTGGCCGCGTACGGCCCAGGCCATCACTGAAGCAGCGCAACACGTAATACAGCGCGATCGCCGGCATGCCGGCGGCGATGCCGTGCAGGTAGCCCATGGACGGTACGATCAGATCCGGCTCGACGTTCATCCAGTGCAGGATCGGTTCTGCGCTGAGCAGCAACAGCGAGGCGATGCTCCCGACCACCAGCGCCAGCCACAGCGACTGGCGCACCAACGGCCCGATTTCGCTGAACGTGCCCGCACCGTAGCGCTGGGCGACTTTTGGCGTGGTCGCCAGCAGCGTGCCGGTCATCAGCAGGTACACCGGGATCCAGATCGAATTGCCCAGGCCCACTGCCGCCAGGTCCTGCGGGCTGACGCGCCCGGCCATCACGGCGTCGACGAAACTCATCGCGGTGGTTGCCAGTTGGCCGATCATGATCGGCAGGGCGAGCGTCAGTAGGTCGCGCACTTCCCGGCTGATGCGGGCGGGGCGGGTGAGGGGAGCGGTGGCAGTGTTCACGTACGGGTGTCCAGGAATAAGGGAGACGCAAGGACGGCGGATTCTACGCCCTGACGCAATGGTCAGGAAAAAACCTGTGTTAGCGATTTGTAAGCACCCTTCCAAGCACCACAAATCCCCTGTGGGAGCCGGCTTGTGTGGGAGCGGGCTTGCTCGCGAAGGCGGCGTGTCAGGCGACTGATTTGTTACTGACCCACCGCATTCGCGAGCAAGCCCGCTCCCACACAAGCTCCCCTGCATGGGAACTGTGTACACTGCGGGTCCGCGAAAGGAGCCTGCCATGTTGATTGTTGCCGACGAAAATATTCCGCTGCTCGATGCCTTCTTCGAAGGCTTTGGCGAGATCCGCCGGGTGCCCGGCCGTTCCATTGACCGCGCCACCGTGGAGCAGGCCGATGTGCTGCTGGTGCGTTCGGTGACCAACGTCAATCGCGCGCTGCTGGAAGGCTCGTCGGTGCGGTTTGTCGGCACGTGCACCATCGGCACCGATCACCTGGACCTCGACTACTTCCAGCAGGCTGGCATCCAGTGGTCCAGCGCCCCCGGCTGCAATGCGCGGGGCGTGGTGGATTACGTGCTGGGCAGCTTGCAGACCCTGGCCGAGATCGAAGGTGCCGACCTCAATCAGCGCACCTACGGCATCGTCGGCGCCGGGGAAGTCGGCGGGCGGCTGGTCAAGGTGCTCAAGGGCCTGGGCTGGAACGTGCTGGTGTGCGATCCGCCACGGCAGGGCGCCGAAGGCGGGGATTACGTCAGCCTGGAGCAGATCATCGAGCAGTGCGATGTGATCAGCCTGCACACGCCGCTGACCAAGTCTGGCAACGGTTCCACCTGGCACCTGTTTGATCGTCAGCGCCTCAACCAGCTCAAGCCCGGCACTTGGCTGATCAACGCCAGCCGTGGGCCGGTGGTGGACAATGCGGCCCTGCGCGAAGTGTTACTGGCGCGCGAAGACCTGCAAGCAGTGTTGGACGTGTGGGAAGGCGAGCCCGAGGTCGACATCGACCTGGCCGACCTGTGCGTGCTGGCCACGCCGCATATCGCCGGCTATAGCCTGGAAGGCCGCCAGCGCGGTACGGCGCAGATCTATCAGGCGTTCTGTGCTTATCTGGGGCAGGCGCCGAGCATTCAACTGAGCGACCTGCTGCCGCCGTTGTGGCTGGCCGAGGTGCACCTGAATGCAGAAACCGACCCGGCCTGGGCGCTGGCGACCTTGTGCCGCAGCGTGTACGACCCGCGCCGCGACGATGCGGATTTTCGCCGCAGCCTTGTAGGTACGGTGCAGGAACAGCGCACGGCTTTTGACCTGTTGCGCAAGCATTATCCGGCGCGGCGTGAGATCGATGGTTTGAGCGTGCGCATCAACGGTGAGTCGGCGGTGCTGACCCGTATCGTCTCGGCGTTGGGCGCCAAGTCCCTGTAGGCGCTCCCACGCCACAAAAAAACCCGGCCACCTGGGCCGGGTTTGAAAGAGCTTGGGCGCTTCAGCCTTGCTTGGCAGGCGTGACCAGTCGCTGTTCCAGCTCGCTGCACGCTTGCTGGATCATCTCTTCGGTGATCTGCACTTCGCGGCCCGTTGCATCGATATACGAGCAAGGCAACTGCTGCGGCTGACGGATCACTTCAATCTTGGCATTGCTGCTGGTGTGCAAGGTCATGGCCTGTCTCCTCATCAGGTTGTGTACCTACTCTAATTCCCCCGCGTGACCGCGCTGTTACAACTCCCTGCAAGATCATCGGTTCGAACCCTCAGTCCACCAGAAACCACTGCGGATTTCCAGCCGGGTATTAGACCGATAGCCTCTAGGCGCCCATGCTGGCGGGCATAATTAACCTGACTCATTGTTATTCAGCCAAGTTCCCCCAATGTTGCAGTGTAGATACCTATCCTCCTTGCGCAGGTGATGCCCTCCATGTTCTCGATCCGTCAACGCCGTGCGATCCGCCTGGCCAGCCGCTTTATCGCGCCCTACCGCTGGCAGGCGCTGGGTGCCTTGTTGGCGCTGATCATCACGGCAGGCATCACCCTGTCCATGGGGCAGGGCATCCGCCTGCTGGTGGACCAGGGCTTCATGACCCAATCGCCGCACCTGCTCAACCAGTCCATCGGTCTGTTCATGCTGCTGGTACTGGGCCTGGCCGTGGGCACCTTTGCGCGGTTCTACCTGGTGTCGTGGATTGGCGAGCGGGTGGTGGCGGACATCCGGCGTCAGGTGTTCAACCACCTGATCTACCTGCACCCGGGGTTCTACGAGAACAACCGCAGCTCGGAAATCCAGTCGCGGCTGACCACCGACACCACGTTGCTGCAATCGGTGATCGGTTCGTCGCTGTCGCTGTTCCTGCGCAATGGGTTGATGGTCATCGGTGGCATCGTGCTGCTGTTTGTCACCAATCCCAAGCTCACCAGTATTGTGGTGGTTGCGTTGCCGCTGGTGCTTGCGCCGATCCTGATCTTCGGCCGCCGCGTGCGCAGCTTGTCGCGCCAGAGCCAGGACCGGATCGCCGACGTGGGCAGCTATGTGTCCGAGACCCTTGGGCAGATCAAGACCGTGCAGGCCTACAACCATCAGGTGCAGGACGAGCAGCGCTTCGCCATGACCGTGGAAGAGGCTTTCGCCACGGCGCGCAAACGTATCGTCCAGCGCGCATGGCTGATTACCCTGGTGATCATGCTGGTGCTCGGCGCCGTGGGTGTGATGCTCTGGGTGGGGGGTATGGACGTGATTGGCGGGCGCATTTCCGGTGGGGAGCTGGCGGCGTTTGTGTTCTACAGCCTGATCGTCGGCAGCGCCGTCGGCACCCTGAGCGAAGTGCTCGGTGAATTGCAGCGTGCTGCCGGTGCCGCCGAGCGCATCGGCGAATTGTTGCAGTCAAACAATGACATCCAGGCACCTGCCACCGGCACGGTCCAGTTGCCGGAGCGCGTCAGCGGTCGTATGGAGTTGCAAGACGTGCGCTTTTCCTACCCATCGCGGCCGGACAGCTACGCCATCGACGGCTTGAATCTGACGATTAACCCTGGCGAAACCCTGGCCCTGGTGGGCCCGTCCGGCGCAGGCAAATCGACGATTTTCGATTTGCTGCTGCGTTTCTATGACCCGCAGCACGGCCGTATCCTGATCGAAGGCCAGCCGCTGACCGAACTTGAGCCCATGGACCTGCGCCGCCAGTTCGCCCTGGTGTCCCAAAGCCCGGCGCTGTTCTTCGGCAGCGTCGAAGAAAACATCCGCTATGGCAACCCGACCGCCACCCGGGAACAGGTCGAAGCCGCCGCACGCATCGCCCACGCCCACGATTTCATCCTGCAAATGCCCGACGGCTACCAGACCCACCTGGGGGACGGCGGCATGGGCCTTTCCGGCGGCCAGCGCCAACGCCTGGCCATCGCCCGCGCCTTGTTGGTGGATGCACCGATTCTGCTGCTGGACGAAGCCACCAGTGCGCTGGATGCCCAGAGTGAACACTTGATCCAGCAAGCCCTGCCGCAACTCATGCAGGGCCGTACCACGCTGGTGATCGCCCATCGGTTGGCAACGGTGAAGAACGCGGATCGGATCGCGGTGATGGACCAAGGCAAGCTGGTGGCGGTGGGCACGCATCAGCAACTGATTGCGAGCAATGCGCTGTATGCGCGGTTGGCGGCGTTGCAGTTCAGTGACAGCCCCTGACGGGCGTAGTGAGCGGGCTTGCCCCGCGCTGGGGGGCGAAGCCGCCCTAAACCCAGGCACCACGGTGTATCAGTAAGACCGCGGGGCCTGGATTTGGGGCGGCTTCGCCACCCAGCGCGGGGCAAGCCCGCTCACTACAACCAGGACTATTGGTCGTCAAAGTAGCGTTCGTGCCAATCCACCAGCGGCTGCGGTGAATTGAGCTTCTGCCCGTAGATCACCGAATAAGACAGCACGTTCTGTACGTACTGGCGGGTTTCGTCGAACGGGATGCTTTCCACCCACACGTCGAAACTCAGGTGATCGGCGCCGCGCAGCCATTGACGTACGCGACCGGGGCCGGCGTTGTAGGCGGCCGATGCGAGCACGCGGTTGCCGTTGAACTGGCTGTGCACCTGGCTCAGGTAGGCCGCGCCGAGCTGGATGTTTTTGTCCGGATCGAGCACCTGGGTCGGGGAGGCCAGAGGGATGCTGAACTTGCGCGCGGTTTCCTTGGCGGTGCCGGGCATCAGTTGCATCAGGCCACTGGCGCCGACGCCGGAGCGAGCGTCGTCCATGAACGCGCTTTCCTGGCGGGTGATGGCGAACACCCAGCTCGAATGCAGGCCGCGCACCTTGGCTTCACGCACCAGGGTGTCGCGGTGGGCCATCGGGAAGCGGATGTCCAGGTCGTCCCAGTACTGCGCCTGGCTGATGGTACGGATCGCCGGGAAGTACCACTTCATGTCGTAGGCCAGCTTGGCCTGGGCGACCATTTCGTCGCGGTTGAAGTGGCGGCTGACGTGATACCACTCACGACGGCCATCGACGATCTGGCCGCGGGCGTAGAACTCCAGGGCGCGGCGCACGCCTGGGGTGTTGCGCACCTTGTTGGTCAGCGCCTGGCTCATCACCAGCGGTTTGTTGGTCAACTGGTAGGGGGATTTGGAGCGGTCGGCGGCGAGGAAACCGTAGAAATCACGCTCCTTGGCCACGTTTTTGTACAGCACCAGGGCTTGCGGGTTTTTGGGTTCGGCCAGTTCCAGGGCGCGGGCCTGCCAGTAGCGCCAGCGGTTGGTGGTCGCCAGGTCTTGTGGGAGCTTGCGGGTTAGCTGGTAGGCATCTTCCCAGCGTGCCAGGCGCAGCAGCAGGCGCAGGCGCCATTCGGACACGGTGTTGTCGCGCAGCTCCGGGTCGTACTGGGTCATCACGTCAAGGGCGCGCGGGTCGTAGCGACGTGCCAGGGTCAGGCCGATTTCACGGGCGATCGACACTTTTTCGTCACGGGAGAAGTGCATGCTGCTGGCATAGCCGTCGAGCAGGGCCATGGCCTTGTCCGGGTCCTGGCGTGCCAGGCGACGCAGGCCCAGGCCCACGGCGTCAGACATGGCCTCGTTGACCGGCCGGAAGCGCGACGGGTCGCTCAGCATCTCGGGCTTTTGCGCAACGTCCACCATCAGGCGGCCTTGGGCGCCGAGGGTTGGCAGGGTTTTCACCAGGCTGTTGGCCAGCGCGTAGTTGCGCGCTTCGGCGGCGAGTTTGGCACGGTCCCAGATCTTCTGTTCGGTGAGTTGGCCGTCTGCGGCCCATTGGGCGAAGGTGGCATCACAGGCGGCTGGCTGGGACTTGCCGGTCAGCCAGAGCTTTTCGGTGGTCTTGTAGCCTTCTGCCTTCAGATTGTGGGTGAGTTGGTACTGGGCGTGCAGGCAGTCCAGTTCGACGAAGTTGAGCTTGGGCTCGTAGTACTTTTCAAAGGTCTGCCAGTCGCCGCGCTCGGCCAGCCAGCGCAGCCAGCGCAACTTCATCCAGTTGGCTTGGGGCAGGTCACCGTTTTTGCCGAGAAATTGTTCGATTTCCTCGTTGCTCGCGGTTTTCAGGCGCGCGGTCAGCTCGTCGTAGGCCAGGTACGGCGTCAGCGGGTAGTCGGCCAGCGCCTGGCTGTATTGCATGTACGGGCCGGAATCGCCCTTGGCCAGGGCACGCTTGGCCTCATCGTAATATTGACGTTGGGTGGTGAGGTCCACGGCCTGGGCGGATTGGGCGGCAGTGGCGGAAAGAAGCAGACAAGATAAAAAGTTGAAAAGGCGACTGCGCATGAGACGTCCGTGCAGAGAAATCACGAAGAGCGCCGGTAAGGCCGACACTAGATTGCCCCTAGCTTAGCCTTTTGCCCGACACCTACGAAAGCTTTGCTGGCCGGTTCGTTCAGGTTCGCCGGAAATGTCCTACAGAACGTGTCGATAGCGAAAATGCCAGCCGCATCCCACCCCTAACTCAGGTAGAATGCGCGCCCAGTTTTTGGAGAAGCGTATGACCCTGCTCAAATTCAGCGATGTGTCCCTTGCTTTCGGCGCTATGCCGTTGTTGGACAAGGTGTCCTGGCAGATCGCCCGTGGTGAGCGGGTGTGCATCATCGGCCGCAACGGCACCGGCAAGTCCAGCATGATGAAGCTGGTAAAAGGCGACCAGAAGCCCGATGACGGCTCCGTGTGGCGCTCCCCAGGCCTCAAGATCGGCGAATTGCCGCAAGAATTGCCGGTGGCCGACGGACGGACAGTGTTCGACGTGGTTGCCGAAGGCCTCGACGGCGTCGGCGCACTGCTCGCCGAATACCACCACCTGGCACAGAACTGCGTCACCGAAGACGACCTGAACAAGCTGATGCATGTCCAGCAAGACCTCGAGGCCCGTGACGGCTGGCGTTTGCAGCAACTGGTCGACAGCACTCTGAGCCGCCTGCAGCTGCCGCCCGACAAGACCCTCGCCGAGTTGTCCGGCGGCTGGCGTCGTCGTGTGCTGCTGGCCCAGGCCCTGGTATCCGAACCGGACCTGCTGCTGCTCGATGAGCCAACCAACCACCTGGACATTGGCGCCATCGCCTGGCTGGAAGAAGCCCTCAAGGATTTCCAGGGCGCCGTGCTGTTTATCACGCACGACCGTTCCTTCCTGCAAAACCTGGCCACACGCATCCTTGAACTGGACCGTGGCGGCCTGATCGACTGGAACGGCGACTACGCCAGCTTCCTGGTGCACAAGGAAGCCACCCTGGCGGCTGAAGAGACCGCCAACGCGCTGTTCGACAAAAAGCTGGCCCAGGAAGAAGTCTGGATCCGCCAGGGCATCAAGGCCCGTCGCACCCGTAACGAGGGCCGCGTGCGCGCCTTGAAAGCCCTGCGCGTCGAGCGCAGCGAGCGTCGCGAGCGTACCGGCAAGGCGAATATCCAGCTGGATACCGCCGAGAAATCCGGCAAGCAGGTGATGGTGCTGGAAAACGTCAGCTTCCATCACCCGGACGGCCCGTTCCTGATCAAGGACTTCTCCATGGTTCTGCAGCGTGGTGACCGTATCGGCCTGTTGGGCGCCAACGGTACTGGCAAGACCACCTTGCTCAAGCTGATGCTCAGCGGCCTGCAACCGACCAGCGGCAAGGTTGAGGAGGGCACGCGCATCGACGTGGCTTACTTCGACCAGTTGCGCCACCAGTTGGACCTGGAAAAAACCGTGATCGACAACGTCGCCGAAGGCCGTGACTTTATCGACATCGACGGCCAGAGCCGTCACGTGCTCAGCTACCTGGGCGACTTCCTGTTCAGCCCGCAGCGTGCACGCACGCCGGTGAAAGCCTTGTCTGGTGGTGAGCGTGCGCGCCTGCTGCTGGCCAAGCTGTTCAGCAAGCCGGCGAACCTGCTGGTCCTCGACGAACCGACCAACGACCTCGACGTGGAAACCCTCGAGCTGCTGGAAGAGGTCTTGCTGACCTTCAACGGCACCGTGCTGATGGTCAGCCACGACCGGGCATTCCTCGACAACGTGGTCACCAGCACCCTGGTCTTCGAAGGTGAAGGCAAGGTGCGCGAGTACGTCGGTGGTTACCAGGACTGGCTGCGTCAGGGCGGCTCGCCGCGCCTGCTGGGCGTGACCGAGAGCAAGTCCGGCAAGGCCGACCTGACGTCGGCGGTGGTGACGCCTGTGGTCGCCGCTGCACCGGTCCAGGAAGCAGCACCGGCTGCCAAGAAGAAGCTGAGCTACAAGCTGCAGCGCGAGCTGGAAGCCCTGCCGGGTGACATCGACGCCAAGGAACAGCAGATTGCGGCGGTAGAGGCCGAAATGGCTGACGCGGGGTTCTACCTGCGTCCGGCGGCTGAGACTGCCAAGGTCATCGCCTCCCTGGAAAAATTGAACCAGGAACTGGAAGCGTTGGTTGAGCGTTGGGCTGAGTTGGATGCCTGATTGATTCCTGCGCATTAAAAAAGCCCGGCTTTCATTCGCATGAACGCCGGGCTTTTTGTATGAAATGCTATCAAACGTGAGGGAGCTGGCTTGCCTGCGAAAGCGGTGTATCAGCCGCCAAATGCCGCAGCTGACAGACCGCTTTCGCGGGCAAGCCTGCTCCCACATTGGATCTTCATATCGCTCAAGGGGCTTTGACCAGCTTGACGGCCAGTACGTCGCACGGCGCACCGTGCAGCACGTCGTTGGCGGTGGAGCCCAGCAGCAGCGCCAGGCCGTGTCGCCCATGGCTGCCGACCACGATCAGGTCGCAATTCTGTTCCTTGGCCAGGTGGTGGATTTCCTGGCGTGGTTGGCCGTAGGTGAGGTGGGAATTTTCCTTGGTCACCTCAGGATATTTGAGGATCAGGCGGTCAAGACGCTCCTTGGCCTGATCAAACTGTTGTTGCTGCAGCTGGGACAGGTCCATCGGCACATCGCCGCCAAAGGCCATGGCCATGGGCTCGACGATATGCACCAGCGATAATTTGGCGCCGCTGGCGACGGCTAACGCGCGCGCACGTTTGATGACTGGATCGCACTCTTCAGTCAGGTCGACAGCGACCAGAATACGTTCGTAGGACATGGGGCGTTCCTCCAGGGGACTGCAATAGATTCAGTATGGCTGCTTTCAAGCGGATGGGGTTGCGTCAGATCAAATCCGCTCATCTAGAAATTCGGGAGTACACATATGACGGTCTGGATAGTGGTGTCAATCCTTGTGGTGGTTCTGAGCCCTCTGGCCTGGCTGCGCCCTTCGCGCCATCAGAGCGGGCGCATGGCCCTGCGCATGGAGGCGCGCCGCATCGGCCTGGCCATGCAATTGGCGCCTCAGGAGTGGCCGCACTGGCTCAAGCAGGAGCCGCCGAGCCCGTGCGCGCAGTACTGTCGGCCACGGCGCGGCAGCACACCGGCGCTCTGGAGTTACTGGCAACTGGAGCCGGGGGTATGGGTCAACCAGTGGCGTGAAGTGTGCGTCGACGAGACGTTGCTGGGGTATTTTTCGACGCTGCCGGACAACGTCTACAAAATCGAGGCGGATAAACAAATGATCGCCTTGTATTGGGGCGAGAAGGGTGATGCGAGTGTGTTGAAGGACATTGATACGCTGCTCAAAGCCTTGGCCTGAGCCAACCCGTGCAGCAAAAATGGCAGGCAATAAAAAGCCCGACATCATCATCGGGCTGGAGTTGGCCAGGCAGGCCGGTAATTCTGAGTTGTCTTGCGCCGGATGTTCATCCGTGCGCTTTGCGGTTGCGGCTAGCCTAGCCGTATATCCGAATCTGTACAGCCTTTTCCCGGCTCTTTTCTATTATTGATTTCGTGAATATTCGAATATTGACGAGGCGTCGGTGTGGGCGCGGGGTTCTGAAATGACTGGAAAGTCGCGTTTTTCCTAGCCTTTCGAGCGATTGACAATTGCCCGGAATTGGATGAAGGTGGCGTACCCAAATCAAACGGGCGTATGAATTGAGCGTTTGTCTGTCAGACCGCTCATACATAATCCCGACTATCGCATTGGCGGGTGTGCCTGGCGGATTGGCCTGAACGTTGACCAAATCATCAATGTCCAACCAATAGGCCAGCGTCCAATGTGTACTGTTCAGCTTCCATATCGTGGAGATCAGTTGATGATTTACGAAGGTAAAGCCATCACGGTTACGGCTCTTGAAAGTGGCATCGTCGAACTGAAGTTCGACCTCAAGGGTGAGTCCGTCAACAAGTTCAACCGTCTAACCCTGAATGAATTGCGTCAGGCCGTAGACACCATCAAAGCAGATGCTTCGGTCAAGGGCGTGATCGTTTCCAGCGGCAAGGACGTGTTTATCGTCGGCGCTGACATCACCGAATTCGTCGACAACTTCAAGCTGCCCGATGCCGAGCTGGTGGCTGGCAACCTCGAAGCCAACAAGATTTTCAGCGATTTCGAAGACCTCAACGTGCCGACCGTTGCCGCAATCAACGGCATCGCGTTGGGCGGCGGCCTGGAAATGTGCCTGGCGGCGGACTTCCGCGTCATGTCGGCCACGGCCAAGATCGGCCTGCCTGAAGTCAAACTGGGCATCTACCCAGGGTTTGGCGGCACCGTCCGCCTGCCGCGCCTGATCGGTGCGGACAACGCCATCGAGTGGATTGCCGCCGGCAAGGAAAACCGTGCTGAAGACGCGCTGAAAGTCGGCGCCGTCGATGCCGTGGTTGCCCCGGACAAGCTGGCAGAAGCCGCACTGAACCTGATCAAGGGCGCCATCAGCGGCGAATTTGACTACAAGGCCAAGCGCCAGCCGAAGCTGGAAAAACTCAAGCTCAACGCCATCGAACAAATGATGTCGTTCGAAACCGCCAAAGGTTTCGTGGCTGGCCAGGCCGGCCCGAACTACCCGGCGCCGGTTGAAGCGATCAAGACCATCCAGAAAGCGGCGAACTTCGGTCGCGACAAAGCCCTGGAAGTCGAAGCAGCAGGTTTCGTCAAACTGGCGAAAACCTCGGCGGCCCAGAGCCTGATCGGCCTGTTCCTGAACGATCAGGAACTGAAGAAAAAGGCCAAGGCCTACGACGAAATCGCCAAGGACGTGAAGCAGGCTGCCGTACTCGGCGCCGGTATCATGGGCGGCGGTATCGCCTATCAGTCGGCGTCCAAAGGCACGCCGATCCTGATGAAAGACATCAACGAACACGGCATCGAGCAGGGCCTGGCAGAAGCCGCCAAGCTGCTGGTCGGTCGTGTGGATAAAGGTCGCATGACCGCAGCGAAGATGGCTGAAGTGCTTAACGGCATTCGTCCTACGCTGTCCTACGGTGATTTCGGCCATGTCGACCTGGTGGTCGAAGCGGTTGTCGAGAACCCGAAGGTCAAGCAAGCCGTATTGGCCGAAGTGGAAGCTCAGGTCAAAGACGACACCATCCTGGCGTCCAACACCTCGACTATTTCCATCTCGCTGCTGTCCAAGGCTCTCAAGCGTCCGGAAAACTTCGTCGGCATGCACTTCTTCAACCCGGTGCACATGATGCCGCTGGTAGAAGTGATCCGTGGCGAGAAGTCCAGCGAGCTGGCCATCGCCACCACCGTTGCCTACGCCAAGAAAATGGGCAAGAACCCGATCGTGGTCAACGACTGCCCGGGCTTCCTGGTCAACCGTGTGCTGTTCCCGTACTTCGGCGGTTTCGCCAAGCTGGTCAGCGCCGGCGTGGACTTCGTACGCATCGACAAGGTCATGGAAAAATTCGGCTGGCCAATGGGCCCGGCGTACCTGATGGACGTGGTCGGCATCGACACCGGCCACCACGGTCGCGACGTAATGGCTGAAGGCTTCCCGGACCGCATGAAAGACGACCGCCGCTCGGCTGTCGACGCGCTCTACGAGGCCAAGCGCCTGGGCCAGAAAAATGGCAAGGGCTTCTACGCCTACGAGACCGACAAGAAGGGCAAGCAGAAGAAAGTGGCCGACCCTTCGGTGCACGAAGTCCTCGCGCCTGTCATCTACGAGCAGCGTGAGGTGTCGGACGAAGACATCATCAACTGGATGATGATCGCCCTGTGCCTGGAAACCGTACGTTGCCTGGAAGACGGCATCGTTGAAACCGCCGCCGAAGCCGATATGGGCCTGGTGTACGGGATTGGTTTCCCTCCATTCCGTGGTGGTGCGCTGCGTTACATCGATTCGATCGGTGTGGCCGAGTTCGTTGCCCTGGCTGATCAATACGCTGATTTGGGCCCGCTGTACCACCCGACCGCGAAGCTGCGTGAAATGGCCAAGAACGGCCAGAGCTTCTTCGGTTAAGCGCCCAAACGACTAGAGCGAGACTATTTATGAGCTTGAATCCAAGAGACGTGGTGATTGTCGACTTCGGTCGCACGCCAATGGGCCGCTCCAAGGGCGGCATGCACCGCAACACTCGTGCCGAAGACATGTCGGCACACCTGATCAGCAAATTGCTGGAACGCAACGTCAAGGTTGATCCGAGCGAAGTCGAGGACGTGATCTGGGGCTGCGTCAACCAGACCCTGGAGCAGGGTTGGAACATCGCGCGCATGGCGTCGCTGATGACCCAGATCCCGCACACTGCGGCCGGCCAGACCGTCAGCCGCCTGTGTGGCTCGTCGATGAGCGCGCTGCACACCGCTGCGCAAGCGATCATGACCGGCAACGGTGATGTATTCGTGGTCGGCGGCGTGGAGCACATGGGCCACGTCAGCATGATGCACGGCGTCGATCCGAACCCGCACATGTCGCTGTACGCGGCGAAAGCCTCGGGCATGATGGGCCTGACCGCAGAAATGCTCGGCAAGATGCACGGCATTACCCGCGAAGCCCAGGATGCGTTCGGCCTGCGTTCCCATCAGCTCGCCCACAAGGCGACGGTGGAAGGCAAGTTCAAGGACGAGATCATCCCGATGAACGGCTATGACGAGAACGGTTTCCTGAAACTGTTCGACTACGATGAAACCATTCGTCCGGACACCACCCTGGAAAGCCTGGCGGCCTTGAAGCCGGCGTTCAATCCAAAGGGCGGTACCGTGACGGCGGGCACTTCGTCGCAAATCACCGACGGTGCTTCGTGCATGATCGTGATGTCGGCGCAGCGTGCCCAGGACCTGGGTATCCAGCCGCTGGCGGTGATCCGTTCGATGGCAGTGGCGGGTGTGGACCCGGCAATCATGGGCTATGGTCCAGTACCGGCCACACAAAAAGCCTTGAAGCGCGCGGGCCTGACCATCAACGACATCGACTTCTTCGAGCTCAACGAAGCTTTCGCCGCACAGGCCTTGCCAGTGCTGAAAGATTTGAAAGTACTCGACAAGATGAATGAGAAGGTTAACCTGCACGGCGGCGCGATTGCCCTGGGCCACCCATTCGGTTGCTCCGGTGCGCGTATCTCCGGCACTTTGCTGAACGTGATGAAGCAAAATGGCGGCAACCTCGGGGTTGCAACCATGTGCATTGGTCTCGGCCAAGGCATTTCCACCGTCTTCGAACGCGTCTAAGCGTTGGGTTGACGGAAGCCGGGGCCCAGTGCCCCGGTTTTTGTTTTTGGGCAGTTTCGTATTTTTTTTCAACAAATTTTGTAAGAGGGGCAGAGCATGAAAGTCGAACCAGGGCTCTACCAGCATTATAAAGGTCCGCAGTACCGTGTTTTCAGTGTGGCGCGGCATTCCGAGACCGAAGAAGAAGTGGTGTTCTACCAAGCACTGTATGGGGATTACGGCTTTTGGGTACGCCCATTGAGCATGTTCGTGGAGACCGTCGAAGTTGACGGTGAGCAGGTCCCGCGCTTTGCTTTGGTCCAGGCCGAACCCAGTCTTTTTTCAGGGCAATAACGGCTGGTCGCGCGGAATGCTGCGCTTGACCTCACCTTGTTGCCACTATATATAGCGTTGCCGCGACAGGCGCCAACTGCCTTTCACTTCTCGAATTCAGGAATTTTCCGATCCATGGGCAAATCGCTGGTCATTGTGGAATCCCCGGCTAAGGCCAAGACCATCAACAAGTACTTGGGTAACGAGTACGTGGTGAAGTCGAGTATCGGCCATATCCGAGACCTGCCCACCAGCGGTTCGGCTAGCGCCAGCAAGGAGCCTGCCGCCAAGCGCGGCAAGGCGGCTGCGGGCGAAGGTCCGGTGCTCACCCCTAAAGAGAAGGCGCGCAAGCAGCTGGTCTCGCGCATGGGTGTGGACCCGGATCATGGCTGGAAGGCCAAGTACGAAATCCTTCCGGGCAAGGAAAAGGTCATCGAAGAGCTGCGCCGGCTCGCCAAGGATGCCGACACCATCTATCTCGCAACGGACTTGGACCGCGAAGGGGAAGCCATTGCCTGGCACCTGCGGGAAGCCATTGGCGGTGATGACAGCCGCTACAAGCGTGTGGTGTTCAACGAAATCACCAAGAAAGCCATCCAGGAAGCCTTCTCCAAGCCGGGCGAGCTGGACATCGACCGCGTCAACGCCCAGCAGGCCCGTCGCTTCCTCGACCGCGTCGTGGGTTACATGGTCTCGCCGCTGCTGTGGGCCAAGATCGCTCGCGGCCTGTCCGCCGGCCGTGTGCAATCGGTTGCGGTAAAACTGGTGGTGGAGCGTGAGCGCGAGATCCGTGCGTTCATTCCTGAAGAGTATTGGGAAGTCCACGCCGACCTCGGCACCGCCAAGGGCGCCAACGTGCGCTTTGAAGTGGCCCGCGAGAAAGGCGAGGCCTTCAAGCCGCTGAACGAAGCCCAGGCCATGGCCGCGCTGGAGAAGCTCAAGGCTTCCAGCTACAGCATCGTCAAGCGTGAAGACAAACCGACCAGCAGCAAGCCGTCGGCGCCGTTCATCACTTCCACCTTGCAACAGGCCGCGAGCAACCGCCTGGGCTTTGGTGTGAAGAAGACCATGATGATGGCCCAGCGCTTGTACGAAGCCGGCTACATCACTTACATGCGTACTGACTCCACCAACCTGTCGCAAGACGCGGTGGCGATGGCGCGTACTTATATCGAAGGCGAGTTCGGCAAGAAGTACCTGCCGGAGAACCCGAACGTCTACAGCAGCAAGGAAGG
Organism: Pseudomonas sp. FP2335; assembly: GCF_030687535.1. Taxonomy (NCBI): domain Bacteria; kingdom Pseudomonadati; phylum Pseudomonadota; class Gammaproteobacteria; order Pseudomonadales; family Pseudomonadaceae; genus Pseudomonas; species Pseudomonas sp. FP2335. Next base: position 1,715,585 of record NZ_CP117437.1, read on the forward strand.
CGCACAGGAGGCTCACGAAGCGATTCGTCCTTCCGACGCCAACACCACGCCGGCCAAGCTGACCGGCATGGAGCGCGACGCTGAGCGCCTCTACGAGCTGATCTGGCGCCAATTCCTGGCCTGCCAGATGCTGCCGGCGCAATACCTGTCCACCACGGTGACTGTTGCGGCTTCCGACTTCGAGCTGCGTGCCAAGGGCCGTATCCTCAAGTTCGACGGCTACACCCGTGTGATGCCGCAAATCGCCAAGCCAGGCGATGACGACGTGCTGCCGGACATGGCCCAGGGCGACACGCTGAAACTGATCAAGCTCGATCCGTCCCAGCACTTCACCAAGCCGCCGGCCCGTTACTCGGAAGCCAGCCTGGTGAAAGAGATGGAAAAACGCGGTATCGGTCGTCCTTCGACTTATGCGGCGATCATCTCGACCATCCAGGATCGTGGCTACGTTGCGCTGCACAACCGTCGTTTCTACTCGGAAAAGATGGGCGACATCGTTACCGAGCGCTTGTCCGAGAGCTTCTCCAACCTGATGGACTACGGCTTCACCGCCGGCATGGAAGAGAACCTCGATGACGTCGCCCAGGGCGAACGCGACTGGAAAAACGTGCTGGACGAGTTCTACGGCGACTTCAAGAAGAAGCTCGAAGTGGCCGAAAGCCCGGAGCACGGCATGCGCGCCAACCAGCCGGTGATGACGGACATCCCGTGCCTGACCTGCGGCCGTCCGATGCAGATCCGGACCGCGTCCACTGGTGTTTTCCTCGGTTGCTCGGGCTACAGCCTGCCGCCGAAAGAGCGCTGCAAGGCCACGGTCAATCTGGTGCCGGGCGATGAAATTGCGGCTGACGACGAGGGTGAATCCGAGTCGTTGGTGCTGCGTGGCAAGCACCGTTGCCCGATCTGCAGCACGGCGATGGACGCCTACCTGCTGGACGAGAAGCACAAGCTGCACATCTGTGGTAACAACCCTGATTGCAACGGCTACGAGATTGAAGAGGGCACTTACCGCATCAAGGGCTATGAAGGTCCGAGCCTGGAGTGCGACAAGTGTGGCAGCGAGATGCAGCTCAAGACCGGCCGTTTTGGCAAGTTCTTCGGTTGCACCAATCCGACGTGCAAGAACACCCGCAAACTGCTGAAGAGCGGCGATGCGGCGCCACCGAAGATGGACCCGGTGAAGATGCCCGAGCTCAAGTGCGAGAAGGTCAACGACACTTACATCCTGCGTGATGGTGCTTCGGGCTTGTTCCTGGCTGCCAGCCAGTTCCCGAAAAACCGCGAGACCCGTGCCCCGCTGGTGCTGGAGATCGTGCCGCACAAGGATGAGATCGATCCTAAGTACCACTTCCTGTGTGAAGCGCCGAAGAAGGACCCGGATGGTCGCCCAGCCGTGATCCGTTACAGTCGCAAGACCAAGGAGCAGTACGTGCAGACCGAAGTGGACGGCAAGCCTACCGGCTGGAAAGCGTTCTACGACGGCGGCAAGTGGAAGGTCGAAGACAAGCGCCAGGGCGCTTGATCGACTAACCTGTCGGAGTTGTAGGAACGGGCTTGCTGTGGCGAGGGAGCTTGCTCCCGCCGGACTGTGCAGCAGGCCCAAGCTTTGGGTGCGCTGCGCGCCCCAGCGGGAGCAAGCTCCCTCGTTACATTACAAAACCAGCATCAAGCCTCATTTCGTTGTGGAGACTGCCGTTATGGCCAACGAACTCTATACCCGTACCAATCAGAAAATTTACTTTGCGGGTTTGTCGCTGGAGGCCCTTGGCCGTGCCGAGGACGGGAAGGAGATGAATGCCATCGCGTTGGTCCAGGCGGGGCGTGAAGCGGCGTTGTTCCACCTGTACGGTGCTTTGCTGGGGCTGTGCCATGAAATCGCCGGGTTCTATCGCTTGCCCCAGGCCGGTTCGCCCCGCGCAGAAATGATCATGAACCGCGAGGTGCTGGAAACCATGGCCATCCCTGAGCTGGCCGAACTGGTGGAAATGGCCCAGAGCCCCGACAGTTGGGTGGCGCGCCTGCTCAAGGCCCATGCCGATATGTTCCAGCCTCCGCGCGTCCCCCATGTGCCCAAGGGCGATGTGACCCAGCCGCTGATCGTGGCAGTTGCGTTGGAAGAAGACGAGCCCAAGCCGTTGAGCCGGCAGGAGCTGGAAAGCTGGCGTCAGGACCTGAAAAAAATGGCACTGCGGTTTCGCGAAGGCTTGAACGAGTGCTGATGTACCCCCACTGTTTAGCTATGCAGCAGAGCGCGCCGTTCATCATGCTGTAAAGAAACCTCTTCAGATCCTCAGCGGGGCCGGGTGGATGACTGATATAATCCCGGCCTTTCGTGGAGAACTGACTTTTATGCCAACGTCCTTTCTGGAAATTGTTGAACTGCCTGACGGCCGAATCGAGCTGCGCCGGGCTGAGGACGAGGGTTCTCTGGTGACTTTGGACTTTTCCGAAGACGCAAAAGCGTTCCTGCAAGGCCAGCACGTGGAAGTGGCAAAAGCCATGTTGAGCGTTGGTGTGCAGATGGCAGGGCGTCTGGCGGAAGGCGAACCGGAGAAGAATGATGGGCCGCGGGTTCTTCATTAAGAACCGAACTGCAGTGTAGAGAGCGGGCTTGCCCCGCGCTGGGCTGCGAAGCGGCCCTAAATAGATTGATGCGGTCTATCAGGCATTCCACGGTGCCTGGTTTTGGGGCTGCTTCGCAGCCCAGCGCGAGCAAGCTCGCTCGCCACAACAAGCTCTCTGGCCACAGTGAGCGCGCCCACCACAGCCCAGCCTGTGACTTATCCCAATCGAATATTCAAGCTCTGAGCATCGCCCACGCGCGCTGCGCTGACCAACTGTTGCTTGGCGCTGGCATTCAGTGGATTCAACCAGCTCACCACCGTATGGCTACGGCCCAGGCGTAACGCTTCGCACGTCAACTGCTGCGCACTTTGCGCGCCACGTGGTTGCAGCAGCAGGATGCGCTCGCGGTTGAGGCCGGCGTCCCGCAGCCAGGCCTGGGTCAGGCTGGCGGGCGGGGCGATCAACGTCAACCAACGGGCGTCGTCCTGTTCTTCGCTGAGTTCGCGCAGGATTGGCGCCAGCAGGCTCAGGCAGCTCCCGGCCGCACCGCGCAACGACAATTCACTGAACGCCTCGGGCTCGGCGCTCCAGGGCGCCTCGACCGTTTCCTTGAGGATAGGCGCAAGGGGTTGGGCCATGAAGGCCTCGAACAGCGACAGTTGTGTGTGTTGTGGGGTGTGCACGAGCTGCATGATGATGCCTCCTTTAGCGGCGAATGACGCCGACGCTCAAGCCTTCGATCACCAGGTCCTGATCTTTCAGGTTCACTTCAATCGGTGCGAACTCAGGGTTCTCGGCCAGGAGCCAGACCTTGCTGCCTTCGCGCTTGAAGCGTTTTACGGTGACTTCATCGCCGATACGGGCGACGACGATCTGGCCATTACGGGCTTCGCGGGTGGTGTGGACGGCCAGCAGGTCGCCATCGAAAATGCCCACGTCCTTCATGCTCATGCCATGGACCCGCAACAGGTAGTCGGCGCGAGGATGGAAGAAGGTCGGGTTGATGTTGCAGGATTCCTCGACATGCTGCTGTGCCAGGATCGGCGCACCGGCGGCGACGCGGCCGATGATCGGCAGTGTCGATTCGTCGGCCTTGGCTTCGAAGCCAGGGATGCGAATGCCGCGTGAAGCCCCCGGGGTCATCTCGATCGCGCCTTTGCGGGCGAGGGCCTTGAGGTGTTCCTCGGCGGCGTTGGGGGACTTGAACCCCAGTTCCAGCGCAATTTCCGCTCGTGTCGGCGGGTAGCCGTTGTCATCGAGGCAGCGCTTGATAAAAGCCAGAATCTCAGCTTGGCGTGGCGTCAGTTTTAGCATGTTGATCGCTCTGTCTTTTTATACAGTGACTGGGATTATATACAGTGAACTGCGCTTGGCAATCATCCTTTTCTGTCGCTCCGCTGGACGGTCATTCGTCACTCCTCCTACAAGCCGGAGATAGCGCTGCCTACAGACCAGGAAGGATGTGATTAAATAGATGACTGACCGGCCGGAAAACGGACCCTCAGGGTTGACAAGACACACCCTGAAACGTATGTTTCAAACAAGTGTTTGTCAGGCGGAGTAGTCATGGCCCAGTCGGAAACCGTTGAACGCATTCTCGATGCTGCCGAGCAGTTGTTCGCGGAAAAAGGATTTGCTGAAACTTCATTGCGGCTGATCACCAGTAAGGCCGGGGTCAACCTCGCTGCAGTGAACTACCATTTCGGCTCGAAAAAAGCCCTGATCCAGGCCGTATTCTCGCGCTTCCTGGGGCCATTCTGCGCCAGCCTCGACCGTGAGCTGGAACGCCGCCAGACCAAGCCTGACAACAAGCCAAGCCTGGAAGACCTGCTGGAGATCCTCGTCGAGCAAGCGCTGGTGGTGCAGCCGCGCAGCGGCAACGACCTGTCGATCTTCATGCGCTTGCTGGGCCTTGCGTTCAGCCAGAGCCAGGGCCACCTGCGGCGGTATCTGGAAGACATGTACGGCAAGGTATTCCGTCGTTATATGTTGCTGGTCAACGAAGCCGCCCCGCGCATCCCGCCGATCGAACTGTTCTGGCGTGTGCACTTCATGCTCGGCGCCGCAGCATTCAGCATGTCCGGGATCAAGGCGCTGCGGGCGATTGCCGAGACCGATTTTGGCGTAAATACCTCCATCGAGCAGGTCATGCGCCTGATGGTGCCATTCCTCGCCGCCGGCATGCGTGCCGAAACCGGCGTGACCGACCAGGCCATGGCTGCCGCGCAATTGCGCCCGCGCAGCAAATCCACCCCGGCTGTCGCCAAGGTTTGACCGTTCCGGGTGTGCGCGGCCGCTTGCATCCGCTAAGCTAGCCGCCCATGCCGAATTCAGCTATCTACTCGCAACCCGTTGTGTTCACCATGCCAATCGCATCGGGTGAGGGCAACGGGTTGTGTGCGTTATTTAAGGAAGGTTTATGACTGCTGCCCTGCAAGGTTCTTTGATGGTCGACGTTGCCGGTACCTGGCTGACGGCCGAGGATCGCCACCTGTTGCGCCAGCCTGAAGTGGGCGGCCTGATCATTTTTGCGCGCAACATCGAGCATCCGCGCCAGGTACGCGAATTGAGCGCGGCGATTCGTGCGGTGCGCCCGGACCTGCTGCTGGCGGTCGACCAGGAAGGCGGTCGCGTGCAGCGTCTGCGCCAGGGTTTCGTACGCCTGCCGGCCATGCGTGCGCTGGCGGACAACCCCAACGCCGAATACCTGGCCGAGCAGTGCGGCTGGATCATGGCCACTGAAGTGCTGGCCGTGGGCCTCGACCTCAGCTTCGCTCCGGTGCTGGACCTGGATTACCAGCGGAGCGCCGTGGTCGGCACCCGTTCTTTTGAAGGCGACCCCGAGCGCGCCGCCGTGCTTGCCGGGGCTTTTATCCGTGGCATGAATAGCGCCGGTATGGCCGCCACCGGTAAACATTTCCCAGGGCACGGTTGGGCTGAGGCCGATTCCCACGTTGCCATTCCCAATGACGAGCGCAGCCTGGAACAGATTCGCGCCAATGACTTGGTGCCTTTCGCACGCCTGAGTCAGCAGTTGGCGGCAGTCATGCCGGCCCACGTGATCTACCCGCAAGTCGATGCCCAGCCCGCAGGGTTTTCGCGGCGCTGGTTGCAAGACATCCTGCGCGGCGAGTTGCAATTTGATGGGGTGATTTTCAGCGATGACCTGTCCATGGCCGGTGCCCATGTGGTCGGCGATGCGGCCAGTCGGATCGAGGCGGCGCTGACGGCGGGTTGCGACATGGGGCTGGTGTGTAACGATCGCGCGGCGGCGGAGTTGGCACTGACTGCTGCCCAGCGGATGAAAGTGACGCCGTCGGCCCGCATCGCGCGGATGCGCGGGCAGGCGATTGCTTCGACAGATTACAAGCAAGACCCGCGCTGGTTGGTGGCGCTGACTGCGTTGCGGGATGCGCAGTTGATCGGCTGAATACCGTGGTGCGGCCATCGCAGGCAAGCCAGCTCCCACATTCGACCGAGTGCCTGTTTTGGAAGGTGCTCAACCTGTGGGAGCGGGCTTGCCCGCGATAGCGATCTACAGCTCAGCGCTTATCTTGCTTATTCGGCAACGGCGCAAACAACGCCTCAATATCCTCGTTCCCCAACTGCCAATCCCCCGTCGTGCGGCCATCCAGCACGCCGGCCGCCAGGTCGGACTTTTCCTTTTGCAGATGTTGGATTTTCTCCTCCACTGTGCCCCGTGCAATCATTTTGTAAACGAACACCGGCTTCTCCTGGCCAATGCGATACGCACGGTCGGTGGCCTGGTTTTCCGTGGCCGGGTTCCACCACGGGTCGTAATGGATCACCGTGTCGGCTTCGGTGAGGTTCAACCCCACGCCACCGGCCTTGAGGCTGATCAGGAAAATCTGCAGCTTGCCGCTTTGGAAGTCCCTCACCGGCGTGCGCCGATCCCGGGTCTGGCCGGTCAGCAGGGCGTAGGCGATGTCGCGTTTCTTCAACTCGACTTCGATCAGGCTGAGCATCGAGGTGAACTGCGAAAACAACAGGATCCGTCGCCCTTCGGCAAACAGTTCTTCGAGCATTTCCAGCAGGCTGTCGAGCTTGCCTGAGCTGCTGCCGCGGGCGGGCAGGGCGGCGTCGTTGACCAGGCGCAGGTCGCAGCAGACCTGGCGCAACTTCAGCAGCGCTTCAAGAATGATGATCTGGCTACGCGCCACGCCCTTGCGGGTGATTTCATCGCGCACTTTCTTGTCCATGGCCAGGCGCATGGTTTCGTACACGTCGCGCTGGGCTTCGTTGAGATCGACCCAGTGGATGATCTCGGTCTTGGGCGGCAACTCCGTCGCCACTTGTTCTTTGGTGCGGCGCAGCAAGAAGGGTTTGATCCGACCGTTAAGGTGCTGCAATCGCACCTCGCTGGCGCGCTTTTCGATCGGCACGCGGTAATCACGGTTGAAGCTTTTCACGTCACCCAGCCAGCCCGGCAGCAGGAAGTGGAACAGCGACCACAGCTCGCCCAGGTGGTTTTCCAGTGGCGTACCGCTCAGGCACAGGCGCTGCCGTGCGTTCAGCTCACGCGCCGCCTGGGCGGCCTTGCTGTTGGGGTTCTTGATGTATTGGGCTTCATCGAGGATCAGCACGTGCAAGGGCTGGGCGGCAAGCACTTCGATGTCTTTGGGGAGCAGGGCATAGGTGGTCAGCAGCAGGTCATAGTCCTGCAAGCTGGCGAAATGTTTCTTACGCCCGGCACCGTAAAGTGCCAGAACTTTGAGTTGCGGGGTGAAGTGCGCAGCCTCATCGAGCCAGTTGGGAATCAGGCTGGTGGGCATCACCACCATGCAGGGCCGATCCAGGCGCCCGGCAGCTTTCTCGGTGAGAATATGCGCAAGGGTTTGCAGGGTTTTGCCCAGGCCCATGTCGTCCGCAAGAATGCCGCCGACATCGAGCTGACGCAGCGACTGCATCCAGCTCAAGCCTTCCAGTTGATACGGGCGCAAGGTCGCGTTCAGCCCGTCTGGCGCCACACAGCTGAAATCCTTGATGTCCCGCAGGCGCTGGGCGAAGTTGCGGATCTTCTCGCCGCCCTCCCATTGCAGCGGCAGGTCTTCCAGCGGGTTCAAGCGGATTGCATCCGCCTTTGCCAGGCGCAACGTTGTGGTGCCGGGTTCCTGTAGGTAAAACTCCCCGAGGGTTGCCAGCACCGGTTTCAAGCGGCCGTAGGGCAGCGCCACTTGCAGCGGGCCGTGGCCGTTGGGCAGGCCGGGGATGTTCACCAGGATCAGCTCATCGTCGCGGCGTCGCGCAAGTTTCTCCGGGTTGAGGATCTCGGTGTGGGAGCGCATCAGGTTCAACAAGATCGGCAGCAAGCTCAGGCGTTCGCCGTTGACGATAATTCCCAGTTCCAGGTCGAACCAGTCGCGCTCCGGCCCTTCATCGACGGTGGCGTACCAATCGTCGACGGCGCTCAGGTCAAAGCCGAAATCCTCGTCGATCTGCAACTCCCAGCCCTCGGCGCGCAAGGTGGGCGACGCATTGAGGGTGAAGTTCAGCCAGGCACTGTCATTGACCATCTCGAACAGCTCACCGGCACTTTCCGGCAAGGCTTTGCTCTGGCGGGTTGCGATCTTGAAACCCAACAGGCGCAGTTGCTCGCGATACGGTTGCTCCAGCTCCGGATGCCGCTTGATCCGCAGGCTCTGGGTGTCCTGACGGACGATGATGTCGGCGTTCTTCTGCCCGCTGACATAGTTGCCCAGGTAGTTGAACGACAGTGCCGCGCGGTGCTGGATATAGCGCTGCATCTTGCCATTGCGCGGTTCAAAGGCGCTGAACTCGACGCTGGCCAGCCACAGGCGCGGCACCGGCAGCACATCCTCCATGAGCACTTGCGGCAATACCACGCGGTTATCCAGCACGGCCTGGAGTTTTTCCAGCAGCTCGGCATCCTGGGCAGCTGCGGGGTAGTCCAGGGTTTCCTGGACCTTGAGCAGCACTGCTGCGATGTGTTTGCAGTTGGTGTGCACCGGGCAGGTACAGCGGCTGTCGACGAGGATCAGCGTGCCCTTGGCCGACTCGCGCAACGAGATGGTCTGCCGGTAGACGTTGCCGCCCGAACCCAAGCAACTGGCGATGATGGTGCTGTCGCCGGACTCGACGATGCGCACGCGATTCTCCAGGGCATAACGCCGCCCGCGCTCCAGGCTCTGCTCTTTAAAGCGATTGGCCCATGACGGAGCCAGGGGTTTGGTCAATTGCGACGTCAGGGGCATGGCGCTGGATCAGTCCTGAATGTCAGGCGGTGGTGCGCTGGGTGGCTTGGCGGTCAGCGAAGTGATCTTGATCAGCAAGGCCAGGTGGCCGCCGTCCAGGTAGTTGAGCTGGTTGTTCTTGGTGCGCACGTCGGTCTGGCTCAGATGTTCGCTGGCGATCACGCTGCCGTTGCTGTCGAACCTGTTGAGCCAGAAGTCGGCGTCGATGTCGGTGAAACGGCCCAATTGCAGGTTCAGTACACCTTCGATGGGGAACTGGCCGAACTGTTCCTGGCCGTCGGTGATCGCGACCTTTACCGGTTGCTCGCCGAGGTTTTGCTCCCAGGCCTTGTGCACCAGCACGGTGTAGCTGTTGTCGGCGCGCAGCTTGTCGACAATATTGCTCAGGCGTGGCGGGCTCATTTTATCGGCGTTCAGATGCATCGCCCCGGCATCCCAGTTTTCCGGCGCGGCGCGGCTGTTGAGCGGCGGCTCCGCATTCTGGCGCACCAGGATCATTTCCACCTGGTACGGGCTGTCGGCGAACGCCGACGGGGCCACGACCAGCAACAGCAGGCTCAGGGTGCGGAACAGGCGCATGACGGCGTCCTTCAAACAGATTTCGGGATGAGGCGCTCAAACAGCGCCTCCAGGGTATTAAAGCGTTCTTCGGCGCGCTCCATTGGCACCATGAACTTGAACAGCGTAGCCCCTTCGAACTTGTAGCGGTTGGGCTGGCCCTGGATCAGTTTGATCAGCACCAGCGGGTCCACCGGCGTCTGCGCTTCAAACTCGATACGCCCACCTTGCGGCCCGGCGTCGACCTTCTTGATCCCCAGTTGCTCGGCCTGCAATTTGAGCAGGGTCAGGCGTACGAGGTTCTTGGTCGGTTCCGGCAGCAGGCCGAAGCGGTCGATCATCTCCACTTGCAGGTCCTTGAGGCCTTCTTCATCGGTAGCCGAAGCGATGCGCTTGTACAGGATCAGTCGCGCATGCACGTCGGGCAGGTAGTCCTCGGGAATCAACGCTGGCAAGCGCAGGTTGATCTCCGGACCACCGCCCAGCGGCTGATCGAGGTTGGGTTGTTCGCCCTTGCGGATGGCTTTCACCGCGCGTTCGAGCATCTCCATATACAGCGTGAAACCCACCGCTTGGATCTGCCCGCTCTGGCCGTCGCCCAGCAGTTCGCCGGCGCCACGGATTTCCAGGTCGTTGGTGGCCAGTACAAAACCAGCGCCCAGGTCCTGGGTGTTGGCGATGGCCTCCAGGCGCTTTTCCGCGTCGGAGGTGATCTGTTGGCGCGGCGGCGTCAGCAAGTAGGCGTACGCCTGGTGGTGGCTGCGCCCGACCCGGCCACGCAGTTGGTGCAGTTGCGCCAGGCCGAACTTGTCGGCCCGCTCGATGATGATGGTGTTGGCGCTCGGTACGTCGATGCCGGTCTCGATGATGGTGGAGGCGATCAGCACGTTGAAGCGCTTGTGGTAGAAGTCGCTCATCACCTGTTCGAGTTCACGTTCGCGCATCTGCCCATGGCCGATGGCGATACGCGCCTCCGGCACCAGCTCGGCGAGGTCGGCTGCGCATTTCTCGATGGTCTTCACGTCGTTGTGCAGGTAATACACCTGCCCGCCGCGCAGCAGTTCACGCAGCAGCGCTTCCTTGACCGTGCTTTTGTTCTGCTCCATCACAAAGGTGCGCACCGACAGGCGGCGCGCCGGCGGCGTGGCGATGATCGACAGATCGCGCATGCCCGACACCGCCATGTTCAGCGTGCGCGGAATCGGCGTGGCGGTGAGGGTGAGGATGTCGACTTCGCTGCGCAGGGCCTTGAGCTGTTCTTTCTGGCGCACACCAAAGCGGTGCTCTTCGTCGATGATCACCAGGCCCAGGTTCTTGATTTTCACGTCGTCCGACAGCAGCTTGTGGGTGCCGATCACGATGTCGATCTTGCCTTCGGCCAAATCGGCGACGGCGGCATTCACTTCCTTGGCCGACTTGAAGCGGCTCATCACTTCCACGGTCACCGGCCAGTCGGCGAAGCGGTCGCGAAAGCTGTTGTAGTGCTGTTGGGCGAGCAGGGTGGTGGGCACCAGGATCGCCACCTGGCGGCCGCCGTGTACCGCAATGAAGGCGGCGCGCATGGCCACTTCGGTCTTGCCGAAGCCCACGTCGCCGCAGACCAGGCGGTCCATCGGCTTGGGTGCGAGCATGTCGGCACGCACCGCTTCGATGGTGGTTTGCTGGTCTGGGGTTTCTTCGAAGGGGAAGCCGGCGCTGAAGGTGGCGTAGTCGGCTTTCGGGTCGGCGAACGCATAGCCTTCGCGGGCGGCGCGGCGGGCATAAATGTCGAGCAACTCGGCGGCCACGTCGCGCACTTGTTCGGCGGCCTTGCGCTTGGCTTTCTGCCAGGTCTCGGAGCCCAGGCGGTGCAACGGTGCCAGCGCGTCGTCGCTGCCGGTGTAGCGCGCGATCAGGTGCAGGTTGGCCACCGGCACGTAGAGCTTGGCGCCCTCGGCGTATTCCATGGTGAGGAATTCTGCGGCCTGGTTGTCGATCTCCAGGGTTTGCAGGCCGAGATAACGCCCGACACCGTGGTCGATATGCACCACCGGCGCGCCTTCGCGCAGTTCGGTGAGGTTCTTGATTACCGCGTCGTTGTTGGCGTCGGCGCGTTTTTCACGACGGCGGCGCTGCATCACGCGTTGGCCGAACAGCGGGCTCTCGGCGATCAGTGCCAGGGCCGGGTCGTCCAGCAACAGGCCTTCATCCAGCGGCGCGATGGTAATCGCCAGGCGGTCTTTGCCTTTGACGAAATCCGGCCAGCTGTCGACAGTTTTCGGCCGCAGTTTCAGGCGTTCGAGCAGTTCCAGCAGCACTTCACGGCGGCCGGCGGATTCGGCGGTAAACAGCACGCGGCCAGGGAAATCGCCGAGGAAGTTGGACAGCGCTTCCAGTGGCTGGTTGGCCTTGGCTTCAATCGCCAGGTTGGGCAGCGCCTGCGCGGGAAAGCGCTCGCGGCCACTGCCAGCGTCCACGTCCTGCTGGCTGGCGACCACGCGCGGCCAGTTTTTCAGGCGGGCGAAGCAGTCTTCCACCGGCAGGAACAACTCGGCGGGCGGCAATAAAGGCCGGGACGGATCGACGCGGCGTTCTTCGTAGCGGTTGCGCACGTCGTTCCAGAAGTTTTCCGCCGCTTGCTCGATGCCTGGCAGGGAGAACACCTGGGTGTCCTGGGGCAGGTAATCGAACAGGGTGGAGGTTTCGTCGAAGAACAGCGGCAGGTAGTACTCGATACCAGCGGGTGTAATCCCGCTGCTCAAGTCCTGGAAGATCGGGCAGCGGCGGAAGTCGACGTCGAAGCGTTCACGGAAGCGCGCCTTGAAGCGGGTGACCGCATCCTTTTGCAACGGGAATTCCCGCGCGGGCAGCAACTTGATCGAATCGACTTTATCGATGGAGCGCTGGTTTTCCGGATCGAAGGTGCGCAGGGTCTCGATTTCGTCATCGAACAGGTCGATGCGATACGGCAACTTGCTGCCCATCGGAAACAGGTCGATCAGCGCGCCACGTACGGCGAACTCACCGTGCTCGTACACCGTGTCCACGCAGCGGTAGCCGCTGGCTTCCAGGCGCGTGCGCATCTGCTCCACGTCGAGCTTCTGGCCGACATCCAGCACCAGGCTGCTGCCCAGCAGGAACTTGGTCGGCGCCAGGCGGTGCAGGGCGGTGGTGATCGGCACCACCAGCACGCCGTGGGCCAGTTCCGGCAGGCGGTACAGGCTGGCGATGCGCTGGGAGATGATGTCCTGGTGCGGCGAGAACAGGTCGTAGGGCAGGGTTTCCCAGTCGGGAAAATGCAGCACCGGCAAATCGGGGGCGAAGAAGCTCAGCTCCTGCTCCAGCCGTTCGGCGCTTTGGCTGTCGGCGGTGAGCAGCAGGGTAAAGCGCTTGGCTGCGCTGGCAGCCTCGGCGATGGCCAGGCTCAGGGCGGCACCGGGCAGGTTGCCCCAGTGCTGTTTGCCTGCCGCAGCAGGGAGAAGCGGTAGACGCAGGACGGGCACGGAAGGTTGAGCTCCAAGCGTTGCGACAAAGTCGGTAATTGTAACGGGGCAAGGCGCCGTCTGTCAGTTGCTGACTGCGCCTATTACGGTTTGTAGGAAATGTAGTGGCTAAGACAAACAATGGCGGGTTTTGACTCAATATGTAGTGCCAAAACTGCTCAGGTTTTCGGAGGGTTACGGACAAGTCGCGTGCCGCGCTCAACTGATGGCCTTCTGAAACCCGCGTGTTTACTGGGCTCCAGCGCGGTGCCTGTTTTTCGCAAGCACTTTTTGTTGGGTTGCGCGCATTGCTCCGAGGGCGGTCGGGCGGCATAATGTAGCCCCTTTTTTCTGCCCCTACATGTGGAAGGTTCCCGTGACTCAGAAGCCCGACCAGTGTCTTGGTGAATGGATCGACCGTGAAGCACTCGCAGAAGCGATGATTCCGCTTATCGGCCAGCTGTACCGCAATAACAATGTGGTGAGCTCGATCTATGGCCGCAGCCTGATCAACCAGTCTGTCATCGCGATTCTCAAAGCTCACCGCTTTGCGCGCCATCGCTCCGCCGACGACAGCGAACTCTCCGTCCACGAAACATTCCCGCTGCTTAAGGCCATGAGCGAGCTCAAGCTCGGCGCGGCTTCGGTAGACCTGGGCAAGCTGGCCTACAAATTCCGCAAGGAAGGCGCCGGGCGTACCGCCGAGCAGTTCGTGCGTGAAGAATTGGCCGATGTGGTGGGTCAGCAAAACGCCGCTGCCCGCAAAGGCACCGACGTTGTGCTGTACGGCTTCGGTCGTATCGGCCGCCTGCTGGCGCGCATCCTGATCGAAAAAACCGGTGGCGGCGACGGCCTGCGCCTGCGTGCCATCGTGGTGCGTAAAGGCGCCGACAACGACCTGACCAAGCGCGCAAGCCTCTTGCGTCGTGATTCGGTGCACGGTCCGTTCAACGGCACCATCACCATCGACGAAGAAAACAACACCATCACCGCCAACGGTAACCTGATCCAGGTGATCTACGCGAAGAACCCGACTGAGGTGGACTACACCCAGTACGGCATCAAAGACGCGCTGCTGGTGGACAACACCGGTGTGTGGCGTGACGCCGAAGGCCTGGGCCAGCACCTGGCCTGCCCGGGTATCGACCGCGTTGTCCTGACCGCTCCGGGCAAGGGCAAGCTGAAGAACATCGTTCACGGCATCAACCACGGTGAAATCACCGCTGACGACAAGATCGTGTCCGCCGCCTCCTGCACCACCAACGCCATTGTGCCGGTGCTCAAGGCGGTGAATGACAAGTTCGGCATCGTCAACGGTCACGTTGAGACAGTTCACTCGTACACCAACGACCAGAACCTGATCGACAATTTCCACAAGGGCGATCGCCGTGGCCGCAGCGCCGCGTTGAACATGGTCATCACCGAGACCGGTGCTGCCACTGCCGCCGCCAAGGCCCTGCCTGAACTGGCCGGCAAGCTGACCGGTAACGCGATCCGCGTTCCGACGCCTAACGTGTCGATGGCTATTCTCAACCTGAACCTTGAGAAAGCCGCTACCCGCGAAGAGATGAACGAGTACCTGCGCTTCATGGCGCTGCACTCCGATCTGCATAAGCAAATCGACTTCGTCAATTCCCAGGAAGTGGTCTCCACCGACTTCGTTGGCTCGCGCCACGCCGGTGTGGTGGACGCTGAAGCGACCATCACCCAGGACAACCGTGTTGTCCTGTACGTGTGGTACGACAACGAGTTCGGCTACAGCTGCCAGGTGGTTCGCGTGATGGAAGACATGGCCGGGGTCAACCCGCCTGCGTTCCCGCGCTAAGCATCAGCGCTGAATGAAAAAGCCCCGACTGGTTCGGGGCTTTTTTGTGGCTGAGGGGTTTGTGTTGGTTGTGAGTGCCTCATCGCGGACAAGCCCGCTCCCACATTTGGAATGCAACCCCCTGTGGGAGCGGGCTTGCCCGCGAAGGCGTCAGCTCAGTCAACCGATCAGTTTCAGTCCAGCAGCCCCTCTGACAACCCCTTGGGCGCCAGCCAGATTCCCAGGTAAGCCTTCGCCAGTTCACGGTCGCGACTGCTGAACACCACCTGGCCATTGATCTCCAGATTCAAGCCGCGCGCTGCTCGATAATCCAGCGCATACCGGTCGCCCCGACGGATGTCGCGAAAGTGGGCGTGCAGCCGGGCCACTGCGGGCTTCAAGCGCGCGTCGGCTTGCTGGCGCTCCAGCGTGCTATTGGCCGCCTTGATCACATCGCTGCGATCAATGTCGCGGTAGTAATACAGCTCAAGACGCAGGTCCTGTTGTTGATGCCAGGCGAGCTTCGCGCTGGTGTCAGGCGGGGCGTACAGGGCGGCTGCGTACACATCGGCCCAGAGGTAGGTGAGCACGGTCTGGTTTTTCAGGGTCAGCGCATGCGCCTGCACCGGAAAATCCGCTTGCCTGAGACGATCTGCCTCATTGGCTTGGGCTGTGGGCGCCAACATCAGCAATAGACAAAAAAGCGCATGCCGCATAATGGCCAGTCCTGAAAGGGTGCGTGCCTACAGGTTAATTCAATTTGCGATGGCGACTGGATTTATGGGTGATCTGCGACAAGTGGTGATGATGGGGATGCTTGCCCTGCTGGCGGGATGCGGTGGCGAGACGCTGGAGCACTTTGAAGGCCCGACCATGGGCAGTACGTATTCGGTCCAGTACGTCAGAACGGCCCATACTCCGGCGCCGAAAGAGCTTCAACGCCAAGTGGAAAGTCTCTTGGATGAGGTTGACCGGCAAATGTCGACGTACCGCGGCGATTCGGACATCGAGCGCTTTAATGCCCTGCCGGCGCACAGTTGCCAGCCCATGCCCGAGCCGATCCTGCACTTGGTGCGCACCGGGGAGCAGTTGTCCCTGGCCAGTGACGGCGCGTTTGACCTGACGGTCGAGCCGTTGCTCAACCTGTGGGGCTTCGGCCCCCAGGCGCGTGAGCTGAAGGTGCCGGACGCGGCGACGCTGGCGCAGGTCCGCCAGCGGGTTGGCCACCAGCACCTGCGCATCAACGGCGCGCAGTTGTGCAAGGACGCCGCCGTCGAGGTCGACTTCAACAGCATCGCCGCCGGTTACGCAGTGGATCGCATCGCCGAGTTGTTGGTCGGACAGGGCATCCACCATTACCTCGCCGAAGCGACGGGCGAACTCAAGGCTGCCGGGCGCAAACCGGACGGCACACCCTGGCGCATCGCCCTGGAAGAGCCGCGTGACGATCAACGGGTCGCCGAAAGAATCATCGCCGTGGATGGCTTTGGTGTGTCCACGTCAGGTGACTATCGCAATTATTTCCAGCAGGATGGACAGCGTTATTCCCACACGCTGGATGCGCGCAGTGGTACGCCGATCAGGCATCGACTGGCGTCGGTGACGGTGTTGCATTCGTCGGCGCTGATGGCCGATGGGTTGTCGACGTTGCTGTTGGTGCTTGGGCCTGAACAGGCGTGGAACTACGCCGAACAACAGCAGATCGCGGCGTTTTTTGTGCTGCGTGAGGGCGAAGGTTTCGTCACACGCAGTAACAAGGCATTCGAGCAACTGACGGCGCTGAAACCGTAATCGGCAGCCTGTAGTAAAGGCAAGACTGGCCTACGACGCGACCAAGGGTTAATGTGCGCGGCGTTGAGCCTTATATAGACTGTGCCCCGGTTCACACACTTGAGCCAAATTGTCCTTCATGACCGCTGGCCGCGGCATGATTTAGCCCGGCGTCCAACCGTACGCCTGGCCTGTTCTGAGGAGTACGCATGGCTGTCTACAACTACGACGTGGTGGTACTGGGTTCCGGCCCGGCTGGAGAAGGTGCGGCGATGAACGCCGCGAAGGCAGGGCGCAAGGTGGCGATGGTCGATAGCCGTCGCCAGGTCGGCGGTAACTGCACCCACCTGGGTACCATCCCGTCCAAGGCGTTGCGTCACTCCGTACGCCAGATCATGCAGTTCAACACCAACCCGATGTTCCGGGCCATTGGTGAGCCGCGCTGGTTCTCGTTCCCGGACGTGCTGAAAAGCGCCGAGAAAGTCATCTCCAAGCAGGTCGCCTCGCGCACTGGCTACTACGCGCGCAACCGTGTCGACCTGTTCTTCGGTACCGGCAGTTTCGCCGATGAGCAAACCGTCGAAGTGGTCTGCTCCAATGGCGTGGTCGAAAAGCTGGTGGCCAAGCACATCATCATCGCCACGGGGTCGCGTCCGTATCGTCCGGCGGACATCGATTTCCACCACCCGCGTATCTACGATAGCGACACCATCCTGAGCCTGGGCCACACCCCGCGCAAACTGATCATCTACGGCGCCGGCGTGATCGGCTGTGAATACGCCTCGATCTTCAGCGGCCTGGGTGTGTTGGTGGAGCTGGTGGACAACCGCGACCAGTTGCTGAGCTTCCTCGACTCGGAAATTTCCCAGGCGTTGAGCTACCACTTCAGCAACAACAACATCACCGTGCGCCACAACGAAGAGTACGAGCGCGTCGAAGGCCTGGACAACGGCGTGATCCTGCACCTCAAGTCCGGCAAGAAGATCAAGGCCGACGCCTTGCTGTGGTGCAACGGCCGTACCGGCAACACCGACAAGCTGGGCATGGAAAACATCGGGGTCAAGGTCAACAGCCGTGGCCAGATCGAGGTGGACGAGAACTATCGCACCTGCGTGCCGAACATCTACGGCGCCGGTGACGTGATCGGCTGGCCAAGCCTGGCCAGCGCCGCGCATGACCAGGGCCGTTCGGCCGCTGGCAGCATCGTCGACAATGGCAGCTGGCGTTATGTGAACGACGTGCCGACCGGGATCTACACGATTCCCGAGATCAGCTCGATCGGCAAGAACGAGCACGAACTGACCAAGGCCAAGGTGCCTTACGAAGTGGGCAAGGCGTTCTTCAAGAGCATGGCGCGTGCGCAGATCGCCGGTGAGCCCCAAGGCATGCTGAAGATCCTGTTCCACCGCGAAACCCTGGAAGTCCTCGGCGTGCATTGCTTCGGCTATCAGGCGTCGGAGATCGTGCACATCGGCCAGGCGATCATGAACCAGCCGGGCGAGCAGAATACCCTCAAGTATTTTGTGAACACGACGTTCAACTACCCGACCATGGCCGAAGCCTATCGGGTAGCCGCCTACGACGGTCTCAACCGGCTTTTTTGAGCGGCTCCGGCCGGTGGCCTGAGCCGGCCGGGGAGACCGATTTCAGTAATTCCCGAGGGTGGCAGTGGCCAAACCGGGAAAGTCTGTAATCAGGCTATCTACGCCGAAGTCGGCGAGCCTGCGCATCAGCGCAGGTTCGTTGACCGTCCACACGGATACATGCAGGCCCTGGCGCTGGGCTTTTTCCAGAC
Source organism: Pseudomonas sp. FP2335 (assembly GCF_030687535.1). Lineage (NCBI taxonomy): Bacteria > Pseudomonadati > Pseudomonadota > Gammaproteobacteria > Pseudomonadales > Pseudomonadaceae > Pseudomonas > Pseudomonas sp. FP2335. Next base: position 1,733,771 of record NZ_CP117437.1, read on the forward strand.
GCTCGGGGGTGCACAACGTCCAGTTCAACGCCAGAATCTCACAGCCGTAGTTCTGCGCGACCTTCAGCGGGTCGAGCCAGGCGTATTCGGCCACCAGGCCGCGTGACAGATCCGGGGTGAGTTCTACCGCAGCTTTCAGTACTTCCCGCGAACTTGAGGTCACGGTGACCTTGTCCATCAGGCCGAAACGTACGGCCATCTCACGAATTGCCAGTACGGTGGTGGCCGCGCGGGTGCGCGAAGCGCTTTTGACTTCCAGTTGCCAGTGATCGAAGTCGCATTTTTCGAACAGTTCTTCCAGGCGCGGGATCGGGCAAGGCGTGATCCAGCCCGGGCCGCCCTTGCGCGCGTCCATCTTCACCAGGTCCGCCGCCGAGTATTCGACGACTTTGCCGCGCCGGTCGGCGGTGCGCTTGAGGGTAGGGTCGTGGATGACCATCAACTCGCCGTCCATGGACAGGTGCAGATCCAGTTCACAACGGCGCACGCCGTGCTTGAGGCATTCCTGAAAGCTGGTCAGGGTGTTTTCCGGTGCTTCGCCTTTGGCACCGCGGTGGCCGTAAATCAGGGTCACAATTGCTCCTTTGCGCCAGCTGTACTGGCGGGGTGAATAGGGATTCAGGTGTCTTGGGCGTCGCTTTGTTCCCGCGCCAGTCGGCGTTCCTGGGCTTGTTTTTGCAGGATGTAGCGGGCGAGCAGTTGGCGTTGGGCGTCGGTCATGGATTCGAATTCGGTGCCGATGTCAAAACCTGCGCCCTTGGGATCGCAATGGGTCACCCGCGCACGCAGCAGCAGGCCGAGCGCCTGGGGCATCAGCACCAGCTTGACCGCCAGGTGTGCGCCGGGGACGAGCGGGGTGGGGTGCTGGAAGTCGATGCCGCCTTCGGAAATGATCACCGGCTGCGGCTCGCCAACCGCACTGCGCAGGCTTTGCGCCATGACCTGGCTGAGCAGGTCCAGGCGCTTGTTCTGCACTTTGAGGAAGGCGGCCAGGCTGCGATCTTTCTCGCTGATCTGGCGTAGCAGGTGTTGGGCTTCGAATTCGCTCAGGTGCAGTTCGCTGAGCAGATTGAACAGCGGTGACTCATCCTGCAACACTTCCTTGCTCGCCGCTTCAGGGGCGGACAGGGTTTTGATTTGAAGTGCGATCATGTCGTCGATACGGTAGTATTCGCGGCGCTCTTCTTCATCTAATGTCGACATGGCGAACCCCAGCTAGCGTTAATGGTCTGAGTGTAAAGCTGCTTACCAGACCCCGCCACCGGGACGTCTTCTTTTCCTCCGAACAAGCCCCGACATGTTCAGACCTCTCTTCGTATTTATCGGCACGCGTTATACCCGTGCAAAGCGTCGCAATCATTTTGTGTCGTTCATTTCCTTGACCTCGATGATCGGGCTCGCCTTGGGCGTGGTCGTGATGATCGTGGTGCTGTCGGTGATGAACGGCTTCGATCATGAGATGCGTACCCGCGTGCTGGGCATGGTGCCCCACGCGACCATCGAGGGCGACGCGCCCATCAGTGACTGGCAAAGCCTGGCCGACAAGGTCAAGCAGAACCCCAAGGTAGTGGCCGTCGCGCCGTTTACCCAGATGCAGGGGTTGCTGACCAATGACGGCAAGGTGCAGAAGATCCTGCTCAATGCCATCGATCCGGCCCAGGAGCGCAACGTCTCGATCATCGACAAGTTCATGTTGTCGGGCAAACTCGATGACCTGGCGCCGGGTGAATTCGGCATTGTGATCGGCGACAAGGCGGCGGCCAAGCTCGGCGTTAACCTGGGTGACAAGCTGACCTTCGTCGCCCCGGAAGTCACCGTGACCCCGGCAGGCATGTTCCCGCGCATGAAGCGCTTTACCGTGGTCGGCACCTTCCACGTCGGCGCCGGCGAGATCGACGGCTACCTCGGCTTGACCAACCTCACCGACCTGGCGCGCCTGCATCGCTGGAAGCCGGATCAGGTGCAGGGCCTGCGTCTCAAGTTCAACGACCTGTTCGACGCCCCGCGTACCTCGTGGGAAATCGCTCAGCACCTGGGTGAAAGCCAGTACTACGCCCGCGACTGGACGCGTACCCACGGCAACCTGTACCAGGCCATCCGCATGGAAAAAGCCATGATCGGCCTGCTGTTGCTGCTGATCGTCGCCGTGGCCGCGTTCAATATTATCTCCACGCTGGTGATGGTGGTGAACGACAAGAAGGGCGACATCGCCATTCTGCGCACCCTGGGTGCCACGCCCGGGCAGATCATGGCGATCTTCATGGTGCAGGGCACGGTGATCGGCGTGGTCGGCACCTTGATCGGTACCGCCGTCGGGATTTTGGCCGCGCTCAACGTCAGCGCCGCCATCGCCGGCCTTGAAACCTTGATCGGCCACAAATTCCTCAACGCCGACGTCTATTTCATCGATTACTTGCCGTCCCAGGTGCAGGCCCAGGACGTGTTGATGGTGGGCGGCGCCGCGTTGGTATTGAGCTTCCTTGCCACCCTGTATCCAGCCTGGCGCGCGGCACGTACCCAGCCAGCACAGGCCTTACGTTATGAGTGAATCGGGCATGAGTGAAAAAGCAATCTTGAGCTGCCGCAACCTGGGCAAGTCCTACGAGGAAGGCCCGGAGTCGGTGGTGGTGCTGTCGAACCTGCAACTGGAACTGCATCCTGGCGAGCGCGTGGCGATTGTCGGCAGTTCCGGCTCCGGCAAAAGTACCCTGCTGAACCTGTTGGGCGGCCTCGATACGCCGTCCCAGGGCAGCGTCTGGCTGGCCGGCGAAGAACTTTCGGCCCTCGGTGAAAAGGCTCGTGGCCAACTGCGCAACCGTTCCCTCGGTTTTGTGTACCAGTTCCACCACCTGCTGCCGGAGTTCACCGCCCTGGAAAACGTGTGCATGCCGCTGCTGATCGGCAAGACCGCGATCCCGGAAGCCCGCCAGCGCGCCCAAGCCTTGTTGGAGCGCGTCGGCCTCGGCCATCGCCTGGAGCACAAGCCGGCCGAGCTGTCCGGTGGTGAGCGCCAGCGCGTGGCCATCGCCCGCGCCCTGGTGAACAACCCGGGCCTGGTGATGCTCGACGAGCCGACCGGCAACCTCGACTCCCACACCGCCCAGGGCATCAAGGACTTGATGCTGGAACTGAGCACCCAGATGCGCACTGCGTTCCTGGTGGTGACCCATGATATGAGCATGGCCCGCCAGATGGACCGTGTGCTGCACCTGCAGGAAGGTCATCTGGTCGCCATCTGACCTGTTTCAAGCCCGGTGTCCTACATCGGGTTTTCTATTTTTCCAACGGTGCCCGCGAATGTTCAGACCGTTATCGATTTTCATCGGCACGCGCTATACCCGCGCCAAGCGCCGCAACCGTTTTGTTTCGTTTATCTCGATGACCTCGATGATCGGCCTCGCCCTGGGCGTGCTGGCGATGATCGTGGTGTTGTCGGTAATGAACGGCTTTCAGCGTGAAATGAGCTCGCGCATCCTTGGCATGGTGCCCCACGCCACCATCGTCGGCGTGAACCCGATTGACGACTGGCAGCCGCTGGCTGCCGCTGCGATGAAGAATCCCGAGGTGACTGCCGCAGTACCGTTCACGCAAATGGATGGCATGTTCTCCTACAAGGGCGCCATGCAGCCGATTGAAATCAGCGGCGTCGACCCGGCCCAGGAAGGCAAGGTGTCGATCGTGGCCCAGCACATCGTGCAGGGCAAACTGGATGACCTGAAACCCGGCGAGTTCGGTGTGGTGGTCGGCGAAATCACCGCACGGCGCTTTCGCTTGAACGTGGGTGACAAGCTGACCCTGATCGTGCCGGAAATCAGCAGCGCGCCGGGGGGCATCACCCCGCGCATGCAGCGCTTGAATGTGGTTGGCATCTTCAAGGTCGGCGCCGAGCTGGATGGCTCCATGGCGTTGATCCACATGGCTGACGCGGCAGAAATCCAGCATTGGCAGCCGAACCAGGTGCAGAGCGTGCGCCTGGCGGTGAAGGACCTGTACGCCGCCCCCAAAGTCTCGGCCGATATTGCCGCTAGCCTGGGCGCGGCTTACAAGGCGGATGACTGGACCCACACCCAGGGCAGCCTGTTCAGCGCGATGAAGATGGAAAAGACCATGATCGGCTTGTTGCTGCTGATGATCGTCGCGGTGGCGGCGTTCAACATCATCGCGACCTTGATCATGGTGGTGAACGACAAGGGCGCCGACATCGCAATTCTGCGCACCATCGGCGCCACGCCACGCCAGATCATGGCGATCTTCATGGTGCAGGGCACGGTGATCGGCATCGTCGGCACGTTGATTGGCGGTGTGCTGGGGGTGATTGCGGCCCTGAACGTGAGTGAGCTGGTGGGCTGGGTCGAGCGGGTGACGGGGCAGCATATCTTCAGCTCAGACGTGTACTTCGTCAGTAACCTGCCCTCGGAGCTGCAAGGCGGCGATGTGCTGCTGATTTGTACGGCAGGGTTTGTGTTGAGCTTTTTGGCGACGCTGTACCCGGCGTATCGGGCGGCGAAGATTGAGCCGGCGCATGCCCTGAGATACTCGTAGTTTTTAAGACCGTCTTCGCGAGCAAGCCCGCTTCCACATTTTGAGTTGTGAATACATTCAAATGTGGGAGCGGGCTTGCTCGCGAAGCGGCCGGCACCGCCTGCATCAATCCGGCTGTGGCAGCTCAACCACAAACCTGGTCCACCCCGGCCCGGACTCACAGAAAATCCGCCCCCCATGCGCCCGCACAATCGACTGGGTAATCGCCAGCCCCAGCCCCGCATGCTCGCTGCTGCCCTCGCGCCGCGCCGGGTCAGCCCGGTAGAAGCGGTCAAACAGCTTTGGTAGCAACTGCGGTGCAATGCCTTCCCCGGTGTTCTCGACAGTCAGCCGCACCCCGTCCTCGATCCGTACCCGCACTTCTCCGCCTGTCGGGGTGAACCGCAGCGCGTTATCCAGCAGGTTCGACAGCGCCCGACGCAGCATCCCACGATCCCCGGTGATGTGGGCCGTGCCTTCGCGCGTCAGGCTGATCTGCGCGTCTTCCGCCAGCAACGCAAAAAACTCCAGCAGGGCATCCACTTCGTCCGCCAGTGCCAGCGGTTCGCGCCTGGGCATCAGCAAACCGTGGTCCGCCTTGGCCAAATACAACATGTCGTTCACGAGCTGTGCCATCCATTGCAGCTCTTCCAGGTTGCTGTGCAGGGCCTCGCGATAATCCTCTAGCGGGCGTGGCTGGGTGAGGATGACCTGGGTCTGGGTCAGCAGGTTTGACAGCGGCGTGCGCAGTTCATGGGCGATGTCGGCGGAGAACGCCGAGAGGCGCTGGAACGCGTCGTCCAGGCGGCCGAGCATGGCATTGAAGGCTTGGGCCAACTCGGCCAGTTCCGCCGGCATTTGTTCCTGGGGCAGGCGCTGGGTCAGGGAGTGGGCGGAAACGCCCGCCGCCACTTCCCCCATGCGCCGCAGTGGCCGCAAGCCACTGCGTGCCGCCCACGCGCCGAGCAGTGCGGTGGCGAGTGCCGAAAGGCCGACGGTGAGCCAGATCAAATGCTGCATGCGTTGCAGGAAGTGCTGGTGGTGGGTGATGTCGAGCATCAGGCTCAGTTGCGCCGAGCCCGGTTGACCGGCGCTCAGCGGCGCGTTGTAGACACGGTAATCGGTGCCGGCGTGTTGCAGGCGATGCAGGCCCGGGGATTCGGGTAGCGTGACCCCCGGCGCACCATCAAACCAGCGTTGGCCGGCAGCGCTGATGCGCAGGGTCAGGTCGGGTTGGTGATCGAGTTCAGTGCGCAATTGCGCTTCGCGCTGGCTGAATAGCTGCGGCGTGTCGACCCCCTGCAAGGTACTGCGCAGGGCTCCCAGCCTGGTTTCGAGCAGTTGCTGATCCAGTTCGATGAAGTGCGCCTCGCTGGCGCGGTTGAACAACACGCCGGCGAGCAACGAGACCACCGCCGTGCACGCGGCAAACAGCAGCGCCAGGCGGCTGGCCAGGGACAGGCGCTTGATCAATTGACACGCTCCTCCAGCACATAACCCATGCCGCGCACCGTGTGGATCAGTTTGTTGGGGAAGTTGTCGTCGACTTTCAGGCGCAGGCGGCGGATCGCCACTTCGATGATGTTGGTGTCGCTGTCGAAGTTCATGTCCCACACTTGTGAGGCAATCAGTGATTTTGGCAATACTTCGCCCTGGCGGCGCAGCAGCAGTTCCAGCAGGGAGAACTCCTTGGCGGTGAGGTCGATGCGCTGGCCATCCCGCTCGACGCGGCGGCGGATCAGGTCCAGGCGCAAGTCGGCCAGTTGCAGGGCGGTTTCCTGCGGCGAACTGCTACCGCGGCGCAGCAGGCTGCGTACCCGGGCCAGCAGTTCGGAAAAGGCGAAGGGTTTGACCAGATAATCGTCGGCGCCGAGCTCCAGGCCATGCACGCGGTCTTCCACGGCGTCGCGAGCGGTGAGAAACAGCACCGGAATGTCCAGGCCAGCGCTGCGTACCGCTTGCAGGATTTGCCAGCCGTCGCGCCCCGGCAGCATCACGTCGAGGATTAGCAGATCATAGTCGCCGGTCAGTGCCAGGTGCTGGCCGCTGGTGCCGTCGGCCACCAGTTCGGTGGTGAAGCCGGCCTCGGCCAGGCCCTGGCGCAGGTAATGGCCGGTTTTCGGTTGGTCTTCGACAATCAGCAATTTCATGGGCGGCTCTTGGTTGCGGTGCACGAGGCGCTTTATACCGTGGGTTACGGGATCAGGGCGCAACCTGACAAAGTTGTAATCTAGCAGTCAGCTGTCTGGCAGCGGCCTCATCTTAGAGTGCTGTCCAAGCGGGTTACACATTTTTGGAGAGTTGAGATGGCATTGCGTACACCCCTGTTGTTGGCAGGTTGCCTGTTGGTGGCGAGTTTTGGTGCGATGGCGGATGCGGCACATACCTTTGCCTTCGGCCACGCGGCCCCTGCCGAGCAGGCCACGCGTACCGTGGAAGTGACCCTGCGGGACATTGCTTTTTCGCCCAAGTCACTGGACGTGAAGGCCGGTGAGACCGTGCGCTTTGTCCTGGTGAATAAAGGCCAGTTGCTGCACGAATTCAACCTGGGCGATGCGGCGATGCATGCCCAGCACCAGAAGGAAATGTTGCAGATGCAGGCCAGCGGCATGCTCACCGCCACTGGCATGGGCAAGATGGATCACAGCGCCATGGGCCATGGCGCAATGATGAAGCATGATGATCCCAACAGCGTGTTGGTCGAGCCCGGCAAAACCGCCGAGTTGACGTGGACGTTCACCCAGTCCACGGGCCTGGAGTTTGCTTGCAACCTGCCAGGGCATTATCAGGCGGGCATGGTTGGCAAGCTGAACGTCGAGTAGGCCGCAAAGGCGGGGGCAAAGGCTGGTAGACTGGCGGCGTTTATTTAGCCAGGTTTCCGCCATGCATCCCGCAGCCGAACATTCGCCGCTGGGCAAGTCCAGTGAATACATCTCCACCTACACCCCGTCGTTGTTGTTCCCGATCCCTCGCGCCGCCAAATGGGCCGAGCTGGGCCTGAGTGCCGAGACCCTGCCATACAAAGGCGTGGATTTCTGGAACTGCTTCGAACTGTCCTGGCTGCTGCCGTCGGGCAAGCCGGTGGTGGCCATCGGTGAGTTCAGCATCCCGGCTGACTCGCCGAATATCATTGAGTCCAAGTCCTTCAAACTGTACCTCAACTCGTTGAACCAGACCGCGTTTGCCGATACGGCAAGCCTGGAAGCGACCTTGCGTACCGACCTCGGCGCCGCCGCCGGCAAGCCAGTGAGCGTGCGCATCCGCAGCCTGGCCGAGATCGAGGCCGAAGGCGTGATGGCGTTGCCCGGTGTGTGCATTGATGAGTTGGACATCAGCGTCAGCAACTACGAACACCCACGCCCGGAACTGCTGCGTTGCGATGAATCGCGGATTGTCGAGGAGAGCGTGCATAGCCACCTGCTCAAATCCAACTGCCCGGTGACCAGCCAGCCCGATTGGGGCAGTGTGGTGGTCGAATACCGGGGTCGCGCGTTGGACCACGCGAGCTTGCTGGAATATATCGTGAGCTTTCGCCAGCACTCTGACTTCCATGAGCAGTGCGTGGAGCGCATCTTCCTGGATTTGCAGCGCTTGCTGAAGCCGGAAAAACTGACCGTGTATGCGCGGTATGTTCGCAGGGGCGGGTTGGATATCAACCCGTATCGCAGTACTGAAGATGTGGCGTTCCAGAACGTGCGCCTGGCGCGTCAGTAAAGCCGGAAAACGTCACTCTTCAGGAGTGGCGGGAGTGGTTCCTCCCGCCACTTTCTTATCCATGCCTAATGTGCGTGGATAGACGGCGTTTCGTGGGTATCAGTATGTGATTTTCTCTTTGCCATCGCCAACTGGGAAATATCGATCATTCTCGTCTGTAGCCCCACCATAGCTCCTCGAAATTGAGTATGAAGGCTCAGTTCCTTTGCCTTTCATAGCCTCTTGCTGCCCTGCATCTATCTCGTTCTGCTGAAAATACTGTTGCATTACTTGAAAAGCTGGCGATGCGCTCGATACGGCACTCATTATAAGTAAAGCTCCAAAGTTAATTGAAAGGACCATTCCTCTCACAACCTCAGTGGCAAGCTCCGTGGTTTGGGTTCCCGTCGATGATGAAATTTCCCGCAAAAGCGACGCTATGATTCTACAAAAGGGAAGGCGTATTTCTGAGCAAAAAAAAGCCGACGCCCGCTTAGGCATCGGTTTTCAATTGTTTGCCGAGAGGGATCCGCGCAAATGCAGCTCTGATAGATGTTGATTTTCAGGTGCTATGCCGTCAGATCCCGATATTGCCCAAGGTGACCATGATATTGCGCAAGGTCCCGGAAATCACCGGGTGCTCAGCGTCGAACTCAATGGCCGCTTGATTCACATCATCGGAAATACTCGGTGTCTGGGTGGCCGGCTCAAGTTCAAGTTGTAATTCGAACTTGGCAATCAAGGCTTGCAATGCTGTACGTTTTTCTTCCGACAGCGGCGGTTCCTGTTCCAACTGCCCGCGCAGGATTTCGACCTGTTCTTCCAGTTTTTTGCGATCAGGCATGACGTGTTTCCTTTTATCGATAGGCACTGACATAGACCACGGCACGCCGAGAAAGGTCTACGGGCTGACCTGTAGATTAATCCACTGGCGCCAACCGTGCATGATCCGTGTCAGGGCTTCTCGCCTTTTAGTTGGCGCAGGCTGATGTCGGCCAGGCAGGTGCCGAGTTCGCCCAGGTGGTCGATCACCGAGTGCACGCCCAGCCCGTACAGGGCCACGGTGGCTTTGCCGCGCTTGTGCTCGCGCTCTTGCTCGCTCAATGCCTGCCATTGTGTCGGGGCCATGCCGCACAGCGAGCCGCAGGATGCCAGGCCAATCGTCCACAGGCCGGCGTTGAGCCCCGATTGCAGCAAGCGCGGTTCGCCGCTGACCAGCACACAGCCTTCCAGGCGTTCGATGTTCAGTTCCATCAAGGCTTGCCAGCAGGCGTGAGGCGCAGGCCAACGGATGGCAGAGGGCGATGCCGCTTTCAGCCAGCCCGGCAATACGGCGGCCAGTGGTGTGGTGACGCAGGCGGGCAGTTCATCCAGCCAGGCGCAGGGCACGCCTTGTTCATGCAGGCTGCGCAGGATGCTCAGGGCGCCCGGCGTGGCGTGGGAGCCCGGCGAGGGCGAATCGGTACGTGCCTGGGAACCGAAGTCCACCAGGCAGCCACTCAGGCCGAACAATACAGCGGTCAAGGCAGGCGCGCTGGCGATGGCAATCTCGGCGTGAGGCATGTCGACATCCCTGAAATAGCTCTGACGCTATCGGCATGGGATGACAAGTGGATGACACAGGGCCTCAATTGTAGGAATTTTGTGCATTTTAGACAGGACGTTTCCCCGACTGCTGCGTAAATGGACACTTCCGTCATATACTCACCGACTTATTCAGGGCATAGCGCCCATGACAGACCCTTAAGGAGCAAAAGCTATGCGCTGGAGCCACTATTTCGCTCAGCTGTCGGTGTGTGCCACTGTCCTGCTGGCCCCGTTCGCTGTACAGGCCGCCTCGGAAGATGATCCGTGGGAAAGCGTCAACCGCCCGATCTTCACCTTCAACGACACCGTTGATACCTATGCGCTCAAGCCATTGGCCCAGGGTTATCAGTTCGTGACGCCGCAATTCATGCAGGACGGCGTTCATAACTTCTTCCGTAACATCGGCGATGTCGGCAACCTGGCCAACAACGTGCTGCAGCTCAAGCCGCATGCGGCGGGTGTGGACACGGCGCGCTTGCTGATGAACACCACGTTTGGTGTGCTCGGCTTTATCGACGTCGGTACCAAAATGGGGTTGCAACGCAGTGACGAAGACTTCGGTCAGACCCTCGGCTACTGGGGCGTCGGCAGTGGTCCTTATGTGATGCTGCCACTGCTGGGCCCAAGCACCCTGCGTGATGCACCGTCCAAATACGTAGACAGCTACACCCAGCCGTACCGCTATATGAACGACATCGGCTGGCGCAACAGCACCTTTGGTCTGAACGTTGTCGATACCCGTGCCAGCCTGCTGGACAGCGAGAAGCTGATCACCGGCGACAAGTACACGTTCATCCGCAATGCTTACCTGCAGAACCGCGAGTTCAAGGTCAAGGACGGCAAGGTCGTCGACGACTTTTAAGCCGTGATGTTTTGAAACGAAAAAGGCGACCTCGATGGTCGCCTTTTTTGTGGGCAGGTTTCAGTACATTTTCAGGATCTTGAGCCCGAGGTGCTGGTCTGGGCCGTTTGTCTTGGTCCAGACCACTTCGGTGTCCGCTTCCAGTCCCGTGAGGGCGCTGTGCTCGGAATCGATGCGTACAGTCAGTTTGTCGCCTACCTGGAATTGGCGAGGTGCCTGCACCTGCATGCCGGAACTGGAAAGGTCCACGCAAACCCCGGCAATCTCCTGCCCGGCGTGGATCAGCGACACATCGGCATCCACTCGCATGCGGATGAAATCGCGTTTTTCGGCGTAGTCGCGCTCGTGTTGGCTCACGGGTTCCATCCTTACTTTGTGTTGTGGTCGTGGCTGTTCTTATAACTCTCGGTGATTTGCGATGTAAAGACGCTTGGCGACCATCGGCATGAGCTTGAAACCCCAGACGGATGGGAGTACCGTCTGCGCCTTAGAAGGGCACCTCTGCTTTACCGTTGTGCGTGGGCCAAATGCCCATGCTTTGTAGGACAGAGAGGCTAGAAAGCGAATCCAGTAAGTGCGCCCGGCCATTGTCGCGCCACCTACGCCAACCTAATTCTGGCGCCGTTTGCCCACATGCAAAAAACCAGTGCCACGCTGCTGATAATCGATGACGACGAAGTAGTGCGCGCGAGTCTCGCGGCCTATTTGGAAGACAGTGGCTTCAGCGTCCTGCAGGCCAGCAATGGCCAACAGGGTCTCCAGGTATTCGAGCGCGACAAGCCCGACCTTGTGATCTGCGACCTGCGCATGCCCCAGATGGGCGGCCTGGAGCTGATTCGCCAGGTGACCGAGCTCGCGCCGCAGACGCCGGTGATTGTCGTGTCCGGTGCCGGGGTGATGAACGATGCGGTCGAGGCTCTGCGCCTGGGCGCTGCCGACTACCTGATCAAGCCCCTTGAAGACCTCGCGGTGCTGGAGCACTCGGTGCGTCGTGCCCTGGATCGTGCACGCCTGCTGCTGGAAAACCAGCGCTACCGCGAAAAGCTCGAAACCGCCAACCGCGAACTCGAAGCCAGCCTGAACCTGCTCCAGGAAGACCAGAACGCCGGTCGCCAGGTGCAGATGAACATGCTGCCGGTGAGCCCGTGGACCATCGACGAGTTTCAGTTTGCCCACCAGATCATTCCGTCCTTGTACCTGTCGGGTGATTTTGTCGACTACTTCCGCGTTGATGAGCGGCGTGTCGCGTTCTACCTGGCCGATGTCTCCGGCCATGGTGCTTCCTCTGCTTTTGTCACCGTGTTGTTGAAGTTCATGACCACGCGGCTGCTGTTCGAATCCAAGCGCAATGGCACCTTGCCGGAGTTCACCCCGTCCGAGGTGCTGGGCCACATCAACCGAGGCCTGATCAGCTGCAAGCTGGGCAAGCACGTAACGATGGTGGGCGGCGTGATTGATGAAGAAACCGGTCTTTTGACCTACAGCATTGGCGGTCACCTGCCGATGCCTGTGTTGTACACGCCTGACAGTGTGCGTTACCTGGAAGGACGGGGTCTGCCCGTAGGCTTGTTTAACGAAGCCACCTACGAAGACCACATCCTGGAACTGCCACCGACGTTCAGCTTGACGCTGATGTCCGATGGCATCCTCGACCTTCTTCCAGAGCCTACACTCAAGGAGAAAGAAGCTGCCTTGCCCCAAAAGGTCAAGTCGGCGGGCGGCAGCCTGGATGGCCTGCGGCAGGTTTTTGGATTGGCCACGCTAGGGGAGATGCCGGATGATATCGCCCTATTGGTGTTGAGCAGGAATCTTTGATGAGTACCGGAAGAATCCAATTCGCCGAGCAAGACGGGACCTTTGTCCTGAAGTTTGTCGGTGAAGTGCGCCTGACCTTGTGTTCGGCGCTGGATGCGACGATCGAGCGGATCTTCACCGCGCTGAATTTTTCGGCGATCGTGATCGATCTGACCGAAACCCGCAGCATCGATAGCACGACCCTTGGGTTGTTGGCCAAGTTGTCCATTCTGTCGCGGCAGAAGGTCGGCCTGTTGCCGACGGTGGTCACCACCCACGAAGACATCACCCGGCTGTTGCAGTCCATGGGCTTCGATCAGGTGTTCAACATCGTTGATCGCCCGATTCCGTGCCCGGAATGCCTGACTGACTTGCCGTCCCAGGACCAGTCCGAGGAGGTGGTACGCATCAAGGTGCTGGAAGCGCACAAGATCCTGATGGGCTTGAACGAGTCCAACCGCGAGGCGTTTCACGACCTCGTCAATGCCCTCGAGCGCCACTGATCTCCTGTGTAGGAATACGTCCCAAATATGGAAGGGGGCTCGCCCCGATAGCGCCAGATTGATCAGCGCACTTCCAAACAGACAAAAAAGGGCGGCACCCTCACAGGTGCCGCCCTTTTTGTTGCTGCAGCCTTACAGCTTGGCAGTCAACAGCGCCTCCAGCTTCTCCTGGTCACGCGCAAACTGGCGAATGCCTTCGGCCAGCTTCTCGGTTGCCATCGCGTCCTCGTTGGATTCCCAGCGGAACTGCGCTTCAGTCAAATGCACGCGTGGCTCACCGGCATGGCCGGGCGACAGCTTGCGCTCCAGCTTGCCGGTATCGGCAGCGAGTTTTTCCAGCAGGTCCGGGCTGATGGTCAGGCGATCACAACCGGCCAGCTCTTCGATCTGGCTCAGGTTGCGGAAGCTCGCACCCATCACCACGGTCTTGTAGCCATTGGCCTTGTAGTAGTTGTAGATGCGCGTCACCGACTGCACGCCTGGATCTTCCGAGCCGGTGTAGTCGGTGCCGTTGGCCTTCTTGTACCAGTCGTAGATGCGACCCACGAACGGCGAAATCAGGAACACGCCCGCTTCCGCGCAAGCCACCGCTTGGGCGAAGGAGAACAGCAGGGTCAGGTTGGTCTGGATGCCTTCTTTTTCGAGCTTCTCTGCGGCGCGGATGCCTTCCCAGGTGGAGGCGATCTTGATCAGTACGCGGTCACGGCCAACGCCGGCTTTTTCGTACAGATCGATCAGACGGTGCGCACGCTTGAGTACGGCGTCAGTGTCGAACGACAAGCGTGCATCCACTTCAGTGGAGATGCGCCCCGGGACTACTTTCAGGATCTCCTGGCCCACGGCCACCGCAAAGCGGTCACTGGCCAGGCCAACGTCGCCGTTGCAGTCTTTCACGCACTCATCCAGCAGCTTGGCATAGGCCGGAATCGACGCCGCCTTGAGCAGCAGGGACGGGTTGGTGGTGGCATCCTGCGGTTTGACCCGGGCGATAGCTTCGAAATCGCCGGTATCGGCTACGACAGTGGTGATTTGCTTGAGTTGTTCCAGCTTGGAAGTCATGGGCGTGCTCTGTCCTGTGGGTCTGATGACATTACCCGAGCGCTGACAGCCGCTCAAGGGCGCAAATGCGTTCATCGGCCCGCCGTGGCAACAACCTGGGAACGGTCATCTGAATAGCGGGCCTGACGGTTTAATAGGAGGGCGAAAAGGCTGGCAGGTTCAACTCCGCTAATGGTCAGCGCCCATCCAGCAGAGCGGCTGCCTGATCGAGCAGTGCCAGTGGGTCGGCAGCCTTGTGAATATCCACCGACAGCAACTGCCGGAACTTGCGCGCTCCAGGAAAGCCGGTGCCCAGCCCCAGCACATGCCGGGTGATGTGGTGCATCGAACCGCCTGTCGCCAAATGCGCCGCGATATACGGCCGAAGTTGCGCCAGCGCCTGCGCCCGCGTGATCACCGGCTGCGTGCTGCCAAATAGCTGCTGATCGACCTGCGCCAGCACATAGGGGTTGTGATACGCCTCGCGCCCCAGCATCACCCCGTCAAAGGTCTGCAAGTGCTCCTGGCACTGCTCCAGCGTCTTGATTCCACCGTTCAGGATGATCTCCAGCTCGGCAAAATCCCGCTTCAGCTGCGCCGCCACGTCATAACGCAAGGGCGGAATATCCCGATTCTCCTTGGGCGACAAACCCTCCAGAATCGCAATGCGCGCATGCACGGTAAAACTGGTGCAGCCTGCGTCCTTCACCTGCCCGACAAAATCACACAGCTCGGCGTAGCTGTCCCGGCCATTTATCCCGATGCGGTGCTTCACCGTTACCGGAATCGACACCGCATCGCGCATTGCCTTCACACAATCTGCCACCAGCGCCGGATGGCCCATGAGGCACGCGCCGATCATATTGTTCTGCACGCGATCACTGGGGCATCCAACGTTCAGGTTCACCTCGTCATACCCGGCGGCCTCGGCCATCCGGGCGCAGGCCGCCAAGTCCGCCGGAACGCTGCCACCCAGTTGCAGTGCCAACGGGTGCTCGGCGTCGTTGTGGCGCAGGAAACGCTCGTGGTCGCCATGCAGGATCGCGCCGGTGGTCACCATCTCGGTGTAGAGCAGTGCGTTTTTTGACAGCAGGCGCAGGAAAAAACGGCAGTGGCGATCAGTCCAATCCATCATCGGCGCGACGCTGAAGCGGCGAGAGGGCTCGGAGCGGGAAAGGTTAGCGTTTGCTGGGGATTCGGCTTTTTCGGAGTTCATTAATACTGATCTTTTATACGGCGGTTTTTACCCGTGTTCCCTTGTTTTCTGAAGTCGGTAGCTACGTAGTAGCGATCGACATTCGGCAATGTAGCAACTGGAAATGGGCACGATCACAGCACGTAAGCGCAAGGACAACTCGACAGCCTACGCGGCGCAGATACGGATCAATCGGGATGGCAAGACAGTTTATCAGGAAAGCCGAGCCTTCGATTGTAAGCCGGTCGCCCAGGCCAGGGCTAAGCGACGGGAGACCGAGCTGGCTCAGCCAGGTGAGTTGGGCCATGCAGCGCTGAACAGCCAGAGTTGGTGGAGTACGCGCAGCCCACGCCTTTCCAGCCGAATATCTATCTGGGTATTTGGAAGAAGTTTTGGCTGACCGCCTGGTGCAGTGACGTCGAGGTTTGCCGGCTACAATAAAACGTTGCCGAGTGGAATGCTCGGGCGGACATAATCAATGTGTTGTGAGGCGCTAGACTATTTTATGAATTCGCCGGTCAATAACCAGAGTTTGACTTCTGTCAGCCACCATGTGAGCCAGGCTGAGCGCGCCCATTACATGGGGCATCCCGGCGCCGTGCTTTGGTTCACTGGGCTCTCCGCCTCTGGCAAGTCGAGTCTGGCGATGGCGTTGGAGGCTCACCTGTTGAGGTCGGGTTACGCGTGCTACACCCTTGACGGGGATAATGTCCGCAAGGGGCTTAACGCCAATTTGGGCTTTTCAGAAGACGATAGAACAGAAAATATTCGCCGGGTAAGTGAAGTGGCGGCCCTGTTCGCCGATGCGGGCATGATTTGCATCACGGCGTTTATTTCACCCTATCGTGAGGGGAGGGCGCGTGCGCGTGCCGTCGCCTGCAACACTTCGTTTCATGAGATCTACATAGCGGCAGACTTGGCAACCTGTGAGATGCGTGACCCCAAGGGACTATACCGCAAGGCCAGGGCCAAAGAGCTTCGCGATTTTACCGGTATAGACGCGCCTTACGAGCCGCCGCTGGCCCCTGATCTGATCATCGACACCGCTGGCCAGACGTTTGAGCACAGCTTGGGTCGACTGATTGAATATGTGGACGAACATATCCTGCCTGGAACTGACAAGTAATCAGCCGCTTCACGCACAGGACAAACTGAGTTCAATGAGTGTTACTGCCCCGTCATCAGAAGAACAGCCGACGTGTATTGAACCCGATGTTTTTAAACGATGCCTAAAAGCCTGAAGTGTCCGTGGATATCGCCGACTATAAAGTCTCGACCCGTTTTGTTGGGATTAAACGATTGGACTTGGTACATGCTGAGTGATTTTATGAGTTGATATTCAGGTCTGAGACTATCGCTTGGCCGGGATTTTGATAAAAAGTCCTGGGGGCAACATACCCTATAAGGCCGCTGTAAACCCCATGCTTGCGGCGCTGCCGTCACTGAATCCGTACCCTGCTGCCGGATGGCATTAGGGTTTTGGCCTCACCCTGTAGTCACCGTGCCCTTATGAAAAATCTCCCGTCTGGCTCGGCGGCTTATATTTTCATACTTGCTTGCTGCATAGATGCTGTCGAATCGACGATGATCGATATCGCCATATTTGCTCAGCTCGTCCATGACGAGTTGGTCGTATTCCTGTTCGATCACAAAGCGGAAGACTTCCCGGCGATAATAGAACCCGAATTGAAACGCTAATACTTCGGCCAAGTAGTCCGTCGGAGTGAGGAAGCAGTTTTCCAGATCAATTGCCTTTGCGGGGCGTGCGTCGTCAAAATTGATCATCACGTTGTTTGCCCAGAAGTCCATATGCACGATGCCTTTTTCGTGCAGGGCGCGAAGCAGGTCGAATGACCGCGTGATCAGGCTGCGGATGTCGCGGCTCTGGTTTAGCCACTCGAGACCATTGAGATGGTCATCGAGCATTTCGGTGAAGATAAAAAACTCCTGGATCAAGCCAATCGCCGATTTCCTGTAGCCAAAGCCCAGCAAGTTGGCGACGGGGGCCCCGCGTTTCTGTGCGCCGTAGGTGTTGATGACTTCTTCGACCGGCCAATCGAACGCGCCGTCGCGCTTGGCACGTCCGAGGGTCACTCTCAATTTTGGCTTGAGGCTGTCGAGGGGTTGAAACTTGGCAAAAAGGTCGCTTTCCATGCCTTGAAGCGGGGCGCTGATGCGGTGCGGTAGCTGGTGTCGGCTGTCGATCAGACTCTGGATCGCCAACTCGACACTGCTATCTGTTTCTTGTGTCAGAAAAATCCTGGCGTTGCGGTGGTCGAGTGTTGCTGGAAAGCTCCGAAGCACACCTGGGTCGGGGAAAATCAAAACACGTCCTTGTCATGGAGGAAATATGACGGGAATGTTACACGTGAGGTGCTATTGGATCCAACCTGAACCTAACCTGTCTGATAAATAAATAACTATCCGCAGCTGGGCTTTGTTTCATTGACAGGTGCGTCTCGATCGTTTAATCGCCTCCGCGCATCCGCCGGGCTACCAGGTAAAGCCCCAGTCCAATCAAGGCGGTCGCTGCGCCAATGTAGCCGGTGCTGGTCCACCCCAGGCCTGCAGTGATCGCGATCCCGCCAAACCATGGTCCCAACGCATTGGCCAAGTTGAATGCCGCGTGGTTGGACGCCGCCGCCAGGCTTGGTGCTTCGCGGGCAATGTCCATCAGGCGGATCTGCAGCGGTGCTGCCAGTGACACCATGGTGCCGACCAGGCCGATGCCCAGCAACACACCCCAAAGCGATCCGGCAGCGAAAGGGAAGAACACCAGCACGGCCATCGACCACACCAATATCAACCCCACGGCGCGGAACTGCATACGATCGAACAGCTTTCCGCCGGCAATATTGCCGATGATGCCGCCAACGCCAAATGCGGCCAGGCCGAAGGGGATCCACTGAGGCGCGACCTTGGTCACTTCGAGCATGGTCGGGGCCAGATAGCTGAAGACACAGAACATGCCGGCAAAACCGATGGCGCCAATCGACAGGGCCATCCACACCTGGGGTTTGGTGAAAGCGCGCAGTTCCTTGCGTGGGTCGCTGCGCGGTTCGTCATGACGCTCGGGGACGAAGCGCCAGACCAGGGCGATGGTGCAGAGGGCGATCAGGCTCACCAGCGCAAACGCCGAACGCCATCCCAGATGCTGCCCCAGGAAAGTCGCGATTGGATTGCCCAGTAGCATGGCCAGAGTCAAGCCCATCATTACGCGCGCGACGGCACCGGCGCGCTTGTCCGAGGGCACCATGCTGGACGCTACTACGGCGGCAATCCCAAAGTAAGCACCGTGGGGCAGGCCGCTGACAAAGCGGAACGCCACCAGGGAGCTGAACGTCGGGGTGAAGGCGGTCGCCAGGTTGCCCAAGGCATAAAGGCCCATCAGCAATAGCAGCATATGTTTGCGCAATAGCCTGGCGCCAAGGATTGCCAGCAGCGGGGCGCCGACCATTACGCCCAGGGCATACGCGCTGATCGCATGGCCCACCTGGGGTTCGCTCAGGTGCAGGTTGCTGGCGATGTCGGGCATCAAGCCCATGATCGCAAATTCGCCGGTACCAATCGCGAAGCTGCCGACGGCCATCGCCGCTTCCATTTTGGCGGCGCTGCGCGCGGGCAGTACGTGCCCAGGTGTTTGTTGGGTGGACATGGGATGCTCTGTTCTCAAGGGGCGCAAGGTAAGCCGGTGATGCTAAAGAACGTCAAGGGAGGCGTCTAGGAAAGGCTTTTCACGCCAGAGCTCAGGGCTTTCAGGTGCTTGGCGTTCAGGTGTGGTTTGGTCCGTAGAATGCGCAGGGTAGAAGAGTCGTTAGTGAGTGGTGGCGCAGGGATTTCATACGATCGCTCGAACCCTCGATGAGTGTTTAATACAAACCGCTGCGAATGCGCTGATTGTTTTTAAATAGTGGTTCTTATGGTCTGTCCAGCATTAATAGTGTTAGTCGCGATTCGTACGCTCATAATGAGATTTGAGCAGGGGTAGTAAGGCCAATAAACACCCTACTAATAGTCCCAGGAAAATACCCGCTACCAAATACGGTGTTATGGCTTTTGCGTTTTTTATTTTGACTTTACCCAGGGTGTTGAATGCCCTGAGGCTGTGATCAACCGTCAGGGACGGTAGGCTGAGGGCAAGGGCCTGTGTGTTGGCGGTATCCAATATCGATTTCAGTTTCGATATAGCCAGTTCTTTTGAGTTTGCCTTGAACGACGCCAGATGGACGTAGGGTTGGGGTGTGCCCACGATGTCAACCTTGTTGGCTGTCATGATGCCCATGGCGATGTAGTACACATCGTCCTGGATCGAGCTGTAGAGCTTGATTTCTATCGGTTGTGTCGTCGAGACGGGCACTGTTTCGGTGCTGCGCACTTCTCTGTACATACTCAACAACGAGCCTTTGGTGATATAGCTGCTGGCAACCCATTTAGGGGGTGAAAAGTAAAACGCAGCCAACGCAATCACTACTCCAATCACGACGGCTATAATTATTTTTATTTTATTTTTCCATAAGGCATGGATGAACGGCAGGAGATCTATTTCATCATCGTTGTATTGATTATTCGGCTTCGTCATGCTTCTCACGAGAGATCCTTTTTAATACGTTTCGATGATTGTAGATTAGTTAAATGCATTTGCTGTTACAGCGTTACCGGACAATGACAACATCGATTGTGGCGGGAGGCGAAAGGTTCCGATCTGCTCCGGTCTGGCGTTTCCTCCGGTAGCCCGCCGATGTCGGGATTCGACCGCTGAGTCCACATCAGACGCCCCATCCTCCTCGGGCATGATATTCTGCGCGCCATCTTGGTCTGAGCTTTCCTCGGCACGTACACCCGAATACGTGCCGGCGGATGACTGTCGCCGAGGTAGCTGAAGCCAATAATGATAAGAAGTCAGCGCAGAAGGGACATAAAAGTGAGGTCGATACGTCGGCCTTGTGTGCCCACCCTGCGGTCCTGAAGTGAATGTGCAAACCCTACCTCGCGGTGCGTTGCCTGGCGCAGCATGAAGGAGGGTTGCCCATGATTAGGGGCAGTGGGGCGGATGGCGTTTTATCATAGGTGCTACTGATGTTTAAGAAAGTAAACACTGCCCTGCTGGGGCTGGCTTTGTCGATGGGGATCACGTCCGTTCACGCGGAAGAGGCAAAGAAAGTCGATGTGCTGCTGATCGGCGGCGGCATCATGAGTGCAACCCTGGGTGTATGGCTCAATGAGCTGGAGCCGGGTTGGTCGATGGAGATGGTCGAGCGCCTCGATGGCGTCGCCGAAGAAAGCTCCAACGGCTGGAACAACGCGGGTACCGGTCACTCGGCTCTGGCTGAACTGAACTACACCCCGGAAGACAAGAACGGCAACGTTGAGATCCCGAAAGCGGTCGAAATCAACGAAGCATTCCAGATCTCCCGTCAGTTCTGGTCCTGGCAGGTCCAGCAGGGCGTGCTGAAGAACCCACGTTCGTTCATCAACACCACTCCGCACATGAGCTTTGTGTGGGGCGATGACAACATCAAGTTCCTCAAGAAGCGTTACGAAGCCCTGCAAGCCAGCCCGCTGTTTGCCGGCATGCAGTACTCCGAAGACCCGGCGCAGATCGCCAAGTGGGTCCCGCTGATGATGGAAGGGCGTGACCCGAACCAGAAAATCGCGGCTACCTGGAGCCCGCTGGGTACTGACATGAACTTTGGCGAAATCACGCGCCAATTCGTCGCTCACCTGCAAACCACGCCCAAGTTCGACCTGAAACTGTCGAGCGAAGTGCAGGACATCACCAAGAACGCCGACGGTTCGTGGCGTGTCAGCTACAAAAACCTGAAAGACGGTACCAAGACCGAAACCGACGCCAAGTTCGTGTTCATCGGCGCGGGCGGCGGTGCACTGCACCTGCTGCAAAAATCCGGCATTCCTGAAGCCAGGGAATACGCTGGCTTCCCGGTAGGTGGTTCGTTCCTGGTGACCGATAACCCAACCGTGGCCGAGCAGCACCTGGCCAAGGCCTACGGCAAAGCGTCGGTTGGCGCGCCACCGATGTCGGTTCCGCACCTGGACACCCGCGTGCTGGATGGCAAGCGCGTGATCCTGTTTGGCCCATTCGCGACCTTCTCCACCAAGTTCCTGAAGGAAGGTTCGTACCTGGACCTGCTGACCAGCACCACCACCCACAACATCTGGCCAATGACCAAAGTCGGTATTCGTGAATACCCGCTGGTCGAGTACCTTGCCGGCCAACTGATGCTGTCGGATGACGACCGCTTCAAGGCGCTGCAAGAGTACTTCCCGAACGCCAAGAAAGAAGACTGGCGCCTGTGGCAAGCCGGTCAGCGCGTGCAGATCATCAAGCGTGACGAAGAGCAGGGCGGCGTCCTGAAACTGGGCACCGAAGTGGTCAGCTCTGCCGACAACACCATTGCAGGCTTGCTGGGTGCATCGCCGGGCGCGTCCACCGCGGCTCCGATCATGCTGACCGTGCTGCAGAAAGTGTTCAAGGACAAGGTTGCGACCCCTGAGTGGCAGGCCAAGCTGCACCAGATCGTACCGAGCTATGGCACCAAGCTGAACGACAGCCCTGAAGCGGTTGCCAAGGAATGGGCCTACACCGCTGGTGTCCTGCAACTGCCGACACCGCCTGTGATCCCACAAAGCGCTGCGCCAAAGGCTGTCGAGGCTGCAAAGCCTGCGGCTGAGCCGAGCAAGCCGGCGTCTGACCTGGCGTTGTAAGAAACAGCTGTGGTCCCACGGACCACGCTGAAACAAAAAAGCCCGCTGAACCGGCAACGGTCAGCGGGTTTTTTTTGTGCGCAGGTTACCCGTGGGTGCGAACCCGCTCGACTGCAGGCAATTCCACCGTTCGCTCGGCTGCGGCCAGCGCCGCCTTCAAGGCGTGCTGGTCCAACCGGACACAATAGGCCGGTTTGGCCCGCTCAAATCGCCAGCTTTCATCCAGCCCACCGGCATCCACCGCGTCGAAACCCAACTCATCAAGCAATCGGATCACTTGCGCCTTTGCCGCTGCATCATCCGCAGCCACTGGCAGCGCACGGCGGTCGGTGGCGCCGTGAGGGCGCGCATCCTGGGTCAGCTCCGGCGCAAAGATCGCATTGAACACCTTCACTACGTGCGCGTGTGGCAGATGGTCGGCGAGCAGCCGGCTGGTGGTGGTTTCAAAACGGTCCAGCACCGGGATGTGCCCGTCGCGCTGCGGATAGTAATTGTTGGCATCCATCACCGTCTTGCTTTCCAGCCATTGCGGGAGCACGGCGCGATAGTGCTCCAGGGGGATCGCTATGAGCACCAGTTCGCCGAACTTGGCGGCGTCTTCCGCGCGGCCGACTTGAACACCGGGTATGCCGCTGAGCACGCTGCTCATGGTTTGTGGGCCACGGGAGTTGCTCAACATCACCTCGTGCCCGGCAGCCAGGGCCAACTGGGCAACAGCGCGCCCGATGAATCCTGCTCCAATAACGCCAATGTTCATGTCCTTGCTCCAGTGAATTGCGGGAGTGGTTATGATGATTGGCAACCATTTGGTGATAAATGATCGTTCTGGTGTCGCTGTTGTTACTGGGAGTAGGGAATGATGGACCGTCTTACAAGCATGAAGGCTTTCGTGATGGCTGCCGAATCAGGCTCCTATGCCCGTGCGGCCGAGCGCTTGAACATGTCGGCACAGATGGTCGCCAAACACGTCGCGGCACTTGAGCAACGTCTCGGTGCCCGCCTGCTCAACCGCACCACGCGGCGGCAAAGCCTAACGGAGTTGGGTAGTGCGTACTACGAGCGTTGCAAACATATCCTGACGGAGGCTGATGCCGCCGACTCGCTGGCGCAGATCATGAACGACACGCCGCGCGGCAAGCTGAAAGTCACTGCGCCGGTGACGTTTGGTTCCTACAGCCTGATGCCCTTGATCACCCAATTTCTACGCGACCACCCGGATGTGGAAATCGACCTGCACCTGACCGACCGATTCGTCGATCTGGTGGAGGAGGGTTACGAGGTGGCATTTCGCATTGGCCCCCTCGCGACCACCGGCCTCACCGCGCGACCACTTGCGCCTTATCGTCTGGTGGTTTGCGCGGCACCCGCTTACCTCTCAGCGAGAGGTCTACCGCTGACGCCGGCAGACCTTGAGCACCACGAATGCCTGGGCTACGCCTTTTGGTCTCGCCCGGCGGATCGCGAGTGGGTTTTTCACCAGGGCGCGACGTCGTACACCGTGCCGGTTGCCAGTCGTTTGCGGATCAACGAAAGCAGGGCCCTGATGTCCGCTGCGCTGGATGGTTTTGGTATCGTCCTCGGCCCGGAAGATTTCTTGCGTGTGGCGTTGGCCAAGGGCGAGTTGGTCCGGGTACTGCCTGACTTCGATGCGCCAAGTCGGCCGATGCATCTGGTCTATACCGCCAACCGGCAGCGTACGGCCAAGCTGCGGCGATTTGTCGAGGCCGTGTTGCAGCGTTTCGGCGGTGATGGGTTCAGCAACCCGACAGACACGACCTGTTAAAAATACTTCAGGCCAAGCAGGAGCGTGGCTGCAGCAAGGGGGGATTTTGTCGGTGCAGGTGTAGGGCGATGACGCCCGAGGGGTTTGTATGTTGCTACGTTATGCGGCATTGGCGGCGGTGGTCGTCGCGGCATCCGGGTGTGTGCAAGAGCGTGTCGTGCATGAACGCAGGCCGGTTCAGCGTGAATACGTCGAGGTGATTGCCCCGCAGCCGCCGCCCGTGCAGGTGATCGAAGTCGAGCCGCCAGTCCGTTATGGCTACGTATGGTCGCGCGGTTACTGGCGTTGGGCGGGTGGGCGTTACGTTGCGGTTCACGGCCATTGGGAGCCGGTGCGCGAGGGGTATCGCTACGTGCATCCGCATTGGGTGCAACGTAGTGATGGTTACCACTGGCAGGGTGGTGGCTGGGTGCGTTGAGCCCCAGGCTAGCTCGGCTTCTTGATACCCAGCAGCCGAACTTCCCGCAATAGCGCGGCACCGAGCTGATCGGTGCCCAGTTCCTTGTAACCCACCGCCTTGATCTCGCCGTTCTCTTCCGCCTGGATGATGATCACCGGCGTTTCCTTGCCGGTGGTTTCGTCGACATGCATCGCGTACTGCGGAATATCCAGCTTGATCGGCGTACCCGCCGCTTCACCTTTCACATTGATAAGAAACGCCGCACAACCCGTATCGACGTCCGCACTGGTGGCGGAGCGGCCACTGACAAAGCAGGTTTGTGGGAGGTCGGGCCAGATGATGGTGTTGGCGCTGGCCAAGGGCGATGCAATGCTCAGGATTGCGAGAAGAAGCGTACGCACGTGGGTCTTTCTCTCGATCAACGTTGAACGGGATTTTTACCAAAGCCTCAATGTCGTCGCAACACTACGGTTCAGCCCAGTCGTTTCATGCCAGGTGCCTTGGCTGCTTCAATGTCAAAGGTGGCCGTGTACTCACACCCCGCCGCGTGGCCGCAGCGTTCGATCAGGCAGTCGGCAAAATCGGCTTTGTTCGCGCTGAAGCGGCGCAGTGCCTGCCAGATGATCTCGGCATGCTCGAGGGTGATTTCACGGGTGCGCAAAAGCGTTTCCAGCACCGTCACCACCTCCTGCTTGAGGCATTGGTAGCAACTTTGCAGAACCCACACCAGTTCAACTACCGACACCAGGCTGACAAAGCCCGGCGACAGGGTGGTGAGCGATTCGATCAGCGCGGATGCCTTGGGCGATTGCACAGGGTCATCCTGGGTGACATAGCGCACCAGCACATTGGTATCCAGGCCGATCATCGCGCTTTTGCCCCTTGCGCCGCGATGGCGCGGCTCATGTCGTCAAGGGACACGGGTTTGGCGGGTTTGCGGATCAGGCCCTTGAGGTCATGCACGGTTTTGCTCGCCGCAATCAGCGAGAACTGGCCGTCTTCCATTTCGACAAATTCCACGCGGTCGCCTGTTTCCAGGCCCAGGGCGGTCCTGACCTGAACGGGAATAGTGATTTGCCCTTTTGAGGTAAGTGTGGCGGTTGCCATAGTGAGAATCTCCATGGTGATATTCCTTACCTTAGGGTAAGGAATTATGGAGGACAAGATCCGTTGGTCCATAGGTTGCGCCTCGTGCAGTGTGTGAATCGGAATAACTGAACCCTAGTCCGATTCACCGCATCAGCACGCCCGGCAACGTGGCCAAAGCGCTACAACGTATGACCAACTGATGGCGTTATTGCACCACGCGGTAACACGGCACATACGCCGCGCCGCCCGGCAACTTCATGCGGTGCTGGGCGACGAATGCCTGCAACAGCTCGTCCAGCGGTTTCATGATCGCCGCATCGCCGTGGATCTCGTACGGGCCGTTCTCTTCGATCAGGCGGATGCCTTTGTCCTTGACGTTGCCCGCCACAATGCCCGAGAACGCGCGGCGCAGGTTGGCCGCCAACTCATGGGGCGGCAGCGCATGGCTCAGTTGCAGGCTGGCCATGTTGGCGTGGGTCGGGTCGAAGGGGCGCTGGAAACCTTCATCGATCTTCAGCAGCCAGTTGAAGTGAAACGCGTCGTTGCGCTCGCGACGGAACTGTTTCACTGCCTTGAGCCCGGCCGTCATCTGGCGGGCCACTTCGGCCGGGTCGTCGATGATGATCTGGTAGTGCGCCTGCGCCGCTTCGCCAAGAGTTGCTCCGACGAACGCGTGCAGTTGCTGCAGGTATGGCGCGGCGTGTTTCGGCCCGGTGAGGATGACCGGAAACGGCAGGTCCTTGTTGTCCGGGTGCATCAGGATGCCCAGCAGGTACAGGAACTCTTCGGCCGTCCCGGCGCCGCCCGGGAAGATGATGATGCCGTGGCCGACACGTACGAAGGCTTCCAGACGTTTTTCGATGTCCGGCAGGATCACCAGTTCGTTGACGATCGGATTCGGTGCTTCCGCCGCAATGATGCCAGGCTCGGTCAGGCCCAGGTAGCGCCCGCCGGTAATCCGTTGTTTGGCGTGGGAAATGGTCGCGCCTTTCATCGGACCTTTCATCACGCCCGGGCCGCAGCCGGTGCACACATCCAGGCTGCGCAGTCCCAGTTCGTGGCCGACTTTCTTGGTGTATTTGTATTCTTCGGTGTTGATCGAGTGCCCGCCCCAGCACACCACGATCTTAGGCTCGACACCGGGGCGCAGCGTACGGGCGTTGCGCAACAGGTGGAACACGTAGTCGGTGATGCCCTGGGAGTTGCTCAGGTCGATGCGCTGGCTGTCCAGCTCGTTCTCGGTGTAGACGATGTCGCGCAGGGCGCTGAACAGCATTTCGCGGGTGCTGGCGATCATTTCGCCATCGACGAACGCGTCGGCTGGCGCGTTCAGCAGTTCCAGGCGCACGCCGCGGTCCTGCTGGTGGATGCGCACTTCAAAATCTTTGTAGGCGTCGAGGATGGTCTTGGCGTTGTCGATATGCGCGCCGGTGTTGAGGATCGCCAGGGCGCACTGGCGGAACAGGGTGTAGATACTGCCGGTGCCGGCTTCGCTCAGTTGTTGCACTTCACGTTGAGACAGGGTTTCGAGGCTGCCCTTGGGGCTGACGGAGGCATTGATGACTTGACGTTGGGGCATTCTGATTCCTTGAAAGCGCAGCCATCGCACCCCCATGGGCTGCGATGGCTAGAGAAGAATGGGCGCCGAACTCGGTCGCACGAGACGGATATTTACCTCAGGCCCAAGGCCGAGTGCAAACACCGTCCCGCACCATCATGCCGCAGAACTTACTGAATCAGCTTCCAGTTTTTGTAGAAAACCCGACGCAGGGTAAAGACCATCCCGGCAAACCCCGCGATCACGGCCTTGAGCACCGAAGGCAGCGGCGTTGGTCGCACGATGTCGATAAACAGGCAGTAGCGCTTGGCGTCGTTTTTATTGAAGGATGCGTGCATCAACGTGTCATCGAAAATAAACAGTGGATCGTCGTGCCAGTAATGTTTGTGCTGGCCCACCTGGATGTACACGCCCTCGTGATGGGGGGCAGGTGCCATGTTGTAAAGCACACGAAACATCATGCGCAGCGGGCCGAAGTGAAAGGAGGTCGAACGGTTTTCGTTGAATACCGATACGCCGACGGTCTTCACGAATGGCAGTTTTTCCCGCAGTTTCGGGATGTCCAGCGTGGTTTCGATTGGGCGTCCGTACCACTGGAAAAACAACATGCCGCGTTTTTTCTCGGCCATGCGTTCATCCAGGTAACCGATGATTTCACCCTTGTGGGCCATGGCCTCATCGATCACTTGCTGCAAGTCTTCGCGCCAGGCGGGCGGCAGGTCGTGCATCGTATAAACGTGGCGATTGCGCGAGCTCAACAGGTCGAACAGCGTGTTGAACGGCGCCAGCAGCCAGGTGTTGCGGCCGCTGCCGATAAAGTATTTCTTGATGGTGGGGGCGTCATACAGCCCATTGCGCAGGAAGTCGTAGATCCCACAGACCAGTACCAGGCCAAGAAACACCGCGGTGGTCAGGGGGAACAGGCAAATGATCAGCAAAACGCCGAGTATCCAGGCGATCGACACCGCTTTTTTGCGTAGGGCAGACGTGTTCATGCAGCTCAGCTCCGGCAGGACGCCATTCGACAGGTCCGTATCCGTGGCCGCGAGTGGTGGGGTTTGAAACATGTTGAAACAATCGCGCCATGATAAGGCGTCCGGTGCCGCAGAGTCGTTTTAAATATTGCAAAATTGTGAAGGCTTTACACAGTTTTTCACCGGATATGGGTTTTACCGATTGGATTTTGTAAACAGAAGATTTGCGACTATCGTGACGCTTCGGTTTTTCGGACGTCATAGACCGGTACGATTGAAGTTGAATGGCCACCACTGGCCATCGACCCCTTGGAAGAGGCAGAAATTTTATGATCATCAAACCGCGGGTTCGTGGCTTTATCTGTGTGACCGCTCACCCTGTTGGCTGTGAAGCGAACGTCAAGGAACAGATCGACTACGTGACCCAACACGGCGCCATCGAAGGCGGCCCCAAGAAGGTGCTGGTCCTCGGCGCCTCCACCGGCTACGGCCTGGCCGCGCGCATCAGTGCTGCGTTTGGCTGCGGCGCCGACACCCTGGGCGTGTTTTTTGAGAAAGAGGGCGAAGAAGGCAAGCTCAGCTCCGCCGGTTGGTACAACAGCGCTGCATTCGAAAAGTTTGCCGTCGAGAAAGGCCTGTACGCCAAGAGCATCAACGGCGACGCGTTCTCCGACGAGATCAAGCGCCTGACCATCGAGACCATCAAGAAAGACCTGGGCAAGATCGACCTGGTGGTCTACAGCCTGGCCGCACCACGCCGCACCGATCCAAAAACCGGTGAAGTGTACAACTCCACCCTCAAGCCGATCGGCAAGGCTGTGACCCTGCGGGGTATCAACACCGACAAGGGCGTGGTGGTCGATACCACCCTTGAGCCTGCGACCCAGGAAGAAATCGCCGGCACCGTCAAAGTGATGGGCGGTGAAGACTGGCAGCTGTGGATCGACGCCCTGCGTGACGCCGACGTTCTGGCCGAAGGCGCCAAGACCACCGCGTTCACCTACCTCGGTGAAAAGCTGACCCAGGACATCTACTGGAACGGCTCCATCGGCGAAGCCAAGAAAGACCTCGACAAGAAAGTCCTGACCCTGCGCGACAACCTTGCTGCGCTGAAGGGCGATGCCCGTGTGTCGGTGCTCAAGGCCGTGGTTACCCAGGCCAGCTCGGCAATCCCGATCATGCCGCTGTACCTGTCGCTGCTGTTCAAAGTGATGAAAGAGCAGGGCACCCACGAAGGTTGCATCGAGCAGGTCTACGGCCTGTTCAAGGACAGCCTGTACGGCAGCCAGCCGAAACTCGACGCCGACGGCCGCCTGCGTGCCGACCTGGCCGAGTTGGAGCCGAAGGTCCAGGACGCCGTGGCAGCATTGTGGGATCAGGTGACCGATGACAACGTCGACGAGATCAGCGATTTCGCCGGCTACAAGGCTGAATTCCTGCGCTTGTTCGGCTTCGAGGTCGAGGGCGTGGACTACGACGCTGATGTGAATCCGACCGTGAAAATCAATGGTCTTGTCTCTGCATAAATAGGTGTCGGGGTCGACAACAGCAGCCTCAATCGCCGTGTCATGAGGCTGCTGTCTTGTTTGCGCCTCACAGCGTCAGCCTTGGCCAAAGGCTGACGCCAACCGTCCTTGGGCCTGGACGAAGCCAGAGCGCTTGATACTGTTCACTTCGCTTTCCCAAAGTGGATTCAGGGGCACGTGATAGCCGCTGTCCTTGGCTGTTCTTATCAGTTCAGCCATCTCTTTGCGGTCGTTGATGATGCAGATTTCGTCATATCGCCCTAGCCGGGTCGGCAGGAAGAATGTTGCCGGGTAATTGGCGGCAACGTCCGTCGCAGGGCTGCCAGAGTCCGCATTGTGGTGAACCACCCGCTCTCCATCACCGACCAACTGGTGATTGATCAGCTTTATCATGTCCGTTATTCGCTGTGTGGCGTTGCCCAGGTCGAAGTCTTCCTTTCGATAGAAATGTTCGGTGTCTTCATAGTCTGCGCGTAACGCTTCGGGCACCTCGAACACCGACGGGTCTGGTTGTTGCTGTCTGTAGCGATCAATTCTCTGCGTGAAAACACTGTGCGCAATATCGGGCACCGGGATCTTATCCTGTGATCCGAAATCGCTGAGGTGGGGCGCGACCATGTGCAGGTCATAGTCGGCTGTCAACGCCTTGCCTGTTTCGGATTTGGCCAGGACTTCGACGGGTTTGTCCTTATGGGTAATGGCATAGCTGTCTTCTGTTGGCGCTGTGCGCTTGCCTTCGAATGCATACACCTCCTGGCTTGGCGCTCTGGCGTTGAAACGCAGCGTGCCGTCCTGCTCGTTCACGGCCAGCTGAGTGATCTGACCGAGTTGTATCAACTCGCCGAGGCGGTTGCGTGAGAGCTTCAAGGGGATCGCAACCGCATGCTTGTCCTTTATGCATTCCTCGACTTGTCTATTGGCTCGCGCAACCTTTTCGGGCTCGCAGACCTTGAACTTTTCAAGCTTGCTGAAGGCCTGGTCCTTGCAGATCAGGCCCGCTTGCGGCCCCCAGTTGGCGCTTTTTCCCTTGATATGATAGTCCTTGGTGGGATGCCCGTTCTCAATCAATCCGGTAGCGACCGCTTCCACGGGGCGTACGCCGATGATGGAGTTGGTCTGCGCCGCAATCCTCTGCAAGGGCACAAGGTGGCTCGGGACTATTCCGGTCTTTCCTCGGACACGTTCGAACGCCGCGTATACCGGATCATTCATGTCTTGGAGGGGGCCAGCCGGTTGATGGGGTAGGGTGTGTTGCAAAGTGTTCAAGCTCAGCGCAGAAGGTGAAATAGCCGAGGTGAGTAAACCGGTCATTGAATTGCTCCACTTCGTGTTCGTCGGGACGTTGGATGTTCCCTTCCAGCCCAAAGCGCTCCTTCGGTCACGTAGGAAACACTAGAGCAACTGTTATTTTGTTGGGAGAAGTGAGTGTTACTAACGATTTGAAAAAGAAGCGCAGAGGAAGTGTTCAAGGCCGTAATACAAGGGGCATAGCTCTGTATTCTGTTCATGTGCCGTGAAATTATCAGAACAGTCGTACGCATGTTTGCTTGCCGGGGCGTGCCATGCGCATGGGAGACTGGCGTATCACACTAACGGAGGTGGGTATGGCTATTCGTGCAGTAGTTTTTGATTTTGGCGGTGTCCTGTTCGATTGGAACCCGCACCACCTGTACCGCAAGCTGATTGCCGATGACCACGAACGGCAATGGTTCCTCGACAATATCTGCACCCAAGCCTGGAACACCGAGCAGGACGCCGGTCGCAGCCTGGCGGACGGCACCCGCAGCCTGATCGAGCAATTTCCCCAGCATGAACGCCTGATCCAGGCCTATTACGAGCGTTGGCACGAGATGCTGCGTGGCTCCTTGCCCGAAGGCGTGGCGATTCTCAAGGCATTGCACCAGGCCAGCATGCCGTTGTTCGGGCTGACCAACTGGTCTGCCGAGACCTTTCCCTATGCGCGGGCCAACTACCCGTTCCTGCAGTGCTTTCGCGACATCGTCGTGTCAGGCGAATTGAAACTGATCAAGCCCGATGCGGCGATCTATCAGGCAAGCCTTGGCCAGGTCCGCGCGCACTTGCCGGATATTCAGCCCGCTGAAGTCGTGTTTATCGATGATGTCGCCGGCAATATTGACGCCGCCGTCGCCCTCGGTTGGCAAGGCATTCACCATGTGTCGGCCGAGCACACCGCAGCGCGGTTGCGTGAGTTGGGAGTGGGCTTCTAGCGCGCCCACTTTTCCATGGCGAAATCGACGAATGCTCGCAGTTTGGGCAGGCGGTAACGGTCCTGGCCGTACAGCAAATGCATGGGGCGACTGGGCAGTTGGTAGGCCGTCAGCAAGGCCACCAGTTTTCCCTCCTGCAAGTCGGGCTGCACCAGGGCATCTGGCAGCATGACGATGCCCATGCCTTGCACGGCTGCCTGGCGCAAGGCCTGGGAGCTGTTGATGGTCAGCGAGCCGGACACCGGGATTTCCACTTCGCCTGCCGCGCCGCTCATGCGCCACAGCTTGTCGGCGTTGCGCCAATCGTCGGTGGACGGGTAGGCGAACGCCAGGCAGTCATGTTGCTGCAAGTCTTCGGGAGTCTGTGGTGTGCCACGTCGCGCCAGGTAGCCCGGTGAGGCGCAGAGGGTGATGGTGTAATCCTGCATCGGCCGGGCGATCAGGCTTGAGGGTTCCAGTTCGCCCAGGCGGATGGCCACGTCGAAGCCGCTGTCGACCATGTCCATGCGTTGATTGCTGAGCACCACATACAGCTTGATCAGCGGGTAGCGTTGGGAGAATTCGCTCAAGGCCGGGGCCAGGCGCTCGGTGCCGAAGGCGGGTGGGGCGGTGATGCGCAAGGTGCCTTTGGGCACATCACTGTGGGCTTGTTCGGCGAGTTGTTCGGAGTCGGCCACCAGCCCCAGCACTTCCAGGCAACGCTGGTAATACTGCCCGCCGAATTCCGTGAGGCTCTGTTTGCGAGTGGTGCGCTTGAGCAGGCTGACGCCCAGGCGTTGCTCCAGGGCGCGCAGGTGATTGCCGACCATGGTGGTCGACATCCCGCAGGCCTGGGCGGCGGCGGTCATGCTGCCGGCTTCCACTACTTTCACGTAAACCGACATCGCCTGGAACAGGTCCATTATCAATCCCTGGTTTAAAGTTATTGCAGGAAAGCGCAGTTTATCCAGCTCAGGTGGCTAACGATACTGTTGGCATCACAATGAAGCACTGGAGCCTGACACCATGACCGCCGCCTGCCTGATGAGCACTTATCAACCCTTGGCCCTGAGCTTTACCCGCGGCCTGGGCACGCGCCTATGGGACCAACAGGGCCGCGAATACCTGGACGCAGTGGCGGGCGTGGCCGTGACCAACGTCGGGCATTCCCATCCAAAATTGGTGACAGCCATCAGCGAACAGGCGGGTTTGCTGCTGCACACTTCCAACCTCTACAGCATCGACTGGCAGCAACGGCTGGCCCAGCGCCTGACCCGACTGTCCGGCTTGGACCGCGCATTCTTCAACAACTCGGGGGCCGAAGCCAACGAGACGGCGTTGAAGCTGGCGCGTTTGCATGGCTGGAAAAAAGGCATCGAAGAGCCTCTGGTGGTAGTCATGGAAAACGCTTTCCACGGCCGCACCCTTGGCACCATGGCCGCCAGCGATGGGCCATCGGTACGCCTGGGCTTCCAGCGTTTGCCAGGGGATTTTCTCAAGGTGGCTTTTGGGGACCTGGCGGCGATAGAAGCCATCACCCAAACGTTCGGCACGCGTATCGCAGCGGTACTGTTGGAACCCATCCAAGGTGAAAGTGGCGTACTGCCTGCACCGCCGCGTTACCTGCAAGCCCTGCGCGATCACTGTACGCGCCACGGTTGGCTGCTGATGCTCGACGAAATCCAGACCGGCATTGGCCGCACGGGGCGTTGGTTTGCCTTCAAGCATGAAGGCATCGTGCCGGATGTGATGACCCTGGCCAAAGGCCTCGGCAATGGCGTGCCGATTGGTGCCTGCCTGGCGCGCACGGCGGTGGCGCAACTGTTCACGCCCGGCAGCCACGGCAGCACGTTTGGTGGCAACCCGCTGGCCTGCCGCGTGGGCTGCACCGTGCTGGAGATTATTGAGGAGCAAGGCTTGCTGCAGAACGCCGCGCAACAGGGCGAACGCTTGCTGGCGCGGCTGCGCGTGGAGTTGAGCGAGCATCCGCAAGTGTTGGCGATTCGCGGGCAGGGCCTGATGATCGGTATCGAACTGGCCAGCCCTTACCGCGACCTGGCCCAGCGTGCAGCCCAGGAGCATGGCCTGTTGATCAACGTGACGCGGGGCAAGGTCATCCGTTTGCTGCCGCCGCTGACGCTGGAGGCGAAAGAGGTCGAGATGATCGTGCGAGCCATCACCCGCCTACTGAATTGATCACAGGGTGAGTGTGGGCCCATTGAGCCATTCCTGGTTCAGGGTCTCGGTGTCTCCGAGGTATTCCAACAGCCACGCCATCGCCGGCGACAGTTTGTTCGGCGCCCAGGCCACGCACGAAGGGCTGGCCGGAAACGGCCGGGTCAGTTGCAGCGCCACCAACTCGCCGCGCTCGATCCATGGCGATACCTGATGCGCCGGCGCCATGCCGATACACAGGCCGTCGCGCAGGCAATCAATTGCCGACGGCCAATTCGGCACCACCAGCCGCCGCTGATTATCCAGGGTCCAGGTGTCGCGCTTGGGCAGATTGCGCGAGGTATCGGTCATGCACAGCGAGGCGAAGGGCCGCAGTTGATCGTCACTGAGCAGGCCTTCTACCGCCGCCAGCGGATGCTGTGCACTGACCACGCACAGCCAATTCAACAGCCCCATGTCGCGAAAGGTGAAATGGCTGGCCACGGGCACCGCACTGGTGGCGCCGATCACGATGTCGGTGCGTTCGTCCGCCAGGGCATCCCACACGCCGTTGTACACCTCGTATTCCAGCAGCAGTTCCACCTCGGGAAATTGGCGATAGAAATCCAGCACCAATTGCCGACAACGTTGGGGTTTGACGATGGAATCCACCGCGACTTTCAACTGGCCGCTCCAACCGTTGGCCACCTGCTGGCACATGCGCCGGGTGCCGAGCATTTTTTTCATGACCCCACGGGTTTCGTCGACGAACAGTCGGCCGGCCGCAGTCAGCTCGACATCACGGTGGCGCCGCACAAACAACGGCACGGCCAACCACTCCTCTATCTGACGCACCGTATAGCTGATGGCCGACGGCACGCGGTTCAATTCCTGCGCCGCAGCGCTGAAGCTGCCATGCCGGGCCACCGCATCGACTACATCCAGGGAGTATTCGGACCACATGACGGCTGCCTTCAAAATTATTGATAAGAGTATCCAATTATTATCGCTTCACACAGGAACTGTCAGCTTCATAATAGGCGCCAGTCAGCAAATAGTTTGATGGCAGGATCAACAAGGCTTCGATGAAAAATTCTTTTGGTTTCACTTGGTATCTGGCGGGGCTGAGCATGCTCGGTTACCTCGCCATGGACATGTACTTACCGGCGTTCGGCGCCATGGGCGCGCAGTTGCAGATTGGCGCGGGGGCGGTGGGCGCCAGCTTGAGTATTTTCCTTGGCGGTTTTGCGCTGGGTCAGTTGGTATGGGGGCCGTTGTCCGACCGCCTGGGGCGCAAGCCGATCCTGCTCGCGGGCTTGAGCCTGTTTGTGCTGGGTTGCGCGGGTATGTTCTGGGTCGAGACGGCGGTGCAGTTGCTTGCGCTGCGCTTTATCCAGGCGATTGGCGTGTGTTCCGCCGCCGTGAGCTGGCAGGCGCTGGTGATTGACCGTTATCCGGCCGACAAGGCTCATCGCGTGTTCGCCAGCATCATGCCGTTGATGTCTCTGTCGCCGGCCCTGGCGCCGTTGCTGGGGGCGCTGGTATTGAACCATTTGGGTTGGCAGGCGATCTTCGGGGTATTGCTCGGTGTGTCGCTGCTGCTGTTATTGCCGACATTGTTCTTGCGCACTGTGCCGAAACGTCGGACGCAAAAAAGCGAACCTGTGCGCCTCGGTTATGGCCAGTTGCTCGGTTCCCGCGTGTTTACCGGCAACGTAATGATCTTCGCTGCCTGCTCTGCCAGTTTCTTCGCCTGGCTGACGGCTTCCCCCTTCATCCTTGGCGACATGGGCTACAGCCCGAACGATATTGGCCTGAGCTACGTGTTGCCCACGTTGGCGTTTCTGGTCGGCGGTTATAGCTGCCGCAGCGCCTTGCAGCGTTTCCAGGGCAAGACGCTGTTGCCCTGGTTGTTGGTGGCGTATTGCATCAGCATGTTGGCGTTGTACCTGGTGGCGACGTTGAGCGTGCCGACTCTCACCACGTTGTTGATTCCGTTCTGCCTGATGGCGTTGGTCAACGGTGCCAGTTACCCCATCGTGGTGGCGAATGCACTGATGCCATTTGCCGAAAACTCCGGCAAGGCGGCCGCCCTGCAAAACACCCTGCAACTGGGGCTGTGCTTTCTCAGCAGCTTGCTGGTGTCGTCGCTGATCGACCAGCCGCTATTGATTACTGTGATTGTGATGTTGGCGACCGCGCCGCTGGCGGTGTTGGGTTATTGGCTGGCGCGGCCGAAGGCTGACAATGGCGAACTGGCGAACGTTTGACCTGAAAACTCGATGAAAAAATGTGGGAGCGGGCTTGCTCGCGAATGCGCTAGATCAGTCAATGCTGTTCCAACTGATACACCGCATTCGCGAGCAAGCCCGCTCCCACATTTTGATCCGGTTTCTTCAGTTGCCTGGCGGTAGGCTAAAAGGTGATTTCCATATTCACCGTCGGCGTCGACGTACGACTGCCCCGGCCGCCGTCCACGCCAAACTTGTTGTGCCAATACTCATAACCCACGCCGAGATACAGGTTCGGCTTCACGCTTTTACCCGGGCGCACCGCCACCATCAACGCGCTGCGCATCAGCGCTTCCGGCGCGGTGTCGCGGCCGTGGTAGTCCTCGCCTTTCTCGCCGACGTAGTTGATGAAACCCTGGAATTTCGCCGCATGGTTGGCGATTTCGAATGGGCGCATCCAGGTCAGGTTGAGCATGTAGGTGTCGTCGAAGGTGTGGTTCGACTCCCGCGCGCCAGGGATGCCGGTGTGGTTCTTTTCCTTGTAGTACAAAAGGCTCAGGTCCAGCACACCGACGGTGTTGAACTTCAAGGTCGGGCCAATCACCACCGCACGTTTTTTCGCCGAGGCGAAGTTGTTGTTGCGGTTGGCATCGAAGCCCAGGGTCAGCGCGTAATCCTTGATCAGGCCGGTGCCTAGCGGCACATCAAATACCCGTGAGGCATACAGTTGGTGGCGGTACACCGCATACACCTCGCTGCCGCCATGGTCAGTACCCTTGCGTGGGTCGCTGCTGTCGGAGAGGAACACATCCAGGTTCAGAAAGTTGCTGCCGTACGCGTAACCGCTGGCGTGGGTGAAGCTGTAGATGCGCTTGCTGAATTCGTCGGGGTTGTTCGGATTGGTGAACTGTTGGCCGTAGCGGAATCCTACGCTGTTGTTCATCCATTCCACCGCGACAGCCTCCCCGCCGCCGAGGAGTGCGAGTAAAACGGTTGCGCCGTGCAGTGCCTTTTTCATTGTTTTAGTTCCTTTGGCGTTTGGCTCATGGCGGCCTTGCAGGGGCCGCCGGGCGCAGTATCGACACAAGGCTGGCGCGCACCAAAGAACAGAATCTCGCCTGGGCCGATGCCGAAACGGCAGCAGCCGGGTTGCCTGAGAAGTCAGGAAATACGTGGCGCTGCGCCGGTTTCGTCGCGTTCGCGCAGGGCGATTTCTTCGCCCAACAAATGCGCCAGCGCCTGCACGGCCACCGGCAGGTCGCGTTCCTTGCGTGCATACACGCCCAAATCGCTGAAGATGCCGCCCTGGTCACTCAACGGGATATGCAGCAGTTCGCCGCGCGCCAGGTCGGCCTCGATGCCGATACGGGTCTGGAAGGCGATGCCCAATTGCTGGCGTGCCAGTTGCCGGGCCAGTTCCATCGAGTTGCTGTGCAGCAGGGCTTTGCCGGGTGCTGCGCGTTTGTGCAGCGGCGCGATCAGGTGGTGCACCGACAGCTCGCTCTTGGCCTGGATCACTCCGTGTTCGCAACACTGCCCGTAGCTGACGCAGCTTTCTCCCGCCAACGCGTGCGCCGGTGCCATGAGTGCACCCAAGC
This sequence comes from Pseudomonas sp. FP2335, assembly GCF_030687535.1. NCBI lineage: Bacteria > Pseudomonadati > Pseudomonadota > Gammaproteobacteria > Pseudomonadales > Pseudomonadaceae > Pseudomonas > Pseudomonas sp. FP2335. The sequence goes on from NZ_CP117437.1 coordinate 1,771,207, forward strand.
GGAAATGGCCGACACACAGCTGGGTGATTTCGCCACTGCGGGGTAGGGCAAATGCCAGCCCCAGATCCGCCTGGCCGTTGATCACCGCGCTGGGGATCGACTGCGAACCCTGCACCGTGACGCCAATCGTGACCTTCGGATAGCGCTCGCGCATGCGCTTGAGTGCGGTGGGCAGCAGTTCGACGGCGGCACCTTCCACCGTGGCGATCTCCACGTGGCCGGTCTGCACACCATGCAAGCCATCCAGTTCGCCGCGCACCCGTTCCACATCCTGCAGCAGCAAGCTGATGTGGCGCGTCAGGATCTCGCCCGCCGCCGTCACGCGCAGGCCGCCGGGCAAACGCTCGAACAATGTTGCGCCCATCTCGTCCTCCAGCTTGAGGATCTGCCGGTTCACCGCCGACGACGCCACGTTCAGGCGCCGCGCGGCTTCGCGGATCGAGTGACAGCGTCGCACCATGTCGAAGTAGTAGATGGCCGGTGCGTGGATGCGCAGTTTGCGGTTGAGCATTTTTTTCAGGTCCTTTTGCGCAGGTGTTCGAGCCACAGGGCAGGGCGGCTGAATGGATTTTTGTAACGGCGATTACCAGCTTGTTGTGAAATTGATTGTATACAACTCTATGGACATCCTCTGTTTCCTTTGCATACAGTGATTGCACAACAAAAACAGAGATCCCCTCACCATGACTATCCCGAAGGCTTCACCGCAGCGGCCTGAAGATGAAAATCTCGGCGTCGCCGCCAACATGGCTTACGGCCTGCAGCATGTCCTCACCATGTACGGCGGCATCGTTGCCGTGCCGTTGATCGTCGGCCAGGCGGCCGGGCTGTCGCCGGCGGACATCGGCTTGTTGATAGCCGCGTCGCTGTTTGCCGGTGGCCTGGCCACGCTGTTGCAAACCCTGGGTTTACCGTTCTTTGGTTGTCAGTTGCCGCTGGTGCAGGGCGTGTCGTTTGCCGGTGTGGCAACCATGGTGGCAATCGTTGGCAGCGACGGCGCTGGCGGGGTGCCAGCGATTCTCGGCGCGGTGATGGCCGCGTCGTTCATCGGGTTGCTGATTACCCCGGTGTTTTCGCGAATTACCAAGTTCTTCCCGCCGTTGGTGACCGGCATCGTCATCACCACCATCGGCCTGACCCTGATGCCCGTTGCGGCGCGCTGGGCCATGGGCGGCAATAGCCGTGCGGCGGATTTTGGCAGCATGTCGAATATCGGCCTGGCGGCGCTGACCCTGGTGCTGGTGCTGTTGTTGAGCAAGATCGGCAGCGCGACCATTTCCCGTCTGTCGATCCTGCTGGCGATGGTGATCGGCACCGTGATCGCGGTGTTCCTGGGCATGGCCGACTTCTCCGGCGTGACCCAGGGGCCGATGTTCGGTTTTCCTACGCCATTCCATTTCGGCATGCCAACCTTCCATGTGGCCGCGATCATTTCCATGTGCATCGTGGTGATGGTGACGCTGGTGGAAACCTCGGCGGACATCCTTGCGGTCGGCGAGATCATCGACACCAAGGTCGACTCCAAGCGCCTGGGCAACGGCTTGCGCGCCGACATGCTGTCGAGCATGTTTGCGCCGATCTTTGGCTCGTTCACCCAGAGCGCCTTTGCGCAGAACGTCGGCCTGGTGGCGGTTACCGGGGTCAAGAGCCGCTTTGTGGTGGCCACGGGCGGGTTGTTCCTGGTGATCCTCGGCCTGCTGCCGTTCATGGGCCGAGTGATTGCGGCGGTGCCCACGTCAGTACTCGGCGGGGCCGGGATTGTGCTGTTCGGCACCGTGGCGGCGAGCGGGATCCGCACGCTGTCGAAGGTTGACTACCGCAACAACATGAACCTGATCATCGTCGCCACTTCCATCGGTTTTGGCATGATCCCGATTGCCGCGCCGAGCTTCTACGATCATTTCCCGAGTTGGTTCGCGACCATCTTCCATTCGGGGATCAGCTCGTCGGCGATCATGGCGATCCTGTTGAACCTGGCGTTCAACCACTTCACGGCGGGTAATTCGGATCAGCAATCGGTGTTCGTGGCGGGGACGGAACGCAGCTTGTGCTTCCAAGATGTGGCGGCGTTGCGTGATGGGGATTACTTCCGGGGCGGGAAATTGTTTGATGCCGAGGGCAAGGAAATCCCGTTGGTGGCGCAGGTGCAGAAGCGCACGGCCATGCCCGAGGCCACCGAGGTTTAAAAATGTGTGCGGGCTTGCTCGCGAAGGCGGTGGATCAGCCAATGAATCTGTTGACTGACACACCGCCTTCGCGAGCAAGCCCGTTCCCACATGTTGAATTCAGCCCGTCTTCAGCGCTTGGTGTTTTACAGAACAGGCGTCATCCAAAAACTTCACCACAGTCCCCATGCAGGCTTGGCGTTCTTCCACATGGGGCATGTGGCTGGAGTCTTCAAACAGTGCCCAGCGCACGTCCGCGATCTCATCCAGGAACGGCTTGACCACCAATGGCGTGGCCTCGTCGTGCCGGCCGGAGATCACCAGGGTCGGCACCTGAATCGCCGACAACCGGCCAATCGACTTCCAGTCCTTCAAGCTGCCGATCACGTGGAATTCGGTCGGGCCGCTCATGGCGTGGTACACCGTGGGGTCTGAGTCGACTTGGGCAAAGGTGCGCGCCACTTCTTCCGGCCACGGGTTGACCCGGCACACGTGCTGGTCATAGAAAATCCGCGAGGCGGCGAGGTATTCCGGGTCTTGGTAGGTGCCGGCGGCTTCGTGCTTGAGCAAGGTTTCGTGCACGCCTTCGGGCAACAGCTTGCGCAGGCGGTTGGCTTCGCTGACCCAGGTGCGCATGCACGTCGGCGAGTTGGCTGGGATAAACGCGCGCAGGCCTTTGGGTTGGCGGATCGCATGTTCACTGCCGAGCATTCCGCCCCAGGACTGGCCGAGGATTGCGTAGTCGTCGCTGATGTTCAGGTGGTCGAGCAGGTTGTCGAGTTCGTCGAGGAACAACTCGACGGTCCAGAACGACGGGTCTTTATCCGGCAAGTGGGTGGAGCGGCCGTTGCCGAGTTGATCGTAGTGGATCACGGCATGGCCGCTGGCCGCGACGTCCTTGAAGGCGTCTACGTAGTCGTGGGTGCAACCGGGGCCGCCGTGGATGATCACCAGCGGCGTGCGGCCGGTGGTCAGGTCGCCGGTAACACGGTACCAAGTCTGGTAGGCGCCAAACGCCGCATACCCTTCGCGGATTTTTTCGATGAATTCCATTTCGTACCCTGCTCGTGAAAAAAAGGATCAGGGACACGATAGTCGGCACGCCAAATTTAGGTAACTAGCAAAACAGCTAGGTTTTACTCTCTGGTCAATCTTCCAGGAGCCGGTAATGGGTGGCACGGACCACCGCTTGCACGCGGTTCTTGGCCCCCAGCTTATGCATCGCCGAGGCCAGGTGCAGGGTCACAACGGCCAGCGAACGGCTCAGTTGCGTGGCAATTTCGGCCGCAGTGAGGCCGTCGGCGGCCCATTTCAGGCACTCGCGTTCGCGTTTGGTCAGGTGAATATGCGGGTAGGTGCGTAGCTCTTTGCTGAACAGCGGGTAGGCCGCTTCCTGCAAGGCGTGGGTAATCAGGCTGAAATCCGCGAGGGTCTGCTGTGCATCCTCCAGTACGCTGCGCGCCTTGCCGATGCGCAAGCCCGTCAACGAGGCGAAACCGCCGCGGGGCAGGTGGATCGGCACGCTGACGCCGCAGGTCAGTTGGCGTTCGTGCAGGTAGGACGAAACAGGAGCATGGCAGGGGTCGATGATCTTTTGCAGGGCCGTCTGGGCTTTTGCCTCGTAGGACCAGACAAACGGCGATACCGTGCTCAAGGCCAGGTGTTGCACCGGGTCGATCTGGTAGAAGCCTTCGCTGCACCACAAGGCGTGCCAGTCTGGTGGGGTGTTGCGCAACTCCAGCACCGAGGGGGTGATCAAGGCGCCGTCGTGATCGATGGGCACCGGGGTGTAGTCGTACACCAGCGCATCGAAACCCAACTGTTGGGCGAGGATAAAGGTGTTGTCCATCTGTTCGTCCAGGCTCCTGCCCGGCATCAGACGATTATTGAAGGCAGTAAGCTTGGCCAGCATCCGTTCTGCTCCCGAATTCATTTGAATCTCGACTTGCGGCAAGTAGAATGCCACGCCCCGGCGAAGGACTGCCAGGCCAAACCTATAAGAAATACTAGGTTATGGACGCACGGCAACCTCGGTAGTGTTGGCCTGATCAACGGCCGCTGCCAGCCAGGCTGATACCACACAAGGAACGTATGCATGTGGCGTGAAATTGCCCCCGACCAGCAATACAACGTGAGAGTCGACGGCCACAACCTCGTGGTCTACAGCTTCGGCGACGGCGATGAGGTGCTCTTGTGTCTCAACGGTGGCCCGGGCCTGCCGTGTGACTATTTGCGCGACGCCCATGGCTGGCTCAAGGAGCATAACCTGCGAGTGGTTGCATTCGACCAGCTTGGCACGGGCGCATCAGCCAGACCCACCGATGTTTCCCTGTGGGAAATCGGCCGTTATGTCGAAGAAGTCGAAACCGTCCGCCAAACCCTGAACCTGGGGCGTGTGCATTTGCTCGGGCACTCCTGGGGCGGTTGGCTCGGCATCGAATACGCCATTCATTACCCCGATGCGCTGAAAAGCCTTATCCTCGAAAATACCGTCGGCGACATTCCGCACTTGTCCCAGGAACTTGAACGCCTGCGCGGTGCCCTTGGCAGCGAAACCGTGGCAATGATGCAGCGCCATGAAGCCATGGGCACCCTCGATCATCCGCAATATCAGGCCGCAATCACCCTGCTCAACTACCGTCACGTGTGCCGCTTGGACGAGTGGCCGGAGCCGGTCAAGCGCTCCCTCGGCGACTGGAACATGGGCCCGTACGAAACCATGCAAGGCCCCAACGAATTCCTCTACGTCGGCAACCTCAAGGACTGGAACCGCATCGCCGAAATGGCCGAGTTCAAGATGCCGACACTGATCACCACCGGCCAACACGACGAACTCACCCCGGCCTGCGCCATGCGCATGAAGATGGCGGTCAAGCACGCTGAACTGCACGTATTCCCCAACAGCAGCCATATGCCGTTTTACGAAGAGCCCCAGGCGTACTTCCCGGTGCTACTCGACTTCCTCGCGCGTCACCGAGGCTGACGGATGAACCTGGCGCGCTACCGTTTTGTGCTGTCCCGGCCACTGCAATTGCTGCCGGTGCTGTTTGGCATCAGCCTGATCACCTTCATCCTGGTGCGCTCGATCCCCGGCGACCCGGCGCGCGCCTTGCTCGGCTCGCGCAGCACGCCGGATGCGTTGCTGAAGATCCGCGCCCAGTACGGCCTCGACCAGCCGCTGTGGCTGCAATATTTCTACTTCCTGAAGAACCTGCTCAAGGGCGATCTCGGCCAGTCGCTGTTGTACAAGGTTGACGCCTTGAAACTGATCGTCACCCGCATCGAGCCGACCCTGGTGCTGGTGCTCGGCAGCGTACTGCTGGCGTTGCTGATCGCGGTGCCGCTGGCCACCCTGGCGGCGCGCAATAAAGGCGGTTGGGTGGACAACCTGATCCGGGTGTTCACCACGGTCGGCCTGGGCATGCCGGCATTCTGGCTGGGCTTGATGCTGATTCTGTTGTTGAGCGTGCAGTGGGGCTTGTTCCCGGTATCCGGCTACGGCCGCACCTTTCTCGACAAGGCGCACCATATGGTCTTGCCGTGTCTGACCATTGCCCTGGCGCTGTCGGCGGTGCTGGTGCGCAACCTGCGTGCGAGCATGCTGATGGAGTTGCAGGCCGATCACGTCACCGCCGCTCGGGCACGGGGTCTGTCAGAAGCCGCGGTATTTCGCCGGCATGTACTGCCCAATTCCCTGGTGCCGGCGGTCAACCTGCTGGCGGTGAATATCGGCTGGCTGATCAGCGGCACGGTGGTGATCGAAAGCCTGTTCGCCATCCCCGGTATCGGCCAATTGCTGGTGCGCGGCATTTTCACCCGTGACTACATGGTGGTGCAGGGCGTGGCCATGGTGCTGGCGTGTGCGACGGTGCTGGTCAACTTTGTCGCCGACGTGGTGACGGTGGCCCTCGACCCACGGGTGAAGATGCAATGAGCAGCCGCCCGTTGATTGCACCCTGGCGCTTGCGCCTGCGCTTGGGTTTTCGCAATGGTCGGCTGACCGCTGCGTGGGGGTTGTTGATCCTGCTGTTGTGGTTTGTCCTGGCGTTGCTTGCGCCATGGATCGCGCCCTATGACCCGATTGCGCAGAACACCGATTTCAGCCTGTTGGGCCCCAGCTGGGCGCATCCTTTCGGCACCGATAACTACGGCCGCGACATTCTCTCCAGGGTGATCTGGGGCGCACGCATCGATCTGCAACTGGCGATTGTCGGGGTGATCTTCCCGTTCATGATCGGCACCTTTGTCGGCGCGGTGTCGGGCTATATCGGCGGGCGCTTCGACAGCTTCTGCATGCGCGTGATCGACGTGATCCTGGCGTTTCCGTTCCTGGTGCTGATGCTGGCGATCATGGCCATCCTCGGGCCGGGCCTGAAGAGTTTCTACATCGCCATGGCGCTTGTGGGCTGGGTGTCGTATGCGCGCCTGATCCGCTCGCAGATCCTGGTGCTCAAGGAAAGCGATTTTGCCCTGGCCGCCAAGAGCCTGGGCTTTGGTCATGGGCGCATTCTGTTCCGGCATCTGCTGCCGAATGCGATGTTTGGCTCGATTGTGTTTTCCATGTCGGACGCGGTACTGGTGCTGCTCAACGGTGCGGCCGTGAGCTACCTGGGGCTGGGTGTGCAACCGCCCACTGCCGAGTGGGGGACGATGGTCGCCGAAGGGCAGGCGTTCATCACCACCGCCTGGTGGATCTGTACGTTCCCCGGCCTGGCCATCGTCACCTTGGCCATGGGTTTCAGCCTGCTGGCCGATGGTGTCGCGCAAGTGTTGGGGGATCGTTCATGAGCCTGTTGCAGGTGCAGGACCTGAGTGTGATTGCCAACAATGCCGGGCGCGATGTGACCCTGGTGGATCGCGTGTCGTTTGCGCTGGCCGAAGGCGAAATCCTCGGCCTGGTGGGCGAGAGCGGTTCGGGCAAGACCATGGCCTGTCGCGGCCTGATGCGCCTGTTGCCGTCGCCGAACCTGCGCGTGCAGGGCGGCGCCGTCCGGCTTGCCGGACAGGACTTGTTGCAGTTGGACGATGCCGGCATGCGGGCTGTGCGCGGTGGGCAACTGGGCATGATCTTCCAGAACCCGAGCAGCCACCTCGACCCGCTGATGCGCATCGGCGAACAGATCGCCGAGGGCATTCGCCTGCATCAGGGCGCCTCGAAAAAAGACGCACGCCTGCAAGCCATCGAGGTGCTGCGCCAAGTCGGCATTCCCGATCCCCAGGCGCGGGTCGACAACTACCCCCACGAGTTTTCCGGTGGCATGCGCCAACGTGCGATGATCGCCGTGGCCCTGGGCTGCAACCCGAAAGTGCTGATCGCCGACGAGCCGACCACTGCGCTCGATGTGACCGTGCAGGCGCAGATCCTGCGGCTACTGCTGGACCTGCGCGACCGTCGCGGCCTGTCGCTCATCATGATCACCCACGACCTCGGCGTGGTGGCGCAGACCTGCGATTCCATCGCGGTGATGTACGCCGGGCGCCTGTGTGAACACGGCAGCAAGTACGAACTGCTGGCCCATCCGCAACACCCGTACACGGCGGGCCTGATTGATTGCCAACCGGCCCATAGCAGCGGTCACGCCTTGTTGCGCACCATCGCCGGGCAACCGCCGCTGCTCGATGCATTGCCCGCCGGCTGCCGCTTCAGCCCGCGCTGCCCGCAGGTCGGCGCCTTGTGCACACAAGTGCTGCCGGAAGGTGCGCGAGTCGCCTGTCATTACCCACTGGGGGTGTCGGCATGAGCCTGTTGCAGATCAAGGACCTGGAAGTGAAATTCGCCGCGTCCGGCACCGGCTTGTTCGGCTTGAATAAGCAGTGGGTGAGGGCGGTGAACGGGGTTTCGCTGAACCTGGCGGCGGGGCAAACCCTGGGCTTGGTCGGCGAGTCCGGCAGCGGCAAGAGCACCTTGGGCCGGGCGATCTTGCACCTCAATCCGATCAGCGCCGGGCAGGTGCTGTTCGATGGCGTCGACATGGCCCATGGCAGCCCCATCGACATCGCACGCCTGCGCCATGAAACCGCGATGATTTTCCAGGACCCCTACGCCGCGCTGAATCCGCGCCACACCGTCGGTGAAACCATCGCCGAAGTGCTGCGGGTGCAGCGCAAGGTCGCGCCAGGGCAGATCCCGGCCCGGGTCGATGAACTGCTCGAACTGGTGGGCCTGCGCCCCGAACTGGCCAGCCGCAAGCCCGGCACCCTCAGCGGCGGCCAGTGCCAGCGCGTCGGCATCGCTCGGGCGCTGGCGGTGGAGCCGCGCTTGATCATTGCCGATGAGTGTGTGGCGGCGCTGGATGTGTCGATCCAGGGCCAGATCATCAACCTGTTGCTGGAACTGCAACAGCGCATGAACCTGGCGATCCTGTTTATCGCCCATGACCTGGCCATCGTGCGCCGCCTGTGCGACCGGGTGGCGGTGATGTACCTGGGCAAGATCGTCGAGGAAGGGCCGGTGGAAGCGGTCTTCACCACGCCGCGCCATCCGTACACGGCTGCGCTGATCCAGGCGATTCCCGAGATCGATCCGCACAAACCTTTGCCTACTGAACCCTTGCCTGGTGAGCCACCGAGCCCACTGAATCTGCCTACTGGTTGCGCCTTTCACCCGCGTTGCCGGCATGCGCAAACGATGTGTGCCGCGGTGTTGCCGCCCACCCATTTCCTGCACGAGCATCGATACAGTTGCGTGCTTGAAGAACCCTTGCTTTAACCCTCTGCCATTCATTAACAAGGAGTTGTGATATGCAATCGCGCCACTTGAAGTCTCTCGCCGCCGCTACATTGACCCTATGGTCCCTGACTACCGGGTTGGCGCAAGCCGCTGGGGTACTGACCATCGGCTGTCGTGAAGACAGCACCACGTTCGACCCGATCAAAAGCGCGCAAAACCGCGATACCTGGGTGTTCGCCAACGTTTACGACACCCTGGTGCGCGTGGATAACCTGGGCACCAAGATGGAGCCGGGGCTGGCAGAAAGTTGGGATATTTCCAAGGACGGCCTGACCTACACCTTCAAGCTGCGGGATGCGAAGTTCTCCGACGGTTCGCCGATCACCGCCGAGGATGCGGCGTTCAGCCTGTTGCGCATCCGCGACAACAAAGCTTCGCTGTGGGCTGACCCGTTCAACCTGATCAACACGGCCAAGGCGACGGATCCGAAAACCCTGGTGGTCACCCTCAAGACTCCGGCCGTAGCCTTCCTCTCGCAATTGGCGTCGCCGACGGTATCGATCCTGTCGGAAAAAGCCATGACCAAGATGGGCGAAGACGCCTACTCGGAAAACCCGGTGACCTCCGGCGCGTTCACCGTAGACGAGTGGCGCAAGGGCGATCGTGTGATCCTGAAGAAGAACCCGAACTTCTGGCAGGCCAAGAACGTGAGCCTGGATGGCGTGGAGTGGGTCTCGGTGACCGACGACAACACGCGCATGCGCATGGTGCAGAACAACGAGCTGGATACGGCGATCTTCGTGCCGTTCTCGCGGGTTGAAGAACTGAAGAAAGACAAGAACGTGGTGATCCACGCCGACCCGTCGACCCGTGAAGATCATCTGTTGATCAACCACGAGCACGGCCTGCTGGCCAAGCCCGAAGTGCGTCAGGCACTGGACCTGGCCATCGACAAACAATCGCTGGTGAAGACCGCCACCTACGGTCAGGGCACTGTGGCGTATTCCTATATCCCCAAGGGCTCGCTGTACCACTACGCCAACAACCTGCAACGCCCGTACGACCCGGCCGAAGCCAAGAAACTGCTGGCGGCTGCCGGTGCCAAGGACTTGAAGCTCAACTATGTGGTCAACGCCGGCAACGAAGCCGACGAGCAGATCGCGGTGATCATCAAGGACCAACTGGCCAAGGTCGGCGTGACCGCCAACCTGCAAAAGGTCGACCCGACCCAGAGCTGGCAGATGCTGGTGGACGGTGAGTACGATATTTCGGTGATGTACTGGACCAACGACATCCTCGACCCGGACCAGAAGACCACCTTCGTGCTGGGCCACGACACCAACCAGAACTACATGACTCGCTACAAGAACGACAAGGTCAAGGACCTGGTGGCAGCCGCGCGGATCGAAGCGGACCCGGCCAAGCGTGAGCAGATGTATGTGCAATTGCAGAAGTTGGCGAAGCAGGATGTGAACTGGATCGACTTGTACTACAGCCCGTATATCAATATCTCGCGCAGCAATATCAGTAACTTCCTGCAGAACCCGTTGGGCCGCTTCACCCTTGAAGAAGTGGTGAAAAACTAGCTAACACCGCAATAAAAAATGTGGGAGCGGGCTTGTGTGGGAGCGGGCTTGCTCGCGAAAGCGGTGTATCAGGACCAGACTTGCTGGCTGACACTCCGCTTTCGCGAGCAAGCCCGCTCCCACACAGACCCCTCCCACATTTAGTTTTATGGTGTGTCAGTTGTTACTGCGCGTCGAACGCCTGGCCGTTGATGCCAGCGCTGTCCGGCCCCATCAAGTACAGGTACACCGGCATGATCTCTTCTGGCGCAGGTCGTTCCATCGGATTTTCCCCTGGATAGGCCTGGGCGCGCATGCTGGTGCGTGTGCCACCTGGGTTGATGCTGTTAGAGCGTACCGCTGCCACATCCTCAAGCTCGTCCGCCAGGGTCTGCATCAAGCCCTCAGTGGCAAATTTCGACACACCATAAGCCCCCCAGTACGCCCGACCCTTACGCCCGACGCTGCTGGAGGTGAACACCACCGACGCATCCTGGGACAGCTTGAGCAGCGGCAGCAGGGTGCTGGTGAGCATGAACATCGCGTTGACGTTCACGTGCATCACGCGCATGAAATTCTCGCCGGACAACTGTTCGATCGGCGTACGTGGGCCGATGATCGAGGCGTTGTGCAGCAGGCCGTCGAGGTGACCGAATTCCTTTTCGATCATCGCAGCCAGCTCATCGTATTGATGGGGCAGGGCGGTCTCCAGGTTTAACGGGATCACCACCGGCTGGGGGTGGCCGGCCGCTTCGATTTCGTCATACACCTGGGCCAGGTTGGCTTCGGTCTTACCCAGCAACAGCACGGTGGCGCCATGGGCGGCGTAGGTTTTCGCCGCCGCCGCGCCAATCCCGCGACCGGCGCCGGTCACCAGGATCACCCGGCCTTTGAGCAGTTCTGGACGCGCAGAGTAATCAAACATAAATAGCCTCGACAAAATTCACAGTGATACAGCGCTCAATGTGCAAGCCAGCTCCCACATGGAATCGGTGTTTTTGAGATTCTTGAGCAATCAGCAACTGCACAGCGCGCTATCGAGCACTTTGCGCAATTCCAGCGGGTGATCCACCACGACATCGGCGCCCCAGTTACGCGGGTTGTCGTCCGGATGGATATAACCGAATGTGACCGCCGCCGTACGGGTGCCGGCGTCGCGACCGGACTCGATGTCGCGCAGGTCATCGCCGACGAACAGCACGCTGGCTGGGTCCAGGTCGAGCATTTTGCACGCCAGGATCAGGGGCTCAGGGTCGGGCTTGCTGTTCTTCACGTGGTCCGGGCAGATCAACAGCGCCGAGCGCTCGGCCAGGCCCAACTGCTGCATGATCGGTTCGGCAAAGCGCAGCGGCTTGTTGGTGACCACGCCCCAGACCAGCTTGGACTTTTCGATGTCTGCCAGCAGTTCGTCCATGCCGTCGAACAGTTTGCTGTGGATCGCACAGCCCTTGAGGTAACGCTCCAGGAATTCCAGGCGCAACTCTTCAAAACCTGGGGATTCGGGGTCCATCGAGAAGGTCACGGCCACCATCGCCCGCGCACCGCCGGAGATTTCATCGCGGATGTGCTGGTCGTTGATCGGCGCCAGCCCGCGGTCGGCGCGCATCGCCTGGCAGATGGCGATAAAGTCCGGCGCGGTGTCCAGCAGTGTACCGTCCATGTCGAAGAGAACTGCTCGCAACTTCACAGGCTTATTCCTCGCGCAGGGTCTGGATCATGTAGTTGACGTCAACGTCGCTGGCCAGCTTGTAGTGCTTGGTCAGCGGGTTGTAGGTCAGGCCGATGATGTCCTTGACGGTCAGCCCGGCCTGACGGCTCCACGCGCCCAGCTCGGACGGGCGGATGAATTTCTTGAAGTCATGGGTGCCGCGCGGCAGCAGCTTCATGATGTATTCGGCGCCGATGATCGCGAACAGGTAGGCCTTGGGGTTGCGGTTGATGGTGGAGAAGAACACCTGGCCGCCAGGCTTGACCATGCGGAAGCAGGCGCGGATCACCGAGGACGGGTCAGGCACGTGTTCGAGCATCTCAAGGCACGTGACCACATCGAACTGCTCGGGCATTTGCTCGGCGAGATCTTCGGCGGTGATCTGGCGGTATTCGACGTTCACGCCGGATTCCAGCTGGTGCAACTGAGCCACGGCCAGAGGCGCTTCGCCCATGTCGATGCCCATCACCGTGGCGCCGCGCTGGGCCATGGCTTCGCTGAGGATGCCACCGCCGCAACCAACGTCCAGCACCTTCTTGCCGGCCAGGTTGACACGTTCGTCAATCCAGTTGACCCGCAGCGGGTTGATGTCGTGCAGGGGTTTGAACTCGCTTTCGCGGTCCCACCAGCGGTGGGCCAGGGCTTCAAACTTGGCGATTTCGGCGTGGTCGACGTTGCTCATGGTGCATCCTCTAAATCTGATAAATCGGTTTGTCGGTCTTGAACGTACCGCTTCAAGGCCGGCGTTATTCGCTATGCCCGCCGATGCGTTGGCCCCAGGCGATGGCCGTGGCGGTCAACTGTTGTTCATCCATGCGGGTCAATTGCCGGTCGTCGAGCAACTGCTTGCCGGCGACCCAGAGATGTTTCACGCAATCGCGTCCGGTGGCATATATAAGTTGTGAGACCGGATCGTAGATCGGTTGTTGCGCCAGCCCCGACAGATCGAAGGCGACCATATCCGCCGCCTTGCCAACTTCCAGCGAGCCAATTTCGCTTTCCAGGCCCATGGCGCGCGCACCATTGAGTGTGGCCATGCGCAAGGCGCGATGGGCATCCAGGGCGGTGGCCGAACCGGCGACGGCCTTGGCCAGCATCGCGGCGGTGCGGGTTTCGCCCAGCAGGTCGAGGTCATTGTTGCTGGCGGCGCCATCGGTGCCGATCGCCACATTCACCCCAGCCTGCCACAGACGCTCCACCGGGCAGAAGCCGCTGGCCAGTTTCAGGTTGGACTCCGGGCAATGGATGACGCTGGTGTTGCTTTCTACCAGCAAAGCCAGGTCGGCCTCGCTGATTTGGGTCATATGAACGGCCTGGAAGCGCGGGCCCAACAGCCCGAGGCGGGCCAGGCGTGCCAGTGGGCGCTCGCCGGTCTGCTCGACAGCTTGCTGCACTTCGAAGGCGGTTTCGTGAACGTGCATATGGATTGAAGCATCCAGCTCTTCGGCCATGACCCGGATCTTTTCCAGGTTTTCATCGCTCACGGTGTACGGTGCGTGGGGGCCGAAGACGATGTTGACGCGGGGGTGATGCTTGAGGTCGCCGAACAGCTCGACGCCCTGGCGAATCGCCTCGTCGGCGCTGCTGGCGCCGGGAATCGGGAAGTCGAGGATCGGAATTGCAATCTGCGCGCGCATGCCGCTGTTGTGCACGCAGTCGCTGGCCACCTTGGGGTAGAAGTACATGTCGCTGAAGCAGGTAATGCCGCTCTTGAGCTGCTCGGCGATGGCCAGGTCGGTGCCGTCGCGCACGAACGCTTCGTCGACCCACTTGGCTTCGGCGGGCCAGATGTGTTTTTCCAGCCAGGTCATCAGCGGCAGGTCGTCGGCCAGGCCGCGAAACAGGCTCATTGCCGCGTGCCCGTGGGCGTTGATCAGGCCAGGGCTGAGCAGCATGCCCGGCAACTCACGGACCTCGGTGGCCGCCAGTTTCAGCGCCGTCGCCCGTGGGCCGATAAACGCGATGCGCCCGTCGCGGATGCCTAGGGCGTGGTCCTTGAGCACCACGCCGGCAGGTTCGACAGGCACCAGCCAGGTCGGCAGCAACACCAAGTCGAGCGGGGCGGCAGTGGAGGTCATCGCGGGCTTCTTCCCAGGCAGCTATAAAAGAAGGCCGAAGTATACCCGAGCGTCCTGGCTGGCGGATCGCTATAATCGGCGGCTTTTGTTCATGAGTGCGGAGTAAGGGATGCGCGATCGACTGTTGGCTGCGGAGAAAGTGAAGGCCATCGATTGGCGTGATGGCGCGCTGTACCTGCTCGATCAGCGTGCCTTGCCGTCCCGGGAAAGCTGGGTCGCGTGCTCCACGGTTGAAGCCGTGGCCGCCGCGATCCGTACGATGGTGGTGCGGGGCGCGCCAGCCATTGGTATCAGTGCCGCCTATGGCCTGGTGCTCGCCGCCCGTAAGCGGATTGCCGAGGGTGGTGACTGGCAGGCCGCCTGGGAAGAAGACTACGCACTTTTAGCCGACGCCCGCCCCACTGCGTCGAACCTGTTCTGGGCGTTGAAGCGCATGCGTGACCGCCTCGATCGCGTCAAAAAGCACGCCGATCCGCTGGCGATGCTGGAGGCCGAAGCGATTGCGATCCATGAAAGTGATCGTGAAGCCAACCTGACCATGGCCCAGCTCGGCGTCGAGTTGATTCGCAAGCACCAGGGCAATGCCCAGGCGATCCTCACCCATGGCAATGCTGGCGCACTGGCCACCGGCGGCGTCGGCACGGCGCTTGGGGTTATTCGTGCGGCCTTTTTGGAGGGCATGGTCGAGCAGGTTTATGCCAATGAAACCCGGCCCTGGCTGCAAGGTTCGCGGCTGACCGCCTGGGAGCTGGCGGGCGAGGGTATCCCGGTGACGGTGAACGCCGACTCGGCCGGTGCGCATATCCTCAAGACCAAAGGTGTGACCTGGGTCATCGTCGGCGCCGACTGCATTGCCGCCAACGGTGATGTGATCAGCAAGATCGGCACTTACCAGCTGGCTGTATGCGCGATGCACCACGGCGTGCGTTTCATGGTCGTGGCGCCGAGTTCTACCCTGGACCTGATGATGGCCACTGGCGATGATATTGCCCTGGAAGAGCGCGATGCCGGTGAGTTGCTCGAAGTCGCCGGCCAGCGCTTCGCGGCGGATGTGGCAGCCTTCAATCCGGTGTTCGACGTGACCCCGGCCGACCTGATCGACGTGATCGTGACCGAAAAAGGCGTGGTCGAACGGCCGGACGCTGCCAAGCTGGCCAAGTTGATGTGTCGTAAGCGCCTGCATTAAGCCAATTTGCCCCCGGAAACGGGCTTGGATCCAGCTCTGAGCCCCTCTCGTCGCCCTCAAGCCTGTCATCCGTCAACTTACTATGCTCCATGCGCATCAGGGGGATAGGTGCGTGGCGGCGATTGTGATAACATCCGGCGGTTTCCAAGGCCGCCCCGAGGGGTGGCCTATAACGTGCAGATCCGTGTCATAACTCGTTGATTTGTCGTAAGTCGTTGTCAGGCACCGTGCCGGCAGCGGCGAGCTTCGTTCGTCCCATATGGATGTGACGAGGTTTCACCCGAAAAAGGAATCAGGCTTCTCATGGGCGA
Organism: Pseudomonas sp. FP2335; assembly: GCF_030687535.1. Classification (NCBI taxonomy): domain Bacteria; kingdom Pseudomonadati; phylum Pseudomonadota; class Gammaproteobacteria; order Pseudomonadales; family Pseudomonadaceae; genus Pseudomonas; species Pseudomonas sp. FP2335. The sequence goes on from NZ_CP117437.1 coordinate 1,786,890, forward strand.
ACTGGCCAAAGAAATCCTCCCGGTCAATATCGAAGACGAGCTGAAACAGTCCTACCTCGACTACGCGATGAGCGTAATTGTCGGTCGGGCACTGCCTGATGCGCGCGATGGCTTGAAGCCCGTGCACCGGCGTGTGCTGTTCGCGATGAGCGAGCTGGGTAACGACTGGAACAAGCCGTACAAGAAATCTGCCCGTGTTGTCGGTGACGTGATCGGTAAGTATCACCCTCACGGCGACACTGCGGTGTACGACACCATCGTTCGGATGGCCCAGCCGTTTTCCCTGCGTTACCTGCTGGTAGACGGTCAGGGCAACTTCGGTTCGGTCGACGGCGACAACGCCGCGGCCATGCGATACACCGAAGTGCGCATGACCAAGCTGGCGCACGAGCTGCTGGCCGACCTGCATAAAGAAACCGTGGACTGGGTGCCGAACTACGACGGCACCGAAATGATCCCGGCTGTCATGCCAACCAAGATTCCCAACCTGCTGGTCAACGGTTCCAGTGGTATCGCCGTGGGCATGGCGACCAACATCCCGCCGCACAACCTCGGTGAAGTCATCGACGGTTGCCTGGCCCTCATCGACAACCCCGAGCTGACTGTCGACGAGCTGATGCAATACATCCCCGGTCCGGACTTCCCGACTGCCGCGATCATCAATGGTCGCGCCGGCATCATCGAAGCCTACCGCACCGGCCGCGGCCGCATTTACATGCGCGCCCGCTCGATGATCGAAGACATCGACAAGGTCGGTGGTCGCCAGCAGATCGTCATCACCGAACTGCCGTACCAGCTGAACAAGGCGCGTCTGATCGAGAAGATCGCCGAGCTGGTCAAAGAGAAGAAGCTCGAAGGCATTACCGAGCTGCGCGACGAGTCCGACAAAGACGGTATGCGCGTGGTGATCGAGCTGCGTCGTGGCGAAGTGCCTGAGGTGATCCTCAACAACCTCTACGCCCAGACCCAGCTGCAAAGCGTGTTCGGCATCAACGTGGTTGCACTGATCGATGGCCGCCCGCGCATCCTGAACCTCAAGGATCTGCTGGAAGCCTTCGTCCGTCACCGTCGTGAAGTGGTGACCCGCCGTACCGTATTCGAACTGCGCAAGGCCCGCGAACGCGGCCACATCCTGGAAGGCCAGGCGGTTGCGCTGTCGAACATCGACCCGGTGATCGCTCTGATCAAGGCCTCGCCAACCCCGTCGGAAGCCAAGGAAGCGCTGATCAGCACGCCTTGGGAATCCAGCGCCGTGGTGGCGATGGTTGAGCGTGCCGGTGCCGACTCGTGCCGTCCGGAAACCCTGGACCCGCAATACGGCCTGCGCGAAGGCAAGTACTTCCTGTCGCCGGAACAGGCCCAGGCCATCCTGGAACTGCGCCTGCACCGCCTGACCGGCCTGGAGCACGAGAAGCTGCTGGCCGAGTACCAGGAGATCCTCAACCAGATCGGCGAGTTGATCCGCATCCTCAGCAGCGCTGTGCGCCTGATGGAAGTGATCCGCGAAGAACTGGAAGTGATCCGCGCCGAATACGGCGACGTGCGCCGCACCGAGATTCTCGATGCACGCCTCGACCTGACCCTGGGTGACATGATCCCGGAAGAAGAGCGCGTCGTGACCATTTCCCACGGTGGCTACGCCAAGACCCAGCCTTTGGCTGCGTACCAGGCCCAGCGTCGTGGTGGTAAAGGTAAATCGGCTACCGGCGTGAAGGATGAGGACTACATCGCTCACCTGCTGGTCGCCAACAGTCACACCACGCTGCTGCTGTTCTCCAGCAAGGGCAAGGTGTACTGGCTGAAAACCTACGAAATCCCGGAAGCCTCCCGTGCCGCCCGTGGCCGTCCGCTGGTCAACCTGCTGCCGCTGGACAGTGATGAATACATCACCACCATGCTGCCGGTGGAGGAATATACCGAAGGTCACTTCATCTTCATGGCGACCGCCAAAGGCACCGTGAAGAAGACCCCGCTGGAGTCCTTCAGCCGTCAACGCAGCGTGGGCCTGATCGCCCTGGAGCTGGATGAAGGCGACGTACTGATCTCTGCGGCCATCACCGATGGCGAGCGTGAGGTCATGCTGTTCTCCGACGGCGGCAAGGTAACGCGCTTCAAGGAATCCGACGTGCGTGCCATGGGCCGTACCGCCCGCGGTGTGCGCGGCATGCGCCTGCCGGAAGGGCAGAAGCTGATTTCGATGCTGATCCCTGAAGAAGGCAGCCAGATCCTCACCGCTTCGGCGCGTGGTTATGGCAAGCGGACCGCCATCAGCGAGTTCCCGGAGTACAAACGTGGCGGCCAGGGCGTGATCGCCATGGTCAGCAACGACCGCAACGGCCGTCTGGTCGGTGCGGTCCAGGTGCTCGATGGCGAGGAAATCATGCTGATTTCCGACCAGGGCACCCTGGTGCGTACTCGTGTGGCCGAAGTGTCGAGCCTGGGCCGTAACACCCAGGGCGTGACGCTGATCAAGCTGGCCAGCGACGAAACCCTGGTGGGCCTGGAGCGTGTCCAGGAGCCATCGGAAGTCGAAGGCGAGGAGCTGGAAGGTGAAGAGTTTGACGGCGAGGTGATCGCAGCAGGCGATGACAACGTTGACGAGCCAACCCTCGACGCTGCCGCAGGCGAAGAAGAACCGCAGGAATAAGCGGACACACAGGGGGCGGATGAAGATTCGCCCCCTTGTTGTTTGTCCCTTGTGAAATAACACATCCTTTGGCTGGATGCGGTCAATGTGGGAGCTGGCTTGCCTGCGATGGCAGCGCCGCGGTATCACTGCGATACCGAGGTGCCCTTATCGCAGGCAAGCCGGCTCCCACGGGAATTCGCTCCAGAGAAAGGTTGTTGCCGAACATGATTGCAGCCCCACCAGATCAGAGTGAGATTGGATGTGAGCAAGAGAGCCTATAACTTCTGTGCCGGTCCCGCGGCGCTTCCTGAAGCAGTCCTGCAGCGTGCGCAGGGTGAACTCCTCGACTGGCATGGAAAAGGCCTCTCTGTGATGGAAATGAGCCATCGCAGCGATGAGTTCGTATCCATTGCCAACAAGGCCGAGCAGGACCTGCGCGACTTGCTGGACATCCCATCCAATTACAAAGTGCTGTTCCTGCAAGGTGGCGCCAGCCAGCAGTTCGCCCAGATCCCGCTGAACCTGCTGCCGGAAGACGGCACTGCCGACTATATCGACACCGGTATCTGGGGGCAGAAGGCCATTGAAGAGGCCTCCCGTTACGGTCACGTGAATGTGGCGGGCACTGCCAAGCCCTACGATTACTTCGCGATTCCAGGTCAGAACGAATGGAAGCTGTCGAAGGATGCGGCCTACGTGCACTACGTCGCGAACGAAACCATCGGTGGCCTGGAGTTCGACTGGGTACCGGAAGTGGGCGACGTTCCGCTGGTGTGTGACATGTCTTCTGACATTCTTTCGCGCCCGATCGATGTGTCCAAATACGGCATGATCTACGCCGGTGCGCAAAAGAACATCGGCCCGAGCGGCATCCTGGTCAATATCGTCCGCGAAGACCTGCTGGGTCGCGCCCGTTCGCTGTGCCCGACCATGCTCAACTACAAGGTCGCGGCTGATAACGGCTCGATGTACAACACTCCGCCGGCTTTCGCCTGGTATCTGTCCGGCCTGGTGTTCGAGTGGCTCAAAGAGCAGGGCGGTGTGGCTGCCATGGGCAAGCTGAACGAAGAGAAGCAGCGCACCCTGTACGACTTCATCGACGCCAGCGGCCTGTACAGCAACCCGATCAACCGCACTGACCGCTCGTGGATGAACGTGCCGTTCCGTCTGGCTGATGATCGCCTGGACAAGCCGTTCCTGGCCGGTGCCGACGCGCGTGGCCTGCTGAACCTCAAGGGTCACCGTTCGGTCGGCGGCATGCGCGCCTCCATCTACAACGCCGTCGACATCCATGCGATCAACGCGCTGGTTGCCTACATGGCAGAGTTCGAAAAGGAACACGGCTAATGTCTGAGCAAGAACTCAAGGCCCTGCGCGTGCGCATTGACAGCCTGGACGAGAAAGTCCTGGAGCTGATCAGTGAGCGTGCGCGCTGCGCCCAGGAAGTGGCACGGGTGAAGATGGCGTCCCTGGCTGAAGGCGAGGTGCCGGTGTTCTATCGTCCCGAGCGTGAGGCCCAGGTGCTCAAGCGCGTGATGGAACGCAATAAAGGCCCCCTGGGCAACGAAGAGATGGCGCGGTTGTTCCGCGAAATCATGTCTTCGTGCCTGGCTCTGGAGCAGCCGCTGAAAGTGGCTTACCTCGGCCCTGAAGGCACCTTCACCCAGGCGGCAGCCATGAAGCACTTTGGCCACGCCGTGATCAGCAAGCCGATGGCGGCGATCGATGAAGTGTTCCGCGAAGTGGCGGCGGGGGCGGTGAACTTTGGCGTGGTCCCGGTGGAAAACTCCACCGAGGGCGCGGTCAACCACACCCTGGACAGCTTCCTTGAGCACGACATGGTGATCTGCGGTGAAGTCGAACTGCGTATCCACCACCACTTGCTGGTGGGTGAGAACACCAAGACCGACAGCATCAGCCGTATCTATTCCCACGCCCAGTCCCTGGCCCAGTGCCGCAAGTGGCTGGATGCGCACTACCCGAATGTCGAGCGCGTGGCGGTGTCCAGCAACGCCGAAGCGGCCAAGCGGGTCAAGGGGGAGTGGAACTCGGCGGCGATTGCCGGTGATATGGCTGCGGGCCTGTACGGCCTGACGCGCCTGGCCGAGAAAATCGAGGATCGCCCGGATAACTCCACGCGTTTCCTGATGATTGGCAGCCAGGAAGTGCCGCCGACTGGCGACGACAAGACCTCGATCATCGTTTCCATGAGCAACAAGCCCGGCGCGCTGCATGAACTGCTGGTGCCGTTCCACGACAACGGGATTGACCTGACGCGCATCGAGACCCGTCCTTCGCGCAGTGGTAAATGGACCTACGTGTTCTTTATCGACTTCATCGGCCATCACCGCGACCCGCTGGTCAAGGGCGTGCTGGAGAAGATCAGCCAGGAAGCCGTGGCGCTCAAGGTGCTGGGCTCTTACCCGAAAGCGGTTTTGTGAGGCGTTAACATGAGTGGCAACTTTCTCGCCCTGGCGCAGCCGGGCGTGCAGCAACTGTCGCCTTACGTTCCGGGCAAGCCTGTGGACGAGTTGGCGCGTGAGTTGAACCTGGACCCGGCAAAGATCGTCAAGCTGGCCAGCAACGAGAACCCGCTGGGCCCGAGCCCCAAGGTGTTGGCGGCGATTCGTGAAGAGTTGGCCGAGCTGACCCGTTATCCCGATGGCAACGGTTTTGCCCTCAAGTCGCTGTTGGCAGAGAAGTGCCGGGTCGAGCTGAACCAGGTGACTCTGGGCAACGGTTCCAACGACATCCTTGAGCTGGTCGGCCGTGCTTACCTGGCGCCGGGCCTCAATGCGGTGTTCAGCGAGCATGCGTTCGCCGTCTACCCTATCGTTACCCAGGCGGTTGGTGCGGATGCGCGGGTGATTCCTGCGAAGGACTGGGGCCACGATCTGCCAGCGATGCTGGCGGCCATCGATGCACAGACCCGCGTGGTGTTTATCGCCAACCCGAACAACCCGACCGGGACCTGGTTCGATGCGCAGGCGTTGGACGATTTCCTGCAGGACGTACCGGAGCATGTGCTCGTCGTGCTGGACGAAGCCTACATCGAGTACGCCGAAGGCAGTGACCTGCCGGACGGCCTGGACTTCCTTGCGGCCTACCCGAACCTGCTGGTATCGCGCACGTTCTCCAAGGCCTATGGCCTGGCGTCGCTGCGAGTCGGTTACGGCCTGTCCACCGCAGTCGTCGCCGATGTGCTGAACCGTGTTCGCCAGCCGTTCAACGTCAACAGCTTCGCCCTGGCGGCAGCTTGTGCGGCGGTGAAGGATACCGAGTACCTGGAAGAAGGTCGTCGTATCAACCAAAGCGGCATGCTGCAATTGCAGGAAGGCTTCCGTGAGTTGGGCCTGGGCTGGATTCCGTCCAAGGGCAACTTCATCTGTGTCGACCTCGGCCAGGTGGCGGCCCCGGTGTTCCAGGGGCTGCTGCGCGAGGGTGTGATCGTGCGCCCGGTGGCCAATTACGGCATGCCGAACCACTTGCGTATCACCATTGGTTTGCCGGCTGAAAATGCCCGCTTCCTGGAGGCGCTGGCCAAGGTTCTGGCTCGTGGTTGATGTCACTGCATTGCAACCTGTCGTGCCTATGATCGGTCGCCTGGTGGTGGTCGGCCTGGGTTTGATCGGCGGCTCCTTTGCCAAGGGCCTGCGTGAAAGTGGGCTGTGTGGCGAAGTGGTCGGTGTGGACCTGGACCCGCAGTCGCGCAAGTTGGCGGTTGAGTTGGGGGTGGTGGATCGCTGTGAGGCGGACCTGGCGCTCGCGTGCCATGGCGCTGATGTGATCCAGCTTGCCGTGCCGATCCTGGCGATGGAGAAGTTGCTGGCTCTGCTGGCGGGGATGGATCTGGGGCAGGCGATTCTGACGGATGTCGGCAGCGCCAAGGGCAATGTGGTGCGCGCGGCGCAACTGGCCTTTGGCGGCATGCCTGCGCGGTTCGTGCCTGGGCATCCGATTGCCGGTTCCGAGCAGAGTGGGGTGGAGGCGTCCAATGCGCAGCTGTTCCGCCGCCATAAAGTGATCCTGACGCCATTGGCGCAAACCGATCCGGCTGCGCTGGCCGTAGTGGATGGTCTGTGGCGCGCGTTGGGGGCGGATGTCGAGCATATGCAGGTCGAGCGTCATGACGAAGTGCTCGCGGCGACCAGCCACTTGCCGCATCTGTTGGCATTTGGCTTGGTGGATTCCCTGGCCAAGCGCAACGAAAACCTCGAGATTTTCCGTTACGCCGCCGGTGGCTTTCGCGACTTTACGCGGATTGCCGGCAGCGACCCGGTGATGTGGCACGACATCTTCCTCGCCAACCGCGAAGCGGTGTTGCGCACGCTGGATACCTTCCGCAGTGATCTCGACGCCCTGCGGGACGCGGTCGATGCAGGGGATGGTCATCAGTTGCTGGGCGTATTCACCCGTGCGCGGGTGGCACGTGAGCACTTCGGCAAGATTCTGGAGCGCCGGGCTTACGTCGAAACCGCTGTGAGCACCGATGAGCTGACCTTCGTCGCCAACCCGGGTGGGCGCTTGAGCGGGCGTATTCGCATGCCGGGTGACAAGTCGATCTCTCATCGCTCGATCATGCTGGGCTCGTTGGCAGATGGCGTGACCGAGGTTGAAGGTTTCCTCGAAGGTGAAGACGCCCTGGCGACCTTGCAGGCGTTTCGCGATATGGGCGTGGTGATCGAGGGGCCGCACCATGGGCGCGTGACAATTCACGGCGTGGGCTTGCATGGCTTGAAGCCTGCGCCGGGGCCGATCTACCTGGGGAATTCCGGTACGTCCATGCGCTTGCTGTCCGGCTTGTTGACCGCGCAGCGTTTCGACAGCGTGTTGACGGGGGATGCGTCACTGTCCAGGCGCCCGATGAGCCGCGTGGCAGAGCCGCTGCGAAAAATGGGCGCGGTGATCGAGACTGGGCCTGAGGGGCGTCCGCCGTTGACCATTCGTGGCGGGCAGGTGTTGAAGGGCTTGAGTTACGCGCTGCCGATGGCCAGTGCCCAGGTCAAGTCCTGCCTGTTGCTGGCTGGGCTGTATGCCGAAGGCAAGACCGCAGTGACCGAGCCTGCGCCGACCCGCGACCATACTGAGCGCATGTTGCGAGGTTTTGGCTACCCGGTGGTGGTGGAGGGTGCTACGGCGTCGGTTGAATCCGGGCGTGCGCTGGTCGCTACCCGTATTGAAGTGCCAGGGGATATTTCCTCTTCGGCGTTTTTCCTGGTGGCCGCCACGATTGCCGAGGGTTCCGAGCTGGTGCTGGAACATGTCGGTATCAATCCGACGCGCACTGGGGTAATCGACATCCTGCGGCTGATGGGGGCGGACATCACCCTGGAAAATCCCCGTGAAGTGGGTGGCGAGCCTGTCGCTGATCTGCGTGTGCGCGCAGCTGTGCTGAAGGGTATCGACATTCCCCAGGCGCTGGTGCCGTTGGCGATCGATGAGTTTCCAGTACTGTTTGTCGCGGCGGCCTGCGCTGAGGGGCGAACGGTGTTGTGTGGGGCTGAAGAGCTGCGCGTGAAAGAGTCCGATCGTATCCAGGTGATGGCCGATGGTCTGCGGGTGCTGGGGGTCAAGTGTGAACCGACCTCAGATGGGATTATTATTGACGGTGGGTTGCTGGGTGGTGGTGAAGTCCATGCCCATGGCGATCACCGGATTGCAATGGCGTTCAGCGTGGCCTCCCTACGGGCGGCAGCGCCGATTCGTATTCGTGACTGTGCCAATGTTGCTACGTCTTTTCCGAACTTTCTTACACTGTGTGCCCAAGTCGGCATCCGTGTTGCCCAAGAGGCTCAATTGTGAATATCAAAGCACCGGTGATTACCATCGACGGGCCAAGCGGCTCGGGCAAAGGCACAATCGCCGGCATCCTGGCCAAGCGCCTGGGCTGGTGCCTGCTGGATTCCGGCGCGCTTTACCGCCTGCTGGCATTTGCTGCGCGCAACCATGGCGTCGATCTGACCAACGAAGAATCCTTGAAACTGCTGGCGGCGCATCTTGATGTGCAGTTCGTCGGGGCGACGGAAGGTCATCCGCAGCGCATCATTCTGGAAGGGGATGATGTGACCGATGATTTGCGCAACGAGCAAGTCGGCTCGTGGGCCTCCCAGATCGCCGCGCTGCCGGCCGTGCGTGATGCGTTGCTGCAGCGCCAGCGGGCATTTCAAGAGCCGCCGGGCCTGGTTGCCGATGGTCGTGACATGGGGACGGTGGTGTTTCCCGAGGCGCCCCTGAAGATTTTCCTGACCGCCAGCGCCGAGGAGCGGGCTCGCCGGCGCTACTTGCAGTTGAAGGGCAAAGTCGATGGTGTTAGTCTGTCGAGTCTGCTAGATGAGATCCGTGCACGCGATGAGCGTGACACCCAGCGTGCGGTAGCCCCGCTCAAGCCGGCGGCTGACGCCATACAGCTGGATTCCACGGAGTTGTCCATCGAGCAGGTGCTGGAACGCATCTTGAGTGAAATCGCCATTCGCGATATTGCCGGGTGATCAAGAAGGCCGCGGGGGACCAGTCATAGTCCTGCGGTGGCTTCTTTTAACTGAAATTGACCCACACCGTCTGGGGTGTGGAGATGGGCGTATTCTTCGCCCTTATCAACAGGAATTAAAATGAGCGAAAGCTTTGCGGAACTCTTTGAAGAAAGCCTAAAAACCCTGAACCTTCAGGCTGGCTCCATCATCACCGGTGTTATCGTTGATATCGATTACCAAGCTCGCTGGGTAACCGTTCACGCTGGTCTGAAGTCTGAAGCTCTGATCCCGCTGGAACAGTTCTACAACGATGCTGGTGACCTGACTATCAATGTCGGTGACGAAGTTCACGTTGCTCTGGACTCGGTTGAAGACGGTTTCGGTGAAACCAAGCTGTCCCGTGAAAAAGCCAAGCGCGCTGAATGCTGGATTGTTCTCGAAGCAGCCTTCGCAGCTGAAGAAGTGGTCAAGGGCGTTATCAACGGTAAGGTTAAAGGCGGCTTCACTGTCGACGTTAACGGCATCCGTGCGTTCCTGCCAGGTTCTTTGGTCGACGTTCGTCCAGTGCGCGACACCACGCACCTGGAAGGCAAGGAACTCGAATTCAAGGTCATCAAGCTCGATCAGAAGCGCAACAACGTTGTCGTTTCCCGTCGCAGCGTCCTGGAAGCAGAGAACTCCGCCGAGCGTGAAGCTCTGCTGGAATCCCTGCAGGAAGGCCAACAAGTCAAAGGTATCGTCAAGAACCTCACCGATTACGGCGCATTCGTCGATCTGGGTGGCGTCGATGGCCTGCTGCACATTACCGACATGGCTTGGAAGCGCATCAAGCATCCATCTGAAATCGTCAACGTTGGCGACGAGATCGATGTGAAGGTTCTGAAATACGATCGCGAACGCAACCGTGTTTCCCTGGGCCTGAAGCAACTGGGTGAAGATCCATGGGTTGCTATCAAAGCCCGTTACCCAGAAAGCACTCGCGTAACCGCGCGTGTTACCAACCTGACCGACTACGGCTGCTTCGCTGAGCTGGAAGAAGGCGTTGAAGGCCTGGTACACGTTTCCGAAATGGACTGGACCAACAAGAACATCCACCCTTCGAAAGTCGTACAAGTCGGCGACGAAGTGGAAGTTATGGTTCTGGACATCGACGAAGAGCGTCGTCGTATCTCCCTGGGCATCAAGCAGTGCAAATCTAACCCATGGGAAGATTTCTCTGGCCAGTTCAACAAGGGCGATAAAATCTCCGGCACCATCAAGTCGATCACCGATTTCGGTATCTTCATTGGTCTGGACGGCGGCATCGACGGCCTGGTTCACCTGTCCGACATCTCCTGGAACGAAGTTGGCGAAGAAGCTGTTCGTCGTTTCAAGAAGGGCGACGAGCTGGACACCGTTATCCTGTCGGTTGACCCAGAGCGCGAGCGTATCTCCCTGGGTATCAAGCAGCTGGAAAGCGACCCGTTCTCTGAATACGTTCAGGACAACGACAAAGGCGCAATCGTTAAAGGCATCGTGAAGGAAGTTGACGCTAAAGGCGCCATCATCACTCTGGCCGACGATATCGAAGCAACTCTGAAAGCCTCCGAAATCAGCCGTGACCGCGTTGAAGACGCGCGCAACGTTCTGAAAGAAGGCCAGGAAGTAGAAGCCAAGATCATCAGCGTTGATCGCAAGAGCCGTGTAATCCAGCTCTCCATCAAGTCGAAAGACGATGCTGAAGAGAAAGAAGCAATCCAGAGCCTGAAATCGGCTCCGGAAGGCGAAGCAGCAGCTGACACCACTATGGCTGCTCTGTTGCGTCAAGCAATGGCTAAGCAGAACTAAGTTCTGTAAGGCTTTAGAAAAAGGGCGACTTCGGTCGCCCTTTTTTGTGCCTGAAATTCGTTGGATCGCCAAATCAGAATAAATGTATTCTAGCTATGATGCTCATTTAGTAATGAGCGTACTTGAAAGTTGCGGAAACGTTAAGCTTTTGGAAGCTGGTCGAGGTTGAGTGTATAGAAGCGCGCAAAATAATTAGCTGATAGTTATTGTGATAAGTACTTTCAATAAGTAGTGGTGATATTGTCTGGTGGTATTGAATCGAATCGCGAGGCTGTCGTAGCACTCCCTCGGTAGTCGGTCAGTTTAGGAGTTGAGTATGGAAAAGATTGTAATTTTGGGGTCGTCCGGTCACGCCAAAGTCATTATCGATATTGTCGAAAAACAGGCGCGCTATGCAATTCTTGGCTTCGTAGACGATTTTAGAGCGCCCGGTGCTGAAACGCTTGGCTACCAGGTTCTTGGGTGTGAATCGGACCTCCCGACGCTCGTCGCACAGCACAGTATCAAGGGAATAGTTATTGCTATAGGAGATAATGCCGTAAGGGAGGATGTGGCAACTAGAGTTGCAGGATTGTGCCCTAGCTTAATGTTTGTCAATGCCATACATCCCAGCGCAATTATTGGGCGTGATGTTTCTATAGGCGTGGGTACGGTAATAATGGCGGGAGGGATTGTAAATCCGAGCTGCGAAATAGGTAATTTTTGTATTGTTAATACAAAAGCATCTTTGGATCACGATTCTACAATGCAGGATTTTTCCAGTCTGGCACCCGGTGTCAGCACGGGGGGCGGCTGCCGGGTGGGTAGGCTCGCAGCTGTGGGGATCGGCGCAAGCTTACGTCATGGTATTAGCATAGGCGAATGCGCAGTCGTTGGTGGCCAATCGATGGTGTTGGAGGATGTACCTCCTTACACCGTTGCATACGGTTCGCCGGCAAAAACTATCAGGTCCAGAGGGCGAGGCGAAAAGTACTTGTGAGGCGAGTTGTGCCTGAGTTCGACGTAACTGATTGCCTCCATATATTTCTTGGGGTAATCAGGCAGGGGTGAGCTTGGGTGCCTTGGAGTGAGGGTAGAAATTTTCCAGTAGCGGTGCTGCGCGATTTTTTGTCGGTATGCCAACTGAAGTCGGAGGACGGGCTTTTCAAAAGCATCAAGTCGTGCTAAAACCTTTGGAGCGCTGATCTAGCTGCTTGAAAAAGAAGGGAAAAATATGACGAAGTCGGAGTTGATCGAACGAATTGTCACCCATCAAGGGCTACTTTCATCCAAGGATGTAGAGCTGGCTATCAAGACTATGCTTGAACAAATGTCGCAATGCTTGGCTACTGGTGACCGTATTGAAATTCGAGGTTTTGGTAGCTTTTCACTTCATTATCGGGCACCTCGTGTGGGTCGTAACCCAAAAACCGGGCAATCTGTTAGCCTGGACGGGAAGTTTGTGCCTCACTTCAAGCCGGGCAAAGAGCTGCGGGATCGCGTGAATGAAGATGAAGACGAGGGTCTCTGAGTGAGTCTGCTGCCGAGGAGGTCGTCGGGTGCATTTGCACGCGTTTTCAAGGTTCTGATTGTATTGTCGCTCGTGCTGGCAGTGGCGACGTTTGTCTTGGAGAACCAGCAAAGCGTTACATTGTCATTTCTGGGGTGGCGTACGCCTGGCTTGGCGGTTTCTGCCTTCATGATCCTCTTTCTAATCGTGGGAATGATCGTCGGGCCAGCGATTGCTGTGGTTCTGAAGGCGAGTCGTCGCCGAGATTGAAGTTGTCGCTGGGGCTGAGCACAGAGCGACCCCATTCGCTGGGCGAGGTGGTTGATTCTGCTACAGGACTATTGAGCAATTCGCTTGAAGGAATTCTCCTACAGCCTTGTCAAGACTTGTATTGTTGTCGTTAGATGTCAAAATGCTAATTGTTCTCGAGAACAGGCTTTTTGTGGGCTTTAACAGCTAGGTGGGAGTTATAGCCGAGATGACACGCTAAAGAGCTACAAAATGCCTGCATAACGAGCCCGCAGTTTCATTCTTGAAGGCAGGTTTTTGTTGTGAGTAGTAGCTTTCGCACCCCGCAGATTTCCCCGGCTGAAGACATTCAATTTGCAGCATTTTTCCGATCCATATGGCGGCAAAAGAAGCTGATTTTGCTGGTTTCAGCGCTCTCGACTGCGATAGCGGTTCTATACGCTTTTGTAGCCACTCCCGAGTTTCAGGTTACGAGTGTTCTCCGACCTTCAGCAATTAATGAACTGGACGCTTTGAATCGTTCAGAAATCTATAAACTCCCACCTTCTGAGGCTTTGAATAAAGTTGGTGCGGCCCTTGAATCTTACGATATTCGTTTAGGTTTTTTTCGTGCTAACCCGAATTTATTCAAGAATTTTGTGCAGCCCGGTCGAACGCTAGAGCAAAGTTTCGAAGAGTTTAATCGTAACTCGATCAAGCTAATATTGCCAGATACTAAGAAAGCAGATTCGTTGAGTGCCTATATTAAACTTGAGATGACTTATCCGAAGGATATAGACGGTGTAGCGATATTGAATGGCCTCATTGATTATGCAATCTCAAATGAGCGTGAACAAATCGGTTCTGATCTTGAAGTTATCGTCAAAAATAGGATGGCAGAGCTAAACGGAAAGTTGGATGCAGCTCGCGCCAATTATGAGACAGAGAAACAAGCCAAAATTGCTTTGCTTGTAGAGTCTGACCTCGTAAAGCGTGCTCAATTGCAGGACGAGCTCAGTGCGCTTAGAGTCCAGTTAAAAACCAACCGTATGGAAAGAGTGGCGCAGTTGAACGAAGCTATTGTGATCGCAAAATCACTTGGCATCCGAAAGCCTGCAACGCCATCTTCTTTTGGTGATGCCATTCATGATAGTTCCACCAATATCATGCGTACAGAAATCAATAATCAACAAATACCTCTTTATTTTATGGGGGTTGAGGCTTTGGAGGCAGAGCGCACTGCGTTATTGCAGCGTAAGTCAGATGATTTCTCGGAAAAAAGAGTCTCGCTTATCGCTAAGGAGCTTCAACTGCTGCAGTCAAATCGGCAGATAGATGTTTTGAATCAGCGGAAAAATGAGGAGCTATTCTTGAGCGGAGTAGCCCCTATGCGCGCAGAAGCTGTTCGCTTGCAGAATTTAAATATCGATATGTCCAGAATCAAACTGGTCACTATCGATAAGCAAGCAATAGAACCCCTAAGCCCCATAAAACCCAAAAAAGCACTAATAATTGTCCTAGGGCTTATGTTGGGCTTAATATTTGGTGTTGTCTTTGCAGCACTGCGCGAATTTCTTTTTCTCAGAAAGCGACAGTCAAGCTAAGTCATGTTGATGCTCTGAATACCTGAGGGGGATGCGATAGCAGCCTTGTCAGGTCTTTTGAAGTCGGTAGCGTAGAAGGTGTGGCTATTGGCTATATGCCATCATTCATCATTGTGGCTGACCTGGTCACCGTTCACCACTATTTCCGAAGCGGTGCCGTTGGTTGAATTGAGTTTGCAGCACTGGATCATTCGCTTAATATCACAGGTCTAGGTCGGCGGGTGAGTGGCCGGCCGTTTTTTGGATATGTTTTGGTGATGCACCGGTTCGGGTCTGCATCCCTGTCAGAAAAATCCTCATATCGATAGCTGATGCAATAACCTCATAGGAAATTGATGTTAGTTAATGATTTATTGGAATGAACGGTTAAGGGTCGTGTCCAATAGCCATCATGCTGTCAGTACGAATCATTGGAATTGGGTTAAGCGCAGGCCTGAGGGGAGCGAACTTGCCGATGAAAACCTTCGGGGCAAGTGAAATATCTGGGTTGTGCCTGCGTTTGGAGCGAAATGCTTACTGGATGGATCGCCAGTAAATGGCTTTTGTCGGGGGGGGGGCTCTTGATTTGCCTCCTCGTTGACCTGCATAGGGTTCACTAAAATGTATGCAAGGGGTTGAGCTGGCAGTTGCTTTTACTCCTTCTCCTTGGGCGGCGGGCTTGTGCGTGATTCGAAATTTCAACGACCGAGGTCGCTTTAGAGATTCTTCTACATACGCTATGGTTAAGGAAATGCTCATATTGGATAGCACAACAGCTTATCGTGATTCCATTTTCATGACGTCAGATGGATGGCGCCGGGTGGTTTTGCTAATCAATGTGTTGAATTGGTCAGAGTTTTTTTCTGTCGGCAACGAGCTCGCATGCCCATACCGCGGAGGTAGGGGAGCCCTCGTTACTCAGCGCCGCATCGAGGGCTTAAATCCCGGGGCGGTAGCGTGTTGAAATTTGGGTTTGTGTACGGCACGGCATCAATGTTTTGGGATCTGTTGTGGTGTTTGAATGCTCTAAAGTGGTCCCAATCATGTGAGCATTCAATGTCAGAAAAATCCTTTAATCGATGATCAGAGAGATTTTCTAATTGAGTTGCTCATATTGAAGAGATTTTTCAACGAAAAAAACATAGAGCGATTATTTTAAACATTTATCACGGAATAAATACATGCTGTCACTTGAAGATATAAAGCTCGCTGTTGTTGGCTTGGGGTACGTCGGTTTGCCATTGGCTGTTGAGTTTGGAAAGCATCGTTCGGTTATTGGCTTTGATATAAATCAAGCTCGAATTGATGCTCTGAATGAAGGGCGTGATGGCACATTAGAAGTAAATGACGACGAGTTAAAAGCAGCAAAGCATTTAAGCTTCAGTGCTAAGTCAGATGTACTGAAAGGATGTAATGTTTTTATTGTCACCGTGCCAACTCCGATTGATCAGTATAATCAGCCAGATCTAACGCCATTGATTAAGGCATCAGAAACAATTGGACGAGTGCTTAAACAGGGGGATTTGGTTATTTATGAATCAACTGTTTATCCAGGCGCGACCGAAGAAGACTGCGTTCCGGTGCTAGAGAAATACTCAGGGTTGAAATTTAACGTCGACTTCTTCGCCGGTTACAGTCCAGAGCGCATCAATCCTGGCGATAAGGAACATCGCGTAACGACTATTAAAAAAGTCACATCAGGTTCTACTCCGGAAGTGGCGGATATAGTAGATGCTTTATATCGACAAATTATTACCGCAGGAACTCATAAGGCAAGCAGCATAAAAGTTGCCGAAGCTGCCAAAGTGATTGAAAATACGCAGCGTGACCTTAATATTGCACTTATTAACGAGTTGGCTATTATTTTCAACAAGATGGGGATAGATACTGAAGCTGTCCTAGAGGCTGCTGGAACGAAGTGGAATTTTTTACCCTTCCGTCCAGGTCTGGTAGGCGGACATTGTATTGGCGTTGATCCTTACTATTTGACTCATAAAGCTCAGTCGATAGGCTATCACCCAGAAATTATTCTGGCTGGGCGCCGTCTGAATGACGGTATGGGTGCATATGTAGTTTCGCAATTAGTAAAGGCTATGCTTAAAAAGCGTATTCACGTTGATGGAGCAAAAGTGCTCATCATGGGCTTGACTTTCAAGGAGAATTGCCCCGATCTTCGCAATACTCGAATAGTGGATATTGTGCGTGAATTAGGTGAGTACAACATTGAAGTGGATGTGTATGACCCATGGGTAAATCCGTCAGAGGCTCAGCATGAATATTCCATTAGTCCAATAGCGGTTCCGGTGACTGATAGTTATGATGCAATAGTACTAGCAGTAGCGCACAACGAGTTTCGAGCAATGGGCGCAGAACGTATTCGCTCTTTAGGAAAGGCGAAACATATTCTATACGACTTGAAATATCTTTTAGATCGAGCCCAATCCGATATACGCTTGTAATCAAGCAAGGAAGGCTTGACTTACTAGGGTCGGTATAAAATTTTAGGAGCGCAACCAATGACTCGTTATGAAAATGTACTGGAATCACTTATCCGTGCGCCGAAGACCTGGCTCATTACTGGTGTCGCGGGCTTTATAGGTTCAAATCTTCTTGAAACGTTGCTTAAGCTCAATCAGCACGTTATTGGGCTGGATAACTTCTCTACGGGTCATCATCGAAATCTAAAAGAAGTCCAACGGTCTGTAAGTGATGAGCAATGGATGCGTTTGAAGTTTATTGAAGGCGATATTAGAGATTTAAATTGTTGCCGTGAAGCATGTCACGCTGTCGATTATGTGCTTCATCAAGCCGCATTAGGTTCGGTTCCAAGATCTCTGAACGACCCCATCAGCACTAATCAGACCAATATTGACGGTTTCCTTAACATGCTGCTTGCTGCGCGTGATGCAGGTGTCAGTAGCTTCACCTATGCTGCAAGCAGTTCGACTTATGGTGATCATCCCGGGTTACCAAAAGTAGAGGACGTTATCGGAAATCCGCTATCCCCTTATGCTGTTACAAAATACGTGAACGAGTTGTACGCCGATGTGTTTGCACGCTGCTATAACTTTAATAGTATAGGTCTTCGTTACTTTAATGTGTTTGGCAAACGGCAAGATCCTGATGGTGCCTATGCGGCAGTTATTCCAAAGTGGGCCGCATCCATGATCAAGGATGAAATTATATTCATCAATGGAGATGGAGAGACAAGCAGGGATTTTTGTTTTATCGAGAATACTATTCAGGCAAATATACTCGCGGCAACTACCGAAGATCATGACGCGAGAAATCAGATTTATAACGTTGCTGTCGGTGGTCGTACAACGCTCAATAGTTTGTTTGTTGCGATGAAAAATGAATTGAATTTGAATGGAGTGGTTTATACAAAAGATCCGGTATATCGGGAGTTTCGTGATGGTGATGTCAGGCACTCGCAAGCAGACATCAGTAAAATAAAAACTAAGCTGGGGTATGCCCCTACTTACTCTATAGACGGAGGAGTGGAGAAGGCGATGCCTTGGTATGTTAAGTTTTTAAACTAATGACTTCATGATTCACTGATATATATGGCTGTGATGGGAGGGGCGTGATGAGTCTTGTAAAATGGATAGATTTTCAAACGTTAGGTGATGAACGAGGCAGTCTTGTTTCTATTGAGCAAGGTAAGATCGTTCCTTTCGAAATAAAGCGGGTTTATTATATTTATCGGACCGCTGAGGGCGTCAGTCGCGGTTTTCATGCTCACCGAAGCCTAAAACAAGTTGCAATATGCTTGGTGGGCAAATGCCGCATGGTTTTAGATAATGGCATCACACGTGAAGATGTCTGGCTCGATTGCGCGACAAAGGGAATACTCATCGAAGGTGGGGTGTGGCGCGAAATGCACGATTTTAGTGAGCAGTGCGTACTTTTGGTTCTGGCGAGTGCAGCCTACGACGAAGCAGACTATATTCGAGATTATGATGAGTTTTTGGAAGGTGCTTGTAAAAAATAACATATAATTTTTTATACGTATTTTATATTAAAGGCTTGTTCGGTGGTTGACAGTCGTGCAAGTTTCTTCAGGAAATTAATTGGATTATTCAAATGGTAGGCTTTCTCGATTTAAAAGGTATTAATTCTGCATATCGCGACGAGTTGATAAATGCGTGCACTCGAGTGATCGACTCTGGATGGTATATTTCTGGAGCGGAAGTCAGTGCATTTGAGTCCGAGTTTTCTAATTATTGTGGTGTAGAGCATTGTGTCGGCGTTGCGAACGGCTTGGACGCGTTGACGCTGACTATAAGAGCATGGAAAGTGATGGGGCGCTTGAAGGATGGTGACGAAGTTATCGTGCCTGCGAACACTTACATTGCTAGTATTTTATCGATCACTGAGAATAATTTAGTTCCTGTTTTGGTTGAGCCCGATCCCGAAACATTTAATATGTGCCCCAAAAATGTGGAGCAGGCTCTAACTAGTCGCACAAAGTTGATACTTCCGGTTCATTTGTATGGCCGTATTTGTGACATGGGCGCTGTAATGGCGATAGCAAAAAAACATAATCTTTTAGTACTGGAAGACTCCGCGCAATCTCATGGCGCGAGTGTCGATGGTAAAAAAGCTGGAAGTTGGGGAGATGCTTCAGCCTTCAGCTTTTATCCCGGAAAAAATCTTGGCGCGTTAGGTGATGCGGGCGCGGTAACTACCGATGATGAAGACCTAGCAGAGACGATCCGTGCCTTAGGGAATTATGGGTCAAAAGTAAAATACAACAACCTATTCAAAGGCGTTAATAGCCGCCTGGATGAATTGCAAGCAGCAATGCTGCGCGTGAAGCTTAGGTATTTGGATCGTGATACCAATAATCGTCGAAGCGTAGCGGCTGCTTATATAGCAGGGATAAAGAATGAATTACTGCAGTTGCCTTTTTCGGACGCGGTTGATGTTGAAAATTACTCGGGGCACGTTTGGCATTTGTTCGTTATTCGTTGCAAGGATCGGAAGGCCTTTCAAGAGCATTTGCGCTCCAACAATGTAGAGACATTGATACACTATCCTATCCCTCCTCATAAGCAACAAGCCTATGCAGAATGGTCCGACCTAAACTTTGAGGTTACTGAGGATATTCATGCTGAGGTTATTAGTTTGCCAATCTCGCCAAACATGGGTATGGACGATATTAAGTTAGTTATCCTTGCGTGTAATAGCTATATTGGCGCTACGATAGAATGACGTTTCTCAAAACTAGCTTGCTCAACGGAATAGCAGTTGCGGTTCGTATGCTCACATTGTTGGGTATCAATAAGATTCTTGCGATTTACGTCGGGCCGGTTGGGTATGCGGCCCTCGGACAATTCCAAAACGCGGTGCAAATGATTACCGCGTTTGCAAGTGGTGCGATTAATGCTGGTGTGACTAAGTACACTGCTGAGCATTTCGAGGATGAGGTTAAACAGCATACAGTGTGGAGGACTGCGGGAAGTATTTCTTTGCTGAGTTCGGTCATTACTGGTGTTGCTGTTGTCGTATTTAATAAAGAATTGGCGCTGTTTTTCTTAAATGATCGTGCTCTCGGTAGTGTCTTTGTTTGGTTCGCGATAACATTGGTACTATTCGTTTTGAATGCTTTGTTGCTTGCCGTTTTAAATGGTAAGAAGGAGATAGGTCGCTACGTCATATCGAATATAGCCGGAAGCTTGTTCGCGTTAGCAGTGACCAGTTGCATGGCAATTGCCTGGGGATTATATGGCGCTCTGGTAGCGTTGGCTGTTTATCAGTCGTTGAGTTTTTTTGTTACGTTGTGGCTTTCCTATCGCGCGCCTTGGTTTAAGTTTAAATACTTTCTAGGTCGAATTGACTCGGGGGTTGCGCGTGATTTGGCTAAGTATACGGCGATGTCATTGACCTCGGTAGCATGTGTTCCTCTTAGCCAAATTCTGGTTCGCAATCACATTGGGCAAAGTTTCGGTTGGGAGGCTGCAGGTTATTGGGAGGCGCTGACCAGATTAAGTGCGGCTTATTTGATGCTGATTACCACGACCCTGAGTGTATATTATTTGCCGCGGTTCTCAGAGCTTAAGAATTCCGATCAGATTCGTGCCGAGATAATCAAGGGCTATAAGATAATTTTACCTGTGGCTGCAGCAGGAGCGTTAATCATATACTTACTTCGCGAGCTAATTGTAAGTCTATTATTCACCCCTGAGTTCTTGCCCATGATCGATTTGTTTGCTTGGCAAATGCTGGGCGATGTATTAAAAATCGGCAGTTGGGTCCTGGCCTATTTAATGCTGGGTAAAGCAATGTTTAAGCTCTTTATGATTACGGAAGTTGTTTTTTCGTGCTCTTTTGTGCTGCTGTCCTGGGTTTTTACTCATCAGTTTGACCTGCAGGGCGTGACGATCGCTTATGCGCTTAACTATGCTGCTTATTGGGTTGTGATGGGGGTTTGTATGTCCCATAAACTTAAGTCATTAAATAAATTAGATTGAGCTTGTAATGATTACTCTTTTGATTCCTTCTTACAATCATGAAAATTATATAGTTGACTGTTTGGACGCGGCTAGATCAGTAGATATTCCTGGGCGGAAGATATTGGTTGTTGATGATGGGTCCACAGACGGAACTGTGGGTGTAGTTAAAGAGTATATGGAGCGTTTGAATGATCACTCAATTGAGCTTGTCTGTAAGAAAAATTCTGGACTTGTATCGTCGTTGAACCTAGGGCTTGATGCAGCGGTTACAGAGTTTTTCTACTTGGTTGCATCTGACGATTTACCTAATGCCGAGGGTATTAGTAAAAGCGTCAGAGAATTAATCAATAATCCAGATGCAAAATTTATCGTGGGTGGTGGATATGCATTTTATGATGATGCGCCGGAAAAAAAAATTCCCGTCTATGGGCGCGCTCAGGATGTATTTTTCAGGTTGCCACCTGAGTCTATCGCGCGCAGTTTATTTTTGAATTACCCTTCTCCATTGCTTTTGCAATCGACAGTTTTTAGGACCGAGGCTTTAAGAGCGATTGGTGGATGGGATTCGAACTTGGTGCTGGATGACTATCCGACGTTTGTAAAAATGTTATTGAAATATCCTCTACTGAACACTGACTTCTTTTTCGCTCCTGAGTTTTGCGTGGTTGGATATCGGCAGCATAGTTCTAATAGTTATAAAAATATAAGAAGACAATATTCTATGGTTTCGGCTGTTATTGCATCTTTAGCACCGGAGTCAATAAAGGTCAAGGCGATTTCTCGTGTACTTGCTTCCTATATATTGTCCGCAATTAAAGTTCGAGATTTTAGCGCAATACGTGCGATGCTTGCTGCTTCAAAACCGAAATATGTTCTGAGTGCACTACCTGCTATGATTGAGCTGCTATGTCGCAAGATTTGCGCTAGATTTATTGCGTAAAGGTTCAATAGTGGTATGTTGGTTTCGTCAAAGTATTTGCGTTTCTCTAGACGGTGGCTTAAGTGGGAAAATATTTTAAGAACGCATTAGTGTCCCCTGTCTTCATTTTATTGTTCATAACGACGTTGATGTTTGCCGCAAATATTTTTGCATTAGAGCAAGAGTGGGAGTGGGGGCATAGTGTATATTTGTTGGGCGTGCTTTCGTTTGTTGTGCTTTATTTTTTAGTTTATGCGTTCTTGTTGTTGACGAATTTTATAACGCCCAAGAAGGAGGTCTCTGTACCTTATTTGTTTGTTATACAGCTCTACTGGGTTTTGTCTTTTGTTGGCCTTGTTCTTTGCCTTTATAAGATTATTGTCGTCGGGATGAGTGGGCAGTACGATAGTGTTTTGTTGGCACTGCGAATTGCAAATACATGGGAGCATCAGCCTTCCTACGGTGCGCAGCACTTCGCGTTGTTTTCTTTGGCGTTGGCACTTTACTATGCGCAGAGGAAAAGGGCGTTTCCTTGCATTATTGCCGCTTCGATTTACTTGGTCTCTGCATTTAGCATGGCCGAAAGAACAAGTATGCTTTTTTTGTTTGTTGCGATCGGGTATACGGCGATTAACGAGGGGTGGGTCAAGCTCAAGGGGCTACTCGTTTCATTTGCCCTGCTGGTCGCATTGTTTATTATCGTTGCTATTGGTACTGGGAAAACCGGCGGGGACAATAGCTATGATTTTTTATTAAAGTACTTTTCCTATGCGGTGACGGCGTTTTCGGTATGGACTGAGGGGAGGGAGTATTTAGGTTGCGCTGATCTTGTGTTTGGTAAGTTAATTGACATTATCTCGCTCGGCTTGTATTCGTGCGCACCGCTCGATCTTGGGCTTACTGACCGTGATTTCAACGTTCTTACCTACGCGGCGTCTCCGTATCTAGCTGGAGGAACTCCAGCAGTCATAGTCAGTATGGCATTTCTCGGTGGCGTTTTTGCTCTGCTACGAGTGTTGGCGATGAAGCGGAAAGGTTATTACCTGGCTTTGCTGAGTTGTTACATGTATGCGTTGATTATGATGTTTTACGCCTGGCAGTTCTCGTTAACCACGTATTTGTATTTGGCGTTAATATTTATTCCGCTGTTTGCTGGTCGTTTCATTGGGCGGAATTAGTGCTATTGATTGTGGTGGGCAATGGTTGGTTGTGCCTTTCAAAGTTTGCTTGTGATGGTTTGGAGTTTTGGTTGATATGAAGGTTTTGTTGTTGTCAAAATACTCTCGTATGGGCGCCAGTACCCGACTTAGAGCGCTACAGTATTTGCCTTACTTGGAAAGTGATGGCGTCCAGGTAAAAGTTCAAACTCTTTTTGATGACCAATATTTAGAGTCCCTTTATCAGGGGCGAGGCCGCTCCCATTGGCTGACGCTCAAGCGGTATATAGCGCGTTTTTTGGTTCTTTTCCAAGTGGGAAAATATGATGTAATTTGGATCGAGAAGGAAATATTTCCTTTCTTGCCCGCCACAGTGGAGCGGTTGCTAAAAGTTTTGGGTATTCCGTACGTTGTTGACTACGATGATGCTATTTTTCATAACTATGATTTGTCAAAAAACGTTTTTGTTAGAGCGCTGTTAGGCTCGAAAATTGATGTTGTAATGCGATACGCGCATTGTGTAGTCGCTGGAAATAATTATCTGGCCCAAAGGGCGGCTAATGCTGGTGCGTCAAGCATTGAAGTTGTTCCTACCGTTGTTGACTATTTAAGATATTCTGGGGAAGCGTCGCAACGAAATAGGAAACTTACGATTGGATGGATTGGGTCGCCCTCAACCGAAAAATACGTTGTCCAGATTCGTGATGCGCTCAGGGAAGCGTGTGAGACGTACGACGCTCGCCTGGTACTCATGGGGGCGGGGGCAGGAGTTCTTAGCGAATTCGAAGGTGTCGATATAGAGCTTCATCCTTGGAGCGAGGATGCTGAAACGGGCTTTATTCAGCTATTGGATATTGGAATAATGCCTCTCGTTGATGGAGACTGGGAAAAAGGGAAATGTGGATATAAACTCATTCAATACATGGCTTGCGGTGTGCCAGTCATTGCTTCGCCGGTTGGTGTAAACGTCGACATCGTCGAGGGGAATCAGTGCGGTATGTTGGCGGTGGATCTTTCTGATTGGCGAGATTGTTTGGGCAAGCTGTTGAGTGACGAAAAACTGCGGTCCAGTTATGGGCGGAACGGGCGTCATGCTGTCGAGCAAACTTTTTCCTTACAGATTCAAGCTCCTCGGATTAGAGATATACTTGGACGTGCGGGAGAAAGCCTCGACCATGCATAACAGCGTTGGCCGGCTCTGGTGTTGTTTGTGCTCATGTTCATTTGATTTTTTAAGATCTGTGTGCGTTTTTTTCGTCCAAGTGCTCAAATTCAGGATTCGTTAACAATGTGTGGAATAAGTGGTCTTTTTGACCTTTCTAAGCCCGCTCAGCTTTACGATTGCATTTCAAAAATGAACGACGCCATAGCTTATCGTGGACCTGATGACGCGGGCGTTTGGATTGATGACTGCGGTCTTGCACTTGGGCATCGACGTTTGGCGATAGTTGATCTCACGAGTGCTGGCCACCAGCCCATGCACTCAGCAGATCAACGATACGTCCTGACGTTCAATGGCGAAATTTATAATCATAACCAGCTCCGTAGTCAGCTAGCTGATGAAGGTGCCTCTGTGGCGTGGAGCGGGCATTCAGATACTGAGGTTTTGCTTGAATGCCTAGTTCGATGGGGGGTTGAAAAAGCCCTAAAGGCGTCGGTGGGGATGTTTGCGTTTGCACTTTGGGACAGGCATGAGCAAATACTGACGCTCGCACGGGACCGTATGGGTGAAAAGCCACTTTATTGGGGCTGGCAAGGAGATGTTCTTTTATTTGGATCCGAGTTGAGTGCCATAAAAGCATATCCAGGATTCAAGGCAGAAGTTGACCGTAATTCCTTGGCGCTTATGTTGCGCTACAGCTGTATTCCTGCCCCCTACAGCATTTTCAAAAATATCAACAAGCTTCGTCCTGGTCATTATATCACGCTGAATTTGGGTAACCCGAGTGCAGCTAAAGATGCTCGTCCTCATGCATATTGGTCTGTAAATAGTGTCGTAGAAGCAGGGCTCGCGAACCCCTTTCCAGGTTCCGAAGTTGAGGCTACGGATGCATTGGAAAGCACACTTCTACATAGTATCGGTCAACAGATGCTTGCTGATGTACCTCTCGGTGCGTTCCTGAGTGGTGGTGTCGACAGTAGTGTGGTTGTTGCATTGATGCAGGCCCAAAGTACACGTGCGGTTCGCACGTTTACTATCGGTTTCGATGAGGCTGCATATGATGAAGCCATATATGCTAAAGCAGTAGCGAAGCATCTGGGCACAGAGCATTCCGAACTTTATGTTCGTCCTCAAGATGCACTTCGAGTTATTCCTGGATTGGCGTCGATTTATTCTGAGCCTTTCAGTGATAGCTCCCAAATTCCAACTTTTCTTGTTAGTCAAATGGCCCGACAAGACGTGACTGTAGTTCTTAGTGGCGATGGTGGCGATGAGTTATTTGGTGGTTATAATCGTTATTTGACCGCGCGTAAAGTTTGGCAGCGCATGCACCGTTTGCCTGGGTTTGCGCGTAGTGGCGCTTCCCAAATCTTGCGTTCTCTTTCTCCTGCTAGCTGGGATCGCCTATTTGCATTAACTAAACCTCTGTTACCAGAGCGGATGCATTTGGCAACCCCAGGAGATAAGGCTCACAAGCTCGCATCGGTACTTGGGCTTACCAGTGGTGAAGCGTTTTATCATCAACTGAATAGTCACTGGGACGATCCTGCCAGTGTGGTTATTGGTGCGTGTGAACCTCAAACGCTTTTTACAAATAAAAATGAATGGCCTGCCGCCGATAGCTTTGAGCATTGGATGATGGCAATGGATGCACAGATTTATATGCCTGATGACATCCTCGTCAAGGTGGACCGCGCGTCTATGGCTGTGAGCCTTGAATCTCGGGTGCCGATGCTTGATCATCGAGTGGTTGAGCTGGCCTGGCGGATGCCGTTGGAATACAAGATACGTGGCGGTCAAGGCAAATGGTTGTTACGAGAGGTGCTGTACCGTCACGTTCCTAAAGATCTTATCGAGCGCCCGAAGCAAGGTTTCGGCATCCCGCTGGACAGTTGGTTGAGAGGACCTTTACGAGAGTGGGCTGAGGAGCTCTTGGATGAATCGCGGCTCCGTCGAGAAGGTTATCTTCACCCAGAGCCGATTCGCCGTAAGTGGGCGGAGCACTTGAGTGGGCGGAAAAATTGGCAACATCATTTGTGGGACATTTTGATGTTTCAGGCGTGGTTGGCGGAACAATGATATGAAAATTCTTGTGATTGCTAGCTACGCGGACTCATTGATTAATTTTCGGGGACCTTTGTTGGACGCTTTGCTTGCGAGAGGTCTCTCGGTGAGTGTTGCTGCTCCAGGGTTACCCGCTGGAAGTGCCGTTAGAGCAGATCTGGAAAGTAAAGGTATAACAGTATACGAAATACCTTTGCAGCGTGTGGGAACGAACCCGTTCGCAGATCTCATGGCGTTTATCTCGCTTTGTAAGCTAATGGTGCGCGTCAATCCAGAAGCCGTCCTGGCTTACACAGTGAAACCAGTAATCTATGGCTTGCTGGCCGCGCGCCTGATGAGAGTTCGCCGTCGTTTTGCGCTTATTACCGGCTTAGGTTACGCGTTTCAACACGCGACTAATCCGGGGAGTGGTGGACGCGGATTGCTCCAGTCGCTGGTGCAGCATTTGTATGCATTGGCGCTGCGACCTGCTACGAGGGTTTTCTTTCAGAACCCTGATGATGAGGCGCTTTTCAAGGAGATGCGATTAATCGCTTCCGAGACACCGTCTACGGTGGTAAACGGCTCAGGTGTCGATCTTAGCAATTTTGGTGTCGTACCACTCCCCGGATCGGTCAGTTTTCTTTTAATCGCCCGACTTCTTGGCGATAAAGGGGTACGCGAGTTCGTTGCGGCCGCCCGGGCCGTTAAGGCCAAGCATGAGGGCGTTGTATTCAAGATTGTAGGATGGATCGACGAAAATCCCGACAAGATTTCACCTGACGAATTAGACGCCTGGATTGCTGACGGTACAGTTCAGTTTCTTGGGCGTCTGAAAGATGTCCGCCCCGCAATTTCTGATTCAAGCGTGTATGTTCTACCCTCTTATCGTGAGGGAACTCCTCGTACAGTACTTGAAGCGATGGCCATGGGCAGGCCTATTATTACCACCGATGCACCAGGCTGCAGAGAGACTGTTATTGACGGCGAAAATGGGTTCTTGATACCAGTAAAGGACGTCAGTGAACTCACTGCGGCGATGTTGCGTTTCGTCGAGTGCCCCGAGCTCATCCAGACGATGGGCAAGCAGTCCCGGCATTTGTGCGAGATTAAGTATGACGTGAAAAAGGTCAACGAAGTTATGTTGGATGGAATGGGTATTTAGTGCTTGTAAATCATAGGATGTGGCTTGGAACCTATGGTTTTCGTGTTTTTGTTAGCTCAGGGTTGAAGCCAGCCTTATTTCTCTACTGGGTAGATTATGCTTAAGCGTTCATTTGATATTTTTGCATCTGTATGCGGTCTTTTTTTATTTGCTCCAGTCATGATTGTCGTGGCTTGGTTCGTCAGGAAGAAGCTTGGGTCGCCGGTGCTGTTTAAGCAGGTCAGACCGGGGCTGAATGGCAAACCCTTTACGTTGGTCAAATTTCGTACTATGCGTGATGATTGCGATCAAGATGGAGTTCCGCTGGCCGATTCTGATCGCCTGACTAGGTTCGGTCGCTTCTTGCGCTCCACCAGCCTTGATGAATTGCCTAGCCTTCTGAACGTACTCAAGGGGGACATGAGTATCGTCGGCCCTAGGCCGTTATTGATGGAATATTTGCCTTTGTATAGTGCTGAGCAGTATCGGCGCCACGATGTAAGACCTGGCATCACTGGCTGGGCTCAGGTAAATGGACGTAACTCCCTTAGCTGGGAAGAAAAATTTAAACTCGATATTTGGTATGTTGAAAGAAGATCGCTCTGGATGGATCTTAAGATAATTATGATGACTGTTAAGAAGGTTTTCGTCAGAGAGGGTATTAGTGCTGACGGCGTAGCAACAATGAATAAGTTTACAGGCACTAAGTGAAAAAGGACTGATGCACCTGGGCGCTGTAAATTAGCCGATCAGTGTCGCATGCTTTTGCTTTTATAAATACATAAGGAGTTTCCATGTTAGGAACAACATTTTCTCCCTGGCCTTCTTTCACGGTAGAGGAAGCAGACGCTGTCCGCGATGTGGTTCTATCAAATAAGGTCAACTATTGGACGGGGCAGGAAACGCGTCAGTTCGAGGCGGAATTCGCTACCTGGTCGGGCGTCAATCATGCTGTTGCGCTCGCAAACGGGACTGTTGCGTTGGACGTAGCGCTGGTAGCTCTAGGCATTGGTTCCGGTGATGAGGTCATCGTAACCTCCAGAACATTCCTTGCGTCTGTTTCTTCCATTGTGAATGCAGGTGCCATCCC
This sequence comes from Pseudomonas sp. FP2335, assembly GCF_030687535.1. Taxonomy (NCBI): domain Bacteria; kingdom Pseudomonadati; phylum Pseudomonadota; class Gammaproteobacteria; order Pseudomonadales; family Pseudomonadaceae; genus Pseudomonas; species Pseudomonas sp. FP2335. The sequence continues at coordinate 1,815,089 of NZ_CP117437.1, forward strand.
TGTGTTCGCTGATGTGGATCTTGACTCGCAAAACATCACAGCGAAGTCTGTTGAAGCAGTGATTACTCCACGTACACGAGCAGTGATCTGTGTACACCTTGCAGGCTGGCCATGTGATATGGATCCAATCATGAGCCTTGCTGCCGAACATGACTTGAAAGTCATTGAGGACTGTGCGCAGGCGCACGGGGCTTATTATAAGGGCCGGCCAGTTGGCTCCATAGGCCATATCGGAGCCTGGTCCTTCTGTCAGGATAAAATCATGAGCACCGGCGGCGAAGGTGGCATGGTCACGACTAACGACCGCGATCTTTGGGCGAAGATGTGGTCGTACAAGGATCATGGCAAGAGTTGGGAGGCTGTGTACGAGCGCTCCCATGCCCCTGGTTTTCGCTGGGTACACGAAAGTTTTGGTACCAATTGGCGTATGCTTGAGGTGCAGGCTGTAATTGGTCGTATTCAGTTGCGCCGGATGGAGGCATGGCACGCTCAGCGTGCACAGAATGCGCAGAGCATTTGGGCGGCTGCACGTCGGTTGCCTGCGTTGAGAGTCCCGGACTTTCCTGAAGGTGATGTGCACGCTGCCTATAAGTGTTATTTCTTTGTACGCCCAGAACGTTTAAGAGACGGCTGGTCCCGTGATCGTATCTTGAGCGAATTCGCGGCACGCGGCGTTCCTGCCTTTTCAGGATCGTGCTCTGAGGTCTATCTCGAAAAAGCATTCGACAACACCGGCTGGCGACCGGCAAAAAGGCTCCCCAACGCCAAAGAGCTAGGTGAGACGAGTTTGATGCTTCTCGTCCATCCAACGTTGACGGCAAGTGAAATTCAGATGACTTGCAGAGTATTGACAGACATAGTGGGTGAGGCATCAATCCAATAATTGTGTGAGATGGCGCAATGATGGTCAGAATGAAGATTTCGCTGGGAGCAAAATAGTGTTCAAGGGGTATATGGATCGCATACGGGCGTACTTGCTGAGTCTTCCTCGAAGACAAAAGCGGGTCTTGCAGGTGATCACGGATGTGATTTTGGTCTGGAGTGCGCTTTGGCTTGCGTTCGTAGTGCGCCTGGGAATAGACGAAATGACCAATCCGGTCAGGCTGCATCTGTGGTTGTTCGTCTGTGCGCCGGTCGTCGCCATCCCCTTGTTCATTCGGTTTGGAATGTACCGCGCTGTGATGCGGTACTTCGGTAATGATGCGCTCATCGCTATCATCAAAGCTGTTTGTCTCTCATCTCTTATTCTGGGTGTGATTGTTTATTGGTTCAGTAATCATCAGAGTGTTATTCCAAGGTCCATTATTTTTAATTACTGGTGGTTAAGTCTAATAATGGTGGGCGGTTTGCGCTTGGCGATGCGACAGTATTTCTTGGGTGATTGGTTCGCGGCTGCTCAGCATGTTCCATTTACCAGTCGAGAAAACGGTCTTCCGCGAGTTGCGATTTATGGTGCCGGTGCCGCGGGTAACCAACTAGTTGCTGCTTTACGAATGGGTCGTGTAATGCGGCCTGTAGCGTTCATTGACGATGACGACAGTATTTCCGATCGTGTCATTTCGGGCTTGCAGGTATACAAACCGCGTCATATTCAGCGAATGATCGATGCTACAGGTGCTCAAGAGATTCTATTGGCGATCCCTTCTTCCAATCGTGGTCGCCGTCGTGAGATCTTGGGGCTTCTTGAGAAGTATCCTCTGCATGTGCGTAGCGTTCCCGGATTCATGGACCTTGCGAGCGGTCGTGTAAAGGTTGACGACATTCAGGAAGTCGATATTGCCGATCTTTTAGGACGTGATGCGGTCCCGGCCCAAGCGGAACTACTGGAGCATTGCATTAAAGGGCAAACGGTTTTGGTTACCGGTGCTGGTGGTTCGATTGGTTCTGAGCTATGTAGGCAGATTCTGGAGCTTCGTCCGACTACTCTGTTGATGTTTGAACACAGTGAATTCAATCTTTATTGCATTTTATCTGAGTTGGAGCAACGCATTGCGCGCGAGTCGCTGATTGTTAGAGTCCTACCGATCCTAGGATCTGTTCGTGATCCAGCGAAACTGCTGGACGTGATGAAAACCTGGCATGTAGATACTGTTTATCATGCTGCGGCTTACAAGCACGTGCCGATGGTTGAGCATAATATTGCTGAAGGGGTACTGAATAATGTAATCGGTACCTTGAATACTGCACAGGCAGCTCTGCAGGCCGGAGTTGCCAATTTCGTATTGATTTCTACTGATAAAGCGGTGCGGCCAACTAACGTTATGGGCAGTACCAAGCGGTTGGCCGAAATGACGCTGCAGGCCCTCAGTCAGGAAGTGGCGCCTGTGATGTTTGGTGAAAAGGCAAACGTCTCTCGTGTCAATAAAACACGCTTCACCATGGTTCGTTTTGGCAATGTGCTAGGGTCATCCGGATCAGTCATTCCCTTATTCCATAAACAGATCAAGTCTGGGGGGCCGCTAACGGTTACCCATCCTAAAATTACCCGGTATTTCATGACCATTCCTGAGGCTGCCCAGTTGGTTATTCAAGCTGGTTCGATGGGGCAGGGCGGCGATGTGTTTGTACTCGACATGGGGGAGCCGGTTAGGATCGTTGAATTGGCGGAAAAAATGATTCACCTCTCAGGCTTGAGTCTGCGGTCTGAGAAAAATCCTCATGGAGACATTGCAATAGAGTTCAGCGGTCTGCGGCCCGGAGAGAAACTTTATGAGGAATTGCTGATCGGCGATAACGTAGTCGGTACTCAGCATCCAATGATTATGAGTGCCAGTGAGGATCACATCGCCTGGGATGTCCTGAAGACAAAGTTGAGTGAACTACTCGACGCGATTCATCACGATGACTATGGTCGGGTACGACAACTACTTCGTGATACGGTGAGCGGATATTCACCAGACGGCGAGATAGTCGATTGGGTTTATCAACAACGTCGACAGGAACCATAATGGCTATAGTCTGCCGAGGCGTAGCACAGTGGCATTGATGCGAATGATTGTCTGCTCACTGTCGAGGATCGACATGATCTTCTTAAGTAGCTAGTGTGTTCAGGTTGGAGGGTAAGGATGTTCTCTGAATATCTAGCTCTTTTAATTTTACAGTTTACTTATTTTGCACAGTTTTGGTTTTGTGCCTCATAGATTGGAGTCTGAAATGTCTAAAATACTTATCGCAGGGGCTGGTGGGGCACCGTCCGAGGGCGTGATCAATTCACTTTTGATGGGGGCCAAAGGCGATACGGTTATTGGAATGGGGTCGGAGCCTTCGGACCTCGCGTTGTCAAAGGCAAGTAAGAAGTTTTATATTCCGTACGCCAACACGCCAGAGTACCAGGGCAAGCTGATTCAACTATTAAATGCCGAGAAGCCAGATTTAGTTCACTTCCAGAACGATCTTGAGATTTTTCATGCCTCTTTGATACGTGATGAAATTCTTGCAACGGGTACAAAGTTGTTTATGCCCAGTCATGAAGTTATCGATACGTGCGTGCATAAGCATAAGTCTTATGAAGCTTTCAAGCGCGCAGGCATTACAGTGCCCCGCAATATTATGATCAACGACGAGCAGGATCTGCGAGAGGCATTCAAATCCCTCGGGAATGTTGACCGTAAAATTTGGTTGCGTGCGTCCTCTATTGGGGGCGGTGGCAAGGGGGCGATACCTACCAATGACTTTGCCTTGGCTAAGTCGTGGATTGATCATTATAACGGTTGGGGGGATTTTGTAGCTGCTGAGTTGCTCACACCCAACACTATTACATGGCTTTCTATCTGGCACGAAGGTGATTTGGTTGTAGCGCAATCACGTGAGCGTAGAAGTTGGACTCATGGCAATAGAAGTATTTCTGGTGTTACAGGTGTCACGAAAGTTGGGGTTACCTGCGCTAACGATAAAGCCACTGAAGTAGCAATTAACTGTATAAAGGCTGTTTCAGAAAAGCCGCATGGAATATTTGGTGTGGACATGGCGTATGGTTTTGATGGTGTGCCAAATCCTACTGAAATCAATATTTCCAGATTTTTCACAACCGTGCAGTTTTTTACCGAGGCAGGTTTGAATATGCCTGAGATTTTCAAGGATATTGCACTGCACGGGGAGTTTCCACAGCTAGAGTCCATCATCAATCCTTTGCCAAATGACCTTATGTGGCTGCGCGGTATGGATACGCCTCCAAGGTTGACTACCGAGCAAGGTATTCGAGATGAGATTATCTTCATATGAATATTTTAATTACCGGCGCGTCTGGTTTTATTGGCGAGCGGCTATTAGATGCGGCAATCACGCTGTGGGGGAAGGATAGTGTCACTGCGTTCAGTTCTCGGAAAATCGAGGGCTGTTATAGCATTGTTTATAATAAATCATTGCCCGGTTTCGGTTTGCAGGCCGCGGACCTTGCCAGGATCGAAAATGTCGATGTTTTGATCCATGCGGGAGCCTATACTCCGAAAAGTGGCGGCGAAGCCAATATTTTTAGTGCGTGTAACGGTAATGTTTATTTCACTGAAGAGTTGCTGAAATTACCCTTTAGTAAACTGAGCAGGATATTGTTTGTCAGCACGCTCGATGTGTATGCATCCGCCACTCCGATATCGGAGCTTACACCCACTGTGCCTGCGACCTTGTATGGGTGGTCTAAGCTTTACTGCGAACAAATGGTTTCACTGTTTGCCCGTGAGAAAAAAATTAATCATACAATTCTGCGTGTCGGCCACGTCTACGGACCAGGTGAGGAGAAATACGCGAAATTCCTACCCAAAACTATCACAAGTATCCTGGCAGGCGGACCTGTTGAGTTGTACGGGGATGGGGCTGAGTTAAGAAGTTTCATTTATATTGATGATGTCGTTACGGCGCTGCTCGCTGCGGTTGACTTGGCGGAACAGGTTTCTGTCATTAACATCGTCGGTGGTACCGCCGTATCAATCAAAACAGTATTGGATGAGTTGGTTGCAATCAGTGGTCGGCCCGTTGAAATAGTTCGGCGCGAATTTTCGGGTGTTAAGCGCGACTTTGTTTTTGATACAACGTTGTTAAAGAAATATTTGCTACCTCAAGAGACACCTTTCTTGTTGGGGCTGAACGCCGAGTTTGCTTACTTCGAGAGCCTCAAGTGAATATTATATTTGATCTCGATGGCACGCTGATCGACTCGCGTCTTCGCCTATATCAGCTTTTCCAAAAGTTGGTTCCGAAGTCACGGCTTGATTATATTCAGTACTGGGATTTTAAATTTGCGGGGCTTTCAAATGAGGCGATTTTGTCGCGTCAATTCGGCCTTGGAGAAACGCAGGTTATAGAGTTTCGTGAGCGATGGATGGATTTAATTGAAAGTCCGGAATTTCTTTCGATAGATACGAATTTTCCCGGTGTGCATGCTGCGTTATCGCGGTTGAAAAGTGAGGCGAAATTGTATGTTTGCACGGCGCGTCAGTTGGTTGACCCTGTCTATGTGCAACTGGAAAGTCTGAAGTTGCTCGAGTATTTTGAAAGTGTGATGGTTACCGAACAGCGCAATACAAAAGATTTTTTGATTTCGCAAAACGTCAAGGATTTGAGTTCGGCTGATTGGGTGATTGGCGATACAGGGAAAGATATACAGGTGGGTGCTGCGCTCGGTATGAGTACCTGTGCTGTATTGACCGGTTTTATGAAGCGTGAGGCTTTACTTAAATACTGTCCGAGTCGAGTTGTCGAGTCGGTCATCGACTTTGCGCTTTAGTATCAGAGCGCTATCGGCTCGACGGTCAATTTAGTTATAAGGATTCATGGAGTGTTTTTGAGTTTTTAAGTTGCTTCTGATTTTATTTGGTAGAGTCGAAATAATAGCCTTTATTCAGGTTTGCATAATTTTCTATGACTATTTATTTCCTGAAGCACCTTTCGAATACTTAAATTTACACCCTGTAACTCAACCCTCTTTGACGAATCCCCCACATCACCTAAGTTTGAAAAGCAGCTTCGGAAAAGCTGCTTTTCTCTTATTGATCCCAAGGAGCGTCACCCATGCAAAACACCTACATCTCTTCCCTGATCTTCGCTGTCCTCACCACACTTTCCGTCACCACCACCGCCGCCCCTTCGATCAAACCCGAAGCCCCAGCGCCCATTTCCGCGCAGATCAACAAGGCCGAGCAATCCGCCAAGGTGAACCTGAACGCCGCCGACGCGGAGACCCTGCGTCGGGATCTGTTTGGCATCGGTGCCGCCAAAGCCAAGGCGATCATCGCCTACCGCGATAGCAATGGGCCGTTCACGGCGGTAGATGAGTTGCTGGAAGTGAAGGGGATCGGCAAGGCGCTGCTGGGGAAGAATCGCGAAAGGCTGTCGATCAACTGAGGCGTCAGGGAGGCCGGTCATTGACCGGCCTTTTCGTCATCCTGTATCTGCGCCTTCAAGGTATCGCGCACCACCGCCATGATCCGCGCCGCCAACTGCGGATTCTCGACACTCCTGGCCAGCACCAATGCGCCCACCAGTGTCGACATCACCACCAGGCTCTGCGCATCACCGCGGCCTTCACCCAGCGCTGTTTCAATCTGCTTGAGCCGTGCGTCGAGTACAGCGTCCGTTGTTGGACTAGGCTGGCCTCTCATCCCCAACTCGGAGCACATGGTTGGCAGCGGGCAACCCTGGTCCGGGGAGACCTGGTGCCAGTCCGACAAGTAGCTGTCGATGAACGCGTCCAGCGGCCGCTCCTGGCTGAAGAGTGTCTCGCAATGCGCATCGAGTTCTGCCGCCGAGGCGAGGAGGGCCTTTTCCACCAGTTCGTCCTTGGACTTGAAGTGTGCGTAGAACCCGCCATGGGTCAGGTTCAGCGCCTTCATCAAGGGTTGCAAGCCGGTGGCGCCAATGCCATCGCGGCGAAAGCGCACGGACGCTTCCTTGATGATGCGTTGGTGAGTCTTGGCTTTGTGGTCTCGGGAATAACGCATAAGGCGGCCTCGGGAACGAGGGGGAAGTTTAACCAAGTTGAACGTTATTACGCATCTGCACACAGGCCTGCAGGTTGGCATGAAAAGTGATTACGTCTACAGCGCAGATTGTTCAACAATCACGAGGTAAAGATGACGCTCAGTTTGTCGCTGGCCAACCAGATCGCTCTGGAGCTGCGCGCCGATATCATCGGCGGGCGGTTGTTACCTGGAATGGCGTTGGTCGAGGTGGAATTGGTCAAGAGGTACAACGCGTCGCGCAATACGATCCGCGAAGCGTTGCACCGTTTGGGGCAGGAGGGCCTGACCCGTTATGTGCGCAACAAGGGGGTCATGGTCCGGCGCCTGGAGCGCGACGAGGTGCGCGATTTGTTTGTCGTCCGACGTACCCTGGAGCTGCAGGCCATCGCCCAAAGCCGCGCGCTGACATCCGATCAGTCTGAGCGCATGCAGAACGCCATCGATGCCACCAGCCTGGCGCGGGAGCGTGAGGATTGGCGAGCCGTGGCCACCCACAGCCTGGTGTTCCACCAGCAGATTGTCGGCTTGATGCGCAGCCCCTTGCTTGATGAATTTTTCGCCCAGGTGATCGCGCAGCTTCGCCTGGTGTTTTGTGCGGCGCCCGACGAGCAGCGCTTCCAGTCGCCTTGGCTGGAGCGTGATCGTGAGATTTACACGTTACTGGTCCAGGAGCACAAACCGGCGGCAGGCGAAGCGATGAGCGTGTACCTGGATGATTCGGAACGTCTGTCACTGGCCCTGTTCACCCAACCCTGATCGAGGAACCCCATCATGTACAAAGACTATCCGGCCGCCTATCAGGTCAGCAAAGGTTCGGCGTTGCAGGTCGACACCGCGTTTTATGAGCGGATTCGTGAGCGTGCCGACCAGCGCACGTTGATCGAACAATTCGAGGTGCCGATTCGCACGGGGAGGGCGTGGAAGGTGCCGGCAGGGCATGTGTTCCGGGTGACTACGCCGGTCGGTCCGCAGGTGGGGGATTTCAATGTATGGAACGCCAACGATCCGCGCGAGCGCCTCTGGGCGGCACGCACGCGGCAGTTGCAGGGTGCGCATGTCAGTACCCATGACCGGTTGTGGTCGAACCTGCCGTTCCTACGGCCGCTGGTTACGATCACCGATGACAGCCTGGCGGGCTATGGCATCGATGAACACGGCGGGCGCCTGCACGATTTGCTTGGCACGCGCTGCGATCCCTATGTGAACCGCATGCTCACCGGCGAGGATTTCCACCACCACTGCCATTCGAACCTGACGCGTGCGGTATTGCCCCACGGCCTGACGGAATTCGACGTGCATGACGTGCTGAATATTTTCCAGTGCACCGGCCTCAATCATGACGACATGTATTTCATGAAGGCATGCCCGGCGCGCAAGGGCGATTACCTGGAGTTCTTTGCCGAGATTGATCTGCTGTGCGCGCTTTCGACATGCCCGGGCGGGGACTTGTCACTGCCGATGTGGGGGCCCAACGCCCAAGACCCCCTGACGGTGTGCCGTCCGCTGGGTGTCGAGATCTATCGGTTGGACGAGGCGCTGCTGGATGGCTGGAGCCAGCCGGAACGTGCTGCCTATAAGGGGCAGCACGGTTTGCAGATTGCCAAGGCTGCCTGGGAGTAACCCAAGGCTCAGCGATCCTGCGCGTCCTTGGCATCCGCCTGGGCGTTGCGTTCGGCCACGCGCTTGCGTTGTTCGTCGGTGAGTTCCACTTTGTTGGCGCTGTCCCGCAGCATCAGCAAGCCACCGACGATCGATCCGATCGCTACCACTAAAATCAACCACGCATACCACGGCATAAGGCTCTCCTTGAGGCAGATTGCCGTGGGAGAATTTTCCCACGGTAATAACTGCTTTGAGTGACGGGCTTTCTGAGTAGTTCAGTGTAGGCCCGTTCTGCCTCAAGTAGATCAGAGCCCGGTCAACATCGCATCCGCCGGGGCATCGGCGCGGTTTTGTGCAGTCAACTGGAAGTAGGCAAACCCGACTGCCATGAAGGCCAGAAAGATCAGCCCGATCAGTGCGTTGAACCAGGCCATCGCGACCAGGCACACCACCGCCAGTACCAGCGCGATGCCCGGCACAATCGGATAACCCGGCGCGCGGAAGGTGCGTTCCAGCAGCGGCTCGGTCTTACGCAACTTGAACAGGCTGAGCATGCTCATGATGTACATCACGATGGCGCCGAACACTGCCATGGTGATCATCGCGGCGGTCAGTGTCATGCCGCCCAGGTTGATGAGGCCGTCGCTGTAGATCGCGGCGATACCGACCACGCCACCGGCGATGATGGCGCGGTGCGGCGTCTGAAAACGCGACAGCTTGGCCAGGAAAGATGGCAGGTAACCGGCGCGAGCCAAGGCGAAGAACTGACGCGAGTAGCCGAGGATAATGCCGTGGAAGCTGGCCACCAGGCCGAACAAACCGATCCATACCAGCATGTGCAGCCAGCCGGAGCTGTCGCCCACCACGGTTTTCATCGCTTGGGGCAGCGGGTCGTTGATGTTCGACAGGGTGCGCCAGTCGCCCACGCCACCGGCGAAGAACATCACGCCCATGGCCAGGATCACCAAGGTCAGGATGCCGCTGATGTAGGCTTTTGGAATAGTGCGCTTCGGATCTTTTGCTTCTTCAGCGGCCATGGCCGCGCCTTCGATGGCGAGAAAGAACCAGATCGCAAACGGAATCGCCGCAAACATCCCGGCAATGGCCGGTGCGCCGAAGGTGTCGGAACCGGCCCAGCCATTCAGGGCGAAGTTGCTGAAGCTGAACGCCGGGGCGACTACGCCCATGAACACCAGCAACTCGGCCACGGCGAGCACGCACACCACCAGCTCAAAGGTGGCGGCGAGTTTCACCCCGAGGATGTTCAGGCCCATGAATACGATGTAAGCGCCGACGGCCGCGTGTTTTGGGTCGAGAGCCGGGAACTGCACGTTGAGATAGGCGCCGATGGCCAAGGCGATGGCGGGCGGGGCGAAGACAAATTCGATCAAAGTCGCCAGCCCGGCAATCAAGCCGCCTTTCTCTCCGAACGCCCGGCGGCTGTAGGCAAACGGCCCGCCAGCGTGGGGAATTGCGGTGGTCAGCTCGGTGAAACTGAAGATAAAGCAGGTGTACATCGCGGCGACCATCAACGACGTCACCAAGAAGCCCAAGGTCCCGGCCACGCCCCAGCCATAGCTCCAGCCGAAGTATTCCCCGGAAATCACCAGCCCGACGGCAATGCCCCACAAATGCAGGGTGCCCAAGGTGGGTTTGAGTTGTGTGTTCATCGTGCTGCGCTCCCTGAACGGTTTGGAATGATTCAAGGTGTTGCAGCGGCCATGCCAGCCTGAGAATCATTGTCGTAAAGCCGCGCAACTGTCGTGGGGGGAATGGTTTGGCGTTTGAATCCCGCCAGGGTTGCACCAGATAAGTGCGGCGGTGCTTGAACCGACGCTTTCGCGAGCAAGCCCGCGCCCACACTCGACCGCGTTCGCCAGGCAAGCACCCATCAAAATGTGGGAGCGGGCTTGCTCGCTAAGAGGCCCGCCCAGACACCGAAAGCCCCCCTGTAACCCCCGCATAAACCCACTCTTTACGCCGTCTTTACGCCCCGCCCATACCCTCGCTCTCGTTCCTTTACGCCACTCCTGCGGACAATTACCCCACACGCGGCAACACGCCGCTAAACGGAGAGACTTCCATGAGCGTTCTGGACGGGGTGTCACTGCTATTGGCCGTGGCGCTGTTCATTTATCTGCTGGTTGCGCTGTTACGCGCGGATCGGAACTAGGAGCTGGCCATGCACAGTTATGACTATTGGCTGATCATCGCCTTCTTTGCCTTGGTGCTACTGCCCGCGCCGTTCCTGGGGCGGTTCTACTACAAGGTGATGGAAGGCCAGCGCACCTGGCTGAGCCCGGTGCTGGGGCCGGTGGAAAACGCCTGCTATCGCGTGGCCGGTGTCGACGCGCAGGCAGAACAGAGCTGGCAGAAATACGCGCTGGCCCTGCTGGCGTTCAACCTCGCCGGTTTCTTGCTGTTGTTCGCGATCTTGCTGTTCCAGGACTATCTCCCACTGAACCCGCAGAAATTGCCGGGTCAGGAATGGACCCTTGCCTTCAACACCGCCGTCAGTTTCATGACCAACACCAACTGGCAGTCCTATAGCGGGGAGGCGTCCCTGAGCTACCTCAGCCAGATGGCTGGCCTGACCGTGCAGAACTTCGTCAGCGCCGCCACCGGCCTGGCCGTCTTGGTCGCCTTGTGCCGTGGGATCGGCCGTAAATCCGCCAAGACCTTGGGCAACTTCTGGGTCGATATGACCCGCGCCACCCTCTACGGCCTGCTGCCACTGTGCCTGGTGCTGGCGCTGTTGCTGGTCTGGCAGGGCGTCCCGCAAACCTTCGCCCATTACATTGACGCGGTGACGCTGCAAGGCGTGGATCAAGTGATCCCCCTGGGCCCGGCCGCCAGCCAGATTGCGATCAAGCAACTGGGCACCAACGGTGGTGGCTTCTTTGGCGTCAACTCGGCGCATCCGTTTGAAGACCCGACCGCGTGGGCCAACCTGTTCGAGGTGGCGTCGATCATCCTGATCCCTGTGGCGCTGGTGTTCACCTTCGGTCACTACGTCAAGGACCTGCGTCAGAGCCGTGCAATTCTTGGCTGCATGCTTGCGCTGTTCGTGATCGGCGGCGCGACGTCGTTGTGGTCCGAGTACCAGCCCAACCCGACCCTGAACACCCCGGCCGTCGAGCAGACCGCACCGCTGGAAGGCAAAGAGGCGCGCTTCGGTACTACCGGCATCGTGCTCTGGTCGGTGACCACCACGGCGGCGTCCAACGGTTCGGTCAACGGCATGCAGGACAGCCTCAACCCGCTGAGCGGCATGGTGGCGATGGTTAACATGATGGTCGGCGAAGTGATCTTCGGCGGCGTCGGCGCCGGCATGTACGGCATGCTGCTCAACGTGTTGATCGCCGTGTTCCTCGCTGGCCTGATGATCGGCCGCACCCCCGAATACCTGGGCAAGAAACTCCAGGCCAAGGAAGTGCAATTGCTCGTCGTCACCTTGCTGGTGATGCCGGTGGGCGTGCTTGTGCTTGGCGCCATTGCGGCCAGCCTGCCTGGCCCGGCGAGTGCCATCAGCAACCCCGGCCCCCACGGTTTCAGCCAGTTGCTCTACGCCTACACCTCGGCCAGCGCCAACAATGGCTCGGCGTTCGCTGGCTTCAGTGCCAACACCGCGTTCCACAACCTGATGCTTGGCCTGGGCATGTTGATCGGGCGCTTCGGCTACATCCTCCCGGTGCTGGCCCTGGCCGGCAGCCTGGCGATGAAGAAGGCTGCACCGATTGGCCAAAACAGCTTTCCGACCCATGGCCCACTGTTCGTGACCCTGTTGACCGTAACCATTTTGCTGGTGGGCGGCCTGACGTTCCTGCCAACGCTGGCACTAGGCCCGATTGCTGAACACCTGAGCATGGGCTTCTAAGGGGATATGAAAATGAATATGCCTGCAAAAAACGCAGCTCCGGTGAAAGCCCAGGAGCCCGCCAAAACCGCTATCTCTGCCCTGTGGCGCCCGGCGCTGGTCCAGGCGTTCGTCAAGCTGGACCCGCGCCAGTTGCAACGCTCGCCGGTGATGCTGGTGGTCGAGCTGACCGCCATCCTCACCACCGTGTTGTGCTTTGTGCCGGACACCACCGTGCCGACCTTCGTCGCTGTGCAAATCGCCGTGTGGCTGTGGTTCACCGTGCTGTTCGCCAACTTCGCCGAAGCCTTGGCTGAAGGGCGTGGCAAGGCCCGCGCCGACAGCCTCAAGGCTGGCAGCGAAGGCCTCAGCGCCCGGCGCAAGGAAACCGACGGCAGCTTCAAGGTGGTGCCGGCCACCAGCCTGCGTAAAGGCGATGTAGTGCGCGTCGCTGCCGGGGAAATGATCCCCGGTGACGGCGAGGTCATCGAAGGTATCGCCGCGGTCAACGAAGCGGCGATCACCGGCGAATCTGCACCGGTGATCCGCGAATCCGGTGGCGACCGCTCGGCCGTCACCGGCAACACGCGGCTGGTCTCGGACTGGCTGCTGATCCGCATCACCGCCAACCCTGGCGAGTCGACCCTGGACCGCATGATCGCCCTGGTCGAAGGCGCCAAGCGCCAGAAGACCCCCAACGAAGTGGCGCTGGATATTCTGCTGATCGGCCTGACGCTGATCTTCCTGCTGGTGGTGGTGACGTTGCAGCCGTTCGCCCACTTCGCCAGTGGCAGCTTGCCGCTGGTGTTCTTGGTCGCACTGCTGGTGACGCTGATTCCTACCACCATTGGCGGCCTGTTGTCGGCCATCGGCATCGCCGGCATGGACCGTCTGGTGCGCCTGAACGTGATCGCCAAATCCGGCCGTGCGGTGGAAGCGGCGGGGGACGTGCACGTGTTGCTGCTGGACAAGACCGGCACCATCACCTTCGGCAACCGTCGTTGCGCGGCGGTGGTCGCGGCCCCTGGCGTCAGCGGCAAGGAAGTCGCCGAAGGCGCGCTGTTTGCCTCCCTGGCGGACGACACGGCCGAAGGCAAATCCATCGTCGAATACCTGCGCGCCTTGCACCCCCAGGCCGAACCGTCGCCCGAGCAACTGACCGGCGTACCGTTCAGTGCCGAAACCCGTTTGTCCGGGGTCGACTATCAAGGCCGTGTGTTCCGCAAAGGCGCGGTGGATTCGCTGCTCGCCTTCCTCGGCCAGCAACGCGGTGAACTGGCCCCGGCGCTGTCACGGGAAATCGACAAGATCGCCCAGAGCGGCGGCACGCCATTGCTGGTGTGCGCCGACGGCAAGTTGCTCGGCGCGATCCACCTCAAGGACGTGGTCAAACCCGGCATCCGCGAACGTTTCGCCGAACTGCGCAAGCTGGGGATTCGCACCGTGATGGTCACCGGCGACAACCCGCTGACCGCCGCCGCGATTGCCGCTGAAGCCGGGGTGGACGACGTGCTGGCCGAAGCCACCCCGGAGAAAAAACTCGCGCGCATTCGCCACGAGCAGAACGACGGCCGCCTGGTCGCCATGTGCGGCGACGGTGCCAACGACGCCCCGGCCCTGGCCCAGGCGGACGTCGGCATGGCGATGAACGACGGCACCCAGGCCGCCCGCGAAGCCGCCAACATGGTCGACCTCGACAGCGACCCGACCAAGCTGCTGGACGTGGTGCAGATCGGCAAGGAACTGCTGGTGACCCGTGGCGCGCTGACCACCTTTTCCATCGCCAACGACGTGGCCAAGTACTTCGCGATCCTGCCGGCGCTGTTCGCCTCGATCTATCCGCAACTGGGCGTGCTCAATGTGATGCATCTGCAAAGCCCGCAGAGCGCGATCCTCTCGGCCATCGTGTTCAACGCGCTGATCATCGTGGTGCTGATTCCCCTGGCGCTGCGCGGTGTGCGCGTGCAAGCGGCGAGCGCGGCGGCGTTGCTGCGGCGCAACCTGTTGATCTACGGCCTGGGCGGGATTTTGGTGCCGTTCGTGGGCATCAAGGCGATCGACATGCTGCTGACCGCACTGCACTTGGTTTGAGCCCTATGACTGTCTGTGGCGAGGGCGCTTGCGCCCGTTGGACCGCGTAACGGTCCCACGTTTTGCGGCTGCTGCGCAGCCGAATGGGGGCAAGCGCCCTCGCCACGGTGGTTCTCGATTTGTTAAGGAGTTGAACATGGCTAACATCATCCGCCCGGCCCTGAGCCTGCTGGTGCTCATGACCCTGATTACCGGCGTCGCCTATCCACTGGTGGTCACTGGCGTCGCCCAAGTCGCCTTCCCCGAGCAGGCCAACGGCAGCCTGGTGTACGACGCCAGCGGCAAGGTGCGCGGCTCCAGCCTGATCGCCCAGGATTTCAGCGGTGACAACTGGTTCCACCCGCGCCCATCCGCGGGTGCCTTTGCCACGGTCTCCAGCAGCGCCAGCAACCTCGGCCCAAGCAACCCGGCATTGGCCACGCGTATCTTCGAGGACGCGAGTAAACAACTGGTGCCAAGCCAGGGGCCGGTGCCTTTGGCCTCGCTGACTACCTCTGGCAGCGGTCTTGATCCACACTTGCCACCACAGGCGATTGCCTATCAACTGGCGCGCGTGGCGGCGGCGCGGAATGTGCCGGTGTCGACCTTGCAGCGCTTGTTGGATGAGCACATTGAAAGCCCGTTGGTGGGCCCGCCGGTGGTGAATGTGCTGGCATTGAACATGGCCCTGGAAAAACTGTAAGCAGTGAAACCGCCATCGTGGGCAAGCCCACTCCCACATTTGCAATGCAATCCCTTGTGGGAGCGGGCTTGCCCGCGATGACGGCCTTAAAGACTGTAAATAAACACCTGAAGGAACCCCCTACATGAGCGACTCCGGCCGCGCCGATGCCTTGTTAGCCGATCTGCCCCGCAACGGCCGTGGCCGGCTCAAAGTCTTTCTCGGCGCCGCGCCGGGGGTGGGCAAGACCTACGCCATGCTCCAGGCCGCCCATACGCAGCTGCGCCAGGGCGTCAAACTCATCGCCGGGGTGGTCGAAACCCATGGCCGCGCCGAGACCGAAGCGCTGCTCAGCGGCCTGCCGCAGCAACCGCTGTTGCGCAGCGAATACCGCGGCGTGATGCTCGAAGAGATGGACCTCGACGGCCTGCTCGCCGCCAAACCCAAGCTGGTACTGGTGGACGAACTGGCCCATAGCAACGCCCCTGGCAGCCGGCATGAAAAGCGCTGGCAAGACATCCAGGAGCTGCTCGCCGCTGGCATCAACGTGTTCACCACAGTCAACGTCCAACACCTGGAAAGCCTCAACGACCAAGTGCGCGGCATCACCGGCGTGCAAGTGCGCGAAACCCTGCCGGACTGGGTGCTGCAAGAGGCCGACGAACTGCTGTTGATCGACCTGCCTTCCCGTGAGCTGCTCGAGCGCCTGCGCGACGGCAAGGTGTACGTGCCGGAACAAGCCCGCGCCGCCATCGACGCGTTCTTCACCCAGACCAACCTGATGGCCCTGCGCGAGCTGGCGATGCAGACCGCCGCCGCCCACGTCGACGATGACTTGGCCCAAGGCTATCGCCAGCTCGGCCAGGCCGCACCGGCTGTGCGCGGGCGCTTGCTGGTCGGCGTGGACGGCGATGCCCAGGCCGAACGCCTGGTGCGCCATGCCAGCCGCGTGGCCCAGCGTCGGCATCTGCCGTGGAGCCTGGTGCATATCGACAACGGCCGGGCGCGGGATGAGCAATCGCGTCTGCGCCTGCAAAACGCCCAGCAACTGGCCGAGCGCCTCGGCGGCGAAGTGGTGTTGCTGCGTGCGGGGGAAGTGGCCAAGACCCTGATCCAGCACGCCGCCGAACGCCGCGCCAGTTTGCTGCTGGTGGGACAGTCGCGGATGCGCTGGCACCGTCGCGTGTTCGGCGGTGGTCTGGCGGCGCGTCTGTTGCGCAATGCGCGGGGCTTGGAAATCAACGTCCTCGACAGCGACGACGTCCCCGCGCCGCCACGCCTGCCGGATGTACGTGGGTTGGTGTGGTTCGACTACGGCCTGGCGGTTGCCGCCACCGTGGTGGCGGCGGCGTTGGCCTGGGCGGTGGCCAGCGTGTTGCCGTTGCCGAATATCTCCCTGGTGTTCCTCGCTGCCGTGCTGCTGGTGGCGGTGCGCAGCAGTCTGGGGCCATCGCTGGTGTGTGCGGCGCTGTCGTTTCTGACGTATGACTTCCTGTTTATCCCGCCGAATTTTTCCTTCGCGATCCAGCGTGAAGAAGATGTGCTGACGCTGCTGTTTTTCCTGCTGATGGCGGCGCTCACCGGCAACCTCGCCGCGCGTCAACGCCGGCAGTTGCAGGCGCTGCGCGACACCCAGGAAGAAACCAGCGAGTTGCTCGACCTGTCGCGCAAACTCACCGCCGCCACCGATCGCCAGGCGGTGATCAGTGCGGCGGCCCATCACCTGGAAGGTTGGAGCGACCTCGACTTATGCCTGGTCAACCGCGACGGCCAGGGCGGTTGGACCATCGAGACCGGCGGCCCGCTGACCCTTACCGAGGCCGAACGCGCCGCCGCCGACTGGGCCTGGCAACACGACCAGCCGGCCGGCATGGGCACCGGTACCTTGCCGTTCGGGCGTTGGTGGTGGTGGCCGCTGTCGGGTGAAGAGGGCCCGTTGGGCTTGCTCGGCGTGAGTCCCAAGCCGGGCCTGGAGTTGAGCGGCCAGCGTCGCCGTTTGCTCACGGCCTTGAGCCAGCCGCTGGCGCAAGCCCTGGCCCGTGCGCAACTGGCGCAGGAGTTGGAATCGGCACGCCTGCACGGTGAAACCGAGCAACTGCGCAGCGCCTTGCTCGCGTCGGTGTCCCACGATTTGCGCACGCCGCTGACCGCCATGCGCGGCAGCATCGACAGCCTGCTGGCCCTCGGTGAAGCTATTCCGCTGGAGGATCGCCGCGAGTTGCTGGAAGGTACCCGCGATGAGGCCGAGCGTCTCGACCGTTATATCCAGAACCTGCTCGACATGACACGCCTGGGCCACGGTGCGCTGAAGCTGGCGCGTGACTGGGTGGCGCCGGGTGACATCGTCGGCAGCGCGCTTGGCCGGCTGCGCGCCGTGCTGGCGCCATTGCAGGTGCGCACTGAGGTGCCATCGGGGTTGCCCTTGCTCTACGTGCACGCGGCGCTGATCGAGCAGGCGTTGGTCAATGTGTTGGAAAACGCCGCACGGTTTTCGCCCGCCCACGGGCGTTTGGACTTGAGTGCGGGGGTGTCGGATAACCAGCTGTTTTTTGCAGTTGCCGACGAAGGCCCGGGGATTCCCGAGGACGAGCGCGCGAAAATTTTCGACATGTTCTACACCGCCGCCCGGGGTGATCGCGGCGGGCAGGGCACCGGCCTCGGCCTGGCGATCTGCCAGGGCATGGTCGGCGCGCACGGTGGGCATATCAGCGTGGCCGAAGGTATCGACGGGCGCGGCACCTGCATCACCTTGTTCCTACCGTTGCCGACCCAGCCTGGCCTTGAGCGCGAGGCATGAGCTACCCTGTTTTCTCCGCCGATTCTGATTGGACACCATGAGCCAGACCGCGACGATTTTGGTCATTGATGACGAACCGCAGATCCGCAAATTCCTGCGCATCAGCCTGGCCTCCCAGGGCTACAAAGTGATTGAGGCCGGCACCGGCAATGAAGGCCTGGCCCAGGCCGCGCTGAACAAGCCGGACTTGCTGGTGCTCGACCTCGGCCTGCCGGACATGGACGGCCAGCAGGTGCTGCGTGAGTTTCGCGAATGGTCGATGGTGCCGGTGCTGGTGCTTTCGGTGCGGGCCAGCGAAGGGCAGAAAGTCGAGGCCCTCGACGGTGGCGCGAATGACTACGTGACCAAACCGTTTGGCATCCAGGAGTTTCTTGCCCGCGTGCGTGCGCTGTTGCGCCAGGTGCCGACGGGCGAGGCTCAGGAAGCGTCGTTGAGTTTCGGCCCGTTGACCGTCGACCTGGCCTATCGCCGTGTACTGCTGGACGGTGCCGAGGTGGCCTTGACCCGCAAGGAATACGCGGTACTGGCACAACTGGCGCGTCATCCGGGGCGGGTGATTACCCAGCAGCAATTGCTCAAGGACATCTGGGGGCCGACCCATACCGAAGACAGTCACTACCTGCGGATTGTGGTCGGGCATCTGCGCCAGAAGTTGGCGGATGACCCGACGCAGCCGCGGTTTATCGTGACGGAGGCGGGGGTGGGGTATCGGTTGTTGGGCGCCTAGATGTTTGGTGGCTGGGCCGGCCTCATCGCGGGCAAGCCCGCTCCCACATTTTGAAAGCGTTCACCATTGGAGTGTGGGAGCTGGCTTGCCTGCGATGGCGCCATCAGCAACACCAGAAACCTCAGCCCTGCTCGCTCTCATATCGATCCAACGTATCCCGCGCAATCTCCCGCCCCAACGCGATCAACTCCGGCGCCTTGTAAAACTCGAAAAACCGGCACACCCGCTTCGGCACGTTGATCAACACATCCGGCGGATACCCGGCGATCTTGTATTGCGCCAACGAGGTCTGCATCACCTCGAAACTCTGGTTGATCAAGTCCAGCAACGACGCCGGGCCGACGTTGTCGATGATGAACGAACCGGTCGCCGACTTCGGTGCTCCGGCGGTTTCCGGGGCGGCGGCGGGTTGTTGGGCTTCGGGTTCCGCCGAGTCCAGCCAGGGGTTGATGTCTGCGGCTTCGGCCTGCAATGCCTCTTGCTCCAGCTTCATCAACTGTTCGGCCTGTTTGCGGCGGAAGGGCAGGTGCGAACCGAGGGATTTCGCCAGGCTGTTGAAACGGCTCTTGAACGCTGGTGGGCGCTGGATCACCGGCAATTGGTAGTGCTTCTGGTTGGTGGCGTTGAGGTTGACCGCAATGATCAAGTCGCAATGGCTCGACACCACCGGCACGATCGGCAGCGGGTTGAGCAGGCCGCCGTCCACCAGCATGCGGTTGCCCTGCATCACGGGTGTAAACAGGCTGGGGATCGCCGCCGAGGCGCGCATGGCCTGGTGCAGACAACCTTCCTGGAACCAGATTTCCTGTTGGTTGGTGAGGTCGGTGGCGACGGCGGTGTAGGGGATGCGCAACTCTTCGATGTTCAACTCGCCGACGATCTTGCGGATCTGGCCGAAGACCTTCTCGCCTCGGATCGCCCCCAGGCGAAAACTCACGTCCACCAGGCGCAACACGTCGAGGTAATCGAGGCTTTCGATCCAACTGCGGTAGTCATCCAGTTTGCCGGCGGCGTAGATGCCGCCCACTACGGCGCCCATGGAGCAACCAGCGACACAGGCAATGTCGTAGCCGCGCCGTTCGATCTCCTCGATCACTCCGATATGGGCGTAGCCCCGGGCCCCGCCGGAGCCCAGCACCAAGGCAACACGTTTCTTCATGGTCCATGTCCTACAGAAGGCAGGTGCCCACAATGCACCTATTGAGGGGGCGGCTTCAATCTTCGCTGCGGGAGTGATAAGGCTCGGGTATGCTCTGGCAATAGGTAGGATCGATTTCAGGCTAGGGACAAGGCACTTTTCCAAGTAGGCAACGTCTACAACGTACGACTGTTTTTCTTTATTTTGAGGTGTCATCGATGAAAGCCTGGATGTGTGTGCCTGTGATCGTGTTGGCCCTGGCCGGTTGTGCCGGGAAAACCGCGTACCGCGACAGCTGCGGCACGCAATTGGATGCCGCCTGGCATGAGCTGGACCTGGCCAAGGCCGAAGGTTTCGCCGGTACGGTCAGTTACTCCAAGGCTCTGTCGCTGTTGACCGGCGCCAAGACTCAGCAACAGTTCGAAGCGTTTGAAGGCTGCGCCAACAAGGCCGAAAAAGCGCGTTTCTATATTCGTGAGTCGCGCGCCGGGCGTTGATCCGGGCGCTAATAGGATTTTTCATCGGGGAGTGAGGGCAGGATGTCAGCGTTGGTCGATCAGTTAGTCGCTCAGGTCATTGGCCTGGAAGTTGGGTTGCTGAGCTGCCAGGCTCGTCTTGCCGCCGTCACCGACGATGAAGCCCTGCATGATCTGCGCACCACCGTGCGCCGCCTGCGCAGCCTGTTGCGCCCCTTGCGCGGGCTGCCGGGGGTGGAACAGCTGGAGGCGGCCGCCAGTGCGGTCGGCCAGTTGACCACGCCGTTGCGTGACCGCGAGGTGCTGGCGGCGTATTTGCACCAGCACGGTCATCACCTGGCCGCCGATCGACGCCTGCGCTTGCAACCCGAGGCGTATCGGCAGGTGGCACAAGGCCCGGAGCTGTCGCACTTGCTGCTGATCCTCGATGCCTTTCCGCGCTTCATCCGCGCCTCTGAACATCAAAAACTGCTCAAGGGCCTGCGCACGCGTATCGAGAAGCGCCTGGCCAAGCAATGGCAGGCACTTGGCGCCGCGTTGAAAGACCCCGAGCACGATCGCCATCGCCTGCGCTTGTTGATCAAGCGTGTGCGTTACGCCGCCGAAGCGTATCCCGAATTGGACAAACTCCCCGCCAAAGCCCTGCCTCGCCTCAAGGGAGCCCAAGCCGCCCTGGGCGATTGGCACGACTGCTGGCAGTGGCTGGCCCAGGCCCAGCAGCAGGCGGATTTGCAGCCTTGCGTGGCGGTGTGGCAACGCACCATGGCCAAGGCGCAAGGGCAGGCGGATCGCGTGCTGGATAAGCTCAGCGCGGATTGTTTCTGAACCGGTCCGGCTTTTGGCCGGAATAGGCGCTGTGCCTGGCGGGCCCGCTGGTTAAGATCGCCCATCTGTTTCTTTTGATGTGAGGTCGCCATGCGTTTCAGTGATTTGCTCGACGCCGCCCGTAGCCACCCGCAGGACGTCACCATCCCCGCCGAATGGGCGCAAGGCCGTGCCACGTTTGGTGGCCTGGTCGCCGCCTTGCAGTACGAAGCGTTGCGCGCCCAGGTGCCGGCGGATCGGCCGTTGCGCTCGCTGGCGGTCACCTTCGTCGGGCCGGTAGCGCCGGATGTGCCGGCCAGCTATCAAGTCGAAGTGTTGCGCGAAGGCAAGGCCGTCAGCCAGTTGCTCGGCCGTGTGGTGCAGAACGGTGAAGTGGCGACCCTGGTACAGGCCAGTTTCGGTGGCTCCCGCGCGTCGGAAATCACGGTGGAGAGCGAAGCGCCGCCGGTGTTCAAGCACTGGGATGAGTGCCAGGAACTGCCTTACATCAAGGGCGTCACGCCGGAGTTCATGCGCCATTTGGCGATGCGTTGGAGCGTCGGCGGTCTGCCGTTTACCGGTAACAAATCCCGCGACATGGGCGGCTGGGTCCGACTGCGTGGGGATGTAAAAGAGGAACCGCTGACCGAAGCGCACATCCTCGCCCTGGTCGACGCCTGG
Organism: Pseudomonas sp. FP2335; assembly: GCF_030687535.1. NCBI lineage: Bacteria > Pseudomonadati > Pseudomonadota > Gammaproteobacteria > Pseudomonadales > Pseudomonadaceae > Pseudomonas > Pseudomonas sp. FP2335. The sequence continues at coordinate 1,836,875 of NZ_CP117437.1, forward strand.
CCCCCGGCGTTGCTGCCGCACCTGAAAAAGCCGGCGCCGGGCAGCACACTGACCTGGACCATCGAGTTCATCCAGCCGTTGCAGGATTTGACCACCCTCGACTGGTGCCAGTACTACGTCAGCGTCGAACACGCCCGTGACGGCTATGGCCATGCCGCCGCCGCGCTGTGGAGCCCGAGCGGTGCGCTGATCGCCATCAGCCGCCAGACCGTGGTGGTGTTCGCCTGATCCTCAGTGCCGATGGCGCTGCCGCCAGGCGCGCCACCAGCCACCGCTGAAGACAAAACGCGGGAAGGTCACGAATTGCTCGACCACCAACCGCTGCACGGCGTCTTTGCGATCACTGAAGGGTTCACTGGCCTGGGCTTCCAGGCTATGCCCGTGACGCTGCAAGGCCAGGCCGGCGAGGATACCGACCACGCCAATGGCAAAACTCGCCAGGCTCAGGCTGAACACGCCGGACACAATCAGCAGGAACCCGACGATGAATAGCGGCACGGCAATCAGGTGCAACGCCAGGTTGGTCGGGTGCTGATGGTTCTGTGGGTAATTGCGCCATTGCCAGGCGGGGAGATTGGGATGACGTTTGCCCATGCTGAAAAATCCTCTGTCCGTTGAAACAACTTGAACAGAGTTTAGGCAGGGACGGGCGCAGCGGCGAATCAAGGCTGGCTATAGGGGCTATAGCCAACCTTGGATGGCTTACAGCTTCAATTGCCCGATGGCTTTGCTCAATTCACCGGCCAGAGTCGCCAGTTGGTTGCTGGTGGTTGCCGAATCCACGGTTTGTTTCACGGTGTTTTCGGTGACGTCACGAATGCTCACCACCGCGCGGTTCATTTCCTCGGCGACATGGCTTTGCTGCTCTGCGGCGACGGCGATCTGAGTGTTGCTTTCACGCATCTGCGCCACGGCGCTGGTGATTTCGGCCAGTGCCGCGCCCGCTTCAAGGGCTTGTTGCACGCAGTCGTCGGCCTTGAAGGAGCTTTCCTGCATGAAGTCCACCGCATCGCGGGTGCCGGCTTGCAGCGCGGAGACCATTCGGGTGATTTCGTCGGTGGAGCTTTGTACACGTTTGGCCAGGTTGCGCACTTCGTCGGCGACCACCGCAAAACCACGGCCCATTTCCCCGGCGCGGGCGGCTTCGATCGCGGCGTTGAGGGCGAGCAGGTTGGTCTGTTCGGCGATGCTGTGGATCACGCTGACGACGCCGTTGATTTTCTGGCTGTCCTCGGCGAGTTTCTGGATCATTTCGGCGGTCTGTTGCACGCCGGTGGACAGCCCGGCAATCGAGCGTTGCACGCGGCTCACCACTTCATGGCCGCTGCCGGCGAGGGTGTCGGCGGTCTGGGACAAATCCCGCGTGGCGCCGGCGTGCTGGGCGATGTGGTAGACGGTGGCGGTCATCTCGTTGATGGCGGTGGCGGCCTGGTCGGTTTCGCTTTGCTGGCCGAGCATGCCGTGCTGCACGTCGTTCATGCTGCTGGCCAGGCGCGCGGCGCCGTCATCCAGTTGCTGGGCAGTACGCGCCACGGTGTTGACCACCCGTTGGTAACCGGCCTGCATGGCGTTGAAGGCGCTGGCCATCTGGCCGACTTCATCCTTGCACGCCAACGGCACGCGGGCCGACAGGTCGCCGGTTTTCTCCACGTGCAGCATCACGTCCTTGAGGGTGTTGAGCTGGCTGAGCAAGAAACGGATCAGCAACTGCGAAGCGCCGAGCATCGCCAGCATCAGGATCGCGACGGCCACGGCGTAGTTGGTAAAACGGTCTTCGAAGACCTGGCTCAGGCTGGGCGCGTAGGCCAGCACGGCGACGTATTGACCGTCGGCGCGCGCGACCACATCGGCGCCCAACAGCGGGTTAACGCCGAGCCAGGGCATGTGATTGAGTTCGATCCAGCCGGTGGCGCTGGCCAGGGCTGACAGATCCTGCTCCGCCAGTTGTGGGACTTGGCCTCGGGCAAATGTCAGCAGGTGCTCGCCCTTGGGCAGCGGTTTGTCAGCCGGCCACGCGCTGAGCAAGCGCGCCTGCGCCTGCGCGGAGGCCTGGGACGCGTCGCTGCGTGCCTGTTGTTCGAGCTGTACGGCGTACAGCACCAGCAACAAGGTGGTGATGAAGGCGACCGCGTTGACGGCCCAGAATTTGTACTTCAGCGAGATGTTGCTAAGCCAGGCACCCATGGAAGGTTTTCTCTGATAGCGGAAACAGCATTGGCAAGGTGCCATTATTGTGCCGCTATTCAACAATACCCTTTTGACATGGGTCAATGGGCCGCATCACTCCACCGCAGGCAACCGAAAAAACGCGCGGGCACAGGCGGTGCTGTGCTGGGCCAGGTCGTCCGGCGTCTCGTGGCGGTGCAGGGCGACTTCGCGCAGTACTTCGGGCAGGTAGGCCGGTTCGTTGCGGCCGTTTTTCGGCTTGGGGCGCAGGGTGCGCGGCAGCAGGTACGGCGCATCGCTCTCCAGCATCAGGCGGCCTCGGGGAATTTCCCTGACCAGCGGGTGCAGATGCGTCCCACGGCGCTCGTCGCAAATCCACCCGGTGATGCCGATGTGCAGGTCGAGGTCCAGGTAGCTGAACAACGCCTGCTGTTCGCCGGTGAAGCAATGCACCACGGCGGCAGTGAGGTGGTCGCGGTAGTCCTTGAGGATCTCCAGCAGGCGCTGATTGGCGTCACGCTCATGGAGGAACACCGGCAGCTTCAGCTCGACGGCCAGGGCCAGGTGTTCTTCGAGGACTCTTTCCTGCTGCGGGCGCGGTGAGAAATCGCGGTTGAAATCCAGCCCGCATTCGCCCACCGCGCGCACCCGGCTCTCGCCGAGCAAACTGCGCAAACGTTGGGCGCTGCCGCCGTTCCAGTCGCTGGCGCTGTGAGGGTGGATGCCGGCGGTACAGACCAGGCGTTGACCACTGTCATCAAGCTTTGCGCAGAGTTCCAGGGCCTGTTCGCTGCCCTCGACACTGGTGCCGGTGAGGACCAATTGTTGCACGCCAGCGGCGTACGCACGCTCGAGTACGCCCTGGTGCTTCTCGTCGAAACTGGGGTTAGTCAGGTTGACGCCGATATCAATGAGTTGCATGGTGCTATCTCCGCCTGCGGCCGGAAAGCATATCAGAGCTGTAGATTTATAAGAAAATCGAAGAACTACAACGAGTTATCGCTGTCTTTGAACGTCGCAAGTGACATCGCGGTTGGCCTCACGCTTCGCCCTGTGTCACCGTTGCGCGCTTTTTCAGCGCTTCAAGTGCTCTGTTTCTGACTCCCACCGCCTCGTTTTTCGCGAGGACGTTGGCCAGTATTCTTACCGGAGAGCGGATGATCCGACCCTCGGCGTTGCTAGTGTTGTGCCTGACGTTACTGCTGCCCATGGCGGCGGTCGCGCGCCTGGACGGGCCGCTGGAAGTGACCAAGCCCGGCAAGGTCCGTGACCTGGCCGAGATTCGCTCCAGCCGCACCTTGCGGGTGTTGGTCAACCAGAGCCGCAACAGTTCCGGTGAAATCCAGGGCCAGGCCATCGGTGTCGAATACCATCGCCTGCGCGCCTTCGAGCAATATCTGAATGGCCACGCCCGTGATGGCCAGGAAATCAACCTCAAGATCATCCCCAAGGCCAAGGACCAACTGCTCGGCGCGTTGGCCCGTGGCGAAGGTGATCTGGTCGCCCCCGGCGAGCTGCTCGACGTCAATGCCGCGCACAAGATCAGCACCAGTGACCCGATTGCCAGCGGTGTGCCGTTGTGGCTGGTGGGTGTGAAGGGCGAGCGGCGGTTCACCAAGTTGGAGCAGTTGTCCGGGCGCACCCTGGCCTTGACCACCGGCAGCGCGGCGGCGGATGCGATCAGCCAGGTCAACCAGAAACTGGCCTTGCACAAACAGCCACCGATCAAGGTGGAATGGGTGGACCCGACCCTGGCTGTGGAAGACGTGCTGGAGATGGTACAGGCGGGTATTTTCCACCTGACCATTGTGGAAAAGCCGATTGCCGAACGCTGGGCGAAGATCCTGCCCAAGTTGCGCTTCGACAAGCAGGTGGCCATCAGCGAGCCGGGCGACGAATACTGGTTCGTGCGCCAGGACGCGTCGATGCTGCGGGCCAGCATTGATCGATTTCTCAAGACCTATCACACCCCATCCGACCAGGACGTGGCGTTCCAGCGCATCTATCGACGCCTCTATCAAGTGCGCAACCCGCTGGCGCGGGTCGAGCGCCAGCGCCTGGAAAAACTGCGCCCGGTCTTGCAGAAGCACGCCCGCGAGCAGGGCATGGACTGGCTGAACCTTGCCGCGCTGGCCTTCAAGGAGTCCGCCCTCGACCCCGGCGCGCGCAATAGCGGTGGGCCCACTGGGCTGATGCAGATCACCCCGTCGGCGGCCCAGCGGGTGGGCGTCAACAATATCGAGAGCCTCGATAGCAACGTGCAGGCGGGCGCCCGCTACCTGGCGATGATCCGCCGCAAGTTCTTCGCCAGCCCCAAGCTGAACGAGCGTGAGCGCATGGCGTTTGTATTGGCGGCTTACAACATGGGCCCGGAGCGGGTGCAGGGGATGCGCACCGAGGCCAAGCGGCGGGGGCTGAACCCCAACCAGTGGTTCTTCCAGGTTGAGAGGATTGCCATGGAGCAGGTGGGGATGGGGGGTGTCAGCTATGTTAATAGCGTCAACAAGTATTACTTGGCGTTCGATCGGGAGCGCGAATCCCTGGAGCCGCCTGCGCCGAAAGTCGCCTCGCGGAAGTGATCGATTTAATCGATATTAATAAGGCATTTTTTCGGCTTTTATCATTCCATAAACTGATTAATATGGCGGCCAACCAACCCCTACTTCAAAAAGGATTCTTACCATGAGCCCACTGATCAAAAACCTCCTGAGCACCCGCGCCGGCTACGGCCTGACCATCCTGCGTATCGTTGTCGGCATTATCTTCGCCGCTCACGGTTCGCAAAAACTCTTCGGCTGGTTCGGCGGCTATGGCTTGGCGGGTACGGCGCAGTGGATGGAAAGCATCGGCCTGGCACCGGGTACCCTGATGGCACTGTTGTCCGGCGGGACTGAATTCTTTGCCGGCCTGGCGCTGATCATCGGTTTGCTGGTGCGTCCAGCGGCGCTGGGGCTGACCATTCTGTCGGTGGTTGCAATCTTCTCGGTGCACATCCACAACGGTTTGTTTATGGCCAACAACGGTTATGAGTTTGCACTGGCCTTGCTGGGTGGCTCCCTGGCCGTGCTGTTTGAAGGTGCCGGCAAGCTGTCCGCCGACCGCGCCATCGCCAACTGACAGACCTGCAACCCCCTGAACAGGCCCGCCGCGTGCGGGCCTTTTCGTTGCGCGCAATTCTTGACATGGCCCTGTCGGCTTCTCTAGGATGCCCGCTCATGCGCCGATTTAAACAGCTAATTGCGGGGCGCCATGGGTGGTTGTTTATGCTCGGTCCAGCGTACACAGTCCCGATAGAAGTGCTGTTTCCGACTCAGGAGCAGGCTTCGAAATACCGCTAAAGCGCTGGTTCGGTGTTGCCTCTCACCTGCCCGCAGACTTTTGAGGCAGAGACACGACACGATGAATGCACTGCACCCCCTCATACGCCTGGCCCCGATCACTGCGGACCTGACCCAGCGCAATCCGAAAATCCTGCTGGGCGGCAAGCACCAGCCGACGTTGCTGCGTTATCTCGATGGCTGGCCACGCCGCACCGGCCGACCTTCGGCGTTCCTGATCCAGTTTGTCGAAGACGGCGATTCCCTCGCGCGGTTTGCGAACAACAGCTTTGACCTGGCCGTCATCCAGGCCCCCAGCGCCGCTGACGCGCAAGAGGTCATCCGCCAGCTCACGCGCATTGCCCGGCAGGGGCTGATCGCTCGTCGTTAAACCTGCAAGGGCAGTGGCCGCCGGCGATGCTGCCAGCGAAACAGCGCCCAGGCGCTCAGGCATAGCAGCAGCGGCAACGGCACAATCACCAACAGCTTCACGCCCAGTATCCAACGCTGCAGTGGCTTGTATGCGTCCACCTTCAACGTTTGCAGTTCCATCGCCAAGCGCAGGCGCTCCTTGTTGAGCGCTTGTAGTTGGGTGCTGGTATCGACCGCTTCGGTGCCGAGGGTTGTGATGGGCGGGTTCAAGCGTTGCCATTCCTGTTCCGCCTGGGCCAGGCGTCGCTCCAACTCGTCGGCCTGGTCCTGATAGGCACGCGCAGCGGTGTTCTGCAGGTTTTCGACGACGTGCAAGCCGTAGTTCGCCATGGCGCGAGGGCGAATGTTGGCGAGCGCCTCAGGCGCAGCAAGATTGTCCAAAGTGTTCAGCACAAACAGGTGATTGCTCAATTGCGGTGTGCGGGTCGGGCTCAGCGTGAGCATGTCCGTGTCGGCGACCACCACCACATGGATCTGCGCGGCCTTCTGCAACCCGGGTGGCTGCTCGCCGACGCCGTCAGGAAACGCCGAATACGCAGGCCCCTCGAGGCGCGCTGCGATGACATGGCGCTCACGGTGCGGCAGCGGTTCGCCGGGACGCCGGTTTACCGCAAGGTTGTTGGCGTCCAGCAGTGCCGACTGTTCGGAGCTTTGCAGCAACGGAGTGAAACGGGTTCGGCTTTTGTGCAGCGCGAAGAGCGCGCCGCTGCTTGCAAGGGTCACTGAATCCAGGCGCCAACTGCTGACGTCGTTCCTGGTCATGGCCTGTCTTGGCAGGGTCAACCGGGTCGGATCACTGCCTGGAGGCTCATGTGCGGCATAGCGGCTGTCGATCAGCACCAGGTCGGCGGGCATGCGCACGCCCCAGCTCGCCAGCAGCCCGTCCAGCTTGGCGCTGGCGGGCGGGGCGTCGGTATCCAGGGCGCTAAGCGGATCAATGAACATCATCAGCTTGCCGCCGCCCAGCACGAATTGGTCAATGGCGTACAAGGTTTGCTCGGGCAGCCTGCGCGGGTGCACGAGCATCAGGGTCTTGAAGTGGCTGGGGATACGGTCGAGCTCGGCAGGCAGGTCGACGAGGTTCACATGTCGATGCAGTTCGCGCAGCAGCGCCGCGGCCGGGGTCTTGATCGGCTGTCCTGACAGCAGGCCGATAGTGGCGGGCTGCGGTTGCGACAATTGGCTGATCAAGTGACTGATTTCATATTCCAGCAGCGCCGCCCGGTCGGGATTGAAGGATTCGATCCGTCGCGCGGCCTGGCCATTGCGAGTGCCGATGAGGCCGAAGAATCCTTCGCTATCGTCGAGGCCGTATAACCCGGCTCTGTAGGCATCGTCCGAAAGGTCGCCAGGGTCGATGATGTGCAGGTTGATCATGCCGTTTGCGGCGGTTTCGAACGCTTTGAGCATCTTTTCAACATAAACGGCGTAGCGCTTGCTGGCAGCGCTCTTTTTCGGGTGATGGCGTGCGTTGAAGTAGTAAAGGTCCACCGGGCTTTCCTGGGCGGCCAGCAGATGCAGCACGGCAGGCGAAAGAGTGTTGGTTTTCAAGGCTGAGGGGTCCCAGCGCAGGTCAGGCAGCTTGACTGCCCATACCAGGTTGAAGGCCAGGAACAGTAAGGCTATGACGATAAGTGTCATGCTGGCACGCAGTGCAGATCCCATCGATAGCCCCCCTCAGCTTTTTTTGTAGTTGAGAACAATGGTTGTTGCAGCAAGCAAGGCAATTGTCAGGCTGATGAAATAAAGCATGTCGTGCAGCGCCAATGCGCCATGATCAATCATCCCAAAACGTATGAGTGGACTCAGGGCGGTGAGGCTTTCGACTATCCAAATGGGCGCTTGATGTTCCAGCGCATCAAGCACTGATGACAGTCCGCTGATCGTTAATAACAGGCTCAGTGTCAGCACAGATGTCAGTAGTCGTTGGTGACTGAGGGCACACATGAAGCAGCCGATGGACAGATAACTTGCCGCCAATAAACCGCTGACCAGATATTGCGCGGCGATTACGCTGTTATCCACTGTGCCCAGCATGTTGACCATCACAACGAGGGGGAACGTCAGCGCCAATGTCAGGGCGACGATAGTCCAGGCTGCGAGAAACTTCCCGATAACCAGCTCTGCCGAGCTGACAGGCAATAGTTTAAGTAGTTCGCTGAGACCGGTCTGTTGTTCGTCCGTCCATAACTGGATCGACAGCGCCGGGATGAGTAGCAGATACAACCAGGGGTGCCACTCAAAGAAGTTTTGCAAATCGCTGCTGTTTTGTTCCAGTAGCCCGAGGGTGTCCAATCCGAGTGCCGTGGACAGTGCCAGGAACATTGCCATGCTCAGGTAGGTGGCCGGTGCGCGCAGATAGCGGGTCAGCTGGAGTTTGAAAACAGGCAGCAGCAGGTTCAAAGCGAGGCCTCTTGGCTCAGTTGGTGGACCACATCGTTCAGGCGGCCGGTCTCCAGCGTCAGCGAGGTTATGGGCCATTGCCGTGTGGCGATCAGTGTGCTGACGGCGGGGTAGATGGAGTGGCCGGGCATGGCGAGCACCGTGACGGTGCGAGGGGCATGGCGGTGTTCCTCGATACCGGCAACACCGGGCAGAACCGCCAGCGCCAGCAGGTCCAGGGGCGCGTCCGACGCCAGGGTGATGGCCCTGAAGTGGCGGGAACTGCGCTGAAGCTCGGGCATTGGCATGTCCGCCAGCAGGCGCCCTTTTCCGAGGACCAGTGCGCGCGTGCAGATGTTGGACAGCGCTTCGCCATCGCGTGCGGCGACGATCACGGTCATGTCCTCGGCCAATGATTGGATCAGCGCCCGAACCTTGTCCTGCTGATGGGGGGCGAGGCCCTCGATGGGTTCATCCAGCAACAGCACGCTGGGGTCATGCAGGATGGCCTGGGCCATTGCAACTTTGCGTTGCAGGTCGTTGGGCAGCGTGTTGAGCGGGTAGTCGAGTACCGCCGACAGCTCCAGGCGGGCCGCAGCCTGCTCGATGTGCCAACGTTTTTCGGACCCGCGCAATTTGCGCAGGGTCGCCAGGAGATTCAGGAAGCGGCTGACAGACATAGTTGGGTGGCAGGGATTTGATTGAGGTTGGTAGCCCACTGCCTGGCCTATTTGAAGCGGATGGGTGTGCGTATTGAAATCGAGAATGTTCACCTGCCCGGCACAGGGTTTGACCAAACCGGCCACCAGCTTCAGGAGTGTGGTTTTGCCCGCACCTTCGAGCCCGAATAGCCCAATACATTCCTGGCGTTGGGCAGAGAATGAGAGTGGCTGGATCACACTTTTCGGGCCGAGTTTTTTTGTCAGATTACTTATCGCAATCATTAGGCTGTCCTGCTGGATCGGTTTGTCGATGGAGGGGTAGCAACAAGCACTTTGGCTGACGTATGTGCAGGCTCGGGTTAAAAAATATTACGTTCAATGAGGGGGCTTTGAAATCCGGTCTTGAATTTATAAGCCAAATCCTACGTTTGTATTTGAGATGTGCTGAAACAATTGTTGCGTGTGTGACGTTTCAGATGGCAGTTGTTTTTTTGGTGTGTAATTTATGTTTATTCGCCGTGATGAGGTCCGATGACCATGATGCTTCTACGTACTCTTGTTCTTGCACGATCCGGTGAGGATGCGCCGGTCAACGGTGCACTGCTTTGTAGTTTTGCTGTACCCCAGATAGGTTGTAATTTTCTGGTTTATAGCTTGGATGAAGAAGCGGAGCCTGGTAGTTCCAGGGTATATATTGCTGTTTTGCGTAAGAAACTTGAGCGGTATTACTTGGGCGCTGTTGATGCGCCGGAAGAGTTGCAGTTGGCAATGCAGGTCTTCAAGCAAATATTGACGTGGGCGGCCTCCGGGACGAATCCCGGTGACTTGACGGATACACAGATTCCTTATCACTTTGTGGATTTGAAAGGTTGCAAGTTACCTCCTGCAAGACCGGAGGATCATCACTCCCTGATCATCAAGAAAGCCCTGGTGATGAAAGTCATCACCCTTGGAATGTCCAGCCCCGCGCAACCGGCGATCGAAAGCGCGACGTTGATCGTGCCCTCCATTCGTTTCTCATCAAAAATGAGTTCTGGCCCCAGGGTCGTGAGTCCAGCCGAGCCGGCCCAGGGGGACGCACCTGAATGCCACAGCGAAGAGCCGCAACCGATGCCTGTGCAAACATCGCAGGCCAATGTGTCGACTGAGCCTGTTGCGCCGAGTGAGCCTGAGGTGCCGGTGCCGCCCCAACTGCCGGTGGCGGCGGACAATAATGTGTTGTTCGAGATGGATAGCACGTTGAATAACCTCGCCCGTGTCGCGCAGGAGTTGACCCAGCAAAAGCGCGCGGTAATCGAGCGTGAGGCCGCGCTTGAGCAATGGCAGAGCCGCTTGCAGCAGGAGCAACATCAACTGGAGGAAAAGACCCGGGAGGTCGAACAGCGCAGTGCGCAATTGCACGAGCAGTCGGTGGCTGTCAGCCAGCAGGCTGAAGCGATGAATGTGTTGATTGCCCAGGCATCGGGCATGCGGCAGAGTCTGCGGGGTATGCTGCTCGAGCTGGACCAGGTGCTGGATCGATAGTCTGGTCTGGCTACTTTCCAGGGTTCATTTATCATCGACGCCAGCCAGTCGACGCCGGGGCTTGATTCCCTGGCGCATCGGCACCTACGGATATTGCCTGGGGATGCAAGCGTTTGAGTACCAAGCTGATTACCAAAGAAGGTCATGAGGCGCTGAAAAAAGAGCTGGATTACCTGTGGCGGGAAAAACGTCCGGACACCACGCGCAAAGTGACCTGGGCCGCGTCGCTGGGGGATCGCAGCGAAAACGCCGATTACCAGTACAACAAGAAACTGCTGCGTGAGATCGACCGCCGCGTGCGCTACCTGCGCAAGCGCCTGGAAGACATGCGCGTCGTGGAGTACATGCCGGAGCAGGAAGGCAAGGTGTTTTTCGGTGCCTGGGTCGACATCGAAAACGAGCAGGGTGAAACCAAGCGCTTTCGTATCGTCGGTTATGACGAGATCTATGATCGCATGGACTACATCTCCATCGACTCACCCATGGCCAGGGCGTTGCTTCGCAAGGAAGTCGACGATGAGGCCTTGGTGCAGACCCCAAGCGGTGAAGTGTGCTGGTGGATCACCGGTATCGAATATGTGAAGTAGGCCAGAACGGCCCGCACCCTGGGCAGGGTGCGGGCCGTTGGCGTTTCAGCCCTCGCGCAGCACGGTCAGTGGGCTGGCGTTCAGCGCGCGACGCGTGCCGAATACGCCGGCAGCGCCGATCAGTACGGCACCGATCACCGGCAGCAGCAACAGCCACGGATGAGGGTGCCAGGCCAGGTCAAAGGCGTAGCGGTACAACACCAGCGTCACCAGTTCCGTGCCCAGCGCCGCCAGCAGCCCGCTGACCGCGCCCAGCAACCCGAACTCGATGCGCCGCGCCTTGACCAGCAACTTGCGTTCGGCACCCAGTGCGCGCAGCAGCGCGCCCTGGCGAATGCGCTCATCCAGGGTGGCCTGCAAACCGGAGAACAACACCGCCATCCCCGCCGCCAGCACAAACAACAGCACGTACTCCACCGCCAGCGTCACTTGGGCGAGGATGCTGCGCAGCTGTTCCAGCAGGGCTTCGACTTGCAGGATCGTCACCGCCGGAAATGCACGGGACAGGTCGACAATCTGCTGGTCGTGCCCAGGTGCCAGGTAGAAGCTGGTCAGGTAAGTCGCCGGCAGGTTCTTCAAGGTACCCGGCTGGAAGATCATGAAGAAGTTGGGTTGGAAGTTGTCCCAGTTGATGGTCCGCAGGCTGGTGACCCGCGCCTCGCGGTTTTCGCCGCCGACGGTGAACACCAGGTGGTCATTGAGCTTGAGCTTGAGGCTCTCGGCCACTTTGGCTTCCACCGACACGCCTGGAATCTCATCGGTCGGCTGTTGCGACCACCAGGCACCGGCCGTCAGGACGTTACCCGGCGGCAGGTCGGCGGCCCAGGTCAGGCTCAGGTCCCGCTGCACAGCTCGGTCGCCGCTGGAGTCCTTGCTGACAATCGCCTGCACCGCCTCGCCGTTGATGCTGATCAAGCGCCCCGGTACCACCGGATACAGCGGCGCAGATTGGGCTTGCAGGGCGAGCAGGCGGGCACTGAAGGCTTCGGTGTCGGCTGGCAGGATATTCAATGCGAAGTAGTTGGGCGCGTCCTCTGGCAGCTGGTTTTGCCAGGTGTCGAGCAACTCGCCACGCAGCAGTGCGATCAACCCCATGGACAGCAGGATCAAGCCAAACGCAAGGGACTGGCCGGCGGCTGCCAGCGGGTGACGCAGCAATTGGCCCAGGCCCAGGCGCCAGGGCAGCGATGCGCGGGCCAGCAGCTTACGCAGGCTTTGCAACAACAGCAGGAGCAAGCTGCCAAGGATCAACGCGGCAAGCACACCGCCACCAAGCAAGGCGAAGGTGAGCACCAAGTCAAGGCTCAGGCGCCACATGATCAGGCCCAGGGCGAACAGGGCCGCGCCGTAGACCATCCAGGTGCTGGATGGAATCGGCAGCAGGTCGCGGCGCAGCACTCGCAACGGCGGCACACGGCCCAGGGCCGCCAGTGGCGGCAAGGCGAAACCGGCGAGGGCGACCAGCCCGGTGCCGATTCCGGCAACGGCCGGCAGCAGCCCGCCGGGTGGCACGTCCGCCGGCAGCAGGTCATGCAGGAAGTAGAACAGGCCAAATTGCGCGAGCCAGCCGAGCACGGCACCCGCCAGGCTGGCCAGCACGCCGAGCACGCTCAGTTGCAGGCTGAACAGCAGCATCGCTTCACGCCGCGACAAACCAAGACAGCGCAGCAGCGCGCTGGCATCGAAGCGCCGGCTGGCAAAGCGGTTGGCCGACAGCGCCACGGCCACGCCCGCCAGCAATACTGCCACCAGGCTGGCCATGTTCAAGTAGCGTTCGGCCTTGCCCAGGGCGCCGCCGATCTGCTGGTTGCCGTCCCGTGAATCCTGCAAGCGCTGGTTGGCGGCGAGTCCCGGCTTGATCAAGTCCCGATAGGTTTGCAGGGCGGTGCTGTCGGGCGGTGCCCGCCACAGCTCGCGGTAGCTGACCCGGCTGCCGGGCTGGACCACGCCGGTGGCCTCCAGGTCAGCCAGGTTGATCATCACCCGCGGCGTCAGGCTGTAGAAGTTGCCAGCACGGTCCGGCTCATAGGTCAGGATGCGGGCCAGACGCAGGGTCTTCATGCCAACATCGATGCTGTCGCCGACCTTGAGGTTCAGCGCCGTCAGCAGCCGCGCTTCCACCCAGGCCTCGCCGGGTTTCGGGCCGCCACCGGGGGTTTCAGCGGCGAACGGTTCGGCCGCGCTTTTCAGTTCGCCGCGCAGCGGGTACTGCTCGTTGACCGCCTTGATGCTGGACAGCTGGATGCCGTTGTCGGTCGCGATAACGCTGGAAAACTCGACGATACGTGCATGGTCCAGGCCCAGTTCGGTTCCGGTGCGGATTTGCTCGGGGCGCGCCGGTGAGCTGCCTTCGAGCACCAGGTCGGCGCCGAGGAACTCAGTGGCGCGCAACAGCATGGCGCCGTTGAGGCGTGCGCCGAAGTAACCGATGGCGGTGCTGGCGGCCACGGCCACCACCAGGGCGAAGAACAACACGCGCAATTCGCCAGCGCGGGCATCGCGCAGTAATTGGCGCATGGCCAGGCTGAACAGGCGCAACAGCGGCAAACGTGCCATCAAGGCTCCAGGGGCGCGACCATCAGGCCGGCTTCAAGGCGGATCAGGCGCCGGCAGCGGTGGGCCAGGCGCTCGTCGTGGGTGACCAGCACCAGGGTGGTGCCGCTTTCTTTATTGAGTTCGAACAGCAGGTCGCTGATGCGCTCGCCGGTGTGGCTGTCGAGGTTGCCGGTGGGTTCATCGGCAAACAGTACGTCCGGTTCGGCGGCGAACGCGCGGGCAATCGCCACGCGTTGTTGTTCGCCGCCGGAGAGCTGGCGTGGCGAGTGGGTCAGGCGCTGGCCCAGGCCGACACGCTCGAGCAGGTGGCGGGCACGTTCGCGGGCGTCTTTGCGGCCGTCCAGTTCCAGCGGCAGCATCACGTTTTCCAGGGCGTTGAGGCTGTCGAGCAGTTGGAATGACTGGAAGACAAACCCCACGTGTTCGGCGCGGATGCGCGCGCGCTGGTCTTCATCGAGGGTGCTCAAGGCTTGGCCGGCGAGGGTAACTTCGCCGCTGCTGGGCAGGTCGAGGCCGGCCAGCAGGCCGAGGAGGGTGGATTTGCCGGAACCGGAGCTGCCGACGATAGCCAGGCTATCGCCCTTGTTCAGTTCCAGGCTCAGTTCGTGCAGGATAGTCAGTTCACCTTCCGCGCTGGGAACCACTTTGCTGAGGTTCTGCGCGGTGAGAATGCTTGCGCCCATGGAGAATCCGATGCGAATGTGGTTTTTGAGTGCTGGCCTGGCCTTGATGTGCATGGCCCAGAACGCAGCGGCGGGTACAGTCCTGATCGTTGGCGATAGTATCAGTGCCGGTTTCGGCCTGGATACCAGCAAAGGGTGGGTCGCTTTGCTGGAGCAACGGCTCAAGAGCGAAGGTTTCGACGATAAAGTGGTCAACGCTTCCATCAGCGGCGACACCAGTGCCGGAGGCCTCGCGCGGCTGCCGGCGGCGCTTGCAGAGCATAAGCCGGACGTGGTGGTGATCGAGTTGGGCGGCAATGACGGCCTGCGCGGTCAGCCGCCGGCGCAATTGCAACAAAATCTTGCTTCGATGATTGACCACTCCAAGGCGATTGGCGCCAAGGTGCTGTTGCTGGGCATGCAACTGCCGCCCAATTACGGCCCGCGCTACACCAACGCGTTTGCCGAAGTCTACGGCAGCCTCGCCAAGGAAAAAGCCGTGCCGCTGGTGCCGTTTTTCCTTGAAGGCATCGGCGGTCACCCGGAGTTGATGCAGGCCGACGGCCTGCACCCGGCGGTCGGCGCCCAGGCCAAGTTGCTGGAAAATGTCTGGCCGACGCTAAAACCGCTGTTATGACGCTTTTCTACCGGCAGGCTTTCGGCTAAGGTGGCGCCCCCCCGATCTGGAGCCCCCGATGTCACGCCCTGCCTGGTCCCTGTTCAACTACCAACTGATCGAGCCTGACGAGCAGCTGGATCTGTTCGCCTGCCAGGAAGTCCGGGTACATCTGGTGGCACGGCAATTGGAGCTGGGCGGCACGATCGACCGCACGCTGTGCGGCACCTTGCTGCCGGCTCAGCCCCGTTGGTCATCGGTGGACCGTGCGATTTTCCAGGACCAACGGCTGTGCCCGTTGTGTCGGGCGATCCTCGAATCCCAGAAGCGCGGTACACCGCTGATCTGGCCGGAGCTGCGCTTCGAGTAGAAGCGGGGCGGATTGATGCTCCCTGCGTGCTTCACGTATACAATCAGTTTTTTCCCTACCCGTCGTTCTGCGAAGGATTTTCCGGATGTTGTCGCGCCTTTCCGTCGTAACTTGCTGCCTGTCTCTTGCTGCCCTTTGCGCGGCCGGTCCTGCATTAGCCCTGCAATTGCCGTTGCCGCCACCGGGTGAAGACATCGTGGGCCAGGTCCAGGTGATCAAGGCCAAGTACGAAGACACCTTTGCCGACCTGGGCACCACCTACGACCTGGGGTATTCGGAGATGGTCGCGGCCAACCCGGGCGTGGATGCCTGGCTGCCGGGCGCGGGCACCGAGATCGTGCTGCCGACGCGTTTCATCCTGCCGCCGGGGCCACGGGAAGGCATCGTGATCAACCTGGCCGAGTACCGCCTCTACTACTATCCGAAGGGGCAGAACGTCGTCTATACCTTCCCGCTGGGGATTGGCCGTGAGGGTTGGGGCTCGCCGATTGCCCATACCAGCATTATTGCCAAGACGCCGAACCCGACCTGGACACCACCCGCGTCGATCAAGGCCGAGCACGCCGCCAATGGTGATCCGCTGCCCAATGTGGTCCCGGCCGGGCCGAACAACCCGCTGGGGCCCTTCAAGTTCACCCTGGGCACGCCGGGTTACCTGATCCACGGCTCCAACATGAAGTTTGGTATCGGTACGCGTACCAGCCACGGCTGTTTCCGCATGTTCAATAACAACGTGCTGGAAATGGCCGGCATGGTGCCAGTGGGCACGTCGGTGCGCATCATCAACGACGCCTACAAGTTCGGCAGCGCTGGCGGCAAGGTCTATCTTGAGGCGCATACACCATTGAATGACGACGGTACGCCGTCGGTGGTCGACAAGCACACGGCGGTGATCAACGCCTTGCTCAAGCGCGAAGACATGGCCAATAACCTGCGGGTCAACTGGGATCAGGTCCGTGATGTGGTCGCCGCGGAAGATGGTTTGCCGACTGAGATCGGCGTGCCCGGTGGCGCATCCGTCGCTGCAAGCGCACCGATCGATCTGCAACAGTAAACTGGCTGGATCCACAGCCCGCCACGGCCTTGCGCTGCGGCGGGCTTTTTATTGCCTGGGATTCAGGGCTGAAATCCGGGCAATAAAAAAGCCGACCCATAAATGGATCGGCTTGATAACAACCCCGAAGGATTATTACTTGCGGCTAGCTTTTTCAAGCATGCGCAGTGCGCGCTCGTTAGCTTCGTCAGCAGTCTGTTGTGCTTTTTGAGCAGCAGCCAGAGCTTCATCAGCTTTACGGTAGGCTTCGTCTGCACGAGCCTGGGAGCGAGCTGCTGCGTCTTCAGTTGCAGTCAGACGAGCTTCGGTTTCTTTGGAGACGCTGCTGCAACCGGTAGCCAGAACTGCGGCCAGAGCCAGAGCAGAGAATTTCAGAACGTTGTTCATCGTGTTCCCCTTCAAGGACTTTCTATTAAATGGCTACTTTCTCCGAGTGAGCTAATAGCCGGCGTACATACTACCCATTACTTGTAGTAAGTAAACTGACGTAGCGCAAGAAGCAAAAAAAATTCTCGCGCCGAATCTATTTTGGCTAGTCTTTTGGAGGTTTGTATAAAAACTGTTCAATTTTTTTCAAGCGAATGACCATGTGAGCCCGGCTGAGAGGTCCGGCCCGCATGAGTTGGTTCGGCTAAGCCGGTATAGACTTATATATCGATGTTGATTCTTTTGTTCAGCTGACCGTAACCCGGCCTGGCATCTTTTGCGCATGTAGAGGTGACTTTAAGAGCGCCTGTTCGTCTCAAGCTTCAACTGCCGGCAATGTTCAGGCGTTCGATCACCGGTTGATCGATGCCCTTTCTATAACCGCCAGCCGTTGGGGATGACGAGAGCGCCTTGAGCAATGACAGGATTGGTGCCTACTATCTCACTGCGTGCTGGTTGTGAGCGCCAGAGGTTTCTCGTTGTCGAAACCGGCACGGGGTGGCGTAGATGTTCCTTCGCCGGAAAAACATCGGTAAGGTAGGGGTCAGAATCCAAGACCCGCGAGGAGTAGTGATGAGCGAGGCGTTGTCCATCCACCATGACCAGGCAGGTCATCAGTTCGAGACCAATGTGGACGGTCATCGTGCCTACCTGACCTACATGGACCTCGGTAAGCAGACCCTGGACATTTATCGGACCTTCGTGCCCAACGCACTGCGCGGCCGTGGGATTGCCGCGGCGCTGACCGAGGAAGCCCTGAAGTTTGCCGAAGAGTCCGGCTATACAGTGATACCGTCCTGCTCCTATGTCGAACGCTACATGGAGCGCCATCAGCGCCATGCCGCGAAGCTGTAAGGCATAAAACACCAGCATGAAAAACGCCGGGCTTAGCCCGGCGTTTTTGTGTGCGCAATTCAGGTTCAGTTGCGTTTGCGGGTCGGCAAGACGTCCTTGAGCTTGGCATGCATGCTGCGCAGGGTGTTTTCGGTGGCCGCCCAGTCGATGCAGGCATCGGTGATCGACACACCGTACTGCAAGTCGGCAAGGTCTTTTGGAATCGCCTGGCAACCCCAGTTCAGGTGGCTCTCGACCATCAGGCCGATGATCGACTGGTTGCCTTCGAGGATCTGGTTGGCGACGTTTTCCATCACCAGCGGCTGCAGGGCCGGGTCCTTGTTGGAGTTGGCGTGGCTGCAGTCGACCATGATGTTCGGTTTGATCTTGGCCTTGTTCAGTGCCTGCTCGCACAGCGCAACGCTGACCGAATCATAGTTGGGTTTGCCGTTGCCGCCGCGCAACACCACGTGACCATAGGCGTTGCCCTTGGTGGTGACGATGGACACGCCACCTTCCTGGTTGATCCCCAGGAAACGGTGCGGGCTGGAAACCGATTGCAGCGCGTTGATCGCCACGGTCAGGCCGCCGTCGGTGCCGTTCTTGAAACCCACGGCCGACGACAGGCCGGACGCCATTTCGCGGTGGGTCTGGGATTCAGTGGTACGTGCGCCGATGGCCGACCAACTGATCAAGTCCTGCAGGTACTGCGGGGAGATCGGGTCCAGTGCTTCGGTGGCGGTGGGCAGGCCCATTTCAGCCAGGTCGAGCAGCAACTGGCGACCGATGTGCAAGCCGTCCTGGATCTTGAACGAGTCGTCCAGATACGGGTCGTTGATCAAGCCTTTCCAGCCAACGGTGGTACGCGGTTTCTCGAAATAGACGCGCATCACCAGATACAGGGTGTCGGACACTTCCGCCGCCAGCACCTTGAGGCGTTCGGCGTACTCGTGGGCAGCCTTGAGGTCGTGGATCGAGCAAGGCCCGATGACGACGAAGAGGCGGTGGTCGGTGCCGTCGAGAATGTCACGGATGACTTCGCGGCCCTTGGTGACGGTCTGCAAGGCAGCGTCGCTCAGGGGGATTTCGCGCTTGAGCTGATCGGGCGTGATCAGGGTCTCGTTGGATTCAACGTTTAGGTCATTGATCGGTAAATCAGCCATCGTGTTACTCGTCAGGGTCACGGGTGCCGGCCGCCAGCCATCCCCGTGCGGCGGAGCACAGCATGATTTGAATGCAGGGGGGAGGAACCTTAGCGCGTAATACGGGCCCGCGACAATGGGCAAAGCCCGCTTTAATCCAGTGCTGGCGCCACAAAGGCCTCGTGGGAGAACTCGACGGCATGACGCGACACCCACTCGCGGGCCAGCGCCTCGAATTGCTGGGGTGTTGGTTCGGCATCTTCGTGCTGGCGGCAGTAGCGCTCTATCCGGCATGCTTGTTCACCCATTCGTGCACCGAACAGTGCATGTTCGTCGGTAAACGCGATGCCGATGCGGTAACCGTCTTCCGCCTTGCGGCACCATGCCACATAGCCTGGATAACGGGCGCTGGGCCCCAGGGATGGGATATGCAGGTCAACCGCCGTACCTTGGCGCCAGGCACGCGGCCAATGGCAGGCGATGCCGCCCAGGCCGTGAGTGAGCAGGCGTTGACGAGGGATGGCGGGAGAGGGACGTTGGATTAACTCGACGGCGACATCATCAGGGTGAGGTAAAAAACGACCCATGTACACGGACTCCGAACACCGTCCAGTTGACGGCGGTGGCAGCAGTATAGTGAAGGAACTGGAATTGACCGACCTGGATATTGACCAGCAATTGCTGGGATTGCCAGGCCTTTCGCTCGTCATATTCACCAGTGCCGGTTGTTCCAGTTGCCGCTGGGCGCGCCTGCAGTTGCCGGGCTGGCGATTGCCGGTGGACCGGGTGTGCTGGGTCGATGCCGGGCACAACGGTGGTGCGGTCGAACGCTACCAGATCTTTCATTTGCCCGCGTTGTTCCTGGTGTGCGAGGGTCAATTCCTTGGGCAACTGCAGACGCGCCTGACACCGTCTGACCTTGCCAGCGCCATTGACCACGCACTTACCCGTACTCCAGAGGATTTGCCATGACCGTACAATCCCCACGCATTGGCATCATCGGCACCGGCGCCATCGGTGGCTTCTACGGCGTGATGCTGGCGCGTGCCGGCTTCGATGTGCACTTCCTGTTGCGCAGCGAATACGCTGCCGTCAGCCAGCATGGCCTGCGTCTGAACAGCACAGTGCATGGTGCATTGCACCTGCACCCGGTCCAGGCCTATGCCAATGCCGCCGACATGCCGCCCTGCGATTGGCTGCTGGTGGGCACCAAATCCACCGGCAACGTTGACCTGGCGCCGACTATTGCCCAGGTCGCGGCGCCGGATGCCAAGGTGGTGCTGCTGCAAAACGGCCTGGACGTCGAAGACAGTCTACGCGAGCACCTGCCGGCGTCGCTGCACCTGCTCGGCGGCTTGTGTTATATCGGCGTGCACCGCTCCGGGCCCGGGGTTGTCGAGCACCAGGCCCTGGGCCGGGTCAACCTGGGTTATCACAGCGGTACCGCCGCCAATGATGAGGCACGCCAGAAAGCCATTGTCGAAGCCGGCGCCGCGTTGTTTCATAGGGCGGGCATCGAGTCCCAGGCCATGGCCAATGTGCATCAGGCCCGCTGGCATAAACTGGTGTGGAACGTGCCGTTCAATGGCCTCTCGGTGCTGTTGGGCACGGGCACCACGGCCATGATGGCGGATGAATCCAGCCGCGAGCTGATCCGCGCGCTGATGGCGGAAGTGGTGCAGGGCGCCCATGCCTGCGGCCATGAGATTGCCGCCAGCTATGCCGAGCAGATGTTCGCCATGACCGAAACCATGGACGACTATTTGCCCAGCATGTACCACGATCATGTGCACAAGCGCCCGCTGGAACTGGCGGCGATCTATGCCCGGCCACTGGCTGCCGCCAAGGCGGCCGGTTGTGAGTTGCCGCGAATGCAGGCGCTCTACCAGGCCTTGAGTTTTATCGACCGGCGCAACCGCTGAGCAGGGGAGAACAGGATGGCGAAGGGATTGGGCGACAAACTGGTGCTGGCGATCTCTTCGCGGGCACTGTTCGACCTGAGCGACAGCCATAAGGTCTATCTGGCCCAAGGGGTCGAGGCCTACCGCAAATATCAGATCGAACACGAGGACGAACCCCTCGAGCCCGGCGACGCCTTTGCATTGGTCAAGAAGCTGCTGAGCCTCAACGCCAGCCTCGGTCGTGCGCGGGTCGAAGTGGTGTTGGTTTCCCGCAATAGTGCCGACACTGGCCTTCGGGTGTTCAATTCGATCCAGCACTATGGTCTGGATATTTCCCGCGCCGCTTTCGTCGGCGGGCGTAGTCCTTATCCTTATTTGGCCGCCTTTGGTTGTCATCTGTTTCTTTCGACCCATGCTGAAGACGTGCGCAGTGCACTCGATGCCGGTTTTGCTGCGGCGACGATTTTGTCGGGCGGCGCACGACGGGCATCGAGTGATGAACTGCGCATTGCCTTCGACGGTGATGCAGTGCTGTTTTCCGATGAGTCGGAGCGTGTATACCAGGCTGGCGGCCTGGAAGCGTTCCAGGCCAACGAGCGTGAGTCGGCGCGTCAGCCTTTGCACGGGGGGCCTTTTAAAGGCTTTTTGGCGGCGCTCAATTTGTTGCAGCGTGAGTTCCCGGACGAGTCCTGCCCGATCCGCACGGCGCTGGTCACCGCCCGTTCGGCACCGTCCCATGAGCGGGTGATTCGTACCTT
Source organism: Pseudomonas sp. FP2335 (assembly GCF_030687535.1). NCBI lineage: Bacteria > Pseudomonadati > Pseudomonadota > Gammaproteobacteria > Pseudomonadales > Pseudomonadaceae > Pseudomonas > Pseudomonas sp. FP2335. The sequence goes on from NZ_CP117437.1 coordinate 1,858,264, forward strand.
GCGTGAGTGGGATATTCGTCTGGACGAGTCGTTGTTTCTTGGTGGGCTGGAGAAGTCCGCGTTCCTGGAGGCGTTTGCCGCCGATGTGTTTTTCGATGACCAGGCCGGTCATTGCGAGAAAGCCAGGGAGGTGGTGGCCACCGGGCATGTGCCCCATGGCATCAGTAATGAGGTGAGGGTTCAGTCCGGGAGCTAAGCCAGTCGAAGTCGTTGATGCGCTGCTAAGCTCATTCAATCCCCGCCATCCTGGCAGTCCAGGAGGTTCTATGATTCGTTCGATGCTGTACGCCACGGACCTCGGTCTGTATGCGCCCTATGTGATGCAACATGCACTGGCGCTGGCGCGAACGTTCAAGGCGGATCTGTATGTGATTCACGTGGTCGAGCCCATCGGGCTGTTCGCCGAATCGGTGTTGCAGAGCTACCTTGATGAGCAGGCCCTGAGCGAGTGGCAAAGCCAGGGCCTGACCACAGTGATGGCGACGATCGAACAGCGGGTGCTGGACAGTTTTCGCGAGGAACTGGGAGACGGCGAGCAAGACCTGAAGTTGATCCGCTTGGTCCGGGTGATCCAGGGGGACCCGTGCGAGGTGATACTCGACCAGTTGCGCAAACTTTCCGTGGATCTGCTGATCGTAGGTAGTCACAGCCATGCAACCGCGACGGCCACCCCGCTTGGGCGGACTGCCGCGCGGGTGCTGCAACTGTCTACGGTGCCGGTTTACCTGGTGCCCTCGTTACAACGTCGACGTAGTGATGACGTGTGATGGTTAGATGTCGATAAAAAGTTCTAGATTTATCCATCAAACCTTTAATATAGTTATATACCGTCGCTGATACCCGTGGCGTCTATCTGCTTTGAGGGATACATATGAAGCTTCAACAACTGCGCTACATCTGGGAAGTGGCGCACCACGACCTCAACGTTTCCGCTACTGCTCAAAGCCTTTACACCTCGCAACCTGGTATCAGCAAGCAGATCCGCCTGCTCGAAGACGAGTTGGGCGTTGAAGTATTCGCCCGCAGCGGCAAGCACCTGACCCGTGTAACCCCGGCCGGTGAGCGCATCATCACAACTGCCGGCGAGATCCTGCGCAAAGTCGAAAGCATCAAGCAGATCGCCCAGGAATTCTCCAACGAGAAGAAGGGCACGCTGTCCATCGCAACCACGCACACCCAGGCACGTTATGCGCTGCCGCCGGTGATCCGTGATTTCATCAAGCAATACCCGGACGTGGCGCTGCACATGCACCAGGGTTCGCCGATGCAGATCGCCGAGATGGCCGCTGACGGCACCGTCGATTTTGCCATCGCCACCGAAGCCCTGGAGCTGTTCGGTGACCTGGTGATGATGCCGTGCTACCGCTGGAACCGCTGCGTGGTGGTGCCGCAGGGTCACCCGCTGGCCAAGCTGCCTAAGCTGACCCTGGAAGCCCTGGCTGAATACCCGATCGTGACTTACGTGTTCGGTTTCACCGGCCGTTCCAAGCTCGACGAGGCTTTCAGCCACCGTGGCCTCACGCCCAAAGTGGTGTTCACTGCGGCCGACGCCGACGTGATCAAGACTTACGTGCGCCTGGGCCTGGGCGTGGGTATCGTCGCCAAGATGGCGGTCGACACCAACCTGGATAAAGACCTGGTTGTGCTCGATGCCAGCGAGCTGTTCGAGTCCAGCGTGACCAAGATCGGCTTCCGTCGTGGCACCTTCCTGCGGGGGTTCATGTGCGACTTCATCGAGAAGTTCGCGCCGCACCTGACCCGCGAAGTCATGGCCAAGGCGATCCAGTGCCACAACAAGCAGGAACTGGAAGAGCTGTTCGAAGGTGTTGAACTGCCCGTCCACTGAAACCGCAAAGGGCAGGGGGCCGCTTCGCAGCACAGCGGGAGCAAGCTCCCTCGCCACTTCAAACTTGTCGCCTGATGTGGCTTATTTAACCTCGGTAACCACAAACAGTTGCCGAGCGCCCGCTACCAGAATCTCCACCTCATCGCCTTCGAACTTGCCCAGCAGGCTTTTGCCCAGCGGCGAGCGCGGGGTGATGACGGTCACCGGCTGCCCCACCACGTCCACTTTCAAACCCGCCGCGTCCGGCGCCAGGAACAGCCATTGCTGGCGACCGTTCTCGTCTTCCAGGCCCAGTAGCGTGCCGACTTCAATACCCCGCTGATCATCGTACCCGCGCAGTTGCAGGTTTTGGCACAGGGTCAGAGCCTGCTTGATCTCTTCGACACGCTTGGCTTGTCCGGCCGCCAGGTAGGACGCTTCCAGCCCCAGGGTGTCGTATTTGTTCTCGGCGATGTTTTCTTCGTGGGTCGCGGTTTCGTAGGCGGTTTGCGCAGCACGTCTGGCGATGTCGAGGTCGACGTTGAGCTTTTCCAGGATCAAGTGGTGGACGGCGTGTTTATTCATGGTCATCAATCGCAGAATTGCAGGACATTGGCCCGAGACTTTTCGTTGGGGGCGTTCTGGTCCTGTTGCAGCCAGAACTGGCATTTGGGGTTGGACAGGTTGCGCGCATTGTTGCGGGCCTGATCCAGGGTTTGCTGCTGTTCCTGCTTGTGCAGGTTCTGTTGATACTGTTCGAACATGCGATTCGGCGGTTCAGGCGCCACCCCTGCAGGCTTGCCCAATTGCTCGACCGCCTGTGCTACTGGCGCCAGGCTCTGCGGGAACAGATAGCGCGACGCCAGCCAGGCGGTCAACGCAATGGCGATAAACCCCAGCCAGACGCCAAACGCGATGGCGGCACTGAGCTTGAACAGCGACAACGGACGATCAGACATGGCGGCCTCCTGGCAGGCATTTGCGGCGTGGCGGCGATTGTCGCACAGCCACTGTGCAGAATAATCGCGATCAAGCCTTCTGCATCGGCGCATTTATGCGGACAATCGAGCCTTTGAGCGTTGGAGCCCGGAATGAAAGCCCGCTGGGATATTTTTTGCAGCGTCGTCGACAACTACGGCGACATCGGCGTGACCTGGCGCCTGGCCCGGCAACTGGTGGCGGAGCACGGCTGTGATGTGCGCCTGTGGGTCGATGACTTGCGTGCCTTCGAGCGCATGTGCCCCGAGATTGATGTGCAACGCGATCAGCAATCCCAGGCAGGCGTCGAAGTGCGCCATTGGCCAGCCGAGTGGACGGGCGCGACGGCGGCGGATGTGGTGATTGCCGCGTTCGCGTGCCAATTGCCGCCTGACTATATGGAAGCCATGGCTGAGCGTGAGCGCCCGCCGTTATGGATGAACCTGGATTACCTGAGTGCCGAAGACTGGGTGGTGGGTTGCCATCGCTTGCCTTCGGTGAAGTTCAAGGGCGTGCAGAAGTACTTCTTCTTTCCCGGCTTCCGCCCTGGTACGGGAGGCTTGTTGCGTGAAGCTGGATTGCTGGAACAGCGTCGGGCGTTTCAGCAGGACACCGCTGCGCAGCATCAATTCCTACATGATATGGGGATTGTTCCAGTCGCGGGCGCACGCCTGATCTCGCTGTTTGCCTACGAAAACGCCGGGCTCGCCGCTTGGCTGGACGTGTTATCGACGGGCGGGCATGCCACTCATCTATTGGTGCCGGAAGGGCGCATCCTCGGCGATGTGCAGCGCTGGCTGGGGGCCGAGGGCCTGGCGGTAGGCGACGTCCATCAGCGCGATGCCCTGACGGTGCAGGTGCTGCCGTTCGTCCGCCAGGCGCAATACGACCGCCTGCTGTGGTGCTGCGATTTCAACGCGGTGCGCGGCGAAGACTCGTTCGTGCGTGCCCAATGGGCCGGCCGGCCGTTGTTGTGGCATATCTATCGGCAGGACGAAGACATCCATCTGGACAAGCTCGATGCCTTCCTGGAACTGTACACCGCCGCATTATCACCGGCCGCCCGGGCCGCGTTGATCGCGTTGTGGCAGGCCTGGAACACGGATGGCGATATGGCGCTGTGCTGGAAAATGCTTGCGGAGCATTGGCCCGAGCTCAACCAGCACGCCGAATCCTGGTGTCTGGAACAGGCCTTGCAGGCCGATCTTGCGACGGCGCTGGTACAGTTTTATGAAAGTTGGATATGATACGCCACCTTGAATTTTGTAAATCCCATCCAAATTTCGGATATATGCAATGAAAACTGGTAAAGAACTGAAACCCGGTACAGTGATCCGTCTCGAAAACGACCCTTGGCTGGTTCAGAAAGCTGAGTTCACCAAGTCTGGTCGTAACAGCGCAATCATGAAGACCAAGCTGAAGAACCTGCTGACCGGTTACAAGACCGAGATCGTTTACAGCGCCGACGACAAACTGGACGACGTGATCCTCGACCGCAAAGAAGCGACCCTGTCCTTCATCAGCGGCGACACCTACACGTTCATGGACACCACTGACTACACCATGTACGAGCTGAACGCTGAAGACATCGAAGCCGTTCTGCCGTTCGTGGAAGAAGGCATGACCGACGTTTGCGAAGCAATCTTCTTCGAAGACCGTCTGGTTTCCGTAGAGCTGCCGACTACCATCGTGCGTAAAGTTGCCTACACCGAAGGTTCCGCTCGCGGCGACACTTCGGGCAAGGTCATGAAGCCGGCCAAGCTGGCTAACGGTACCGAGCTGCAAGTAGCCGATTTCATCGAAATCGACGACCTGATCGAGATCGACACCCGCGAAGGCGGTTCGTACAAAGGTCGCGCCAAGAAGTAATTCTGGCCCCGCCGATACGAAAAAAACCCGACTCTGAGTCGGGTTTTTTTATGGGCGCCGTTTAGGTCAGACGGTGACGTGCAGGCGCACATCCACATTGCCGCGGGTGGCGTTGGAGTATGGGCACACCTGATGTGCCGCGTCGACCAGGCTTTGCGCGTCGTCCTGAGCCAGGCCTGGCAGGCTGATGTGCAGGTCGATGTCCAAGCCAAAACCACCGGGGATTTGACCGATGCCCACATGGGCCGTGATCGAAGCGTCATCCGGGATTTTGCGTTTGGTCTGGCTGGCGACGAATTTCAGTGCACCGATAAAGCACGCCGAGTAGCCGGCCGCGAACAGTTGCTCAGGGTTGGTCGCCTGGCCACCGGCACCGCCCAGTTCCTTGGGGGTGGAGAGTTTGACGTCGAGGATATTGTCGCTGGAAACCGCACGACCATCACGGCCGCCGGTGGCGGTGGCTACTGCGGTGTAGAGAGTTTGCATGGTGTCGTCCTCTTGGTTTGTTGCGCAAAATGTTTGCGCGCTAAGTAGTTGGTGAGGCGAATGTATAGCGCTAATGTTTTGCGCGCAAGATAAATTTGCAAATTATTTCCAGAAACCACGTGAACCCAATGTGTGTGTAAAAGCGGGCTTGCTCGCGAATGCGGCCTGCCAGCTACTAATCAAGTGACTGACCCACCACATTCGCGAGCAAGCCCGCTCCCACACAAGGCAGCTCCCACATTTGGCTGCTGGGTGGCTGGTCTACAGTGTCAGACGTTGGCTTGCAGGTTGCTGCGCAGCGCAATCAGATCGGCCTGCAATTTGCGCAACTGCGCCAACTCCAGGCCGCTGGCACCGAGGATGCACTGCGGAATGCCCATGGCCTTGTCCTGCAAGGCGCGCCCGGCGTCGGTCAGTTCCACCACCACCACCCGTTCATCCTCACGGCTGCGTGTGCGGCTCAGCAATCCCTCGGCTTCCAGGCGCTTGAGCAGCGGCGTGAGGGAGCCCGGATCAGTCAGCAGGCGGCTGCTGATTTCGCCGACAGTCAATCCATCCTCTTCCCACAGCACCATCATGGCCAGGTATTGCGGATAGGTCAGGCCAAGGGCTTGCAGCATTGGCTTGTAAACCTTGGTCATCAGCAGCGAGGTGGAGTGCAGGGCGAAGCACAGCTGGTTATCCAGCAGCAGGGATTCGCACGGGGCGGGATTTTTGCTCATGGCGGTGCCTTAAAAAAACATGTCTGGGCTGGAATCTAGCGGGCGAATGTTTAATGCGCCAGATAATTCTGCCCAGGCGGTCAGATCAAGCCGCTTTGCAGCGCCAGGTCCCAGGGCGGCACCGGGCTGAAACGGGTTTTCAGGTATTCCAGCAATAATCGGCTGCGCGCGTTGGGCTGTTGTTCCAGGCGCAGCGCATAGATCCCGGTGGTCTCCGGGCTCGGCAAGCCGCCTTCACAAAACAGCGGTACGAGTTCGCCACGCACCAGATATTCGCTGGCCAGCCAGGTGGGCAGGTGTGCGATGCCCAATCCGGCCAGGGCACCGGAGAGCAGGGCTTCGGCATTGTTTGCACTCATGCGGATGCGCTGTGGGCGATAGGTCGCGCGGCGCCCATCCAGCTCGAAACGCCAGGCGAATATGGGGGCCAGGCCATCCCAGTCGAGCCCGTCATGGTCACTCAATTCGCGGGGGTGGGTCGGCGTACCGCGGTTTTTCAGGTAGGCCGGGCTGGCACAGGCGATACGCACGATACTGGCGAGGGGCGTGGCGATCAGCCGGGTGTCGACGATATGCCCGGCACGCAGCACCAGGTCGACCTTGCCCAAGTGCGCACCCTGCATGTCCACAAAGCTGTCGATCAGGTGCAGGTGCACATCCAGCCCGGGGTACACATTCAGGAAGTCCGCAATCACCGGCGCCAGATGCCGACGCCCAAACGCCGCCGGCGCATCCACCCGAATCAGGCCTTCCGGTGCATGGCTCAGGGACACCGCTTCGGCCCGGGCCAGTTGCAACTCGCTGACAATCCGCCGCGCCCGCTCGGCAAACGCCAGGCCCGCCGGGGTGGGTACCACGGCGTGGGTGCTGCGCTGGAACAGGCGGCTGCCCACCGAGCTTTCCAGGCTGTCGATACGCCGCGCCACCGCCGAGGGCGTCAATGGATGGCGGCGTGCGGCGGCGGAGAAGCTGCCGGTCTCCAGCACATCGAGAAACAGGCTCAGTTGGTCAGTCAGGATATTTGGATTCATGGTGAGCGCTTATGCGAGATCGGCACAGCCATTGTGCGTTGCTATGCGTTTCCGTGCCATAGCCGACTGCGTAGCATGGAGGTCTTGGGATTGTGGAGTGGCGAGCGGTGTTGGATTTAGCGATGTACCTGGTATTGGGCGTGGCCTTGGGCACCGTGGGTGGTCTGTTCGGCATTGGTGGCGGGCTGATTGCCATCCCGGTGCTGGGGGTGTTTTTCGGCCTGGACCAGCAGATCGCCCAAGGCACGGCCTTGGTGATGGTGGTACCCAACGTGATGCTGGCGCTGTGGCGGTACCATCAACGCAACCGCATTCAACTGCGCCATGCGCTGCCGCTGGGGATCATGGGCTTCAGCTTTGCGTGGCTGGGTTCGATCTGGGCGGTGGGCCTGGATGCCGGGGCGATGCGCCTCGGTTTTATCGCCTTCCTGTTGGCACTGTCGGCCTACAACCTGTTGCGCATGTTCACACGCAACGCGCCGCCGAGTGCCGAGATGCGCTACAGCTGGCCATGGCTCGGTGTCCTGGGCGCGGCGTCCGGGTCCATGGGCGGTCTGTTTGGTGTGGGCGGCGCGGTGATTGCGACGCCTGTGTTGACTAGCCTGTTCGGCACCTCCCAGGTCGTCGCCCAAGGGTTGTCCCTGGCTCTGGCATTGCCCAGCACCGGCGTGACCCTGGTGACCTACGCCTGGCACCAGGAGGTGGATTGGTTGATCGGCGTGCCTCTGGCGGTGGGGGGGCTGCTCAGCATCAGTTGGGGGGTGAAAGTCGCCCACGCCATGCCGGAACGGCTGCTGCGCGGGCTGTTCTGCGGTTTCCTGGTGGTGTGTGCGGTGATGTTGATGTTTAAAGTTTGAAACCTTCGATGATGTACTCGGCCAGGCATTCGGTGATGGGCGAGGCCATCAGCGGGTTACGCAGCAAGTGCAGATTCATCGACGGCAAGGGTGGGAATCCTTCTTCGTTGCCGAGCACGCGAAGGTCCTCGGTCACTAGGCTTTCCATGCTGATCATCACCGCCAGGCCGGCGCTTACCACTGCCTGGATCGCCGCGCCATTGGTGCTGTGGTAGGCCAGGCGATAATCGCGCCCGGCGACTTCCAGGGCGGAGCGGGCCCATTGGGTGTACAGGCAATCGCCGCCGGAAACCGCCAGGGGCAAGGTGTCGTGCTCATCCATGCAAAAGCAGGGGGCGGCGGCCCAGACCATACGTTCGGTGCGCAGCAGTTCCCCCATTTCATTACCCGGCTCGCGGCTGATCACGGTCAATGCCAGGTCCCGGCGCTGCATCAGCACCGTCGACGATTCGCAGTGCATTTCGATCTGGATCAGCGGATAGGCCTTGGAAAACGGCTTGAGAATCCCCGGCAGGAAGCGCATCACGTAGTCGTCCGGTGTGCCGATGCGCACCAGTCCGACCATATGCGGCTCGCGCAGGGTGTTGAACACCTCGCTGTGCAGCTTGAGGATGCGCCGCGCATAGCCCAGCAGCACTTGGCCCTCCGGCGTCAGCCGCACCTGCCGGCCATCGCGCTCGAACAACTTGCGCTGCAACACGTCTTCTTCGAGGCGCTTCATTTGCATGCTCACCGCCGACTGGGTGCGGTTTACGTGCTCGCCGGCACGGGTGAATCCGCCCTGCTCGGCGATGGCGACGAAGGTGCGCAGCACTTCAGTGTCGATGCTTGGGTAGGCGGACAATTGATCAATCTCTGAGATGTATTGCATAAGAAACATTCGTTGGATTGATCATAAGGCCGGGCACACACTTGCGCCATCCCCAAGGGAGGGCGAGAAGATGAAAGGTCAAAAAGGTTTCGTGCTGATGGCGAAGCGACCCTTTTGCGGTGTGCTGAACGCACTGCACCGTTGGCAGGAACGCCAGGTATTGGCGAGTTTGAGCGATGACGCGCTCAAGGATATTGGTCTCAGTCGCGCCGACGTTGAGCGCGAGCGCCGTCTGCACGACTGGCAAGACCCGCTGCGAAAATGACCGTGGATGCAGTAGGGTAAGGGGGCGCCCACACGGAGAGTCCCATGCCCGCCGACCTATCGTTTTCACTCAAGCAAGCTCGACGCATGGCACTGGCCGCCCAGGGATTTTCCGGGCGCCAGGCGCCTGCACAGATCAAGCCCGCGCACCTCAACCGCTTGATCGAGCGCCTCGGTGTGTTACAGATCGATTCGGTCAACGCCGTGGTGCGCTCCCATTACCTGCCGCTGTTCTCCCGCTTGGGCAGTTACTCCCCGTCGCTGCTTGAGCAAGCGGCCTGGAGCCAGGGGCGCCGCCGTTCACTCTTTGAATACTGGGGGCATGAGGCCTCACTGCTGCCGATGGCGCTGTATCCATTGTTGCGCTGGCGCATGCAGCGGGCGCAGCAAGGGCAGGGGATTTACGCGCAGATGGCGCGTTTCGGGCGGGAGCAACAGGCGATCATCCAGCGCGTGCTCAAGACGGTCGAACAGCAGGGCGCCGTCGGCGCGGGCAGTTTGTCCACCCGCGAAGAGCGCGCTGGCCCATGGTGGGACTGGAGTGACGAAAAGCACGCGCTGGAATGGCTGTTCGCTGCCGGGCTGGTCACGGTTGCCGGTCGGCGCGGGTTTGAGCGTCTCTATGATTTGCCGGAGCGCGTCATTCCCGGCGAGATCCTGCAAGCGACTGTCGGCGAAGCCGAAGCCCAGCGCGGCTTGCTGCTGCACAGCGCCACCGCACTCGGTGTGGGCACCGAAAAAGACCTGCGCGATTACTTCCGCCTGGACCCCACCGACAGCCGCCATCGTCTGGCCGAACTGGTGGAAGACGGCCAATTGCTCGTCTGCCAGGTGCAGGGCTGGAAACAACCGGCGTACTGCCTGCCCGAGTCGAAAGTCCCCGGCAAGCTCTCGGCCAGTGCTTTGCTGTCGCCGTTCGACTCGTTGATCTGGGAGCGCAGCCGCACCGAGCGGCTGTTTGATTTCCGTTATCGATTGGAGATTTACACGCCCCAGCAGAAGCGGGTGTACGGCTACTACGTGCTGCCGTTTTTGCACAACGAGCGGATTGCTGCGCGTGTTGACCTGCGTGCCGAACGCGCCAATGGTCGGTTGGCGGTGCATGCGGTGCATGAAGAAGAGCCGGGGCTGGATGAGCAGGGGATGTTGGCGCTGGCGCTGAACTTGCGGCAGATGGCGGATTGGCTGGGGCTGGAGCGGGTGCAGTTGAATTGCCAGCGGGCGAGTGCGGTGCGGTTGAGGGCGGCAATGATCAGTATAAGTGCGGGCCTCTAGGGCCTCTTCGCGGGCAAGCCCGCTTCCACAGTTGAGCGTGTTCACAAATCAAAATGTGGGAGCGGGCGTGCCCGCGAAGGCGTCAGCCCAGGCAACTAAAATCTCAGCGCTTGACCTGCTTCAAGGTCTCGGCAATCAAAAAAGCCAACTCCAACGACTGGTCCGCATTCATCCGCGGATCACAGTGGGTGTGATAACGGTCCGACAACCCGTCTTCGGTAATCGGCCGTGCACCACCGATGCATTCGGTGACGTTCTGCCCGGTCATCTCGATATGAATCCCGCCGGCATAACTGCCCTCGGCCTGATGCACCTGGAAGAACTCCTTCACTTCGCCAAGGATCTGCGCAAAGTCGCGGGTCTTGTAGCCGCTGCTGGCCTTGATGGTGTTGCCGTGCATCGGGTCGGAACTCCACAGCACCTGCTTGCCCTCGCGCTGTACGGCGCGGATGAGGTTTGGCAGGTGGTCGCCGACCTTGCCGGCGCCCATACGCGCGATCAGGTTGAGGCGGCCGGGGTCGTTGTCCGGGTTGAGGATGTCGATCAGGCGGATCAGGTCGTCGGGGTTCATGCTCGGGCCGACCTTGACCCCAATCGGGTTGTTCACGCCGCGCAGGAACTCGACATGGGCGCCGTCCAGCTGGCGGGTGCGGTCGCCGATCCAGAGCATGTGGGCCGAGCAGTCGTAGTAGTCGTTGGTCAGGCTGTCGCGGCGTACGAAGGCTTGCTCGTAGTTGAGCAGCAGCGCTTCGTGGGCGGTGAAGAAGCTGGTTTCGCGCAGTTGCGGCGAACTGTCCATGCCACAGGCACGCATGAACGCCAGGGTTTCGTCGATGCGGTCGGCCAGTTGGCTGTATTTTTCCGCCAGGGCGGAGTTGGCGATGAAGTCCAGGTTCCACTTGTGCACCTGGTGCAGGTCGGCGAAACCGCCCTGGGCAAACGCGCGCAACAAATTGAGGGTGGCGGTGGACTGGTGGTAGGACTGCAGCAGGCGGTCCGGGTCCGGCACACGGCTTTTTTCGTCGAAGCCGATACCGTTGACGATGTCGCCCCGGTAGGCGGGCAGGGTGATGCCGTCGATGGTTTCATCGTTGGCCGAGCGCGGCTTGGCGAACTGGCCGGCCATGCGCCCGACTTTCACCACCGGGCAGCCGGCGGCGAAGGTCATCACGATGGCCATTTGCAGCAGCACCTTGAAGGTGTCGCGGATTTTCGCGGCAGAGAACTCGGCGAAGCTTTCGGCGCAGTCGCCGCCCTGCAGCAGGAAGGCGCGGCCCTGGGTCACTTCGGCAAACTGACGGCGCAACTCGCGGGCTTCCCCGGCAAACACCAGCGGCGGGTAGCTGGCCAGGTTCTGCTCCACTTGCAGCAAGTGTGCAGCGTCCGGGTACTGGGGTTGTTGCTGGATCGGCAGGGCGCGCCAGCTGTCGGGGCTCCAGGGTTGGCTCATCTTGAACTCGATTGGCTGATTGACGGTGGGCGCCAATGTTATCAGCAATTAGTGCGTGACCTGTTGCCGCCGGTTGGCCGACAATCGCGCCTTTGCCGTGTAGCCAAGCCTTTAGGAGTAGTGATGAGCGAGGAGCGTGTCGAGCGCCTGCTGGCCGAAGTCCATGATGACTTCGGCATGATCCGTGTGCTCGAAGTGGCCGATTACCGGTTTCTCGAATTTGGCGACGCCATTGAGCAAAGCTGCGTGTTCACGGCCGACCCGAGCTGGCTGGAATACGACTACACCCGTGCGATGCTGATTGGCGCGTTGTGCCATGAACAGCCGGAGAGTGCGCTGTTCCTTGGTTTGGGCGCGGGTACGCTGACCCAGGCATGTCTCAAGTTCTTACCGCTGGAAGATGTGGAAGCCATTGAGCTGCGCCCCGATGTGCCGCGTCTGGCCATCGAGTACCTGGGGCTGGACGACGATCCGCGTCTGTACATCCGCATCGGCGACGCTTTGCAACTGCTGGAGACCGCTGAGTCGGCCGATCTGATTTTCGTCGACCTGTATACCGATGTTGGCCCCGGCGTCGGACACCTGGCCTGGACCTTCCTGGAAAATTGCCAGAAGAAGCTCAACCCCGGCGGCTGGCTGGTGATCAACCAGTGGGCCACCGATGATGGCAAGCCGCTGGGCGCGGCATTGTTGCGTGGCTTGTACCACCGGCATTATTGGGAACTGCCGGTGAAGGAGGGCAATGTGATTTTGCTGGTGCCTTCGGAGTTGGACCAGCTATTGGACATGCAGGCGCTGTCGGCCCGTGCCGAGGCCCTGGCGCCGCGGTTGGGGTACTCGTTGCAGGCGTTGATCAAGGCGATCCGGCCGGCGACTTAGGTGTGTGTGCCGACGCCTTCGCGGGCAAGCCCGCTCCCACATTCAACCGCATTCCAAAGGATGTACGCGGTTAAGTGTAGGAGCTGGCTTGCCCGCGAAGAGGCCATCACTGTCGGCAACTAAATACCTTTAAACACCCCGGGCCGCTTCTCGATCATCGCTTTCACACCTTCCTTGGCATCTTCGCTGTTGAGCAGTTTATCCACCATCGGCGGCAACGCCTGCGCCGCCACGGCTTCGCCTTCCATCCGCGCCATGCGTGCCGACATCAATGTCGCCTGTACACCCAGTGGCGCCTGGCGCGCAATGCGATTGGCCAACTCGATGGCGCGTGGCAGCAAGTCTTCGCTGGCCATCACTTCCTGCACCAGGCCCAGGCGCAACGCTTCATGGGCGTCGAACTCATCCCCGGTGAGCAACCAGCGCATCGCGTTGCCCCAACCGGCGATCTGCGGGAAGCGCAATGTCGCGCCGCCAAACGGAAAGATCCCACGCTGTACTTCCATCTGCGCAAAGCGCGTATTGCTTGCGCACAGGTTGATGTCGGCCGCCAACATCAGCTCGATCCCGATAGTCAGGCAGTAACCCTGGGCGGCAACGATCACGGGTTTGCCCACCCGTGGGCCGGCGAACACGCCCCAGGGATCACATCCCCCCAGCGGCGGTTGCCAGCCGCCAGCCATCACCGCGCTGACATTCGCCAGGTCGAGGCCGGCGGTGAAGTGGTCGCCGTGGGCAAACACCACGGCGACCCGCGCATCGTCATTTCGATCAAATTCGCCATAAGCCAGGCTCAGCTCGTTGAGCAAATCCAGGTCAAAGGCGTTGCGTTTCGCCACCCGATCCAGGCCCAAGAGCAAGACATGGCCCTGGAGTGCACGGCTGACGCGACTGCTGCTGGCTTGATTCATCGGGTGTGCCCTCGGGCGCAAGCTAGGTTTCGGACCAAAGGCTCTTGGTGGTTGGGTGAACCGTTTAAGCGTTATGACCAACAGGGCCGGGCCTTTGAAAAATAGACCCTGTGGGAGTTATCTGCAAAGACTGTGACACGCTGCGGTTTATCGGTGCTTTGCGATAAAAAAAGCTCCCTTTTTCAGGTATTTCCGGTATAGTGCGCGCCGGCCTTTAACCGGGCCGCGTTTAGGTAGCGCAATTCCCCGAAGTCAGCTTCGGCTGCACGTCCGCACAGCGGACTCTTCCTTGACGAATCTTTTTTCTTTCATTCGTTTTCGCAAATCCCCGCCGACAAAGCAGCCAGGGCGACTCTTGAGTCTCAACACGGCATGCGCAGCTTTGGAGCATGGGTCTTTGCGGATGCACTTAGAGGCAGACCCATGACCCAGGAAACCGGCGGCTTCGCCGCTTTTAATCTGAACCCGAATATCCTTGCAGCCGTCGCAGCGACTGGCTACGAAGAGCCTTCGGCGATTCAGCAGCAATCGATCCCGATCATCATGGCCGGCAAGGACATGATTGGCCAGGCGCAAACCGGTACTGGTAAAACCGCCGCGTTCGCCCTGCCTATCCTGCACTGCATCGATCCTGCCAAGCGCGAACCGCAAGCCCTGATCCTGGCGCCAACCCGTGAGTTGGCGCTGCAAGTAGCAACCGCTTTCGAAACCTATGCCAAGCAAATGCCAGGCGTAACCGTTGTGGCCGTTTACGGCGGCGCGCCTATGGGCCCACAACTGAAAGCAATCCGTAATGGCGCACAGATCGTTGTCGCCACGCCGGGTCGTCTGTGCGACCACCTGCGTCGTGACGAAAAAGTCCTGTCGACCGTGAACCACCTGGTTCTCGACGAAGCTGACGAAATGTTGAAGCTGGGCTTCATGGATGACTTGGAAGTCATCTTCAAGGCGCTGCCACCGACCCGTCAGACCGTACTGTTCTCGGCTACCCTGCCACAGTCGATCCGTGCCATTGCCGAGCGTCACCTGCGTGACCCAGAGCACGTGAAGATCCAGACCAAGACTCAGACCGTTACCGCGATCGAACAGGCTCACCTGTTGGTTCACGCTGACCAGAAGACCTCGGCTGTATTGAGCCTGCTGGAAGTCGAAGACTTCGACGCCCTGATCATGTTCGTGCGTACCAAGCAAGCGACCCTGGACCTGGCCAGTGCCCTGGAAGCCAAAGGCTACAAAGCCGCTGCGCTGAACGGTGACATCGCCCAGAACCAACGTGAGCGCGTGATCGACTCCCTCAAGGATGGCCGTCTGGACATCGTTGTAGCGACCGACGTTGCCGCTCGTGGTCTCGACGTTCCACGTATCACCCACGTGTTCAACGTTGACATGCCTTACGATCCAGAGTCCTACGTTCACCGTATCGGCCGTACCGGCCGTGCGGGTCGCGAAGGTCGTGCACTGCTGCTGGTGACTCCACGTGAGCGCCGCATGCTGCAAGTGATCGAGCGTGTGACCGGTCAGAAAGTTGCCGAAGTCCGCCTGCCGGACGCCCAGGCTGTTCTGGATGCGCGCATCAAGAAACTGACCAACAGCCTGGCACCACTGGTGGCTGACGCTGAATCGACCCACGGCGACCTGCTGGACCGCCTGACCGCCGATATCGGTTGCACCCCTCGTGCCCTGGCTGCAGCTCTGCTGCGCAAAGCGACCAACGGTCAAGCCCTGACCCTGGCTGCCATCGAGAAAGAACGTCCACTGGTTCCGAACAGCGCGCCACGCGGTGATCGTCCAGAACGTTCCGGCGACCGTCCAGACCGTGGTGATCGTGAGCGTCGCGCTCCGGTTCCATTGGCTGAAGGTCGTGCTCGTTGCCGTACCGCGCTGGGCGCGCGTGATGGTATCGCGGCCAAGAACCTGCTGGGCGCTATCCTCAACGAGGGTGGCCTGGCGCGTGAAGCCATCGGTCGCATCCAGGTCCGTGACAGCTTCTCCCTGGTGGAGCTGCCGGAAGATGGTCTGGAAAAACTGCTGGCCAAGCTGAAAGACACTCGCGTTGCCGGTAAGCAGCTGAAGCTGCGTCGCTACCGCGAAGATTGATCCGCCCCTGGGCTGATTGATCGCACATAAAAAATCCCCGACTGGTTCGGGGATTTTTTTTGCCTGCTCGATTTAGGGTCAACCGCCGCTCCCACATTGTGATCTGTGTCAGCCAAACCGGTAGATGTCCATGCCCAAGGCACCCATGGTGAAGCCCTGGTGCGCGACGCTGAAATCCCCGCCGGCGCCGCGCGCGAAGTACAGCGGCAACAGGTGCTCATCACTCGGATGGCTACGTACTGCATGCGGTGCCTGGCGCCGATAATCATGCAGCGCGGCCTCATCGTTGGCGGCCAGCTTTTCCACCATCCAATCGCGAAACTCCCGTGCCCACGGCTCGATGCTTTCCGGCCCGGCGTGCCAGTCCAGCTCACCCAGGTTGTGAGTGATGCTGCCCGAGCCGATCAACAGCACGCCTTGCCCGCGCAAGCCGGCGAGGGCATGTCCGACCCGCGTCTGCAGGGCAGGGCCCATGCGGCTGGGCAACGATACCTGCACCACCGGAATTTCTGCCGCGGGGTACATCAGCGACAGCGGCACCCAGGTGCCGTGGTCGAAAGGGCGGCGCTCATCGATACGTGCATTCAGGCCGTCGGCGTGCAGCAATTCGACAATTTCGCCGGCCAGCTGCGGGTCGCCCGGTGCCGGGTACTGCACCGCGAACAGTTCGCGGGGGAAGCCACCGAAGTCATGCCAGGTTTCTGGTGCGGCGCTGCCGCTGACCAGCAGTTCCTGGCTTTCCCAGTGTGCCGAGACCACGACAATCGCCTTCGGACGCGGCATTTCGCCAGCCAGGCGCTGAAGGGCAGGGCCGCTGGCGCCGGGTTGCAGGGCGAGCATGGGCGAACCGTGGGAGATAAACAGGCTGGGGAACATAAGTAGGGTCCTGAGCGTTAACATGGAGCCATCTTCAATCAGATCATTGATCTAAATCTAATATAAGTTTTAGCGCAATTTGATCGAATTTTCGGGGGTGTCCATGGAACCCAAGTTTTGGCAGGAGCGCTGGGCACGTAATCAGATCGGCTTTCACTTGCCTGAGGTCAACCCGTACCTGCAACGGCACTGGCCGCCATTGGCCGAAGGCGCCAAGGTGCTGGTGCCCTTGTGTGGCAAGAGCCTGGACTTGATGTGGCTGGCCAGCCAAGGCCTGCGGGTATTGGGGGTGGAGCTGTCGGAGCAGGCGGTTGAGGCGTTCTTCAGTGAGCAGAATCTCACGCCGCGCATCACCGGGCGGGGTGTGTTCAAGGTGTATCAGGCGGATTCGATCGAGATTTGGTGTGGCGATTTCTTCGCATTGGATGCCGAGGTGCTGGCGGATTGCGCGGCGCTCTATGATCGCGCGGCGTTGATTGCCTTGCCGCCGCTGATGCGGGCGCGCTACACCGATCATCTGAATACGTTGCTGCCAGCAGGCTGCCAGGGTTTGTTGATTACCCTGGACTACGAGCAAGTGCAGAAGGCGGGTCCTCCGTTCGCGGTGACGGATGAAGAGGTGCAGCTGCTGCTAGGCGAGCACTGGACGCTGCAGGTGCTGCAAGAGCAGGACATCCTGGGTGAGAGTTGGAAGTTTGTGCAGGACGGCGTTACGCGCCTTGAAGAGCGCGTGTATCAGTTGGTCAAGCGCTGAATTTGCTGGCGCCATTGCGGGCAAGTCGAATCGTCGCACCGCCGCCCGCACATTTTGATCGCATTCCCCTGTGGGAGCTGCCTGCGATGGCGATATAAGCAGCCACAAAAAAGGGGCGATCAAATCGCCCCTTTTGGTGACACTCGTGGCCTGTCAGCCTCGACGACGCAGTGCGTCGATCCGCTCTTCCAGCGGCGGGTGGCTCATGAACAGGCGAGCCATGCCCTGTTTGATACCGCCGTTGATGCCAAAGGCCGTCAAGCTGTCCGGCATGTGCACCGGCAGGCCCTGTTCGGAGCGCAGGTGTTGCAGGGCTGCAATCATCGCCCCGGTACCCGCCAGGCGCGCACCGGCTTCGTCTGCGCGGAATTCGCGTTTGCGCGAGAACCACATGGTGATCGCACTGGCCAGGAAGCCCAGCACCAGTTCGGCGAAGATGGTCGCCACGTAGTAGGCAATGCCGCGGCCTTCTTCGTTCTTGAAGATCACCTTGTCGACGAAGTTGCCGATGATCCGTGCGAAGAACATCACGAAGGTGTTCACCACGCCCTGGACCAGCGCCAGGGTGACCATGTCGCCGTTGGCCACGTGGCCGATCTCGTGGGCCAGCACCGCCTTCACTTCGTCGTACGAGAAGCGTTCCAGCATGCCCTGGCTCACTGCAACGAGCGCGTCGTTCTTGTTCCAGCCGGTGGCAAAGGCGTTGGCTTCATAGGCCGGGAAGATCCCGACTTCCGGCATCTTGATACCGGCCTCGCGGGACAATTGCTCGACGGTCTGCAGCAACCATTGCTCATGCCGGGTGCGTGGCTGGGTGATGACTTGGGTGCTGGTGCTCATCTTCGCCATCCACTTGGAGATGAACAGCGAGAAGAGCGAGCCGGCAAAACCAAAGACCGCACAGAAAACCAGCAGCTGATTGAGGTTCAGGTCAACCCCGTTGGCCGCCATGAACCCGTTGAAGCCGAAAAGGCTCAGGGTGATGCTGGCAATCAGCACGACCGCCAGGTTAGTGGCCAAGAACAGCAGGATGCGCATCATGGTTGTAGAGTTCTCCTCATGCTAAATATGTCGCGTACTGCGGGGTATATAAGGTGCGGCTTGGGGCTATTCAACCGAGCGACTATTTCAAACTGTGTCCTACAGCCTGAATGTAGAGTCTTGAAGGGAATTTCCGATCCCTAAAGCCCGTCTTGATCGTTATGCCTGTGCCGTCGCGCCCCGTAATTATAGGGGGCTGAGCGTTTTATGGGGGGACCGAGACAGGGAAGAGGGATAAAAGGGTAGAGAAGTGTTGCCAGATAATCGCTGTACGACCTATTCCCAGTCGTACAGCGTCATTGTCGTTACTGGCGATAGGATTTGAGGAAGTTGCCGATGCGACCAATGGCCATGTCCAGGTCATCCACACGCGGCAAGGTCACTACACGGAAGTGATCCGGCCACGGCCAGTTGAACGCCGTGCCCTGGACCACCAGCAGCTTTTCCGACAGCAACAGGTCGAGCACGAATTTCTCGTCGTTGAAGATCGGGCAGACTTTCGGGTCGATGCGTGGGAAGGCGTACAGCGCGCCCATCGGTTTCACACAGCTCACGCCGGGGATGGCGTTGAGCAGTTCCCATGTGCGGTTGCGCTGCTCCAGCAGGCGCCCCTGGGGCAGGAGCAGATCGTTGATGCTCTGGTAGCCGCCCAGGGCGGTCTGGATGGCGTGCTGGCTCGGCACGTTGGCGCACAGGCGCATGTTGGCCAGCATGTCGATGCCTTCAATGTAGCTCTGGGCGTTGTGCTTGGGACCGGAGATCGCGATCCAGCCGGAACGGAAACCCGCCACGCGGTAGGACTTGGACAGGCCGTTGAAGGTCAGGCACAGCAGGTCCGGCGCCAGGGAGGCGGTGCATACGTGTACGGCGTCGTCGTAGAGAATCTTGTCGTAGATTTCGTCCGAGAACACCACCAGGTTGTGCTGGCGCGCCAGTTCCAGCATGCCCAGCAGCACTTCCTTGGAATACACCGCGCCGGTCGGGTTGTTCGGGTTGATGATCACCAAAGCCTTGGTGTTCGGGGTGATCTTGGCCTTGATGTCGGCCAGGTCCGGGAACCAGTCGGCGCCTTCGTCACACAGGTAGTGCACCGGGTGGCCGCCGGCCAGGGTCACGGCGGCGGTCCACAGCGGGTAGTCCGGAGCCGGCACCAGCACTTCGTCGCCATTGTTGAGCAGGGCCTGCATGGACATCACGATCAACTCGGACACGCCATTGCCCAGGTAGATGTCCTCGATGCCGACACCTTCGACCTGTTTCTGCTGGTAGTACTGCATCACCGCCTTGCGCGCGCTGAACAGGCCCTTGGAGTCGCTGTAGCCCTGCGCCGTCGGCAGGTTGCGGATCACGTCCTGGAGGATTTCGTCCGGCGCTTCGAAACCAAAGGGCGCCGGGTTGCCGATGTTCAGCTTGAGGATGCGATGGCCTTCCTCTTCCAGACGCTTGGCGTGCTTGAGCACCGGGCCGCGAATGTCGTAGCAGACGTTGGCGAGCTTGTTCGATTTGCTGACCTGCATGGCGATGTGATCCTGAAAATGAACGATCCAGACGGTGTGGACACAACCGTACTGCGAATCCTGCGGGGCCCGCCCCCATAAATACGTTTGAATGCCGATGGCGCGGGTGCCAGACTGGCGTTTTGAAGAGGCGCAATCATACGTGCCACCTGATCTACGGAAAAGATACAGATCAGGGTTTTTCAGTTGCCGAGGTGTATCGATGGAAAAGTTGCAGAAAACCCTTGAGGAATGGCGGGAAATGCTCGACCCGGCGCAGTATCAGGTGTGTCGCCTCAAAGGCACTGAGCGCCCGTTTTCCGGCAAATACAATGCCACCACCACCGATGGCGTTTATCACTGCATCTGCTGCAATGAGCCGCTGTTCGATTCCAGCACCAAATTCGATGCAGGCTGCGGCTGGCCGAGCTTCTACGAACCGATTGCCGAGAGTGCGATGATCGAGATCCGTGACGTCAGCCACGGCATGATCCGCACTGAAGTTACCTGTGCCAAATGCGATGCCCACTTGGGCCACGTGTTCCCGGACGGCCCGCCGCCGACGGGCTTGCGTTACTGCATCAACTCGGTGTGCCTCGATTTCGTGCCGCGCTAGCACGACAGGAATGCATGATTAAATTGCGTGCAATTGAATTGGAAGCTATCTTTCAGCCTCTTTCCTCCTTTGTCATCGAGGCACTGCCATGAGCAATCCCCTGCTGAGCATTCCTTGCACCACCATCAAGGGTGAGCAAAAAACCTTGGCCGATTTCGCCGGCAAGGCCATCCTGGTGGTCAACACCGCCAGCAAATGTGGCTTCACCCCGCAGTACAAGGGGCTGGAGCAACTCTGGCAGGCCTACAAGGACCAGGGGCTGGTGGTATTGGGGTTTCCCTGCAACCAGTTCGGCAAGCAGGAGCCGGGTAACGAAGGGGCGATTTCCGAGTTCTGCGAGCTGAATTTCGGCGTCAGTTTCCCCTTGTTCAAGAAAATCGACGTCAATGGCAACGATGCCCACCCGTTGTTCGTCCAGCTGAAACAGCAAGCGCCAGGCCTGCTCGGCTCCAAAGGCATCAAGTGGAACTTCACCAAGTTCCTCATCGGTCGCGACGGCCAGGTGGTCAAGCGTTTCGCCCCGACCACCAAGCCCCAGGACCTGACTCAAGAGATCGAAGCCCTGCTCAAATGACCGTCTCCCTCGCCCTCGACCATCAGCTGTGCTTCAAGCTCTATGCCGCTTCCCGCGCCGTGACCCGTGCCTATAAGCCCATGCTCGATCAGCTCGGCCTGACCTATCCGCAGTATCTGGCCATGCTGGTGCTGTGGGAATGGCACGCGGCGGCCCAGGCCCTGCCCACGGTGCGGGCGCTGGGGCAGCGGTTGATGCTCGATTCGGGCACGCTCACGCCCCTGCTCAAGCGCCTGGAGCAACTCGGGCTGGTGCGGCGTCAGCGCAGTGCACGGGACGAGCGTGAGGTGCATTTGAGCCTGAGCGAGGCGGGCGCGCAGTTGAAGGGGCAGGCCCACGCCTTGAAAACCCGCTTGCTGTGCGACAGCGGCGTCGACCTGAACCAGGCCGATGCCCTGCGCGATGGCCTGGACCAACTGCTGGCGCAGATCAAAGACTTGTCGTCCT
Source organism: Pseudomonas sp. FP2335 (assembly GCF_030687535.1). Classification (NCBI taxonomy): domain Bacteria; kingdom Pseudomonadati; phylum Pseudomonadota; class Gammaproteobacteria; order Pseudomonadales; family Pseudomonadaceae; genus Pseudomonas; species Pseudomonas sp. FP2335. Next base: position 1,879,583 of record NZ_CP117437.1, read on the forward strand.
CGGCACCCACAGATCCAGCAGGCCATTGAGCTCTTCACGACGGAATGGCTTGGCCAGGTAGTCATTCATCCCCGCTGCTCGGCAACGTTCGCGTTCTTCGGCCAGGGCATTGGCGGTCAAGGCCACGATGGGCAGGTCCGGCCAGCGCCCGCTGCGGCGGATCTGCCGGCTGGCTTCGTAGCCATCCATGACCGGCATGTTGCAGTCCATGAGCACCATGTCAAAGCGCTGTTCCTCAAGGAACTTGAGCGCTTCGCCACCATGGGCGGCGATCACCACTTCACAGCCCAGCTTGCTCAGCATGCCCTTGGCCACCAGTTGATTGACCGGATTGTCCTCTACCAGCAGGATGCGTGCCCGCTGCGCGAGGGGTGGGGTCTCGATCTGGATCGGGTCAAGGAACGGTTGCGTGTCGCTGCGCAGGTTGCGATGCAGGATCTGGTACAGCGCAGTGCGGCTCAACGGGCGCGCCTGTTGCTGCAACGGCGCCAGGGCCGCGACTTCTTCACTGGGCATGAAGTTGCCATAGGCGGTGACCAACAGGATCGGAGCGCTGATCGTCGGGCGCAGGCGGAACAGGCATTCGGGGCAGTCAGTGATCAACAGATCGGGGCTCTGCCCGCCCAAGTCGGCATCGCGGGGATAGCAGCGTGGCGTGAGCCCCCAATGTGGTAGCAGGGTGGTGAGCAATTCCGCCAGGCCGCTGCCGGCACTGGTAATGGCGATCACCTCGCCTTGCAGAGGCGCCTGCTGAACCGCCGGTAAATGTGTGGGCAGCGGTAATTCGGCGCAGAACTGGCTGCCGAAGCCGACTTCTGAACTGATGCTCAAGCGCCCGCGCATCGCTTCGCACAGGTTGTAGGTCAGGGCCAGGCCCAGCCCGGTGCCGCCAAACTGGCGGGTGATGCCTGCGCCGGCCTGGGTAAAGGGCTGGAAGATCTTCACCTGCGCTTCCTGGGCAATGCCGATACCGGTGTCACACACCTCGATTCTGACTTGGTCATTGTGGGTGCTCAGGCGCACGTCCACACGGCCAAAGCGTGTGAATTTCAGCGCGTTGGACAACAAATTGCTGACGATCTGCCGCACGCGTGTCGGGTCACCGATCACCTGGGCCGGAAACTGTGGGTCGATCAGGCAGGTCAGTTCCACGCTTGAGGCGGCGTTCTGCGACAGCAGGTTCGCGGTATCTTCCACCAACGAGCCCAGGTCGAACGGGATCGACTCCAGCTCCAACTGGCCGGCGTCAAACTTGGACAGGTCGAGAATGTCGTTGAGCAACTCCACCAGCACTTTGCCCGAGTCATGGGCTATCGACAGTTGCTGGCGCTGTTCGGCGGTCAGCGGGCTGTCCAGGCTAAGGGCGATCATCCCCAGCAAGCCATTGAGCGGTGTGCGGATTTCATGGCTCATGTTCGCCAGGAACGCGGCCCTGGCTTGGGCCATGCCCAGGGCGTTGACCTTCGCCGCCTCCAGCTCGTCATTGGATTGGCTCAGGCGCTGATTGCTGGTCTTGAGTTCCAGGGTGCGCGCCGAGACGATATTTTCCAGTTGCCCCAGGTATTCGGTGAGGCGGTCTTCGGCGTGGCGGCGCTGCTGGATCTCGGTTTCCATGTTTTCAAATTGCTGGTTGGCGACGTTCACCAGCACGCCGATTTCGTCGTGCTCGTGGCCGGGCGGGCAATCCAGGCGCGTCTGCTTGCTGGTACTCAGGGCGTGGATGATGCGCACCAGCGGTTGGGTCAGCATCACGTAGAACAGGGCGAGCAGGATCCCGGTCAGCAGCAGGCTGCGGGCAAAGCCATTGAGCAAGGTGATTTCGGCGCGGCGCAGGAATCGGCTGCCGAACGCGTAGGTATCGACGTCGAGGTGCAATTCGCCGAGGGATTCGTTGGGCATGTGGCTGAGGAACAGTCGGTCTTCAAACTGGCGATTGGCACCAAACAGGAAATCGCTGATGGGGCGGTAGGTACTTTCCTTGCGTGGCCGATTGACGTCAGCCAGTACCACGCCGTTGTTATCGACCAGACGGGCGCGGATGATCGCAGGGGATTGCAGCAGGCCCAGGGTCAGCTCTTGCGCCAGTTCGGCGTCGATGTTGTAGGCGATACGTGACGCGGGGTTGTGGCTGATTTCGAGCAACGAGCGTATTTCACGGTTGATGGATGCGTCTTCGCTGGCATAATCAATGCCGATTTGGATCAGACTGAGCAAGGTTCCCAAGACGAAACCGACCAGCACAGTCAATCTGGCTTGTTTATAAGACAAGCGGTGGGCGAACTTGATATCCATTGAGTGTTGAACCACTTCACGTTTCCCTTCGCCCGGCAAGCATAGCTGAACATCCACCGGCTCTGGCTTGCCCGGCATTAATCGTTTTTACGCAGCCTCGTGTGTTTTGCCGCGGGGCTGCCAATACGCCATCTTTTGCAAGAACTTGCCAGAGGAATAATCGTGGATTCTCGATTGAATGCCTTTCTTGAGCGGGCCGATGCCGTACTCGCCCGGCTCGAACCTTTGTTGCCCGCGCCGCGCCAAACCATCGACTGGAGCCACTGCCTGGCTGCCCGCTGGCAGCGTGAAGGCCGCACTGGTTACTTGCTGCCGCTGGAAGTCAGCCTGGATATGCGCCTGTCCGATCTGATCGGCGTGGACAAGCAACGGGAAACCCTGGCGCGCAATACCCAGCAGTTTCTCGACGGCCTGCCTGCCAACCATGCGTTGTTGTGGGGGTCGCGCGGCACCGGCAAGTCGTCCATGGTCCGCGCCTTGCTGGCCCAGCATGCAGCGGCCGGCCTGCGCTTGATCGAGATCGAACGCGACCACCTGGCCGACCTGCCGCGTGTGGTCGAGCAGCTGCTCAAGCTGCCGCAACGCTTCATCCTGTTCTGTGATGATCTGTCGTTCGAAGCGGGCGAGGGCGACTATCGCGTGCTCAAGAGCGTGCTCGATGGGTCCCTCGAGCAGGCGCCGGAAAACGTGCTGCTGTACGCCACGTCGAACCGTCGTCACCTGGTACCGGAAAACCAGAGTGACAACGACAACTGGAAACGTGTGGACGGTGAGTTGCACCCCAGCGAGGCGGTGGAAGACAAGATCGCGCTGTCCGACCGTTTTGGCCTGTGGCTGTCGTTCTATCCGTTCACCCAGGAACACTTCCTGGATGTGGTTGAGCACTGGATCGGCGAACTGGCGGGCAAGGCCGGCCTGCCGTGGCAACGTGACGAAGCGCTCGACATCCTCGCCGTGCGCTGGGCCACCGGACGCGGCAACCGCAACGGCCGTTGCGCATATCAATTCGCCCGTTACTGGGTGGGCCTCAAATTGCTGGAGCGTCAACCATGATCGATCTACAACACGCCGGCACCGGCCTCGACGGCTATGCCATGCTGTGTGCGCAACTGGAGTCGCTGCTCGCCGATGAACGTGACTTCATCGCCAACAGTGCGCAGTTTTCTGCGTTCCTGTTCAACCAGTTGGACGACCTCAACTGGGCCGGTTTCTACCTCAACCGCAATGAAGAGTTGGTGCTGGGGCCGTTCCAGGGTCAGATCGCCTGTGTGCGTATTCCGTTTGGCCGTGGTGTGTGCGGCGCCGCAGCCGCCTCGCGGCAAACCCAGCGGGTGGAAGATGTGCATGCGTTCCCGGGGCATATCGCGTGCGACAGTGCCTCCAACAGTGAGTTGGTGGTGCCACTGGTCAAGGATGGCCAGTTGATCGGCGTTCTCGACCTCGACAGCCCGTCACTGGCGCGTTTTACCGAGCAGGACAGCGTTGGCATCGAGCAATTGGCGGCGATTTTCCTGCGTTTGACCGACTGCCCATAACACCATCGCGCTTTTCGTGGCGAGGGAGCCTGCTCCCGCTGGAATGCGCAGCGCTCCCCGGTTTTGGCGCCGCTACGCAGCCCAGCGGGAGCAAGCTGCCTCGCCACAACTAGAGGTTATCCCGGCGATTCAGCTCATTGAGCTGGGTTTGCAGTACCCGCTCCAGTTCAAGCATGCATTTTTCCAGAGCCTTGATACCTGTTTCGATCGTGGCCCGGTCCTCACCCGCTGCGCAGGCCTGTTCCAGGGCTTCACATTGCCCGGCCAACACGCTGGCCTGCACAATGCGCGCAGCACCCTTGATCTTGTGGGCCTGCTCGATGATGTCATGGGTTGCGGCCTCGCGTGCAAGCAAGGCGACCAGCTCCTGGCGATCACGGCCGCTGCTGCTCAGTAGCTCCTCCAGCAGGCGCCGGCTCAGTTGCGGGTCGCCTCCGGTGAGCGCGTCCAGGCTGCCGAGGTCCAACTTGAGGCCCGATGGCTGCGGGCATATCTGCGCCAGTTGCCGCTCCAGTGCCGTCAGGCTGATCGGTTTGAACAGGCAATCGTCCATGCCCGCTTCAATGCAGCGCTGTCTCTCCTCGGGCTGGGCGTTGGCGGTAAAACCCAGCACTACGCAAGGGCGCAGTTGTTCGCGCTGTTCGTACTCACGAATCGAGCGGGTCAACTCGTAGCCGTTCATGATAGGCATGTTGCAGTCGGCGATCACCAGGTCGAAGCGTTCCTGGCGCCAGGCCTGAAAGCCGGCAGCACCGTGCGAGGCCGCGGTGAACTGGTGCCCCAGGTAACCCAGTTGCTGGCACATCAGCAAGCGGTTCGCCGGGTGATCGTCCACCACCAATACGTTGAGCACCGGGGCAGGCGCCGGCGCCACCGGCTTGAGTTCATTCACCGCCTCGACTGGCTGCAGGCGCGACATTTTCAGGCTGACATGCACCTGGGTACCGACCATCGGTACGCTGCTCAGGCTCAGGGTGCCGCCCATCATTGCGCACAAGCTGCGGCAGATGACCAGCCCCAGTCCTGCGCCGCTGCGGGCCAAATGCCCCGAGTTGTCCGCCTGGGCGAAGGGTTCGAACAACCGCAGTTGGTCGTCGCGGTTGATGCCGATACCGGTGTCCTCCACCACCAGCTTCATTTCGACTTGCTGCGCGACCTCGGTGTCCAGTAATTCCACGCGGATCTTTACCTGACCGCGTTCAGTGAACTTGATGGCATTGCTGACCAGGTTGGACAGCACCTGCTTGAAGCGCAACGGGTCGATCAGCACATCGTGGTCATCACACTCAGGCTTGAACTCCAGCAGCAGGCTCAGGGTTTTCTGGCGCGCCAGGCCGTCGAATACCCGCACCACCGATTCGATCACTTCCTTGAGGTTGACGCGCTCGGGGGCCAGGCTCAGGCGGCCGGATTCGATGCGGGCGATGTCGAGGATGTCGCCGATCAGTTCCAGCAAATCCTTGGCCGAGTTGTAGGCCACCTCGATTGCCGGACGGTCCAGGTGCCCTTGGTCGGCACGTTTTAGCGTCAGCTCCAGCATACCGATCACCGCATTCATCGGCGTACGGATCTCGTGGCTCATGGTTGCGAGAAAAGTGCTTTTCGCCCGATTGGCCTCGTCGGCGCGCTCCTTGGCCGTGCGCAGTTCATCGAACAGCTGGCGCCGCTCGCTGATGTCGATCCAGCCGCCGATGACGCCTCGGACCTCGCCCGTCGAATCGCGGTAAGGCAGGATCCAGTGGTAGATCGTCAGTTTCTTGCCGCGGATGTGCAGCGACCGATCCAGGATCAACGGGTCGCCTTGCGCCACAACGCGCTGGTAGTCGGCGTGATATTGAGCGGCCTCTGTTTCGAGTGCCGTGCTGATCTGGAGCGCACTTTTGCCGATCACGTCCTCGCGTTTGACGTCGAACGCTTGCAGGTAGCTGTCGTTACAGGTTTGCAGCAGGCCCTTGCGGTCACGCACGTAAATCGGATGGGGCGTTTCGTTGACCAGTGCGCGCATGAACTCGAACTGGTCGTTGAGTGCGCGCTCGGCCATCTTGCGATGCTTGATCTGCCGGCGCATGTAGGCGTTCCAGGCCAGGGAAATCAATAGCAGCAGGCCAGTGCCGAGAATGATCTTGGCGATCAGGTCGTGGTAGTTGCGCCAGTAACTGTCGGACGCGGCGGTGTAGCCGCGCCACCGGCTGTTGATGACGCCCAGCTCATCCGGGGCGATGCTGAGCAGGGCCTTGTCGATAATCGACGTGAGTTCGGTGGCCCTGCGGGATGTCGCCAGCGCGAACGTGGCCGGCGCGGTGCCGATGCTGGAGCTGATCTGAATCTTGTCCTGGAACATCGGTGACGACAGCAAGTAGTTGGCGATCACCAAGGTGTTTACGGCGCCGTCCACGTGCCCTTGTACCAACAGCTCGGTGGATTTGAAGGTGTCACCGGTCTCTACCAGTTGAATCCGCGGATAGCGTTCGCGCAGGAACTTTACCAGCGGGCTGCCCTGGGTGACCGCCAGGCGCTTGCCTTCCATCGCGTCCAGGCCGTTCGGCGTCCGGTCTTCCTTGCGCGTCAACATCACGTAGGAGTTTTCGAGATAGGGCCGGCTGAAGTTCAGTTGGGCCTCCCGCTCGGTGCTTGGAACGATGGCACCGATCATGTCGGCCTTGCCGGTGTTGATCTGGTCGATCGTTGCGTTCACATCGCGCTCGCGCTGGAGTTCGAAGCGCAACCCGGTGCGCAGGCGGATCAGCTCCAGCAGGTCGGCGGTGATGCCGCGAAAATTGCCGTCGGCATCGAAGAAGGACAACGGTGCGAAGGTTTCGTTGACAACCACCTTGACCACCGGGTGATCGTTCAGCCAGCGCTCCTCGCGTTTGCTCAGTTGCAGCTTCTGGTCGGTCAGCAGGATGTCGCTGCCGGCACTCCAGCGCTTGGCAATGCTCTCGCGTTCGTTGGTGGGCACCTTTGCCAGCACTGAATCGACAATGCCCTGCAGCATGTGCTGGTCCTGGCGCATGGCAAAGCTGAAACCATGGGCCTCGTGCTTCCCGAAATTGGCCATGCGGATATTTTTCAGGTAGCCCTTGTTGATCATGTAGTGAGTGGAAATGGTATCGCCGAGAAACACATCCGCCTGATCGAATGCCACCGCATTCAACGCATTCTGGTACGACGGGTAGGCGCGGATCAGGGCCTTGGGGTACAGCTTCTGCACTTCGTCCAGTGGCAGGTAGTGATAGACCAGACTTAACCGTAGCCCTGCGAGGCCATCTGTGAGGCTGCGGGTTTCACCCTCGCGGGTGACCAGCACCGGTTGATCCACCGCATACGGCGCGGAAAGGCTGAGCAGGGGGTTGGCGGCCTCAAAGCCATTGGAGGTGCCGAGCAGGTCGATCTCCCCCGATTCGAGTGCCTGGATGGACGCTTCCCGTGATGGGTAGCGCAAGACCTTGACCGGCATCGACAAGGCTTTGGCCAGAATCCCGGCATAATCGGCGGTCAGTCCTTCGTAGTCACGCCCACTGGATGTGAGGTCGAAGGGCGGGTAGTCAGGGAGTGCCGTGCCCAGCACCAGCTCGCGTTTGTTCTGCAACCACTGGCGCTGGGTCTTGTCCAGAGAGGTGTCCAGTTGGACGGACCCTGCGCGGCTCAATAAGGTGAAGTGTTCCGGCTCCGGTTGAACAGCGAGCACAGTGGTGCTCAAGCACACGCCTGCGCTCAATACAATCAAATAATCCTTTATACGCCTGGGCATCCGCTTTCTCACACTAGCGCGTTTCGTTTTGCCAACTCGATAAGTTCTACCAAGGATTTGGCCTTTAATTTTTGCATGAGCCTCTTTTTATAAGTGCTGACGGTCTTGTTGCTTAGAAACATGCCTTTGGCAATTTCCTTGTTGGTGCGGCCTTGTGCAAAAAGTTGCAAAACCATCAGTTCCCGGTCATTAACCGATTTGAATAGTTCAAGTTCATGGGAGTGACTTTCCGAGCCTGCGGCGTTCAATGCCTGGCTGGGGAAATAGTTATAACCGGATAATACGGCGCGGATGGCGCTGAGCAGTTCGCTCAGGTCGCCTTCCTTGCACACATAGCCGTCGGCACCCGAGCGCATGCAGCGTGTGGCAAAGAGCGTAGGGGACTGCGCGGTCAGGACGAGGGTCTTCATCTGGGTGTTCATCGCGTTGAATCGGCACAACACTTCAAGCCCATCGAGTTTCGGAATACTGATGTCAAGAATGATCAAGTCCGGAAGGCATTCACGGACCATTTGTATCGCATCACAACCATTATCCGTTTCACCGACGACTTTGTAGCCTTCGTGCTCCAACAACATTCGAATTGCCAACCTTATAACGGGGTGGTCATCGATAATGAAAACTGAGTTCATAATCACATTCCATGCAAGTGCAAATAAAGCGGGCACATTAGCTCAGAAGATGTGGTGTGAGCATGAAGCCTGGTGGCAGCAGATACAAAACAAGAATGTTCCTACATCAAAAAAGGCTGAGACCTACAGGTCATCAGGATTTATGGCTGGCTGTGTCAGTGTGTCGATGGCTGCAGGGTGGGAATGTTGCGGTCAGGATGGCGAGGTTGGCTTTGTACTGGTTATTTTCTTATGTGTTGATGTTTAAATTCCTACGGCTACAAGTCAGATATTGGATTAAGTAGTGCTGAAAGTTCGTTGCCGTTCAACGGTTTTGACAAGTAACCCAGTAACGGCAAGTGACGTTGTTGCGCTTGAATATAGAGTTTTGATAATTCGAGTAGGGACAGGCTGCTGAGCAACACCGCTGCGCTGATGAACCCACGGCGGCTGGCTATTTCGACCAGTTCCAGCCCCGGCAGGTCCGGCAGGCATTGGTCGCAGAGCAACAGGTCGAAAGGCGTTTCGGAGCGGCTCATCTGACGGACCGCCTGTTCGGCGTTTTCCGCCAGGGTCTGCTGCGTGAAACCGAAGCTTTTGAGCAGGCACTGAGTCGCGATGAGCTGAAAGGGATGGTCCTCCACCAACAGGATACGCAGGTGATGTTCGGGCATAAAAGGGCACACACTGAGTCAAGCGTCGTGGGTTGGGGCGTAGGAATTACTCGCCAGATCGGCCAGAAACGTGCGTGATTATTCTTCGAGTGAGTGTGCGAATTCGATCAGGCCGCTCTGTTCCCATCGTAGGGCGATTCCTTTCAGGGAACAGGCGGCTGGATAGACAGGATTACTGAGGGCTGGAACGCCCCGTCATCTCCCGTGCCATTTCGGTGGCGTAGCTGTCGGTCATGCCGGCGATAAAGTCGATCATGCGTAGAAACGAGGCGTGTAATGGCCACGCCGGATTGGGCGCGCTGTTGCCCAGCAGGTCGAGAATACGCCGGTTCTTGAACGAAGGCGTGCGTCCGCCATGCTGCTCCAGCGCAGCGCCGCAGAAGGCGTTCAGGAGGATCTCCAGGGTGGTGTAGGCGCCGATCTCATGCAGGGTCTTGCGCTTGTCCTGAAAGATTTTCTTGCGTGCCATGTCCTTGGCGTCGAGCACGCAGCGTTTGGCCGGACCGTGCATATGCTCCACCAGGTCCCCTGGCAGGGTGCCCGCAAGCAAGGCATCTTGTTGTTCGACAAAGGCCTGCGCCGCTGCGTTGGTCAGGTGTTCGATGGCCTTGCCGCGCAGGATCGCCAGTTTGCGTCGGCGCGAGTCGTCGGGGCCCAATTGGCGATAGGTTTGCGGCAGGTCGTCGCCCACCAGGTCAAGCAACAGCGACTCGACTTCGGCGTATTGCAACAGGTCCATTTCCAGGCCGTCTTCGAGGTCGATCAACGCATAGCAGATGTCGTCGGCGGCCTCCATCAGATAGACCAGCGGATGACGCGCCCAACGTTGTTCTTCCAGTTGCGGCAGGCCGAGCTTGTGGGCGATCTGCTCAAGAATCGGCAGCTCGCTCTGGTAGCAGCCGAACTTGTGTTTCTTGTAGCCCAGGGAGTCGGCGTGGCGGGCGGTCCAGGGGTATTTCAGGTATGTGCCGAGGGTGGCGTAGGTCAGCCGCGTGCCGCCGTCGAACTGGTGATATTCCAGCTGGGTGAGCACCCGGAACCCCTGGGCATTGCCCTCGAAATTGAGGAAGTCATTGCGCTCGGCGCTGCTCATGTCATCCAGCCAACCGCGCCCGGCGGCCTGCTGGAACCAGTGGCGGATGGCGTCTTCACCGGAGTGCCCGAACGGCGGGTTGCCGATGTCATGGGCCAGGCAGGCCGATTGCACCACCATGCCCAAGTCACTGGGGTCGCACCAGTCGGGCAGGGCGCCACGCAGGGTCTCGCCGACGCGCATGCCCAGGGAGCGGCCGACGCAACTGACTTCCAGCGAGTGGGTCAGGCGCGTGTGGATGTGGTCGTTGCTCGACACCGGGTGCACCTGGGTCTTGCGGCCCAGGCGGCGGAACGCGCCGGAGAAAATGATGCGGTCGTGGTCTTTGTGAAACGGGCTGCGCCCCAGTTCTTCCGGGCTGTGCAGGGGTTTGCCAAGGCGTTCGCGGGTCAGCAGGGTGGGCCAATCCAAGGCGGGTACTCTCCGTGCGGTGAATGACCCCCCCAGCTTCCCGGTTCCGCTTCGGCGGGGCAAGCGAAAATCTACAGCCCGGCGGCGTCGACATCGATTAACAGCAAGCGCTGACCGTTATCGAAGAATTGTCCGGCGGTCAGGCAGTATTGATTGCTGGTGGCGTCGCGATAGGTTGAAGACAGATTCAGCCGCCGCTCCTCCCAACCCTCGGCCAGCAAGTGATAGAAATACGGGCGCCACGACCAGTTGTGACCCAGGTAACGGCTGTCGGCTTGCCAGGCATCGTGCTGCCATTCGAAGTTCGGGGTCAGTTGGGTGCCATGCCGGTCGCACTGATAGAAGCGCAGCAGCCAGGGGAAGTCCGGCAGTTGTGGCAGTTGGCTCAAGGGTGCCTGGCCCTGGGCCCAGGTTTGCAGGATGTGCATCAGCTCGACCAATTGCAGGCGCAGCTGCATGAGGCGCCCGCGCTCCGTGAGTTTTTGCTGGACGTACTGCGTGCGCAGTTGTGCAAAGCGTGGCACGAAGGCATCGGCGGCGAACCAGTCAAGCTGCGCCTGGGCGAACAGATACCCCTGCACATACCGCGCCCCGCACTCCAGGGCAAAGCTCAACTGCGCTTCGGTCTCCACGCCTTCGGCAATGATCCAGCAGCCGGTCTTCTCGGCCATTTGCGCGAGTGCGCGCACCACTTCGCTGCTCGGCCCGCCGCGTGCGGCGTCCTGGAACAGGCGCATGTCGAGCTTGAGAATATCCGGTTGCAGCGCCAGCACCCGATCCAGCTGGGAGTAGCCCGCACCGAAATCGTCGATGGCAATGCGCGCGCCGGCCTCGCGATAACGCGCCACTACGTCAGCCAGGCGCTGGATGTTGCCGCCCAACTCGGTGATCTCGAATACGATCCGCCGGGGATCGACGCCGTGGGCGCGCACTTGCTTGAGGCTGGGCAGCACCTGGCCGGGGCGCAGGCGGTTGATCCAGCGGGGCGAGATGTTCAGGCTGAGGAACCAGTCTTCGGGCACTTCGTGCAGGCGGCTCAGTGCGTTGTCGCGGATCTGCCGGTCCAGCCGCCGCAAGCTCACGCCAGGCGTGCGCGGGTCAGCGAACAGCGGCCCCACGGACTGCAAGCGGCCGTCAGGTTGACGCAAGCGACCCAGGGCTTCGACGCCGGCAATGCGCCCGGTGGCAGTGTCGATAAACGGCTGGAAGCAGGCGAGCGGTTGCCCGTCGATCACAGGGACTCCTTAAAGAAATGGCGAAAAAAGGCCCGACTCTCGAAAACGAGAGCCGGGCCGCTTCTGTCTGCAAGAATGCAGCCAGCGTGGCTCAGCCTTTGCGCGACGCCCCCTGCATGGCCAGTTTGATCAGCGGGATCAAACCGGCGCCCAACCGTACCAGGCGCGTCAGGCTGGCGAGACTGCCACCCTTGGCGCCCTTGCCGGTGAAGAAGCCCAGCAGCGTCACCGCCGCCACGCCCCACAGCGGCGCATGCTTAATGCCCAGGCTGTCCTGCCAGTTCTGGCCCATGTTGCGCACCTTGGCCAGTGGTGCCACCAGTTGCTGCGACTCATGGCGGATTTCCTGGCGGTGCATTTCCATGCGCAGGCGGATCAGCGCCTTGCGCATTTCCCGGCGCGAAGTGGTGTGCGGGATTTCAGTCAGGCTCATGGCAGCAGGCGCTCCCGGTCGTTGGCCAGCTCTTCGAGGGTGGCGTGGAACGGTGTGGACTCATCGAACACCGCCGCTTTCAGGCGTAACCCGCAGAAGGCGGCGGCCAGGCTGTAGAACACGCAGAGGCAGATGATCCCGGTGAGACGATAGCCGGTGTCCCAGACCAGGATCATCACCAGGGTCGACAACCCCACCAACAGCAGCAGGGCAAACACCAACGCCAGCCCGGCAAACAGCAACAGGCTGACGGTGCGCGCCTTCTGCTCCTGTAATTCGATGCCGAACAGTTCGACGTGGCTGTGCAGCAAACCCAACACGGCCGCGCCCAGGCGCTTTGAAGTAGAGCTCGTGGACGAGCCGGTTTCGCCGTTAGACATGATTAGCGCCTTGTAGCCAGCAGGCCGATCAGGAAACCCACGCCGGCGGCAATGCCGACCGACTGCCAAGGATTGGCCTGCACATAATCTTCAGTGGCGGTGACGGCCGCCTGGCCGCGTTCGCGCAGGGACTCTTCGGTCTGGTGCAAGGTTTCACGGGCCTTGAGCAGGCTCTCGTGGATCTTGCTGCGCAGCTCGTCGGCTTGGTCACCAGCCAGGATCTTGGTGTCGTCCAGCAGCTTTTCGGTGTCGCTGACCAGGGTTTGAAAATCCGCCAGCAGTATTTCTTGAGCAGTCTTTGCCGTTTTTCTGGCCATGGTTATCTCCGTGATGGGCTGAATCTGTGCGTTGTGGTTTCGAGTCACCGGCATCGGTGAAGGTTCAGTGCAATTGTCTGGTACAGCTTTTGCTTTGCCTTGGTGCGCAGGCCACGTGGCTTGCGCTGAATCCGGGCGGTCGGGCAGGAAGCCTTCAAAAACCTTACCCTAAATAACTGAAACTCGCGGAAAAACCCTGTCGGCAACGGCCTGTTGTGGTGATCGCTGCGCTAAAGCGGTTCACGCCCTCTGAAGAGGGGTGGAGCCGGTGGTGCCAATTTAGTGCGCGAGACCCTGGCTTGAACCGCTTTGGTGCTTTTTGCCTTTAATGCAGGCCTGCCAACCTCCATGGAAAATTTGCAAAGTGCGGTGGACACCCTCGTCCACAGTTCCAACACCCTGTTTATCCTGATCGGCGCCGTCATGGTATTGGCCATGCACGCCGGCTTCGCGTTCCTCGAAGTCGGCACGGTGCGCCAGAAGAACCAGGTCAACGCGCTGTCGAAAATCCTCAGCGACTTCGCCATCTCCACGCTGGCCTATTTCTTTATAGGCTATTGGATCTCCTACGGCGTGAGTTTCCTGCAACCGGCGGCGGTGATCAGCGCCGATCATGGCTATGGCCTGGTGAAGTTCTTCTTCCTGCTGACGTTCGCAGCGGCGATCCCGGCGATTATTTCCGGAGGTATCGCCGAGCGTGCACGTTTTGTTCCGCAGCTGTGCGCCACGGCGCTGATCGTGGCGTTTATCTACCCGTTTTTCGAAGGCATGGTGTGGAACGGCAACTTCGGCCTGCAAGCCTGGCTGCTGGCGACCTTTGGTGCCAGTTTCCATGACTTCGCCGGTTCCGTGGTGGTGCACGCCATGGGTGGCTGGCTGGCGCTGGCGGCGGTATTGCTGCTCGGCCCGCGCAACGGGCGCTATCGCGAGGGACGACTGGTGGCGTTTGCACCGTCGAGCATTCCCTTCCTGGCGTTGGGGTCGTGGATTCTGATTGTCGGCTGGTTCGGCTTCAACGTAATGAGCGCGCAGACCCTGAACGGCGTCAGCGGCCTGGTGGCGGTCAATTCGCTGATGGCCATGGTCGGTGGCACCGTGGCCGCGCTGATCATCGGGCGCAATGACCCAGGCTTCCTGCACAACGGCCCCTTGGCCGGGCTGGTGGCGATCTGTGCCGGTTCCGACCTGATGCACCCGGTGGGCGCGCTGGTCACCGGCGTGGTTGCCGGTGGCCTGTTTGTGTGGTGCTTTATCGCCGCTCAGGACCGTTGGAAGATCGACGACGTGCTCGGCGTGTGGCCACTGCATGGCCTGTGCGGCGTATGGGGCGGCATCGCCTGCGGCATCTTTGGCCAGACCGCGCTGGGTGGCTTGGGCGGCGTCAGCCTGATCAGCCAGTTGATCGGCACCGCCCTGGGTGTGGTCGTGGCGTTGGGCGGCGGCCTGTTGGTGTACGGCGTGATCAAGCGCGCCTACGGCCTGCGCCTGAGCCAGGAAGAGGAGTATTACGGTGCGGACCTGTCGATTCACAAGATCGGCGCGGTCAGTCAGGATTGAGCGGCTCGTCGGCCGCTTGATAAAAACCGTGCAGCAGGCGATAGCGGTTATGCCGCACTTCGTCGACCCGCGCCTGCACCTGTTGGTCCGGCAGGCCCAGCAGGATCAAGGCGTGGGAGGCGAGCATCAGGCTCGACTCCAATAGCTCAGGCACCACTTCACTGGCGCCTGCAGCTTTCAATTCGGCCAACTGGCTGTCATCGCGGGTGCGCACCAGGATCGGCACTTCGCGGTTGATTCGCCGCGCTTCTTTCAACACCACCAGGGCGACATCGGTGTTGTCCACGGCAATCACCACCAACCGCGCGCGCTCCAGGCCGACCGCGCTGAGTAATGCGCCCCGTCGGCAATCGCCGTAATGCACGCTGCTGTCTTCGGTGGCGGCTTCCTGCACCCGTTCCGGGTCGTCATCCAGGGCGATAAACGCCTGTTGTTCATTGCGTAGAAAACGTCCGATGGATTGCCCGACGCGGCCATACCCACAAATCACCGCATGCCCGCGCAGTTCGGCGTTGAGTGCGGTGATGTGTTCCAGTTGCACCTGCTGGTTGGGCTTGCGGTGCAGACGCAGGGCAATGGCTGGCGCGGCGCGCAACAGCAGGGGCGTGAGCAACATCGAACAGAACGTCGCAGCGAGCAACAGGCCGTTGAACTCGTCCGGAATCAGCCGGCTCTGTTGCATCTGCGCCATCAAGGCAAAACAGAACTCGCCGCCCTGGGCCAGGGCCAGGCCGCTGCGCCAGGCGGTCTCGCTGTCGCTGCCGCGCCACTTGACCAGCGCAGCTACCACGCAGCCTTTGACCAGCATCAGCGTGAGCGTCAGGCCCAGGATCAACAGGCTGTGGCTGACGAACAGTTGCAGGTCGATCAGCATGCCGATACTGACGAAAAACAGCCCCAGCAGGATGTCGCGAAACGGGCGGATGTCGGCTTCGATCTGGTGCCGGTAATGGCTTTCCCCAAGCAGCATGCCGGCCAGGAACGCGCCGAGGGCCGGGGACAGCCCCAGCAAGTGCGTCAGCCACGCCGTAAGCAGCACGATCACCAACGCCAGCAGCACAAACAGCTCCGCCGAGTGAGACGCCGCGACCTCATGAAACAGGCGCGGCAACAGCCAGCGGCTGGCCAGCAGCAAGCCGACAAACAGCACCACGGTCTTGCCCAGGGTCAGCGGCAATGCCACGTACCAGGCCTGCTCGCCGGTGCCGGCGAACACCGGCACCAGGGTCAGCAGCAACACCGCCACCACATCCTGGAACAGCAATACGCCAATCGCATTCTGGCCATGGCTGCTGAAGATTTCGCCGAGGCTGGTCAGCTCCTTGCTGACGATGGCCGTGGACGACAACGCCAGCCCGGCACCGAGCAACAACGCGATGCCCGGTGCCACGCCCAGCGTCATCAACAGGATACCCAGCAGCACCCCGCAACCCAGCACCTGCAAACTGCCCAGGCCGAACACCACATGGCGCAGGGCAAGCATTTTGGTCAAGGAAAACTCCAGGCCCAGGGAGAACAGCAGGAACACCACGCCCAGTTCGGCCAGGTCCGGCAGCTCTTCGCTGTCATTCACCCAGTCCAGGGCAGTCGGTCCCACGGCCAGGCCCACGCACAGGTAGCCGAGCACGGGCGGCAGTTGCAGCCGGCGAAACAGCGCAATCACCACCAAGGATGAGGCCAGAATGATCAGCAGGTTGGCAAACACACACATCTCCATTGCAAAAGGGCAGGCAAAAAGCCGCGAGAATCACTGAATCAGTTATAGGCCATGCTGACCTGCGTCAGGGTTTTCTGTGGCAAGGGCGCTTGCTCGCGTCGGACTGCGCAGCAGTCCCATGCCTGGGGCCGCTTCGCGGCCCAGCGGCAGCAAGCGCCCTCGCCACAGGTAACCAGCGGGCATAGAATGGTCGCCTACTTTCTGAGCAGGTCCGTTTGTCATGCTTCCTGAATGCCAGCTGTTCGGCACCCTGGGTTGCCATCTTTGTGAGAATGCCGAATCCGAAATCATGCCGCTCGTCGAACACGGGCTGATGGTTGAATTGGTCGATATCGCCGATTCCGAAGCGCTGTTTGAGAGCTACGGCCTAAGGATTCCGGTACTCCGCCGGGTCGACACCGGCGCTGAGCTGGACTGGCCGTTCGACAGCGGGCAGGTGGTCGCCTTCCTGCGCTGAGGTTTGCGCGATGGCGGGTTTCCGAATATTGAGTTACTGTATGTTTGTACAGCGATTGAATAGAGGGAACGCCCGTGGTGAATGTTGAACAACTGAAAAGCAGCGTCAATCGCATGTCCGCCGATGTCGTGCGTGACGCGGTGAACGAGCTGCGCCTCGACGGCCTGGTCACGGAAGGCAAGACGCCGTTTAACAAAGTGCATTTCAATACCTGCTTTGCCGAGATCGAGGCGTTGTTCCAGCGCGCCGGCTATCACAAGCAGTTGGATGTGGTGGGTTACCAGGGTTTGTTGTACGCGCTGTACGATCCAGGCCGCTGGGAAGCGGTGGACGTGCTGCGCTGGCTCAAGGAATTCACCGAGGCCGCCAGTGCCTCGCCGGTTCTGCGGGCGCAATTGGCCAAGGCCTGAGCCATGCGGGATAATGCCCGCCGGTTTTCTCAAGCTTCGAGCATCTGCATGTCCACTTCCGGTTTTATCGCGTCCGAGCACCAAGCCAGCACCCTGTACTTGCCGCCGGGCCCTTGGGCGACGGTGCTCGAGTGCCTGTGCGAGCACTTCCCGGCGATCGGCCGGGAACATTGGCTGGACCGCATCGCGCGCGGTCGGGTGCTGGATGTCCACGGTAGCCCGATCAGCCAGGGCCTGGCCTACAAGGAAGGCCTGTGCATCTACTACTTTCGCGAAGTGCCGAACGAAAAGGTGATCCCGGTCGAGGAGAGCATCCTCTACGCCGATGAACACTTGGTGGTCGCCGACAAACCGCACTTCCTGCCTGTGACGCCGGCCGGTGAGTATGTCGAGCAAACCCTGCTGCGCCGCCTGATCCGCCGCTTGGACAATCCGTCGCTGGTGCCCTTGCATCGCATTGACCGGCACACCGCGGGGCTGGTGCTGTTTTCGGCCAACCCGGCCAGTCGTGCGGCGTATCAACAGCTGTTTCCCACGCGCCAGATCGACAAGTTCTACGAAGCCATCGCCCCTGCCTTGCCCGACCTGACCTTCCCCCTGGTGCATAAAAGCCGCCTGGTGGATGGCGAGCCGTTCTTCCGCATGCAGGAAGGCGCAGGTGTGAGCAACACCGAAACGGCGGTTGAAGTGCGCGAGAAACACGGCGATCTGTGGCGCTACGGCCTGTTCCCGGTGACCGGCAAGAAGCACCAGTTGCGCGTGCACATGACTGCGCTCGGCGCGAGTATCTGTAACGACCCGTTCTACCCTGACGTGATCAAGGATGCCGTGGACGACTACGCCAACCCCCTCAAGCTGCTGGCCCAGGGTGTCCGGTTCATCGACCCGGTGACCGGCGAAGAACGCAGCTTCCGTAGCCGCATCACCCTCGACTGGTAACCCGCAAGAACGACAAGGCCCGCACGCGGCGGGCCTTGGTGGCAAACGCTAAGACTTACAGGTCTTTAACGGTGCGGACCTGATCCTTGTTGATGCGGGTCTGCTTGCCGTCCAGTTGTTCGAACTCGTAGAAGCCCGAATCCTTATCGAATTTAGGGGTGTCGACGGCCTGGATTTCGCGACCGTCATTCAGGGTGATCACTGTTGGCGAAGCGCAACCGGCGAGGGTGGCGAGGCCCAGTGCAAGCATGAGAGCGGCGATGGTCCGTTGAGTCATGGTGTTGTCTCCGAGAGAATTCTTTTGAAATACTGACCTTGTGACGCGCGCGGCGTCGACAAAGTTCCTGATGCGAGGCTCATTCTGACACGCCGGGGCTGGGGAGTAACAGCTCGGGGGTATTCAGGTTGGCCAGGCGCGGATCATCCGCCGGGCATTCCAGGCCCACCGCGCCGAGTTTCATGAAGATCTGTCGCGGGCTGCGTTCACCGGCGTGCCAGGCGGCCTCGACCGCGTCGCGCAGGGCGGTGGGCAGGATGCAGATCAGCGGTTCCCAGAATTGACCATGGCGCACCATCACAGGCACCCGCGGATTGCGTTGCGCGGTCGTACGCAGCTCGGCCAACAGTTGTGCATCGATCTGCGGTACATCGCACGGCAGGATCAGCAAATGCCCATGACGCGCGGCGACAAGACCGGCGCGGATGCCTGCGAGCGGCCCGGGGTAGTCCGGGCTGTCGTCATTGACCAGTTGGTCGGCAAACGCCGCGTATCGCTCGGAGTTGCGGTTGCACGAGATGATCAGGTCGTCCGTCAGCGGCCGGACCAAACCGTGCAGGTGCGCAATCAACGGCTGACCGCGCCATTCCAGCAGGCCCTTGTCCTGGCCGCCCATGCGCTGGCCACGGCCACCGGACAACAGCAACACCGAACAGGGTAGGGGCGATGAATCGATAGGCATGGCGGTTCCGCAGCGGCAGCAAAAGGGGGGCCTGTGATATAACACCCGCCTGTTTCTTCGACAACCGGACCGTGCCATGACCGCCAAGGCAGATGCGCCCTTCGTACCCCTGAACATCGCTGTATTGACCGTCAGCGACACCCGCACCCTGGACACCGACACCTCGGGCCAGGTCTTCGTCGACCGCCTCACCGCCGCGGGCCACAACCTGGCCGAGCGTGTGCTGCTCAAGGATGATCTCTACAAGATCCGCGCCCAGGTCGCCCACTGGATCGCCGAAGACGTGGTGCAGGTCGTGCTGATCACCGGCGGCACCGGCTTCACCGGCCGCGACAGCACCCCGGAAGCCGTGAGCTGCCTGCTGGACAAACAAGTCGACGGCTTTGGCGAACTGTTCCGCCAGATCTCCGTGGCCGACATCGGCACCTCCACCGTGCAATCGCGCGCCCTGGCCGGCCTGGCCAACGGCACCCTGGTGTGCTGCCTGCCGGGTTCGACCAATGCGGTGCGCACCGGCTGGGATGGCATCCTCGCCGAGCAACTGGACAACCGTCACCGCCCATGCAATTTCGTACCGCACTTGAAGCAGGCCGAGCCCTGTGAATCCCGTGGGTAAGCCCGGCAAGAGCGGTGCGCTGATGCCGGTGGAAGACGCCTTGGCGCAACTGCTGGCGATGGCCGAGGCCGCGCCGATCCGCGATTTGCAAACGTTGCCCCTGGCCGATTGCGATGGCCGTGTCTTGGCGCAAGACCTGATCGCCACCCTCGACCTGCCGCCTTGGCCGAACAGCGCCATGGACGGTTACGCCCTGCGCCTGGCCGACTGGAACGGCGAGCCGTTGGTGGTCAGCCAGCGCATCTTCGCCGGGCAGGCGCCGCAGCCATTGGCCGCCGGCACCTGCGCGCGGATCTTCACCGGTGCACCGGTGCCGGAAGGCGCGGATTGCGTGGAGATGCAGGAGAACGCCGTGGTCCACGCCGACGAGCGCGTGAGTTTCAGCGAGCCCCTGCACCTCCAGCAGAACATCCGCCCCCAAGGCCAGGAAACCACGGTCGGTGAGTTGGTCCTGACTGCAGGCACGCGCCTGGGGCCCGTCGAACTGGGGCTCGCCGCTTCACTCGGGCGCGACCGCCTTGAAGTCATCCGCCGCCCGCGCGTCGCCGTGCTGTCCACCGGTGACGAACTGATCGAGCCCGGCCTGCCGCTGGGCCCCGGGCAGATCTACAACAGCAACCGTCGTGTGTTGTGTACCTGGCTTGAGCGCATGGGCTGCGAGGTGATCGACGCCGGCATTCTGCCCGACGATCTGGAGCAGACCCGCTCGCGCCTGGCGGGCCTGGGCAGCGTTGATCTGATCCTGTCGACGGGCGGTGTGTCGGTCGGCGAGGCGGATTTCCTCGGCATTGCCCTGCGGGAAGAGGGCGAGCTGGCGCTGTGGAAGCTCGCGATCAAACCAGGCAAGCCGCTGACCTTCGGGCACTTCCGTGGCGTGCCGGTGATTGGCCTGCCGGGCAACCCGGCGTCGACCCTGGTGACGTTTGCGTTGCTGGCGCGGCCCTACCTGCTGCGCCGCCAAGGGGTGGCGGACGTGGAGCCATTGCGTTTCGAAGTGCCAGTGGGGTTCACGTGGCCCAAACCGGGCAACCGCCGCGAGTACCTGCGCGGGCGCATCGAGCAGGGCAAGGCGATCATCTACCGCAACCAGAGCTCCGGCGTGCTGCGCAGCGCGGCGTGGGCCGAGGGGTTGGTGGAGGTGTTGGAAGGGACGATGTTGGCGGAGGGGGATGTGGTCAACTTCATTCCCCTGAGCGAAGTCTTGAACTGAACACAAATCCCCTGTGGGAGCGGGCTTGCTCGCGAATGCGGTGGGTCAGTTGATACATCTGTTAGCTGATACACCGCATTCGCGAGCAAGCCCGCTCCCACATTTGGATTGATGTATGTCTGGAAGTGCTCAGTAGTCGTCGCCACGCTCTGTGATGTCCCGCTCCACCGGCCCCGCATCCGGGTCATATCCCACCGGGAACTTGCCCTTCAACGTCCAGGCAAACGCAATGATCTCCGCCACCGTGCGGTACAACTCCTCCGGAATGCTATCCCCCAGCTCCATGCGTGCCAGCAGCTTCACCAGCTCGGCATTTTCATAGATCGGTACTTCATTCTCCCGCGCCAGCTTGAGGATCGCCTCGGCCAGCGCATCGTCACCCTTGGCCGTCAGGGTCGGTGCTTGCTGGCCGTCGTACTTGAGGGCAATCGCCTGGCGCGGCGGGTTGGCGTTGTTCATGCGGTTTCATCCACCCAGCGTTGCTCCAGTCCGGTTTTCGGCCCGCGTGGCGGGGTGCCGAGGTGGCAGTCGAGGTCGCCGACGTTAAGGCCCGAGGTGACCAGGCGTTCGCGCAAGTGGCCCAGGTGGCTTTCGATCAAGCTGGCGGTGAACGGCCGGGTCGCCCAGAGCTGGCTGGACAGTTTGCCCTGGCTCAGTTGCGCCTGGACCTGCAACGGTCCCAGTGGCTCCATGTCGAACGCCAGGTCTACGCGCCAGAGCATCTGCCTGGGGTCTTTGCGTTCTTTGCGTTCGGGCTGGTCTTTGTCCGGCGCCGGTTCTTCACGCTGGAACTTGACCTGCAAGGGCACGATGTCCTGCAAGGTGCGCATGGGGATTTCCAACTGCCAGGTGGTTTGCAGGCGACCATCGGCGGTGGTGCCGGTTTGCTCCAGGCTCGACAGCTGGTGGCTTTGCAGGCGTGAGATGGCGCCGGCGGCCAGGCGCAGCAGGTTTTCCAGGTCGCCTTCGCCTTCCAGTTTCGCCATCAGCCGTTCGGGCAGCGGGAAACCGGCGGGAGCCTGGCGGGCGCTGAGCTGGCCGAGGGTGTTCAGCGGGCTGCGTACAAAGTTGGGCAGTACCTGGGCCAGGGTATTGGCGGCGAGGATGGCATTGAGGTTGGTGCTGGCGGGCAGGGCCGGTAGCAGCTCGGCCACCAGGCGCAGCAGGGCGCCTTTCATGTCCAGCGGTGGAACCCCTGGGTTCTGCCCTGCGAGCAGTTTGGCTTCAAGAAAGGCGCCGCTGTTCTGGATCACCTGGGCCAGCACTTTCGGATTGCTGACTTGCGCCAAATCGGGCAAAGCAGCCAACAAACGCTCGGCCGCCGCGCGCAGTTCAGTGGAGGTGCTGTCACTGCGCGGCAGGTTCTGCAACGCAGTGAACACGGCATCCAGTGAGCCTTGGCGGCTATGTTGAGTCGCCAACTGCTGGGTGACGGCCAGTTGGTCCTTCAAGCCACTCAGCGGCACGAAATTCAGGGTTTGCGCGTTCTGCACCACGGCGCTGAGCAAGCTGCCGACGCGCAGCGGCTGGGGGCTTTCCAACGTCAATGTAGCGCCGGCAAGGGTGTTGTTGAGCACCGTCACCAGCGAACGGTAGATCGCCGGTTGCGCTGCGCCCTGGGGCAGCATCTGGGTGGTCAGCACCTTGGCTTGCAGCAGCGTGCCGACCGGCAACTGCGTGGTGTCGATGCGGGTGAGGGCGGCGACGTTGGCGCTCAGGGCCTGCTGCAAGCTGATGGTCAGGTTGCCCGCCGGGGTCTGGCTGACCGCCACATTGCTGCCCAACGGCAAGGGTTGCGCGCTGCTGGCTTGCACCAGGGTCTGGCGGCCGCCGTCGAGGGTCAGCTTGAGCAGCAACTGAAAGGCTTCACCGCCTTGTTTCAGGGCGATGACTTCGGCGTTGGCGGTTTTTCCCGGGGAAATCAGCCCGGTCTGCGGTTCCAGCAACTTGAGCAGTTCACCGGTCGCGGGCAGCGGGGCGGGCCCGCCTGTCGAGGCGGGTGGAAGCACAGGAAGGTTGATTTCGCCGGTCATCGTCTACGCCGTCTTGAAGGAAATTGCCCTCTTGAGAGTAGGGCATCGCATGTATAATGCCGCCGGTCTGCAAAGAGAGCGCTAAAAACCTCACAACTATTTGATCCAGCTCTCTAAAATCGGTCGCCAAAGCCGTTATTGTGCATTTCTCTTTAACGGCCGCTGCACCGCCGACTTGAACCGTAAAGGCCCGCGATCTTTTGACCAGCCCTCTTCTTGAAGCCGTAGCGCTTTCCTGTGAACGCGACCTGCGCCTGTTGTTCGAGCACCTCGACCTGCGGCTGACGGGCGGCGACATGGTGCAGATCAGCGGCCCCAACGGCAGCGGCAAGACCAGTCTGCTGCGGCTGCTGGCCGGGTTGATGCAACCGACGGCGGGTGAAATCCGCCTCAACGGCAAGCCCCTGAACGCGCAACGTACTGAACTGGCCCGCAACCTTATCTGGATCGGCCACGCCGCCGGGATCAAGGACGTGCTCACCGCCGAAGAAAACCTCAGTTGGCTCAGCGCCCTGCATCATCCCGCCTCCCGTGACGCCATCTGGCAGGCCCTCGCCGCCGTCGGCCTCAAGGGCTTCGAAGACGTACCCTGTCACACCCTGTCCGCTGGCCAGCAGCGCCGCGTGGCCCTCGCGCGTTTGTACCTGCCGGGCCCGCCGCTGTGGATTCTCGACGAACCCTTCACCGCCCTCGACAAACAAGGCGTCGCCCAGTTGGAAGAGCACTTGGCCCAACACTGCGAGCAGGGCGGGCTGGTGGTGCTCACCACCCACCACACCCTCGCGCGCATGCCCGCCGGTTACCGTGACCTGGACCTGGGCCGGTGGTCGCTATGAGTGTGTTTGCCCTGTTGGTCGCCCGCGAAGCCCGGTTGTTATGCCGGCGCCCGGCCGAGTTGGCCAACCCACTGGTGTTCTTCGCGATTGTCATCGCACTCTTCCCTTTGGCGGTCGGTCCCGAGACTAAACTGTTGCAAACCTTGTCTCCGGGACTGGTGTGGGTGGCGGCGCTTTTATCGGTGCTGCTCTCGCTGGACGGGCTGTTTCGCAGTGATTTCGAAGACGGTTCCCTGGAGCAGTGGGTCCTTTCGTCGCACCCCCTGCCTCTACTGGTATTGGCCAAGGTGCTGGCACACTGGGTTTTTTCCGGCTTGGCGCTAGTCTTGCTCTCGCCGCTGCTGGCGCTGATGCTCGGTTTGCCCGTCGAATGCCTGCCGATCCTGCTGCTGAGCCTGTTGCTCGGTACGCCGGTCCTCAGTTTGCTGGGGGCGGTGGGCGCGGCGTTGACCGTGGGTTTGAAGCGCGGCGGGCTGTTGCTGGCCCTGTTGATTCTGCCGTTGTACATCCCGGTGTTGATCCTGGGCAGCGGCGCCTTGCAAGCCGCGCTCATGGGCATGCCGGCGACCGGTTACCTCTTGTGGCTTGGCAGCCTGACCGCCCTGGCGGTAACCCTGACACCTTTTGCGATAGCGGCCGGCCTGAAGATCAGCGTCGGCGAATAATGAGGTCTGGCTGATCATTAGCCAGTAAAGACCCTAAGCTGCTTGCGTCGACAAGCGGCAACCGTGATGGAAACAGCAATGAACTGGACCTGGTTTCACAAGCTTGGCTCACCCAAATGGTTCTACGGCATCAGCGGCAAGCTGCTGCCGTGGTTGAGCCTCTTCGCCGTGCTGCTGATCGGCATCGGCCTGGTCTGGGGCCTGGCCTTCGCGCCGCCGGACTATCAGCAAGGTAACAGCTTTCGCATCATCTACATCCACGTGCCGGCCGCGATGCTGGCCCAGTCCTGCTACGTGATGCTGGCGGTGTGCGGCATCGTCGGCCTGGTCTGGAAGATGAAACTCGCCGATGTCGCCCTGCAATGCGCCGCGCCCATCGGGGCGTGGATGACGGCCGTGGCGCTGGTCACCGGGGCGATCTGGGGCAAGCCGACCTGGGGTTCGTGGTGGGTGTGGGATGCGCGACTAACGTCCATGTTGATCCTGCTGTTCCTGTACTTCGGTCTGATTGCCCTGGGCAATGCGATCAGTAATCGTGACAGTGCCGCCAAGGCCTGCGCGGTGCTGGCGATTGTCGGCGTGATCAACATCCCGATCATCAAGTACTCGGTGGAGTGGTGGAACACCCTGCACCAAGGCGCCACCTTCACCCTCACCGAAAAACCGGCAATGCCCGTGGAAATGTGGGCGCCGCTGCTGTTGATGGTGCTGGGGTTCTACTGCTTTTTCGGCGCGGTGCTGCTGATGCGCATGCGCCTTGAGGTGCTCAAGCGTGAAGCCAGGGCCAGTTGGGTCAAGGCCGAAGTGCAAAGCTGCCTGGGAGCACGTGGATGAGTTTTGCTTCTTTCAGTGATTTTCTCGCCATGGGCCACCACGGCCTGTACGTCTGGACGGCCTATGGCATCTGCCTGGCGGTGCTGGCCCTCAACGTCGCCGCGCCGATCCTGGCCCGCAAGCGTTACCTGCAACAAGAGGCGCGTCGTCTGCGCCGGGAGACCGAAAAGTGAATCCGCTGCGTAGAAAACGTCTGTTGATCATCCTGGCCATCCTGGCTGGCGTGGGCATTGCCGTGGCCCTGGCCTTGAGCGCCTTGCAACAGAACATCAACCTGTTCTACACCCCGACCCAGATCGCCAATGGCGAAGCGCCGCTGGATACCCGCATCCGCGCCGGCGGCATGGTCGAGCAGGGCTCGCTGAAACGCTCCGGCGACTCCCTTGACGTGACCTTCGTGGTCACCGACTTCAGCAAGTCCGTGACCATCAGCTACCGCGGCATCCTCCCGGACCTGTTCCGCGAAGGCCAGGGCATCGTCGCCTTGGGCAAGCTCAACGCCGACGGCGTGGTGGTGGCCGATGAAGTGCTGGCCAAGCACGATGAAAAATACATGCCGCCGGAAGTGACCAAGGCCCTGAAAGACAGCGGCCAGTCCGCACCAACGCCCGCCAAGGAGGGTTGAGTGATGACGTCCGCACTGTTTATTCCTGAGTTGGGCCACCTGGCGATGATCATCGCCCTGTGCTTTGCCGTGGTGCAGGCCGTGGTGCCGTTGCTCGGTGCCTGGCGCGGCGACCGCCTGTGGATGAGCCTGGCGCAGCCGGCTGCCTGGGGCCAGTTTGCCTTCCTGCTGTTCGCGTTTGGCTGCCTGACCTACGCGTTTATGACCGACGATTTTTCCGTCGGCTACGTCGCCAATAACTCCAACAGCGCCTTGCCGTGGTACTACAAGTTCAGCGCGGTGTGGGGTGCCCACGAAGGTTCGTTGCTGCTGTGGGCATTGATCCTCGGCGGCTGGACCTTCGCCGTGTCGGTGTTCTCGCGCCAACTGCCACAAGTCATGTTGGCGCGGGTGCTGGCGGTGATGGGCATGATCAGCATCGGCTTCCTGCTGTTCCTGATCATGACCTCCAACCCGTTCAGCCGCATCCTGCCGCAGATCCCGGTGGACGGTCACGACCTCAACCCGCTGCTGCAAGACATCGGCCTGATCGTGCATCCGCCGATGCTCTACATGGGGTACGTCGGCTTCTCCGTAGCGTTCGCCTTTGCCATCGCCGCCTTGCTCGGCGGGCGTCTCGATGCGGCCTGGGCGCGCTGGTCGCGGCCATGGACCATCGTCGCCTGGGCGTTCCTCGGCATTGGCATCACCCTCGGTTCGTGGTGGGCGTACTACGAACTCGGCTGGGGCGGCTGGTGGTTCTGGGACCCGGTGGAAAACGCGTCCTTCATGCCTTGGCTGGTGGGCACGGCGTTGATTCACTCGCTGGCCGTCACCGAAAAGCGCGGCGTGTTCAAGAGCTGGACCGTGTTGCTGGCCATCGCGGCGTTTTCCCTCAGCCTGCTCGGCACTTTCCTCGTGCGCTCGGGGGTGCTGACCTCGGTGCATGCGTTTGCGTCTGATCCGGCACGCGGCATCTTCATCCTGATCTTCCTGCTGTTTGTGGTTGGTGGCTCCCTGACCCTGTTCGCCCTGCGCGCGCCGGTGGTCAAGAGCCAGGTCGGCTTCAACCTGTGGTCGCGGGAAACCCTGCTGCTGGGCAATAACCTGGTGCTGGTGGTGGCGGCGTCGATGATCCTGCTCGGCACCCTGTACCCGTTGGTGCTGGATGCGCTGAGCGGGGCCAAGCTGTCCGTGGGTCCGCCGTACTTCAACGCGTTGTTTATCCCATTGATGGGCTTGTTGATGGTGGTGATGGCCGTCGGCGTGCTGGTGCGCTGGAAAGACACCCCGCTGAAATGGCTGGTGGGCATGCTGATGCCGGTGTTGCTCGGCAGCGTGGCCCTAGCGGTGCTCGCCGGTTTTGCTTACGGCGACTTCAACTGGGCAGTGCTCGCCACTTTCCTGCTCGCCGCCTGGGTGCTGCTGGCCGGCGTGCGCGACATCTTCGACAAGACCCGCCACAAAGGGTTGATCAAAGGCCTGCCGGGCCTGACCCGCAGCTACTGGGGCATGCAGATCGCGCACATCGGCATCGCCGTGTGTGCCCTCGGCGTGGTGCTGTCCAGCCAGAACAGTGCCGAGCGCGACTTGCGCCTGGCGCCGGGCGAGTCCATGGACCTGGCCGGTTATCACTTCATCTTCGAAGGCGCCAAGCACTTCGAAGGGCCGAACTTCACGTCCGACAAAGGCACCGTACGCGTTGTGCGCAACGGTAAGGAAGTGGCGGTGCTGCACCCGGAAAAACGCCTGTACACCGTGCAGAGCTCGATGATGACCGAAGCCGGGATCGACGCCGGTTTCACCCGTGACCTCTATGTTGCGCTGGGTGAACCCTTGGGCGACGGCGCCTGGGCGGTGCGGGTGCATGTGAAACCGTTCGTGCGTTGGATCTGGTTCGGCGGTCTGCTCACCGGTTTCGGTGGTTTGCTGGCAGCGCTGGATCGACGTTATCGGGTCAAGGTCAAGAGCCGGGTGCGTGAAGCCCTCGGCATGCAGGGAGCGGCGGTATGAAGCGTTGGTTGATGGCGATCCCCCTGATCGTGTTTTTGCTCGGTGCGGTGGTTTTGTATCGTGGCCTCTACCTGGACCCGTCCGAGCTGCCTTCGGCAATGATCGGCAAGCCGTTCCCGGCGTTCAGCCTGCCGACCGTGCAAGGCGACAAGACCCTGACCCAGGCCGACCTGCTGGGCAAGCCGGCGCTGGTCAACGTGTGGGGCACCTGGTGCATCTCCTGCCGCGTCGAACACCCGGTGCTCAACAAGCTGGCCGAGAAAGGCGTGGTGATCTACGGCATCAACTACAAGGACGACAACGCTGCCGCCCTGAAGTGGCTGGCCGAATTCCACAACCCGTACCAGTTGGACATCCGCGACGAAGACGGCAACCTCGGTCTGAATCTCGGCGTGTACGGCGCCCCGGAAACCTTCTTCATTGATGCCAAGGGCGTGATCCGCGACAAGTACGTCGGCGTGATCGACGAAGTGGTGTGGCGCGAGCAACTGGCCGCCAAGTACCAGGCGCTGGTGGATGAGGCCAAGCCATGAAGCGTCTGTTAGCCGCCGCCGTGCTGGCGCTGGGCCTGGCCGGTGTGGCCCACGCGGCCATCGACACCTACCAGTTCGCCAGCGACGCCGAGCGTGAGCGTTTTCGCGAACTGACCAAGGAATTGCGCTGCCCCAAGTGCCAGAACCAGGACATCGCCGACTCCAACGCGCCCATCGCCGCCGACCTGCGCAAAGAGATCTTCCGCATGTTGGGGGAGGGCAAGGATAACCAGCAGATCATCGACTTCATGGTTGATCGCTACGGTGACTTCGTGCGCTACAAACCCGCGCTCACTGGCAAGACCGCGCTGCTCTGGTTCGGCCCCGCGGGGCTGTTGCTGGCGGGCGTGGTGGTGATGGTGGTGATCATTCGTCGTCGCCGGCCCGCGCCTGACGATGGCTCCGATGCGCTGTCCCCTGAAGAGCGCAAACGTCTCGACCAATTGCTGGACACCAAGACTGATGATTGATTTCTGGCTCGCAGCCGGCTTGCTGCTTCTGATTGCCCTGAGTTTCCTGTTGATCCCGGTGCTGCGTGGCCGCCGCGCCCAGCGTGAAGAGGATCGCACCGCGCTGAACGTGGCGCTGTACCAAGAGCGCGTCGCCGAGTTGCAAGCGCAGAGCGCCGAAGGCGTGCTCAATGCCGCGCAACTCGACACCGGCCGCGCCGAAGCCGCGCGCGAATTGCTGGCCGACACCGAAGGCGTGGAAAAGCCCCGCGAATCGCGCCTGGGCAAACCGTTGCCGTTGCTCGCCGCGTTCCTGGTCCCGGTATTGGGCGTGAGCCTCTACCTGCATTTCGGTGCCAGCGACAAGGTCGAACTGACCCGCGAATTCTCCCAGCCGCCGGTGTCCATGGAAGACATGACCCAGCGCCTGGAACGCGCCGCCATCGCCCAGCCGGACTCGCCGGAGGGCCTGTACTACTTGGGGCGTGCCTACATGGCCCAGGACCGTGCGGCCGATGCGGCCAAGGTCTTCGAACGCGCCGCAGCCCTGGCCGGGCGCCAGCCGGAACTGCTCGGCCAGTGGGCCCAGGCGCAGTACTTTGCCGACAACAAACAGTGGTCGCCCAAGGTCCAGGCCCTGACGGACGAAGCGTTGAAGCTTGACCCCAAGGAAGTCACCAGCCTCGGCCTGCTCGGTATCGCCGCGTTTGAGGGCCAGCGTTACCAGGAAGCCATCGACTACTGGAGCCGCCTGTTGGCGCAACTGCCGGCAGCCGATGGCTCCCGAGCCGCGCTGCAAGGCGGCATCGACCGCGCAACTGACAAACTCAAAGAGAGCGGCGGCACGGTGGCGCAAAAGGCGCTGCTCAAAGTCCGCGTGGACCTGGCGCCGGACGTCAAGGCCAAAGCCCTGCCAAGCGACAGCGTGTTCATCTTCGCCCGCGCCGTATCCGGTCCGCCGGCACCGTTGGCGGCCAAGCGCGTCACCGTCGCAGAACTGCCGGTGACCGTCGAACTGGGCGATGCCGACGCGATGATGCCGCAGTTGAAACTGTCCAACTTCCCTGAAGTCCAACTGGTTGCGCGCATATCCCGGGCAGGTCTTCCGACCGCTGGCGAGTGGATCGGCCGCAGCCAATCCTTGGCCAGTACCACCACTGCACTGCAGCAGCTGACCATCGACAGTCCGGACAAGTAACTTCGAGGAAACGCCCATGACCGCATTCGCACGTATCACCCTGCTCAGCCTGGTATTGGGCCTGAGTGCTTGTGCGGTCCACCGCCCACCTCCCGCACCGACCGGCCCGACCATCCCACCGTCGGGCCCGGCGACCCAGCCGAGCACCAGACCCTCCACCCCGGTAACCCCACCGCCGAAAAGGCCGGTGCCGACCTCGTCGCCAACCTTTGCCCCACCACCGGGTGCCGCCAGCCACTGGGACGGCACCATGAAGGTCTACGTGCTGGAAGATCAACCCGACACCTTCTACCGCCAGCGCACCTACTATCGTTGGAACAACGGCTGGAGCCGTTCCATCGGCCCGAATGGACCCTGGGAAGAAACAGACGTGCAGGGCGTGCCGCCGGGGTTGAGCAAGAAATACGCGCAATAGAAAAGGCGACCTTCGGGTCGCCTTTTTCATACCTATGAAGTGTGTTCGGCCAAACGCAGGGGGCAAATGTGGGAGGTGAGCTGCACACAGAATGCCGACCGGGGAATGGAAACCCGGTTGGGGTATGACCTCCTGCGTACAACTCGGCCGGCATCATGAATAACTGGCGAAGATTCAGCCGTAGGGAAAGTCTGGTTTCAGCGCCCATCGCTTCCCGCATTCGCAAACTACCTGCCAGCCGGTGCGCTACTGTAAAGTGGCCGCCGCCGGCGGGCTGACCGGCAATAGGTTAAGAGGGTATGTGGATGGCAGGCAGGTTGATCTATCTCATCGGACCATCCGGTTCGGGCAAGGACAGCCTGTTGGACGCCGCACGCCCACGCTTGGTCGAGCGCGGTTGCCGCATCGTGCGCCGCGTCATCACCCGTTCGGCGGAAGCGGTGGGCGAGGCGGCGCAAGGCGTTAGCCCCGAGCAGTTCGCCGCGATGGAGGCCGAGGGCGCGTTTGCCCTGAGTTGGCAGGCGAATGGCTTGTCCTACGGCATTCCCAGGGAAATCGACGACTGGCTGGCGGCCGGGCACGACGTGCTGGTCAACGGCTCCCGCGCGCACCTGGCGCAGACTCGCGCGCGTTATCCGACCTTGCTGGTGTTGTTGCTGACGGTGGATCAGGCGGTGTTGCGCCAACGCTTGATCTCACGGGGACGTGAATCGCTGGCGGATATAGAAGCGCGTCTGGCGCGCAATGCGCAGTTCACGGCACAACTGATTGCCGACAATGGCTCGGGGTTGTATGTGCTGGATAATTCCGGACCGCTGGCGCATACGGTCGAGCGCTTGCTGTGCTGCCTGGATCAGCAGCATTTGAGTTGAGCGCCACATCAACAACGGGCCGTCGCTCAATGCTCGTATTCCCCGGTTTGAAGCGCGAGGGCTACGCCAGCAACTGCTCGACATATGCCACAAACGCCCGCGCCTTGGCGCTCGCCATCCGGCCGGTGGGGAACACCGCCCATAGATCCCGTGCGGGCAGTTTCCAGTCGGTGAGCACGGTTTTCACTTCGCCACTGGCCAGTTCCGGCGCGAACATCCAGGTGGACGATAACGTCAGCCCCAAATCACTCAACACCGCAGCCCGCACGCCTTCGGCTGCGGTGACGCGCACGCGGCCGTGGGCCACGACGGGGTACGCCGTGTCGCCCTGGGTGAAGCTCCAGTGCGCGCCCTCGCCACGGGTGTAGATGATGGCCTCGTGTTGCATCAGGTCCTCCGGCGTGGCGGGTTCGCCGCAGCGTTCGAAGTAGGCCGGGGTGGCGAGGATGACGCAGGGCGATTCGCCGATCTTGCGCGCGGTGAGGTTTGAATCGTCCAGATTGCCCATGCGCAGGGCGACGTCGATGCCTTCTTCCACCAGGTTGAGGCTGCGGTCGTCGAGGATCACATCCACAGTGATCTCGGGGTACTGCGCCAGAAACGCGCCCAACTGGGGAATGATGTGCATCCGGGCAAAGGTCACCGACGCGCTGACCCGCAGGTTGCCGCTGAGCCCCGCCCCGGCGCCCCGGGCGGCTTCGTCGGCCGCGTTGGCTTCATCGATGGCGCGCTTGGCTTTCTCGAAAAACGCCAGGCCCGCCTCGGTCGGGCTCAGGCCACGGGTGGAGCGCAACACCAACCGCACCGCCAGGCGTGCTTCCAGCTGCGCAATGCTCTTGGACACAGCGGGCTGGCCGATACCCAGGCGTTTGGCGGCGGCGGAGAACGAGCCGGTTTCGACAACGTGGACGAAGGTTTCCATGGCGGCGAGGCGGTCCATCGGGTGTTCCTGTTTGGCTTGGCGGCGCTCAAGCCTAAGGTGATGAGCCGCAGGTGTCATGCGTTTCCCGTGCAGGGCCGGGGGCTTTCAACATCCAGCAAAACAGCCGTCAGTCAGTCCGGGGGATTTTGTGCTTGAGTAAAGATAACTCTAGGGTTACTTTTATTCAGGCCAAGCCAAGGAGGCTGGGGTGCAAAGCAGGTTATTGATCAAGGAACTGCAAGAGGCGGGCTGGGTGCTGGATCGGGTCACGGGCAGTCATCATATTTTTACCCATCGCTATAACCCGTACACGATTCCGGTGCCTCATCCAAAGAAGGACCTGCCTGCGGGTACTGTGAGAAGTATCAGGAAACGTGCTGGTCTGTTTGAGTTTTAAGGAGAGCATTCATGCAATACCCAATCTGTATCGAATGGGGCGATGACTTCGCCGCCACCGGCATTCAGATCCCCGATATTCCAGGCGCCGTCACTGCCGGGGACAGTTTCGAAGAGGCGTACAACGCGGCCGTGGAAGTCGCACACATCCTGCTGCAGGAGATCGCCGCCGAGGGCGGGCCGATCCCCATGCCTACCTCGGTGGCCAATCATCACGCCCACGAAGACTATGCGGGTATGGGCTGGGGCATGTTGGAGCTGGACGTTACGCCCTATCTGGGCAAGACCGAGAAGGTCAATGTGACCTTGCCCGGTTATGTCATCCAGCGTATCGACCGCTACGTGCGTGAGCACAAGGTGAAAAGCCGCTCGTCATTCCTAGCGGATGCGGCTTTGGAGAAGTTGGTGCGTTCCTGAGGTTGGCCCTGTGGGACCCGACAAGCCAGTTCCCACAGGTCATGTGTTACGCGGCTACCGGGGCCGCTTCACGGGAAACGCTGAGGAAGCGCAACAACGCCACCAGCGGGAACGCACTGCCCACCAACACCACACCCAGCCAGCCGCCGTGTTCGTACACGCTGCTGGCAATTGCCGAGCCGAAGGCGCCGCCGATGAAGATGCTGGTCATGTACAGCGCGTTCAGGCGGCTGCGGCTGTTGGCGTCGAGGGCGTAGATGGCGCGTTGGCCGAGCACCATGTTCATCTGTACGCAGAAGTCCAGGACCACGCCGGTCACGGCCAGGCCGATCACGCTGTACAGCGGGTGGACGAAGGCCGGCAGGAAACTCAGCGCGGCAAACAGCATGGCCAGCAGCGACGCGCGGTAAGTGTGGCCGGCATCGGCCAGGCGCCCGGCGATTGGCGCGGCGATGGCGCCGAGGGCACCCACCAGGGCAAACAGGGCGATCTCGCTTTGACTCAGGCCGTGGTTACGCGCCAGTTCCAGCGGCACGGCGGTCCAGAACAGGCTGAAGGTGGCGAACATGCCGCCCTGGTAGAACGCCCGTTGGCGCAATACCGGTTGCTTGCGCAGCAGGGTGCCGAGGGAGCGCAGCAGTTGGCCGTAGGTGGCACTGTGGTCGGGCTGGCGCTTGGGGATGGTGATCAGCAGGATCACGCTGATAAACGCCATCAATGCCGCGGCGGCCATGAACATCGCGCGCCAGCCGAAGTGATCCGCTACCACGCTGGACACCGGCCGCGCCAGCAGGATGCCGAGCAACAGGCCGCCCATGATGCTGCCGACCACACGCCCACGGGACTCGGCCGGCGCCAGGTGCGCAGCCAGCGGGATCAGGATCTGCACCGACACCGAGCTGAAGCCGATCAGCAGTGACACCAGCAGGAACAGGTTCGGCTGCTCGGTAATCGCCGCGCCCAGCAGGCTGGCGATGGCGAGCACAGTGGTGCTGATCATCAGCTTGCGGTTTTCCAGCAGGTCGCCCAGGGGCACCAGGAAAAACAGGCCGAGGGCGTAGCCGATTTGTGTCAGTGACACGATCAGGCTGGCCATGGCGGGGGTGAGGCCGATGTCCGGGGCAATCAGTTCGATGATCGGTTGTGCGTAGTAGATGTTGGCAACGATGGCGCCGCAGCAAAACGCAAACAGCATCACCATGCTCCGGGTCATGGTGCTTGTAGCGTGGGAAGTAGCGTTCATGGTGTTCTCATAAAAGCGAAGGAAAGTGGGGCGAGCGTAAAGACAACACCGTAGCCCGGGTAGGCCGCTGGCAGTGATAACACTCATGCCCGGTATTGATGAGTGAATCGTTAACTTTCTGCGCGAAGGCTGATGATACATTCAGACACAACTGCCGAAACAGGAAATCCCATGAAGATCACGCTGAACAAGATGCTCCTGGCGTCAACCCTTGCCGCCGCCATGGCCGTTGGCCTGGCCCACGCCGCCGATGCGCCGCGTGTGGGCGTGCGCGGTGCCATCACCGCTGTCGAGGGCGACGCAATACAGGTCAAGGTCAACAGCGGCGAAGACGTCACCGTGCACTTGACCCGGGACACCCAGGTGCGCGCCGTCACCCTGGCCAGGATCGATGAGATCAAGCCGGGCAGCTACATTGGCTCCGCCGCCATGCCCAATGCCGACGGCAGCTTGACCGCCCTGGAAGTGCACGTATTCCCACCGGCCATGGCCGGCACCGGTGACGGGCATCGCGCCTTTGACTTAAAGGAAGGCAGCAGCATGACCAACGGCACCGTGGGCGACCTGGTGGTGAGCAACGGGCGCACGCTGACGGTGAAGTACAAGGGCGGTGAGCAGAAGATCGTGGTGCCCCAGGACGTGCCGATCGTCAACCTCGAACCGGGGGATCGCAGCTTGTTGAAACCGGGGGTGAAGGTGGTGTTGTTTGCGGTGAGGGGGGCAGATGGGACGATTACGGCGCAGGCCATCTCTGCCGGCAAGGATGGCGTGACCCCACCGATGTAAGGTCTGGCGCAGAACCCAATGTGGGAGCGGGCTTGCTCGCGAATGCGGTGTGTCAGTCAATAGATTCATTGGCTGATCCACCGCATTCGCGAGCAAGCCCGCTCCCACAGTTTTAACCGCGTTTATTCAGTTACTGCCCGCTGTAGATCTGGTCAAACACCCCACCATCATTGAAGTGGGTTTTCTGCACGGTGCGCCAGTCGCCAAAGGTTTTCTCCACCGACAGGAAGTCGACTTTCGGGAAGCGGTCGGTGTACTTGGCCAACACTTTTGGATCACGTGGGCGCAGGTAGTTGTTCGCCGCGATTTCCTGGCCTTCGGCCGACCACAGGTACTTCAAGTAGTCTTCGGCCGCGACGCGGGTGCCTTTCTTCTCGACCACTTTGTCGACCACCGACACCGGCGGCTCTGCTTCGGCGGAGACGCTTGGGTAGATCACTTCGAACTGGTCGCGGCCGAATTCACGGGCGATCATTTCCGCTTCGTTTTCAAAAGTCACCAGCACGTCGCCGATCTGGTTGGTCATGAACGTGGTGGTGGCGGCACGGCCGCCGGTGTCCAGCACCGGGGCTTGTTTGAACAGTTTGCCGACAAAGGCCTTGGCCTTGTTTTCATCGCCGCCGTTCTTCAACACATAACCCCAGGCCGACAGGTAGGTGTAGCGGCCGTTACCCGAGGTTTTCGGGTTGGGCACGATCACTTGCACGCCGTCTTTCAACAGGTCCGGCCAGTCTTTCAGGGCTTTCGGGTTGCCTTTGCGTACGATGAACACGGTGGCAGAGGTGAACGGTGCGCTGTTGTTCGGCAGGCGCGTGACCCAGTTGTCCGGCACCAGTTTGCCGTTGTCCACCAGGGCGTTGATGTCGGTGGCCATGTTCATGGTGATCACGTCAGCGGGCAGGCCATCGATCACCGAGCGCGCTTGTTTGCTGGAGCCGCCGAAGGACATCTGCAAGGTCAGCTTGTCGTTCGGGTGCTCGGCGTCCCAGTGCTTCTGGAACGCCGCGTTGTAGTCCTTGTAGAAATCGCGCATCACGTCGTAGGAGACGTTGAGCAGTGTCACGGGGGCAGCCTGGACGGCGCCCGCCAGGGCGAGGCCGGCGGCCAGGAGAGAGGCGCTAACGAGTTTTTTCACTGCTCATTCCTTGTTGTTCGAGAAAATGACGGGGTAAGTGACGGCAATTTGCCAGCGACTATAGCCGGGCGCGCATAGACGTTTAAAGATTAAAACGCACTTTGCTTATTCCACTTTACGAAAAAGATTACTGCCGCAGCGCGAACAGAATGCGGCGTTGGGTTCGTGGGTGCTCTTCTTGCACACCGGGCAGTCGTGTTGCAGTTGTTCACCGCGCATGGCGCTGGCCAGTTCGGCGGTGAAAATCCCGGTGGGCACGGCAATGATCGAGTAACCCGTGATCATCACCAGCGACGAAATCACCTGGCCCAACGGGGTCTTCGGCACGATGTCGCCAAAACCCACGGTGGTCAGGGTCACGATGGCCCAGTAAATGCCCTTGGGAATGCTGGTAAACCCGTGCTCCGGGCCTTCGATTACGTACATCAGGGTGCCGAACACTGTCACCAGCGTGCACACGCTGACCAGGAACACCACGATCTTCTGCTTGCTGCCGCGCAGCGCCGCCATCAGGTAGTTGGCTTGCTTGAGGTAGGGGCTGAGCTTGAGCACCCGGAAGATGCGCAACATACGGATGATGCGGATGATCAACAGGTACTGCGCATCGCTGTAATACAGGGCGAGGATGCCGGGCACGATCGCGAGCAAATCCACCAGCCCGTAAAAACTGAAGGCATAACGCAGCGGCTTGGGCGAGCAATACAGCCGCAAGCCGTACTCGATGGCGAAGATGATGGTGAAGCCCCACTCGATGTAGGCCAGCACGTCGGCGTAGTTCTGGTGGATGTCGTCGATGCTGTCGAGCATCACGATCACCAGGCTGGCGAGGATGATCAGCAGCAAGGTGCCGTCAAAACGCCGCCCGGCAAGGGTGTCGCTCTGGAAAATCATGACGTAGAGCCGTTGGCGCCAGTCGTTGTTGCTGTCCATAAAGCCCGCCTGAAACGAATATCGAGCAAGCCTAGGGGGATTCGAAGGGGCTGTCCATGCGCGGTTTCTGAAGCAGGCGGGCGCCTGCGTGTACCAGCCAGCAGGCAAGAATGAAGGGCGCTGTCAGTGCTGGCAGATGCAGCGTGGCGAAAGCTGACGTAAGCACAATCGCCAGGCCGATGCCGAGCAACGCAAGCCACGGCTGGCGATGTGTCTGGCTCAAGGCCAGTGCCGCCAGCGCCGGGTTGTAGCTGTGCAGGCCGAGGAGGGCGCTGGTGGGTTCGTCCAGCAGCAGCGCAACCAGCATGCCGGTGCTGGCGCCGATCAAGGCCCAGATGGCGGCGCCTCGGTTCGCCAACCACAGGCCGAGCGCAATCAAGACGCCGGCCAGCGGGGCGTCCAGCAGCATGATTTGCGCGAGCCCGGTAAAGGGCGCGCTGAGGACGGAGACGGTTTGCGGGGTGGTCAGGGTAAAGGTGCTCTCTGGCGCGCTGCCCAGCAGTAACCAGCCCAGGCCGACAAACGGCGTGGTATAGGCGGGCAAGGCCTGCGGGTGGGTTGCATGTTTCAGCCATTGGCGCGTGAGCATCGCCGCCACACCGCCGCAGGCCAGGATCAGCGGTGGCAACAGCGCAGACCAGGCGAAGTGCTGGCTGACCAACAACCCCAGCAGTACGCCGTTGTAGCTATACAGGCCGGCCTGGCGCTCGGCCTTGGGATAACCCCGACGCTGGGCCGTGAGCAAACCCGCGATGCCACCCAGCAACGCCCCGCCGAACAAGGCCGGGGCGCCGATCAGGATGGCCAGCAGGCACAGCAGGCCGCACAGCGGTTGGCGCTGGAGGAAGATTTGGCTGAAACCGTTGAGCAGGGCTTCGGCCCAGTCGGGGCAGGTAGGGTTGTGCATAGAGGTAAGTCAGCTAGACCGAGTTGCCCCCTTCGCGAGCAAGCCCGCTCCCACATTTTGATTTGTGAACGCCGTCAAATGTGGGAGCGGGCTTGCTCGCGAAGGGGCCCTTACAGACGCTAAATCAACGTCTCGATACGCAGCGAATTGGTCGACCCCGGCTGCCCGAACGGCACCCCCGCCGTGATCACCAACGTATCCCCCCGCTCCGCCATCCCTTGGGCCTGGGCAATTTCCAGCGCGGTGGAACACACCTCATCCACCTGGCGCAGTCGGTCATTGACCACCGAATGCACGCCCCAGGCCACGCTCAAGCGCCGTGCCGTGGACAGGTTTGGCGTGAGGTTGAGGATCGGCGCCACCGGCCGCTCCCGCGCCGCGCGCAGGCTGGAGGCGCCCGACTCGCTGTAGTTCACCAGCACCGCCACCGGCAGGATGTGGCTGATACGCCGGATCGCGCAGCTGATCGCATCCGACACCGTGGCGTCCGCCTTGGGGCGGCTTACATCCAGCTGGGCCTGGTAATCCGGACCACTTTCCACCTGGCGGATGATCTTGCTCATCATCTGCACGGCTTCCAGCGGGTACTCGCCGGAGGCGGTTTCCGCCGAGAGCATCACCGCATCGGCACCTTCGGCAACCGCATTGGCCACGTCGGTGACTTCGGCGCGGGTCGGCGCCGGGGAGAAGCGCATGGATTCGAGCATCTGCGTCGCAACCACCACCGGCTTACCCAACTGGCGGCAGGTGCTGATGATGTCTTTCTGGATTTGCGGCACGCTTTCGGCCGGCACTTCCACGCCGAGATCGCCTCTGGCCACCATGATTGCGTCGCTCAATTCGGCGATCTCCCGCAGGCGCTGCACTGCCGAAGGTTTCTCGATCTTGGCCATCAGGAAGGCGCGGTCGCCGATCAGCTCGCGGGCCTCGCGGATGTCTTCCGGGCGCTGCACGAACGACAGCGCGACCCAGTCCACACCGAGTTCCAGGCCGAAGCTCAAGTCGCGGCGGTCCTTGGCGGTCAACGGGCTCAGTTCCAACAGCGCTTGTGGGACGTTCACACCTTTACGGTCCGACAATTCGCCGCCGTTCAGCACGGTGGTGTCGATGGCATCGGCATGCTTGGTGATCACCCGCAGGCGCAACTTGCCGTCGTCCAGCAACAGGTCCATGCCCGGCTCCAGTGCGGCGATTATTTCCGGGTGGGGCAGGTTCACCCGGCGTTCGTCGCCCGGGGCTTCGTCCAGGTCCAGGCGCAGCGCCTGGCCGCGCACCAGTTGCACCTTGCCGTCGGCAAAACGTCCGACCCGCAGCTTGGGCCCTTGCAGGTCCATAAGAATGCCTAGCGGGTAATTCAGCTGGCGTTCCACCTGGCGGATCCACTGGTAGCGCTGGGCGTGGTCGGCGTGCTCACCGTGGCTGAAGTTGAGGCGGAAGATATTCACCCCGGCTTCGACCAGCTCGCGGATGTCATCGATACCGTCGGTGGCCGGGCCCAGGGTGGCGAGGATTTTGACCTTCTTGTCAGGCGTCATGTTTGGCAGTCTCAAGAATCAGGATGGCGCGCAAGTCGTTGACGTTGGTGCGCGTCGGCTCGGTGACGATCAACCCGTCGAGGGCCGCGAAGTAGCCGTAGCCATTGTTGTTGTCCAACTCGTCGCTGGCCGACAGGCCCAGCGCTTCGGCGCGTGAATAGCTGCACGGGGTCATGATCGCGCCGGCGTTGTCTTCGGAACCGTCGATGCCGTCGGTGTCACCGGCCAGGGCGTATACGCCGGGCAGGCCCTTGAGGCTGTCGGTAAGGCTGAGCAGGAACTCCGCGTTGCGCCCGCCACGGCCATTGCCGCGCACGGTCACAGTGGTTTCACCGCCGGACAGGATCACGCACGGCGCCGCCAGTGGTTGGCCGTGTTGCGCGATTTGCCGGGCAATGCCGGCATGCACCTTGGCCACGTCCCGCGCTTCGCCTTCGAGGTCGCCGAGGATCAGCGGGCTGAACCCGGCCTGGCGCACTTTGACCGCCACGGCTTCGAGGGATTGCTGCGGGCGGGCGATCAATTGGAAATGGCTGCGGGCGAGGATCGGGTCGCCCGGCTTGACGGTTTCCGAGGCGGGGTTCTGCAACCAGCTGCGCACCGATGCGGGGGCATCGATGTTGTAGCGCTTGAGGATCGCCAACGCCTGTGCCGAGGTGCTTGGGTCGCCGACGGTGGGGCCGGATGCAATCACCGTGGCCTGGTCGCCCGGCACGTCGGAAATCGCATAGGTGTAGACCGTGGCTGGCCATGCCGCCTTGGCCAGCCGGCCACCCTTGATCGCCGAGAGGTGCTTGCGCACGCAATTCATCTCGCCAATGGTGGCGCCGGACTTGAGCAGGGCTTTGTTGATGGCTTGCTTGTCGGCCAGGGTGATGCCTTCGGCGGGCAAGGCCAGCAGGGCCGAGCCGCCACCGGACAGCAGGAAGATCACGCGGTCGTCTTCGCCGAGGTTGCTGATCAGTTCCAGCACGCGCTTGGCCACCGCCAGGCCGGCGGCGTCGGGGACCGGGTGAGCGGCTTCGACCACTTCGATTTTCTTGCACGGCGCGCCATGGCCGTAGCGGGTGACGACCAGGCCCGTGACTTCGCCTTGCCAGCTGTTTTCTACAACCAGGGCCATGGCGGCGGCGGCTTTGCCGGCACCGATCACGATCACCCGGCCACTGCGGTCGGCGGGCAGGTAGGGTTCAAGGACTTGCCGGGGGTGGGCGGCGTCGATGGCTGTGGAGAACAGCTCGCGAAGCAGGTGTTGCGGATCGACCGACATAAGCGGGCTCCCGGGGGCTTCTTGTTATTAGAGGTGAGACCTGGAACAGGGACCAAAATGTGGGAGCTGGCTTGTGTGGGAGCTGGCTTGCCTGCGATGCAAACACCTCGGTGTATCAGGCAAACTGAGGTGATGCTATCGCAGGCAAGCCAGCTCCCACATAAGCCAGCCCCACACTGGCTTGCATTTCAAGTCAGGACTTACTTGTCGCGAATCGAGAAATTCGCCATGTGCTCCAGGCCCTTGATCAGCGCCGAGTGGTCCCAGTTGCC
Organism: Pseudomonas sp. FP2335; assembly: GCF_030687535.1. NCBI lineage: Bacteria > Pseudomonadati > Pseudomonadota > Gammaproteobacteria > Pseudomonadales > Pseudomonadaceae > Pseudomonas > Pseudomonas sp. FP2335. Next base: position 1,920,445 of record NZ_CP117437.1, read on the forward strand.
GCCACCGATTGCGGTGCAGGTACTGAACACCTGCTGCGTACCGGCGGTGTTCGGCAGGTTGATCCCCAGTTCCTTGGCCCCGGCCAGCGCCAGGTTCAAATCCTTCTGGTGCAGGTTGATGCGAAAGCCCGGGTCAAAGGTGCCCTTGATCATGCGCTCGCCATGCACTTCAAGGATCTTCGACGAGGCAAAACCGCCCATCAGCGCTTCACGCACCTTGGCCGGGTCGGCACCGTTCTTGGCGGCGAACAGCAGCGCTTCGGCCACTGCCTGGATGTTCAGCGCGACGATGATCTGGTTGGCGACCTTGGCGGTCTGCCCATCACCATTGCCGCCGACCAGGGTGATGTTCTTGCCCATGGCCTGGAACAGCGGCAGGGCGCGTTCGAAGGTCTGCGGCTCGCCACCGATCATGATGCTCAGGGTGCCGGCCTTGGCGCCGACTTCACCGCCGGACACGGGCGCATCCAGGTAGTGCGCGCCGGCCTCGTTGATCCTGGCGGCGAAGGCCTTGGTGGCGGTGGGGGAGATCGAACTCATGTCGATCACCACTTTGTTTGGCGACAGGCCGGCGGCCACGCCGTCGGCGCGGAACAGCACGTCATCGACCTGCGGGGTGTCGGGCACCATCACAATGATGAACTCGGCTTCCTGGGCGACTTGCTGCGGGTTGGCCAGGGCGATGGCGCCGGCGTCGAGCAGGGCTTGCGGGGCTTTGCCGTGATGTTCGGAGAGGAACAGTTGGTGACCTGCCTTTTGCAGGTTGGCGGCCATGGGTTGGCCCATGATGCCGGTGCCGATGAATCCGATTTTAGCCATGACGAAAAAACCTCTTTTTATTAGATGGGTAGGCCTGTCTCAGCCTGCCAAACACAGACGATCCAATGTGGTGTGTCGGTTAGATGGCGTTGTGGCTCTTGAGCCAGCCCAAACCTGCCTCGGTGGTGGTCAGCGGTTTGTATTCGCAACCCACCCAGCCCTTGTAACCAATGCGGTCCAAATGCTCGAACAGGAACCGATAGTTGATCTCCCCGGTCCCCGGCTCGTTGCGTCCAGGGTTATCCGCCAGCTGGATGTGGTTGATCTCGCCAAGGTGCGCGGCCATGGTGCGGGCCAGGTCGCCCTCCATGATTTGCATGTGATAGATGTCGTATTGCAGGAACAGATTGGCACTGCCGACCTGCTCGCGGATCGACAGGGCTTGCGCGGTGTTGTTCAGGTAGAAGCCGGGGATGTCGCGGGTGTTGATCATCTCCATCACCAGCTTGATGCCCGCGGCATGCAGCTTGTCGGCGGCGTACTTGAGGTTGGCGACGAAGGTTTTTTCCAGGGTGGCATCGTCCACGCCCTGTGGCCGGATGCCCGCCAGGCAGTTGATCTGGGTGTTGCCCAGGACCTGGGCGTAGGCGATGGCCAGCTTGACCCCGGCGCGGAATTCCTCGACCCGGTCCGGGTGGCACGCCAGGCCGCGCTCGCCCTTGGCCCAGTCGCCGGCCGGCAGGTTGAACAACACTTGGGTCAGGCCGTTGGCGTCCAGGTGTGCCTTGATTTCAGCCGAGCTGAATTCGTACGGGAACAGGTACTCGACACCTTCGAAGCCCGCATCGGCGGCCGCTTTGAAGCGAGCAAGAAAGTCTTGCTCGGTAAACAGCATGGACAGGTTGGCGGCAAAACGCGGCATAGGGTTCTCCTTAATCGAGCAGGGAAATGGCGGTCGGTGCGTCATTGCCGACCAGGGCCAGATCTTCGAATTCGTTGACGGCGTTGATTTCGGTGCCCATGGAAATATTGGTCACGCGCTCCAGGATGATCTCGACGATCACCGGCACCTTGAACTCTTCGATCATTGCCTCGGCGCGGCGCAGGGCCGGTGCGATCTGGCTAGGCTCGAACACTCGCAGGGCCTTGCAGCCCAGGCCTTCGGCGACGGCGACGTGGTCGACGCCATAGCCATTGAGTTCCGGGGCGTTGAGGTTGTCGAAGGACAACTGCACGCAGTAGTCCATTTCAAACCCGCGCTGGGCCTGGCGGATCAGGCCGAGGTAGGAGTTGTTCACCACCACGTGGATGTACGGCAGCTTGAACTGCGCGCCCACCGCCAATTCTTCGATCATGAACTGGAAGTCATAGTCCCCCGACAGCGCGACGACCTTGCGGCTCGGATCGGCCTTGACCACACCAAGGGCCGCCGGAATGGTCCAGCCCAAGGGACCGGCCTGGCCGCAGTTGATCCAGTGACGTGGCTTATAGACGTGCAGGAATTGCGCACCGGCAATCTGCGACAGGCCGATGGTGCTGACGTAGCAGGTGTCTTTGCCGAACACCTGGTTCATCTCTTCGTACACCCGTTGCGGCTTGACCGGTACGTTGTCGAAGTGGGTCTTGCGATGCAGGGTGGCCTTGCGCTGCTGGCAGTCGTTGAGCCAGGTGCTGCGGTCCTTGAGCTTGCCGGCGGCTTTCCACTCGCGGGCCACTTCAATGAACATTGTCAGGGCCGAGCCGGCGTCGGACACGATGCCCAGGTCCGGGGTGAACACGCGGCCAATCTGCGTCGGCTCGATGTCGACGTGAATGAACTTGCGACCCTCGGTATACACCTCGACCGACCCCGTGTGGCGGTTGGCCCAGCGGTTGCCGATGCCCAGCACCACGTCCGACTTGAGCATCGTCGCGTTGCCGTAACGGTGGGAGGTTTGCAGGCCGACCATGCCCACCATCTGCGGATGATCGTCGGGGATCGTGCCCCAGCCCATCAGGGTCGGGATCACCGGGATGCCGGTCAGCTCGGCGAATTCCACCAGCAGGTCGCTGGCGTCGGCGTTGATCACGCCGCCACCACTGACCAACAGTGGGCGTTCGGCTTGATCGAGCAAGGCCAGGGCTTTTTCCACCTGGATGCGTGTGGCCAGTGGCTTGGCCAGCGGCAGCGGCTGGTAGGCGTCGATGTCGAATTCGATCTCGGCCATCTGTACGTCGAACGGCAGGTCGATCAGCACCGGGCCTGGGCGGCCGGAGCGCATTTCATAAAAGGCTTTCTGGAACGCGTAAGGCACCTGGCCGGGTTCGAGGACGGTGGTTGCCCACTTGGTCACTGGCTTGACGATGCTGGTGATGTCCACCGCCTGGAAGTCTTCCTTGTGCATCCGGGCACGAGGGGCTTGGCCGGTGATGCACAGGATCGGGATCGAGTCGGCCGAGGCGCTGTACAAGCCGGTGACCATATCGGTGCCCGCCGGGCCGGAGGTGCCGATGCACACGCCGATATTGCCGGCCTTGGTGCGGGTGTAACCCTCGGCCATGTGGGAGGCGCCTTCAACGTGGCGAGCAAGGACGTGATCGATGCCACCCACCTTCTGCAAGGCCGAGTACAGCGGGTTGATCGCGGCGCCTGGGATACCGAAGGCGGTGTCCACGCCCTCACGGCGCATTACCAGAACGGCGGCTTCGATTGCTCTCATTTTGCTCATGGTTTTGGTGCCTCTTGCGTTTTGTAATTGTATACAAGTGGTTTCTCGTCAAAGTGTATTCACGGCGAGCGGCGCAGGTCAATTCATTTTGTTTATTGGCTTGAGCGTTCGTCGGAAGGCATTTTTTCGACGTATGGAGGGTTTGTGCGAAAATATTGTATACAAAAATAAATGTCATTGTGTTCTATTTGTTTGATCGAGCATCTCACGATTTAGACCTCCACCGCTTTTTCCATAACAAGATAAGGACGGCACCATGAGCGCTTTAACCTTGAAAATAGCCACCCAACTGGCCAGCCACGCCCTTACCGCAGGCCGCACGATTTCAGCGGCGCCGCTGACCATCGCGGTGCTCGACAGCGGTGGGCACCTGATCACCCTGCAACGGGAAGACGGCGCCAGCCTGCTGCGCCCGCAGATCGCCATCGGCAAGGCCTGGGGCGCGATTGCGCTGGGCAAGGGCTCGCGCATGCTGGCGCTGGACGCGCAGCAACGGCCGGCGTTTATTGCGGCTCTGAACAGTCTGGGGCAGGGCAGCGTGGTGCCGGCACCGGGGGGGGTGTTGATTCGGGATCAGCAGGGCTTAGTGCTGGGGGCGATCGGGATCAGCGGGGATACGTCGGATATTGACGAGCAGTGCGCGATTACGGCGATTGAGGGGGTGGGGTTGTTGGCGGATGCGGGGGTGTCGGCTTGATCTTTGGGTGACTGGTAGGGCCTCTTCGCGAGCAAGCCCGCTCCCACATTTTGACCGGGCTCCAACTTTGGAGTGCAGTCAAACTGTGGGAGCGGGCTTGCTCGCGAAAGGGGCAACTCGGTCTCTGCCCTAGACCCAAACCGCATCCCACAAGGGATAGTCGCCAATGCGCTCCACCAATCCAGCTCGCAATGGATTGGCCACTACATACCGAGCCATCTTTACCAAGTCATCTTCCTTGCGCAGTGCCCGGTCATGAAAACTGGATTGCCATAGTCTGCCTTTGCGGCCTGTGGCGCCATTCACGGTTCGAGTGCTTTTCGACTTCACCTGACACATCAGATCGCCCAGCGAGCCCTTTTGCAGTTCGAGCAGCCAGTGGAAATGGTCTGGCATTACTACCCACGCCAGGGAGTTCGCCAAGCCTTGATATTGAGCGAGCCTGAATTGCCAGACCACCAAGCGACCCAGATGAAAATCACTGAATATCGGCACACGTTCATGAGTGTTGGTGGTGATCAGGTAGGTACGGTTGGGTTCGCTGAACCGCCCGATGCGCAGACGGTGTGATGTGGCTAGATCAGGCATTCCATGGCCTCTCTTCAGTGGGGGTTCTGAGAGGCTAGATCCGGGTGGTTGATACTGATCGGCAGGCTTTTGGCAAGATGTGTCTGGGAGGGCGCTTTCGCGAGCAAGCCCGCTCCCACATTGGATTTGCGGTGTTCATACATTGTGTGTCTGGCACAAAACCCCTGTGGGAGCGGGCTTGCTCGCGAATCCCCCAGGCACCGCGGTGTATCAGTCTGGCTCACACCCCTTGAGCACCAACCGGATAATCGTCTGCGCCGCCGCCTCATAATCCGCCTCATCCAGCTTGGCCTTGCCGGTCACCGCCGAGATCTGCCAGTCAAAATCCGCATAGGTCTGCGTCGCCGCCCAGATGCTGAACATCAGGTGATTGGGGTCGATCGCCGCGATCAGGCCGCGATCCACCCAGTTCTGGATGCACTCGATGTTGTGCTTGGCCTGGGCGTTCAACTGCTCGATCTGGTCAGCGCTGAGGTGCGGGGCGCCGTGCATGATTTCGCTGGCGAAGACCTTGGAGGCAAACGGTAAATCACGGGAGATGCAGATTTTTGAGCGGATGTAGTTGCTCAGTACTTCCTTGGGCTCGCCATCCGGGTTGAACGGCGTGGAGGCGGCCAGGATCGGCTCGATAATGCTTTCGAGCACCTCGCGATAGAGGTTGTCCTTGGACTTGAAGTAGTAATAGACGTTGGGCTTGGGCAGCCCTGCCTTGGCGGCGATGTCGCTGGTCTTGGTCGCGGCGAAGCCCTTGTCGGCGAACTCCTCGCTCGCCGCCCGCAGGATCTTTTCTTTGTTGCGCTCGCGAATGGTGCTCATAAACCTGGGGGTTCCTTGCCAGTACAGGCGGTCGGGCATAGTAGCACCGGCTTCGTGAGGCCCTCAAGAATGGGCACTGGCCACTCTTTCCCTGTACCGCGTTTGCCATTACCGTAGCGGCTCTTTCGCAGTGGGCAGTGGCCGATGGACTCCTCTGAAAAAAACGTGATTACGTCCTTGGATGTGGCCCGGCATGCTGGTGTTTCCCGCTCGGCAGTGTCGCGTACGTTCACCCCGGGCGCCAGCGTGGCTCCGGCCACGCGGGAAAAGGTGCTGGCCTCGGCCAAGGCCCTGGGGTATCAGGTCAATATGATTGCCCGCACCATGAACAAGGGCAGCAGCAACTTCGTCGGCGTGGTCACGGCGGGGTTCGACAGCGCGTTTCGGGCCAGCCTCTTGAGTCCCATCGCCCACAGCCTGAGCCGTCGCGGCCTGATGCCATTGTTGATGAACGCCGATGACCCTGCCCAGCTTGAGCAGTCATTGCAGGCGCTGCTCAGCTACCAGATTGCCGGGGTGATCCTTACCTCGGCCTCGCCGCCGTTGTCGGTGGTCCGACATTACCTGGATCGGCAGATTCCGGTGGCGATGATCAACCGTGGCCATGAACTGGCCGGGGCCGAAGTGGTGGGCAGTGATAACCGTGCCGGTGGGCGTATGGCTGCCGATGCGTTGCTCAAGGGCGGTGCGCGGCGCCTGGCGTTTGTGGGCCAGGGCGCGCAAAACTTCAGCAGCCGCGAGCGTTGGCTGGGGTTTTGCGAGCGTCTGGCCGAAGCGGGGGTGCAGGCACAGACGGTGGTCAATGAGACCCCGGGTTACCAGGGCGGAATGCAGGCGGTGCCGGCGCTGTTCAGCCAGGGGGAAGGGCCGGACGGGATCTTCTGCGCAACCGATATGCTGGCGCTGGGGGTGATGGATGCCCTGCGTTTTTCGTTGCGCCTGCAGGTGCCGCAACAGGTGCAGGTCATCGGCTTTGACGACATCGCCCAGGCCGCGCAGCTGGCCTATGACCTGACCACGGTGCGCCAGGACAACGTGGAACTGGCGCAACGCGCCGTCGACGCGATCGTCGCACGGGGTGAAAACTTCACGCGGGTCGCCCGGTTCGAGCCGGTGCCGGTGACCCTGATCCAGCGCGGCACTACGATAATTCAGAAATAAAATTTCAATAATTGCTTGAAGGGAAAATTTATTTCGTGTTGTATGGGCAGTAAGCGGTGAGTGGCTGGCCTATCCAAAGGGCCGTGCCTTCACTTTTTTTTCCGGATCATTTGCACACGTGTGCAATCCATGCTGAAGGCCTTGTTTATGACGCAAGCAGAGACGTTACTGGACCGTGATCACCTGGCGGCGCGCTACGCGCTGGTGCGTCAGGTGGCGATGGATGCCGCGCAGCGTGGCATGGCGTATTACCGCAAGCGCGAGCAGTTGGATGTCGAACACAAGGATTCAGTCCCCCAGGATGTGGTGAGCATCGCCGACCGCGAGTTGGAGGTGTTTATCAAGGAGCGCCTGGCCGAGCAGTTTCCCGACGATGGCTTTGTGGGCGAGGAGGGTGGCGCCGCCGATTTGCAGGCACGTTGTGTCTGGGTGGTTGACCCTATCGACGGCACCAGTTGCTTTGTCAACGGCCTGCATACCTGGTGTGTGTCCATCGGCTTGCTGGTGGATGGCCAACCCTGGCTCGGCGCCGTGGCCGATGCCAATCACAACGAGCTGTTCCACGCCTGCCGCGGCCTGGGCGCCTATGTGAATGACACGCCGATCCGGGTCAGCGCGGCGGCGGATATCCGCTACGGCGTAACCGGCGTGGGCACCTCCCATCGGCGCGGCAGCGAGCATTTCATCCCGTTTCTCTCCGGTCTGCTGAACGGCGGCGGCATGTTTATCCGCAATGGCTCCGGCGCGCTGATGATCGCTTACGTCGCGGCTGGGCGCCTGGTGGGCTACTACGAAACCCATATCAACAGCTGGGATTGTGCCGCAGGGCTGGTGCTGGTGAGTGAAGCCGGTGGCCGTTGCAGCGATTTCCTGCGTGGCGATGGCTTGCTCGGCGGCAACCCGCTGCTGGTGGCCAGTCCACAGGTGTACCCGCAACTGGCCGGGTTGATCGGCCCGTCACTGGAGGCTTGAGCGCGTTTCACCCTCTGCGTTTCAACGTACAGCGAATAATAACAATAGGAGACTGTCCGCCATGAAATCCCTGCTGTCCTTGTTTCACGCCGCGCCTGCGCTGCCATTGGTGGTCGACCCTGACGGGCGACTTTTCCGCCGGGTGCGCTGGCTGACCTTTTTGTCCATGTCGCTGAGCTATGCGCTGTTCTACGTGTGTCGGCTGTCCTTCAATGTGGCCAAGCCGGCGCTGGTGGGGCAGAACCTCCTCACTCCCACCCAATTGGGCATGATCGGTTCTGCGCTGTTCTTCACCTATGCGGTGGGCAAGCTGGTCAACGGTTTCCTGGCCGACCATGCGAATGTGCGGCGCTTCATGATGCTTGGGTTGCTGATCAGTGCGGTGGTCAACGCCTGCATGGGCCTGACCACCAATGCGATCCTCCTCACCCTGGCCTGGGGCCTTAACGGCTGGGCCCAGTCCATGGGCGTGGGGCCGTGCGTGGTGTCGTTGTCGCGCTGGTATACCGACAAGGACCGCGGCACGTTCTATGGTTTCTGGTCGATTGCCCACAGCCTGGGCGAGGCACTGACGTACATCGCCGTCGCCGCCGTGATCGTCACCTGGGGCTGGCAGTATGGTTATTTCCTCGCCACTGCCATGGGCGTACTCGGCATATTGCTGATCTACCTGTTCATGGCTGACTCACCGCAAAGCGCAGGCTTTGCCGAAGTGCACGGCGGCCGCGAAGACGCCGTGTCCAAGACCATCGGCAAATGGGGCGCACAACTGGCACTGCTGAAAAATCCTGCGCTGTGGTTGCTCGCCCTGGCCTCCTGCCTGATGTATATCGGCCGCTATGCGGTGATTTCCTGGGGGGTGTTTTTCCTGGAAAACGCCAAGGGCTACAACACGTTGTCAGCCTCGGCGCTGATCTCTATCACCGGAGTGTTCGGTATTGTCGGCACGGGCCTGAGCGGGCTGGTTTCCGATCGCTTTTTCGGCGGCCGGCGCCATGGCCTGGCGGTGTTGTTCGGCTTGATGAACAGCGCTTCGTTGGGCCTGTTCCTGTTCCTGCCCGGCGGCCATTACTGGCTGGATGCAATGGCCATGATGCTGTTCGGCCTGTCCATGGGCGCGCTGCTGTGTTTCCTCGGCGGCCTGATGGCCGTGGATATCGCCGCCAAAAGCGCAGCCGGTGCGGCGCTGGGCATGATCGGCATTGCCAGCTATGCCGGTGCGGCCGCCGGGGAGATCCTTACCGGGGTCTTGATCGAGCATGGCACCACCCTGGCCCAGGACGGCGGCAAGCTGTACGACTTCCACGCCCTGTCGTTGTTCTGGCTGGGTGCCTCGCTGATTTCGGTCTTGATGACCGCGTTGTTCTCCGGGCAAATCCATCGCCGCAAGCGAACACAGCGGCTGTTGGTCGATAAACCGCTCACAGACTGATCATCCCTTTTTCAACCGTTCCGAGTCGTCGGAAGCGGTACCGCTGCGCGCTCGAAAAGTGACGCAGTGGTGCCATCCACAATAAAAATAACAGGTGAAGACATGAAGAAATTGAGTGCTGGGCAGCATAAGAAAGCGTTGAGGCGGTATACGTTTATTGGCCTGGTCATTGCCTCGACCACCACCCAGGCACTGGAACTGGATTACCAGCACCAGTATTCGGAGGTCGAGCGAGAGCATAAGGACAAGGTGATGCTGACCCAGGCCCTGGACAATGGCTTGGCGTTTTCCTTCGAAGCGGTGATGGCCACGGCTCCCGACGGCGACGGCCAGCCGGGCAAGGCGTTTTCCCGCCTGACCAAGGACGAGCTCAAGGCCAAGGTCAAGTACAGCCACAAGTTGGGGGCCCACTGGAAGGTCAAGCCCAAGTTCACCTATGCCGACGGCAAGGATAAGAAATCCTACAAGCCGGCGCTGAAAGTGTCTTATGCCATCACCGACCGGTTCTCCATTACGCCGGGCTATTACCACAAGCTCACGCGCTACGACGAAGAGGGCAAGGCCGATAAGCACGACAACGCGGTCGAGCTGGGCGCCAAGTATAAATTCGGCCTGTTGTCGGTCGGTGTCGGGCGTAAGCAGATTTACAGCAACCAGATTGTGTTCGACGGCACGCGCAAGAACTACAGCAACAAGGTGTTATTCGAATACAAACTGACCAAACGCCTGACTCCGTACCTGGAAGTGGCCGACGTGTATGTCGACAAGAACACTGACCAGCGCCAGGCCCGCTACCGCGTGGGCTTCTCCTACGAATTCTGATCCAAGGAACCTGAACATGACCCTACTCAATCGTACGGGCCTGGCGTTGGCTGCGCTGACCCTGTGTACCGGCCTCCAAGCGTCCGAAACCGACCACTATGTGCTGGAAAAAGCCGTGCAGGTCAGCCGCCATGGCGTGCGTTCGCCTACCGATACCGACAAATTGGTCAAGGCCACCGGCCGTGCCTGGACCCCCTGGCTGGTGCAGGACGGTGAGCTGACAGGCCATGGCTACCTGGCTGCCAGTTACATGGGCGCCTGGCAGGCGGCGTATTACCGGGAGGCCGGGCTGTTGGCCAGTGGCTGTCCGCAGCCTGGCAGCCTGGTCGCGGTGGCCAGCCCCAAGCAACGCACGCGCTCTACCGCGGCGGCGCTGCTTGATGGCATGTTTCCTGGCTGTGGCGAAAAAGCCCTGGCGCGCACCCAGCCGGACCCGTTGTTCCAGACCGACGAAATGCCGTTCGCCAAACTCGATCCGGCCATGGCCAAGGCGCAGATCCTGCAAGCCCTGGGCGGTAACCTGCAAGCCGCCCAGGAGCGCTTGCGCCCGGACCTGGAGCGCCTGAAGAACGCGGTGTGCGAAGTGGGCAAGGCGTGTCCGTTTTTCGACACGCCGTGGGCGTTGAAGGAGGGCGATGGCGGCCGGTTCAAGATCAAGGGGCTGGACAAGGCGTCGTCGATGGCCGAGACCATTCGCCTGCAATACAGCGAAGGCATGCCCCTGGCCGATGTCGCCTTCGGCCATGCCCGCGATGCCGCGCAAGTCTCGGCACTGGGGCGCCTGCACCGGGCCAAATATGACTTCATCAATGACACGCCGTACATTGCCAGCCGTGGCGGCTCGCAGTTGATGAACCAGATTGTGCTGGCCCTGGAGCAGGGCACGCCGATGGAGAAAAACGATCCGCTGGGCAACCCACCGGCGGCGCGCCTGCTGATGCTGGTGGCTCACGACACGAATATCTCGCACTTGCGTACGATGCTCGGGTTTACCTGGCAGTTGGGCGAGTACCAGCCAGGCAATATCCCGCCCACCGGCACCCTGGCCTTCGAGCGCTACCGCGACACTCAGACCGGCGAGCGCTTTGTACGCACGCGGTTCATCACCCAGGGCATGGATCAGATACGTGCCTTGCAGCGCCTGAGTCCGGAGCATCCACCGTTGCAGGCCGATTTCGATCAGCCGGGCTGCCGGCACACCTCGGTCGGCACCCTGTGTCCGATGGCGCAGTTCGTCGAGCGCACGGGGCGTGCCATCGACCGCTCGGCGCTGACGGCCTACCGCTATCCCTGACCCGGCGCGGCCATTCCCGCTCGCTCCGGGCGGGGATGGCCATCCGTAGACCCGACACAGGACACCGTTATGTTCACTTGCTTCGTAAGATTCACCCCGCTGGTCCTGGCCAGCCTGATTTCACTCCAGGTCCACGCGGCACCCGCCGATGACTTTGTGCTGGACAAGGTGGTGCAGGTCAGCCGTCACGGCGTGCGTCCACCCACCGACAGCGCGAAACTGGCCAAGGTCACCGGCCGCGCGCAACCCCGTTGGTCGGTGCCGGATGGGCATTTGACCGGTCACGGTTACGCGGCGGCGGTGGAAATGGGCCGCTATCGCGGCCAGGTTTTGCGCTCCGCCGGCCTGTTGCCCGATGGTTGTCCGGCGTCCGGGCAAGTGTTTGTGCGCGCCAGCCCGTTGCAGCGCACCCAGGCTACGGCCTTGGCGCTGCTCGACGGGTTGTTTCCGGGCTGTGGCCTGCAGCCTAGCGTGGTGCAGGGCGACAAGGATGCATTGTTCCAGGCCGACAAAATGCCCTTTGCCCGCCTGGACGCGCAACGCGCCGAAGACAGCGTGCTCGCCCGCATGGGCGGCAGCGTCGCCAGCGCACAGGCCCGCTACCGGGACGCGGAACAACAACTGCGCAACGTGATCTGCGCGGGCTCCGCCCCATGCAGCTACGCCGAGGAACCCTGGCAATTGACCCAGGACGAAGATGGGCGGCTGGCGATCAAGGGCCTGGGCACGCAGGCCAACCTGGGCGAGACATTCCGCCTGGAGTACAGCGAAGGCCTGCCGCTGGACCAGGTCGCGTTTGGCCACGGGCGCAGCGCGCGGCAAGTGTCCCAGTTGACGGCATTGACCAAGGCCAAATACGACTTCATCAATGACAGCCCTTATATCGCCAGCCGTGGCGGCTCGCAGCTGATGAACCAGATTGCCCTGGCGCTCGGACAAGGCACGCCCCAGGCCAAGGACGACCCTCTGGGGATGCCGCCCGACACGCGCTTCACCCTGCTGGTGGCCCATGACACCAACATTTCCTACCTGCGCACGCTGCTCGGGTTTCGCTGGAGCCTGGGCGACTACCTGGAGGGCAATATCCCGCCGGTGGGCAGCCTGCAATTCGAACGCTACAAGCAGCTCTCCAGCGGACGCTACTTCCTGCGGGTCGCGTTCGAGGCCCAGTCCTTGGAGCAGATTCGCCAGTTGACGCCGCTGACAAGGGCCCAGCCGCCGCTGCATGCCGATATGACCGGCACTCAGGGCTGCATCACGGCATCGGTGGGGGTGTTGTGCCCATTGGACGCTGCCTTGCAACGGTTGAATCAAAACATCGACCGTACCGCGTTGACGCCGTACCACTATCCATAACCCTGTCGGCCACCTATCCTCGGCAAAACTTTTCCGAGGAATGGAACATGGCAGGCAGCAGCTTACTGGTACTGATCGACGACATTGCCGCTGTGCTCGATGACGTTGCGTTGATGACCAAAATGGCCGCCAAGAAAACCGCCGGCGTGCTCGGCGATGACTTGGCGCTCAACGCCCAGCAGGTCAGCGGTGTGCGCGCCGAGCGGGAAATTCCCGTGGTGTGGGCGGTGGCGAAAGGGTCGTTCGTCAACAAGCTGATCCTGGTGCCCGCGGCGCTATTGATCAGTGCGTTCGCGCCGTGGGCGGTCACGCCGCTGCTGATGCTCGGAGGCGCCTACCTGTGCTTTGAAGGCTTCGAGAAGCTCGCGCATAAATTCCTGCACAGCAAGGCGCAAGACCAGGCCGAGCACGCGCAATTGGTCGAAGCCGTGGCGGACCCGGCGACCGATCTGGTGGCGTTCGAAAAGGACAAGATCAAAGGCGCGATCCGCACCGACTTTATCCTCTCCGCCGAAATCATCGCCATCACCCTTGGTACCGTGGCGGACGCGCCGCTGATGCAGCAGGTGATCGTGCTGTCGGGCATTGCCATCGTCATGACCATTGGGGTTTACGGCTTGGTGGCCGGCATCGTCAAGCTCGATGACCTGGGCCTGTGGCTCGCTCAAAAGCCAGGCCAAGCAGCGCGCAGCATCGGCGGCGCGATCCTGCGGGCGGCGCCATACATGATGAAGAGCTTGTCGGTGATCGGTACGGCGGCGATGTTCCTGGTCGGCGGCGGCATCCTTACCCATGGCGTGCCGGTGGTGCATCACTGGATCGAGACCGTCAGCCTGGGCGCGGGTGGGGTGGCGTGGTTGGTGCCGGTATTGCTCAATGGCCTGGCGGGGATTGTCGCGGGGGCGGTGGTGCTGGCGGTGGTCAGTGTGCTGGGCAAGCTTTGGAACACCGTGAAGGCTTGATCGTCGCGGCATAAAAAAAGGCCATTCTTTCGAATGGCCTTTTTTGTGGCGGGTTACTCGGCGATCTGCAACTTGCGTGATTCTGTATAGATGTAGCGCACCTTTTCATATTCGAACGGTGAGTTCATCTGCCCATAGCGGAAGCTGGTCTGGTAGCGCTTGTCTACCGCGCGCAGTGCCCAGATTTCCGGGTGGTTGGAGCTGACTTCGGACACGTTGAGGAAATTGATCTGGCTTTCGGCGCTGTAGTCGACGATCAGGCCGGTGGTGTCACGCAGGTTCGACGGGCCGAAGACCGGCAGAACCAAGTACGCGCCGCCGGGTACGCCGTAGAAACCCAGGGTCTGGCCGAAGTCTTCGCTCTGGCGCGGCAGGCCCATGGCGGTAGCCGGGTCCCACAGGCCGGCGATGCCGATGGTGGTGTTGAGCAGCAGGCGCCCGCTGGTTTCCAGGGAGCGATGGCCCTTGAGTTGCAGCAGGCTGTTCAACAGGTTGGGCACGTCACCCAGGTTGTTGAAGAAGTTGCTCACGCCGGTGCGCAGGAAGCTTGGGGTCACGTAGGTGTAGCCGTTGACCACGGGCAGGAACACCCATTGGTCGAAGCGGTAGTTGAAGTGGTACACGCGACGGTTCCAGGCCTCCAGCGGGTCGTAGACGTTGAGTGCGGTCAGCGACGAGCGTTCGAACTCACGCTGGTCCATACCGGGGTTGAACTTGAGCTTGGACAGTGGCTCCTTGAAGCCATCGGCGTCGACCTTGGTTGGTTCATGGGCCTTGCTGTTGTCGGCATTGGCCACGCCCGCACACATCAAGGCGGCGAGCAGCAGAAGATATTTAGCCACGGAAGAACTCCAGCATGGCGTCGGCGTTGACGCGGTAATTGAGGTTGCCGCAGTGGCCGCCCAGCGGGTAGACGGTCAAGCGATCGCCGAAGGTTTTACGCAGGAAACCCAGGTCGCCAGGGCCGAGGATCACGTCGTCGGCGTTGTGCATGACCGCGATTTTCTTGCTGTTGTGCAGGTAGTCCTTGAGGGCGTACAGGCTGACCTGGTCAACCAGTTGCAGCAGGCTGCCGCCGTCAGAGCGCGCGCGCCACATCGGGATCACTTGTTCGGTGAGGTAGCAGTCGAAGTCGCATTGCAGCGCACGCTTGAGGAACGGCGTGAGGCTGGTGCCTTCGGTGATCGGGTACTTCGGCGGGATGATCAGGCCGCGGCGGTTGATCAGGTCCGAGGTAAAGGCAATATCGGCCGCCGAGAAGCGGAACGAGGTGCCGATCAGCATGGCCATCTGTTCGTTGGTCAGGTGCTGCTTGGATTGCTGGAAGTCGTAGAGCAGGGCGTCGTTGAGGTCGATATAGCCCTTTTGCTGGAAGTAACGGGTCAGCTTGCTCAGCACCAATTCATAAAAGGTGGTGGTGTTGTTGATGCCCTTCACCTCGGTCTGTACCAGCTTGTCGAGGTTGGTGATCGAGGTGTAGAGGTTGACCGGCGGGTTCAGCAACAGGACTTTCTTGAAGTTGAAGCTGCGACGGGTCTCGTCCAGTTTGGCCACGAACGCCGCGTCCAGGCCGCCGAGGCTGTAGCCGGTGAGGTAGAAGTCGGTCACCGGCAAGGAGGCGTTTTGCGCACGCACGGCTTGCATCACGCGGTACATGTCTTCGGCGTCTTCCTGGGTGATCCCCGGGGTGGCGAAGCGCGAGGCGGCGCTGATGAAGTCGAAGCTGGTCGGCGACGACAGCTGCACCACATGGTAGCCGGCTTGGTAATACAGTTTTTTCAGGTATTCGTTGATGCTGCTGTCAAACCGCGCACCCGTGCCGGCGATCAGGAAGATCAGCGGTGCGGCGCGGTCCTGCTTGGCGATGCGGTAGGTGAGCTTCTTTACCGGCCAGAAGTTGTCGGGCAGGCTGAATTCGCGCTCGGGACGCATCGTCAGGGTGTAGTCGGACTGGTTGATCTCGTCGTCGCTCGGCAGTTTTGGCCGAAGGTCGGGCGGGGTAGTGGCGATGGTCGCTTCAAACGGGTTGGTCAAAGGGTAGCCATAGCTGGCTTGGTCAATATCGACCGCCAGTGCTGACGCACTCAGAAAAAGGCTGCCCAAGAGGGCGGCACAGCGCAAGGAACGGAGCATGACTAAATCCCTAAGAGGAAACGTGCTTAATGAAGTTCGCAGGCTATGACCACCGCGTTGTCGCCGAAGTGCCATCACTCGGCACGAAATGTCGGTAAATAACGTCGGAATCGGGGTAATAGTTGCCAGACGATACACTTTGCCACGCGTTGATGGACACAAATTGTGTGTATGCGCCTTGCTAACGGCTGCCGGAGCATTAAGCTGAGCGCCGTTTTTGCCTATCGGAGTGCCCCCATGTCCCGTCGTTTGCCGCTGATCCTGCTGCTTATTGCCCTGCCGCTATGGCTGGCCGCCAGTTATGGCGCGCGCTACGGTTTTATGGAGGATGGCAGCTGGGTGGGGATCTGCGCCGACGAAGCCGGGCGCTGGGAGTGCCAGTTGCGTTCGAACCTGGGCTTGATGATCCACTTCAAGGTGCTGGGCTGGGTGGCGTTGGTGGCGTCGCTCGTCGCATTTTTTGTGCCGGGTCGCGTGGGCTGGTGGCTGGCGTTGCTGGGGATGGTGTTCGGATTGCCGGCGCTGGCGTTGTACAACACCACGTTTGCGGTGTTTGCGCTGGTGATTGCGGGGTTGCGGTTGGTCAGGAAGCCTCGGGTTGCCTGATAGGGTCCCATCGCAGGCAAGCCAGCTCCCACGCTTGAGCACATTCCAAAAGATGTACTCGGTCAACTGTGGGAGCTGGCTTGTCGGGTCGCCGCATCGCTGCGATAGCGGTCTTAAGCCTTGCGTACCCGCAAGCAGCGCCACAATGCCCCTACCATCAACACGCTGACCAGTGCCCAGCCCCAAGCCTGCTGGTTCATCAGCCCCTCACGGTACAACTGCGGCGCAACGCCGGCGCCGATGATGAAGGCCAGCAAGGCGATCTCCCGGCGCGGACCAGTGACCGGACGCAGCAGGTAAACCAACGCCGGCAACACCAGCGCCGCACTTGGGAAGCTGCGATAACGCGGGTCAAACACCAACGCCAGCATCATCACGGCCCCCGCAAAACCGGCAATCGCCACTAGCCAGCCCGCACGTTGCTCCAGCCAGTTGAACGCCCGTTCACGCCAACCGTCCCGGGCACTCAAGGCCAGGGCGGCGTGGGCCAGTACCAGCAGGTTCAGCAGCACCAGCAAGCCGGCCCACACCCATTCATCACCAAAGCGTGCAGTGACGCGGGTGAGTTCGGCCCACGTCCCGATGGAGCAGGCCGCCACCGCGCCCAGCAGCGGCAGGGCAAGCGCGGCACGCGCGCTGCGCACGCGGCCACCCAGTGCCAATGTGCCCAGCAGGATCAGCCCGCCCACGCCCAGCCACAGCGGCCAGTACGGCACGTTGGTCACCGGCCCGGCGAGGATGCCCTTGTCCTGGCGGTCTGCATCGAACAGGCCCCAATAGCCACCTACGGCACCTTCACTGGCGCGTTTCCACGGCTGGTCAAACGCTTCGATCAGGTTGTAGTGCCAGCCATTGGCCTCGGCCATGGCTACAAAACCGCGCATGAATTTGGCCTCGTTGACCCGGCTCGGCACCGCGGTTTCACGCTGGCGGCCTTCGCTGGGCCAGCCGGTTTCGCCGATCAGCACATCCTTGGGCGCGAATTTGTTGCCAAAGGTCTGGCGCACATCGCCGACGTGCTTGAGCGCCTGGTCGATGCCGGACGGATCATCTTCCCAATAGGGCAACAGGTGAATGGTGAGGAAGTCCACTGCCGGGGCGATTTGCGGGTGTTGCAGCCAGAATTCCCACACATCGGCGTAGGTCACCGGCTGCTTGATCTGGCTTTTGACGGTGTGGATCAGCGCCACCAACTGCTTGGCGGTGACTTCCTTGCGCAACAGCGCCTCGTTGCCAACGATCACCGCGGTGACGACATCAGGGTTGGCGTTGGCCGAGGCGATCAGTTCGTTGATTTCCTTTTCGGTCGCGACGGGATCACTGCTGACCCAGGCGCCCGCCATGACCTTCAAGCCATGCTTGCGCGCCATCTCTGGCAGGGCTTCCAGGCCGGTCATGGAGTAGGTGCGGATGCATTCAAAACGGGTGGCCAGCAAGGCGAGGTCCGCGTCCATGCGTTCGGGGCGCAGCTTGAACGGCTGGTCGAACGGTGATTGGTCCTTGTCGAACGGCGTATAGGACGCGCATTGCATCTTGTGGCTGGCGCTGGCCACATCCGGCAGCACCACGGGACGGCCGAGGCCATACCAGTAACCGATCAGGGCCAGCAGGCCGAGGATCAAGGCGAAGAAGTAGGGTAGGGCAGGGAAGCGGGCAGTCGCAGGCATGGTCGGCTTATCTGGGAGAGCAAAGGCGCGCATCTTACCCGGATTTGGCCGGTCCCAGTGGGGCCGCATGATTTTGACATGCAAAGTTCGGGCGGAATTTTGACGTCATTTCCTACAAAGCCTCCTGCTGGCGTTGTGATGTCGTTTCTTGCTTGGGTAAGGTCGCTGACAGAGCAGGTTCCAAGTCCCGACGGGTTGATGATCGAGGTGTCAGCACTCCACTGACGCCGCAGCAGCCGGATCGATGCGCGTGATGGGAGCGCGGCGCACCACATAACAACAGGTTGACGTCGCTCGGCATCCGCCGGGCGCAGCACTTTCGGGGAAGTACGATGAAGATGCGACGACTCTTGGGCGCAGCTGCCACTCTGGTAGTTGCGATGAGCTCCACACTGGCCAGCGCCGACAGCAAAACCCTGAGCATCGGTTACGTGGACGGCTGGTCCGACAGCGTTGCCACCACCCACGTGGCGGCAGAGGTGATCAAGGCCAAGCTCGGTTATGACGTGAAACTGCAAGCGGTCGCCACCGGGATCATGTGGCAGGGTGTGGCTACCGGCAAACTCGACGCCATGCTCTCCGCCTGGCTGCCAGTGACCCACGGTGAGTACTGGGCCAAGAACAAGGACAAGGTGGTCGACTACGGCCCCAACTTCAAGGATGCAAAAATCGGCCTGATCGTGCCGGAGTATGTGAAAGCCAAGTCCATCGAAGACCTCAAGACCGACACCACCTTCAAGAACAAGATCGTCGGCATCGACGCCGGTTCAGGCGTGATGCTCAAAACCGACGAAGCCATCAAGCAGTACGGCCTCGATTACAAACTGCAAGCCAGCTCGGGCGCAGCGATGATCGCCGAACTGACCCGCGCCGAAGACAAGCAGGAATCCATTGCGGTCACTGGTTGGGTGCCACATTGGATGTTTGCCAAGTGGAAACTGCGCTTCCTGGAAGATCCAAAAGGCGTTTATGGCGCTGCCGAGACCGTCAACAGCATCGGCAGCAAGGGCCTGGAGGCGAAAGCGCCGGAAGTCGCGGCCTTCCTGAAGAAATTCCAGTGGGCCTCCAAGGATGAGATCGGCGAAGTCATGCTGGCAATCCAAGAGGGCGCCAAGCCCGATGCAGCAGCCAAGGATTGGGTAGCCAAGCACCCTGAGCGTGTTGCCGAGTGGACCGCTAAATAACCCTTCGCCTGTAGCAACAAGCACGCCGCCAACCTAATGTGGGAGCGGGCTTGCCCGCGATTGCAGTGTGTCAGCCGATCGATTCGGTACTGACACGCCGCCTTCGCGGGCAAGCCCGCTCCCACACTTATTTGACCCTTTGCAAATCCTCCAGCGTTCACGCAATCCCTCGCTACACTCGATCTAAGACTAAGGTCGTCTGGAACCTCTACGGCAGCCGCATACAGTGGATACGTTCCAAAATAATAAAAAAGCTGTGCTGCGAGGATAAAAACAATGAACGACAGCATTTACCTCTCGATTCAAAACAGCCCGCGTTTCAAGGAGCTGGTGAGAAAAAGGGAACGATTCGCCTGGATTCTCTCGGCGATCATGCTCGGGCTTTACTCCGCTTTCATCCTGTTGATCGCCTACGGGCCACAAGTGCTGGGGGCCAAGATCAGCCCCGGTTCCTCGATTACCTGGGGTATTCCCCTGGGCGTCGGGCTGATTGTGTCTGCCTTCGTCCTGACCGGCATCTACGTGCGCCGCGCCAATGGCGAATTCGACGACCTGAACAATGCGATTCTCAAGGAGGCTGCGCAATGATCGGGCGTCTACTGGCAGTATTCGTCGCTTCGCTGTTTGCTCCGGCCCTCTGGGCTGCGGACGCATTGACCGGTGAAGTGCACAAGCAACCCCTGAACGTGTCGGCCATCGTGATGTTTGTCGCGTTTGTCGGCGCCACCCTGTGCATCACCTACTGGGCGTCCAAGCGCAACAAATCGGCGGCCGACTACTATGCGGCCGGCGGCAAGATCACCGGTTTCCAGAATGGCCTGGCGATTGCCGGTGACTACATGTCGGCGGCGTCCTTCCTGGGGATTTCCGCGCTGGTGTTCACCTCCGGCTACGATGGCCTGATCTACTCGATCGGTTTCCTGGTGGGCTGGCCGATCATTCTGTTCCTGATCGCCGAGCGCCTGCGTAACCTGGGCAAGTACACCTTTGCCGACGTGGCGTCCTACCGCCTCGGGCAAACCCAGATCCGCAGCCTGTCGGCCTGTGGCTCGCTGGTGGTGGTGGCGTTCTACCTGATCGCGCAGATGGTGGGTGCGGGCAAGCTGATCCAACTGCTGTTCGGCCTGGACTACCACGTTGCGGTGATCCTGGTGGGCATCCTGATGTGCATGTACGTGCTGTTCGGCGGCATGCTGGCGACCACCTGGGTGCAGATCATCAAGGCAGTGCTGCTGCTGTCCGGTGCCTCGTTCATGGCGCTGATGGTGATGAAGCACGTCAACTTCGATTTCAACGTGCTGTTCTCCGAGGCGATCAAGGTTCACCCGAAAGGTGAAGCGATCATGAGTCCTGGCGGCTTGGTGAAAGACCCGATCTCGGCATTCTCCCTTGGCTTGGCACTGATGTTCGGTACCGCCGGCCTGCCGCACATCCTGATGCGCTTCTTCACCGTAAGCGACGCCAAGGAAGCGCGTAAGAGCGTGCTGTACGCCACTGGTTTCATTGGCTACTTCTATATCCTGACCTTCATCATCGGCTTCGGCGCGATCCTGCTGGTCAGCACCAACCCGGCGTTCAAGGATGCAGCAGGCGCCTTGCTCGGTGGCAACAACATGGCGGCGGTGCACCTGGCCAACGCGGTGGGTGGCAGTATCTTCCTGGGCTTCATCTCGGCGGTGGCGTTCGCGACCATCCTCGCGGTGGTTGCCGGCCTGACCCTGGCCGGTGCGTCGGCGGTGTCCCATGACCTGTACGCCAGCGTGATCAAGAAAGGCAAGGCCAACGAGAAAGACGAGATTCGCGTGTCGAAGATCACCACCGTGGCCTTGGGTGTATTGGCGATCGGTCTGGGTATCCTGTTCGAAAGCCAGAACATCGCGTTCATGGTTGGCCTGGCGTTCTCCATTGCCGCCAGCTGTAACTTCCCGGTGTTGCTGCTTTCCATGTACTGGAAAAACCTCACCACCCGTGGCGCGATGATTGGCGGCTGGTTGGGCCTGGTCAGTGCCGTTGGCCTGATGATCCTCGGTCCGACCATCTGGGTCTCGATCCTGCACCATGAAAAAGCCATCTTCCCTTATGAGTACCCGGCGCTGTTCTCGATGGTCATTGCGTTCATCGGCATCTGGTTCTTCTCCATCACCGACAAGTCGGCGGCGGCAGAGAAGGAGCGTGCACTGTACTTCCCGCAGTTTGTGCGTTCGCAGACTGGCCTGGGGGCGAGTGGGGCGGTCAATCACTAAGGTTGTAGCTGGATAGGAAAATGCCCCGGTCGCAAGGCCGGGGCATTTTTTTGTCTGGGGTTATGGGGTGTCTGGGCTGTCGCCATCGCAGGCAAGCCAGCTCCCACATTTGACTGAGTACATCCCTTGGAATGCAGTCGAATGTGGGAGCTGGCTTGCCTGCGATGGCGATGGTGCCGGCGACACAAACAAAAACGGCCTCCACTAAGGGAGGCCGTTCTCGATCCAGCTAAGCAGGTGAATGCTTACTTGCGATCTTCCAGCTTGGTGATGTCACGCGACTCGTAGCCGGTGTACAGCTGGCGCGGGCGGCCAATCTTGTACGGGCTGGAGAGCATTTCTTTCCAGTGGGAGATCCAGCCCACGGTCCGCGCCAGGGCGAAGATCACGGTGAACATGCTGGTTGGAATGCCGATCGCCTTCAGGATGATCCCCGAGTAGAAGTCGACGTTCGGGTACAGCGAGCGTTCGATGAAGTACGGGTCGGTCAGGGCGATCTCTTCCAGGCGCATGGCCAGTTCGAGTTGCGGATCGTTGTTGATGCCCAGTTCCTTCAACACTTCGTCGCAGGTCTGCTTCATGACGGTGGCGCGTGGGTCGCGGTTCTTGTAGACCCGGTGACCGAAGCCCATCAACTTGAACGGATCGTTCTTGTCCTTGGCCTTGGCGATGAACTTGTCGATGTTCGAGACATCGCCGATTTCATCGAGCATGGTCAATACGGCTTCGTTCGCACCGCCGTGGGCAGGGCCCCACAGTGCGGCGATGCCGGCGGCGATACAGGCGAACGGGTTGGCACCCGAGGAGCCTGCCAGGCGCACGGTGGAGGTCGATGCGTTCTGCTCGTGGTCGGCGTGGAGGATGAAGATCCGGTCCATGGCCTTGGCGAGCGTCGGGCTGATCGGTTTGATCTCGCACGGGGTGTTGAACATCATGTGCAGGAAGTTTTCCGCGTACGTCAGGTCGTTGCGCGGGTACATCATGGGTTGACCCATGGAGTACTTGTAAACCATTGCGGCCAGGGTCGGCATCTTGGCAACCAGGCGGATCGCGGAAATTTCGCGATGCTGCGGGTTATTGATGTCGAGGGAGTCGTGATAGAAGGCCGACAGGGCGCCGACCACACCGCACATGACGGCCATTGGGTGGGCGTCGCGACGGAAGCCATTGAAGAAGGTCTTCAACTGCTCGTGAACCATGGTGTGGTTCTTCACGGTGCTGACGAACTGGGCTTTCTGCTCGGCTGTTGGCAGTTCGCCATTTAGCAGCAGGTAGCAGGTTTCCAGGTAGTCCGATTTCTCGGCCAGTTGCTCGATCGGGTAGCCGCGATGCAGCAAAATGCCATTATCACCGTCGATGTAGGTGATCTTCGACTCGCAAGAGGCGGTCGACATGAAGCCTGGGTCGAATGTAAAACGGCCCGTGGCCGTCAGGCCCCGTACGTCGATAACATCGGGACCAACGGTGCCGGTTAAAATGGGCAGCTCGACGGGGGCTGCGCCCTCGATGATCAACTGCGCTTTTTTGTCAGCCATGTGGCCTCCTATTTATGCTTCAAATCATCAGACAGACCCCCCACGCAGGGCCCGCACCACTATATTGATATAAATCCAGATGTCAATTTGCCTAAAGTCTTGCACCAGAAGGCTTTAACCGTACTTTTTCCTCGAAATTGCCTGCCATTTACGCCTTTTATACCGCCAGCGCAATCAGCTATTAGGGTGAGGCAGGCGCGTTGTCATTAGTAACCTAACTGTCTATACTCGGCCACCGACCGCCAAGGGCTTTTGGGCTTGCTTTCATTGGGGGTCGCACTCCCTGGGTGGTGCTACCTGACCAGTGCACTCCCCTACAACTTTGCCCTGATTGTTAGGGGCTCTTCAGTGTGAAAAAAAAGCCGTGAAGAATAGCCAACGACCTGTAAACCTAGACCTAAGGACCATCAAACTCCCCATCACCGGCGTTACGTCGTTCCTGCACCGTGTTTCCGGCATCATCCTGTTCCTGGGCTTGGGCATCATGCTTTACGCATTGAGCAAATCCCTGGGTTCCGAGGAAGGTTACGCCGAGGTGAAGGCATGCTTGACCAGCCCGCTGGCCAAGTTCGTAGCATGGGGCCTCCTGTCCGCTCTGCTGTATCACCTGGTAGCCGGTGTGCGCCACTTGATCATGGATGCGGGTATCGGTGAGACGCTGGAAGGCGGCCGCCTGGGCTCGAAAATCATCATCGCCATTTCCGTGGTGCTGATCGTTCTGGCAGGAGTTTGGATATGGTAACCAGCGTTACGAACCTTTCGCGTTCGGGCCTCTATGACTGGATGGCACAGCGTGTGTCTGCGGTCGTTCTCGCGGCTTATTTCATCTTCCTGATCGGATACCTCGTCGCAAATCCAGGCATCAGCTATGAGCAATGGCACGGCCTGTTTTCCCATAATGCGATGCGAATCTTCAGTCTGCTGGCCCTTGTAGCCCTGGGCGCTCACGCCTGGGTCGGCATGTGGACCATCGCGACCGACTACCTGACGCCAATGGCGCTGGGCAAGTCCGCGACCGCAGTACGTTTCCTCTTCCAGGCAGTCTGCGGCGTCGCGATGTTCGCTTACTTCGTCTGGGGTGTGCAGATTCTTTGGGGTATCTGATCCATGGCTAACATTCCAACTATTTCATTCGACGCCATCATTATTGGTGGTGGCGGTGCCGGCATGCGCGCTGCGCTGCAGCTGGCACAGGGCGGTCACAAGACTGCCGTGATCACCAAGGTGTTCCCGACCCGTTCCCACACCGTATCGGCCCAGGGTGGCATCACCTGCGCCATCGCCTCCGCCGACCCGAACGATGACTGGCGCTGGCACATGTACGATACCGTCAAGGGTTCCGACTATATCGGTGACCAGGACGCTATCGAATACATGTGTCAGGAAGGCCCGGCTGCGGTGTTCGAGCTGGACCACATGGGTCTGCCGTTCTCCCGTACCGAACAGGGTCGTATCTACCAGCGTCCATTCGGCGGCCAGTCGAAGGATTACGGTAAAGGCGGGCAGGCTGCCCGTACCTGCGCCGCTTCCGACCGTACCGGTCACGCGCTGCTGCACACCCTTTACCAGGGCAACCTGAAAGCCGGTACCACGTTCCTGAACGAGTACTACGCGGTTGATCTGGTGAAGAACTCGCAAGGCGAGTTCGTCGGCGTGATCGCGATCTGCATCGAAACCGGTGAAACCACCTACATCCGCGCCAAGGCTACCGTGCTGGCGACTGGCGGTGCAGGCCGTATCTACGCTTCGACCACCAATGCCCTGATCAACACCGGCGACGGCGTTGGCATGGCACTGCGTGCCGGCGTGCCGGTGCAAGACATCGAAATGTGGCAGTTCCACCCGACCGGCATCGCCGGCGCTGGTGTACTGGTTACCGAAGGTTGCCGTGGTGAAGGTGGATACCTGATCAACAAGCACGGCGAGCGTTTCATGGAGCGTTATGCTCCGAACGCGAAAGACCTTGCTGGTCGTGACGTTGTGGCCCGTTCGATGGTTAAAGAAATCATCGCCGGCAACGGCTGTGGCCCGAATGGCGACCACGTACTGCTGAAGCTCGATCACCTGGGCGAAGAAGTCCTGCATAGCCGCCTGCCAGGTATCTGCGAGCTGTCCAAGACCTTTGCTCACGTTGACCCGGTGGTTGCTCCGGTTCCGGTTGTTCCGACTTGCCACTACATGATGGGCGGCGTGCCGACCAACATTCATGGCCAGGCGATCACCCAGAACGCCGAAGGCGAAGACGAGATCATCCACGGCCTGTTCGCGGTAGGCGAAGTGGCTTGCGTATCGGTTCACGGTGCCAACCGTCTGGGCGGCAACTCGCTGCTCGACCTGGTGGTATTCGGCCGTGCTGCCGGCCTGCACCTGGAAAAAGCGCTGACCGACGGCATCGAATACGATGACGCCACCGACGCCAACATCGAAGCTGCCCTGGCGCGTCTGAACGCTCTGAACGAGCGTACTGATGGCGAAGACGTAGCAACCCTGCGTCGCGAGCTGCAAAGCTGCATGCAGAACTACTTCGGTGTGTTCCGTACCGGCGAGTACATGCAGAAGGGCATCGCCCAGTTGGCCGACCTGCGCAAGCGCATCGCCAACGTCAAGATCAACGATAAGAGCCAGGCGTTCAACACCGCTCGTATCGAAGCCCTTGAGCTGCAAAACCTGCTGGAAGTGGCCGAAGCGACCGCAATCGCTGCCGAGGTTCGTAAAGAATCCCGTGGTGCCCACGCCCGTGAAGACTTTGAAGATCGCGACGACGAAAACTGGTTGTGCCACACCCTGTACTTCCCGGGTGACAAGCGCGTAACCAAGCGTGCCGTGAACTTCTCGCCGAAGACGGTTCCGACGTTTGAACCGAAGATTCGGACTTACTAAGGGTGGCTGCCATGTTGAAAGTCAGTGTTTATCGCTACAACCCTGATCAGGACGCTGCGCCGTTCATGCAGGAATTCCAGGTCGATACCGGTGGTAAAGACCTGATGGTGCTGGATGTGTTGGCACTGATCAAAGAGCAGGACGAAGGTTTCTCTTATCGTCGCTCTTGCCGTGAAGGTGTGTGCGGTTCCGACGGCATGAACATCAACGGCAAAAACGGCCTGGCGTGCATCACGCCGCTGTCCGCCGTGGTTAAAGGTAACAAGCTGATCGTTCGTCCGCTGCCAGGTTTGCCGGTTATCCGTGACTTGGTTGTCGATATGAGCATCTTCTACAAGCAATACGAGAAAGTTAAGCCGTTCCTGCAAAACGACACGCCGGCTCCGGCCATCGAACGTCTGCAGTCCCCGGAAGAGCGTGAGAAACTTGACGGTCTGTACGAGTGCATTCTGTGCGCTTGCTGCTCGACTTCTTGCCCATCCTTCTGGTGGAACCCGGATAAATTCCTGGGTCCAGCTGCCCTGCTGCAAGCGTACCGCTTCCTGGCAGACAGCCGTGACACCAAGACCTCCGAGCGTCTGGCTTCACTGGATGACCCGTTCAGCGTATTCCGCTGCCGCGGGATCATGAACTGCGTCAACGTATGTCCCAAAGGCCTGAACCCGACTAAGGCCATTGGTCACATCCGTAACATGCTGCTGCAAAGCGGCGTGTAACTGACGTTGTAGCAAAGCAGGACCGTTGTGCCCGTAAATGCTGCGGCGCAGGCTTCAACCGGCGCCGTAGTTTTAACTTGAGCAGCGACTTACAAAGCCGCAGCTCTTATTTTGAAGAAATGAGACAAGCAGGGGCATTCGGGTTGGTACCCGAACTATCAGCGTGATCCTAAGTGGCTTGTTTTGGTCGCTGCACTTGGCCTTTTGCAAGCAAACTCGGTGTTTTCGCCGGTGGTGTCCCCAAATCGAGGGTGACCAAGCATGCAAGAAAGCGTGATGCAGCGCATGTGGAACAGCGGCTATCTTTCAGGTGGTAACGCTGCCTATGTGGAAGAGCTTTATGAGCTCTACCTGCACGACCCTAACGCTGTGCCAGAAGAATGGCGCACCAAATTTCAGACGTTGTCTTCAGACGGCAACGCTGCCACCGATGTATCGCATGCAACAATTCGCGATCAATTTGTGCTGCTGGCAAAGAACCAGCGCCGCGCCCAACCGGTTTCCGCCGGCAGCGTGAGCAGTGAGCATGAGAAGAAGCAAGTTGAAGTACTGCGACTGATCCAGGCTTACCGGATGCGTGGCCACCAGGCGGCCCAGCTTGACCCGCTGGGGCTCTGGCAGCGTCCTGCACCTGCTGACCTGTCGATCAATCATTACGGCTTGACCAATGCCGATCTTGATACGACCTTCCGTGCCGGAGACCTGTTCATCGGCAAAGAGGAAGCGAGCCTACGCGAAATTCACGAAGCGTTGCAGCAGACATATTGCCGCACCATTGGCGCTGAGTTCACGCACATCACCGATTCCGAGCAACGCCACTGGTTCCAGCATCGTCTGGAAGGCGTGCGTGGTCGTCCGGTATTGTCCGCTGACGTACGTAGCCACCTGCTTGAGCGCGTGACCGCTGCCGAAGGCCTGGAAAAATACCTGGGCACCAAATACCCAGGTACCAAGCGTTTTGGTCTGGAAGGCGGCGAAAGCCTGATCCCGATGCTCGACGAGCTGATCCAGCGTTCCGGTTCCTATGGCACCAAGGAAATCGTGATCGGCATGGCTCACCGTGGTCGTCTGAACGTGTTGGTCAACACCTTCGGCAAGAACCCGCGTGAACTGTTCGACGAGTTCGAAGGCAAGAAGAAGGTCGAGCTGGGTTCCGGTGACGTTAAATACCACCAGGGCTTCTCGTCCAACGTGATGACCACCGGCGGTGAAGTTCACCTGGCCATGGCCTTCAACCCATCCCACCTGGAAATCGTTTCTCCAGTGGTCGAGGGTTCGGTCCGTGCGCGCCAGGATCGTCGCAACGACGCGACCGGTGAAAAAGTCCTGCCGATTTCCATCCACGGTGACGCGGCATTCGCCGGTCAAGGCGTGGTCCTGGAAACGTTCCAGATGTCGCAGACTCGCGGCTTCAAGACCGGCGGCACGGTTCACATCGTCATCAACAACCAAGTCGGCTTCACCATCAGCAACCCGCTGGACGCACGCTCTACCGAGTACGCCACCGACGTTGCCAAGATGATCCAGGCACCGATCCTCCATGTGAATGGCGATGATCCGGAAGCCGTGCTGTTCGTGACCCAACTGGCTGTCGACTACCGCATGCAGTTCAAGCGTGACGTGGTGATCGACCTGGTTTGCTACCGCCGTCGCGGTCACAACGAAGCCGACGAACCAAGCGGCACCCAGCCGTTGATGTACCAGCAGATCACCAAGCAGCGCACCACCCGTGAGCTGTACGCCGAAAGCCTGACGAAGGCCGGTGTGGTTGACGATGCACGTGTTCAGGCGAAGATCGATGAATACCGCAACGCGCTGGACAACGGTCTGCACGTAGTGAAAAGCCTGGTCAAAGAGCCGAACAAAGAGCTGTTCGTCGACTGGCGTCCATACCTGGGTCACACCTGGACCGCGCGTCACGACACCTCGTTCGATCTGAAAACCCTGCAGGAACTGTCTGCCAAGCTGCTGGAAATTCCGGAAGGCTTCGTCGTACAGCGCCAGGTTGCGAAGATCTACGAAGACCGTCAGAAGATGCAAGCCGGCGGCCTGCCGATCAACTGGGGTTATGCCGAAACCATGGCATACGCGACCCTGGCGTTCGAAGGTCACCCGATCCGCATGACCGGCCAGGACATCGGCCGTGGTACGTTCTCGCACCGTCACGCGGTATTGCACAACCAGAAAGACGCGGGCACCTACGTGCCACTCAAGCACCTGTACGAAGGCCAGCCACGTTTCGACCTGTACGATTCGTTCCTGTCCGAAGAGGCCGTGCTGGCGTTCGAATACGGCTACTCCACCACCACGCCTAACGCGCTGGTTATCTGGGAAGCCCAGTTCGGCGACTTCGCCAACGGTGCCCAGGTGGTTATCGACCAGTTCATCACCAGCGGCGAGCACAAGTGGGGCCGCCTGTGCGGTCTGACCATGCTGCTGCCACACGGTTATGAAGGTCAGGGGCCGGAGCACTCCTCGGCCCGTCTGGAGCGTTACCTGCAGTTGTGCGCCGAGCACAACATCCAGGTGTGCGTGCCGACTACGCCGGCCCAGATCTACCACTTGCTGCGTCGCCAGGTGATCCGCCCGCTGCGCAAGCCGCTGGTAGTGCTGACTCCGAAATCGCTGTTGCGTCACAAATTGGCCATCTCGACCCTGGAAGATCTGGCCGAAGGCTCGTTCCAGACCGTGATTCCAGAAATCGATGCATTGGACGCGGCCAAGGTGACTCGCTTGGTCCTGTGCAGCGGCAAGGTCTACTACGACCTGCTGGAAAAACGTCGTGCCGAAGGCCGCGAAGACATCGCCATCGTGCGTATCGAGCAGCTTTACCCGTTCCCGGAAGACGACCTGATGGAGGCCATCGCGCCTTACACCAACCTCACCAATGTGGTGTGGTGCCAGGAAGAACCGATGAACCAGGGCGCGTGGTACAGCAGCCAGCATCACCTGCGTCGCAGCATCGGCAACCATAACAAGGCCCTGGGCCTTGAATACGCCGGTCGTGATGCTTCTGCTGCACCTGCGTGTGGTTATGCGTCGATGCACGCCGAGCAGCAGGAAAAACTGCTGCAAGATGCTTTCACTGTTTAACGCCTTCGCGCTGACTGAAACCGAATTTTAAGGACACACAGATAATGGCTATCGAAATCAAAGCCCCGTCATTCCCGGAATCGGTTGCCGATGGCACCGTTGCCACCTGGCACAAGAAACCAGGCGACGCTGTAAAGCGTGACGACCTGATCGTCGACATCGAGACCGACAAAGTTGTTCTGGAAGTGTTGGCCGAGGCTGACGGCGTGCTGGGCGCAATCGTGGCTGAAGAGGGCGCTACCGTCCTGTCGAACCAGGTTCTGGGCTCGATTGAAGAGGGTAGCGCTGCTGCCGCTGCTCCTGCCGCCGCTGCACCAGCTGCTTCGGCACCTGCTGCCGCCCCGGCTGCTGGCGCTGAAGACCCGATCGCTGCTCCAGCTGCGCGTCAACTGGCTGAAGAAAACGGCATCAACCTGGCTTCCATCAAAGGCACCGGCAAAGACGGCCGTGTGACCAAGGAAGACGTGGTTGCTGCTGTTGAAGCCAAGAAAAACGCTCCAGCTGCCGCGCCTGCCAAGGCTGCTGCCCCGGCTGCCGCTGCCCCTGTGTTCGCTGCCGGCGACCGCACCGAGAAGCGCGTACCGATGACCCGTGTACGTGCCACCGTGGCCAAGCGCCTGGTTGAAGCACAGTCGAACATGGCGATGCTGACCACTTTCAACGAAGTCGACATGACCGAAGTCATGGCCCTGCGTTCGAAGTACAAGGATCTGTTTGAGAAGTCCCACAACGGCGTGCGCCTGGGCTTCATGTCGTTCTTCGTGAAAGCGGCCACCGAAGCGCTGAAACGCTTCCCGGCTGTCAACGCTTCCATCGACGGCAACGACATCGTTTACCATGGCTACGCAGACGTCGGCGTAGCGGTGTCCAGCGACCGTGGCCTGGTGGTGCCGGTCCTGCGTAACGCCGAACTGATGAGCCTGGCTGAAATCGAAGGCGGCATCGCCACCTTCGGCAAGAAAGCCCGTGACGGCAAGCTGACCATCGACGAGATGACCGGCGGTACGTTCACCATCACCAACGGTGGTACCTTCGGTTCGATGATGTCGACCCCGATCGTCAACCCGCCACAAGCTGCGATCCTGGGCATGCACAACATCATCCAGCGTCCGATGGCCATCAACGGCCAAGTCGTGATCCGCCCGATGATGTACCTGGCACTGTCTTACGATCACCGCCTGATCGATGGTAAAGAAGCCGTGACTTTCCTGGTGACCATCAAGAACCTGCTGGAAGACCCGGCTCGTCTGCTGCTGGATATCTGATATAAGCAGCGTCAAGTTGCGAGCTGCAAGCTGCAGGAAAAAGCAGCTTGGCTTGCAGCTTGACGCTTAAAGCTTGTCGCTAAATAGAGGATCTATTTTCATGTCGCAGAAATTTGACGTTGTAGTGATTGGTGCAGGTCCTGGCGGCTATGTTGCCGCCATCAAGGCCGCACAACTGGGCCTCTCGACTGCTTGCATCGAAAAATACACCGACAAGGAAGGCAAACTGGCACTGGGCGGTACTTGCCTGAACGTCGGTTGCATTCCTTCCAAGGCGCTGCTGGACAGCTCCTGGAAATTCCACGAAGCCCAAGACGGCTTCGCGATCCACGGCATCAACCATGCTGGCGTGACCATGGACGTACCAGCAATGGTCGGCCGTAAAGCCAACATCGTTAAAGGCCTGACTTCCGGCGTTGCGACCTTGTTCAAGGCCAACGGCGTCACTTCCCTGCAAGGCCACGGCAAGCTGCTGGCCGGCAAGAAAGTTGAAATCACCAAGCCAGACGGTTCGACCGAAATCATTGAAGCCGAGAACGTAATCCTGGCTCCAGGTTCGCGTCCAATCGACATTCCACCGGCTCCAGTCGACAACAACGTGATCGTTGATTCGACCGGCGCCCTGGAATTCCAGGCTGTTCCCAAGCGTCTGGGCGTGATCGGCGCTGGCGTGATCGGCCTGGAACTGGGTTCGGTATGGTCCCGCCTGGGTGCCGAAGTGACTGTGCTGGAAGCCCTGGACACGTTCCTGATGGCTGCCGACACCGCCGTTTCCAAAGAAGCACTGAAAACCCTGACCAAACAAGGTCTGGACATCAAGCTGGGCGCTCGCGTGACCGGTTCGAAAGTCAACGGTGAAGAAGTTGTCGTCAACTACACCGACAAGGATGGCGAAAAAACCATCACTTTCGACAAGCTGATCGTAGCCGTGGGTCGCCGTCCAGTGACCACCGACCTGCTGGCAGCCGACAGCGGCGTGACCCTCGACGAGCGCGGTTACGTGCACGTTGACGATCACTGCGCAACCTCCGTGCCTGGCGTGTACGCCATCGGTGACGTGGTTCGCGGCATGATGCTGGCGCACAAGGCTTCCGAAGAAGGCATCATGGTTGTCGAGCGCATCAAGGGCCACAAGACCCAGATGAACTACGACCTGATCCCTTCGGTTATCTACACCCACCCGGAAATTGCATGGGTCGGCAAGAACGAACAGCAGTTGAAAGCTGAAGGCGTTGAAGTTAACGTCGGCACCTTCCCGTTTGCCGCTTCTGGCCGTGCCATGGCAGCGAACGACACCGGTGGTTTTGTCAAAGTCATCGCTGATGCCAAGACTGACCGCGTATTGGGCGTCCACGTGATTGGCCCGAGCGCTGCAGAACTGGTTCAGCAGGGCGCGATCGGTATGGAGTTCGGCACCAGTGCCGAGGACCTGGGCATGATGGTCTTCTCCCATCCGACCCTGTCCGAAGCATTGCACGAAGCAGCGTTGGCAGTGAATGGCGGCGCCATCCACATCGCCAACCGCAAGAAGCGCTAAGCGAGATAATAAGAAACCACGGCGGAGTTGCCCGTCGTGAGCCTTGTGCGCAAGACTCACCGCGGAATATCCGCTGGACGCAGCCTTGCGCAGCTTTACGGGCCTTGAGCCCCGCAAGTTGCGCAAGCAGCAGTCACAGGTGGCGCGGCACTCATAATGAGCGCAGCGCCGAATGCGCAGTACCTAACGAAGACGGTAAAAAGCATGAATCTTCACGAGTATCAGGGTAAGCAGCTGTTCGCTGAATACGGCCTGCCAGTATCCAAGGGCTACGCAGTAGACACCCCGGAAGCAGCAGCAGAAGCTTGCGACAAAATCGGTGGTACCGAGTGGGTTGTCAAAGCCCAGGTCCACGCTGGTGGTCGCGGTAAAGCGGGCGGCGTTAAGCTGGTTCGCAGCAAAGAAGACGCCAAGGCCTTCGCACAGCAGTGGCTGGGCAAGCGTCTGGTGACTTACCAGACTGATGCCAATGGCCAGCCAGTCACCAAGATCCTGGTTGAATCGTGCACTGATATCGCTAAAGAGCTGTACCTGGGCGCTGTCGTTGACCGTTCGAGCCGTCGCATCGTGTTCATGGCTTCCACCGAAGGTGGCGTGGACATCGAGAAGATCGCTCACGAAACCCCAGAAAAAATTCTGAAAGCCACTATCGATCCACTGGTCGGCGCTCAGCCATTCCAGGGTCGCGAGCTGGCTTTCCAGCTGGGCCTGGAAGGCAAGCAAGTTGCCCAGTTCGCCAAGATCTTCGTGGGTCTGGCCAAACTGTTCCAGGATCACGATCTGGCCCTGCTGGAAGTGAACCCGCTGGTGATCAAGGCCGACGGCGATCTGCATTGCCTCGATGCCAAGATCAACATCGACGCCAACGCCATGTACCGTCAGCCTAAGCTGAAGACTTTCCACGATCCGTCGCAAGACGATCCGCGCGAAGCGCACGCTGCCAAGTTCGAACTGAACTACGTAGCCCTGGAAGGTAACATCGGTTGCATGGTCAACGGTGCTGGCCTGGCCATGGGTACCATGGACATCGTCAACCTGCATGGCGGCAAACCAGCCAACTTCCTCGATGTGGGCGGTGGTGCTACCAAAGAACGCGTAACCGAAGCTTTCAAGATCATCCTGTCCGACTCCAACGTCGCTGCAGTACTGGTCAACATCTTCGGCGGCATCGTTCGTTGCGACATGATTGCCGAAGGCATCATCGGTGCAGTGAAAGAAGTCGGCGTTAAAATCCCGGTTGTTGTTCGCCTTGAAGGCAACAACGCTGAACTGGGCGCTAAAGTACTGGCAGAAAGCGGTTTGAACATCATCGCGGCTACCAGCCTGACCGACGCTGCTCAACAAGTTGTCAAAGCTGCGGAGGGCAAATAATGAGCGTCCTGATCAATAAAGACACCAAAGTTATCTGCCAGGGTATTACCGGTTCCCAAGGTAGTTTCCACACCCAGCAAGCCATCGAATACGGCACCAAGATGGTTGGTGGTGTAACTCCTGGTAAAGGCGGCACCGAACACCTGGGCCTGCCAGTGTTCAACACCGTGAAAGATGCTGTAGCTGCCACTGGCGCCACTGCCAGCGTGATCTACGTTCCAGCTCCTTTCTGCAAGGACTCGATCCTGGAAGCAGCATTCGGCGGCATCAAGCTGATCGTGTGCATCACCGAAGGCATTCCTACCCTGGACATGCTGGACGCTAAAGTTAAGTGCGACGAGCTGGGTGTTACCCTGATCGGCCCTAACTGCCCAGGCGTGATCACTCCAGGCGAATGCAAGATCGGCATCATGCCAGGTCACATTCACTTGCCAGGTAAAGTCGGTATCGTTTCCCGTTCCGGCACCCTGACCTACGAAGCGGTCAAGCAGACCACTGACGCCGGTTTCGGTCAGTCGACTTGCGTCGGCATCGGCGGTGACCCGATCCCAGGCTCGAACTTCATCGACATCCTGAAACTGTTCCAGGAAGACCCGAAGACCGAAGCGATCGTGATGATCGGTGAGATCGGCGGTTCGGCTGAAGAAGAAGCGGCTGCCTACATCAAGGCACACGTGACCAAGCCGGTTGTTTCCTACATCGCTGGTGTGACTGCCCCTGCTGGCAAGCGCATGGGCCATGCTGGCGCAATCATCTCTGGCGGCAAAGGCACTGCAGACGAGAAATTCGCTGCGCTGCAAGACGCAGGCGTTAAAACCGTGCGTTCGCTGGCAGACATCGGCAAGGCCCTGGCCGAGCTGACCGGTTGGGCTGTCAAGTAAGCCTCGCGCTTAACTGACGCTTCACCAACACAAAGGCCACCTTCGGGTGGCCTTTGTGCATTCTGGATCTGGTGAAGATCAAAAATGTGGGAGCGGGCTTGCTCGCGAATGCGGAGTGTCAGATTCAGATAAGTTGACTGATACACCGCATTCGCGAGCAAGCCCGCTCCCACATTGGATTGGTCTGCCAGGTTAAGTATGAAAACGCGACATTTGGATGTCGCTTATCGGACAGTACGCCCCGCAACAGTGCGCTTGTCAGCCAAATTCTGTACCCTAGCCGCCTCTTTATGCGTGTGCCTCCCAAAAGGAAGCCCCGCGCTAGACCGGTCGACCCCCATCAGGGCCGACAGTAGTTCCCTCATCCACAGGGAATCCCTCTCTAAATTCCGATTCAGTAGTGTGGTATTTCCCGAAATGAAAGTGTTGAAAAGCCAGGATGTCCTGGCGCTGGGCTTTATGACCTTTGCCCTGTTCGTGGGCGCCGGCAACATCATCTTCCCGCCTATCGTAGGTTTGCAGTCCGGGCCTCATGTCTGGATGGCAGCGCTGGGCTTCCTGATCACCGCAGTGGGTTTGCCGGTGGTTACCGTGATCGCCCTGGCCAAGGTCGGCGGCGGTATGGACGCGTTGAGCAGCCCGATCGGCAAGATCGCCGGTGGCCTGCTCGCGGCGGCGGCGTATCTGGCGGTAGGGCCGCTGTTCGCCACCCCGCGTACCGCGACCGTGTCCTTTGAAGTGGGCCTGGCGCCGCTGACTGGTGAAAGCCCGCTGGCACTGTTGCTCTACAGCTCGGTGTACTTCCTGGTGGTGTTCTTCGTTTCCCTGTATCCGGGGCGTTTGCTGGACACCGTTGGGCGTTTCCTGGCACCGCTGAAGATCATCGCGCTGGCCGTGCTCGGCATTGCCGCGTTTGCCTTGCCGGCCGGTGACGTGGGCGTCGCTACCCCCGAATATGTCGCTGCACCGTTTTCCCAAGGCTTTATCCAGGGCTACCTGACCATGGATACCCTGGGCGCCCTGGTGTTTGGCATCGTGATTGTCAATGCCATCCGCTCCCGTGGCGTCGAGTCGCCGAAGCTCATCACCCGTTACGCCATCATTGCGGGCTTGATTGCCGGCGTGGGCCTGGCCCTGGTGTACTTCAGCCTGTTCCGCCTGGGCTCGGGCAGCCATGCCGTTGCCGCCGGTGCCAGTAATGGCGCAGCGGTGCTCCACGCTTACGTGCAACACACCTTTGGTTCCCTGGGCAGCGGCTTCCTGGCGGTGCTGATCTCCCTGGCTTGCCTGGTGACAGCTGTAGGCCTGACCTGTGCCTGCGCCGAGTACTTCAGCCGTATCCTGCCGCTGTCCTACAAGACGCTGGTGGTGATTCTGGCGCTGTTCTCGCTGTTCGTGTCCAACCTGGGCCTGACCAAGCTGATTGCGTTCTCGATCCCGGTACTCACCGCGATCTACCCGCCGTGCATCGTGCTGGTGGCGTTGAGCTTCTGCAAAGACTTCTGGCAGGAGCAGGGCCGTATCGTGGGGCCGGTGATGCTGGTGTCGTTCATCTTTGGCTGCATCGATGCGCTCAAGGGTGCAGGTTTCGCCGACTGGTTGCCTGCACAGTTGACCAACCTGCCGCTGAGCGAGCAAGGCCTGGCCTGGCTGGTGCCGTCGGTGATGGTGCTGGGAGTGGCCGTGGTAATTGACCGTCTGTTGGGCAAGCGCAGCGAAGCGATCGCTTGATCCGCTGAACGCGCTATCGAAAAGCCCTGTATCAATCGATACGGGGCTTTTTTTATGGGCGGCTGGCAGTGTCTTTTTGCCTGGGCTAGCGTCGAATAGGTTAAGAAAAATTCAAGTTCAAACGCGGTCAGTGTGGGAGCTGGCTTGCCTGCGATAGCGGACTGTCAGTTGGCACAACAGTGACTGAGCAGACGCCATCGCAGGCAAGCCAGCTCCCACCCTGATCGCGCTCGTCATAGGGGCCCGCATGTCGTTCATCGAAACCAATCAGATCCACCTGCTTGCCGCCTTCTGGTTCGCCCTGTGCTGGGGTGGCTACACCCGCTATGCCACCTGGAAGGCCCGGGACACGGCCTGCCTGGCCAGTGTGCTGCATCTGTATCGCGAAGACTGGATGCGCCGCATGCTGATGCGCGACAACCGCATCGCCGACGCCAGCGTGATCGGCAACCTGGAGCGTAACGCCTCGTTCTTCGCTTCCAGTACCTTGATCATCCTCGCCGGTATTCTCACGGTGCTGGGCGCCTCGGAGCGGGCGGTGTCGCTGTTGGCGGACATTCCGATGGTGCAGCAGGCATCCCAGGGTATGTCCGAGATCAAGTTGCTGTGCCTGGCACTGGTGTTCGTCTACGCCTTCTTCACCTTTAGCTGGTGCATGCGCCAGTACAACTTTGCGGCAGTGCTGGTGGGTTCTGCGCCGATGATCGGTGAGCGGCACGTGTCCGAGCAGGAACGTCAGGCGTTCGCCCTGCGAGCGGCGCGCGTGATTTCCATGGCCGCCAACCAATTCAACTTTGGCCTGCGCTCTTACTACTTCGGCATGACCATGCTGGCGTGGTTTGTCAGCCCCTGGTTGTTCATGCTGATGAGCAGCGGGGTGGTGCTGGTGCTGTATCGCCGGGAGTTTCATTCCGACGTACTGCAAGTGATGGTGTTTACCCCGACCGATACGGCACAGCCGGAGGCGGTTAAAGAGCTGGCTTGATTAACGTTTCAACTCAAACAGCAGCCGCAAAAAAGCCCGCTATCTAAGCGGGCTTTCTTTTTGCAGTCAGGCTATTTCAAACCGCGGTCTCAAGAACCGGTGGCTGGAGTAGCAGGTGCTGCTTCTTTTGCTGCAGCGGCGTTCGATTCAGCCTGAGCTTTGGCAGCTTCGGCGTTTTCTTTCGCAGCGTCGTTCACTTTATCCTGAGCCTTCGACATGTCTTTCTGAGCTTGCTCGGAATGTGCAGCAGCGTCTTGGGCTTTGTCTTCGGATTTTTTGTCGCAGGCAGCCAGACCGAGGGCAGCGGCCAGCATCATGGAAATAGCTAAAGTCTTGCGCATGGGTTGTTTCTCCTTATTGAAGATATCTACTGGCCTTTCGAGCATGGGGCTCCAGCATTAGTTCCTTTTGTTTCACAGATATATAAACCACTGACTTAAAGGAACTTTTTCCGGCGCCACCGATAGCCTCGATCAACACTAATAAGAGTCTCGAACGAATGACCGAAAACCCTTTGTTAGAGCGCGCGGCGCGCTTTTTATCGGCCTTGCGCCATTGCCAGGTGCTGGGCATTACCGCCCATGGGGCCAGCGGGGAGGGTATTACGCTGCTCATGCCGTATGCCCCGCACCTGGTCGGCGACCCGCACACCGGCGTGATCCACGGCGGCGCCTTGACCTCCTTGATGGACACCGCTTGCGGCATGGCGACCCTGTGCGTCCTGCCGGAGTTCGAGGTGTGTCCAACCCTCGACCTGCGCATCGACTACATGCATCCCGCCGAACCCCACAAGCCGGTGTACGGCTTCGCCCAATGCTACCGGGTCACCACCGACGTGATCTTTACCCGCGGCTTCGCCTATCAGTATGACCCGCAGCAACCCATCGCCCATGTGGTGGGTACGTTTATGCGTATGGGCAAGCGGCTTAAAGGCACACAAGGATTGGGCAGCACCATCCAGGGAGCACAGGCATGACCCATCGATTCAAGACCCGCCTGGAACAGGCCCACGCACGCGGCAACTATGCAGCGCTGCTGGAGCAGATCCCCTACGCCAGACTGATCGGCATCGAATGCACCCGTTTGGGCGATGAGTTGCTGTTTCGCTTGCCGGCCAGTAAGGACAATATTGGTAACCCCATATTGCCGGCGCTCCACGGCGGCGTGATCGCAGGCTTCATGGAATTGTCGGCGGCGCTGCACCTGCTGGTGTTCACCGGCGCGCCGGGGTTGCCGAAAATCATCGATTTCTCCCTGGATTACCTGCGCGCGGGCCAGTTTCGCGACACTTACGCCAAATGCCAGGTGTGGCGCCAGGGCCGACGGGTGGCGAATGTCGCGATCACCGCGTGGCAGAGCACCGCGGCGGAACCGATTGCCACTGCCCGTGCGCATTTCAAAATCGAGGAAGCGAGCCGCCCTTGAAATCCTGGTCTTAGCCCCCAACTTTGATGACAACCCGCCGCCAACCCTCAAGGGCGCGGCCACTGCCATCCAATTGGAGTTTGATGACCATGAGTGTGGAAACTCAAAAGGAAACCCTGGGCTTCCAGACCGAGGTGAAGCAGCTGCTGCACCTCATGATCCATTCGCTGTATTCCAACAAGGAAATTTTCCTTCGCGAATTGATCTCGAACGCCTCTGACGCCGTCGACAAATTACGTTTCGAAGCCCTGTCCAAGCCTGAGTTGCTGGAAGGTGGCGCCGAACTGAAAATCCGCGTGAGCTTCGACAAGGACGCCAACACCGTCACCCTCGAAGACAACGGTATCGGCATGAGCCGTGAAGACGCGATTACCCATCTGGGTACCATCGCCAAATCCGGCACTGCTGATTTCATGAAGAACCTGTCGGGCGACCAGAAGAAGGATTCGCACCTGATCGGCCAGTTCGGCGTGGGCTTCTACTCGGCCTTTATCGTTGCCGACAAAGTTGAAGTATTCAGCCGTCGTGCCGGCCTCGCTGCCAGCGAAGGCGTACACTGGTCGTCCAAGGGTGAGGGCGAATTTGAGATCGCCACTATCGAAAAGGCCGACCGCGGTACCCGCATCGTGCTGCACTTGAAGTCTGGTGAAGATGAGTTCGCCGACGGTTACCGTCTGCGCAACATCATCAAGAAGTACTCCGACCACATCCCTCTGCCGATCGAGCTGCCGAAAGAAAAGGCTGCCGTCGAAGGCGAGGAACAGCCTGAGCAGGAATGGGAAACCGTTAACCGCGCCAGCGCCCTGTGGACCCGTCCGCGTACCGAGATCAAGGACGAGGAGTATCAGGAGTTCTACAAACACATCGCTCACGACTACGAAAACCCGCTGAGCTGGAGCCACAACAAAGTCGAAGGCAAGCTGGAATACAGCTCGCTGCTCTACGTGCCGACCCGTGCTCCGTTCGACCTGTACCAGCGTGAAGCGCCCAAGGGCCTCAAGCTCTACGTGCAGCGCGTGTTCGTGTTGGATCAGGCGGACTCGTTCCTGCCGCTGTACCTGCGCTTCATCAAGGGCGTGGTCGACTCCAACGACCTGTCGCTGAACGTATCGCGGGAGATCCTGCAGAAAGACCCGATCATCGACTCCATGAAGTCGGCGCTGACCAAGCGCGTGCTCGACATGCTGGAAAAACTGGCGAAGAACGAGCCTGAGCAATACAAAAGCTTCTGGAAAAACTTCGGCCAGGTCATGAAAGAAGGCCCGGCTGAAGATTTCGCCAACAAAGAAAAAATCGCCGGCCTGTTGCGTTTTGCTTCCACTCAGGGCGACGACGGCGAGCAGGTGGTGTCCCTGGCCGAGTACCTGGCACGCGCCAAGGAAGGTCAGGACAAGATCTACTACCTGACCGGCGAGAAGTACGAAGCAGTCAAGGACAGCCCGCACCTGGAAGTCTTCCGCAAGAAAGGCATCGAAGTGCTGCTGCTGACCGATCGTATCGATGAGTGGCTGATGAGCTACCTCAGCGAGTTCGACGGCAAGTCTTTCGTCGACGTGGCTCGTGGTGACCTGAACCTAGGGAACCTGGACTCCGAAGAAGAGAAGAAAGAAGCCGAAGAAGTCGCCAAGGCCAAAGAAGGCTTGGTTGAGCGGATCAAGGCGTCCCTGGGCGATGCGGTCAGTGAAGTGCGGGTTTCCCACCGGCTGACCGACTCCCCGGCGATCCTGGCCATCGGCGAGCAGGATCTGGGCCTGCAGATGCGTCAGATCCTTGAAGCCAGCGGTCAGAAGGTTCCGGACTCCAAGCCGATCTTCGAATTCAACCCGGCTCACCCGCTGATCGAGAAACTCGACGGCGAGCAGAACGAAGAGCGGTTTGGCGACCTGTCGCACATCCTCTTCGACCAGGCGGCCCTGGCCGCTGGCGACAGCTTGAAAGACCCGGCTGCCTACGTGCGCCGCCTGAACAAGCTGTTGGTTGAACTGTCGGTCTGACACCGTTGTAGAAAAGCCCGCTTCGGCGGGCTTTTTCGTTCTAGTGCACCTCAACTGGAGTAAATGATGAGCCAAGTCACTGTGCGTTCCGTGGTCTATCAGATTGATGGCCAGTCCTACGAAAGCCGCCTGGCGTTCGATGCCAGCCACAAGGGTTCGCTGCCGGGCCTGTTGATGGCGCCGAACTGGATGGGGGTGAGTGCGGGTGCCGAGGAGATCGCCAAGAGCGTGGCCAGCAAAGGCTACGTGGTGCTGATCGCCGACCTGTATGGGCAAACCGTGCGCCCCTCGAATGGCGATGAAGCCGGTGCGGCGATGATGCCGCTCAAGCAAGACAACCCGGCGCTGATCAAACGCTTGCAGGCGGCCTTTGCGCAACTGCAGGACCAGGCCGAGGTGGATACCTCGAAGCTGGCGACCTTTGGTTTCTGCTTTGGCGGTTTCTGTGCGCTGGAACTGGCGCGTACCGGAGCACCGTTGAAGGCTGCCGTGTCGTTCCACGGCACTCTCGACACCCAGAACCCGGCAGGCGCCAAGCACATCCAGGGTTCAGTGCTGGTGCTGCACGGCGCGTCCGATCCATTGGTGCCGAGAGAGCAACTGCCCGCGTTCGAAGAGGAAATGAACGCAGCCGGTGTAGATTGGCAATTGTTGAGCTACGGCGGTGCGGTGCATTCCTTCACCGATCCGCATGCGAACGTGCCGGGCAAGATGATGTATGACGCGAAGACCGCCAAGCGGGCGTTCAAGTCGATGCATGATTTGTTGGATGAAGTGTTCCAGGGCTGATTGTTCAGCGTCTGTCCTGGCCTCATTGCAGGCAAGCCTGCTCCCACATTTGACTGTATTCACACATCAAAATGTGGGAGTGGGGCCCCGCGATGGCTATCTCACCGGCAACTCTATCCTGTCTGTTTCACCGGGCACCGTCGGCCAATCCCCCGCCGCCCAACGCTGCCGCGCCTGCTCGATAACCGCCGGATCGCTCGCGACAAAATTCCAATTGATCCGCCGCGGCCCATCCAGCGGCGCGCCGCCACATATCACCAGGTGGCAATCCGTCTCGGCAAACAACGCCATCTCCTGGCCTGCCGGCAACACCGCCAGGCTGTGCACCTCCAGCGTCTCACCGTCCAATTGCGCTTCGCCTGCCAGCAGGTACACCGCGCGTTCCTCATGCTCATCCGGAATCAGCAGGGTAGTGGCCGTCTGCATCCGCACTTCGGCATACAGCGTCGGCGACAGCACCGGCACCGGTGATTTCAGGCAGAAGCCATTGCCAGCGATCAGCCGGATCTGCACCCCCAGGTTGTCACTCACCGGCAGACTTGCCGCCGGGTGGTGGCTGTAATGCCCCGGTCCGGTTTCGTGGTCCCTCGGCGAGGCCAGCCACACTTGCAGCCCGTGCAGGCTGAAACCGCTGGCCTGGAGCGCTGCGGGGGTACGTTCGACGTGGGCAATCGCGCTGCCGGCGGTCATCCAGCTGACATCGCCGGCCTGCACCAGTTGGTCCGAACCGAGGCTGTCCTTGTGCTGCAAGGCGCCTTCGAACAGGTAGGTGAGGGTCGACAGGCCGATGTGCGGGTGCTGGCGGATATTCATGCCGCTGCCCGGTGCGTATTGGGTGCGCAGCATATGGTCGAAAAACACGAAGGGCCCGACACTGCGGCATTCACGCGATGGTAGCGGGCGCAGGATCGGCTGGCCTTCGACATCTTCGGGGCGAGGGCGGATCACGGTGAGGGTGGTCATGGTGCATCCCAGTCTGAGCGGGTTGG
This sequence comes from Pseudomonas sp. FP2335, assembly GCF_030687535.1. Lineage (NCBI taxonomy): Bacteria > Pseudomonadati > Pseudomonadota > Gammaproteobacteria > Pseudomonadales > Pseudomonadaceae > Pseudomonas > Pseudomonas sp. FP2335. Next base: position 1,963,036 of record NZ_CP117437.1, read on the forward strand.
ATGCCGTTGAGCATAACCCGCTCGGGAGGATGTTGCTGTTACTGGCTGAACGCGCCTTCGGACAATTTCGTGTCGATGCTGATCTCGGCCGTCGTCATCAGCTTGTGCACCGGGCAGCGGTCGGCCACGCGGTGCAGTTCATCGCGCTGGGCGTCGGTGAGCACGCCCTTGAGGGTCAGCTTGACGTTGAGCTTGTATTTGCCTTTCTGCTCTTCAGTTGCGTCGTGGGTGACTTCCACGGTCACGCCGGTGAGCGGGATGTCTTTCTTTTGCGCATAGAGCTTGACCGTCAATGCCTTGCACGAGGCCAGGGCGGCGTCGAAGTAGTCGTGGGGGGAGGGCGCCGAGTCATCGCCGCCCAGGCTCTTGGGCAGGTCGGTGAACAGCTCGTGGTTGTCGATGTTCAGGCTGTGGCGAAAGTTGTCGTGGTTGAGCGTATTGACGGTAACAGGCATGGCGAACCTCACAAGGGGGCAGGATGAAGGTCATGCAGTTATAGAGCATGGCGGCGTTCGGGTGTTCCATGTTTTCTACAATCACTTTCGCCGCGATTGTGTTAGGGGTTTATATCGCGTTTTCGTCTTGGCCAGATTCGCGCAATTGCAGCAGGCGCTCTTGCCACATGGATTCCATACCCCCATGAAAAAGCCCCGAACCAGTCGGGGCTTTTTCATGCAATCAAGCTACAGGCTTTACTTGCCCTGCCAGCGTTTCAGCACCAGGGTGGCGTTAGTGCCACCGAAGCCGAAGCTGTTGCTCATCACGGTGTCGATCTTGGCGTTTTCAACGGTCTTGAGCTGGATCGGCATATCAGCGACTGCTGGGTCCAGTTCATCGATGTTGGCCGAGCCGGCGATGAAGTTGCCTTCCATCATCAGCAGGCAGTAGATCGCTTCGTGAACGCCGGCGGCGCCCAGGGAGTGACCCGACAGGCTCTTGGTAGAGCTGATGGCCGGGGCCTTGTCGCCGAATACCGCACGCACGCCTTCCATTTCCTTGGCGTCGCCGACCGGAGTCGAGGTGCCGTGGGTGTTCAGGTAGTCGATTGGGGTATCCACGGTGGACATTGCCATCTGCATGCAGCGGATGGCGCCTTCACCGCTTGGCGCAACCATGTCGTAGCCGTCGGAAGTGGCGCCGTAGCCGACGATTTCCGCGTAGATCTTCGCGCCACGGGCCAGAGCGTGTTCCAGCTCCTCGACCACCACCATGCCGCCGCCGCCGGCGATGACGAAACCGTCACGCTTGGCGTCGTAGGCGCGGGAGGCCTTTTCCGGGGTTTCGTTGTATTGGGTGGACAGTGCGCCCATGGCATCGAACAGGAACGACTGGCTCCAATGCTCTTCTTCACCACCGCCGGCGAACACGATGTCCTGCTTGCCCAACTGGATCTGCTCGACCGCAGTACCGATGCAGTGAGCACTGGTGGCGCAAGCGGAGGAGATCGAGTAGTTCACGCCCTTGATGGCAAATGGCGTGGCCAGGCAGGCCGAAACGGTGCTGCCCATGGTCCGTGTGACACGGTACGGGCCAACGCGCTTCACGCCTTTTTCGCGCAGGATGTCCAGCGCTTCCATCTGGTTCAGGGTCGATGCGCCGCCGGAACCTGCGATCAGGCCGGTGCGTACGTTGGAAACCTGGTCTTCGCTCAGGCCGGAGTCGGCGATGGCGTCTTTCATGGCCAGGTAGGCGTAGGCGGCAGCGTGGCCGACGAAGCGATAGATCTTGCGATCGATCAGTTCTTCGAGGGGCAGGTCAATGGAGCCGGAAACCTGGCTACGCAGACCCATTTCGGCATATTCCGGGTTGAAGCGGATGCCAGGGCGACTTGCACGCAGGTTAGCGGTGACGGTCTCTTTGTCATTGCCCAGGCAAGAAACGATGCCCAGACCAGTGATAACGACGCGGCGCATGCGGATAACCCTTAAAAGTTGTCAGTGGAAGTGAATACGCCGACCCGAAGGCCTTCGGCAGTATAGATCTCGCGACCGTCGACGCTCACCGAACCATCGGCGATGGCCAGGTTCAGCTTGCCCTTGAGGACGCGCTTGATTTGAATGTTGTAGGTGACTTTCTTGGCGGTCGGCAGGACCTGGCCAAAGAACTTCACTTCGCCCGAACCCAGGGCGCGACCGCGGCCCGGCAGACCCTGCCAGCCAAGGAAGAAGCCGACCAGCTGCCACATGGCGTCGAGGCCCAGGCAGCCTGGCATTACAGGATCGCCTTCGAAATGGCAGGCGAAGAACCACAGGTCCGGGGTGATATCCAGCTCGGCGACCAATTCACCTTTGCCGTACTTGCCACCCTCTTCGCTGATATGGGTGATGCGATCCACCATCAGCATGTTCGGGGCGGGCAGTTGCGCGTTACCTGGGCCGAACAGCTCACCGCGACTGCAGCGCAGCAGGTCTTCCCGGGTAAAGGCGTTTTGTTTGGTCATGCGAGCTCCTCAATAATCCCATGCGGCAGGGTAGGGTAGATCTTCCCGAACCGACTGAAGCATTACGCTTCATACCGGCAGCCTACACATAGACTATTGCGTTGTAGTGAAAGTCACAGCGGCAAGGCACTGAATGTACACTTGTTCACTGAAATTTTAAACCGGGCCTGTTTATCGGTCCGTTTGGGTGCCTAAGACTGCCGCACTTTCGTCTTTCACGCCAGTCGGAGTTGGCTGATGGCGCAGCGCTATTGCACCCAGCGCTGCAGAATTTGCTGCAAATCCGTGCGTTTGAATGGCTTGGCCAGGTAATCGTTCATTCCGGCGGCCAGGCACGCTTCGCGGTCGCCCTGCAAGGCGTTGGCGGTCAGGGCGATGATCGGCAGGTCGGCGCAGCCCGGCAGTTGACGGATTTGTCGGGTCGCCTCGTAGCCGTCGACCAACGGCAGTCGGCAGTCCATCAGGATCGCGGTGAAAATCAGGCTCTCGGCACTGCGGATCGCCTCGGCGCCATCGATGGCCAGGCTCACTTCAAAGCCCAGGCTGCGCAGCATGGCTTCGACCACGGTGCGGTTGACCGGGTTGTCTTCCACCAGCAGCACATGGCGGCCATCACCGGCACTGTTTTTACCTTCGCTATCATGGGCAATCTTCGGCAGGTATTGCTGGTCGATGGCCAACGGGATTTCCAGGGTAAACACCGAACCGCGGCCTTCTTCGCTCTGCGCACGCAAGGTGCCGCCCATGCGTTCGGCCAGGGTGCGGGCGATCGGCAGGCCCAGGCCGGTGCCGCCGTAACGTCTTGAAATGGAACTGTCGGCCTGCTGGAACGCATCGAACATCAGCTCCAGGCGCTCGGCCGAAATTCCGATGCCGCTGTCGCGCACAGTGCAGGTAAACCACAACAGCTCGTGATCGAGGACCTGCCACTGGGGCTCGATCGTCACCGTGCCGTGTTCGGTGAATTTCAGTGCGTTGCCGATCAGGTTCACCAGGATCTGCCGGATTCGCGTCGGATCGCCCTGTACCTGCAGCGCGTCGATCCCCGCCGGAATCGGCAGCTCCAAGGTCAGCCCGCGTTGCTGGGCGCTGTGCTGGAAGGACTGGGCGCAGCTGTTGATCAGGTCTGCCAGGTTGAACGGAATATGCTCCAGCTCCAGGGCGGCACGTTCGATACGCGAGAAGTCGAGAATATCGTTGATCACCTTGAGCAGATGTTCGGTGGATTCGGACGCCAGTGCCGCGTACTCGGTCTGCTCCTCGGTCATCTCGGTTGTTTCCAGCAGCTGCAACATGCCCAGCACGCCGTTCATCGGCGTGCGCAGCTCATGGCTCATCATTGCCAGGAAATCCGACTTGGCGTTGTTCGCCCGCTCCGCTTCCTCACGGGTCTGGATCAACTGCGCCATGGCCTGGTGCTGTTCGCGGCTGGCCTGGTTGAGGCCTTCGGCCAGGTTGTTGATATGCCGCGACAGGTCGCCCAATTCCGAGTCATCGACAATCGGCAGCGGCGTTTTGTAGTCGCCTTGCTGGATTGCCTTGACCGCATTGCCCATGGCGCTGATCGGCTGCGACAGGCTCGCCGCCAGACGGCGTGCCAGCAGAAAGGTGAATAGCAGGGCAAACATCGCCAGGATGCCGGCCTTGAGCAGGATTTCCTGCTGGCGCTGGCTGAACGCATCGTTGGACATGCCAACGATCACTCGGCCCAGGTAATCCGCACGCGGCGCCTTGGGTTCGTTGAGGTTGTCCTGGAAAAAGTCATTGCCCAGTTGGATATGCTGCAAGCGGATCGGTGCCTGGAAGACTTTGACCGACAGCGAGCGGTCATGTCTTTCCGACGGCTGCTCGACGTACACCAGGATGTTTTCGGCACTGTCCTGGATCTCCAGGAAACGCACGTGGGGTGTGGCCAGTGTCGCGCGCAACAGGCTTTCCAGCACATCGTTGTTGCCGGAAATCACCCCGTACTCAGTGGCAGGTGCCAACTGGTTGGCGATCAATTGGCCGGTGTGGTCGAGTTCCTGGCGCAGGTCCTGGATCCGCACGAAGGTAAAGAAACTGATCAACAGCAACGTCAGCAACAGCGCCGGGCCCAGGGTGATGAGTTGGGTGCGGGTGTTGATGTCCCAACGACGGCGTAAGGTCATGGGCGTTTTTCTCCTGCGGCCAGCCGGGCGGCGACGTCGCGTTCATCGACCTCTTCGAGCCCCAGCGAACGTGCGACTTGCGGGTTGCCCGCGACTTTGAAATGTTCCGGGTACAGCGTGCGCGGCCAGGTGGCCGGTGGCTGGTCGAGCAGGCGGTCGAGCACCGCCAGCCAATCGGCCTGATCGCTGTAGGTACTGGCCAGGCTGCCAGCGCGGACAAACCCGGCGTTGGGCCCCACCAGCGGCAATTGCCGGGCGTAGCTGCTCAACAGCAGGTTCTTCACGGTTTTCGGGTTGTACAGCTGCGGGTCATCAAGGCCGAGCAGCACGTCGCTGCTCTTGAACAGGTTTTGCAGCGGGCGACTGTCGTTGGTGTTGTCCCACAGCTGTGGCACCACCTCCAGGCCCATGGACTTGGCGTACTCGCGCACCTCTTGCAGCAGGAATTCGCTGTCGGCGGCGTAGAGCACGCCGATGCGCCGGGCCTGGGGCAGGATGTGGGTGATCAGGCGCAATTGGCGCGCTAGCGGCGGGTCGCTCCAGAGCAGGCTGATCCGGGCCGGAAGGTGGTTGCCCAGGCGTTGCCGGGCTTGCAGGCGGCTAATGCGCAGCACCAGGGTTGGAGGGCCCAGGCTGTCTTGCAGGCGCCAGTCGAGGCCGGCCAGGTCCAGCAGGATCAGGTGCGTGGCGGCAGGCAGGCGGCTCGGCGCGGGCAGGTCCTTGAGCGGGGTGAAGGTCACGCGGTCTTCCGGGCGCTCTTTGGCCAGGGCGTTGACGAAGGCCTGCACGCCGGCACCGTCTTCGGCTGCGGTGAGCAGGATGTCGGCACTCCACGCTGGCGTGCTCGGCAACAGGCACACCAGCAGCAGGGCGCGCCGCCAAAGCCTGAGTATTGAGAGGAGGGTCATCCTTGACTGTGCGCCCATGTCAGAACTCTAACTCGGCGCTGAAGTAGAGCACGTGGCGGTGGTCGTAATTGTTGTCGGCCCAGGTGGTGGGCTGGTTATCGAGGCGTTGTTGCAACATGCCGGCCAGCTCCACGTTGGCTTTGCCCAGGGCAATGCGCTTGGCCACCCGCAGGTCGACCCGTTCGAAGCGATATTGATTGAGTGCGTCGTCGCCATAGTAGAACAGCGCGCTGGACCAACCCTGGCCCCATTCCCGCAGCCAGCCGGCCGAACCGCTGTTACGCGCGGTCTGGGCTTTGTCCCGGGGGTTGCTGGTGGTGGCGTCGACGTAAGCATAGGTCAGCCGCAGGCGGTCGGCGCTGCTCATGCGCCAGTCGAACTGCGACTCGGCACCGGTAAACCGCGAACTGTTGGCGTTGCTGGCGATGTACTGGTTGTTGCGCAGCGGCGAGCTGATCATCTCGGTGATCTCGTCGTAGAACAGCTTCACGTCGAGGTTCAGCCCGAGGTCGGCGAAGAAGCCGTTGTAGCCCAGTTCCCGCGAGCGCATCAGCTCTTTGTCGAGGTTGCCCGGGCCGCGTGTCACCACGAAGTACTGGCCGGAATTCTGCCCGTAGGTCGGCGAACTGAGGTTGGTGACGCGGTAGCTCCAGTTGACGTTGTTTTCGAACATGTCCGGCGAACGGATCGCCTCGGAGTACACCGCACGCAGGCCGTGGCGCGGGTTGATCAGGTAGTTGACCGCCACCCGTGGCGTCAGCGAGCTGCCACTGAGGTGGGTGTCTTCGAACATCGCGCCGCCCTGCAACAACCAGTGTTCGCTGGCGCGCCACTCCAACTGGCCGAACAGGCGCCAGGTGGTGTCGTCCAGGGTGCCGTTGAAGTAGGTGTCGGAGTCGGCGCGGTCGTAGCGATAATTCACACCGCTGACCAGGCGCAGGCTGTCGGACAGGCTCAGGGTGTCCTGGATCTCCAGGTCGTAGCGGTTTTCACGGGTACTCTGGTTGATGTCGCCGCACACGCTCTGGCTGGCACCGTTGCGCCACTGGTCCAGGACCTGGTTACCCAGTGCTTGCTCGTCGGCGCCGCCGGGCGGCGCGACACCCTGGCTGTAGCTGTCCATGTGCCGTGCCAGTTGCTCGGCATAATTGGGATTGAGTTGCCACAGGCGCGTCAGTTCCGGGCTGAACGAGACCTTGGCGTCGCAGGCCTTCCAGATCTGCCGGCGATCCCACTGCTGGGCGGAGCCCTGGATATACAGGCTGTGCTCGGGATTGAAATCGAAGTTCCAGCGCAGGGAGCCGGCGTAGTCCTTGGCGGTGACGTCCGAATTGTCGCCACCTTCGGTAATCCCCGCGAAGACCGGCATGTAGGTGTAGGGCCGCTGGTTGGTCCCTTCCTTGGCATTCAGCTGCCAGTCGATGCTTTGTTGCGCGTTCAACGTCTGGCTCACGGCCAGGCTGAAGCGGTTGAGACGGCGACTGTCACGGCGGTCGGCGCCGGCGGCATCGCTGTCAAAGCCGTCGTCCTGTTGCCCCGACAGCGACAGGCGCAAGTCGCCAGTGTCCCAGCGCACGCCCTGGCTGGCGTAGAAGTCGTTGATCCCGCGTTCGCCACGGATGACCTTGACCCGCGTGCCCTGGCTGTTGGCCGGCGAGCGAGTGAGGATATTGACTACCGCCATCAGCGCGTTGGCGCCGTAACTCACGGTATTGGGGCCGCGGAATACTTCGATGCGCTCGATGTCTTCCATGGCCACTGGAATGTCGCTCCAGTCCACGGTCGCCAGGCCCGCGCGGTACACCGAGCGTCCGTCGATCAACACCTGCATGCGTCGCGCATCGCTGGCGCTGGTGCCGTGGTAGTTCACCGCCGCCTGGTTGCCGGTGGTGTAGCCGACCATCATCCCCGGCACCAGGCGCAGCAGCTCGCTGATGTCCCGCGCGCCGCTGGCCTTGATCAACTCGCTGTCGATCACGGTCATGCTGCCCGGCACGGCCGCCGCCGATTGCTTCAGGCGCGTCGCGGTCAGGACCTGCGGCAACGGCTGGTTGTCGAGGAACAGATCGTCGGCCATGGCCGCGCCGCTGCACAGCAGCAGCCACAACACTGATGAACGGGGAGGAGGGCCCAAATACACGGAACGGCCTTGATAATGACGGATAGCCGCCCATGTTAACTGAGGTCGGGCCTTTTGCCAGTCGTAGGACTTGCAATTACTTCACACGGGTGTGGCATTTTCCGACATGTGAACGAATTGACACGGGGGCTGGCCGCAAGCGGGTCGCCCCGTATAATGCGGCCATCGCCATTGGTATGGATTAACGGATTGCATATGACTGAACAGCGCCCTATTGCGGTCCTTGGAGGCGGAAGTTTTGGCACCGCCGTGGCTAACCTGCTGGCGGAGAACGGCCACGTGGTACGCCAGTGGATGCGTGATCCCGAGCAGGCCGAAGCCATCCGGGTGCACCGCGAAAATCCCCGTTACCTTAAAGGCATCAAGATCCACCCGGCGGTCGAGCCGGTGACGGACTTGCTGGCGACACTGACGGACTGCGACCTGTGCTTCGTCGCGCTGCCGTCCAGCGCGTTGCGCACGGTACTGGCGCCCCACGCCGAGCGCCTGGCGGGCAAGCTGCTGGTCAGCCTGACCAAGGGCATCGAGGCGCAGACCTTCATGCTGATGAGCGAAATCCTCGCCGAGATCGCTCCCCAGGCGCGTATTGGCGTGCTGTCCGGGCCGAACCTGGCGCGGGAAGTCGCCGAACACGCGCTGACCGCCACGGTCATCGCCAGTGAAGACGAAGAGCTGTGCGAGCGCGTGCAGGCGGTGTTGCACGGGCGTACCTTCCGCGTCTACGCCAGTGGCGACCGGTTTGGCGTCGAGTTGGGCGGTGCGTTGAAAAACGTCTACGCGATCATCGCCGGCATGGCGGTGGCGCTGGGCATGGGCGAAAACACCAAGAGCATGCTGATCACCCGCGCCCTGGCCGAGATGACCCGCTTTGCGGTCAACCAGGGCGCCAACCCGATGACCTTTCTCGGGCTGGCGGGCGTGGGCGACTTGATCGTCACCTGCTCGTCGCCGAAAAGCCGCAACTACCAAGTCGGTTTCGCCCTGGGCCAGGGCTTGAGCCTGGAAGACGCGGTGACGCGCCTGGGTGAAGTGGCCGAAGGCGTCAACACCCTCAAGGTCCTCAAGGCCAAGGCCCAGGAAGTCGGGGTGTACATGCCGTTGGTTGCCGGGTTGCATGCGATCCTGTTTGAAGGGCGCACCTTGAACCAGGTGATCGAGTTGTTGATGCGCGCCGAACCGAAAACCGATGTCGACTTTATTTCCACCAGTGGTTTCAACTGAGGAACGCGTCATGAACGATCCGAAAGCAGCGCCCAAGTACGAATCCATTGTCCTGCGCATCCTGTGGATGCTGGTGTTTGCCCTGGTGTGGCAAGTCGCGCAGTTCCTGCTCGGCGCGTTGGTGGTGGTGCAGTTGATCTACCGCTTGATCTACGGCGCGCCCAACCTGGGCCTGATGAACTTTGGCGATAGCCTCAGCCAGTTCCTTGCGCAGATCGGCCGTTTCGGCAGCTTCCATACCGAGCAAAAGCCCTGGCCGTTCGCCGATTGGCCAACCCCGCGCGCACCCGAGGGCGAAGCCGCCCACAGCGTGCCGCCGGCACCGCACCCGGTGCGTGATGAAGAGCCGAAACTGTGAAGCTGTGGATTCTGCGCCACGGTGAAGCCGAAGGGCACGCCCGCACGGATGCCGAGCGCAATCTCACCGAGCACGGTCGCGGCGAAGTGTTGCGCAGCGCCGCGCACCTGATCGGCCAGCCCATCAGCGCAATCATCGCCAGCCCCTATGTGCGTGCGCAGCAGACCGCGCAGCTGGTGCGCCAGGCGCTCGGCTTTGAGCCACAGATCCGTACGGTGCCGTGGCTGACCCCCGAGGGCAATCCGTTGCAGGTGCTCGAACAACTCGACACGGATGACAATGTGCTGCTGGTCAGCCACCAGCCTTTGGTGGGCAGCCTGATCAGCTTTTTGCAACACGGCCATCAGCGCCAGCCGCAACCGATGCACACCGCAAGCCTCGCGGAACTGGAAGGGGATTTTCCGCTGGCGGGGCTGATGAGCCTGGTCAGCGTCAAAAATCCGTAGGATGGATCGCTGCTTTGTGTGTGATATATAGTCAACCAAGCAAGTGCTTGGTTGGCTATGATCGGACCACACAGGAGCGCGTCCCATGCCCGTCGCTTTTCGTTTGCCGTTGCAGGTCTTCTTTGAACGCGAAGCGCGCCATCCGCGCCAGACTTTCCTGGTGCAGCCGGTCGGCGGCGGCGAAGTGCAACGCCTGTCCTGGGCCGAGGTGGGCCATCAGGCCCGTTGCGCCGCGCACTGGCTGCGCGCCCGAGAGTTGCCCCACGGTTCGCACATTGCCCTGATCTCGAAAAACTGCGCGCACTGGATCATTGCCGACCTGGCGATCTGGATGGCCGGGCACGTCTGCGTCCCCCTTTACCCCAACCTCACCGCCGATTCCGTCGCCCATGTGCTGACGCACTCCGAGGCAGCGCTGGCGTTTATCGGCAAGCTGGACGACTGGCCCGCGATGGCACCGGGCGTGCCGAAGGGGGTGCCGACCATCAGCCTGCCGCTATGCCCGGTGGGCGCTTTCGATTTCCGCTGGGCCGACTTGCAGGCCTGCTCGCCGATCCAGGATAACCCCACGCCTGCGGCGTCGGACCTCGCGACCATCATCTATACCTCCGGCACCACCGGCTTGCCCAAGGGTGTGATGCACAGCTTCGGCGCCCTGGGGTTCGCGGCCACGCGCGGCACTGAATTATTTGGGCTGGGGGAGGGCGACCGCTTGTTGTCGTACTTGCCGCTGTGCCATGTGGCCGAACGGATGTTTGTGGAAATGGCGGCCATCTATACCGGGCAAACAGTATTTTTCGCGCAAAGCCTTGATACGTTTCTGACTGACCTGCGCCGGGCGCGGCCGACGGCGTTGTTTGGCGTGCCACGTATCTGGACCAAATTCCAGCTGGGCGTCTACGCCAAGATCCCGCAAAAACGCCTCGACTTGCTGTTGCGCCTGCCATTTATCGGTAAGCGCATCGGCCATAAAGTGCTGGCAGGCCTCGGCCTGGATCAGTTGCGCATTGCCCTGTCCGGTGCGGCGCCCGTGCCCGAAGCGCTGCTGCGCTGGTATCAGCGCCTGGGCCTGGATGTGCTGGAGGTGTACGGCATGACCGAGAGCTGCGGCTACTCCCATGTGTGTCGTCCCGGCCAGCAGACAATCGGCTGGATCGGCCTGCCGTGCCCTGGGGTTGAAGTGCGCATCGACGCCTCGGGCGAAGTGCAGGTGCGCAGTGGCGCGACCATGCTCGGCTATTTCAAGGACCCCGAGAAAACCGCCGAGACCCTCACTGCCGACGGCTTTCTGCGTACCGGCGACAAGGGCGAGCAGGATGCCGACGGCCGCCTGCGCCTGACCGGGCGGCTCAAGGAAATCTTCAAGACCAGCAAAGGCAAATATGTGGCGCCGGCGCCGATTGAAAACCGCCTGGCCGAACACGCGCACATCGAGCAGGTGTGCGTGGTCGGCGATGGCCTGGGCGCGCCGATAGGCTTGTGCGTGCTGTCGACGCTGGACCTCGACCGGCAAACCCTGCGCGCCAGCCTGGAGCGCTGGTTGGAACAGGTCAACCAGGCGCTGGATAAACATGAGCGCCTGGGCCAGTTGGTGGTGGTCAAGGACAGCTGGGCAGTGGAGAACGGGTTCCTGACGCCGACCCTGAAGATCAAGCGCAACGTGATCGAATCGACTTACGGTGCACATTTGCAAACCTGGAGCGAGCGTTCCGAATCGGTTCTGTGGCAGGATTAGGCTCATCATAAAACAGACAAGGACTACTCCCATGGGCTTGTGGCGCACCCAACCGAACATCGAACAACTCAACGCGATCCAGAAAAACACCATCGGTGAACTGCTGGATATTCGCTTCGAAAGCTTCGACGACGAATCCCTGACGGCCAGCATGGTGGTCGACCCGCGCACCCATCAGCCCTATGGCCTGCTGCACGGTGGCGCCTCGGTGGTACTGGCGGAAAGCGTCGGCTCCATGGCGGCCTACCTGTGCATCGATGCCAGCAAGTTCTATTGCGTGGGCCTGGAGGTCAACGCCAACCACCTGCGCGGTGTGCGCAACGGGCGGGTCACGGCGGTGGCGCGAGCGATCCACATCGGGCGTACCACCCAGGTATGGGACATCCGCTTGACCAATGATGAAGGCAAAACCAGCTGCGTCTCGCGCCTGACCATGGCCGTGGTGCCCCTGGGCGAGCAGCCGCCGGCGCGATAGGCGTGGCGTGAGTGTCATCATTCCTGGCAGTTACAGTCATTGCTGTTGTGGCCGGGCGTGGTGACAATCGATTTCTGTTCAGTCAGATGGATCCGGTATGTCGCAGCACGTGTTTTTTGCCCACGCCAATGGTTTCCCTTCGGCTACGTACGGCAAGTTGTTTGCCGCTCTGGCCCCGGAGTATGCGGTGGCGCATTTGCCGCAGCACGGTCACGACCCCAGGTTTCCGGTGGACGATAACTGGCAGAACCTGGTGGACGAATTGATCCATCATCTGGAGCAACAGCCGGAGCCGGTATGGGGCGTGGGTCATTCCCTCGGCGGTGTGTTGCACCTGCACGCGGCCATGCGTTGCCCGCAGATGTACCGCGGTGTGGTGATGCTCGACTCGCCCGTGCTGACCCGCGCCGACCGCTGGGTGATCCGCGCGGCCAAGCGTTTTGGCTTCATCGACCGCCTGACCCCGGCCGGGCGCACCCTGGGCCGGCGAGAAGAGTTCCACGACCTGGACAGCGCACGCAGCTACTTCGCGGGCAAGACCCTGTTTCGCGGTTTTGATCCGGAATGTTTCGACGCGTACCTGCAACACGGCTTGCAGCAAGTGGGCGATCGCCTGCGCTTGCGCTTCGACCCGGCCACCGAAATCAGCATCTACCGCGGTGTGCCCCACACCAGCCCCGGCCAGGTCCGCCAGTTGAAAGTGCCGCTGGCAGTGGTGCGTGGGCGCCAGAGCCGCGTGGTGATGCGTCACCACGCCAGCGGCGTCGACCGCATGCCCATGGGCGAAATGCTCACCATGCCCGGCGGCCATATGTTCCCGCTGGAACGTCCCCAGGACACTGCGACCTTGATCAAGAACCTGTTCGCCCGCTGGCAGGCCCGCGAGCGCAGTTGCGCATGAGTACGCCGGTCGAGGAAGTGCGCCTGAGCCTGCCCCATATCGAGTTGGCGGCTCACTTGTTTGGTCCCGAAGACGGCTTGCCGGTGATCGCCCTGCATGGCTGGCTGGACAACGCCAACAGCTTTGCACGGTTGGCGCCGCAGTTGCAGGGCTTGCGCATCGTGGCGTTGGACATGGCCGGGCATGGGCATTCGGCGCATCGTCCTGCCGGGGCCGGTTATGCCTTGTGGGATTACGTCCACGATGTGCTGCAAGTCGCCGAACAATTGGGCTGGAAACGTTTTGCATTACTTGGCCACTCCCTCGGCGCCATCGTCTCCCTGGTGCTGGCCGGCGCGCTGCCTGAGCGCGTGACGCATCTGGGATTGATCGACGGCGTGATCCCGCCGACCGCCAGTGGCGAGCACGCCGCCGAGCGCCTGGGCATGGCGCTGCTGGCGCAAATGAACCTGCAGGACAAGCGCAAGCCGGTCTACGGCAGCCTGGATCGCGCTGTGGAAGCGCGCATGAAAGGCGTGGTCGCCGTCAGCCGTGAAGCCGCCGAACTGCTGGCCCAGCGCGGTTTGATGCCGGTGCCGGGCGGTTACACCTGGCGCACCGATAGCCGCCTGACCCTGACCTCGCCGATGCGCCTGACGGATGAACAAGCCATGTCTTTCGTGCGGCGGGTGGCGTGCCCTACGCAGTTGGTGGTGGCTGCCGACGGCATGCTGGCGAAACATCCGGAATTGCTTTCCCAGCTACCCTTCACCGTAACCACACTGCCGGGCGGCCATCATTTGCACCTGAATGACGCGCCCGGCGCCGCTCTTGTTGCAGACTGTTTCAATCGGTTCTTCTCCACGCCTTGACTTGGCGGGGTCAACTGCCGAGGCTGGGCGGATTGAAAGGGAGTCAACCATGAACCATCTCAACACTGCTATGACCTCCGTTGGCCACGGCTCGTTGATCCTATGAGCGTGCGCAACGGCTGTATCCGTATCCTCGGGCTGAGCCTGCTCAGCCCATTGGTATTCGCCGCCGACGTGCCGGGAAGCCAGGACCTGCCCACCGTAGCCCGTCAAATCGATGCACAGATCGTCGATTACCGCCCCGCCGAAGAAAAGGAGCGTATCTACCCCATGGGCGCGATCCGCAAGATCAGCGGCCAGTTGCGCTACGAAGGCCAGGCCACCGCACGCGGCCAAGCCACCGCGATTACCTATGAATTGCCTGCCGAGCACAGCTCCAGCGCCGCGTTTACCGCGACCCGCGAAGCGTTGCAGGCGAAGGGCGCGCAGCTGTTGTTCTGGTGCCAGGCCCGCGATTGCGGCGAAAGCAGCCTGTGGGCCAATGAAGTGTTCGGCAACGCCAAGCTGGTGGGTGCTGATGGCCAGCAGGAATACCTGCTCCTGCGTCTGGCCGCCCCGCAAGACAATGCCCTGATCGCCTTGTACGGCATTACCCGTGGCAACCGGCGTGCCTACCTGCATGTGGAGCAACTGGACGCCAGCGCGCCACTGGGCGTCCTGCTGCCCACGTCGGCCACCTTGCTGCGTGAACTGAAAAGCACCGGCGAGCTGGACTTCCCAGCCTTGGGCGCCGAGCCCGACCCCACCTGGCTGACCCTGATTTCCCGCGGACTCAACCTCGACACCACGTTGCGTGTGAGTTTGACCGGGCCCACGGCCGAAGCCTGGCGCCAGGGCCTGATCGACAGCGGCGTACGCGCCGCGCGCCTGGAATCCGGCACCGGCGCTGCCAAGGGCCTGCACCTGCATCTGATACGCTAGGCGTTCCCCGGCGAACGGCCCCGCGCCGTTCGCCTAAGCTGTCTTCCTAACGCCTTTTTCTAGAGATACCCCATGCTCAATAACGATCGCCTGCTGGTGCAAATCCTGCTGCTGGTGCTGTTTGGTGCCAGCTTCTGGGTCATGGCGCCGTTCTGGTCGGCGCTGTTCTGGGGCGCGGTGCTGGCGTTTGCCAGCTGGCCGCTGATGCGCTTGCTGACCCGCGTGCTGGGTGGCCGCGAATCCCTGGCCGCCGGCATCCTGACCCTGGGCTGGATGCTGCTGGTGGCGGTGCCGCTGGTGTGGCTGGGGTTCAACCTGGCGGATCATGTGCGCGATGCCGTGGCGCTGATCAAGGATATTCAGGTCGATGGCCTGCCCGAGGCGCCGACCTGGCTGGGCTCGATTCCCTTTGTCGGTGAGCGGCTGGTAGCGATGTGGAACAGCATCGACCAGCAGGGCGCCGCGTTGATGGTCACGCTCAAACCCTACCTGGGCCAGGTCGGCAACTGGTTGCTGGCGCGCAGTGCGCAGATTGGCGGTGGCATCCTGGAGCTGACCCTGAGCCTGGTGTTCGTGTTCTTTTTCTACCGTGACGGGCCGCGCCTGGCGATGTTCGTGCACCGTTTGCTGGAGCGCCTGATCGGCGAGCGTGCGGGCTATTACATCGAACTGGTGGCAGGCACCGTGCAGCGGGTGGTCAACGGCGTGATCGGTACCGCCGCCGCCCAGGCCCTGCTGGCGCTGATTGGCTTCCTGATCGCCGGGGTCCCGGGCGCGCTGGTATTGGGCATCGTCACCTTCCTGCTCAGCCTGATCCCCATGGGGCCGCCGCTGGTGTGGATCCCGGCCACGGCCTGGCTGGCGTGGAAGGGCGACTACACCTATGCGGTGTTTCTGGGGGTGTGGGGTACGTTCATCATCAGCGGCGTGGACAACGTGCTCAAGCCGTACCTGATCAGCCGAGGTGGCAACCTGCCGTTGGTGATCGTGCTGCTTGGGGTGTTCGGCGGCCTGATTGCGTTTGGGTTTATCGGATTGTTTATCGGCCCGACGTTGTTGGCGGTGGCGTATAGCTTGCTGATGGATTGGAGTGCGACCCAGGCCCAAAGCCGCCGGGAAGACAAGCCTCTGTAACCTAGCGAGTGCAGATCAGTGTGGGAGCGGGCTTGCTCGCGAAGGCGGTGGTTCAGTCACCAGATGTGTTGACTGGCACGCTGCTTTCGCGAGCAAGCCCGCTCCCACATTATTGGCCTGCGCCAGCCTGCTAGGTCCGTGGTAGCCACATCACTGCGGTTAACCCGCCCCCTGGAGTTTCCTCCAGGCTCAGGCGCCCGCCCAGGCGCTCCGCCGCATCCCTGGAAATCGTCATGCCCAGGCCGACCCCGCCGGAGTTGCGGTTGCGCGAGCCTTCCAGGCGATAGAACGCCTCGAACACTGTCTCACGCTGATCGGCGGCAATCCCCGGGCCGTGGTCGATCACGCGGATGATCAGGGCCTCACGGCTGTCCTCCAGTTCCACCCGCGCCGTGCCGGCGTAGCGCAACGCGTTGTCGATCAGGTTGTTGAGGCACGAGCGCAAGGCCATCGGCTGCACCTGCAACGGCACGCAGGTGCCGGCGAATTGCACGTCGCAGCCCTGGTCCTGGGCGTTCTCGCTCATGGACTCGACCAGTGCCTGCACGTCGAGCCAATGCCGGGTCTCGCTGGTGCGTTGCTCGTGCAGGTAGCTCAGGGTCGCGTCGAGCATGCCGATCATGTCGTTGAGGTCCTGGCGCATCTGGCCCTGCAACTTGGGGTCTTCAATCTGCTCCAGGCGCAGCTTGAGGCGCGACAGCGGCGTGCGCAGGTCATGGGACACGGCGCCGAGCATGCGCGCACGTTGGCTGACCTGTTCGCGGATACGCCGTTGCATCAGGTTGAAGGTCGATGCCGCTTGTTTCGCTTCACGTGGCCCGGACTCGTCGAGGGGCGGGCTGTCGAGGTCCAGACTCAGGCGTTCGGCCGCTTCGCTCAGGCGCTGGATCGGCCGGCTCAGCAGCTTGGCGCCGTACCAGGCGGCAATGATCAGTGAGATGAACTGGAACGTCAGCGGCACCACCGGGCCGCCAAACCAGGGGCGGCGATGTTCCTTGTTCAGCGGCACCATGCGGCCGTCCGGCTGTTCGACAAAGGTCTCCTGGGGCGGCGGCGGTGGCGGGCCGTAGTGGCGGAACCAGGCGATCGCCAACACGTGGGCCAGGATGATTGCCACCAGCAATACGCCGAACAGTCGCCCAAACAGCGTATTGAAGGGGGCGCGCATCAACCGATGTCCCGCGCGTCGAACAGGTAACCCTCGCCGCGCACGGTCTTGATCAACTGCGGTGCTTTTGGGTCATCGCCCAGTTTCTGGCGCAGGCGCGAGACCAGCAAGTCGATGCTGCGGTCGAAGGCTTCGATGGAGCGGCCACGGGCAGCGTCCAGCAGTTGCTCGCGGCTCAACACCCGGCGCGGGCGTTCGATAAATACCCACAACAGGCGGAATTCGGCGTTGGACAGCGGCACCACCAGGCCATCGTCGGCCACCAGTTGGCGCAGCACGCTGTTCAGGCGCCAGTTGTCGAAGCGGATGTTGGCGCGTTGTTCGGTGCGGTCATCGCGCACCCGACGCAGGATGGTCTGGATGCGCGCGACCAGTTCGCGCGGTTCGAACGGCTTGGACATGTAGTCGTCGGCGCCCAGTTCCAGGCCGATGATGCGGTCGGTGGGTTCGCAGCGGGCGGTGAGCATCAGGATCGGGATGTCCGATTCCGCACGCAGCCAACGGCACAACGACAGGCCGTCTTCGCCCGGCAGCATCAGGTCGAGCACCACCACATCAAAGGTTTCGGCCTGCATCGCCACGCGCATGGCCGCGCCGTCGGTCACGCCGGTGGCGAGGATATTGAAGCGTGCCAGGTAGTCGATCAGCAGTTCGCGGATCGGCACATCGTCGTCGACAATCAGCGCACGGGTGTTCCAGCGCTTGTCATCGGCGGTCACCGCGCCTTTGTGCTCGTCATTCGTAGAGACGGGAGAGGTATGCATAGTGCGATCATCTGCCTGGTCGTTGCGGTCAGCATAGGCGCCCAACCCCATGGCTGGAAGTGCTGGTCGGTGGGTCGTGCGGGCGAGGCTAGTCGTGGGGCGTGTTGCAGGCATGTCGTGAATGTATCAGCTTTGAAATAATTGGCTGAAATGCCCGTTGCCATGCGCTCTGTCAGTATTTACCGATCATCGGATCCCGCAACGGCGCCGCTTGCGCTACAATCCGCGCCGATTTCGACTTGCCTGAGAGCCCATTCCAATGTCCGTCTGCCAGACTCCTATCAT
Organism: Pseudomonas sp. FP2335; assembly: GCF_030687535.1. Taxonomy (NCBI): domain Bacteria; kingdom Pseudomonadati; phylum Pseudomonadota; class Gammaproteobacteria; order Pseudomonadales; family Pseudomonadaceae; genus Pseudomonas; species Pseudomonas sp. FP2335. Next base: position 1,980,933 of record NZ_CP117437.1, read on the forward strand.
CGTCGCCCTGGATTACCCCACTCGTGACGCCGCACTGAAGCTGGCTGACCAGTTGGACCCGAAGCTTTGCCGGGTCAAGGTCGGCAAGGAACTGTTCACCAGCTGCGCCGCAGAAATTGTCGGCACTCTGCGTGACAAAGGCTTCGAAGTGTTCCTCGACCTGAAATTCCACGACATCCCCAACACCACCGCCATGGCCGTGAAAGCCGCGGCCGAGATGGGCGTGTGGATGGTCAATGTGCACTGTTCCGGCGGCCTGCGCATGATGACCGCGTGCCGCGAAGTGCTGGAGCAGCGCAGCGGCCCCAAACCGTTGTTGATCGGTGTGACCGTGCTGACCAGCATGGAACGCGAAGACCTGGCCGGCATCGGCCTGGACATCGAGCCCCAGGAGCAGGTCCTGCGCCTCGCAGCCCTGGCACAGAAAGCCGGCCTTGATGGTTTGGTGTGCTCGGCGCTGGAAGCCCAGGCACTGAAGACCGCACACCCGTCGTTGCAACTGGTGACCCCGGGGATTCGTCCGGCGGGCAGCGCCCAGGACGACCAGCGTCGCATCCTGACTCCGCGCCAGGCGTTGGATGCCGGTTCCGACTATCTGGTGATCGGCCGTCCGATCAGCCAGGCGGCCGATCCGGCCAAGGCGTTGGCGGCAGTCGTCGCTGAGATCGCCTGACCATCACCGATCTAAACGGTAGGAGCGGGCTTGTGTGGGAGCTGGCTTGCCTGCGATAGCATCACCTCGGGTTGACTGATACACCGAGGCGCTTGCATCGCGGCAAGCCCGACTCCCACACGGTCTATGCTCACGTTTACCGCGTGGCGCCTCAGTTAACCTTCAGCACCAACTTCCCAAAATTCTCGCCGTTGAACAGCTTCATCAGCGTCTCCGGGAACGTCTCCAGCCCTTCCACAATATCCTCCTTGCTCTTGAGCTTGCCCTGGGCCATCCAGCCGCCCATCTCTTGCCCGGCGGCGGCAAAGTTGGCCGCGTGGTCCATCACCACAAAACCCTCCATGCGCGCGCGATTGACCAGCAGTGACAGATAGTTGGCCGGGCCTTTCACCGCTTCCTTGTTGTTGTATTGGCTGATCGCACCGCAAATCACCACCCGGGCCTTGAGCGCCAGGCGGCTGAGCACCGCGTCTAGAATGTCGCCGCCGACGTTATCGAAATACACATCCACGCCCTTGGGGCACTCGCGCTTGAGCGCGGCGGGTACGTCTTCGTGTTTGTAGTCGATGGCGGCGTCGAAGCCCAGTTCATCCACCAGGAACTTGCACTTGTCGGCCCCCCCGGCAATGCCCACCACGCGGCAGCCTTTGATCTTGGCGATCTGCCCGGCAATGCTGCCTACCGCACCGGCTGCGCCGGAGATCACCACCGTTTCGCCCGCCTTGGGTGCGCCGGTATCGAGCAGCGCGAAGTAGGCGGTCATGCCGGTCATGCCCAGGGCCGACAGGTAACGCGGGAGTGGCGCCAGTTTCGGATCGACTTTGTAGAAGCCGCGCGGCTCGCCAAGGAAGTAATCCTGCACGCCCAGGGCGCCGTTCACGTAGTCGCCGACCGCAAACTTCGGGTTGTTCGAGGCAATCACTTTGCCTACGCCGAGCGCACGCATCACTTCACCGATGCCGACCGGGGGGATGTAGGACTTGCCCTCATTCATCCAGCCACGCATGGCCGGGTCGAGGGACAGGTATTCATTGCGCACCAGCACTTGCCCGTCCTGCGGCGTGCCCACCGGGACCTCCTGATACGTAAAGGTGTCCCGCGTGGCGGCACCGACCGGGCGTTTGGCGAGCAGGAATTGGCGGTTGGTCTGGGCAGGCATGGCAAGGACTCTTTTAGAAGTGAGCCTAGATTGATAGACCCGCAACGGCTCCGGAGCAAGGTTCACCGTCGGTGCGAATGCCCCTCGATAGGTCATGTTGATAGTCACGCCGGTGGCTTTATCACTGTGATCCATGCAGCGCCAACCGGCCTTCTGATAGTGCTGACGCGCCCGGCGCCGCGTTGGCTAGACTCGCCGCACGGCAATTTCTAACAAAGGACATCCCCCATGAGCATGACGTTTTCCGGCCAGGTCGCCCTGGTGACTGGCGCCGCTGCCGGTATCGGCCGCGCCACCGCGCTGGCGTTCGCCGCTGAAGGCTTGAAGGTAGTGGTCGCCGACCTGGACGAGGCGGGCGGCGAGGGCACTGTGGCGCTGATCCGGCAGGCCGGCGGTGAGGCGCTGTTTGTGCGCTGCAACGTCACCCTCGAGGCGGATGTGCAGCAACTGATGGCGCAGACGGTTGCCGCTTATGGCCGGCTGGATTACGCGCTCAACAATGCCGGGATCGAGATCGAAAAAGGCAAGCTGGCCGACGGCAGTCTGGATGAGTTCGACGCCATCATGGGCGTCAACGTCAAAGGCGTGTGGTTGTGCATGAAGTATCAGTTGCCGCTGCTGCTGGCCCAGGGCGGCGGGGCAATCGTCAACACCGCGTCGGTGGCCGGTTTGGGGGCGGCGCCGAAGATGAGCATTTATGCGGCGTCCAAGCATGCAGTGATCGGCCTGACCAAATCGGCGGCCATCGAGTATGCGAAAAAGCAGATCCGCGTGAACGCAGTGTGCCCGGCGGTGATCGACACCGATATGTTCCGTCGTGCCTATGAAGCCGACCCGCGCAAGGCGGATTTCGCGGCAGCCATGCACCCGGTCGGGCGCATCGGCAAAGTCGAGGAAATCGCCGCCGCGGTGCTTTACCTGTGCAGCGATGGTGCGGCGTTCACCACCGGCCATGCGCTGGCGGTGGACGGCGGCGCGACCGCCATTTAGGACCTGTAAACGCACCCCAATCGAAAAGGATCGGGGTGCTGTGGGGCGTTTCCATAGCTGGCAAAACGCCGTGCGCTAATATGTATCAGCAGGTAAATAATTCAATAAAATCAATACTTTAATAAAACTTGTAAGCCGGCTGCGCCGAACTTCTGTGCTTAACTCTTGTGGGTTGAATAACAGACAGTGAAGTGAGTGGTTCATGGATTTAGGGATAGATCGACAAGCCCTTGTACCAGTGGTGCAGCAAATCATCAGCGCGGTGGCGGACTGGATTCGCAAGAGCGGGGCAAGCCCTGGCACGCGCCTGCCGTCCATCCGCCAATTGGCCCTCGACAACCTCCTCAGCCAGTCCAGTGTCATCGAGGCCTTCGAGCGCATGGTCGCCCAAGGGCTGCTGGCCTCCAGGCCGGGTTCGGGGTATGTGGTGGCCGAGCCCCCGGCCCATCATGAACAGCACTGGTATGAAGGGGCGGAGCAGGGCTGGGGGGCGTTCACCGACAGCCCCCTGGGCGAATTGAAGCTGGGCTGCGGTTGGTTGCCGGATGCCTGGCGCGAAAGCGATGACATCAGCTACGCCATCCGTGAAGTCAGCCGCACCGACACCGCCGCCGTGTTCAACTACAGCACGCCGTTGGGGCTGCTAGCGCTGCGTGAGCAATTGCTCAAGCACCTGGCCCGCATGCGCGTGGCGACCAGCCTGGACCGCATCCTCACCACCCAGGGCGCCAGCCAGGCCCAGGACCTGTTGATACGTACGCTGCTCAGGGCCGGCGACACGGTGGTGGTCGAGACCCCAGGCTACGGCAACCTGTATCGCCAGTTGGTGTTTCATGGCGTCACACTGCTGGAAGTACCGCGTACCCGAGGCGGGCCGGACCTGTCGGCGTTGGAAGCGTTGCTTGCGGTGCATCGCCCCAAATGCCTGTTCATCAGCAGCCTGTACCACAACCCCACCGGCACCAGCCTGTGCCTCGCGGTGGCCGAGCGTTTGCTGCAACTGGCCCGGGCCAAGGATTTCCTGATCATTGAAGAAGACGTCTACGGCGACCTGCAACATGCCAGTTGCACACGCCTGGCGGCGCTGCCCCATGATGATCGGGTGATCTATGTCTCGAGCTTTTCCAAGACCTTGAGCAGCGCCTTGCGGGTCGGCTATCTCTGTGCCAGCAGTGCGCTTATCCCGCAATTGGTCAACCTCAAGACCCTGACCGGCATCGGTACGTCGCGTTTCGCCGAGGCGGTGGTGGCGACGCTGTTGGCCAACGGCACCTATCGCAAGTGGGTGCAACGCCTGCGCAAACGCCTGGGCACGCAAATGGCGGCGACCCTGCAAGTGCTGGAGGATGAAGAGTGGCAGGTGTTTGCCGCCCCCGCCGGAGGCATGTTCCTGTGGGCGCGCCCCGGGGTGGAGGATTGTTCGCAGTTGCAGGCCAGCGCGCGGCGCCTCGGTGTGTTGCTGTCACCGGGGGCACTGTTCAGCCCGACGGCAGAGCACAGTGACTGGCTGCGCATCAATGTAGCCTATGCTACTGATCAGCGTGCCGTGGCGTTGCTGCGCGCCATGGGGCCGGCCAGATCGACCTCGACCATTCTGAAAACGACGAGCGTGTAGCTTTTTGCCATTATTCCGGCGCCAACGGCTTGTGTCGGCGGCCCGTGGTTGCGAATCTCGCTACTGGTAAATCGGGCTTGATGGCATCTGCCATTGCTAGAGGACTCAAGTGCAATGATGACGGGCGTGCAACGACGTTTCGCCAACCTCGGTATGGCGAAGAAACTGGGCTTGGGCTTCCTCTTGGTGCTGTTGCTGACGGCAGTGGTCGCGGCGATTGGCGTATGGTCGCTGCAAACCGTGGGGCAGCGTTTTGAAGGCCTCAACAGCATGTCTTCGCTCAACAGTGGCTTGCTCAAGGTGCGTTTGATCGAGCAGGACTACGCACTGCATGCCGACCCCAAGTCCGTCGACGCCTTGCATGAGAGCGTCGACGCCCTGGCGGCCCTGGCGGCCGCTCTCAAGATCCAATCGGCGGCCAATGTGCCGGCGATGACGGACGTCGAGCAGGCCCTGGCCGCCTACCGCAAGGCGTTTGACGAGTTTGTCGAGCTGACCCAGACCAAGGATCTGGCACTGGAAATGGCCAGTTGGTCGGTGTCCAGTGTGGCGAATAACCTCGATGTGCTGCAGGCCGGCCTGGCGGACGATGGCGCCTATGGCCTCAAGGAGAGCCAGGGCAAGGAGGGCGCAGAGTTTATCGAGCAAGCGGGGCAGGTCAGCCAGGTGTCGCGCTTGATGTTGCAAGCCATGAACGAAGCCCATGTGCGCCTGGACCAGAGCCGCAAGGGCGATGAGGACGGCGCCGAGCAAGGCAAGATCGAACAGGCTGACCAGGCCTTGGCGCAGGTCGAACAGTTGAAGACTTCAGTCAAGGACCCTGGCTACCAGACGGTGCTGAACGAAGTCTCCGGGCATATTGCCGCCTTCAGCGAAAAACTCGGTGAGTACACCGGCCTGTTGGCGCAGGAAAAGATCGTCTACAAACAGCTGCATGATCGGGCCGGGGAAGTGGTCAGCCGGGTCAACCAGGCGTATGCCGCCGAAGACCAGTCGATGCAGGAACAATTGAAGAAAAGCACTCTGCTGATCATCGCTTCGTCGGCCCTCGCGCTACTGGTGGGGTTGATTGCAGCGCTGGTGATCACACGCTTGATCGTCGCGCCACTGCGCCGGGTGATCGCGGTGGCGCAGCAGATTGCAGCGGGTGATTTGAGCGGGCGGATGGAGGTCAGCCGGCGTGATGAAATCGGCCAGCTGATGCAGGCGATGCAACAGATGGGCAATGGCCTGAGCGAGATGGTCAGCGGGTTGCAGGCTGGTATCGAACAATTGGCCAGCTCGGCGCATTCGCTGTCCAGCGTCACCGAGCAGACCAATGTCGAGGTCAGCAGCCAGAAGGAAGAAACCGAGCAGGTGGCCACGGCGATGAACCAGATGACCGCCACGGTGCACGACGTGGCGCGCAACGCTGAACAAGCCGCACAGGCCGCGCAGACCGCCGATGACAAGGTCGACAGTGGCCAGCAGGTGGTGCGCCAGAGTCTGCAGCGCATCGAGCAGCTTGCCAGTTCGAGTGCCAGCGCCAGTGCGAGTATCGACAGCCTCAGTGCCGAGATCCAGAACATCGGCACCGTGCTGAGTGTGATCAAGAGCGTGGCCGAGCAGACCAACCTGTTGGCGTTGAACGCCGCTATCGAAGCGGCCCGCGCCGGTGAACAGGGCCGGGGCTTTGCGGTGGTGGCCGATGAGGTGCGGGCGCTGGCCAAGCGCACGCAACAGTCCACCGAAGAGATCGAGCGCCTGGTCAGCACCTTGCGCAACGCCGCGCAGTCTTCGGTGCAGCAGATCCAGCAAAGCGGCGAGTTGGTGAAGCTGGCCGTCAGCGATGCGCTGGAAACCGAAAGCGCCCTGGGCAGCATCGCCACGGCGGTGTCATTGATCCAGCAGATGAACCAGCAGATCGCGGCGGCGGCCGAGGAGCAGAGCTCGGTGGCCGAAGAGATCAACCGTAGCGTCACCAGCATCCGCGCGAGTGCCGACCAATCGGCGTTGAGCATGCAGGGTAATGCCGCGTCGAGCATTCAGTTGGCGCAACTGGGGGCGGAACTCAAAGGCATGGTCGGGCACTTCCGCCTCTGATCGCTGCACAGGTGCAGCGATCAAGGGGCAGGGCGCTCAGGCGTGGTTGGCGAGGAAGGTCAGCAGCGCTTCATTGACGAAATCCGGGTTCTCCAGGGCGCTGATGTGTCCCGCGTCCGGGATCAGGATCAGACCGCAGCCGATCAGCTCGGCCATCTCCCGGGACTCGGCGGGTGGCCGGGGTTTGTCCTGCTCGCCGCACAGCACCAGCGTGGTGTCGGCGTCCAGCCGTGGCAGTTGTTCCAGTACATCCTCGCGACTGAAGATCAGCCGACCCAGGGGCACGATACTGTCCAGCAGGCGCTCGCGGGAAAAGCCTTGCAGCGCTTGGCGAAAACCCTGATACAGCGCTGACTCACGGTCGATGGTCGGACGAAAGAAGATCGGTGCGATCACATCCAGCAACGGCTCGGGAATGGCGCCGGCGTCTTCGATCAGCTTGAACAGCGAGAAGTAATACTGGCGCGTGGCCTCGGGCTCGGCGCCAAGGTGGGTGTCCATCAGCACCAGGCTGTTGACGCGCTCGGGTGCCAGCAATGCCAGGCGGGCGCCCCACATGCCGCCGACCGACAGGCCCACCAGGTTGACCTGGGCGACGTCCAGATGGTCGAGCAGCGCCAGGGCCTGGCGCGCCAGGTCATCAAGGGATTGGGTGTGTGCGGGCAGCGGGCCCGATTCGCCGTGGCCCCACAACTCGGGGACGATCACGCGGTATTGTTGCGACAGGGCTTCGATCTGCGGGGTCCACATGGCGCGGTCCCACAGGTAGCTCGAACCAAGCAGGACGGCGGGGCCGTTGCCTTGGTCGAGGTAGTGCAGCGGTTGTCCATCTATCACGGTGACAGGCATAGCAGGCCTCTGACTTCACGGAGTGAGGGGCACTTTTTTACGCTACTCGGCGCGCCATGGATAGTTGTAGTGAGCGGGCTTGCCCCGCGCCGGGTGGCGAAGCCGCCCTAAACCCAGGCACCTGGGTCTTACTGAAACACCGCGGTGCCTGGGTTTGGGGCGGCTTCGCCACCCGGCGCGGAACAAGCGGTCAGTCGTAGATGACTTTCTTTTTCCACTCGGCGTCGGCGTCGTCCGCCTTGAGGCCTTGGGTCAGTTCGTTGACTTCATCCTCGGCAGGCTTGCTGTTGGTCAGCACCGTGGAGTTGGCGCGGGCCAGTTGGCCTTCCAGGTGTTGCAACTGCGCGCTGTAGAGCACGGGTTCCGGCTGTTTGCGCAGGTACTGCACGCCACGTTCGAATGCCAGGCGTGCCTGGCCAGGCTGGCCTTGTTGCAGGGCATGTTGGCCGAGGTTGTTGAAGAACTCGATATGCAGCAGTACCAGGATGTGGCGAATTTCCTTGATCCAGTGCTTGGCTTCGTTGGACGGCAGGAAGCCATCCTGGGCGGCGCGGGTGACTTGGCCGTGCAGGGCTTCGAGGAGGAAACGCACGTCCTTGGCCTTGGCTTCGGTCTGGATCGGCGCCGGCGGATTGTTCACCGGGATCGATTCGCCCTGGGAGACCAGTGCATTCAGTTCGGCGATGCGGGCCTTGAGCGGTGCGCTGGTCTTGTCGAGGTTGAGCAGGCGCTGGTTGACGTTCAGTTCCAGGCGGGTCATCAACAGCTTGAGCGCCGGGTTCATCAACTGGCCAGGGAATGTCTCGGTGATTTCACCGCAACGACGCAGGCGATCATTGAGCTCGATCACGGTGCGCTGTTTTTCCAACTTGTTGTTTTCCACCACGTGGTTCATGTAGCCAATGGCGATCAGTATTGCGATCCCGGCTATTACCAGCAGGGTGATCATGAGTGGTGTCACCGGTGTGACCTCTTTATAGGGTTTGCAGTGGAGTGTAGTGACTGGGCTGGCCGGCGGATAGGACTGATCGACCAGTTGCCCAGGTAGATTCTTCTATATAGGTGAACGTTCCATGTATGGATGCACATTGCCATCATCGGCTGCAGCGAACTATAGCGTCTTGTGGGGTGCCAGAATATAGGCGTCAAAGCCCTGCTGTACAGAATGCGTGCCCGGTCTCGTAAAGAGGGGCGAAGTCATTGATTTTAATAAATTTATCCTTGGGGGTTGACGACCTCCCAATCCATCCATAGAATGCGCGCCACTTAAAGCGTAAAGCACACAGCGAAACGCGGCGAGTAGTGAATGTTGTACGTGTGTCCCCTTCGTCTAGTGGCCTAGGACACCGCCCTTTCACGGCGGTAACAGGGGTTCGAGTCCCCTAGGGGACGCCATATGCGGGAATAGCTCAGTTGGTAGAGCACGACCTTGCCAAGGTCGGGGTCGCGAGTTCGAGTCTCGTTTCCCGCTCCAAATTTAAGCAGTGTTGCCCTCGGGTGGCACTGAGTGAAACCAGGGCATGATCTTCGGATCTAACCTCTGGGCACTGGAATACACACCATGTGTTTCAGTAGCGTGTCCCCTTCGTCTAGTGGCCTAGGACACCGCCCTTTCACGGCGGTAACAGGGGTTCGAGTCCCCTAGGGGACGCCATTTGCGGGAATAGCTCAGTTGGTAGAGCACGACCTTGCCAAGGTCGGGGTCGCGAGTTCGAGTCTCGTTTCCCGCTCCAATTTAAGCAGTGTTGCCCTCGGGCGGCACTGAGTGAAACCAGGGCATGATCTTCGGATCCAACCTCTGGGCACTGGAATACACACCATGTGTTTCAGTAGCGTGTCCCCTTCGTCTAGTGGCCTAGGACACCGCCCTTTCACGGCGGTAACAGGGGTTCGAGTCCCCTAGGGGACGCCATTTGCGGGAATAGCTCAGTTGGTAGAGCACGACCTTGCCAAGGTCGGGGTCGCGAGTTCGAGTCTCGTTTCCCGCTCCATATTCAACGAAAACGCCGATCAGCGATGATCGGCGTTTTTGTTTGTGCGTGATTGATGGCCGATGAAAAAAGCCCGCCATCGCGGCGGGCTCCCTTGTCGAGGTCAGAGCTTCGGTAACTGCCCGACACGCCCCATCATTTCAGTGACGATCTGCAAGTCCAGCAGGAACTGCTCGACTGTCTTGAACTCATTGTCGGTGTGCCCGGTGTACTTCACTTCGGGCCGCGCCAGGCCGAATTGCACGCCATTGGGCAGTTCATGCACCGAGGTCGCCCCGGCCGACGTGCCGAACTTGTGCTCCATGCCCAGGTTTTCGCTGGCCACTGCCAGCAGCGCCTTGACCCACTCGCCTTCCGGGTTGCGGTACATCGGCTCGGCCACCGAGTAGGTGAAATCCACCTTGACCTTGGTGTGCTTGTCCCAGGCGCTGAGTTTGTCGGCGATTTCCGCTTTCAACGTCTCTGGGGATTTACCCTTCGGCACCCGCAGGTTCACTGCCAGTTTGAAGGCGTTGTCATCCTGGCCGACAAACGTCAGCGAGGTGGTCAGCGGCCCCATGAACTCGTCGGAGAAACCCACCCCCAGCTTGCCGCCCAGGTAATCCAGGCCCCAGTTGTCGGACGCATAACGCGCGGCGTCGGTGATGTGGTTGTGCTTGAGGGCGATCTTGCCGTCGATGCTGTGGATCAACTCGAGCATGCGCGCCACCGGGTTGATGCCGGATTCAGGCTCGGAGGAGTGCGCTGAAACACCGGTCACCGTCAGCTTCACTTCTTTACCGGCCGCCTTGGCTGCCACCTCGAAGTCGCCACCATTAGCCTTGGCATACGCCGCACCGGCTTTTTGCAGGCTGGCCGCCAGTTCGGCGGGCTTGTCGCTGACAAAGGTCGCCACCGAGGCCGATGGAATCTGGTTGGTCGCCATGCCCCCGGTCATCGCAATGATTTCCGCACCCTTGCCTTCGCCTTTACGGCGCGGGAAGGTGGCCATCACGGTGCCGTAGCCTTTCTCGGCAATCACCACCGGATAGCCACCGTCCAGCGCTAGGTTGTACTGCGGTGTCGGGTTCTTTTCGAAGTAATACGGGATCGCATCGCCGGAAGTTTCCTCGGTGGTGTCCACCAGCAGTTTGAACGTGCGCGCCAACGGCAGCTTCTCTTCCTTGATCACCTTCATGGCATACATCGCCACCACGATGCCGTTCTTGTCATCCTCGGTGCCACGGCCGTACATGCGGTCGCCGATCAGCGTGACCTTGAACGGGTCGAGCTTGGTGCCATCTTTCAACACCCAGTTTTCCGGCGTGACCGGCACTACGTCGGCATGGGCGTGAATGCCGACCACTTCATCGCTGGCGCCTTCCAGGGAAACTTCATACACGCGGTTGTCGATATTGCGGAAGTTCAGGTTGAAGGCCTCTGCCAGGTCCTTGAGCTTGGCCGCGATCCTGAGGAACTCCGGGTTTTTGTACTGCGGCATACCGTCGATGTTGAAGGTCGGAATTTCCACCAGCTCGCGCAGGGTTTCGGTGGCGGCTTTGCCGTACTTCACGCGGCTATAAATGCCCAGCAGGCGATTGATCTCGTTCTGCTGGTCGGCGTTCAGCGGCTTGTTGTCGAGAAAGGCGCTGATCGCCGGGCCCACGTCGGCGGTCTTGCCCAGGTCGCCCTTGGCCAGGGTGCCGAGGAAACCACGGAAATCAGTGACGGAGGTTTCGTTGAAATTCTTGAGAATCGCGGTGCTTTGCTCGGCGGAGATGTTGGCGAAGGCGGGGGTGACGATCGCCGAGAGGCTGGCTGCGAACAGGCTGGCAGCCGCCAGTTGCTTGAGTGGGAAGTGCATTGTTGGAGCATTCCTTTGCAGGTGGTGAGTAAGAGGTTTCTGACTGAAGTGTCAGAAACATTTCCACACACTAACACTGCAAAGGAGGGGGTGGGAGACCCGAGTGAGGGAATTTTACTGCTTCGCTCTGCAATCACTGCCCGATCAGAAGCGGCGATTTTCACGGTTGATGGCTAACCAAATACAGGGTTTGGGTGAACGTTCCATCGAGGTTGGGCGCGGAAGTCATTGTGCCGGTAACCCCGGCATATTTTCCCGTGCTGCCGAGGACGGCGACTGTGGATTGACCCGCTTCAAGCTCCTGCCCGCCTACGACGATGGTGCCTATGACGGTTTTATCGGGACCGAAGAACAGCAGTGTCCATTGGCATTGGCTGTGTACCCCCGGCAGGGTGGTGACGCAGTAGCCACTGTTGCTGCCGATGTCTTTGCGGTCCTGGTCCATCAAGGGTTGATCGAATACAAAAAGATCGCCTTGGGAGGGGCCCACAGGCCCGATATCGACTGCGTTTTTGAGGCCGCGCGTACCGTCGGCGAGGGTGACGAGGGTCAGTGTTTGCACGTTGTTGACGCAGGCGCTCAGAGGGATAAGCAACAGCAACATGCAAGAAAAGCGAAGGGCGGCGGTTTTCATGGGCGGGCTCTCATGTGAGTGACCTGAACGCGCAGCACCGCTAAAGCTGCGCCCAGAGAGTGCAAGGCTAGCAAGCGAACGACATTTTACAAGGTGCCTGGGGTGGGGCTGGATACTCGTCTGTCACCTACAGCGCTTTGGCAGAGGGCCCGTCCCACAACTGCTCATGCAGTTGCCCTACACGTTTAGCCATCGCTTCATTGCGCATCACCACCTCCAGGTTGCGTGAATTATCCAGGTAGCCGCCCAACCAGTTGCTGGTGCCAATCCAGGCGCCTCGGTCTTTCTGAAATACCGCGGTTTACGGTTTTGGGGCGGCTTCGCCCCCCGGCGCGGGGCAAGCCTGCTCACTGCAAAGCTCGTAGCGGACGCAGAGGGCGCCTTTTTTTTCCGAGAGGGCGAGGATTTTTACCTGGCCCAGTTCGCTCAGGGCCTGGACGTGTGTGCCGCCACAGGCGTAGGCGGGCAATTCGCCGAAGCCGACTTCGCGGGTGCCTTCATCCAAGGCCATATGGCGCGAGTAATCCGCGGCGATCCATTGGTTGACCTGTTGCTGGATGGTCTCGGCGTCGATGGTTTGTGCCGCTTCACCACGGATAAAAGTGATCTTGCCTTCGCCCGGCCAGTGATGGGCCTTGATCGGCATCCAGCCGAGGCTTTCGCCGGCGTTGCCGATCAGGTGCCCGGCAGAATGCAGGCGGGTGTGCAGGGCGCGGCGTGTCTCATCGACGCGCGCGCTGATCGGACCAAGGGCGACCGCTTGATCAACGTAGTGCACCACCTGGTCGGCTTCCTGGATGACGCGCAATACCTGGCTGTCACCGAGCCAGCCGGTATCGAATGGCTGGCCACCGCCTTGGGGATGGAAGATCGTCGACTGCAGGATGACTGCAAAATGCGCCTCGTGGGGCGTGCAACTGAGCACTTCGAGCTCGGCCGTCAGGTGGTCATGGGTGAAAAACAGGCGCTCGGTCATTTTCTACATCCGCATCAGGGTTCTGCGCGCAGTATAAATAGTGCGTTAATACGTGATAATCCGCTCAACTATCAATGGACCTGTGCGTCATGAGCATCAATCTTCCTTTGCCGCTGTTGGGCGAAATGGCGATTTTCGTCAAGGTGGTGGAAACCGGCAGCTTTTCCGCGGCCGCCCGGCAAATGGGCGCTTCGCCGTCATCGGTCAGCCGCAGCATTTCGCGCCTGGAAAAAGCCCTGGCCACGCGTTTGCTGCAACGCACCACGCGCAAATTGCGTTTGAGCGAGGGCGGTGAAGAGGTATTCAAGCGTTGCCAGGACATGGTCAACGCGGCGCGCTCGGTGATGGAGGTCAGCGGCCAATTTACCCATGAGGCCGAAGGCCTGGTACGGGTCAGCGTGCCCAAGGCGGTGGGGCGGTTTGTGGTGCATCCCCATGTGCCGGAGTTCTTGCGGCGTTATCCCAAAGTGGATGTGCAGTTGATCCTGGAAGACCGGCCGGTGGATTTGATCGACGACAACCTGGATCTGATCCTGCGCATCTCCGAAAGCCCGCCGCCGGGGTTGGTGGGGCGGCCATTGTTTCCCATCGAACACTTGCTGTGCGCGACGCCGCATTATCTGGCTGAGTACGGCACGCCGGAGCATCCCCATGACCTGCTGGAGCACAGTTGCATCTACCTGGGAGAAACTGCCGCGGATGCGCGCTGGAAGTTTCGCCAGGCTGGCAAGACGGTGACGGTCGGGGTGCGTGGGCGTTATGCGGCGAACCATACCGGCGTGCGGTTGGATGCGGTTTTGCAGCATGTGGGTATTGGCAGTCTGCCGTACTTTACGGCGCGCCATGATCTGGACGCGGGGAGGGTCGTGCAGGTGTTGCCGCAGTGGGATTTTATTGCGTCGTACCACGGCGATGTGTGGCTGCTGCATTCGCCAACGCGGTATCTGCCGCCCAAGCTGCGGGTGTTTATTGATTATCTGGTGGAGTGCATGGCCAAAGAGCCGACGTTGCGCCGACGGTAGATACGCGGTCTAAAAAATGTGGGAGCGGGCTTGCTCGCGAAAGCGGTCTGCCAGTTGATGAATATATTGACTGACACTCCGTATTCGCGAGCAAGCCCGCTACCACATTGGGTTCTGCGGTGTTTCGACTATCAGTGCTTGCTTTGGTCTTCAGGCATGGCCAGCAGCTGCTTTTCCTGGTTCCAGTCGAACGGTTCGTCGTTCTGTTCGGCTTCGAAGCGACGCTCTTCCAGGGCCTGGTACATGTCCAGTTCTTCGTCCGGCATGAAGTGCAGGCAATCGCCGCCAAAGAACCACAGCAAGTCGCGTGGCACCAGATGGGCGATTTGTGGGTAGCGCAAGATGACCTGGCTCATCAGGTCCTGGCCCAGGTACTGGCTTTCGATCGGGTCGATCGGTAGCAGGGCGCGCAATTCGTCGAAACGCTCCAGAAACAAGGTGTGGCTTTCCTCGGGCACCTGTTCGGCTTCGCCGACGGCAACCAGGATGCTGCGCAGGTGGTCGAGCAAGACGAGATGATCGGCAACGACGTTGGACACGAGATAAGTCCTCTAAAGCAAAAACGGGCGCGAGAGTATATAGCCCTCGCGCCCGTATTTATATGACCGCCGGTATCAGCGGACTGTGCCCTCTGCCTGGGCCAGCTCTTCCTTGCTGAAATCATCCACGTCGATCACCTTGCGCCGCGCCGCTTCGGCGTCGCGCAGGGTTTGCGCTTCGGCCGGTTGCAGCACGCCCGCTTCCAGCGCCGCGTCGATGGCATGCTCGCCAGCCGCCGGTTTGACCTGGCCGCTCTTGAGCGCGGTATGCAGTTTCTTCTGCAACGCATGGCTGGCGCCCAGGAGGTCGTAGGCATGTTGCAGGGCGCCGACCGGGTCTTGCGCCGATTGCGGGCGGTAGCAGCCAGCCAGCAACTCTTCCAGGGTCGGATCGCCCTTGGCGCGGCCGATCACTGCGGCGACTTCGGCATCCAGCGCATCGGATGGCCCGGTATGCCGACGGCCGAACGGGAACACGATCACCCGCAGCAGGCAACCGAGCACCTTGTTCGGGAAGTTGCTGAGCAGTTCGTCCAGTGCGCGCTCCGATTCACCCAGGCTTTCCTCCATGGCCCAGGCGAACAGCGGCTCCATGTGGCCCGGCGAGTCCAGGTCGTGGTAACGCTTGAGCGCCGCCGAGGCCAGGTACATGTGGCTGAGTACATCGCCCAGGCGTGCCGACAGGCGTTCGCGGCGTTTGAGTTCGCCACCCAGCAGCATCATGCTCAGGTCGGCGAGCAGGGCGAACGCCGCGGCCTGACGGTTCAGCGCGCGGAAATAACCTTGGCTCAAGCGGTTGCCCGGTGCTTTCTCGAAGTGACCGATGCCCAGGTTCAACACCAGGGTGCTGGCGGCGTTGCTCACGGCAAAACCAATGTGTTGCATCAACAGGCTGTCGAATTCCTTCAGCGCCTGATCGTGGTCTTCACGACCGGCCAAGGCCATTTCCTTGAGCACGAACGGATGGCAGCGGATCGCGCCCTGGCCGAAGATCATCAGGTTGCGCGAGAGGATATTCGCGCCTTCCACGGTGATGAAGATCGGCGCACCTTGCCAACTGCGCCCCAGGTAGTTGTTCGGGCCCATGATGATGCCCTTGCCGCCGTGCACGTCCATGGCGTGGCCGATGCACTCGCGGCCGCGTTCGGTGAGGTGGTACTTGAGGATCGCCGACAGCACCGAGGGTTTCTCCCCGAGGTCCACCGCGTTGGCGGTGAGCATGCGCGCACTGTCCATCAGCCAGGCATTGCCGCCGATCCGCGCCAGGGCTTCCTGGATACCTTCGAACGCCGACAGCGGGACGTTGAACTGCTCGCGGACCTGGGCATATTGGCCGGTGACCAGGCTGGTGAACTTGGCGGCGCCGGTGCCCACGGCAGGCAGGGAAATCGAACGGCCCACGGACAGGCAGTTCATCAACATCATCCAGCCCTTGCCGAGCATCTCCTGGCCGCCAATCAGGAATTCCAGGGGGATGAACACGTCCTTGCCGGAGTTGGGACCGTTCATGAACGCGGCGCCCAGCGGCAGGTGGCGACGGCCGATTTCCACACCCGGTGTATCGGTGGGGATCAGCGCGAGGCTGATGCCCAGGTCTTCCTCTTCACCCAGCAGGTGATCCGGGTCATGGGCCTTGAACGCCAGCCCGAGCAGGGTCGCGACCGGGCCGAGGGTGATGTAGCGTTTTTCCCAGTTCAGGCGCAGGCCGAGGGTTTCCTTGCCTTGCCATTCACCTTTGCAAATCACCCCGGTGTCGGGCATGGCACCGGCGTCGGAGCCGGCCAGCGGGCCGGTGAGGGCGAAGCACGGAATGTCGTCGCCCCGGGCCAGGCGCGGCAGGTAGTGGTTGCGTTGCTCGTCGGTGCCGTAGTGCAGCAACAGTTCGGCCGGGCCGAGGGAGTTGGGCACCATCACGGTGGACGCCAGGTCGCCGCTGCGGGTCGCGAGTTTCATCGCCACCTGGGAGTGGGCGTAGGCCGAGAAGCCCTTGCCGCCGTATTCCTTGGGGATGATCAGGGCGAAGAAGCCATGGGTCTTGATGTGCTCCCAGGCGGCGGGCGGCAGGTCCATGGCCTGGCCGATGTCCCAGTCGCTGACCATTGCACAGAGTTCTTCGGTGGGGCCGTCGATAAACGCCTGTTCTTCTTCAGTCAGTTGGGCCTTGGGGTAAGCGAGCAGCTTGTCCCAGTCCGGGCGGCCGCTGAACAGTTCGCCATCCCACCACACGGTGCCGGCGTCGATGGCATCGCGTTCGGTCTCGGACATCGGTGGCAGGACTTTCTGGAACCAGCTGAACAGCGGCTTGGTGAAGTATTGGCGGCGCAGGTCGGGCAGCAGCAACGGCACGGCGACAACGGCGATCAGTATCCAGAAAACCAGCAGCAGCCAGCCCGGCGCGTGGCTCCATGCGCCCATCGCCAGCAGGTAGACGGCGACCACGCCCAGGGCGGGCAGGGGCGCGGTGCGGCGGTGTGCCAGGTAGGCAATGCCGACCACCAGAACCAGTATCCACAACAACAGCATATTCAATCCTCCGTGAAACCAGGGGCGAAACCACCAGGGAGCTTAGTCGGCATCCGAGCAAGCGGGGTGATCCGGGTGTAACGAGATTTGGCCGATTCGTCGTTATCTCGATGGCAGGCCTGTGGTTAGACTCCAGGCTTCCTTCGGAGATAACGCTCATGGATACGTACCTGAGTCCCAGCCGCTTCATCGATAGTGACCACCCTGCGGTGGTGGAGTTCGCCGAAAAGCATCGCAGTACCAGTGCGGATTTTAATGACCAGGCAGTCAGTCTTTATTACGCCGTACGTGAGGCGATTCGCTACAACCCCTATACCTTCAGCCGCGATCCCAGCACCTTGAATGCCAGCTTCGCCTTGGCCAGCGGTGAAAGCTATTGCGTGCCCAAGGCCAACCTGCTCGCTGCCTGCGCCCGCCACTGCGGCATCCCGGCGCGTATCGGCCTGGCGGATGTGCGCAATCATCTGTCGACGCCGCGCCTGCTCGCTTTACTCAAAAGCGATGTATTCGCCATGCACGGTTACACCGAACTTTACTTGCGCGGGCGTTGGGTCAAGGCCACCCCGGCGTTCAACAGGCAGTTGTGTGACGTGTTCGATGTGCCGCCGCTGGAATTCGATGGGATCAATGACAGTGTGTTCCACGCGTTCAACCGCCAGGGGCAGCGCTCGATGGAGTACATCGTCGACCATGGGCAGTTTTCCGATGTGCCTGAAGCGTTTTTCTTCGAGCATATTCGTACGTGTTACCCGCATCTGTTTGCCGCAGACAGTCCGCCGCTGCTCGGTGACATGCACACCGATTCAAGCCGTGGGTGAACCGGCGTATGCTGCTGCGCTCACCACACAATAAGGCACTGTCATGCTGAAAATCTGGGGTCGTAAAAATTCATCAAACGTCAGGAAAGCACTGTGGTGCGCCGAAGAACTCGGCCTGGACTATGAGTCAATCGATGCGGGCGGGGCGTTTGGTGTGGTCGACACCCCGCAGTATCGGGCGCTGAACCCCAACGGCCGAGTGCCGATGATCGAAGACGGCGACTTTGTACTGTGGGAGTCCAATACCATCGTGCGTTACCTCTGCGCCAAGCAGGGGGGGAGTTGGTATCCCAGTGATGTGAAGGCGCGCGCCAGCGCCGAGAAGTGGATGGACTGGACCACTTCCACTCTCGCCGAGCCGTTCAAGACGGTGTTCTGGGGCATCCTGCGCACCCCGGCGGAAAAACAGAACTGGGACAGCATTCACGCCGCGCGCCAAGCCTGCATCGATGTGCTCGGCACCGTGGAAAAAGCCCTCGCCGAGCAGCCGTATCTGTCGGGCAGCGAATTCGGCATGGGTGATATTCCCCTGGGCTGCTTTATCTACGCCTGGTTCGAAATGCCTATCGAACGGCCTGCGATGCCCAATCTAGAGGCCTGGTACCAACGCCTGCAACAGCGCCCGGCCTATCGCAAAGCGGTCATGACCGCGTTGACTTAATACTGACTATTAATACAGGTGACTGTACTTGTGCGGCGCGGGCAGCCACCATGCCCGTCATGCGCCGCCGTTGAACTTCGTGGCGTGCGCCTTCATCTATTCTTCCTCTTCTCTTCTTTGGTGCGTAATCCGATATGAGTTCCGCTCTGTCCATCCGGCAGCTAACCAAAACCTACGGCAACGGTTTCCAGGCCCTGAGTGGTATCGATCTGGACGTTGCCGAAGGTGACTTCTTCGCCTTGCTCGGCCCCAACGGTGCCGGCAAGTCCACCACCATCGGCATTCTGTCGACCCTGGTCAATAAGACCAGCGGCACAGTGAACATCTTCGGTCATGACCTGGACACATCCCCGGCCGCGCTCAAGCGTTCCATCGGCGTGGTGCCCCAGGAGTTCAACTTCAACCAGTTCGAAAAGACCTTCGACATCGTCGTGACCCAGGCCGGTTACTACGGCATCCCGGCGAAAATCGCCAAGGAACGTGCCGAGCAATACCTGACCCAACTGGGCCTGTGGGACAAGCGCGACGTCCCCTCGCGCTCGCTGTCCGGCGGCATGAAGCGGCGCCTGATGATTGCCCGCGCGCTGGTGCATGAACCGCGCCTGCTGATCCTCGATGAGCCCACCGCCGGCGTGGACATCGAACTGCGCCGCTCGATGTGGACCTTCCTCACCGAACTGAACGAGAAGGGCATCACCATCATCCTCACCACCCATTACCTGGAAGAGGCTGAGCAGCTGTGCCGCAACATCGGCATCATCGACCACGGCACCATTGTCGAGAACACCAGCATGCGTAACCTGCTGGGCCAGTTGCATGTGGAAACCTTCCTGCTCGACTTGAAGAGCAATCTGTCGGTGCCGCCGCAGCTGCTCGGTTACCCGAGCCGCCTGGTCGACAGCCACACCCTGGAAGTGCAGGTGGACAAAGCCATGGGCATCACCGCGCTGTTCACGCAGTTGGCGACCCAGAACATCGAAGTGCTGAGCCTGCGCAACAAAACCAATCGCCTTGAGGAGTTGTTCGTGTCCCTGGTGGAGAAAAATCTGGCGAAGGTGGCGTTATGAGTTCCGAACTGCAACCCAACCTCGTCGCGCTGCAAACCATCATCTATCGCGAAGTGAAACGCTTTACCCGGATCTGGCCGCAGACCCTGCTACCGCCGGCGATCACCATGGTCCTGTACTTCGTGATCTTCGGTAACCTGATTGGCCGGCAGATCGGCGACATGGGTGGTTTTACCTACATGGAGTACATCGTGCCGGGGCTGATCATGATGTCGGTGATCACCAACGCCTACGGCAACGTGGTGTCGAGTTTCTTCGGCAGCAAGTTCCAGCGTTCGATCGAGGAACTGATGGTGTCGCCGGTGTCGCCGCATACCATCCTGATCGGCTACACCGTGGGCGGCGTGCTGCGTGGCCTGATGGTCGGCGTGATCGTGACGTTGCTGTCGCTGTTCTTCACCCACCTGCAGGTGCATCACCTCGGGGTCACCATTCTGGTGGTGGTGTTGACGGCGACGATTTTCTCGCTGCTGGGCTTCATCAACGCCGTGTTTGCACGCAACTTCGATGATATTTCGATCATCCCGACATTCGTGCTGACGCCGCTGACCTACCTGGGCGGGGTGTTCTATTCGATCACCTTGCTGCCACCGTTCTGGCAGACCGTGTCGTTGGCCAACCCGGTGCTGCATATGGTCAACGCGTTCCGTTACGGCATTCTGGGGGTGTCGGACATCAAGATCAGCGTGGCGATCACCTTCATGCTGGTGGCGACCGTGGTGCTGTATATCGGCTGCGCGAAGCTGCTGGTGAGCGGGCGTGGGATGCGTACCTGACTCACTGACTGAATGCGGTCAGAAAATGTGGGAGCGGGCTTGCTCGCGAAGACGGTGTATCAGTCAAAGATGTATTCACTGACCCACCGCTTTCGCGAGCAAGCCCGCTCCCACATTTGGTTATGTGCAAGGCATTATGGCTTTAGTGCCAACTCGATCAGCGCATGCAGCTCTTCCACCGGCAACGGCGCATCCGCAAACAAGATCCTGAACACCGTCGGCGCCGCCAGCAGGTTGATCAACCGCTCCACGCTGGGCGCCTGTTCGCCGGGATAGCGATCCACGATCACCTGCAACTGCCCGCCAATCAGCGCCACGCAATACCCCGGCGTCTGGCTGCATTGCACGTCGCGCATCATGTGGCGTCCCGGCTCTGAACTCATCTCATCCAGATACTGCTCGGCCCAGGCTTGCAGGTCGCCGCGCAGGCTGCCGGTGTTGGCCGGTTCGCTGTCCGGGCGCAGGCGTGCCAGGGCCACATCGGCCAGCAGCACCGAAAGGTCGCCCCAGCGCCGGTAGATGGTCGACGGCGTGACGCCTGCGCGCGCGGCAATCATCGGCACGGTGACGCTGGAACGCTCATGGGCTTCCAGCAATTCGCGCACCGCCGTATGGACGGATTCTTGGACCCGGGCACTACGGCCCCCCGGGCGGAGGCCTTCTTTTATCGCCATGTTTGCGACCTTAACACAAAGAATTTGCTTTAAGCGCCGGCCAGTAGCACACTCAGCAAAAGCAAAATATTAGCTTTAGCGGAGCGTGCCCATGTCCAGCAACCCTTCTAACCGTTCCAGCCTGGTGTTCCTGGCGATCACCTTGCTGACCTTCCTCGCCGCTTCCAGCGCGCCGACGCCGTTGTATCACCTGTATCAGGAAGGCCTGCATTTTTCCGCGGGCATGCTTACGCTGATCTTTGGGGTCTATGCCATCAGCCTGCTGGCGGCGTTGTTGACCGTGGGCTCGCTGTCGGACCACCTGGGGCGCAAGCCGGTGATTTTCGCCGCGCTGGTCCTGGATATGCTGGCGATGTTGCTGTTTATCAATGAGGGCAGCGTGGCCTGGCTGATTGCTGCACGCACGTTGCAAGGTTTCGCCACTGGCATGGCCACCGCCGTGCTCGGTGCCGCGCTGCTCGACCACGATCGCCAGCAGGGGCCGCTGGTCAACAGTGTGGCGCCGTTGCTGGGTATGGCGTGCGGTGCGATGGGCAGCAGCGTGCTGGTGGAGTTCGCGCCGCTGCCGACGCAGTTGATCTACTGGACACTGTTCGTGCTGATGCTGTTGCAGGCGCTGTACGTATGGCGCCTGCCGGAAACCGTGAGCCGCATTCCGGGAGCCTTGGCCTCGTTGCGCCCGACCTTGCATGTGCCGCCCCAGGCGCGCCGGGCGTTGTGGTTGTCGCTGCCGGTGGATGTGGCGGTGTGGGCGATGGGCGGGTTCTATCTGTCGTTGGCGCCCTCGCTGGTACGGGCAGCGACCGGTTCCACGTCCAACCTGATCGGCGGTGGGCTGGTGGCGGTGCTGACCTTGAGCGGCGCGCTGATGATCTTCAGCCTGCGCAATCGGCCTGCCGACAAAGTCCTGCGCCTGGGGGCAAGCCTGCTGGCCGTCGGTGTGGGGCTGATCCTCATGGCGGTGCACAGTGCCAGTCTGCCGCTGTTTTTCATGGCCACGCTGGTTGCGGGCAGCGGTTTCGGCGCCGGTTTTCTTGGCGCGTTGCGCAGCGTGGTGCCCCTGGCGCTGCCCCACGAGCGGGCCGGCCTGATGTCGGCGTTTTATGTGTTGAGCTACCTGGCGTTCTGCCTGCCGTCGCTGCTGGCGGGCAACCTGATCCGCAGTTTCGGCCTGATCGCCACCACCGATGGCTATGGCGTTGTGCTGATCCTGCTATCGCTTGGTGCCCTGGGCGGTCTGCTGGTACAGGGCTCGGTAAAACGTGCTTATAGGTAAAACAGATAACAGTTAGAGAAATTACCCGTTATATAGATATTCGATTGGGTTCTACCATGGTCTCAACCTCATGCGAGGAAGAGGATAACCATCATGACCTGCTCGAATACCATCAGTTACAAACCCTTCAGTCACCTGGCCCGGCCACGGGAAGTGATTCGCCAGTTCACCCCCAACTGGTTTGCCGCGACCATGGGCACCGGCGTGCTGGCGCTGGCCTTGGCGCAGGTGCCGGTCAACCTGCCGGGCTTGTACGCCATCGCCGAAGGCTTGTGGTGGTTCACCATCGGCCTGTTTGTATTGTTCAGCGGATTGTATGCGGCCCGCTGGGTGATGTTTTTCCACGAGGCGCGGCGGATCTTCGGGCACTCCACGGTTTCGATGTTCTTCGGCACCATCCCCATGGGCCTGGCGACCATTCTCAACGGTTTGCTGCTGTTCGGCTTGCCGCGCTGGGGCGGCGATGTGATACCGCTGGCCGAAGCCCTGTGGTGGCTGGACGTGGCAATGGCCCTGGCCTGTGGCGTGTTGATCCCCTTCATGATGTTCACCCGCCAGGAACACAGCATCGACCAGATGACGGCCGTGTGGCTGCTGCCCGTGGTCGCTGCTGAAGTGGCCGCTGCCAGCGGTGGCCTGTTGGCGCCGCACTTGGCCGATGCCCATGGGCAACTGGTGATGCTGGTGACAGGCTACGTACTGTGGGCGTTTTCCTTGCCGGTGGCGTTCAGCATCCTGACCATCCTGATGTTGCGCATGGCCCTGCATAAACTGCCCCACGCCAATATGGCTGCGTCGAGCTGGCTGGCCCTTGGCCCGATCGGCACTGGTGCCCTGGGTATGTTGCTGCTCGGCGGCGACGCCCCGGCGATCTTTGCTGCCAACGGCATGCCCGGTGTCGGCGAGATGGCCAACGGCCTGGGCCTGGTGGCCGGTATTACCCTGTGGGGCTTCGGTTTGTGGTGGATGCTGATCGCCGTGTTGATCACCCTGCGTTACCTGCGTGCGGGCATCCCATTCAACCTCGGCTGGTGGGGGTTTACCTTTCCACTGGGCGTGTATGCGCTGGCCACGTTGAAGCTGGCGAGCCTGCTGCATCTGGGGTTCTTCAGTGTGTTCGGCAGTGTGCTGGTGCTGACGTTGGCGTTGATGTGGCTGATCGTCGCCAGGCGCACCGTGCAGGGCGCCTATAAAGGTGAGCTTTTTGTTTCGCCGTGTATTGCAGGACTAGGGAATAAGTAAGCCGGATTAGGTAAAGTCGTGGCCTGAATGCTTTTACAAAAAAACAGGCCACGCAGGAACACGGACGATGAGCCACCCCTCGCAATTCACCTTGCTGCGCACACGGCGCTTCCTGCCGTTTTTCATTACCCAGTTGCTGGGTGCTTTCAACGACAACATCTTCAAGCAATCGCTGATCCTCGCCATTCTCTACAAGCTGACCATCGACGGTGACCGTTCGATCTGGGTCAACCTGTGCGCGTTGCTGTTCATCCTGCCGTTCTTCCTGTTCTCGGCGCTGGCCGGGCAGTTTGGCGAGAAATTCAACAAGGACGCGTTGATCCGCGCGATCAAGATCGGCGAGATCGTGATCATGGCCGTGGGCGCCGCGGGCTTCTTGACCAACCATCTGGAATTGATGCTGCTGGCGTTGTTTGCCATGGGCACCCATTCGGCGCTGTTCGGGCCGGTGAAGTACTCGATCATGCCCCAGGCCCTGCACGAAGATGAGCTGGTGGGCGGCAACGGCCTGGTGGAGATGGGTACGTTCCTGGCGATCCTGGCCGGCACCATTGGCGCCGGGATCATGATGTCGTCGACCCATTACGCGCCAGTGGTAGCGGTGGCGATTGTCGGTGTGGCGGTGCTCGGTTACCTGGCCAGCCGCAGTATTCCGCGGGCGGCGGCGTCGACGCCGGGGCTGCGTTTGAACTGGAATATCTTCAGCGAATCCTGGGCCACTTTGCGCCTGGGCCTGGGGCAGACACCCGCGGTGTCACGGTCCATTGTCGGCAACTCGTGGTTCTGGTTTGTCGGTGCGATCTACCTGACGCAAATCCCGGCCTACGCCAAGGAATGGTTGTACGGCGACGAAACCGTAGTGACGCTGATCCTCACCGTGTTCTCGGTGGGTATCGCCCTCGGTTCGATGCTCTGCGAAAAACTCTCCGGGCGTAAGGTGGAAATCGGCCTGGTGCCGTTCGGTTCATTCGGCCTGACGGTGTTTGGCCTGCTGCTGTGGTGGCACTCCGGCGGCTTCCCGCAGAACGTACAGGCCAACGATTGGCTCGCGGTGTTGAGCCATGGCCAGGCGTGGTGGGTGTTGTTCGACATCCTCGGGCTGGGCGTGTTTGGCGGCTTTTATATTGTGCCGCTGTATGCGCTGATCCAGTCGCGTACTGCCGAGAACGAACGCGCACGGGTGATCGCGGCGAACAACATTCTCAATGCGTTGTTCATGGTGGTGTCGGCGATTGTCTCGATCCTGCTGCTCAGCGTGGCCAAGCTGTCGATTCCGGAGTTGTTCCTGGTGGTGTCGCTGCTCAACATCGCGGTGAACACCTACATCTTCAAGATCGTGCCCGAGTTCACCATGCGTTTCATGATCTGGCTGCTCAGCCATTCCATGTACCGCGTGGAGCACCGCAACCTGGAAGCGATCCCGGATGAGGGCGCGGCATTGCTGGTGTGCAACCACGTGTCGTTTGTCGATGCGCTGTTGATTGGCGGCGCGGTGCGTCGGCCGATTCGCTTCGTCATGTACTACAAGATCTACCACTTGCCGGTGCTGAACTTTATCTTCCGCACGGCCGGAGCGATTCCGATTGCCGGGCGGCATGAGGACATTCAGATCTACGAAAAGGCCTTCACGCGGATTGCGCAGTATCTGAAGGACGGCGAGTTGGTGTGCATCTTTCCGGAAGGCAAGTTGACGGCTGACGGCGAGATGAATGAGTTTCGCGGTGGGGTGACGCGGATTCTGGAGGAGACGCCGGTGCCGGTGATTCCGCTGGCGTTGCAGGGGTTGTGGGGGAGCTTTTTCAGTCGCGATCCGAACAAGGGCTTCTTTCACCGGGTCTGGTCGCGGGTGGTGTTGGTGGCGGGTGAGCCAGTGCCAGAGCCGACGCCTGCAAGATTGCAGGAGGTGGTTGGTGGGTTGCGGGGAAGTGTCAGGTAGGTTTGTGTTGAAGGGGCGGGCCTCTTCGCGAGCAAGCCCGCTTCCACATTTGACCGCGTTCCACTTTTGGAATACGGGCGAATGTGGGAGCGGGCTTGCTCGCGAAAGCGGTAGTGGCCTAAGTGCTGATCTTGAGCCCAATGAGCCCGCAAATAATCAACGCCACACTGGCCAACCGAAACAACGCCATGGATTCGCCAAACAGGATAATCCCGGCAATCACCGTACCCACGGCGCCCACGCCGGTCCAGACTGCATAGGCGGTGCCCAGCGGCAGTTCCTTCACGGCCAGCCCCAGCAGGCCAAGGCTGATGGCCATGGCGACAATCGTCAGGGCGGTGGGCAGGGGCTTGCTGAAGCCATCGGTGTATTTCAAGCCGACGGCCCAGCCGACTTCAAACAATCCGGCAAAAAACAGAATGATCCAGGACATGCTGACCCTCTTCTATATAGACGTGGGGTCGTCCCCGGATTAGGCGCTTGAGAGCGTCGCGGGGTCGTCCCCGCGAAGTTCGTTAGAGTGCCGAACTGTGCCCGGCGGATCAAGTTTGTGGGGTGTTTTCCAGTATGCGACGGTCTTCTTTCTCGCTCATGCGGCGGAAGTAGGTCGACAGCAATGCCCCGGAAATATTGTGCCAGACGCTGAACAGCGCACTCGGCACCGCCGCCAGCGGCGAGAAATGTGCACTGGCCAATGCGGCGCCCAGCCCGGAGTTCTGCATGCCGACTTCCAGCGCCAACGACTTGCGCTGCGCCAATGGCAGCTTGAACACGCGGCCGGTGAAGTAGCCCAGCAGGTAGCCGAAGCTGTTATGCAGCATCACCACGGCCATGATCAGCAGGCCCGATTCGGCGATCTTCGCCTGGCTGGCGGCCACCACCGCGGCGACTATGATCACGATGCTCACCACCGATACCAATGGCAACACGTCCACCGCATGCCTTACGCGTTCGCCGAGCACACGCTGCGCGACTACGCCGAGCACGATCGGCAGCAGCACCACTTGCAGGATCGACCAGAACAGCTCCATGAACGATACCGGCAGCCAGGCCGAGGCCAGCAACCAGATCAGCGCCGGGGTGAGCAGCGGGGCGAGGAGGGTAGTGACGGCGGCGATGGCCACCGACAGCGCCAGGTCGCCACGGGCCAGCCAGGTCATCACGTTGGACGAGGTGCCGCTTGGGCAGCAACCGACCAGAATCACGCCGACGGCAATTTCCGGCGGCAGGTGGAAGGCCTGGCACAGCAACCACGCCACGCCCGGCATGATCACAAAGTGCGCGACCACGCCCAGGGCGACGCGCCACGGATGGCGGGCGACCTCGGCGAAGTCATCAATCTTGAGGGTCAGCCCCATGCCGAACATCACCAGGCCCAGCAGCGGCACGATGGCGGTTTTCAGGCCGATGAACCAGCCCGGTTCGAGGAACGCCAGTACCGCGAAAATCAGCACCCAGTAGGCGAAGGTATTGCCGACGAAGCGGCTCAGGGCGGCGAGTGCGCGCATGGGAGTGTCCTTGTTATTAGTGAATGACTCTGCTTGGAAACCCAATCAAATGTGGGAGCGGGCTTGCCCGCGAATGCGGTGGCTCAGTAACGGATTTAGTGACTGACACTCCGCTTTCGCGAGCAAGCCCGCTCCCACACAAGCCCGCTCCTATAGGTGGAACTTCACATGGCTTAGATGCCTTGTGGCGTCTCTTCACCGCCCAGAGCTTCAACCAGTGCCGGGATGAACTCGCCGAACGTCAGCATCATCAGGGTGAAGCTTGCGTCCAGTTGGCCCATGGCTTCGTCGCCGCCGTCCTGTTCCGCCTGGTCTTGCAGCAGGTCTTCGAACTTCAGGCGTTTGACGGTCATCTTGTCGTCAAGCATGAAGGACAGCTTGTCCTGCCAGGCCAGGGCCAGTTGGGTCACGACTTTGCCGGTGGTCAGGTGCAGCTGGATCTCTTCGCCGGTCAGGTCCTGGCGCTTGCAGCGTACGATGCCGCCGTCTTCGTGGGTGTCGCGCAGTTCGCATTCGTCGAGGACGAAGAAGTCATCGGCCGGTTTCTGGGTGGTGACCCAGTCGGTCATGATCGCGGTTGGCGCTGTTTTTACGGTCAGCGGGCGAACGGGCAGGGTGCCGATCACTTCACGCAGTGTCGACAGCAGATCTTCGGCGCGTTTCGGGCTGGCCGAGTTCACCAGGATCAGGCCCTGTTTCGGCGCGATGGCAGCGAACGTCGACGAACGACGGATAAAGGCGCGCGGCAGGAAAGCCTGGATGATTTCATCCTTGAGCTGGTCGCGTTCCTTCTTATAGACCTTGCGCATTTGCTCGGCCTCGATTTCTTCGACTTTTTCTTTCAGTGCGTCACGCACCACGCTACCCGGCAGGATACGTTCTTCCTTGCGCGCAGCGATCAGCAAGAAGTCACCGCTGACGTGAACCAGGGGAGCGTCTTCACCTTTACCGAAAGGCGCGACGAAACCGTAAGTGGTCAACTCCTGGCTGGCACACGGGCGCGCCAGTTTGGTGGCCATGGCCGCTTCCAACGCCTCGGCATCAACAGGCAGATCTTGGGTCAGGCGATAGATAAGCAGGTTCTTGAACCACATGGGGTGAGTCTCTCCTTTATACAAAGGCGGGCATTATTGTCTTGATCACGTCTGAGGCCAACCCTGCCTAAGCCATTGGAAGGCCTCAAAAAAAAGATTTAAGAAAGTGCTTGCCAGACCTTGGGTCGCTCCGTAGAATGCGCGCCACACCGAGACGAAGGGTGATTAGCTCAGCTGGGAGAGCATCTGCCTTACAAGCAGAGGGTCGGCGGTTCGATCCCGTCATCACCCACCATTCGCCTCATGTGTTACGCGCAGCGGTAGTTCAGTCGGTTAGAATACCGGCCTGTCACGCCGGGGGTCGCGGGTTCGAGTCCCGTCCGCTGCGCCATATTCGGTAACCTGGAACACTGAACGCCAGGTCACCACAGGAAGCCCGCTCATTGAGCGGGCTTTTTTGTGCCTGAAATTCCTTCCTTGCATATTTTCGTATGAACACACCTTGGATGTGGCGCGCGTTTACGTGCCGCTTCTTGCCCACGCGCACGCTCCGATAAATGAGAGCTACGCCACAAAAGGCGTCCTCGACGGTTTCTTTGCCTCTCTGAATTGCACTTTTCTGCTTACTCACGGACTAACGGCGCGTGTAGGAAGTTTCACTATCAGGGACGTGTCATGTTTTTTATACCCCATCCATTTGTTCGTGCGCTGGCCTGTTGGGTTGGGTCGTTGGTCTGTGCGGCGGATATGCGCAGGTTGCCTATGACCTGTTCAGCGCAACCCCTCTCAAGCAGCCCAGCCAATTCATTCTCGCCAGCGACCAGGGCTGTCCGGTGTTTTTGATGTCCTGGCTGAACTTCAGCGCCGAAGCTCACGCCGGGTTCGCTGCACATCTGCTACCAACCCTGTAGCCCGACGCTTCTCTCTCTGCCTCTGGCACCGCTCAGGAATGGCGCAGCTCAAAAGGAATTGAACATGAACAAGCATTTGTACCGCATCGTTTTCAACAAGGCTCGTGGCTTGTTGATGGTGGTCGCCGAGAACGTCAGCAGTGGCGCCAAAGCCGCCGGTAGCGTGGGTTGCACAACGGTTGCACCCGTCTGCGAAGTGCGGCTGACGCCTTTGCGTTTTGCCATGATGCTGGGGCTTGGTCTGATTACACTGGTGGCGGCTTCGGCTCAAGCCGCCGTGATTGCTGATCCCTCAGCGCCTGCGGGGCAGCGCCCGGGTATCGGCGCCACCGGTAGCGGTGTCACCCAAGTCAACATCACCGCACCGAGTGCGGGTGGGGTGTCACGCAATACCTATCAGCAGTTTGATGTCGATTCACGCGGCGTCATTCTCAACAACTCGGCGACCAACAGTCGTACCCAATTGGGCGGTTGGATCGAAGGCAATGCGGCGCTGAGTGGCGGTTCGGCACGGGTGATTCTCAACGAAGTGAACTCGAGCAATCCGAGTCGCCTCAACCTCAAGAGTTATCAAAGATGCTGGAGTTAAATAAAATTGATGTGCTTATTCATAATTGATTGATGAGGGCTGCATGGATAACTTCGAAGGGGCAGACGAGCAATTGCTGGCGCGTCGCAAGGCTGGTTTTTCAACATTCAAATCCGAGCGCCTGCCGGTGCTCCATGAATTCTGCACCAGCCTAGGGTTTGAACAACCTCACGAGGTCCTGAACACGCCCGGGAAATTTTTGGCCCAATTGGACAGCGGTTTTCGAAGTGCAGTGATCAGTGAGGCCAACCGTGTATGGTTCATTACCCGTATCGGTTACTACATCGGCGAGTACCTGGCGACACGGTATGACGGGTATTGGCAGGTCGATGAAGACCCGGCGTCGCCTACCTTCGCACGCTATGTGGTCGGCGGTTTCTCCTTCGACGGGGTAACCACGCCAATGGTCGACCCAATGGAGATGGCTCAGCATTACGCCGATACGCCCGCACCAAGGTCCCTGGTTCAGGAAATCGATAAGGTGTTGGTCAAGTAAACGCGATGACTCATGATCAGATCCTGAAACACGTAGCCGACGCACGTGCGCGAGCACCTGGAACTTCGGTCCACTTGATTGAGTAGCAGACTGCTCAAGTGATCCGCGCCGCCTCATTGCAATATTGAACGTAGAAAGCCCGCTCAATGAGCGGGCTTTTTTTGTCTGCGATTTTTGTAGGAGCGCGTGGCGAGCAAGCTTGCTTACCACGGAGCGGGGTGTTTAGAAGCCCCAGCGGGTGGTGCAAAACTACCCGTTCACCCACGCGGCGGCGTTTGCCGATAAAACCATCAACCTCGATCACCTGACGCCTATTGCCAAGTTCGACTCGGATCAAACCGAAGCGTTGGACTTCTACAGACACCCATCGTCCGCGTGGATACCAGTACGTTGTCCGTGACCTATACGGTTGATGGTAAAGTCAGGACCAGAATTTTTGAAAATGAACCCAATAGAATTCCAGGGGGTTGAAGAATGATTACTGAAGAAATCGAAGTCGTTAAAAAGATTTTTTCAATCATCGATGCCGGTATTGTCGAGGGTTATGACTATTTTTGTTATGACGTCACCGTGGGCGACGGCTTCATCGATACCGGCCTGGCCGTTGAGAGAGACGGCGTTGAGATCACTGATGCCAGAACTGATTTCGATGATACGGCGCTGTATATGCTTGCCAAGGAACTCAATAAAAACGCCAGGGAACGCGGTGAGTGCTGGCGTTCTTTTGTGATGTCCTATCGGCGTGGAGGCCAGGTTAAAACAAACTTCAACTATGATTGAACGTAGAAAGCCCGCTCAATGAGCGGGCTTTTTTTGTCTGCGATTTTTATTTGTGGCGAGCAAGCTCCCTCGCCACAAGGTCTGTTGGCGTTTAGAAATCCCAGCGGGTAGTGACCATGAAGTTGCGCGGCTCGCCATAGGCCGCAGAGTTATAGAAGCCGATGTTGGTGTAGTAGGACTTGTCGAAGATGTTGTTGACGTTGAGTGTCGCCGACAGGTTTTTGCTGATCTGGTATTTGCTCATCAAGTCCACCAGCCAATAGGCATCCTGGGAAAACTCTTCATAGCCGCCGCGCGGGCTGTTGTAGATGTCCTGCCAACCCACGCTCTGCCAGCGCACGCCGCCGCCGACGGTCAACTTGTCGAGGTTGCCCTTGAGTTTGTAGGTGGTGTACAGCTTGACCTGGTCTTCAGGCTCAAACGTGGAGATCTTCACGCCCTGATCGTCACGCACAATCTTGTGTGTGTAGCCTGCCTGGAGCTGCCAGCCCGGGGCGACTTCGCCGGACATCTCCACTTCATAACCCTTGGTTACCGCCTTGCTGCTCTTGTAGGCATAGTTGCTCGGTGTCGGCTTGAGGTTGTTGTACTCGTCGTCAGACAGCGCGCGATTGGACTCATGGATCTCAAAGTACGCCGCGCTGGCGTTGACCCGGCCATCGAGGAAGTCGGCCTTGATCCCCAGCTCCCAGTTCTGGCCTTCGTCCGGCTCAAGCAGCTTGTTGTCGCGGTCGCGGTTGTAGTTTTCCTGGGGCATGAAAATGTCGGTGTAGCTGGCGTACACCGCGTACGTGTCGTTCAGGTCGTAGACCGCACCAACATACGGCACGACCCGCCCGGACTCGCGATAGTTGGGGTTGTAGCCGGTGACCTGATAGTTGACCAGGCGTGCGCCGAGCAACACCTTGAGGTCGTCGGCGAGGTTCAGGCGCGTGGTCGCATAGGCGCCGGTCTGGCGCACGGTGTCGTCGATCAGCGATTGCGCCTTGCCCCAGTCCGGCATCGTCGCGTGGCCGCGCCAGTTATTGAAGTCGACGATATTGGGCGCCAGGTTCCAATAACCTTTGCCATTCCATTCCGATGCGCTGATCGAACCACCCAGCACCAACTCATGTTCACGTCCACCGAGGCTGTACGGTCCACTCACATACAGGTCGGCGGAATCGCTGACGGTCTCGCCGGTGTATTTGCCCGAGGTCAATTGCGCGGTGCCGTCCGGCTGCGGCTGGTCGCCCTGAATCGAGCCCATCAGCGCGTGGTAGCCGTTGATCTTGTGGTCCAGTTGCAGCTTGGTGATCCAGCCGTTGCCCAGGTCATGTTCCAGCATGGCGAATACCGTGCGGGTGTATTGCTCCCAACTGCTCCACTCGGCCGCGTTGTTGAACGAGCGCTTGACGCTGTTGCGATTGCCCTGGGAGTCGATCAGCGGAAAGCTGCCCGACCAGGACGAGCCCTTTGGCAGCGTGTCCTGGTAGTCACCGCCTACGGTCAACAGGGTATCGGGTGACAGGTCGAATTCCATGATGCCGTAGTACGTCGGGCTCTGGCGCGAGTAGTGGTCCATGAAGGAATGCTTGTCCTGGTACGCCGCGACGGCTCGGCCACGCACATTGCCGCTGTCGGTCAGCGGGCCGCTGACGTCCAGTTCGCTGCGATAGTTGTCCCACGAACCGGCGCCGAGGCTTGCGTGGCCCTGGAAGTCTGCAGTGGGTTTCTTGCGCACCAGATTGATGGTCGCGCCCAGTGAGCCGGCGCCGGTGAGCAGGCCGGTGGCGCCCTTGAGTACTTCGACGCGGTCGTAGATCGCCATGTCGCTCAGGGTGTTGCCCGCCGAGTACGCGACATTACGTGCGGTCGAGGGGATGCCGTCGTACTGGAAGTTGTTGATCGAGAAGCCGCGCGCATAGTAGTTGCTGCGCTCGCTGTCGAAGGCCGACACGGTGATGCCGGGAGTGTGGCGCATCACGTCGTCGACGTTGTTCAGGCCGAAGTCATCCATGTGCTGGCGGGTGACTACCGACACCGATTGCGGGGTTTCCTTGGGCGTCAGCACCAGGCGGGTCGAGGTCGCGATGGCGCCGGGGGTGTAGGAACCGGTGTCTTCGGTGACGTTGCCCAGCAGGTTGGCGCTGACCTGGGTCGGGCCCAGTTCCAGGGTGCCGTTGTCGGCGGTGGGGGCGGGCTGCAGCGCATATACCTGGCCGTCTTTAACCGCGCGATAACCACTGCCTTGCAGCAGGCGGTCGAAGCCCTCCTGGATGGCGTAGTTGCCTTGCAACCCCGGGCCGTTGAGGCCCTCCAGCGCGGGGGATTGAAACACGATGGCCACGCCGGCCTGTTGCGCAAAGCGATTGAGCGATGCACCCAGGGGGCCTGCGGGGATGTCGTAGGCGGGGGCGACGACGTTGGCCGTGTCGGCCTGCGCCGGTCTGATGTTCAGCACGGTGGCGGTGAGTATGGCCAAGGACAGGGGCGCGATTTTCAGTAGGTCAAAGCGCCCGCGTGAGTAGGAAGGGGTCTGCATGGTGAAGGCAATCCTTTACGTGTCGAATTACCTTGCTTGACGGGCAAGTCTGAGAAAACCGGAAGCTAATGCGAATAATTATTTTTTGGCGCTGTCGTCGCGGTCGACGAAGATCAGCCAATTGGTAAAGTTTCTGACCTTGATCGGTAAGGTTTGCGCGAGTAACTGCAGGGCGTGGTCGCTGTCGTCCAGGGGGATCACCGCCGATACGCGCAGGTTTTGCAGGGCGGCGCGGTCGAATTGCACATGTGCGGCATGGTGACGGGCGATCTCATCGAGCACCTCGGGCAATGGCCGGTTGTCCACGACCAATTGGTGACGGCGCCAGGCTTCATTGATGCTGGCGGGGTCGATGCGGCCGCTCAGGCGCACGCCGTCGTGGCTGAGCAGGGCCTGGGTGCCGGCATCGACTTCCAGGATCTGCTGGGTGTTCGCGCTCTGCGCCGCGACCCGCGACTGCAACATGCTCAATACGGTGACATCACCGTCACGCTTGACCACAAACCGCGTGCCCAGCGCCCGCAAGGTGCCTTGGGCGGTCTGCACGATAAACGGCCGGGCCGGGTCGTGAGCCACCTCCACCAGGATCTCGCCTTGCAGCAGCTCGATGCGGCGCTGCACGGCGTCGAAATGCAGGTTCGCCGCGCTGATCCCGTTCAGCGTCAACGTGGAACCGTCCGCCAGTTGCAGGGTTTGCCACTGACCCGGACCGTTGTGCACATCGGCCATCCATTGTTGCGGGTACGGGCTGACCAGCAGCGCCGCCGCTGGAATCGCCAGGCTGCACGCCAGCAGCAGGGCGCGTACGGCATTTTTGCGGCGATGGGCTTTCTGGTGGGCAAACGCCGCGCTTAATGCCGACCGCGCCGGCGACCTGGTGCCACGCAGGGCCTGCATCCGGGTGATGACTTCTTCCATGCGCGCGGCCGCTGCGGCGTAGTGCGGGCCCTGTTGCTTCCAGCATTCGAATGCCAGCTGCTGGGCCTCGCTCAGTTCCCCTTCGTGCAGGCGCAGCATCCATTCGGCGGCTTGCTCTTCGATCTGTTGGCGGGCGTCGGGCATGTGCGATCAAGTATCCAGGCTATGGCTGCAATGCATGAGTGCCTGGATCAGGTACTTGCGCACGGTGCGTTCCGACAACTTCAGCTGTTGGGCGATCTGTTGCTGGGTCAATTCTTCGAGGTAATAGAGTACGAACGCCTGGCGCGAGTACTCATGCATGCCTTCGAGGATAAACGCGATCTGCTCCAGGGCTTCGAGGGTGGTGTGGATCTGTTCCGGCGACTGGAACCCTTCCAGGGCGTCCACCGTCAGTGCCAACTCTTGCAGATACGCTTGTTCAATCTGCCTGCGTCGCGCCTGATCGATTACCAGGCGTCGCGCCGTGGTACTCAGGTACGCCCGTGGTTCGCGGATGTGCGCCACGGATTCGCGTGCATTGAGGATGCGCGCAAAGGTGTCTTGCGCCAGGTCCGCCGCGTTCTGGCGACAGCCCAATTTGCGCCGCAGCCACGTCAGCAGCCAGCCGTGATGCTCGCTGTAGAGCGCGGTAATTTCCCGCTGGAAGGGCGGTTCACCCACAGACATAGGCGTGGCTCGAGCGTTATTGAGAATGGTTTTTAATTGTGAGGCCAAGTGTCAGGTAAACGCAATAGAGTCGCGTTTGGGCCCCGCAAGCCCGTATTTACGGGGTTTGCGCCGTCTACAGAAAAATATTTCAAATAAATTGCATTTAAATCAAGACATTGCGGATTTTTGATGTATGATGCCGCCCACACCGAAACGAAGGGTGATTAGCTCAGCTGGGAGAGCATCTGCCTTACAAGCAGAGGGTCGGCGGTTCGATCCCGTCATCACCCACCATTCGCTTCAAGTGTTACGCGCAGCGGTAGTTCAGTCGGTTAGAATACCGGCCTGTCACGCCGGGGGTCGCGGGTTCGAGTCCCGTCCGCTGCGCCATATTCGGTAACCTGGAACACTGAACGCCAGGTCACCACTAGAAAGCCCGCTCATTGAGCGGGCTTTTTTTCGTCTGCGATTTTCCTCTTGGCGCCTTGCCGTTGTGCACTGCACGTTCACCTTGAACTGTGCCGGTGCGCCATGACGTGGGGGAATACCCCCATGCACATTGGTCGATTGCGCCCCTGGCCGCTTAAACGGTTATCTATAGCCACGCGAAGACTTCCAGGCGAGCTGCCGGCAGCAGGATGCTGCGGTGCCCGCCCTCTAACAATGGCCTTTCAAGGCGATAAAAATAGTCTGCAAGGGGAATGGCTCTACATGAAATATCCATTGCGTCCGTTGGTGTTCTGGCCAACTTTCCTGATCCTGCTGGCGGCGGTGATCGCCAGCTACGTGGACCTGAATGCATTCCTTGCGCTGAGCAAGCAGCTCAACAACCTGATCCTCAAGAACTTCTCCTGGCTGTTCAGCGCTGGCTCGTTTGCCATGGTGGTGCTGACCGCTATCGTGTATTTCTCCGCATTGGGCAAGGTGCGCATCGGCGGTGAGGACGCCCGGCCGTTGCTGAGCAAATGGCGCTGGTTCATGGTGGCGCTGTGCACCACGCTGGCCGTCGGCGTGCTGTTCTGGACCACCGCCGAACCGCTCTACCACCTGTACGGCCCGCCCACCAGCCTGCCGATTGAAGCGGGCAGCGCGGCGGCGAAAAGCTTTGCGATGTCGACGATGTTCCTGCACTGGACCATCACCCCATACGCCATCTACCTGGTGCCGTCCCTGGTATTTGCGCTGGTGTTCTACAACCGCCGCAGTAACTTCTCGATTGGCGCGATGCTCGAACCCTTGCTGGGCGCGGCGCGGGTCAAGCGCTACGCCGGGCTGATCGATACCTTGGCGATGTTCGCCCTGGTCGCCGGCATGGCCTCGTCCCTGGGCACGGGCGCACTGACCCTGGCCGGTGGCCTGAGCCAATACATCGGCGGCGAAACTACGCCGTTCCGTTTAGCGGTCATCATCGCGATCATCGTCATCACCTTTGTCGCCTCGGCGGCCAGCGGCCTGCAGCGCGGCATTGTGATGCTGTCGTCGTTCAACACCTGGATCATGCTCGCCCTCGGCCTGTTCGTGCTGTTGTGCGGGCCGACCCTGTACATGTTCAGCCTCGGCGTCGAATCCCTCGGCGTGTACCTCGACACCTTCTTCAGCCGCAGCCTGTCCACCGGCGCCGCGAGCGGCGACACCTGGCCGCAGAGTTGGACGGTGTTCTACTGGTCGGTGTGGTTTGCCTGGGCGCCGGTCAGCGCGCTGTTCCTCGGCAAGATCGGTCGGGGCTACACCGTGCGCGAATTCATCCATATCAACATGCTCTACCCGGCGTTGTTCACGGCGGTGTGGATCTGCATCTTCTCCGGCGCCAGCCTGTATTTCGACGCGCTCGGTGACGGCAGCCTCAACCGCGTATTGAACGAACAGGGCGTGGAGCACGTGCTGTACCAGATGTTCCAGCACCTGCCGGCCAGCGGCTTGATGATCGCGTTCCTGCTGTTCGTGGCGTTCATCTCGTTTGTCACCGCGGCGGACTCCAGCACCGACGTGATCGCCAACCTGTGCAGCAAAGGTGTGACTGCCGACTCCGACCTCGACGGCAACCCGATGTTGAAGATCGTGTGGGGCGTGATCATCGGCACAGTGTCGTGGGTGATGGTGTCGTTCATCGGCATCGACGGGGTGAAGATGCTGTCCAACCTCGGTGGTTTGCCGGGGATGATCCTGGTGCTGCTGGCCAGTACCTCACTGATTTTCTGGCTGAAGAACCCGGCGTTGCTCGAGGTGAAACGCTTGCGACCGACCGCTGAGCCCGAGCTGCGTGGTACCAGCGCCGTCACCGAATTTGCCCGCTAGACCCTCAAACCTGTGTGTCTGCCCACGCGCTCCACGACGAGCGCGGGGGCGTCGTTTGTTCGCAATAAAAGTTTGGAGTTACCGATGGAAACCGTTACCGAATTTGCCTACAAGGTCCGTGAAATCGAGCACTGCCTGATCCCGCTGAAGGACGGTACCCAGCTGGCCGCGCGCATCTGGCTGCCGGAAGTCGCCGGCCTGCAAACCTTCCCCGCCATCCTCGAATACCTGCCGTACCGCAAACGCGACGGTACGGCCGTGCGCGATGCGCTGACTCACCCGTGGATGGCCGGGCAGGGCTACGTGTGTGTGCGTGTCGACATGCGCGGCAACGGCGAATCCGAAGGCTTGATGGCCGACGAATACCTGTTGCAGGAACAGGACGACGCCCTCGAAGTGATCGACTGGCTGTGCCAGCAGCCGTGGTGCGACGGCAACGTCGGCATGATGGGCATCTCCTGGGGCGGCTTCAACGGCCTGCAAGTCGCGGCGCGCCAACCCGAGGCGCTGAAGGCGATCATCACCCTGTGCTCCACCGACGACCGCTTCGCCGATGACATCCACTACAAGGGCGGCAACCTGCTGCTGGAGAACTTTGGCTGGGCCGCGACCATGCTCAATTTCAGCGCTGCCGTGCCCGACCCGCTACTGGTTGGCGACGCCTGGAAAACCCTTTGGCAGCAACGCCTGGACAGCATGCCGCTGCTCGCCGAAACCTGGTTGCAACACCAGACCCGCGACGATTACTGGCGCCACGGCTCGGTGTGCGAGGACTATTCACAGATCAAGGCGGCGGTGTATGCGGTGGGCGGCTGGGGTGATGCCTACCGCAATACCGTGTCGCGGCTGATGCAGCATCTTCCGGGGCCGAAGAAGGCAATGATCGGCCCGTGGATTCACAAATATCCACACTTCGCCGTGCCGAATCCGGCCATCGGCTTTCTGCAAGAAGCCAAGCGCTGGTGGGATCACTGGTTGAAAGGCATCGATAACGGGGTGATGGATGATGCAGCCTGCACATTCTTCCTACAGGATGTGCTGCCGCCCAAGGGCAGTTACGCCGAGCGGCCGGGGATCTGGGTGCAGACGGCGGGGTGGCCGGCCCCCCAGGTGCAGTGGACTGATTTCAGCCTCGGCGAGCACGGCCTGATCCCTGGCCGACAACCGTTGGCCACGCCGCGCAGTATCTGCTCGCCGCTGACCACCGGCCTGCACCAGGGCGAGTACTGCGCCATCTGGTTCGGCCCCGACGGCCCGACTGACCAGCGCCGCGACGACGCTCATTCGCTGTGCTTCGACTCGCCGGTGCTGACCGAACCGCTGGCGCTATTGGGCGATGCGCGTCTCACGCTGCGCCTGGCCAGCGACACGGCTTGCGGCCAATTGGTGGCGCGGCTGAATGCGATTGCGCCGGATGGCCAGGTCACACAGATCAGCTATGGCGTACTCAATCTCACGCTTCGTGAGGACTTTTCCCGTGTTACCCCTGTAGTCCCTGGCGCACCGATGGACGTGCACCTGAGCCTGGACCACATCGGCATGCGCTTGCCCGCTGGCTATCGTCTGCGCCTGGCCTTGAGCACCGCGAGTTTCCCGTTGCTGTGGCCGAGCCGTGAGCTGACCACCCTGACCTTGCTGCCCGCCCTGCAAAGCCTGCAACTGCCGGTGTTCAGCGGCGCGGCGGTGGACTGCCCGTTCGAAGCGCCGCAGGCCGCCACTCCGGTTGCCCTGCAAGTGCTGCGCGCCGCGGCGCCGAAACGCACCTTGATCGAAGACGTGGGCAGTGGCGAAGTCTGCGTGAAGATCGAGGACGACCTCGGCTCGGTGCGGTTTACCGACCACGGCCTGGCGGTGGACCAACGTTGCACCGAGCAATACCGCACCTCTGCCTGGGACCCGTTGTCGACCCGTGCCGACATCCAGTGGCACTACCGCGTCGGTCGCGACGAATGGGAGGTGGAGGTGGAAAGCCGTCTGAGCGTGCACGCCGATGCCGAGTGGTTCTATATCGAAGCGGAGCAGACTGCCTGGGAGAACGGCCAGCTGGAGCACCGCCGCCAATGGAGCAAGCGCGTGGCCAGGGTCGCGCTGTAAGCGGGCAACTGGCAGGATGCCTGCCAACGAATGCCAGTCGTCGGTAAAGGGCGAACGCACTACCTGTGGTGAGGGAGCTGGCTCCCTCGCCACAGGTGACGTTTTACGCTTTCGGGTGCTTGACTGGCTGGCATCAAGGGCACCCGAGTCTGTCTCTGCTATTGGAACCTGTCATGTCGCGCCGAAACGTCGATCTTCCCCCGCTCAATTGCTTGCAGACTTTCGAAGCGGCGGCCCGCCATTTGAGTTTTACCCAGGCCGCCCATGAATTGAACCTGACCCAGAGCGCGGTCAGCCGCCAGGTCAAGCGCCTGGAAGAAGACCTCGCCCGCCCGCTGTTCTATCGACTGGCCCAGGGGCTGAGCCTGACACCCGCCGGGGTGCGTTACTTCCGCACGATCCAGCGCCTGTTGCGCGAACTCGATCGTGAGTCCGCCGAACTGCGCCGACGCGGCGCCGACCGCCAGTTGACCCTGGCCAGCACGCCGACCATCAGCTCGATCTGGCTGGCCGGCTTGTTGCCGCAATTCCAGCGTGAACACCCGGACCTGGACATCCGCATCCTGTGCAGTGAAAGCCCCGGCCACCTGGATGTCAGCGAATATGACCTGGGCCTGTTCTATCACCTCGACGAACTGCCGGCGCCCCATGGCCTGGAGCTGTCGCCGGTGTTCGACACCGAGCAGGTCATCACTGTGTGCAGCCCTGCCTATATAGAGCGTCACGGTCCGATTCGCGATGTGGAGCACTTGCTCCACGCCCACACCTTATTGATCGTCGAGGACCACTACCACGACTGGCTGACCTGGACCGATTGGTTTGCCGATGTCGGCGCCCACTACCACACCCCGCGGCATGCGCTGCGCACCAACAGCTATCAGCTGTTGATGCAGTCGGCGGTCATGGGCCATGGCGTGACCCTTGGCTGGAAGAGTCTGCTGCAAGGTGAACTCGACGCCGGTCGCCTGCAAATGGCCTTGCCCCACACCATGCACAGCCGGGGGCGCCTGCACCTGATGCAACCCCATCACCGCAACCCGCCATCGGCGGCGCGCAGTTTTCGCCAATGGCTGCTGGCCCATGCCAGCCATGTGAACAAGCCTCTCTGAGCCACCATGAACCTGACTTTTCTGACCTTCCCCGCGCTGTACAGCGCGACCATCCTGATGCTCACCGGCAACGGCTTGTTTTTCAGTTTTATCGGCCTGCGCTTGAGTAGCCAGGGCATCAACGAAGTGTGGATCGGTGCGCTGACGGCGGCGTACTACGGGGGGATGGTCTGCGGCGCCAAGTTCGGCCACCGCATGATCGCCGGCGTCGGGCACGTGCGCTCGTATGTGGCCTGTGCCGGAGTCGCCACCATCATCGTGCTGCTGCACGTGTTGTTCGAGCAGTTGGCGTTCTGGCTGGCGCTGCGATTTGTGATGGGCCTGGTGATGATGAACCAGTACATGGTCATCGAAAGCTGGCTCAACGAGCAGGCGGAAAACAACCGGCGCGGCGCGGTGTTCGCCGGTTACATGGTTGCGGTGTCCCTGGGCTTGATGCTGGGGCAGGGCGTGCTGATCTGGCGTCCGGAGCTGGATTTCAAACCGCTGATTATCGTCGCGATCTGCTTTGCCGCCTGCCTGCTGCCGGTGACCATGACCAAGCGCCTGCACCCGGCGAAGCTGGTAGCGGCACCGCTGGAAGTGGGTTTTTTCTGGCAACGGGTGCCCCAGGCGCTGACCACGGTGTTTGTCACCGGCCTGATGATCGGCGCGTTCTACGCCCTGGCCCCGGTGTTTGCCACACGCAACGGCTTGAGCACGGGCGAGGCAAGTACGTTTGTCGCGGTGTCGATTTTTGCCGGGCTGTGCGGCCAGTGGCCCATCGGCTGGCTGTCGGACCGCATTGACCGCTCGCGCTTGATTCGCGCCTGCGCGTTAGCGTTGGGGCTGTTGGTGATCCCGCTGTGGGGGCTGGTACAACTGCCTTACGCGTTGTTGTTGCTGTTCGGTTTTCTCAGCGGCTTGCTGCTGTTCACCCTCTACCCGTTGGCGGTGGCGCTGGCCAATGACAACGTCGAGCAGCCGCGACGTGTACCGTTGAGCGCGATGATGCTCGCCACCCACGGCATTGGTGCCAGCCTGGGGCCGATACTCAGCGGCGCGTTGATGAACAGCTACGGCCACGGCGCGTTCTACATGCTGTTTTCCGCCTGTGCGCTGCTGCTGATCTGGCGCGTGCAGCCCAAGCAGGTCACCGGCGAATACCTGGTCGACGGCGCACCGTTGCACCACGTCGCCATGCCCGAACACCCAATGGGCGCGGTACTTGATCCGCGTGTCGACGAAATCCCCGAGGCGCTGGTGATCAACGACCCGCCGCCCGACATCAAGGTGTGACGGCTATTCGGCTTTTTTCTTGCGCGGCCGGCGCGTGGCCAAATGCTCGAAACAAAACGACGCGGTGCCGAACACGGCGATCAGGGTCAGTACGAGCATGCCGAGGGTTGAGCTTTCCACGGTGAATTCCTACGTGATGGGGTAGGTGTTCACCGTAGTGGCGGGGCGAAAGAGCCTCAATAGACCCGACGTTTTCCTTACGGCGTCGGGCCCATTGTTACGCACTCTTTACGGGGCGTTACGGCTGTGACGGTAGTCGCTGACCGCTTCGTACACCGCTTTGCGCAAGCGGTTGATGCCGCCGATGGGGCGGTGTTCGGCGACGCCGAACCATGGGTTGAATGACTGGTTGTCGCACGCCAGGTTCAATGCCGGGGTGTCGAAGTCCTGCGCCGGGATCGTCACTTTCGCCACGGTTTCGTAAGGCGCATCGCTTTCCTTCCACTCGATGCTGGTGTCTTCGATCGGCATGAATTTCTGCGGGTTCTGCCGCTGGATCTGCAACACGAAACACGCCGCTACGCGGTCGGTCGACAACTGCTGGTTCAACGCACTGCGCAGGAAGTTCGGCAGGTCCTGGTTCT
Source organism: Pseudomonas sp. FP2335 (assembly GCF_030687535.1). NCBI lineage: Bacteria > Pseudomonadati > Pseudomonadota > Gammaproteobacteria > Pseudomonadales > Pseudomonadaceae > Pseudomonas > Pseudomonas sp. FP2335. The sequence goes on from NZ_CP117437.1 coordinate 2,023,050, forward strand.
GCTTCGGCAACTGGTATTGGGGGCAGCTTTGCGGGTCGGGCGCGACACGGAATTTGGCGTTGGCCGCGCCGAACTTGTAGGGCGATACGGAAAAGTATGTGGTCTGCGTCGGGCTCGCCGGTGCGGGGGCCAGGGTTGCCAGGGCGATAAACAGATGGCGTACCTGCCAGCTGCGCGGGTCGGCCTTGGGGAAGAACGCCAGCACCTTTTTGCCGTCAGCCTGGGCGCCGATGTTCTGTGCGTACTCGGCCACATCGCTGACGAAAAAGTTCGGGTGACTGAACATCACGAAGTCCTGCTCGGTGCGGCTTTGCTGGTCGGCCAACAGCTGCTTGCCCGGTACATCCAGCAGCTTGATCGCCATGCCGCGTGCATCGCGGATGCTGTCGAACTGCGGGTACGCGTTGCCGTTGGACAGCCGCATCATCGCCTGCCAGGTCTTGCCCGGTTGGGCAAACACGCCCTGGCGCAACGCCGGGTCGAGGTCGGCGAGTACACTGACTTCGGCCTTCACGCAACCATGGGCCTTGGCATGGGCGTCACGCAGGTAGCGCGTGCCTTCGCGGTGCTGGTCAACGATGCGCACCGCAGTCTGGATAATGCCTTGGGTCATGGCGGCTTCACCCGCCGGGATCTGCTCCTCCGGTGACACCGGGCCGCTGTGTTGCCAGGCGAACCAGGCGCTGGAGGCCAGCCATCCCAGCAGGCCAAGGCCCACCAGCCACAGTAGGGTCTTGCCGAGAAACGCGCCGATGCGTAGCCAGAGGCGGGCGAGCAGGGAGGGTTGGTCGTATCGAGAACGGATAATCATGGCAGTTGTTGCTCCAGCGGGCCGCCCAGCACTTTGAGGTATTCCAGCAGCGCCCAGCGTTCCTGCGGCAGCAAGCCGCGGCCAATGACGCCATTGCCACGCTGGCCTGCACGGAATTCGTGGCCGCTGTTGTGGTTGCCGGTGATTTTGGTATCGAACAGGAACGCGTTCTTGAACGCGGCGGTTTCGAAGCCCAGGTGACGCGGGTCGTAGGCGAAGGTGCCTTTATAGAAGGTGGTGCTGCGTTCGTCCTGGGGCGAGAGCAACTGGTAGATCGTCGGCACCGAGCCGTTGTGCAGGAACGGTGGCGTGGCCCACACACCGGCCAGTGGTCGCGCCTTGTAGGCGCGCAACTCACGCACGCCGATGGGCAGGCCGTAGCCGTCCAGGCGCGGACGCTCGGCCGGGGTCACGCCGGCGGCGCGGTAGGCGTGCTCTTCGACGAATGCGGTGACGTAGGCCAGGCCCTTGGCCACGGACATCTTCTTCAGGTCCAGGGGTTCGGTCGGCGTGGGGTGCAGTTGCACATTCAGTTGGGCCAGCTCGGCCGGGTCCCATTGCAGGGCGCTGAGGTCGTAGCGTTGGTCGGCGATGTTATTGGCGGTGCCAGGGTCGGTGCCGATGTAGTCCACCGGCAGCATTTTCAGCTGTTGCACCGGGCGGCCGTTTTCCTGGGTGACGCTGGGTACGTGGCAGCCGGCGCAGTTTTCGGCGAACAGCGCGCGGCCTCTGGCGGCGAGGGGTTTGTCCACGGCACCGAACAGGTCCTCGGGCCAGGTCGGTGGCTTGAGGCGTTGCAGGGTTTCTTCGATCCTGTTGAGGTCGCGCACGCGCACGCTGGAGGGGTAACGCGCAGCGCCTTGCAGGGGTTGGCCGGCGTTGTCGAAGAAGGTCAGGGTGGCGCCGACGCCGAGGGCTTCGCCGATGTTGCGTGCCATGGGCTGCTGGGCCGAGCCGTTCCATTGCACCCAGTCGAAAGTCCAGATGTCCCACAGCTGCGGGTAGTCCACTGGTGCATTGGCGATGCGATAGTTCTCTGGGGAAATCGCGTCGCCGAAGCTGGCATTGGCGATACGGCCAAATGCGTCGGTACGGCCGGGGCCTTCTTCGGTGGGGTAGAGGCCGCGATGGGTGTCATTCCAGGCGACTTTGAGGAAGGTGTTCAGCGACTGTTTGAAGTCCTGGCGCAGTTGGCTGTGTTCGGCGTCGTAGCGATCCCCTAGTACCTGGCGGGCAAAGCGTTCGAACTTCCACGGGTTGTAGTAGGTGGCGGCAAGGCTGGCGACAAGGGCCTGGCCAAAGCTGCCGCCGCGCAGGGTCGGTACGCTGGAAGGCAGCACATGCTGGGCCGAGCCGCCGTCGATGCGCAGGGCCTGGCCTTTGAAATGCAGCTCGCCGGTGTGGCAGGCGGCGCAGGTGATGTCCAGGTATTCGGCGGTGCTGTCGGCGTTCTTGTGCCGGGCGAAACCCACGGGCAGGTTGCCGGGGTTTTGAGCGCTGGGCACTTGCTTGGGGTCGACCAGGAAACCGAAGCGCGCCAGGTATTCCGGCGTGGCGAAGCGCTGCTCGGAGAACGGCAGTTCCAGGGCGGTGAACCAGTCGTAGTGCAGGCCTTTTACCTGGGTGCCCTGGGGCGTGAAGTAATAGGTCTGGCGGTCGGCGGCACTCCATTGGTCCCCGTAGTGCACCTGCTGCACGGGCACGTAGTCCGGCAGCTTGGGATTGACGACGTAATAGAGCACCACGGCCAGGATCAGCCCCAGAGCCGCGAGGATCAGGAGTAAAACGCGGGAAAAAATGCGCAAGATAACTATCCTTGTCGAGTGGTAGCGCTGTTATGCCACTACGCCACAGGTGCGGCAAGTGGCCATGAGCCTCGTTTGAGGTGGTCCCGCGATCCATCGCGGGCCTCCATCATGAATGAAAATGCTTTTAAACACGTGAACTTATCAGAAGTTTTCGGCTCACATGCCGGTAGCCATTGGTCGTGGCCGCCTGATAAGCTCGCGACTTTATTCGAATGCCCTTTAGGCGCATGAACAAGGAAATAGCATGAAACAGCATCGGTTGGCGGCGGCGGTGGCCCTGGTTAGCCTGGTACTTGCGGGTTGTGATTCGCAGACCAGCGTAGAGCTGAAAACCCCGGCGCAGAAAGCTTCCTACGGCATCGGCCTGAACATGGGCAAAAGCCTTGCCCAAGAAGGCATGGATGACCTGGATTCCAAAGCAGTAGCCCAAGGCATTGAAGATGCCGTCGGCAAGAAAGAGCAGAAGCTCAAAGACGACGAACTGGTTGAAGCGTTTGCCGCCCTGCAAAAGCGTGCTGAAGAACGCATGACTAAAATGAGCGAAGAGTCGGCAGCCGCCGGCAAGAAATTCCTCGAAGACAACGCCAAGAAAGACGGCGTCGTGACCACGGCTTCCGGCCTGCAGTACAAGATCATCAAGAAAGCCGACGGCGCCCAGCCCAAGCCGACCGACGTGGTGACTGTGCACTACACCGGCAAGCTCACCAACGGCACCACCTTTGACAGCTCCGTGGATCGCGGTAGCCCGATTGACCTGCCGGTCAGCGGTGTGATTCCGGGTTGGGTCGAAGGCCTGCAACTGATGCACGTAGGCGAGAAGGTCGAGCTGTTCATTCCTTCCGCATTGGCCTACGGCGACCAGAGCCCGAGCCCGGCGATTCCAGCCAACTCCGTGCTGGTATTCGACCTGGAACTGTTGGCCATCAAGGACCCAGCCAAGGCTGAAGCCCCTGAGGCACCTGCTGCACCCGCCGCCAAGAAGTAATCGGCGCCTGAACACACAACGCCCCGTCTCGACGGGGCGTTGTCGTTTGTAGTGAGCGGGCTTGCCCCGCGCTGGGGGGCGAAGCCGCCCTAAATCGGTTCGCCGCGGTGTATCAGGAAGACCGCGATGCCGGATTTGGGGCGGCTTCGCCCCCCGGCGCGGGGCAAGCCCGCTCACTACATGCGATTCAAGCGAACGTCTGTGACGGGTGACAGTCTGATATAACACTCGAACACGGCTAGCCGCACAGCAACGCCAAGTCAATGAAATATTGGGTTTTTTTCAAGTGCGCAAAAAACGCCCGATCTGACTGCAAGCCTTGTAAACCGTGGCTTTCAGCCAGCAAAACCGGCTCTGTTCACAAGGTTATCCACAATTTGTGTGGATAACATTTGTGTTCGCCTGGAACTGGAGTGACGAATGAAACCACCCTTCAATTTCACCCGTTTCCTGCCCATGGCGGCGCGTTTGCTCGGCCGTGGCCGTTTGCCTACGCTGCTCTTCGCGGTCGCTGCCAAGGGCTCCAGCCAGGGCAACCGCCTGGGTAAGCTCAAGGATGATCTCAAATTGCTTCAGGCCCTGTGCCTGGCGTACTGGCGTGGCGAGTATCGGGCGATCAGCCCCAAGGCACTGGTCTCGGTGGTGGCGGGGCTGATGTACTTTCTCAGTCCGATCGATGCGATCCCGGACTTTATCCCGTTGTTCGGCATGCTCGATGACATCGCCGTGCTGGCATGGCTCATGAAGACCCTGGACGACGAGCTGAGCGCTTTTCGTGCCTGGCGTGAGGCACAGCGTCCTGAAAAGCTCGCGGTGGTTGAGCGGCTCCCTGCGACGCCGGCACTGCTGGCCAAGGAAAACCCGCAAAAAAACTGACGATACGGCTATCCTCTGCGACCTTTGTGGCTGTTAGGATTACACTCCTAGGGAAAGAGCTTACTTAGTAAGTGTTGTTATCCTACGGGGCAGTCATGGATATTCAGATAATTTCACGCAATGGCGAACCCGAATACGCGGTGTTGCCTTGGGATCAATACCAGGCGCTGCTGAAAGCTGCCGGTCAGCAACAACCCGCTACACCTCCCCCCGTTTCTACTGCCCAAGCCGCCGTCCCGGATCTGCGCCCGCTCGCAGACCTGCGCGGCTTGCGCGAAGCCAAGGGCCTGGCAATCGAGGCCCTGGCCCGTACCGTGGGCATCAGCCCGTCGTATCTTGGATTGATCGAAAGTGGTGAACGCCAGCCGGATGCCGCGATCCGCCGCAGCCTGGCCTGGGAATTGGGCGTTGCAGGTTGGAGGGATGAATCTTGAGCCTACGTATCAGCCGTCAACATTGGGATGGGTTACTCAACGAACTGGACCAGGCGCGCCGCCAGCGCCATCTGCTGACGTACCGCGCGCTGCTGGAGCGCCTGCAATTCCCCACGCCGGCCATGCAAACCCTGGCCGCCGCCCTAGAACACCTGGCAGCGCTGGACGCCAAGGCCGAGCAGCCGTTGCGCAGTTCCCTGGTGATCAGCCAGGGTGCGAGCCGCCTGCCGCGTACCGGCTTCTTTGAATGTGTGGAGCGCCTGGGGCGTTTCAGCGGGCCGTCCGATGGCGTGGCCGCGGCATCCTGGCATGCCTCGGAAGTGGTGCGGGTATTCGAGTACGAATACCCGGAATCTGCCGAGGCCTAAAGCGCCTGGGGCAGCGCGTCCATGCTGTCGATCACATGGATGCTGTAGCCGGCCACGTCCTTGGCATGGTGCTTGGCTTGCGACGCCAACTCCGCCAATTGGCTGGCATCGAGTTGTCCACAGGCCTGTGGATATAAATGCACCACGCCGATGGACAGCGACAGTAACGCGAACTCCTGACGTACGCCCTGGCGGTTCAACGCCACGAAGCAGCCAGCCTCGAGGTGCTCGGCACGGTAGAAGCGCCTGCACTGGGTGTGGAAGTCATCCAGCAGTTGGTTGAGCCGCTTGCGCCAATCCTGCGGCCCCAGTACCAGCAAGAAATCATCTCCGCCGATATGCCCGACAAAGTCGCGGCTGGCGTCGACCCGGTCGTTCAGGCACTGGGCCAGGCACAGCAACACTTCATCGCCACGCCCATAGCCGTAGATGTCGTTGAACGGCTTGAAGCTGTCGATATCCACGTAACAGATCACCGACTCCCGTTGTTGTTGCAACAACCGCGTCAGGCATTGCTGGATCGGTACGTTGCCGGGTAGCAACGTCAGCGGGTTGGCGTAGCGTGCCTGTTGGATTTTCAGCTCGGTGATCAGCTTGAGTACGTCGATCACGCGGCCCAGCCCCAGGTAATCGCCGTTGAGCGTAATGATGAAATCTTCTTCGATACGCTGCCGTGCACGGCTGGTCAGCAGGCGGCTGACCTGTTGCAGCGACTGGCTCAACTCCACCGCGAGAAAGTCGCTGCTCATCAAGCGGCTGATGGGCTTGCGCGCAAACAGGTCGGTGGCGAACGGCTTGAGCAGCGCATCCGACAGCGAATGCCGGTGCACGATACCCACCGGATGCCCGCGGCCATCAAGCACCGCCAGGGAGTTGAGGTTGGCCTGGCGGCGAAATGCCTCAAGCACCTGGGCGGTGGCGGTGTCCTGGTCCACGGCAGGTTGTTCGTTGAGCAGGGCGCTGAGGTCGCTGCCTTCGTCGCTCAGGGCCACGTTGGCGCTGTCGGGCCTGGGCAGCATTTGGCGTGGTTCCTGCGGTGGATTTTCCTGGGGACGACAGAGCAGATAGCCCTGCACCAGGTCCACGCCCATCTCCGTCAGCACCGCCAGCTCTTCCGGCAACTCGATGCCCTCGGCGATCACCTGGGCGCGGGAGGCCTTGGCGATTTGCAGGATCGAGCCGACAAACTCGCGCTTGAGCGCATCCTGATGGATGCCGTCGATAAAGTGCCGGTCGATCTTCACGTAATCCGGACGCAACTCCGACCACAAGCGCAGGCTGGAATAGCCGGCGCCGAGGTCGTCCAGGGCAATCGAGAACCCCATGTTGCGGTAGTGATGCAATGCGGTTTGCAGCAGGTCGAAATCGTCGGTGGGGGTCTGTTCGGTGAGCTCGATCACCACCTGGCTCGGTGGGATGCCATAGTCGCGCAGCAATTGCAGGGTGCGCCCGGGTTGGTGCGCCGTCTCCATCAAGGACTCCGGGGAGATATTGAGGAACAGCTTGCCCGGCAGTTTCTGTTCGCTGAAGCGCCGGCACGCGCTTTCGCGGCAGGCCATTTCCAATTCGCTCAGACGCCCCGCCTGGCTAGCCACCGAGAACAGCGCGACAGGGGAGTGCAGCGGGCTGTTGGAGGGGCCACGGCTAAGGGCCTCATAGCCGAGGATGCGTCGTTCGGACAGGCAGATGATCGGTTGGAACAGGCTGTGCAAACTGCCTTGAGCCAGGATTGAGCCCAATGCATTCAGCTGTTCGGTCATGGTCATGGCGATCTCGATCGAAAAAAAAGGACCGCGGGCGGTGAGCCGACGGTCCTTCATTTCACGACAGAATGATGTCTATATGATGACAGCTCGGGTCGCCATCACATTAAATTGCCATCATTTACTGCTTGGCCACCTGCTTGCTGATCTTCAGGTAGTCCAGCAGGATCCGGCCAGTCTCGGCCAGGTAGGCGTCGTCTTCCGGCTTGGTTTTTTCCGCCTCGGCCGGCAGCGCATCTTCATCTTCTTTCTTCAGCTCTTTGAGCGGGTCTTCGCCTTTGGCCTTGCGGCGGACGTTTTCCAGCACCAGTTGCTGATTCTCGATGTCGGCATGCTGCTTGCGGCGGTCGACTTCGTTGAGGCTGACGGATTTTTCTTCCATCAACTTTTTGGCCAGGGCCAGCTTGTCGCGGATGAACACGAACTCGGCATCCTTGGCGGAGCGGGTGTCGTGGTCAGCCTTCAACTGCACCAAGAATGGCTTGAACGGGTCGGACGCTGGCTTGATCGCAGGGCGGATGGTATCCCACGGCATGGCTTCCGGCAGGGCGCTTTCGCCGATTTCCTTAGTGTCGATGATCGACGGGAAATCGATGTCCGGCAGTACGCCCTGATGCTGGGTGCTCTGCCCGGAAACCCGGTAGAACTTGGCCAGCGTCAGCTTCAGCTCGCCATGGTTCAGCGGCTGGATGGTCTGCACGGTGCCTTTGCCGAAGGTCTGGCCGCCGATGATCAGCGCGCGGTGGTAGTCCTGCATGGCGCCGGCGAAAATCTCCGAGGCCGAGGCCGAGAGGCGGTTGACCAGCAACGCCATCGGGCCTTTGTAGAAGGCGCCCGGGTTCTCGTCTTCGAGCACGTCGACACGGCCGTCAGCGTTGCGTACCAACACGGTCGGGCCCTTGTCGATGAACAGGCTGGTCAGCTCGGTGGCCTCCTGCAGGGAACCGCCGCCGTTGTTGCGCAGGTCGATGACCACGCCGTCGACTTTTTCCTTCTGCAACTCTGTCAGGATTTTCTTAACGTCGCGAGTGGTGCTCTTGTAGTCCGGATCGCCAGCACGGAACGCCTTGAAGTCCAGGTAGAACGCCGGGATCTCAATCACGCCCAGTTTGTAGTCCTTGCCATCCTGCTTGAGGTTGAGGACTTTCTTCTGCACGGCCTGGTCTTCGAGCTTCACCGCTTCACGGGTGATGGACACGATCTTGCTGGTCTGGTCGTTTGGCGCATTGGTGTGTGGAATCACTTCAAGGCGCACCACGCTGCCTTTCGGCCCACGGATCAGCTTGACCACTTCGTCCAGGCGCCAGCCGACCACGTCGACCATCTCTTTGTCGGCCTGGGCCACGCCGATGATCTTGTCGGCCGGGGCGACCTGCTTGGTCTTGTCCGCCGGGCCTGCCGGCACCAGGCGCACGATCTTCACCTGGTCGTTGTCGCTTTGCAGGACGGCACCGATGCCTTCCAGGGACAGACTCATATTGATGTCGAAATTTTCCGCGTTATCTGGCGACAGATAATTGGTGTGCGGGTCGTAGGACATCGCGAAGGTGTTGATGTAGGCCTGGAAGATGTCTTCGGCACGGGTCTGGTCCAGGCGCGCCAGCTGGTTCTTGTAGCGCTTGGTCAGCAGTTCCTGGATCGCCTTGGGGTCTTTGCCGGCGATCTTCAGGCGCAGCACTTCGTCCTTGACGCGTTTGCGCCACAGGTCATCCAGTTCTGCGGTGGTCTTGAGCCAAGGGGCGTCCTTGCGGTCCACCAGGAGGGTTTCCTTCTCGGTGAAGTCGAGCTTGTCGGTGCCTTTGTTCAGCTCAGCCAAGGCGAAGTCCAGACGCGCTTTGACGCGGTCCAGATAACGCTTGTAGATGGTGAAGCCGGGCTGCAGGTCGCCGCTCTTGAGGAAGTCGTCGAACTGCGTCTTCCACTTGTCGAACTCAGCGATGTCGCTGGCCAGGAAGTAGCTGCGCGACGGATCCAGCAGCTTGAGGTAGCTGTCATAGATGATCACCGAGCGAGCGTCGTCGAGCGGCGGCTTGCTGTAGTGATGGCGCTTGAGCAACTCGACGACGTTAAGGCTGGCAATCACCTCATCGCGATCCGGCTGAAGGTTGTCCCAGCTGTTGGCTGCGAACGTATTGGTCGACATCGACGCGAAGCCGAGACCAATGAAAAGAGCGAGGGCGGTGCTTGGGAACAAATGCTTCATGCTGATTCGACGCGGGGGCAATTGATAACGCATATTAGGCCGTCTTTGAGGGAGCCGGTTCCATATGGTCCGGTCGCATAATGCAAAAAGCCCGGCGCTACTGCTACGGGCTCAGTCCAGACTCACTATGGAGGCACTGTGAAAGCATTGCAAGGCGTTGACGGTCACGTGGAGTGGTTGGAAGAACCCAGTCCTACCTGCGATGTAGGCCAAGTTCGCATTCGTGTGTCGGCAGCGGGCCTGAATCGCGCCGATTTATTACAGCGTGCGGGGCTTTATCCGCCCCCTCCGGGTGCCAGTGCAGTGCTGGGCCTGGAGTGTTCCGGGGTGATCAGTGAAGTGGGGGCGGGCTCGTCCTGGCAGGTCGGTGACCGCGTCTGCGCGCTGTTGGCCGGGGGTGGCATGGCCGAAGAAGTGGTGGTGGATGCGCGCCATGTATTGCCGGTGCCGGAGGGGCTGTCGCTGATCGAGGCGGCAGCGTTGCCTGAGGTGTACAGCACGGCGTGGCTGAATCTGTTCCAGTTGGCGGGCCTCAAGCCCGGTGAAAAAGTCTTGCTGCACGCAGGCGCCAGTGGCGTGGGCTCCGCGGCGATCCAGCTGTGCAAGGCATTTGGCAGCCCGTGCTGGGTCAGCGTGGGCTCGGCCGAGCGCCTGGCGTACTGCGAAGCTCTGGGTGCCCAAGGCGGCGTGGTACGTACGGATGGGATAGAAGGGCTGCGGGATTTCGGGCCGTTCGATGTGATTCTCGACCCGGTGGGCGGCGACTATGCGGCCCTTGACCTCAAGCTGTTGGCCCTGGATGGTCGCTGGGTGTTGATCGGCCTGATGGGCGGTCGCGAGGCCAAGCTGGACCTGGCCCAGGTGCTTGGCAAGCGCATCCAATTGCTGGGTTCGACCCTGCGTAGTCGCAGTGATCAGTTCAAGGCTGGCCTGTTCAGCGACCTGAGCCAACATGTATGGCCGTTGTTTGTCGAGGGGCGCCTGAGCCCGCAGTTGGCCAAGACGTTCCCGATCAAGGATGCCGAGGCGGCGTTTGCCGAGCTGGCGACCAACCAGATTTCCGGGAAGCTGGTGTTGGTGATCGATGAGACGCTGGCCTGATCTTTAACTTGGAATGCAACCAATGTGGGAGCTGGCTTGCCTGCGATAGCGGTGTGTCAGATGAAGAATTCTTCACTGATATACCGCTATCGCAGGCAAGCCAGCTCCCACAGTTGATTGGGTTTTCAATTCGGCAGGGTGTGATCAGATCCAGTGGTGGATGGGCCAGCCAGCTTGTTCCGCATGGGCGCGCAATACTGGATCGGGGTTCACTACTTGCGGATGATCCACTTTCAACAGCAACGGTAGATCATTACGCGAATCCGAGTAGAAATACGCCCCCTCCAACGTCTCGCCCTCTTGCTCCAGCCACTCCAGCAAACGCGTGATCTTGCCCTCGCGGTAAGTCAGTACGCCCACGGTTCGCCCGCTGTACACGCCATGACTGACCTCCAGTTCAATACCCAGCACTTCATCAATGCCGATCCGCGCTGCAATAGGCTGGACCAGATGGGTGCCCGACGCGGAGATCACCAGAATCCGGTCGCCATTTGCGCGGTGACGGGCGATGGCCCTGGTGGCGTCGCTGTAGATCAGCGGCTCGATCACATCCTCGACCCACGGCTCTACCAGGTGCTCGATTTCCGCCGGTGTGCGGCCAATCATCGGCTCCAGGCTGAAGTCCATGTAGTCTTCCATCTTCAGCTCGCCCTGGCTGTAGGCGTCCATCAGTTCGTTGTTCTTGCGCATGAACGACGCCGGGTCGACCCAGCCCAGGCGGCCCATCTGCTCGCTCCACAGGGTGGCGCAGTCGCCGTGGATCAAGGTGTCGTCCAGATCAAAAATTACCAATGCCATCGGTCGTGCTCTCTCAGTAAATCGTTGCGTCAGGCTACTTCACACAGGGCGCTTGGGTCGATGGAAAGTGCCAGGCGCTGGCCGTCCGGATGCAGATCGTCGGCCGAGCGGTTGAGCACGTCCACCACCAGTTCCACGCCGCGCGCCTCGATGCGATAGCGGATCACATTGCCCAGCAGGCTGTGGCTGCGTACCAGGGCGTCGAGTTCGCCGCTGCGGCTCAACTCGATGGCCTCGGGGCGAATGGCGATGCGGCTGTTGATCGGACGTTGAAGCAGTTGGGTCGCCTTGTCGGCATCCAGCAGGTTGTAGTTGCCGATGAATCCGGCGGCGAATACGTCGACCGGCGCGGTGTAGAGGGTCTCGGCGTCGCCGCTCTGGACGATCTTGCCCTGATTCATCAGGAAGATGCGGTCGGACATGGTCAGGGCTTCTTCCTGGTCATGGGTCACGAAGATCGTGGTCAGGCCCAGTTCGCGCTGGATCTGGCGGATCTGTTCGCGCAGGTGCTTGCGAATCCGCGCATCCAGCGCCGACAACGGCTCATCCAGCAACAGCAGGCGCGGGCGGGTCACCAGGGAGCGGGCGAGGGCCACGCGCTGGCACTGGCCGCCGGACATCTGGTGCGGGTAGCGGCCGGCGAGGTCCTTGAGTTCCACCAGTTGCAGCACTTCCTGCACGCGCTTGTGGCTGTCGTCGGCGTTGACCTTCTGCATGCGCAGGCCAAAGGCGACGTTCTGTTCCACGGTCATGTTGGGAAACAGCGCATAGCTCTGGAACACCATGCCGATGTTTCGTTTCTGCGGGCTCAGCGGGACGATGTCCTGGTCATCCAGCAGGATTTTGCCACTGTCCACCGGCGTCAGCCCGGCGATGCAGCGCAGCAGCGTGGACTTGCCGCAACCGGACGGGCCGAGCAGGGTGACGAACTCACCCTTGGCGATCTCGCAGTTGATGTCACTGAATACCGGGGTGCCGGCGTAGCCTTTTTGCAGGTGTTGGACGCTGACGAAGCTCATTGGCTTTTGTCCTTGTTCAAGATATTGGCGGCCCAGGTCAGCACCAGCACAAAGAAGAAATAGGAGATCACGACGGCACTGGTGAAGTGGCCGCTGCTGTTACGCATGTTGTTCAGGTACACCTGCAACGTTTCGTAGCGGGTGCCGACGAGGATGTTGGCGAACACGAACTCGCCGAACAGGAACGAGAATGACAGCAGCAGCGCCACCATCAGGCCTTTGCGCAGGTTCGGCAGCACCACCAGGATCGCCGCCTGCCAGGTGCTGGCGCCGAGCAGTTGGGAGGCGTCCATCAGGTCGCGCAGGTTGATCGCTTGCAGGTTGTTGGTGATCGCGCGGTACATGAACGGCAGGGCGACGGTGAAGTAGCAACCGATCAGGATCCACGGTGTGCCGACCATCGCCAGCGGCCCGGAGCCGTAGAGTTGCAGCAGGCCCACGGACGACACCACCGGCGGCACCGCGAAGGGCAGCAGGATCAGGATGTTCATTAGCGCATCGAGTTTCGGGAAGTGGTAATGCACCACGAACAGCAGCGGCAGTATCAGCACCACCGACAGGATCAGCGCGCCGACGCACACCAGCAGCGACTGCCCGAACGCCATCAGAAAGCGCGGGTCGCTCCATAACTGCACGTACCACTTCAGGGTAAAACCGGCAGGCAGGATGGTCGCCGACCAACTGCTGGCGATGGAGTAGACAAAGGTGCCCACCAGCGGCAGCACCAGGATCGCAAACAACACATACACCACCACGCGGTGGTAGAGGGAGGCCGGGCCGGCTTCAGCGCGAGACATGGTAGCTCCTCTTGAGCAGCAGTTGATGGACCACCGTGACCACGGTCATCAGCGCCACCAGTACCACGGCCAGGGCGCTGGCCATGTTCGGGTCGAGGGACACGTCGCCGGACACCAGCCCGGCAATACGGATCGGCAGCACGTTGAAGTTGCCGGTGGTCAAGGCATACACCGTTGCATAGGCGCCCAGGGCGTTGGCCAGCAGAATCACGAACGTACCGAGCAGGGCCGGAGTGAGCACCGGCAGGCCGATATGCCGCCAGAACTGCCAGCCATTCGCGCCGAGCAGTGCAGCCGACTCACGCCAGTCTTCGCGCAATGCATCGAAGGCCGGGTACAGCAGCAACACGCCCAGGGGAATCTGGAAGTAGGTATAGAGGATGATCAAGCCGGTCTTGGAGTACAGGTTGAAGTCCTGAATGATCCCCGCCTGCTTGAGCATTATCGTAATGCTGCCGTTGAAACCGAGCAAAATGATGAACGCGAACGCCAAGGGCACACCGGCAAAGTTGCTGGTCATGTTGGCGAAAGCGGTGACGAAATTGCGCAGCGGCGAATCCACCCGGCGTAACGAGTAGCTGCCCAGCGTGGCGATGATGATGCCGAATATGCTGGAGTAGAAGCTGATTTCCAGGCTGAACTGGATGGCTTGCAGGTAGAACTTCGAGCTGAAGATGCGCACGAAGTTTTCCATGCCCCAGCCGGCCTCTTCGGTTTGCAGGCTGTTGATCAGCACCCATACCAGCGGGGCGATTTCGAACACGATAAAGAACAGTGCGAAGGGCACCAGACACAGCAGCGCCAACCATTTGCCTCGGGTCATTTCAACAGCTCCCGGCAGACAGGTTTGTCGTGGGGCGCGCCCAGCAGTTCACAGACGGTGCCGCACAGGTCGGTCTGTTTCGGCGTGGCGTTGGGGTCCAGGCTGAAGGCATCGCCGAAGACAAACAGCGGCACTTCGCGTTCCTGCGCCAGCAGGCCGTTGTGGGAACGATCGTTGTTCATGCCGTGGTCGGCGGTCACCAGCACTTGGTAGCCGGCGTCGAGCCAGGCTTGCAGGTAATCGGCCAGGATAATGTCAGCCGAGCGTGCGCTGTTGCGGTATTGCGGGGTGTCAAGGCCGTGCTTGTGGCCGGCGTCGTCGATGTTCATCGGGTGCACCACCAGGAAGTTCGGTGCGTGTTTGCGGCGCAGGCTTTCGGCGTCGGCAAACAGGTGGGAGTCTGGGTAGTGGTCATGCCAGTAGAAATGCCCGTGCTGGATCGCCAGTGCCTTGTCGTCGGTATGACGGTCGCGGGCGGCGAGGAAGGGGGTGCGGTTATACAACTCGCTGACCCAGTGGTAAGCCGCCGCTGCGGTGGACAGACCGGCATCGGTGGCGTAATGGAAAATGCTGCGCTGGTTGGACAGGCGCGAGACGTTGTTGTGGACGATGCCGCTCTGGATCGGAGGCACGCCGGTGAGTATGCATTCATACAGCGGGCGGGACAGGGCGGGCAGTTCACATTCCAGCTTGTAGAGGGCTGCGCGTCCTGCGCCGACATAGGCCTGCAAGTGCCCCATGGCGTGCCTTGCAACCTCGAAGTTGAGGCCGTCGAGCACGACAAGGATGACATTGTGCTTCATGGGGGGAGGCGCTCCGCAACAGTAGGCTTGACTCAATTTCTCTGACACAACCGGACCAAATTGTGGGAGCAGGCAAGCCAGCTCCCACACCGACCGCATTTCAGGTTTGTTATTTCATCTCTACGATGACTTGCTCGTTCCACAGTTGTGGCAGCTTCTTGGCAGTCGCTTCCCAGGCGTCGGCATCCTTGATCGGTTGCGGGTTGGCCTTGGTGTACTGCTCGCCCGGGATCAGGTTCTTGGCGATTTCGGCCGGCAGTTTCAGGTCGGTTTCAGCGCGGATCGGGCGCGCATTGCCCTTCGCCAGGTTGAGCTGGCCGGCGTCGCTGAAGATGTATTCGCGGGTCAGCTTGGCGGCGTTCGGGTGCTTGGCGTATTTGTTGATGATGGTGGTGTAGCCGGATTTCACCGAACCGTCGGATGGGATCAGCACCACGTAGTCATCCGGGTTGGCCATCTTGGCCTTGTAGCTGAGGCCGTTGAAGTCCCAGACCACGCCCACTTCGACTTCGCCTTTTTCCATGGTGGCGATGGTCGGGTTGGACAGGCCAAGGCGACCTTGCTGGGCAATCTTGGTGAAGAACTGCAGGCCTGGGGCGATGTTCTTTTCGTCGCCTTTGTTGGCGATGGCCGCCGCCAGCACGCCATTGGCCGCTTGGGCCGCAGTGCTTACGTCACCGATGGAAACCTTGTACTTGCCGGTCAGCAGGTCAGCCCAGCTGGTAGGCACTTCAGAGCCGTGCAGCAGCTTCTTGTTGACGATAAACGCGATGGTGCCGGTGTAGGCCAGGGCCCAGTGACCGTCTTTGTCCTTGGCCCAATCCGGCACCTGCGCCCAGGTGGACGGTTTGTACGGCTGGGTCACGTCCTGCTTCACTGCAATCGGGCCGAAGGCCGCGCCGACGTCGCCGATGTCGGCGCTGGCGTTGTCTTTCTCTGCCTTGAACTTGGCGATTTCCTGGGCCGAGCTCATGTCGGTGTCGATGTGCTTGAGGCCGTAGGTCTTGGCCAGGTCTTCCCAGGTGCCTTTCCAGTTGGCCCAGTCATCGGGCATGCCGACGCTGTTGACGGCGCCTTCCGCTTTCGCGGCGGCTTCAAGGGTTTTTAGATCGGTATCAGCGGCCATGGCGGCGGTGCACATGGCAATGGTCGAGCCTAACAGTGATGCCAGGAAAAGCTGTTTCATCCGAAGCTCCTTTGGGCGTTATCAACGCTGCGTTTTTATGAACGATTGCGGGGGGCGATTCATCACTGATTTCTTGGGGCGCGTCCCAAGAAATCAGTGATGAATCGCCCCAGTTGGTCTAGGTCAGCAATACCTGAGCCAATTTAGGCCCGGTGGATGACAGTTTCATGTCGATGTCGTTTTTAAATCGCTGATGTCGCTGCGCTCAGAGTGAGCGTAGACCATGCCCATGTGCCCGCATTGATTGGACTTGGCCGATGTATTGCAGGGTGTTCTGCGCGGGGCAGACACGGACTGTCATCTGTCGGTCATCTGCAATGCCTAGGCTGACATGCAACTGCAACAGCCCAAATACAGCGCGGTTTCTGCACCCGAACGGTGCTGGTCTAGTCCAGATAGGTAACGTTGATGCGTGATGAGGCAATCAAGGCGGTGACATCCATCGGCCTGGCGCTGCAAGAGCAGATCGACCACGGCCTGTTGCCGCCCGCCAGCAAACTCCCGGCCGAGCGCAAGCTCAGCGAGTTGTTTGGTACCACCCGGATCACGGTGCGGGAAGCCTTGTTACAACTGGAGGCCCAGGGCCAGATCTATCGCGAAGAACGCCGTGGCTGGTTTGTCTCGCCGCCACGGCTGGCCTACAACCTGATGCAGCGTAGCCACTTTCACGCGATGGTCAGCGACCAGGGGCGGGTGGCGTCCACCGAAGTGATCTCGGCGCGCTTGCAGCCGGCGTCGGCAGCGGTGTGTGCGTGGTTGCAGTTGCCGGCGTTATCGAGTGTGATCCAGATCTGCCGGGGTCGGCGGATCGACGGGCGCCTGGTGCTGTATGTGGAGCACTACCTGAACCCACAGTATTTTCCGGGGATTCTGGACTGCGATTTGAATCAGTCGATGACCGAGTTGTATGCCCGCAAGTACGACCTGCACTACGGGCGGGTGCGCTTTGAAATCGTGCCGACGTCACTGCCGGTGGAGGCTGCCGCGACGTTGCGTGTGTCGGTGGGCAGCCCCGGCTTGCGCATTGCCCGGGTCAATTATGACCAGCACCAGCGGTTGATCGATTGTGACCTGGAGTTCTGGCGGCATGATGCGATCCACGTGGGCGTGGATGTGGTGTGACCCTCGCCACAGTTGGATTTAGGGTGTGAGTGCCTTGAGCACCTGATCCACATTGGTTTCCAGCTCTGCCACCGGGTCTGCGCCATCCACATTCAAGACCAACAGTTGCGAACCGCCAGCGGCAACCGCCGCTTTTACCGCTTCGCTTGGCTGCCGGTGATGCAGCACCACGGCCACGTCGTTGTCTTTGAGCTCGGCACTGAGTTTCTGCAAGGCCTGCGGTGTCCACTCGGCGTCCGACCGCGCATCGGTGCTGATGACTTCCAGGTTCAAGCTGCTGACCAGATACGCAAAGTGATCGCTCAGGCTGACCACGCTGAGGTTGTCTGCCTTGGCCAACCGCGCTTCGCTGTCGGCGGTGAGTTTGAGCAGGCGCTGTTTGAGGGCGGCGAGGTTGGCGTCGATCTTTGGCTTGGCACTCGGCGCCAGGCGGCTCAGGTCGGCGGCCAGCACATCGGCCATGCGCCCCAGGTTGTTGCTTGATTGCCATGGCTGGCTGTTCAAGCCGTCGGCCACGCCGGGCTGCACGGCGATGCCCGGCAGGCCGCCGTCTACCGGGCGTGCGGCGTCGATTTCGACGATGCGGATGTTGCTGCGTCGCGCTACCGGGTACAGCGGGTCATCGGCCCACAGCGAGCGCAGGCCGATGGCGGCGTCGGCATCCGCGGCCAGCTTGCCCAGCGCCGGGGCGCCACGGCCGGTGAAGTAGGACACCTGTCGCGAACCCGGTAGGTTGGCTGGCGCGGCGCGTTCGAGTTGCACGTCGGTGCCTTTGAGCAACACCTCGGCCAAGCCGTAGGTGACCGGCAGCGAAGCCAGCACCTTGACCGGCTTTATCGAGGTGGCCTTGCTGAGCGCGGCATGGCCGAGGCCGTGGTTGGTTTTGAAACCGTTGGGCTCGAAACCGTCGACAGCCAGTGCCGAGGTACTGATCAAGCAAGCGATGGCCAAGGCCAGTGGGCGAAAGACGGGGCGCATTATCCTAGATTCCCTTTGAGGCTGGGCACGGTGCCGCGTGCGATGGCGGCGAGGGCGAAGGCGATGCCGGCCATCAGGATGATCGCGGCACCGGACGGGATCGGCAGGTCGAAGATGATCGGCAGCAGGATGCCGCACAGGGTGCTGACCGTGGCGATCACCACCGAGATCCAGAAGAAGCCCTTGAGTGACTGGCTCAACAGGCGTGCCGCTGCGGCCGGGATCACCAGCAACGCACCGACCAGGATCGCGCCGATCACCTTGACCGCCGCCACGGTGATCAGCGTCACCAGGATCACGAACAGATAATCCAGGGTCTTTACTGCCACGCCACGCACCGCCGCCAATTGCGGGTTGAAGCTGGCGAGCATGATGCGGTTGTACAGCGGCAACGCCAGGGCCATCACCAGCGCGCCGACAATCGCCAGCACCAGCAGGTCATTGCCGTTGACGGTCAACACCGAGCCGAACAGCACGTTTTCTAGGATGTGCACGTTGATCTTGCCCGCCAGGATCAGCAGCAGGCTCGCGCCCAATGCCAGCGACACCGAGAGGAACACGCCGATCAGGGTGTCCGGCGCCAGGCCCGTACGGTTGCGCAGGTAGTTGAGCAGGATGCCGAACAGCAGGCAGTAGCCAAACAACGCGCCATACGGCCCGGTGTAGGGTTCGCCGAGCAGGATGCCCACGGCCACGCCGGTCAGTGCGGCATGGCCGACCGCTTCGGAAAAAAACGCAAAGCGCTTGACCACCACCAGCGTGCCCAAACCACCGAGTACCGGCCCGATCAGCAGGCCGGCGAGCAGCGCGTTGACCACAAAACCATAGGCCAGCGCTTCCGGCAGGTACCCGGAAGAGGCCCAGCCCTGGACCATCAAGCGAAAAGCTTCATAACTCATTGCGCCGGGCTCCGAGGGTGGGTGGAGAACAGGGTCAGCAGGCGATCCGGGGTCAGTGCTTCTTTGGGCGTGGCGTCGAACAGCACGCGGCGGTTCAGGCCGGTGACGCGGTCGGCCAGGCGGCCGACGGCTTCGAGGTCGTGCTCGATCCACAGCACGGTGATCCCGGCCAGGCGCCAGTCATTGAGCAGGCGTTCGAACACCTGGATGCCGGCTTCATCGAGGGCCGACATCGGCTCATCCAACACCAGCAATTGCGGCGCCGGGATCAGCCCCTGGGCCAGCAACACGCGCTGACGTTCACCGCCGGACAGCGCGCCCATGCGGCGCTTGCGCTTGTCCTGCATGCCAACGCGCTCCAGGGCATCGCCAATCGCGCTGGCATAGTGTGTGGACAGGCCAAGAAATGCCGGGCGGCGCTGGCACATGGCAGCCATGAAGTCATCCACGGTCATCGGCAAGCCGCGGTCAAATTCCAGTGCCTGGGGGACGTAGCCGACGGTACCCACGGCTGTCGGCCAGTGCAGGCGCAATTGCCCCTGGTGCGGCGTTTGCCCCAGCAAGGTCTTGATCAGCGAGCTTTTGCCGCCGCCGTTGGGGCCGACCAGCGCGTGGATGCTGCCCGGCTCTACCTGGAAGCTCACGCCGTCGAGGATCGTGGTGCGGCCCAGGGTCAGGCAGATTTTGTCGAACTCGATGGTCGGGCCGACGCTGGCGACTTTCAGTTGCTCCGCCGCCGTCATGCTCCCGACTCCTGGATCGCCCGCACCACGGTGTTGAGGTTGCCGGTCATTTCCTTTTCGTACTTTTCAGGCGTGTATTCGCCGTAGGAAATATGCGACAGCGGGTACAGCTTGACCCCGGACTCACGCTGGATGGTCTCGACGTAGGTCGACGGGAAATCCATCTCCGAGAAGATCACCTTCACGTCCAGCGCGCGCAGTTCATCAATGGTTTTCTTCAACTGGCTCGGGCTCGGCTCGATGCCGTGGGCCGGTTCGACCACGGCGGTGACTTCCAGGCCGAATTCGCGCAGCAAGTAGTCGTAGGCCGCGTGCACGGTGGCCACGCGCAGGTCCGGGTTGGGCGCGCTGGTCAGTTTGGCCAGGGCGTCGGCGCGCATCTGGCGCAGGCGCTTGCCATAGGCGCGGGCATTCTGGGTGTAGGTCTTGGCGTTGTCCGGGTCGAGCTTGCCCAGCTCGCGGGCAATGTTGTTGACCTGGGCAATCGACGCGCTGATCGACAGGAAGGTGTGCGGGTTGACCACCTTGCCCGCACCGCGTGCGGCATTGCCGGTGGCGGCCAGCAGCGGCACGTTGGCGTTGGCTTCGATCACCGGGATGTCCGGGCGCTCGCTGGTGGCGATCATGCGGTCGGCGAAATCATCATGGCCGACGCCATTGAGCACGATCACGTCGAGGCTGCCGATGCGCTTGATGTCATCGGCGCGCGGCTCGTAGGCATGGGGATTGAAACCAGCGGGAATCAACGGCACGACCTCGGCCTTGTCGCCGACGATATTGCTCACATAGCTGTAGTACGGGTGCAGGGTGATGCCGATGCGCAGGCGCTTGGCCGCTTCGGCATTCGCCAGCGGGGCGAGCATCAGGCTGAGCAGGCCAACCAGCAACAGGCGCAACAGGGGGGATGAAATAGACATGGGCAATCGGTCTTCTCGTTCAGTGGCGGTGCTGGCGCGTCACGCCGGCATCGAATTGCGTGACCACCTGTTGCCAGCCGGCTGCGATCAGCGCCTGGTCAGAGAGGTCGGAAGGAGCGGCCAGGTTGGCGCTGCGATTGAGCCAGACATCCGGCTCGGTACCGTGCACGCGCATCAGCAGCGACCCGGCGGTGCTCGGAACCTGGCTCAAGCCCAGGTAGGACGAAGGCTCCAGCACCTGCCAGCGATGGTCGCCACGGCTGACGGAACTGGCGTCCTGGGCGAAGGGCGCGAAGCCTTCTTCGGCCAGTTGCGCCGGTGTCGGCAGGCTGCTTTGCTCCTGCTGCAACAACTGGATTTCATCCAGGGTCACCCGCAGGTCGGCGTAGATCCCTTGCTCGGCGGCGCTCAGGTCGCGGCGCGCATCCAGCTGATGGCTGGGCACGGCGGTGACTTCCTGGGTTTCGCCATGCAGCGCGATGACCGAACCGGCCACGGCCAGGATGATCAGGCACAGCAGCAGGACGTAGAGGGTTTCGTGGCCGGCCCCGGCGGGGCGGACAACCTGTGTGGTACTCATTGTGGCTGGATGTCCGCTTGGTCGATTTCCACCACGTGGCCAGGGCCCGCATCAAACAGCACGTAGAACTCCGCGGAGGGTTTCTTGAAGGTCAGGGTCGAATCCTGGCCGAGCTTACCGGGCACCAGGATGGTTTCGTCGTAGCCAATCACGTCCAGGGTCACGCCGGGCGCGCCGCTGCCATCGGAGAAGCCGCCTTTGCACTGGATCTGTTCGCCGGGGATTTCCTTGCATTCGCACATCGGGTTGTGGGCCAGGGCCAGGTTACTGAAACCGGCGCACAGCAGCAGGACGCTGCAGGCGCGGGTCAGGCGCATCAAAGTCATGGTTTAACTCCTTGCTTGTTCAGCCAGGCAATGGTGGCAGGCGAGGCCTGGCTCAGCGGGATGGAACCCTGGTGCATGCTGCCGTCCCAGCCTTCCATGGTGATCCACACTTCGGCGTCTACCGGCGTGCGTTCCGGCACCGGCAGGGCGGCACCCATGCGGTACGGCGTGCCAAAGAAGATCACCCCGGCAGCCCGCAGGCTGCGAGGCTTGCCGATACGCAGGTAAGTGGCCTTGACCTGCTCGGCACAGGTGTCGCACAGGGCGGCGTTGAAGAACTTCATCGGGCCTGCCGGGTCCGGGCTCGGGCCTTCATTGCGAAACTCGGCGAGGGTCAGGCTCCAGGGCCCGACCTGCACGTCACCGGCTACGCGTTCGCCGATACCGCTGTCACCGCGGAACAACGCGGCGTCGGCAAAGTATTTGGGCATGAAGCCCAGAGGGATCAGCAACAGCAGGACATTGATGTGAAAACGCCACTTCAGCCAAAAGGCCCGCAGGGGCGAAGGCGGTGCGGCAAGGACCTTGCTCATGGGCGGGCCTCCGAAGTTTCAGCCTGCATGGCCGGGATAGCAGCCGGCGCGCGTTGCGTCTTGGCTTCGCGCTTGAGGGCATTGAGGGTGGCCAGGGCGGTGCGTTTGGTCCAGATCAGCAGGCCGCTCAAGACCATCATGCTCATGATCAGGCCGAAGAACGCCCAGATCAGCTTGATCCACAGGCCACCGAAGTCGCCGGTGTGCAGCGGGCGCATGGACTCGGTGACGAACTCCAGCTTTGAACGGTCGGAAAGCAGGTGCGCGGCGGCGACCTCTCCGTCGTAGGGGTTGATCTGTGCGGTCTGGTACATCAGCGGGTACCAGCCGCGGCCACCAATCTGCAGGTGGCTGTAGGCGTTGAGCGGCAGGCTGACGAAACTCGCCTCCAGGCCCGGGATGCGCTGGGTGGCAATCTTGATTGCCTCGTCCACCGGAATCATCGGTGCCGGCACGCCGGGCTGCGACATGGGCACCTTTTCCCGGGCAATCACCGGGATCACAGGCTCCGTGGAGATCGAAATCTGGTTGTCCCCCAGGATCGCGCGGATCAGGAACCAGATGCCGGTGACGGCGATCACCAGGATGAACCAGATCGACCAGATCCCGCTCAGGCGGTGGAAGTCACCCCAGAAGATCCGCGCACCGTGGCGCACCCGCAGGGTCGGGCGCAGGAAGCCTTTCCAGAATTTCTTGTATACCACCAACCCGGTTACCAGCGACGCCAGCAACGGAATGCCGAGCGCCGACACCAGGTACCAGCCCCAGCTGTAGCCATTGGTGAACGGCACCAGCCACCAGCCGTGCAGGGCGCGGGTAAAGGCCTGGAAGTTGAAGGACGGGCTGATGCCCTGGATCTTGCCGGTATACGGGTTGACGTAGACCTCCACCGAGCGCCCATCCGGGTAGCTGAGGTCGACGCTGAGGGCGAAATGCGATTCGTCGGGACGGCTGATCGACTGGACGAACACCTGGGGCTCATCGCGCTTGATGGCGGCGATCACCTGATCATAACTCAGCGGTTCGGCATCGTCCGATGGCTTGCTGGCGCGGATATCCGGGTTTGCCAGCCAGACGATCTCCTGGCTGACCACCGCCAGGGTGCCGGTGACGCAGACGATCAGTACAAAGAACCAGATGGGCAATGCCAGCCAGCTATGTACGAGAAACCAGAGTTTTGAGCGTGACTTCTTCGACATGTGAATGCGGGTCTTGATCGGAGGGGGGCGATGGAGGCCCGGGAAAGGCCGGTCGTAGCTTTTGCTGACGCGACGGGCTGTATCTAAGTTAAGACGGATGAGAATGAGAAATCCCTAACCGATAAATGAAAGTAAATGTTTCAGTGGCCTGTGAGCGAACACGTGATCACCCCGCAGCAGGGCTTTATCCTGCCTTGAGGTGGCAGCTGTGTTTTTGAGGCCGGCGAACATGCAGGGACTCCTGATGCTGAGTGCCTGCATCCTGGAATCACACGGGGCAAGGGTGAACGCGTGGGAGGGGGCAGGCCCCCTTCCACATTGTGATGGTGTTGCTCCTGGAGTCTCAGCCTTGCTGGAACATTTCCATGGCGCGTTGGCGGATCTGCGCTTCGGTCAGGTCTTCTTTGTGGGTGGCCACAAACCACACATGGCCGAACGGATCTTTCAGCGTGCCGCAGCGGTCGCCGTAGAACTGATCCTTGGGTTCAGAGATCACGGTGCCGCCGGCGGTGATGGCTTGTTTGTACTGCTTGTCGACGTCGTTCACATAGAGGTGGATGCCGACGCTGGTATGCCCATCGCGCGGGCTGCCAAAGGCACTTTCATCACAGGGCGAGCCCAGCATGATCGGCGAGCCGCCGATGCGCAGTTCCGCATGGCCGACCTTGCCGTCGGGCATGTCCAGGCGCATGACCGCAATAGCATCGAAGGCTTTTTTGTAGAACTCGATCGCTTCGGCGGCTTTTTCGATGCCCAGGTATGGGGTAATGCTCTGAAAGCCCTCGGGGATAGGTTTGACGCTCATTTCGTTCTCCTTAGGTGGTGGTTTTGGAGGGACGGCCTTTTCACTATAGGTCACACCTTCGTGGCAACCACATTGACTGGCCCTTCACGTGGGCTCCAGCAACTGCGCCCCCGGCCCGCGCTCACCCAGTTGATCACCCTGATTACGCAACGGGCATGCCTCCAACGACAAACACCCACAGCCAATACAGCCGTTGAGCTTGTCGCGCAGCAGCAATAACTTGTTGATCCGTTCGTCGAGGTCTTCACGCCACAACGCGGATAGCCGCTCCCAATCCTTGGCCGTCGGTGCGCGCCCATCCGGCAAGGCATGCAGCGCTTCGCCAATGGTTGCCAGGGGAATCCCCAAACGCTGTGCGATCTTGATAACCACCACCCGTCGCAGCACATCCCGTGGATAACGCC
Organism: Pseudomonas sp. FP2335; assembly: GCF_030687535.1. Taxonomy (NCBI): domain Bacteria; kingdom Pseudomonadati; phylum Pseudomonadota; class Gammaproteobacteria; order Pseudomonadales; family Pseudomonadaceae; genus Pseudomonas; species Pseudomonas sp. FP2335. Next base: position 2,047,331 of record NZ_CP117437.1, read on the forward strand.
TTTGGTTGCCCGCGTTACGATTGCTTTTGATCAGGCCCTTGGCCTCGTAGAAGTGCAGGGCCGTGACTGCCACGCCGCTGCGGGCGGCCAGTTGGCCAACAGTGAGTTCCTTGTTGAGCATGTATAAACTCCGAAACAGCGCTTGACCTCTAGTTAACTAGAGGTTTTACCCTGCGTGGCATCGAATCGCAAGATTCTGCCTACAGAGAAAGGGGAGTGTTCATGCAGGTATCAGAGAAGAATCGCGGTTTCACTCAACTGATCGAATTTCACATCGAACCCCGGCAGCAAGTCGCCCTGGTGGCGGCGTTATCCATCCAAAGCGAACGCCTGGCCCAGGACCATGGCGGTTTTTTGAGTGCGAGCGTGCAGGTCAGCGATGACGGGCGGCGGGTGCTCAATTGTCTGCAATGGCAGTCCCGCGAGGATGGCGAGGCGGCGTTCCAGCGCTTTGAGCACGGCGAGGATGATTTCTGGACGCTGATTCGCGCCCACCAGGCCACGGCCGTGACCTTTGGTTCGTTCCAGGTGCTGCGCAGTTTCGAGCGCAGTCATGACGATGCGTTGCACTGCCGCCTAAATGGATAAGTGCAACATCCGTTCGCCTTGCACGTTTTCCCCCGGGCGACGTTTGTTCACCGCCAGCTCGCCGATCTTGATCAGGCGTGTACGTGTGACGTTGCGGCTCAGGCCCAGCAGGTTGGCGGTGTGCACCTGGTTGTAGTGGCTGAAACGATAGGCGGCACGCAACAGTGCATCCTCGACCTTTTCGTGCAGGGCACCGGCCTGTTCTTCGAAGAGTTTCTGGAAGGCTCGCTCCAGTAGCGCTTCGGCACTGTTGTCGGTGGCGTGCTGGCTGTCGTCCTGGCGCTCGATGCGCAGGTTCGACAGGCGCAGGTCGTCGCGTTCGATCACGCCGTTGCGGCAGATCAGCAAGGTGTGGTGGATCACGTTTTCCAGCTCGCGGATATTGCCCGGCCAGCTGTAGCTTTTAAGCTTGTGTTCGGCCTCGCGGCTGATCGTGATCGGCCCGTAGCCCAGGCGCTGGCTGTAGGCTTCGATGAAATGCCGGGTCAACGGCAAGATGTCGCCGGGGCGTTCGCGCAGTGGGCTGAGTTCCAGGCTGACCACGTCGAGGCGGTAGTAGAGGTCTTCGCGGAAATGCCCGGCGTTGATGGCCTTTTCCAGTTGCACGTTGGTCGCCGCCAATACACGCACATCAATCGCAATGCTCTTGCGCGAACCCAGGCGTACGACTTCGCGCTCCTGTAGGACGCGCAGCAACTTGACCTGGATCGCCATCGGCAAATCGCCGATCTCGTCGAGAAACAAGGTGCCGCCGTCGGCCTCCTCGAACCAGCCGGCCTTGGCACTGAGGGCGCCGGTGAAGGCGCCTTTTTCATGGCCGAACAGTTCGGCTTCCACCAGGGATTCGGAGAACGCCCCGCAGTTCACCGCCACGAATGGCCGGTTGCGCCGCGCGCTGAGGTTGTGGATATGCCGTGCCACCAGCTCTTTACCGGTGCCGGTCTCGCCGATGATCAACACGCTGGCTTCGCTGGGCGCCACTTGCTGGATGTGGTCGAGCAGCGCCTGGGATTTGGGGTCTTCGAAGACCTGGGCAGTGGCGCGGATCGAGGTCGCAAGGGCGGGCGAGGGCGGTAAGGTTAAAAGCTGCATGGGCACCTCTTCTTAGGAGTAGAACGTCGGAGTCGGCAGGGATTGGTTCAACGCCCAGTCCCCCAGTTCATGGAGTTTGTAGTCCAGTGGATCGTGCAGGGTCTGGGTGCGCAGGTTGCGCCAGTGGCGGTCCAGGCGCAGCGACGCGTGGGTGGAGCGTGCACCTGTGACTTCAAACAGCCGGCTGCACAACTCCAGGCCCTGGCGGGTGGCGGCGACCTTGGCGGTGGCGATGGCAATCGCCAGTTGGCCACGTTCGTGTTCACGGAGGTTGGGGCCTTTGGCCCAGGCCTGGTCGAGCAAATCGGCGGCACGTTCCACTAACAGGCGCACGCCTTCCAAGGCCACCCAGAACTCGCCGTAGTGATGCAGCACGTACGGGTCGTTGCGCACCTCGGCGGCGGAGGATTTATGCCAGGCACGGGTTTCGGTGAGGGTGTAGTTGCGCGCTTCTTCGAAGGCGCCTTCGGCAATTCCGAGAAACATGTGCGTGAAGGTCAACTGCGCGATCAGTGGGCGCAGGCAGGCGAAGGGCGTGCTCAGCGGGCCGGGATCGAGCAGCAGATCCGACTCTTCGACGCGGACCCGCTCGAAGCTGGCGCTGCCGCTGTCGGTCTGGCGCTGGCCGATGTTGTTCCAGTCGTTGTGCAGGGTGATGCCGCTGCGCCCGCTCGGGATGGCGGCGATCAGCAGTTTGCCGCCGGCGTTTTCATCCACCGCCGAGGCGATGAGCATTTCCGAATCGCTGGCGCCGGAGCAAAAGCTTTTCTTGCCGGAGAACTCACGCCAGCCACCGAAGTCCTTGACCACCGTGCGAGTGTCCAGCGGGTTGAGGGCGTTGCCCCAGAACCAGTTTTTGCGTGCGGTCTGTTCGAACCACGGTTGCCATTGGTCCGGGCGCGAAAACAGGCGCACGGTGGCGAGCATCAGGTGGTGGAAGCCGAAGACGTGGGCGATGGAACTGTCGACCTTGGCGAATTCACGCACGACGCCCAGGGTGTCGCTCCAACGTGCGCCGAGGCCGCCGTATTGGGTGGGAATACTCAGGGCCAGCAGGCCGCTGTGGCGCAGCGCGTCGCGTTCGGCCTTGGGCGTGCCGCCGCGCTCGTCGCGTTCGACGGCGCTGAGGGCGAATTCGGCGGCCAGCAGTTTGGCTGTCTGCAAGGGGGAAGGCAGGACGCTGTGGGGTTTGGCTGTCACGCGGGTTTCCTCACTATCGATTTGGTAATGAAGGCCAAATGAGGGAGCGGGCTTTTGTGGGAGCTGGCTTGCCTGCGATAGCATCACCTCGGGCTAACTGACGTACCGAGGTGTCTGCATCGCGGGCAAGCCCGCTCCCACATAAAGCCGCTCTCACTGCCCTCAAGCCTTTTTCGTGGGCAGTACATCGTTGGCAATCATTTCGCCGAATGGACCAGTGAGGTTGGTGATACCGCGCCCGGCGAGGCTGGCGTATGGCTCCGGCAACAGCGGGAACACCAGTTCGGCAAAGCGATATGCCTCTTCCAGATGCGGATAGCCGGAGAAGATGAAGCTCTCGATGCCCAGGTCGGCGTACTCCTTGATGCGTGCCGCGACCTGTTGCGGGTTGCCCACCAGCGCCGTGCCGGCACCGCCGCGCACCAGGCCGACACCGGCCCACAGGTTGGGGGCGATTTCCAGGTTGTCGCGGCGCCCGTCGTGCAGGGCGGCCATGCGACGCTGGCCTTCGGAATCAAAGCGCGAGAAGGATTTTTGCGCAGCGGCGATGGTTTCATCGCTGATGTGCTCGATCAGTTTGTCGGCGGCTTTCCAGGCGTCTTCTTCGGTTTCGCGCACGATCACGTGCAAGCGAATGCCGAACTTGACGGTGCGGCCGTGACGGGCGGCGCGCTCACGCACATCCGCGAGTTTCTCCGCGACGGCAGCGGGCGGCTCGCCCCAGGTCAGGTACACGTCGACCTGCTCGGCGGCGAGGTCGTGGGCCGCGTCGGAGGACCCACCGAAATACAGCGGTGGGTAGGGCTTCTGCACGGGTGGGTAAAGGGCCTTGGCGTTCTGCACGCGCAGGTGTTTACCTTCGAAATCCACCGATTCGCCCTGCAACACGCGACGCCAGATCTTGAGGAACTCGTCGGAGACTTCGTAGCGTTCGCTGTGGTCGAGGAAACTGCCGTCGCCGCGGTTCTCGTCGGGGTCGCCGCCCGTGACCACGTTGATCAGCAGGCGGCCGTTGGACAGGCGATCCAGGGTTGCGGCCATGCGTGCTGAAACGGTCGGAGAAATAATCCCGGGGCGGATCGCTACCAGATAGCGCAGGCGCTCGGTCAATGGCACCAACGCGGAAGCGATGACCCAGGAGTCTTCGCACGAGCGCCCGGTAGGAATCAGCACGCCGTGGTAACCCAGGCTGTCAGCCGCTTGCGCGACTTGCTTCAGATAATTGAGGGTGACTGGCCGTGCACCTTGGGTAGTGCCCAGGTAATGACCGTCGCCGTGAGTCGGCAGAAACCAGAAAACATCCATGACAAATCCTTAAGCGATTTTCAGCAGGGAGGGGGAGTGCGCTGCAAACAACGGTGCAGCGCGTTCTGCCGCAAGACGGATACGGCCCTTCAAGGGCTCACTGGTTATTTGGTAGTCGGTGAAGTCGGCTTCGGTGGCGTACACACCAATCGGCAAGGTCAATGCCTGGAAGAAGCTGAACAGCGGACGCAACTGGTGATCGAGGACCAATGCGTGGCGTTCGCTGCCGCCGGTGGCGGCCAGCAGCACCGGGGTGTTGATCAGCGCGTTGAGGCCGACCAGGTCGAAGAGGTGTTTGAGCAGGCCCGGGTAGGAGCCGCGATACACCGGCGCAGCGACGATCAGCAGGTCGGCCTGCTCGATGGCCAACAGTTGGCTTTCGACCTCGGCCGGCAATTCGTCGCGGGACAGCGCACCGCCCAATGGCCGGGCAATGTCGCCCAACTCGATCAAGGTGGTCTGGATGGGCAGCAGGGTGGCGAGTTCCGCCAGCACGGCCTGGGTCAATACGAGGGTACGGGACGGGCGCCAGGTTCCGCCGGAGAGGGCAACGACATTCAGGGGACGGGTCATGAACAGTTCCTTTTTCAACAGTGGTTCACAGCAGGTGTGCAGCGTGTTGAGCAAGAGCTGTACCAAAGGCTGCGGGCCTTGAGTGGCGTGGGCTGTGGGCTCAGTGCTGGAAACTCCTGGTGTTGTCGGCCTGCTGATTTGTTGAATGGCTGTTGCCTGGGCAACAGTTGCGTGGCGAACAGTGCCCGTTGGGTGTGTTGCCATTTATAGAGGGTTAGAGATATTCCGTAAATGAACGTATTTCAATATTTATAGATCAATAAAGAATATAAAAGGCGTAGCTATCGAAGGTGCCTCGGCGGCTGATAGCGACTATCACGGCAGGTGATTTTTCCCTGCCCAGGGGCGGGAGTAGCCTGTGTTCATTGACTCGAAACCCACTTCGCAGAGCCGCCACCATGAACCGATTGCTTGCTGTTGCCTTATTGCTTGTCACTTCCGTCGTCGCCGGGTGTGCGACTCATCCTGCGCCTGAGTTGCGTCCCTATTCGGTGGAAGAAAGCAGGCAGTTGGCCCTTGAAGCGCTGAGCCGTCGCGGCTTGTCGTTTGATGAATACCAACAGCAGCGTGCGGCACTGTTGGGGCAGCCACAAAAGTCCTACAGCTTCGATCGCCAGGGTGAAATGAACGCCGAACGCAGCGTAACCCTGCATGGTCGTCCCAGTTGAGTGGGGCATTGGCAGCGAAGAACCCGAGGTTTCCCTTAAGGACCCTCGGGTTTTTGTTTTCCATGGGGCGACTTCAGCCTGTTAAGCTGAATTTCAGGAGCGTTCCTACGCACATTTGCCTAAAGTGGTCCTTTTTTAATGGCATCCGATCGGTTAAACCTGACGACCTCTGTCCCGGTCGATGCACCTGAGACGCTGCTCTCGGGAACCTGCTCTGCGAGTCTTTAACCTCATGAATAAACGTCCGTTGTATTTCGACTACGCCGCCACCACGCCGGTGGATGAGCGGGTCATCCAGGTCATGGTTGACTGCCTGGGTTTCAACGCCAATTTCGGCAACCCTGCGTCCAGTTCCCACGCGTTCGGCCAAGCCGCCCGGCAAACGGTCGAGCAGGCACGTCGCCAGGTTGCCGAACTGGTCGGTGCCGCGCCTGAGCAAATCGTCTGGACTTCCGGCGCGACGGAATCGAACAACCTCGCGATCAAGGGCGTGGCCCAGGCACGGGGCGTGGCGGGCGGGCATATCATCACCAGCCAGATCGAGCACAAGGCCACCCTGGATACCGCGCGGCAACTGCAGGAAGCCGGCGTGGCCGTGACCTATCTGGTGCCGGACGCCGATGGGCTGATCAGCGCCGATGCGGTCAGCGAAGCGTTGCGTGAAGACACCTTCCTGGTATCGCTGATGCTGGTGAACAACGAACTGGGCACACTCAACGATATTCCGGGCATTGGCGCGCGGGTGCGTGAACACGGTGCGTTGTTGCACGTGGATGCTGCGCAGGGCGCGGGCAAGGTGGCGATTGACCTGGGTGAGTGGCCGGTGGACTTGATGTCGTTTTCCGCGCACAAACTGTATGGCCCCAAGGGCATCGGCGCGTTGTATGTGGGGCCGCGGGCGCAGCAGAAGGTGTTGGCGCAGATTCACGGCGGCGGCCACGAAGGCGGCTTGCGCTCCGGCACCCTGGCGACCCATCAGATTGCTGGCATGGGCATGGCATTCGCGCTGGCAGCGGCGTCTTTTGTCGAAGAGAAGGCTGTGATCGTGGGGTTGCGCCAACGTCTGCTGGAGCAGTTGGAGTCGGTTGGCGGTGTGCGCCTCAATGGCAGCGCCACCCAGCGTATTCCCCATACCCTCAGCCTCACATTTGGCGAAGGTGAATTCAACGCTGCGGCCTTGAGCGCGGGCATCGCGTTTTCTGCGACCTCGGCCTGTAATTCGGCAAGCAATGCACCGTCCCACGTACTTCTGGCGCTGGGGCATGATGCGCGCAGCGCCGGGCGTACCATTCGCTTGAGCCTCGGACGGTTTACCACCGAGCAGGATATTGATCAGGCCGTGCAGTTGATCAAGGCGGCACTCGCCAGTGCACCGGCGTTCTGGGCGGTCTGAGCCATTTTTCGCAACACATAATAATTATTCGTGGTTAGCAGGAGACACAATGAGTACGCAGCCCTTGACCCATGGAACGGTTCCCCAGCGCCTGGCGCAGACCCGCGAACTGATGCGCCGCGAGGGCATCCACGCCCTGCTGGTGCCGTCGGCCGACCCGCACCTGTCCGAGTACTTGCCAGGTTATTGGCAGGGACGGCAATGGTTGTCGGGGTTCCATGGTTCGGTGGGGACGTTGATTGTCACTGCGGATTTCGCCGGTGTGTGGGCCGATAGCCGCTACTGGGAACAGGCAAGCAAGGAACTCAAGGGCAGCGGTATCGAGTTGGTGAAACTGCAACCGGGCCAACCAGGGCCGCTGGAGTGGTTGGCCGAGCAAACTCCGGAAGGTGCGGTAGTGGCGGTTGATGGTGCGGTAATGGCCGTGGCTTCGGCGCGGACCCTGGGGGGAAAACTGGCAGAACGCGGCGCACGCCTGCGCACCGACATCGACCTGCTGAACGACGTCTGGCAAGATCGCCCGCCGCTGCCGGACCAACCGATCTATCAGCACTTGCCGCCGCAGGCCACCGTCAGCCGTGGCGAAAAGCTCACGGCGCTGCGTGCCAGTCTGAAAGAGAAGGGTGCTGAGTGGCACTTCATCGCCACCCTGGATGACATCGCGTGGCTGTTCAACCTGCGTGGCGCGGATGTTTCGTTTAACCCGGTGTTTGTGTCCTTTGCGTTGATCAATCAACAACAGGCCACTTTGTTTGTGGCGCTTAGTAAGGTCGACACTGCGTTGCGCGCGGTGTTGGAGCAGGACGGCGTAACCTTGCGCGACTACAGCGAAGTGGCGGATGCGTTGCGTGCGGTGCCATCGGGTGCCACTTTGCAGGTTGATCCTGCGCGCGTGACGGCTGGGCTGTTGGAGAACCTCGATGCTGGCGTCAAGCTGGTGGAAGGCATTAACCCGACCACACTGGCCAAGTCCCGCAAGAGCCTGGCGGATGCGCAACACATCCGCCAGGCGATGGAGCAGGATGGGGCCGCGCTGTGTGAGTTCTTTGCCTGGTTGGACAGTGCGCTGGGGCGCGAGCGCATCACCGAGCTGACCATCGACGAACACCTCACCGCTGCGCGTACGCGTCGTCCTGGGTATGTGTCGCTGAGCTTCAATACCATCGCTGCATTCAACGCCAATGGCGCGATGCCGCATTACCACGCAACCGAGGAAGAGCACGCGCTGATCGAAGGCGACGGTTTGTTGCTCATCGATTCGGGCGGCCAGTACCTGGGCGGTACAACCGACATCACGCGGATGGTGCCAATCGGTTCGCCGAGCGAGGAGCAGAAGCGTGACTGCACTCGTGTGCTCAAGGGCGTGATCGCCTTGTCTCGCGCTCATTTTCCCAAGGGCATCCTGTCGCCGCTGCTGGATGCCATCGCACGTGCGCCGATCTGGGCTGAAGGCGTGGACTACGGCCATGGTACAGGGCACGGTGTAGGTTATTTCCTCAACGTGCATGAAGGCCCGCAGGTGATCGCCTATCAGGCGGCCGCTGCGCCGCAAACGGCGATGCAGGCGGGCATGATCACCTCCATCGAGCCGGGCACTTACCGTCCGGGACGCTGGGGCGTGCGTATCGAGAACCTGGTGTTGAACCGGGAAGCGGGCAAGACCGAATTCGGCGAGTTCCTCAAGTTTGAAACCCTGACCCTGTGCCCGATCGACACCCGTTGCCTGGAGCTTTCGCTGCTGACGGCGGATGAGCGTGAGTGGTTCAACGCCTACCACGCCGAAGTGCGCGAGCGCCTCAGCCCGTTGCTCAGTGGCGCCGCGCTGGAGTGGTTGCAGGTGCGTACGGCGGCTATTTGATCAGGGCTTCGCGCACAAACTCCAGACGGTCCTGACCGAAGAACAGCTGGTTGCCTACAAAGAAGCTGGGCGCACCGAACACGCCGCGTTGAACGGCTTGTTCGGTTTTGTCCTTGAGGGCGGTTTTTACATCGTCATCGTTGGCCAGGGCCAGGACCTGCTCTGGATCAAAACCATGCCCGGCAAGGACACTGGCCACGACGGCTGGATCGCCCAGGTGCAGACCTTCGACCCAGAGGGCACGGAACAGGCAATCGACAAAATCGTCGAAGCGCTCGGGTTGGCGCATCTGCATGCCGGTGACGGCACGCATCAGCACCAGGGTGTTGATCGGGAAGTGCGGGTTGAACTTGAGCGTCACGCCGTAGCGTTGGGCGTATCGCGCCAGGTCATCCAGCATGTAGCGACCTTTGGCGGGGACCATAATCGGCGATGCGTTGCCGGTGGCCTTGAATACGCCACCCAACAACATGGGCTGGTACACCAGTTGCGCCGCGGTTTCAGCGCACAGTGCCGGTAGTTGGGTATAGGCGAGATAGGTGGCCGGGCTGCCGAGGTCGAAAAAGAACTCCAGGGTTTTGCTCATGATCGATGCTCGCTGCTTATGGTTATGGGGCGTGCTTACCAAGGTTCATTCCAGGGGCGCAGGTCCAGCTCGAAGGTCCAGGCGTCTCTGGGTTGGCTATGCAGGTACCAATAGTTTTCGGCAATGTGTTCGGGGTTGAGGATGCCGTCCTGGTCCTTGAGCGCATACTTTTGTGGAAAGTTGTCGCGAATGAAGTCGGTATCGATGGCGCCATCGACCACCACGTGGGCGACGTGGATATTTCTCGGGCCCAGTTCTCGCGCCATGCTTTGTGCCAGAGCGCGGATCCCGTGCTTGGCCCCGGCGAACGCGGCGAAACCTGCTGCGCCGCGTAAACCGGCGGTAGCGCCAGTGAACAGGATAGTGCCTCGGTTACGGGTGACCATGCGTTTGGCGACTTCACGGGCGTTCAAGAAGCCTGAGAAACAGGCCATTTCCCAGATCTTGAAATACTTGCGCGCCGTTTCGTCAAGGATGCTGCAGGGCACGTTGGCGCCGATATTGAAGACGAACGCTTCAATGGGGCCGAGCTCGGTTTCGATTTTCTCGATCAGCGCGATCACGTCTTCTTCTTTACGTGCGTCGCAGGCAAAGCCATGGGCTTCGCCGCCGGCCGAGTGAATGCTGTCGACCAGAGGTTGTAATTTGTCGGCGCTACGACGGGTGACACAGGCCACATACCCTTCCTGGGCGAAGCGCCTGGCGATGGCGCCGCCGGTGGCATCACCGGCGCCCACTACCAATACGATTTTCTTGTTGTGTGTCATGGGAACTCCGTTGGCTCGATTGTCGAGCAGGAGTCTAGACGCAACACCGCGAGGGACTGGGTATGTATCAGGAATTTAAGATGAGCAGTCGGAGGCTGACTGCTCGGTCGTTTACTTGCAGATGACGATCATGCTGCGGCTGGTATAGCCGGCGGGGTTGAGGCCGAAGGGGTAGTCCCCTGGCTCTTCGGAGTTGTCACCCGACTTGGCGATAACCCGGTAGCCTTTGGCGCCGCAGGAGTTGGTTGCACTGGTGTAGCACTGCTCCCAGGAGGACGACAGGCCGGAACAGTTGATATGCAGCCCTTTTTTGCCCCGTTTTACTTCTGTCTTGGTGGTCGCGGCACAGCCGGCAATCGCCACGATCATCAACAGCATCAAAATTCGCTTCATTCCCATCCTTAATAGCCGCTTCGCAATACTTGAAGCTGGCTCTACTCGCTCTCGAGTGTAGCGTTCGCGCTGTCCTTGTCGAAAGTCTCCATGAATGACATTCGTTTGCGGCTTTAACATGGCCTAAATAAGCGGCAAATACCAGAGCTACATTTCGATATGACTCAATCGGCAGGAACCAGCGGTTTGGAGCCGCTGCCCATCGTCAGCGTCGCCCCGACAGACGCCAGGATGATGCAGGTAATGGCCAGCCATTGCGCGAGGGAGAGGTGTTCTTGCAGGAAGAGCAGGCCTGAAAGTGCGCCGAATGCCGGTTCGATACTCATGAGCGTGCCAAAGGTGCGGGCGGGGAGACGTGTCAGCGCGACCATCTCCAGTGTGTAGGGCAGGGCAGTGGACAGGATGGCGACGCCGATAGCGATCGGAATCAGTGCAGGGGTCAGCAATGCGGCGCCGGCGTGGACGATTCCGATTGGCGCAATGAACAACGCGGCAATCATCACGCCGAGGGCAGCTGTTTGGACGCCGTTGTCGTTACCTGCTTTCTGGCCGAACAGAATATAGAGTGCCCAGCAGACGCCTGCGCCGAGTGCGTAGGCGGCGCCGATCAGGTCGATGCCGTGGCTGGTTTCTCCTGTAGGGATCAACAACAGCAGGCCAATGATGGCAAGGCCGATCCAGAGGAAATCCACCGCGCGCCGTGAGGCATATATCGCTACCGCGAGAGGGCCGGTAAATTCGAGTGCTACCGCAATGCCCAAGGGCACGCTGCGCAAGGACATATAGAAGAGGAAGTTCATGCCTCCCAATGCCAGGCCGTAGACGACGACGGTACGCAAGGATTTGGCTGTCAGCTTGGCGCGCCAGGGGCGTAATAGAAGCAGCATGATCACGCTGGCAAAAATCAGGCGCAGGGCGGTGGTGCCTTGTGCACCGACGATAGGGAACATGCTTTTGGCGAGCGAAGCGCCGGTCTGCACGGAAGCCATGGCGATCAACAGCAGGCCGACAGGGAATAATGTCGAGGCCAGGCTGCGAGAAGAGATGGTCATTGAGAGGGGGTGTCCGAGATCATTTTAAGAGTGGCGTAGGGCGCTATGATGCTCAACTGTTTAGCGTTGAGCAATATATTGCTCAGTCATTGGCGTTGTCCTTTCTATATAGAGTGGTTTTGGCGGTTTTCAGGCTAATTGATAGTAAAAACAAATTAATGGTTGACGGCAGATTCTGGATGTCTATAATTCGCCCCACTTCCGGCGCAGTCGAAACGGAAAACTCTTTGGTAAACAATGAGTTACGCAGTTTTCGGCAGCAGGTTGCTTCAGTTCATCGAAGCGCTCAGGAAGTTGAAAAAGAGGTGTTGACAGCAGCGTGTAACGCTGTAGAATTCGCCTCCCGCTAACGAGAGATCGTAAGCGCAAGTGGTTGAAGTTGTTGAAGAAATCTTCGAAAGCTTCTGAAAATAATCACTTGACAGCAAATGAGGCTGCTGTAGAATGCGCGCCTCGGTTGAGACGAAAGATCTTAACCAACCGCTCTTTAACAACTGAATCAAGCAATTCGTGTGGGTGCTTGTGGAGTCAGACTGATAGTCAACAAGATTATCAGCATCACAAGTTACTCCGCGAGAAATCAAAGATGTAACCAACGATTGCTGAGCCAAGTTTAGGGTTTCTTAAAAACCCAAAGATGTTTGAACTGAAGAGTTTGATCATGGCTCAGATTGAACGCTGGCGGCAGGCCTAACACATGCAAGTCGAGCGGTAGAGAGAAGCTTGCTTCTCTTGAGAGCGGCGGACGGGTGAGTAATGCCTAGGAATCTGCCTGGTAGTGGGGGATAACGTTCGGAAACGGACGCTAATACCGCATACGTCCTACGGGAGAAAGCAGGGGACCTTCGGGCCTTGCGCTATCAGATGAGCCTAGGTCGGATTAGCTAGTTGGTGGGGTAATGGCTCACCAAGGCGACGATCCGTAACTGGTCTGAGAGGATGATCAGTCACACTGGAACTGAGACACGGTCCAGACTCCTACGGGAGGCAGCAGTGGGGAATATTGGACAATGGGCGAAAGCCTGATCCAGCCATGCCGCGTGTGTGAAGAAGGTCTTCGGATTGTAAAGCACTTTAAGTTGGGAGGAAGGGCAGTTACCTAATACGTATCTGTTTTGACGTTACCGACAGAATAAGCACCGGCTAACTCTGTGCCAGCAGCCGCGGTAATACAGAGGGTGCAAGCGTTAATCGGAATTACTGGGCGTAAAGCGCGCGTAGGTGGTTTGTTAAGTTGGATGTGAAATCCCCGGGCTCAACCTGGGAACTGCATTCAAAACTGACTGACTAGAGTATGGTAGAGGGTGGTGGAATTTCCTGTGTAGCGGTGAAATGCGTAGATATAGGAAGGAACACCAGTGGCGAAGGCGACCACCTGGACTAATACTGACACTGAGGTGCGAAAGCGTGGGGAGCAAACAGGATTAGATACCCTGGTAGTCCACGCCGTAAACGATGTCAACTAGCCGTTGGAAGCCTTGAGCTTTTAGTGGCGCAGCTAACGCATTAAGTTGACCGCCTGGGGAGTACGGCCGCAAGGTTAAAACTCAAATGAATTGACGGGGGCCCGCACAAGCGGTGGAGCATGTGGTTTAATTCGAAGCAACGCGAAGAACCTTACCAGGCCTTGACATCCAATGAACTTTCCAGAGATGGATTGGTGCCTTCGGGAACATTGAGACAGGTGCTGCATGGCTGTCGTCAGCTCGTGTCGTGAGATGTTGGGTTAAGTCCCGTAACGAGCGCAACCCTTGTCCTTAGTTACCAGCACGTAATGGTGGGCACTCTAAGGAGACTGCCGGTGACAAACCGGAGGAAGGTGGGGATGACGTCAAGTCATCATGGCCCTTACGGCCTGGGCTACACACGTGCTACAATGGTCGGTACAGAGGGTTGCCAAGCCGCGAGGTGGAGCTAATCCCATAAAACCGATCGTAGTCCGGATCGCAGTCTGCAACTCGACTGCGTGAAGTCGGAATCGCTAGTAATCGCGAATCAGAATGTCGCGGTGAATACGTTCCCGGGCCTTGTACACACCGCCCGTCACACCATGGGAGTGGGTTGCACCAGAAGTAGCTAGTCTAACCTTCGGGAGGACGGTTACCACGGTGTGATTCATGACTGGGGTGAAGTCGTAACAAGGTAGCCGTAGGGGAACCTGCGGCTGGATCACCTCCTTAATCGACGACATCAGCTGCTCCATAAGTTCCCACACGAATTGCTTGATTCATTGAAGAAGACGATAAAGAAGCAGCCCGAAATTGGGTCTGTAGCTCAGTTGGTTAGAGCGCACCCCTGATAAGGGTGAGGTCGGCAGTTCGAATCTGCCCAGACCCACCAATTTTGTGTGGGAAACGCCTGTAGAAATACGGGGCCATAGCTCAGCTGGGAGAGCGCCTGCCTTGCACGCAGGAGGTCAACGGTTCGATCCCGTTTGGCTCCACCACTACTGCTTCTGTTTGTTGAAAGCTTAGAAATGAGCATTCCATCGTGACGATGGTGAATGTTGATTTCTAGTCTTTGATTAGATCGTTCTTTAAAAATTTGGGTATGTGATAGAAAGATAGACTGAACGTTACTTTCACTGGTAACGGATCAGGCTAAGGTAAAATTTGTGAGTTCTCTTAGTTGAGAAATTCGAATTTTCGGCGAATGTTGTCTTCACAGTATAACCAGATTGCTTGGGGTTATATGGTCAAGTGAAGAAGCGCATACGGTGGATGCCTTGGCAGTCAGAGGCGATGAAAGACGTGGTAGCCTGCGAAAAGCTTCGGGGAGTCGGCAAACAGACTTTGATCCGGAGATGTCTGAATGGGGGAACCCAGCCATCATAAGATGGTTATCTTGTACTGAATACATAGGTGCAAGAAGCGAACCAGGGGAACTGAAACATCTAAGTACCCTGAGGAAAAGAAATCAACCGAGATTCCCTTAGTAGTGGCGAGCGAACGGGGACTAGCCCTTAAGTGGCTTTGAGATTAGCGGAACGCTCTGGAAAGTGCGGCCATAGTGGGTGATAGCCCTGTACGCGAAAATCTCTTAGTCATGAAATCGAGTAGGACGGAGCACGAGAAACTTTGTCTGAATATGGGGGGACCATCCTCCAAGGCTAAATACTACTGACTGACCGATAGTGAACTAGTACCGTGAGGGAAAGGCGAAAAGAACCCCGGAGAGGGGAGTGAAATAGATCCTGAAACCGTATGCGTACAAGCAGTGGGAGCAGACTTTGTTCTGTGACTGCGTACCTTTTGTATAATGGGTCAGCGACTTATTTTCAGTGGCGAGCTTAACCGAATAGGGGAGGCGTAGCGAAAGCGAGTCTTAATAGGGCGTCTAGTCGCTGGGAATAGACCCGAAACCGGGCGATCTATCCATGGGCAGGTTGAAGGTTGGGTAACACTAACTGGAGGACCGAACCGACTACCGTTGAAAAGTTAGCGGATGACCTGTGGATCGGAGTGAAAGGCTAATCAAGCTCGGAGATAGCTGGTTCTCCTCGAAAGCTATTTAGGTAGCGCCTCATGTATCACTGTAGGGGGTAGAGCACTGTTTCGGCTAGGGGGTCATCCCGACTTACCAAACCGATGCAAACTCCGAATACCTACAAGTGCCGAGCATGGGAGACACACGGCGGGTGCTAACGTCCGTCGTGAAAAGGGAAACAACCCAGACCGTCAGCTAAGGTCCCAAAGTTATGGTTAAGTGGGAAACGATGTGGGAAGGCTTAGACAGCTAGGAGGTTGGCTTAGAAGCAGCCACCCTTTAAAGAAAGCGTAATAGCTCACTAGTCGAGTCGGCCTGCGCGGAAGATGTAACGGGGCTCAAACCATACACCGAAGCTACGGGTATCACGTAAGTGATGCGGTAGAGGAGCGTTCTGTAAGCCTGTGAAGGTGAGTTGAGAAGCTTGCTGGAGGTATCAGAAGTGCGAATGCTGACATGAGTAACGACAATGGGTGTGAAAAACACCCACGCCGAAAGACCAAGGTTTCCTGCGCAACGTTAATCGACGCAGGGTTAGTCGGTCCCTAAGGCGAGGCTGAAAAGCGTAGTCGATGGAAAACAGGTTAATATTCCTGTACTTCTGGTTATTGCGATGGAGGGACGGAGAAGGCTAGGCCAGCTTGGCGTTGGTTGTCCAAGTTTAAGGTGGTAGGCTGAGATCTTAGGTAAATCCGGGATCTTAAGGCCGAGAGCTGATGACGAGTTACCTTTTAGGTAACGAAGTGGTTGATGCCATGCTTCCAAGAAAAGCTTCTAAGCTTCAGGTAACCAGGAACCGTACCCCAAACCGACACAGGTGGTTGGGTAGAGAATACCAAGGCGCTTGAGAGAACTCGGGTGAAGGAACTAGGCAAAATGGCACCGTAACTTCGGGAGAAGGTGCGCCGGTGAGGGTGAAGGACTTGCTCCGTAAGCTCATGCCGGTCGAAGATACCAGGCCGCTGCGACTGTTTATTAAAAACACAGCACTCTGCAAACACGAAAGTGGACGTATAGGGTGTGACGCCTGCCCGGTGCCGGAAGGTTAATTGATGGGGTTAGCTAACGCGAAGCTCTTGATCGAAGCCCCGGTAAACGGCGGCCGTAACTATAACGGTCCTAAGGTAGCGAAATTCCTTGTCGGGTAAGTTCCGACCTGCACGAATGGCGTAACGATGGCGGCGCTGTCTCCACCCGAGACTCAGTGAAATTGAAATCGCTGTGAAGATGCAGTGTATCCGCGGCTAGACGGAAAGACCCCGTGAACCTTTACTATAGCTTTGCACTGGACTTTGAATTTGCTTGTGTAGGATAGGTGGGAGGCTTTGAAGCGTGGACGCCAGTTCGCGTGGAGCCATCCTTGAAATACCACCCTGGCAACTTTGAGGTTCTAACTCAGGTCCGTTATCCGGATCGAGGACAGTGTATGGTGGGTAGTTTGACTGGGGCGGTCTCCTCCTAAAGAGTAACGGAGGAGTACGAAGGTGCGCTCAGACCGGTCGGAAATCGGTCGTAGAGTATAAAGGCAAAAGCGCGCTTGACTGCGAGACAGACACGTCGAGCAGGTACGAAAGTAGGTCTTAGTGATCCGGTGGTTCTGTATGGAAGGGCCATCGCTCAACGGATAAAAGGTACTCCGGGGATAACAGGCTGATACCGCCCAAGAGTTCATATCGACGGCGGTGTTTGGCACCTCGATGTCGGCTCATCACATCCTGGGGCTGAAGCCGGTCCCAAGGGTATGGCTGTTCGCCATTTAAAGTGGTACGCGAGCTGGGTTTAGAACGTCGTGAGACAGTTCGGTCCCTATCTGCCGTGGACGTTTGAGATTTGAGAGGGGCTGCTCCTAGTACGAGAGGACCGGAGGGGACGAAACTCTGGTGTTCCGGTTGTCACGCCAGTGGCATTGCCGGGTAGCTATGTTCGGAATAGATAACCGCTGAAAGCATCTAAGCGGGAAACTAGCCTCAAGATGAGATCTCACTGGAACCTTGAGTTCCCTGAAGGGCCGTCGAAGACTACGACGTTGATAGGTTGGGTGTGTAAGCGCTGTGAGGCGTTGAGCTAACCAATACTAATTGCCCGTGAGGCTTGACCATATAACACCCAAGCAATTTGCGTCGAAAGGCCAGATTGCGGTGTGTGAAGACGAAATGAACCGAAAGTTCGACGTTCACAAAACACCGAAAGCTATCACATACCCAATTTGCTGAAGCGGGGCATAAGCCACGACTCAGTACCCGAATTTCTTGACGACCATAGAGCATTGGAACCACCTGATCCCATCCCGAACTCAGCAGTGAAACGATGCATCGCCGATGGTAGTGTGGGGTTTCCCCATGTGAGAGTAGGTCATCGTCAAGATTAAATTCCAAAACCCCTGTTTGCTAACGCAAACAGGGGTTTTGTTTTGGGCGGTCGAAAAGTGCGAAGAAACAATCTCGCCTCCCCAGGCGCCAAATAACATGCCGTTGGGGAAATCGATGCAAAGTGTTTCCGCATTTTTGGTATGGTGCAGCACATTTTCACAAGGACTGATCTTTCACCCGCAGGACGCGGCGTCGACCTTCTTCAACGAGATGCTGTAGAAATGCCTGAACCGATACCCATCAAAGATCACGAAAACGAGAACCGCTTGGTCAACAAGCGCCTGCTTGCCTGCGCGCTGTTGGTGATTGGCATCACGTGCGCCCTGGTGGGCCGCATGTACTTCCTGCAAGTCGTGCAGTTCGACTACCACTCCACGATTTCTGAAAACAA
Source organism: Pseudomonas sp. FP2335 (assembly GCF_030687535.1). Taxonomy (NCBI): domain Bacteria; kingdom Pseudomonadati; phylum Pseudomonadota; class Gammaproteobacteria; order Pseudomonadales; family Pseudomonadaceae; genus Pseudomonas; species Pseudomonas sp. FP2335. The sequence continues at coordinate 2,065,052 of NZ_CP117437.1, forward strand.
CCGCGTTCACGTCCTGCCGATCACTCCAACCCGTGGCTTGATCTATGACCGCAACGGCGTGGTACTGGCCGACAACCGGCCCAGCTATAACCTGACGATCACCCGCGAACGCACCGCTGATCTCAAGGGCGAGTTGGACGCGATCGTGAACCTGCTGCACCTGCCTGCCGAAGACCGTGCCGTGTTCGATAAGGCGCTCAAGCAAGCCCGGCACCCGTTCGTTCCCGTGACATTGTTCTACGAGTTGACCGAAGAGCAAATCGCCGTGCTGGCCGTAAACGAGTTCCGCCTGCCTGGCGTGGATGTCGAGCCACAGTTCGTGCGTCACTACCCGTTGGGTGCACATTTCGCCCATTCCATTGGCTACGTCGGTCGGATCAACGAAAAGGAGTCCAAGGCCCTCGATTCGGTTGAGTACCGCGGCACCCAGTCCATTGGCAAGACCGGCATCGAGCGCTTCTACGAATCCGAATTGCATGGTCACGTAGGTTACGAAGAGGTCGAGACCAACGCTCAAGGCCGCGTACTGCGCGTGCTCAAGCATACCGATCCGGTCCCCGGCAAAAACATCGTCCTCAGCCTCGACGTCCACCTCCAGGAAGCTGCCGAGGAAGCCCTGGGCGACCGTCGCGGTTCGGTGGTGGCTCTCGACCCGCAGACCGGCGAGGTGCTGGCCATGGTCAGCAAGCCGAGCTTTGACCCGAACATGTTCGTCACCGGCATCAGCTTCAAGGAATACGCGGCGCTGCACGACTCCATCGACCGTCCGCTGTTCAACCGCGTACTGCGCGGCCTCTACGCGCCAGGCTCGACCATCAAGCCCGAAGTCGCCATCGCCGGTCTCGACAGCGGCGTAGTTACCGCCCAGACCCGCGTGTTTGACCCCGGCTACTACCAACTGCCCGACTTCGACCACAAATATCGCAACTGGAACCACAGCGGCGATGGCTGGGTAGACATGGACGCGGCCATCATGCGTTCCAACGACACCTACTTCTATGACCTGGCCCACAAGCTCGGCATCGACCGGCTGCATGATTACCTGGCCGAGTTCGGCCTCGGCCAGAAAGTCTCCCTCGACATGTTTGAAGAGTCAGCCGGGCTGATGCCATCCCAGGCCTGGAAGCGCGCAACACGCCGCCAACCCTGGTTCCCCGGCGAGACCGTGATCCTCGGCATCGGCCAGGGCTACATGCAGGTCACCCCGCTGCAACTGGCCCAAGCCACCGCGTTGATCGCCAACAAAGGTGTGTGGAACCGTCCACACCTGGCCAAAACCATCAACGGCGTGCCGCCGGTGGACGAAAATCCTATGCCTAATGTGGTGCTCAAGGACCCGCGTGACTGGGAACAAGTCAACCACGGCATGCAATTGGTGATGCACGACCCGCGCGGCATCGCTCGCGCCGCAGCGCAAGGCGCGCAATACCGGATTGCTGGCAAGAGTGGTACGGCGCAGGTGGTCGCGATCAAGCAGGGCGAACGCTACGACCGCAACAAGACCTTGGAGCGTCACCGCGACAACGCCTTGTTCGTCGGCTTTGCGCCGGCCGAACACCCGAAAATCGTGATCTCGGTGATGATCGAAAACGGTGAGGCCGGCGGACGGGTTGCCGGTCCTGTGGTGCGCCAGATCATGGATGCCTGGTTACTCGACCAGGAAGGCCACCTCAAGCCGCAATATGCGACGCCGGCCAAAGCCCCAGGTGACCCGCACGTTTAAATCACGCCTTCCATTCGGCCCACTGCTCGACGCCCTCATGTGCCAGCCACGGCACATCGTGGGCGGTCCAGATGTGTGAGCTCGGCGTGACCCCCGGATCATCATCCAGCGTTGCCACACGCACAATCACGTGGGGTTGATGCGGACGTTCTGCGATCAGATGTGAGCCGCAGCGCGAGCAGAAATGCCTGAGCTTCCCCGGCGAAGATTCATACGACGATAACAGCGCTTCGCCCTGGGTCCAACGAAAGTGCTCGCGCATCACGCCCGCTGTCGAAACGAACGCCGCAGCGTGGACCTTGCGACAGCTTTGGCAATGGCAGTGGCTGATGGGCATATCCAGGCTGTCCAGTTCATACCGCACGGCCTTGCAGAAACAACTTCCATGGAGTTGTTGAGTCATAGAGCGTCACCTCAGGGAGAAGAGGGACAATCTACCGTTCACAGCTACCCGGCGCATCACGTAGATACACATCATTGCCCTTAGGCCTGGATCAGTTTTGCTCCGTCCACCTTGCGAACCCGTTGGGCAGTTATCTGGTGGACGAGTATCCGTCTGTGGGACGGGCGCCACGGGAGCCGCACCATGGAACGATCAATGCCAAATGGAAATCCTGAGATAAGTAGCAACACCACTGCGCGACCGAAAGGGTTGCGCATTGGTTGATGTCGCCTACTGTCAATGCAGGAGGTGACTTATGCACGTGTTAGATCGAATTGAACGAAAAGTCCTGCTCAACGCATCACGCAAACAGGTCTGGGACGCATTGACCGACGCCGAGCAATTCGGCAGCTGGTTTGGCATCGCCCTCAAGGGCAAAACCTTTGTGGCCGGGCAAACCATCGAAGCACCGATTACCTACCCCGGTTATGAACACGTGGTGTGGAAGGCCAGGATCGAACGCATTCTGCCGCAAACCCTGTTCTCGTTCCGGTGGCATCCATTCGCGGTAGAGGAGGGGGTCGACTATGACCAGGAAACCCCAACCCTCGTGGAGTTCACCCTCGAAGACCGCGCCCCTGGCATCCTGCTGCGGGTAGTTGAATCCGGTTTCGACGCCATCCCCGAATCCCGCCGCCAGAAAGCCTTCAAGATGAACTCCCGTGGCTGGGACGAACAAATGGCCAACATCGAAACCTACACCACTGCTCTGTAGTGAGCGGGCTTGCCCGCGCTGGGTGGCGAAGCCACCCCAAACGGGACACCGCGGTGTTTCAAGTAAACCGAGATATCCGGATTCGGGGCGGCTTCACCCCCCCCCGGCGCGGGGCAAGCCCGCTCACTACACAAATGAACTAGAAATCCACCGAAGCAGATAACTTGGCCACACGCGGATCGCCCTGACTCAGGAAACCACCCTGCGCCGACTCCCAGTACTTCGCGTTGGCAACATTCTCCACGGTCGCACCGAGCGTCACGTCACGTTGCGCCACCTTGAAGTTGTAGCGCGCGCCCACATCAAAGCGGTTCCACGCCGGCAGGCTCAAGGTGTTGGCCGCGTCGGCGTACTGCCCACCAGTACGCAGCATGCGCCCGTTGAGGCTCACGCCTTGCAGGCCCGGTACGTCCCAGTCCACCCCGGCGTTGAATTGGAACGAAGGCACGCCGATCGCACGGTTGCCATCGTTGGCGCCTTTTTCCGTGTCCTTGAGCTCGGTCTTCATCAGCGTCACGCCGCCGAGCAGACGCAAGCCGCTAAGCGGTTCGCCGAACACATTGAGTTCCACGCCCTTGTTGATTTGCAGGCCCTCGCGCACGTAGCGCGCAGTGTCGGCATCGACGATTTCGGAGTAACCGGCCCCAGGTTGTTCGATACGGTACACACCCAGCGTCGCACCATAGCTGCCCATGTCCACCTTGACGCCCGCTTCGATCTGCTTGGAACGCGCCGGCGCATAGGCCTGCCCGCCGCCGATGACCGTCCGGGGACCGACCTTGAGCGGTGACGTCGGGCCCTGTGCGAGGCCCTCGATGCGGTTGGCGTACACCGACACATGCTCCCACGGCTTGAACACCAGGCCGTAGACCGGCGTGGTGATCGACTCGTCATAGTTGGCCGTGCGGCTACCGCTCATGTAGTTGTAGCCCTGCACCACCATCTGCTGGCGACGTGCGCCGACGGTCACCAGCAGGCGGTCATCGAAGAAGCCAACGGTGTCGGAAACGGCCGCGCTGCGCACGAAGGTCTTGGCGGTGATTTGCGGGTCGCTGAAGTCGGTGCCTGGCGTGTTGCGTGGGTTGTTCAGGGCCGGTGGTGCGCCGGTCACCGGGTTGTAGATATTGGTCGCGGTCTTGCCGCTGGCGAACACATAGGCGTTGCGCACCTGGGTCCAGATCCCGGCCAGGCCGAAGTTGAGGCGATGGCTGACCGCGCCGGTCTGGAACTTGCCGTTCAGGCCGCTCATCAGGCTACTGTTGTCTTCTTCGTGGGCGATGGTCGAACCGCTGGCAGTGGCATTGCCGAGGTTGTCGGTCAGGGTCACCGATGAGTAGCGCCCCATTTCACGGCTGTGCTTGACCCCGCCCGCCGCGTACGCGGTCCAGTTGTCGTTCAGGTCGTACTCGGCGCGCAGCATGCCCAGGGTGTCTTCAAGGTTGGTACTGCTCCAGCTCGGTGCGTAATTGGTGTGTGCCGAAGGCGCATCCGGGATGTGGGTGGCGGTGCCCGTGAAGACCGAATTGCGACCACCATTGATGTGCTGTTTCTGATACACAAAGTCACCGGACAACCGCAATGCATCGCCACGGTAGTCCAGGCCGACCGCAAACAGTTTCGAGCGCTGGTTTTCATCATCGATGCCGGTGTCGCCTTCACGCTGGGACAGGTTCACCCGTGCGCCAAACTGATGGTCTTCACCAAAGCGCTGGCCAATATCCAAGTGCTCGCCCACCCGGCCGTCGCTGCTGACATCGGTGCTGAAACGACGCAACGGCAGATCATCGGCGCGTTTGGGTTGCAGGTTCACGCCGCCACCGATCCCCGAGCCGGTGGGGCTCACGCCGTTGATGAAGGCGTTCGGGCCCTTGAACACTTCAACCCGTTCCAGGGCGTCGGTGGAGATGATCTGGCGTGGCAGGATGCCGTAGAGGCCGTTATAGGAAATATCGTCACCGTTCAGGGGCAGGCCACGAATCATGAACGTCTGCGCCTGGTTCGCATAGCCCGACGCCTGGCGCACGGACGAGTCGTTGAGCAGCACATCGCCGACGGTTTCGGCCTGCTGGTCGCGGATCAGTTTCTCGGTGTAAGAGGACATGCTGAACGGCACATCCATGATGTCCTGGTTGCCCAGCACCCCCAACTGGCCGCCACGCGCCACTTGGCCGCCGGCATACACCGGAGGCAGGGCGCCTGGCGTCGGCGCGTCAGCGTTGATGTTGGTGGCGCCCAATTCCAGCGTGTCGCCGTCCTGACGGTTGTTTGCATCCTGCGGGGGGATGGGGGTGGCAGCGTGAGCGGTGACGCTCAGGGAACAGCACAGGGCGAGCAGGGTCGGGCGAAACGGAATAGGGAAGGGCATGGTCGATCCAGTGAGGAAAAGGGCAACAAACGTTGCGCGTCCTCACTGCGCGGATACGACTCCAACGCAAATGATAGTAATTGTTATTAGCGCCACGCAACAAATATTTACTTCCGCGGTCTGCGTGCGCGAGATGCCGAGTAGAATCAGGCCCTGAAAGCGATTCCTGAGGTGCGGTACGGTGGACTTACAGCAGGGTTTTGTCCTGACCCGGCATTGGCGCGACACCCCGGCGGGTACGGAGGTCAGCTTCTGGCTGGCCACCGACCAGGGCCCCAGGCTCGTCCGCCTCCCTGTGCAGACCTCGGTGATGTTCATCCCCGAAGCCCATCGCAAGCCGCTCGACTGGCTGCTCAAGGGCGAGCGCGAGATCGAACTGCGCCCACTGCAACTGTGCGATTTCCATCACCGCCCGGTGCTGGGCCTCTACACCCGCCAGCACCGCCAGGCGATGGACCTGGAAAAACGCCTGCGCGCCGCCGGTGTCGACGTCTACGAAGGCGACGTTCGCCCGCCCGAGCGCTACATGATGGAGCGCTTCATCACCGCGCCGGTGTGGTTCGGCGGTACGCCCGACGCCACCGGCGTGCTATCCGATGCGCAGATGAAACCTGCGCCCGACTACCGCCCGCCGCTGAAACTGGTGTCACTCGACATCGAGACCACCGCCAAGGGCGATCTCTACTCCATCGCCCTCGAAGGCTGCGGCGAGCGCCAGGTGTACATGCTCGGCCCGCCGAACAAAACCACCGCGGTGGACTTCAAGCTCGACTACTGCGACACCCGCGCCCAACTGCTCGAACGTCTCAACCAATGGATCGCCATCCATGACCCCGACGCGATCATCGGCTGGAATGTGGTGCAGTTCGACCTGCGCGTGCTCCAAGAACACGCCCAACGCCTCAACGTACCGCTGCTGCTCGGTCGTGGCGGCGAAGCCATGACCTGGCGCGAACACGGCAGCCGCAACCACTACTTCGCGGCAGCGGCAGGGCGCTTGATCATTGACGGTATCGAAGGCCTGCGTTCGGCCACTTGGAGTTTCGAATCCTTCAGCCTGGAAAACGTCGCGCAAACCCTGCTCGGCGAAGGCAAGGACATCTCCACGCCGTACCAGCGCATGGACGAAATCAACCGTATGTTCGCCGAGGACAAGCCCGCCCTGGCGCGCTACAACCTCAAGGACTGCGAGTTGGTCACGCGGATCTTCGCCAAGACCGAACTGCTCACGTTCCTGCTCGAACGCGCCAGCGTCACCGGCCTGCCGGCGGATCGCAACGGCGGCTCGGTCGCCGCGTTCACCCACCTGTACATGCCGCTGATGCACCGCCAGGGCTTCGTCGCGCCGAACCTGGGCGACAAACCGCCCCAGGCCAGCCCCGGCGGTTTCGTGATGGACTCGCGTCCCGGTCTTTACGAATCGGTGCTGGTGCTCGACTACAAAAGCCTCTACCCATCGATCATCCGCAGCTTCCTGATCGACCCGGTGGGCCTGATCGAAGGCCTCAAGTACCCCGACGACAACCTGTCCGTGGAAGGCTTTCGCGGCGCCCGCTTCTCGCGTACCCGGCACTGCTTGCCGGCCATCGTCGCGCGGGTGTCCGAGGGCCGCGAAGAGGCCAAGCGCGAACACAACGCGCCGCTGTCCCAGGCCCTGAAAATCATCATGAACGCCTTCTACGGCGTGCTCGGCTCCAGTGGTTGCCGCTTCTTCGACACACGGCTGGCGTCCTCCATCACGATGCGCGGCCACCAGATCATGCGCCAGACCCGCGCCCTGGTCGAAGCCCAGGGTTATGAGGTGATCTACGGCGACACAGACTCCACCTTCGTCTGGCTCGGCAGCGCCCATTCCCAGGACGACGCCAGCCGCATCGGCCAGGCGTTGGTGCAGCACGTCAACGACTGGTGGCGCGAGCACCTGCGCAGCGAATTCGGTCTGCAAAGTGCGCTGGAACTGCAGTACGAAACCCACTTCAGCCGCTTCCTCATGCCGACCATTCGCGGTGCGGAGGAGGGCAGCAAAAAACGTTACGCCGGCCTGGTGACGCGCAGCGACGGCAGCGAGGAAATGGTCTACAAAGGCCTGGAAACCGTGCGCAGCGACTGGTCGCCCCTGGCCCGCCAGTTCCAGCAGGAACTCTATCAGCGCATCTTCCACCGCCTGCCGCACCAGGATTACATCCGCGACTACGTGCAGCGCACCCTCAGCGGCGAATTCGACGAGCTGCTGATCTACCGCAAGCGCCTGCGTCGCCCGCTCGACGACTACGAACGCAACGTGCCACCCCACGTACGCGCTGCGCGCCTGGCTGACGACTACAACGACCGCCTCGGCCGCCCGCGCCAGTACCAGCGCGGTGGCTGGATCAGCTACGTAATCAGCGTCAACGGTCCGCAGCCTTTGGAAGTCAGCCAGGCGCCCATCGACTACGACCACTACGTCACCCGTCAATTGCAGCCGGTGGCCGATGCGATCCTGCCGTTCGTCAACGACGATTTCAGCACCCTGGTCGGTGGGCAGATGGGCCTGTTTTAAACGCTTGATTCGATACGGCGAAGGCCCGCAATCTTGGGCTCAGTTTGGCAATAGGAAGCAAGCCCATGTACACGCTCTACGGCATCGACGAGTCCGGCTCCTGCATGATCGAAATCGCCCTGCAGCGGTGCGCGGTGCCGTGGCGACGGATCGATGCGGCCTCATGGGCCATCGGTGAGGGCAGCGATGAGCTGGCGCGCATCAACCCGCTCAAGCAGGTGCCCACGTTGCTCACCCCCGATGGCCAGGTGCTGACCGAAAGCGCGGCGATCCTGATCCACCTCGGCCTGGAATTTCCCGCGTCCGAACTGTTGGCCGGCAACCGCGCGCAGATCATCCGCGGGCTGGTGTACATCGCCGCCAACTGCTACTCGGCCATCGGCATCATCGACTACCCGCAACGCTGGCTCGGCAATGTCAATGAAACCGTGCAGGCGCAATTGGTCACCGGCACCCGGCGCTACCTGCATCAGGCCTGGGTGGTGTTTGCCGATCAGTTTGCCGGGCAGTTGTTTGCCCCCAACGACACGCCGAATGCACTGGGCCTGATGGCGGCGGCGGTGTCGCGCTGGGATGAGTCGCGGGAGGCATTGCACGGCCTGGCCCCGGGTTTTGCCCAAAGCCTGGTGCAGGTGGACGCCGACCCTATCGTCGCCCCCGTATTTGCGCGGCATTGGCCGGATTGGAAGGTCTCATGATGTTTCCGCAATCAGTGGAAACAATCACCGCAAAAGCGTCTCAACCCCTTGCGTAGCGGGCGTGCTGACCTACGCTTTCTTGCAGCGGTGTAGGAATCATCCTTGAATTTGACTGTCGCAGACATGAAACTCAAGAACCCTGCATGGAACTAGAAGGAGGTGCGCATGCTCATCCGGTCGCTGACCCTGGCTACCTTGATGGCTTTTACGGGGCCGCTGTTGGCCGCTGATGATACCAACCCACTCAAGCAGGATTTGGGCAAAGCCCGCCCGCTGGTGGTGGTAGAGCTGGATTCGGGTAATGCCACCCTGGCGACGCTCAAGAAACAACTCGACGAAGCGGCCACCAAGCAGGCGTTTGAAGAGCGCAGCATGGTGCTCTACACCGTGAAATTCGGCAGCATCGGCGCCGAAGGGGAAAAGTTCGCCAAGGACGCCAAAGACAACAAGAAGCTCACGCCACCGGAAACCAACGCATTGATCCGTGCCCTCAAGCTCGGCGCTGGCAGCGGCACCAAGGTGATCCTGGTGGGCAAGGACGGCGAGAAAAAACTCGAGAAGACCGTGCCACCGGATACCCTCGACCTCAAGGAATTCTTCAGCACCATCGACCAGATGCCCATGGCCGAAAAAGAAGCCGCCGCCGCCGCAGAACCCGAACCGGCTGCACCGGCGCCGGCCAAGGGCGCCAAACCGACCAAAGCCGGCAGCAAGCCCGCCCCGCAACAACTGGACGATTGACCCACGCCAGGAGCCGGACCCACCGGCTCCCACACAAGCCCGCTCCCACATTTGGGTTCAACTGCGTGCTGGAGTTGGCGTTTCAATTTTCTTGCGCACCGGCAACGGAAAGTAGAAAAACCGCAGAAACGCCACCCGCTTGATCACTTCCCCGATCAACAACGGCGCCACCACCGCCACCACCAACCCGATACTCGCCGCCACAAACGCATGCAGCCCCAGGCGTTCCATCAAGTCGACGGTCTTGTGCTGGATCTCGCCATGGAAGATCAACAGGATCAACGTGGACTGACCAATGTAGGTCATCGCCCGCGTCAACACGCTCGACACCATGAGCACTCGCGCCAGCGCCCAGCACAGGTAAACCCCGATCAATGCCAGCAGGCTGGTCCACAACCAGTGGTCATAGCGCCGTTGCGCCAGGTCCATGGTGTCGCCGCGCCAGAGAAACACCGCCGCAAATAGCGCCGCCGATATCACCAGGGTCAGCAGTGACCCCTCATGCCGGCGCAGCCAGTCCCGCAGCAGGTAGCCGAGGATGAAACACGCGCTGCTGATCAGCGTGACGTCCAGGCTGAAGGGCAAACCCGGCAGCACCCAGGTGTGTCCGCCGACGGTCACCGGCAGTTGCCAGAACCACGGCAGTATCCAGGTGCCCACCACCAAAATCAGTCCGGTCAGCACGCAACTCAGCGCCAACGGCAGGCGTTGGATCAAACGCAGCACGCACCAACTGAACAGAATCACCACCCAGAAATGCGGCAAAAACCACAGCGCCTGCCACGGGATGGTGTCCACCGAGGCGTATAGCACGCCGCCGACATCCGCCAGTAGCGGTTGCCCGCGCAGCACATCGCGCACGACCACGTACACCAGCATGGTGAAGAAAAACGGCTTGAGCAGGCCGTCGGCCTTGCGCACGGCCATCTCGACAAAGGGCTGTTCCGGCTTGAACAGCACGCCAGACAAAAAGAAGAACAGCGGCAGAATGAACGACGCCAGGATCGGGTACATCAGGTCCAGGGACGTGGCCACAAACCAGCTGTGGGCATACACGATCACCAGGATGCCGATGCCTTTGGCAATATCCATTTGAATCCAGCGATGTTTCACCTGATCACTCCTGAACAATCGTTCATGCCTTGCGCCACGGCTTCAGCCACAGCCCCATTCCCAGCAACACCAGCGCGCCGGCCAGGGTGCTCAGCGCCAGTTGCCGCCAGACGTCTTCAATGCCAAACAGCCACAGCGCCGCCAGCCCCATCAACAGCGCGCTCAACAGCCATTGCCGTGCCCAGGGCAGGGCAGTGAGCAAGGACTGGCGTTGCATCAGCAGCAACGCAGTGCAGATCACCCCGGCCAGTGCGGCCAGCGCAATGCCCGCCAGGCCGAAGACAAACGGCAGCGCGCCGAGCAACAGTACGTTGACCAGGCTGCCGAGCAACTCGCAACGCAACGGCTGGCGCGTGTCACCGGCGGCGTAGGCGTAACGCGCCAGCAAGGCGTTCCAGGCGCCGAACACCAAGGGCACGGCAAACCAGGCCAACAACAACGGCAACGGCGAATCCGCCGATTGCTTGGGCAGCAGCAACGCCACCAGGCTCGGCGCGGCGGCCACCAGCCCGACACCGGCGGGCAGGGTCAGCACGCTGGCGGTTTCCAGGCCGCGCTTGAGCAGCGCCAGGCGCGCATCGCCCTGACGGCGGCTCATCATGCCCAACAGCACCTGGTTGAGGCTCATCAGCGCAATCAGCGGCAGGTTCATCAGTTTGCGTGCGAGGTTGACCCAGGTCACCGCGCCTTCGCCCAGCAGCGACGCCACCAACCGTTCGATCAACGCCAAGCCCTGGCTGGCAGCATTGCTCAACAGCAGCGGGCCGATGCGCTGGCCCAACTCGCGCAACGGCGCCAGCGCCAGCTGCCAGCGCCACGGCCGCCAGCCCTGGCGCCAGATCGACGGCAGCAGCGCCAGCGGCATCAACAGGCTGCCAGCGAGGCAGGCCAGGGCCAGGGTGTGCGGTTGCGTGGCGGTGCCTGCCAGGGCGAGGTAGGTTACCGGCGGCAGGTTGAACAGCAGCGAGCCCAAGCCCGCCAGCACAAAGCGCTCGCCCGCCTGCAATGGAATGCTGAACAGCGCATGCAGCAGTAAACCCGGCACGCACCACGCGACGACCTGCAGGTTGCTACCCGCCAACGCCGTGGCACTTGCCGCCAACCCGGGGCCGAGCAGTTGCACCAGCCACGGCGCCAACAAGGTCAGCAACAGGCTGGTCACCAGTGCGATCAGCAGCAAGGCTGCAAACATCACTGCCAGCCAGTCCAGCCGCCCGCGGTCGTCTCGTTGCAAGTACAGCGGCAGCGCGGCGGCGCTCAGCACGCCACCGGCCAGCGACATGCGCAATGCTTCGGGCAAGAACAACGCAATCAGAAACGCATCACTGCGCTCGCCCGCGCCCCAGGCCGCCACCAGCAGCCATTCGCGCGCAAAGCCCAGGCACAAGCCGAGCAACGTCGCCACGGTCAGCCAGGCGGCGGAGCCGAACATCAGGGACGTACGCCGTTGAGCAAAGGCGCGTGTGCCGCCACGCGTTTGACCTGCGGCAGCCGCGCCGGAAACAGCCGCCGCGCCTCCAGCACGTTGATCCCCACCATCAGCCAGAACAACGCCACCATCACCACCGCAAAGCTGAAGTAGTGGTCAAACAAGCCGCTGACCAGCGCCGACAGAATCCCCGCCGTGGTGCCCAGCCACAGGGCGTTGTCCTTGGTCAGGCGGATCGGGCCTTTTTCCGGGCGCGCTTCACGCCACCAGCGCACGGTCACCGCGACAAACAGCAGCATGCCGACAATGCCGACCTTGTAGATGTAGTTCAGCCACAGGTTGGAGATCCCCAACAGATGTGTGCCCGGCACCGGCGGGTCGACCTTGAAGCCAATGCCCAGGGGATACGCGGCCACCGCCTGCGGGAACAGGCGATATTCATCCACGCGTACTTCGGTACTGGCGTTGCTCGACGAGAAAATCGTCGCCAGGCGGTCCTGCAACGGTGGGTACGCGATCACCAGCGCCACGGTCAAGGCCGCGCCGATCATCAGCAAACGCCCGGTGTACGGCACGCGACGCGTGGCCATCCACAGCAGCACCAGCGCCAGGCTGACCATCGCGCCACGGCTGCTGGCCAACAACAGCGCTGCCGCGCCCAGGCACGCCACGCTCAGGCCCAGGCCGCGCTTCCAGCCTTGTTCGGTCATGCCGTAGCAGAACGCCAGCGGCAGCAGCAGCGCCATGATCCCGCCGATGGCATTCGGGTGCGTCCACGGCGAGCCCATGCGCGAGGACATGGCCTCCAGGCCGAACTTCAGCGTGTCGAAGTTGGCGTAGTTGAACAGCCCCAGGATCGGCGCAATCCCGGCCCCCGAGCGGGTGCGCACGAATACTCCGATCGACAGCAACAGCATCGCCAAGGTGCCCAGCAGCAGGGCGATCACCAGGGATTCGCGGTGCTTTTGTTCCACCAGCAACTTGGCCGCGAGAAACACCCCCGACAGGTTCAGCAACCAGCGCAGCCAGTTGGCCAGGCCGCTGCTCTCGGCGTGGGTGATGACCTGGCCTACGATAAACGGCAATACGCTGAACAGCATCAGCCACAGCAGCATCTGGTCGGTGGGGCGCTGCGAGAAACGCGGCGAGTCGGGCAGCCGCGACAGAAAGCGTTGCCACAGCACCGCGCCCCAGGTCAGCGCCAGGATCGCTTCGCTGACGGTGGTGCGGATGCCCAGGTTGACCGTTGAGTACGGCATGAACGTCGCCGCCACCGCAAACAGCAACAGACCCCAGAGCGGAAAGCGCAGGATCGTCAATGCGCCCGCCAGGCCCAGCACCGCGACAAATGCCTTGGCCGGGGACAGCAACAACGCCAGGGCGCCGAACAGCGCACCAAAGAACACCGGGACGAGGCTTGGCAGGCTTACTCTCATTGAAGCTCCTCGATCAATTCAGCCAGGCGCCGACGATAGGCGCCGGGGTTATAGCGTTCGGCCCATTGGCGGCATTGCTCCGGCGCGTCTTCGGCGGGGCGCTGCGCCAGGTCCAGCATCAATTGCACCAACGCCGGGCCATCGGTGGGCGAAAAACGCGGCGCCGACGGCGGGGTGATTTCATCCAGCGACGTACCGCTGGCCACGGCCACCGGCGTGCCGACGCTCAGGGCCTCGATCACCGGCAAGCCGAAGCCTTCGGCATACGACGGTTGCCACAAGCGCGAGGCCTGGCGGTACAGCGCGTGCAATTCGGCATCCGACACGCCACTCAGTGCGCGAATCCCCGGCAAGCTGCGTTGGGACGCGGGCAAATGCTCGAGGCTGCCGACCAGCACCAACTCCGGCACGGCTGGGGATTGGCGTCGCGCCCGTTGCCAGGCGTCGACCCAAAACGGCACGTTTTTGCGCAACTCCCGAGTGCCCACCAGCAACCAGTAATCCTTGGGCAGTTGGCGTGCGCTGAGGTCTGCGGGCAGCCCGGTGAACCCATCGACCTGATTGGGCAGCACACGAATCTTGGCCTTTGCCTCGGGAAACAAACGCGCGGTCTCATCGGCGCTGTACTGCGACGGTGTCCACACCCGGTCGGCACTGCGCACTGCCCAGGCAATCGACAACCGATCGCTGGTCTTGTAGATCAGCGCCTTCAGGCGGTTGGCGTGGTAGTTGTCCAAAGTGATCTGGAACAAGTCGTGCAACAGCACCACCGTGCGCAGGCCCTTGGGTTTGGGCGGCAGCGGCAGGCCCATGTTGAAGGTGCTGATGTACAGGTCGATGTGTTGCTCGCGCAGTGCACGCGGCAAAAAACCGGCCTCGAAGCGCAGGCGATTGTGCGGTTGGTGCATCGCGGTTTTCGCGCAGCCCCAGCTTGGGCAGTGGGCCTGCAAGCGGCTGGCGTCACCCAGGGGCGCCACGGTGAAGCGCTCCAGTTCGATCTGCGGCAAGGCGCGCAGGGCGGTTTCCAAGGCATACACCTGGCGGCTGATCCCCGATTGCGGCGAGGTGCCGACGGTGCGGTAGTCCAGGCCTATACGCATGTGGGCTCCTTGCGTTTGAGCGGCACGAGGCTGGCGTACACCTGCTCCAATTGGCTGGCGGCGACGCTCCAGTCATGGGCCCGGCGCACATACGCACGTCCGGATTCCCCCATGGGCGCGGCCGCTTCGGGAAATTGCAGCAGGCGCACCACGGCATCCGCCAGGGCGGACGCGCTTTGGCCGCCGAGGTAGTCCAGGCCCTCCACCAGGTCCAGGCCCGACACACCTTGCGCGGTGCTTGCCAACGGCAGGCCGGCGGCCAGGGCTTCGAGCACCTTGAGCTTGGAACCGCCGCCATGGCGCAACGGCGCGAGGAACACCGAACTGCTCGATTGCAACGCCAGCAGGTCCGGCACGAAGCCTTGCCATTCGATGCGCGGGTCCGGCCAGCGCGTGCGCCAACTGCCGGGCATGCCAAAGCCGCACACGCTCATGCGCACATCGGGGCAACGCGCCCAGACCTTGGGCAGGATTTCATCCAGGGCCCACTCGATGGCGTCCACATTCGGTGCGTATTCATAGTTGCCGAGGAACAGCACACGGCGCGCCGACGGGTCGGGATGGGCCCGGGCGAAGTGGTCGCAATCCACGCCATTGACCACCACCGGCACCGGTTTGCCGGCGATGGTTTCGAGGACCTGTGCATCGCTGTCGGTCACGGCGATCACTTGAGTGGCCTGGCGCATCACCCGGCATTCCCAGCGCGCATAGCGCCACTGATCATAGCGAATGAACGGCAGCGCCCAACGCGGCAGGCGGTCGTAGGTGGCGGCGCCAAGGGCGGATTCGACGTTGTGCTCGGTCAGCACGAACGGCTGGGCCTTGCGCGCCAGTGCGCTTTCGTAGGGCTGGAAGGTGTAGCTGTGTTCGATCTGCACCACGTCCCACTGTTCGCCCAGCAGCCACTCGAAAGTGTCCTGCAATTGCCCCGACAGACCATTCACGCTGGCCAGCAGCGGATAGGGCGCGAGCAGCCCGGCGACCAGGGTCTTGACGCTGCGCAGCGGGCGACGCGGCAGCACGATCAGCTGTTCCAGGAAGGCTTCGAGCACCGCGCGATCGGCCGCTGCCACCGGGTGCTTGTCATGCAGCAACAGCGTGATCTGGTGCCCACGCGCCGCGAGGCTGCGCAGCAGGTGGAACTGGCGCGTCTTGCCACCGCTGGTGGCGGGCCAGGGCGAGTAGGGCAGGATCCATAAAATACGCATGGTCACTTAATCCCATAACAGAATTTGCAGGTTCGGCTTGACCGTCACGGTCAGGCCGTTGGTGCCGCTTACCGGGGTTTGCGTGCCGCGTAGCGGGTCGTACAGGGTCGCACTGGTCAGCCCGGGCAAGTGCGCGTTGCCGCCCTCGGCCGCCCAGAAGAACCATAGCTTGTGGCCGTCGGCGCGGGTCCAGCCGATGCTGAACAGGCCGTCGGGCAATTGGTCGGCGGCCGGTGGGTCGGCTGGGCTCAGGCTGGGGCCGCTGACATCCAGGAAATACTTCAGCGCGGTGTAGACCGGCTTGGGGTTGGCGTCGATGTCGAGCAAGCCGTAGAACCTGTCGCGCACGCTGGCGCGTTGGTCCAGGTCGCTGAGGGTGAACAGAAAGATCCTGTCGAAATCCATCGCGCTCATCAGCGCCACGCGCCGCACCACGTAATCGGCCTGTTGTTGCGGGGTGATCAGGTCTTGCGCGTCTTTCGGCCCCGGGTAGGTCGACCAGCCCCACTCGGTGCTCCACAGCGCCTGCACGCCGCCGTTGCGCAGGGCCTGGTTGAGCGCGCTGGTCTTGGCAATCAAATCCAGGTTGGACGGGTCGTTGCCTTCGGGCAACTGGGTGTAGGGGTGATAGGACACCACCGTGTTCAGGCTGGCCACGCCGAGGGCGCCGAGGGCGTTGAACATGGTCTGGCCGTTGGGCATTTCGCTGAAAAACGCCATGCCGGCGGCCACCACGGGTTTCGCCGGATTCACCCCGCGCAAGGCGCTCGCCGTGGCGGTCAACAGGCTGGCATAACCCGCCGGGTCGGCCGCCGGCCGCCAGAAGCCGAGCAGGTTGGGCTCGTTCCACACCTGCCAGGCGTCAACGCTGGGGTAGCGCTGGGACAGCAGCGCCATGCGTGTGGCGAACATGTTCGGATCGGCCGGCGGGTACTGGTCCTGATACGGCGCGCCAGCGGGCGCAGTGGTGGCGAAAGGGGCCGAACCGACCAGGTAGAACAGCGACTTGAGCTGGTTGTCTTGCAGCTTGCCGACCAACTGATCGAGGGTCGCGATCTGGTACTGGTTTTCCACGGGTTCCAGTTGATCCCAGTGCAGATCCAGGCGCACCCATTGCAGGCCCAGGGCCTTGAGGCGGTCGATCTGCAACTGGTAGCGCGCGGGGCTGAACCACAGGAACTGCGCGTTCACCCCCAGGAAATCCTTCCACACCACCTCCTTGCTGCCCTTGAGCACATGGTTCTCGGCGTCGGCTGGGCGCCCCCACATAAACGCGCCGAGGCCAAGGGCGGCGATCAACGCAAGGCTCGCCAGGTAGGTGTATCTACGTGCCATACGGGGCCCCCGCAATCGCCTGTTCAAACAGCTGCTTGAAGCGCTGCGCGGTCAGCGGCCACAGGCGTTCGCGGCCGATTTCCCCGGCACGTTCGGCCCAGTCCCGGACCAACGACGGCGTGCGTGCCAGGCGCAGCAATTGCGCGGTGAGGGCCGCGACGTCACCTTGTGGATAGATCGCGCCGTTGCCGCTGGCGACCTCTTCGGCAAACGCCCGCGCATCCGAGGTGATCGCCCCGCGCCCGCACGCGGCGGCCCAGGACAGGGCGCCACTGGTGCCGCGTTGGCGCCCGAGCAAGCCGAGTTTTTTCGATTCGCGATACGGCAACACCATCACATGGTGCGCCTGGATCGTCTGCGCAATCTCGGCCGCCGGCAGGTTCAGCCGCCAGTCGAGGGTGTCGGTGAGGCCCAGTGCGGCGATCTGGCTGTTCAACTGCTCCAGGTAATTACCGCCTGCGCCGAACGCCATCTCAGCGGCGGTGCCACCGGCCAGGGTCAGGCGCACGCGGCCGCGTAATTCGGGGGCTTGTTTGAACATGTCGGCCAGGGCTTGCAGCAGGTCTTCAATGCCTTTGCCGCGGTAGATAAAGCCGAAGTACAGCAGGTGCAGGGTGTCCAACGCCGGCAGCGGCGCGGGTGGGGTCGCCAGGTTGGCGTGGTTGATCACCGCGACTTTGCCGGGTGGCAATTGCATGCGCTGGGTCAGGCAATCGGCGCCGAGGCGGGTGAGGGTGATCAGGCGGGTCAGGCCTCTGGCGACTTGGCGTTCTTCGCGCAAGGTCAGTGGGTCGGCCAGCACCACCGCTGCTTGCGGCAACGGGCTGGGCAGGCGTTCCAGCAGGTTCAGCGGGAAGGGCAGCCGCTCGCGCCGCCAGACGATACGCTCGGGGTCATGCACCGTGGCGGTCAACGGTAGGGTCGGATGAGCCTTGCGCAATTCGCGCAGGGCCAGGAACTCGCCGAGCCGCCCGCCGCCCAATTCGGCGTGGACCAGGTCGACGCTCTGCCAATTGAACGCGGCGATGGCCTGCTGGATCGCCTGGGTACTTCCCTGCGCGCCGCTCAACGGTGTCGCCACCGTCACGCCCAACTGCTCCAGCGCCGTCTTGAAATGGTTCGCATAGTCGGCGATGCCGTTTTTTTCCGGCGGCAAAGGAGCCAGCAGGGCAATGCGCATCAGAACGCCCCCCGGTACTTGGCGATGGTTCGCAGGACCTTGGCCGGTACTTCGAATTTACGCCGGTTGATGATGATGCCATCGACCTTGCCGAACGCGGTGTTGAGGATCGACAACGCGTGCTCCACCACCGGCACCGTGCTTTTATGCGCTTCCACCACCAGTGCGATCAGGTCGGCGCGGCGCAGGGTGACAAACGCGTCGCGGTTATCCAGCAGGCCCGAGGCATCCAGCAGCACCACTTCGCCAGGCTCCGCCGGGGCGAGGCCGCCGACCCGTACGTTCACGCCGTTTTCCAGCAGCAGATGGCGCAGTTGCTCGACCACAAAGGTCACGCCTTCGCCGTGCCGCGCCGAGGTCAGCCCCAGGGTCAGGCCGTTCTGCGCAATGCGATCGGGTTTGAGCTGGCTGTACAGCCGGTAGATGCTGGCGTGGAATGCGTTGGTACTTTGCACAGTGCTGGTATCCAGCTCCGGCAAGGTGGTCCACAGCCGCAGGCCGAACTTGCGCTCCACCAGGCCGCCATCGTGGATACGCTGGTCAAGCAGGTAGCACAGGTAGATCACCAGCAGGCCGACGACGATGGCAAACGGAACCGCCAACACCAGCATCACCAGGGTTTTGGGGAAGATTCGCCCAGGGTTCAGAGTGGCTTCTTCGATCACCGCGATGTTGCTGATCTGGCTGTTGTCCAGCTCTCGGTCGATGCGCGATTTTTCCAGGTTGTCCACGTACAGCGCGTAGTTGCGCTCGGTGGCGTTCAGCTCGCGGGACAGGCGCGCCAGCTCCGGTTCAACCTCCAGGGCTTGGGTGCGTTGCGTCTCCAGGTTCAGCAATTGCTTCTGCTGTTGCACCAGCTGCGTGCGCAGTGCTTTGTTGTTGCTGGTTTCATCCAGCAGCACGCGCTGCAAGTGGATTTCCAAGGTGTTCGGCGCGCGGTTTTCCGAGGCTTGCACCGTGTTGCTTTCGCTGGCGACCTGGACCCGCATCGCCTGGATCGAGGCGTCCAGGGCTTTGACCGGCGGCGCGTTGTCGGTGTAGGTGCGCATCATGTCGGCCTTCTCCAGCAGCTTCTGGTTGAGCAGGCGACGCAAGTCCTGCTGCTGCGGGTTCAGGGCGATCTGGCGAACGGTGGTGACTTCCTTGGGCTGGCTCTTGAGCTGGGTGCGCGTGCTCTCGATGGCGCTGTCGGAAGAGGCGATCAAGCGCGTGGTGTTGAAGGTCTCGCCGCGCAATACGTTGATGCGCTCGGACAAGTCTTCAAGGCGGTCGGTGATGCTCGCCGCACCGATCTCGTTGAGGTGCTTGAGGATCTGCTCCTTGTAGCTCTTGATCTCGCTGGCGCTGTTACTCACCTGGCCTTCGTAGAACACGTAGAGGCTCTTGCGGCCCAAGGCCTCGGTGCGTTCGTTGATGTAGGTTTCGACCCAGTCCTTGACCACCGCCTGGGCGATCTCCGGATCACCCCAGGTAAAGCTGATGTCCATCACCGTGGAGCCGGCGGCGTGGCTGACATCGAAGCTCTTTTCCAGGCTGGCGGCCAAGCGTTCCACCGGGGTGGTTTTTTCGATGATGCCGATGGTTTCCAGCACCACGCGGATGCCGTCGAACACTGCGCCGATGCCTTTCTTGACGTAGTGCTTGGTGACTTTCAAGAAGCCTTCCGGCGGCGGCGCGTTATCGATCACTTCCAGGTAGTGCTCGGCGACTGCGCGCACGATGGGCCGCCCGGTGAGCAGGCGCTCTTCGTCGACAATCGGGTCGCGCTGGGTGCTGGGCATCACCAGCGCCTGACGGTTGCTGATCTCGATCGGCAAGGTTGAATCGCGCCCCGGCTTGACCAGCAGACGCGCGGTGGATTCGTACTTGGCCGGCAACAGGAACGCGCCGAGCAGGATGATCACCAGCGCGGCAATCGCCGCCAGCTTGAACTCGCGACGGAAGATGAAGAACAGGCGCAGAAGATCACGAAAAGAACGGATCTCGATCATGGGATGTCGCTCCTTTAGTTATTGCCGCCGCTGGTTCGGGTGTAGTTGTAGCCAACCCCGATCGACTTGGTGAACGGGATCAGTTGGTTCATGTAGGTATCCACCCCTTGGATGCGCTCGCCCACGTTGGATTTGGGCACGAACACCACATCACCGCGTTGCAGGTGCACGGGTTTGCGCCCGTTGGGGCCGGTGTTGAGCAACTGGCTGAAGTCCAGGAAGTACGCGCGATAGGCGCCCTGGGCGTCTTCGCGCAGCAACGCGACCATGCTCGCATTGCCCGCCGGGCTGACCCCGCCGGCGCCGAGGATGGCCTGTTCGAGGGTGTTGGCCGTGGCGATCTGCACCGCCGTCGGGTTGTTCACCGCACCGCCGACGATCACCGAGTTGCCCGGTGCCTGGTTGATGTTCACCGTCACCCGTGGCTCGCGATAGGTCTGCGCGAGCTTGCCGGTCAGTTCGGTGGCGAGTTCCGAAGGCTGGCGCCCGGCGACATGGATCGGCCCCAGGAACGGGTAGTTGATCTTGCCGTCGGTCTGCACCGTGTACAGCGTCAGCTCATAGATGGTGCTGACGTTGAACGCCGACAGCGTCGGCATCTCGCCGGCATCGCGGACGATGCGCAACTGATCGCCGACGCGGATGCGCTCCACCGCCGGCGGTAATTGCGCAAGCTGTTCGAGGGCGCGTTTGCCGTCCTCGACCGCCTTGCTGTCTGGCGCGACGATGCGTGCCGGTGTATTGCAGGCGGCCAGGGCCAGCATGGCCAGGGCGAGCACGGTTCGTTTCATCACGGGGGACTTCCTCTGGGTCATGCTGCTCACCTCCAATAACCGGGAAACATGCTGATGCGCCGCTTGAGGGCGAGGGGCAGACGGCGTTCCAGGTGGCCCAGGCGGTAGCCGAGCAACTTGAAGGCGCTGCGCACCAGAACTTCGGGGACGCGGTGCAAGGCGCCTGCCTTGCGCAACGCGGCAAGCTCGGCGAGCACGTAGCGCTTGCCTTCGCCCCCGGCGTCGCCAAAGGCTTGCTTGATCCATGGCTCGCGGCCGTAGAACACACCAATGTCGAAGTAGCGATGAAACTCATCCATGAGTTTGTAATCGTGGGAGTGATGCACCAGCGCCGTGGCGGCGTAGCGCACCTTGTAGCCGTCGAGCAGCATGCGGGCGGCGACGAAGGCGTCTTCGCTGCCGATCACGTCCCTGGGAAAACCACCCACCGCCTCCAGCGCACTGCGCCGGTACACGGAAAACGAGTCGGAGCTGAAGCAGGTCTTGATCCCCAACTCCGGCGCATCGGCCAGGCTTTTGCTGCGGCTCTGCGCGGGGTAGTTGAAGTGCCGTGACTGTGCGCCCAGCACCCCGGCGTCGGGGTGTGGCAACTGGCGACCGTAGGCCACGCCGTTGAGCGGGTCTTGTTGCAGCTCGTCGAGCAGGTTGGCGAAGGTTTCAGGGGCGGCGGGGATGGCGTCCTGGGTCATCATGATCAAGGCGTCGCCGTCCACTTGCGCGCTGGCCCAGCGCCGCGTGCCGCCGTGGTTGAAGTCGCGGGCGTCGATCACTTCGACCCGTGCGCCGAACGCACGAAAGCGTGCCACGGTGTCATCGCTGGAGGCGCTGTCCACCACCAGCATCTCGTCCGGTTGCAGGGTTTGCATGGCCAGCGCCGGCAGCAGCCGCGTCAGGTGGCTGGAGGCGTTGCGGGTCGGGATGATCAGTGACGTGCGCATATCATTTTTTCACCTCGGCCGGTGCGCGCCCGTAGATGTCGTCGAAACGCACGATGTCGTCCTCGCCCAGGTACTCGCCGCTCTGCACCTCGATCATCACCAGGTCGATGATGCCGGGGTTGGTCAGTCGGTGTTTGTGCCCGGCAGGGATGTAGGTGGACTCGTTGGCGTTGATCAGGAATTCACGCTCGCCATTGGTGATCTGCGCCGCGCCGCTGACCACCACCCAGTGTTCGCTGCGGTGGTGGTGCATCTGCAACGACAGCGACGCCTGGGGCTTGACCACGATGCGCTTGATCTTGAAGCGGCTGCTTTCCTCCAGCACGGTGTAGGTGCCCCACGGCCGGGTGACGGTGCGGTGCAGGCTGTATGCCGGATGGTTCTGGCGCTTGAGCTCGGCGACGATGTAGCGCACGTCCTGGCTGCGGTGGGCGTCGGCGATCAGCAACGCATCGGGGGTGTCGACGATGATCAGGTCACGCACGCCGACCGCGCCGAGCACGCGCTTGGGCGAGTCGATGTAGCAGTTATGCACGTCGTGCAAGATCGCTTCGCCATTGACCTGGTTGCCATGGGCATCGCTGGGGGTGAGCTGGCGCAGGGCTTCCCACGAGCCGATGTCGCTCCAGCCGATGTCGCAGGGCACCACCGCGACTTTGCGGGATTTCTCCATCAGGGCCACGTCGATGGAAATGTCCGGCGCGCTGCCGAATGCCTGTGCCTCCAGTTCGCGTTGGCGCGAGGTTTTGTTTTGCAGGCTCTGGCTGTGTTCCAGCGCAGCGCTGGCGGCGCTGAGCACGTCCGGCGCGTGGGTGCTGAGTTCGTCCACCAGGGTGCTGGCCTTGAAGCAGAACATGCCGGCGTTCCACAGGTGCTTGCCGCCGTCGAGGTAGCCTTGGGCGGTGGCCAGGTCGGGCTTTTCGACGAAGCGCTTGACCCGGAAGCCGGTGTCCAGCGCGTCGCCTTGTTCGATGTAGCCGAAGCCGGTTTCCGGGTGGTCGGGCTGGATGCCGAAGGTCACCAGGTAGCCGGCTTCGGCCAGGTCGCGGGCCTGGGTCACGGCAGCGGCAAACGCCACTTCGTTGAGGATCAAGTGGTCGGCGGGCATTACCAGCAACTGCGCGGCATCGCCAAAATGCTCCTGCACATGCAGCGCCGCCACCGCGATGGCCGCAGCCGTATTGCGCCCGAACGGCTCAAGCAACAGGTCCAGGGGCAGGTGGGCCTTGTTCACCCCACGGTAGTCGTCGAGGGTGCGAAACAGCAGGTCGCGGTTGGTCACCGTCAATACGCTTTCCACGCCGGGCAGTTTGGCGGCGCGCTGGAAGGTCTTTTGCAACAGGCTCTGGCCGTCACGCATGCGCATGAAGGGCTTGGGCATGTTCTGCCGCGACACTGGCCACAGCCGCGTACCCGAACCACCGGAAATGATGCAGGGGATTAATCCGTTGAGGGCATTCATCAATAGACTTCCTTGGTGGAAAGAACGGCCGGGACCGTCATGAAGACGATGTACAGGTCAAACCACACCGACCATTTGGAGATGTACTCCAGGTCATATTCGACACGTTTCTGGATCTTGAAGAGGGTATCGGTTTCACCCCGGTAGCCGTTGATCTGCGCCCAGCCGGTGATCCCCGGCTTGACCCGGTGGCGTGAACTGTATTCGCTCACCGCCACTTCGAACGGCACCCCGGCGGCTTTGGTGGCGGTGGCGTGGGGACGCGGGCCGACCATCGACATGTTGCCCAGCAGCACGTTGAACAGCTGCGGCAGCTCGTCGATGCTGGTCTTGCGGATGATCCGGCCGACGCGCGTGATGCGCGGGTCTTCGCGGGTGGTCTGGCGTTCGGCGGTGAAGTCGCTCTGGTCGGTGAACATCGAGCGGAACTTGAACACGCGGATCTCGTTGTCGTTATAGCCATAGCGGTTCTGGCGGAACAGCACCGGGCCCTTGGAGTCGAGCTTGATTGCAATCGCCGTCGCGACCATCACCGGCGACAGGCACACCAGCGCCAGGCTGGCCAGCAGCAGGTCTTCCAGGCGCTTGATGACAGGCGACCAGCCGCGCAGTGGCAACTGCGAGGTGTTGAACATCAGGATGCCGCCCACGTCGGTAATCTTGCTGTGCCCGTAGCGCAGGGCGGCCATGTCCGGCACCAGCATCACGTTCACCGACATCTGCCGCAGGCGGTTGACCAGCCCGTGGATACGCTGCTCGGCGGCCCACGGCAGGCAGATCATGACTTGGTTGACCTGCTCGGCACGGATCAGGTTTTCCAGGTCACGGGTGTTGCCCAGCAAAGGCAGGTTGCTCAGCTCCTTGGGGATGCGCTCGGTGCGGTCGTCGATAAAACCGATCAGGCCAGATCGGATGTCGCCGTTGCGTTGCAGGTGGTCGGCGACGTGCACGGCAGTGTCGGTAAAGCCCAGGATCACCGTGCGTTGCAGGTATTTGCCCTTGCGCATCAGGTTGCGATACAGGCGCAGCATCATCAGGCGTTCCAGGCAGAACAGGCCCAGGCTGATGATGTACCACGCCAGCAGATTGCGTGGGGTCAATTGGGGGAACATCTGCAGGATCTGGTACATGAACAGCAGGATGCAGAACGCGGCCGACCAGGCTTTGATCTTGGTTTTCAGGCGCAGGCGGTTGCTGAACAATTCTTCGGAATAGATGCCCAGGGCCTGGAACAGGATGATCGTCAGGACCGCGAAAAATACCAGCAGGCCGATGAAGTGTGGGCGCAATTGGGGGTCCATCGGGTCGAGGAACAGCACCAGGACCAACGGCGGAAGGATGGCACTCAGGCCATGGATGAATTTGACGAAAACAACAAAAAATTCAACAAAACCTGCACGTGTTAAAAACAAACTGTCGACGCGCGACTTCTTTCGCATAAAACATCCCTCATTGCACTCCAGACTTCCTGCTCGGTTGTTGGATCAATAAGGCAGCATGCTGCTTATAGAGCCAAGTCGAACGACGGCTACTCTGGGTAATACGCAACTGTTCAATTCAAACAGCACTATCCGTTTGAATGGAACTTGCAGGGTCGTAATTAAAGGAGTGTTTCCTTGGTAAGCCTTGTCAACGAATTGACGATGGTGCGGATTGGCTTTTTAGGCGGTCTTAATGGTTTTTTTAGCGGCATTTTGTTGACAGTCCTTGTCCGTGCACTCGGTTTGGGTGTGTGATTTTGAGTGTAGGAACAAATGCAGGAATTTTCCTGCCAGCCGGTAAAACCTTTTTCGAACAGACGTAGGAAGGGGGGGCAATAAGGGAGGGGCAGGGCACGTTAAGTGCCCGGCCACCGGGACTTTCGCGGAATCAGAAGTTACCTTTCAAACTAACGGTGAAATTACGTGGTTCACCGTAGAAGTTGCCCCAGGAGGCGGTACCGACGGTGTTGTAATAAGTTTTATCAAATAGGTTCTTGCCGTTGAGTGCCACGGTCCAGGTGTCATCGATGCGGTACGCCACGCGGGCGTCCCAAGTCGCGTAACCGGCCTGCTCCAGCTTGATAGTCTGCATGCGGTAGTTGCTGCTCTGGGCGTTGACGCCGCTGCCCACGCTCCATTTCGACAGCGCGCCGTCGAGCTGGTAGTCACCCCAGACCCGCAGCATATGCCTGGGCACGTAGGTGTTGGATGAGCCGCCTTCGAGGGCGCTGTCGATGTTTTTCAGGGACTTGGTCTGGGTGTAGGTGTAACCGCCAGATACCTGCAAGCGCTCGAGCAATTCACCGCTGACTTCGGCCTCCACGCCCTGGGCACGCACCCTGGCGGTGTCGGTGTAGCAAAAGCCATCGGCAGAGGTTGCACAGAAGCTGGCGTAATCGGTTTCGGCGCCGTTTTTCTCGATGGCGCGGAACAGTGCCAGGGAACTGTTGAGGCGGCCGTCGAACCATTCGCCCTTGATGCCCAGCTCATAGTTATCGCCGATCTTCGGCTTGAGCGCGGCGCCATCGGCGGTGGCATAGGCGCTTTGCGGCTGGAAGATGTCGGCGTAGCTGGCGTACACCGACAGGTGCTCGTTGAGGTCATAGATCAGCGCGGCGAACGGCGTGACTTCGCCGGTTTCCCTGGAGCGCGCATCCTGCAGCGACCACTCGCCCCAGCCCAGGCTGTAGGACTGGCGACGGTTGTCGTACCAGCTCACGCGGCTGCCGGCAATGAACATCAACGGTTCGGCCAGGCGCAGGCGCAAGGTCGCGTAGGCGCCGTATTGGGTGGCGGTTTCCTTGATCGTGCTGCCGCGGTACATGTTCGGCCAGAAGGTGTTGTCGGCCGGCTCCGGCAAGTGGTGGTTGGGCGTGTAGATGCCCTGGCGCGTGGGCAGGTTCTGGATCGCGTACACATCGTCCTGGGTACCACGGCTGCCGTTGGCGCCGAGGATCAGTTCGTGTTCCAGGCCGAACGCTTCGAACTTGCCGTCCAGGTAGGCGTCGAGGCCGTAGTCGCGGTGATCGTAGTCCATCAACGCGGCGTAGGAGAGGGCAGTGGGCGCTGGGTCGCCGTAGTTGATGGTGCCTTCGCTGGCAGCGTACTTGGTGTCTTGCAGGTTGCGACTGTGCACGGCCGCGACCTTGAGTTTCCAGTCATCGTTGAGCGCGTGGGTGAGGTCGACAAAGTACGTGGCGCGCCGGCTTTGCCAGTCGTTCCAGGATTGGCCCAGGCACGTCGAACGGCTGAGGTTGGCGCTCTTGCCGTCGGCGTAGCGCGGCAGGCCGCCCCAGCATGGCGTGGCGTCGACATCTTCATAGCTGGCGCCGATGCCCAGGGTGGTGTCGGGGCTGAGGTCAACGTCGAGTGCGCCGTAGAATGCCTGGTCCTTGCGCTTGGCAATGTCCATGTAGGAACCGCGATCCTGCTGGCTGATCGCTGCGCGGCCACGCACGGTGCCGCTGTCATTGAGCGGGCCACCGGCGTCGACGTCGGCGCGATAGTTGTCCCACGTGCCGGCGGACAGCGACAGGCTGGTAGTGGGCTTGGCCTGGGGCCGCTTGCGTACGAAGTTCACCGCGCCGCTGGCGGTGCCGGCGCCCTTGAGCATGCCGGCGGCACCTTTGAGCACTTCCACGCGGTCATAAATCGCCATGTTGGCGCTGAAACTGTCGGCCTGGGCGTAGTCCTTGCCCATGTCCAGCGGTACGCCGTCGTACTGGTACTGGCCGAGCATCTTGAAACCACGGGAATAGAAATACTTGCCGCCCATGGGCGATTCGTAGCTGGTGATGCCGGGTGTGCGTTCCATCACGTCGTCGATGGTGGTGACGTTCTGGTCGTCCATCAGTTGGCGGGTCATCACGCTGACCGACTGTGGTGTTTCCCGCAGGCTGTGTTGGCCTTTGCCGATGGTCACCGCGCCGGTGGTGTAGGAACCGGTGCCCTCGGTGGTGGCGCCCAGGCGGTCGCCCGTGATCGTGGTTGCACCCAGGTTCAGCGCGCCGCTGTCGGCCACTTGCGGCAATAGCAGCCAGGTGCTGTTGCCCTGGCGCTGGGCTTGCAGGCCCTGGCCACTGAGCAATTGGCCGAGCGCCTGCTCGCGGTCGAAACGGCCACTCAGGCCCGGGCTGGTCTTGCCGGCGACGCCTGTCGCGTCATACGACAGGCTGATACCGCCCTGGCGGGCGAACTGGTCAAGGGCGTGGGCCAGGGGGCCGGCGGCGATGTTCCAGTCCTGGGCCTGGTTGTCACTGGCCGGCGTATCGGCCAGCACGGCCAGGGGCAGGGCGCCGCCGCTCAGGCAGACGCCGAGCAAGGCGGCCTGCACTGCGCGCTTGAGAGGGGAACGGGGGGAGGGGAACGCTTGCATGACCGCGGGATGCTCCTGAAGGAAGTGAAAAGTACTGGCCTGTTGATCGGCCTTTCCTTACAGGTCGAGCGGCAATGGGAATTCACCTCATTTATTTTTTCGGACGATTAAACCCGGGGCGTTACCGTCACCCAATAGCGGCTGCGGTAGGTGACATCGACGTTGAGTGATTGCGCGACCAGCGCCAGCACTTGATCGGTATCGCTCAACTGATAAGTCCCTGACACCCGCAGTCCGGCCACCGCTTCGCTGCAACGCAGCAGCCCGTGGCGGTAGCGGGCCAGCTCGCTGAGGAAGGCGTCGAGGCGCATGTTGTGGGCGCTGATCACGCCGTCGCTCCAGGCCCACGGGTCGAGGCCGTTGGCGATGGGTGTGCGGATGCCTGTGCGGTCGATCAACACCGACGCGCCGGGCTGGATCACCTGCCGGGCGCTGGGGTCATGGCGGTCGGCAAATATCGCCACCGTGCCCTGTTGCACCGCAAGAGAGGTGCCTTGGGCCTCTTCGCGAACCAGCAAGCGCGAGCCTTCGACGCGCAAATCGCCGTGGCGGGTCAGCACCCAGAAGGGGCGGGTATCGACACTGGGATTCACCAGTATCTCGCCCTGGCGCAGTTGGACCTTGCGTCGCTCTGGGGTGAGCGTCGCATCAATCGCCGTGGCGCTGTTGAGTTGCAGCTTGCTGCCATCGCTCAGCGCGACCCAGCGCCGCTCGCCGGTGGCGGTGCGGTAGTCGGCCATCATCGCTGGCAGTGGTGTGTAGTCGCGACCGAACCAGCTCAAGCCGGCCGCACCGGCCACCAGGCCCAGCAGCTTGAGGCTTTCGCGGCGGCTGATGCGTTGCCGCGCACCGCTGAGGGTGCGGCGCCCGACCTGGGCGGGCAGATGGTTGAAGTCGTCATTCATCGTCGCGACCCGGTGCCACACCCGCTGGTGTTCGGGGCTGCTGTGCAGCCAGCGTTCAAACGCGGCGGTGCTGGCGTCGTCGGCGACGTTGAAGCGCAGGGTGATCATCCATTGGATGGCCTGGTCTACCAGGCGCTGGTCAGCGTTCGGCATAACGTAACCGATAGCAGGCGTGCAGCGCCTTGGACAGGTCGCGTTCCACGGTGGCCTTGGATACGTCCAGGCGTTGGGCGATCTGCGCGCAGGTCAGGCCGTCCAGTTGCGCGAGCAGGAAGGCTTCGCGTACGCGGGGTTTAAGTTGATCAAGCAAGCGATCGATGCGTTCCAGGCTGTCGAGGATCAACAGGCGGGTTTCTTCCGACGGCACCTCGACCTGTGGGAAATGCGCGAGGCTTTCGAGGTAGGCACGTTCCAGCTCGCGGCGGCGGTACCCGTCGATCATCAGGCTGCGGGCGATGCTGCTCAGGTACGCACGCGGTTGCAGCAAGGTTTGCTGCTTGCGCGCGTTGAGCAGGCGCACAAAGGTTTCTTGCGCCAGGTCGGCGGCATGCTCGCGGCAGCCGGTGCGCCGCTTCAACCAGCCGTTCAGCCAGGAATGATGCGCCTGGTAAAGCTGGCCGATGGCGGCAGGGTCCAGTGGGTGATCGCTCGACATGGGCATCCCGGCGCAACAGTCTTAATTGATAATGTTTCGCATTCTAGACGTTGGCTATGGCAATGAGCAATCACCGCTGGGCAATGTATCCAGCACAATTTTTTGTCGGCATGCGGTAGGCGGATTAGTCTGCAGGCTTTTCCCGGTGGAGGGCTTGAGCATGATCGACCTGGCGACCCTGGCGGTTTTTTGCGGTGCGGTGTTGTTGTTGCTGTTATCGCCGGGGCCGAACATGGCGTTTGTCATCAGCCACGGCGTGACCCACGGCTGGCGCGGTGGCATGGCCTCGGCCCTGGGCATCGGTGTGGCCGACCTGCTGCTGACCGCGTTGACCGCCACCGGGGTGACGGCGGTGGTGGCCAGTTGGCCGCCGTCCTTTGACCTGATCCGCTATGCCGGGGTGGTATACCTGCTGTGGCTGGTGTTCAAGACCTTGCAGAAAAGCCCGGGGCTGGAGGCGGCCCCGGCCAACCGCGTACCCCTGGGACGGGTGTTTCTGCAAGCGATGTTCAACAGTTTGCTCAATCCCAAGGCGTTGCTGTTTTTTGTGGTGTTCTTGCCGCAGTTCGTCCGGCCCGAAGCAGGCTCGATTGCCGTGCAGTTGATGCTGCTGGGCGGCGTGTTGACGTTGATCGCTGCAGTGTTTCACGGCTTGCTGGGGGCGTTTGGCGGGGTGTTGAGCCGGTTCTTTGCCAAACGCTCGAAAAGCGCCTGGCTGCAGAAATGGGGACTGGCGACGGTGCTCACGCTGCTGGCCGTGCGCCTGGCAGTGATGTCGCGCCCCACCTGACTCGCCCCTGTAGTGAGCGGGCTTGCCCCGCGCTGGGTGGCGAAGCCGCCCCAAAACCAGACACCTCGGTCTTCCTGAAACACCGAGCAGCCGGGGTTTAGGGCGGCTTCGCCCCCCAGCGCGGGCAAGTTGGTGGGATCAAGGGAGAGTCAGCCGAGTCGTGCGGCGGCGCGTGCGACGATTTCGCCGCGCACCCGGCGCGATTGCGCCGTGCGTTTGTGTGCTTCTTCCAGCACATGCCGGGGCGCGGTGTCCGGGCTGCCTGAGTGGTAGGGCGGCGCCGGCGCGTATTCGATCTGCAACTGCACCAGTTGCGCCGCCGCTTCGCTGTACAACTCCGCCGCCAATGTCAGCGCAAAGTCGATGCCGGCGGTGATGCCGCCACCCGTCAGCAGGTTGCCGTCACGCACCACACGATCCTGCACCGGGATCGCGCCGAGCGGGGCGAGCATGTCGTGGTAGGCCCAGTGGGTGGTGGCCTTGCGCCCGCGCAGCAGGCCCGCCGCGCCGAGCACCAGCGCGCCGGTACACACCGAGGTCACGTAGCGCGCGGTCTGCGCCTGGGTGCTGAGGAAGTCCAGGGTCTGTGGGTCTTCCATCAACGCGCCCACCCCGGAACCGCCGGGCACGCAGATCACATCCAGCGTTGGGCAATCGGCGTAGGTCACGGTCGGGGTGAACACCAGGCCGGTGCTGGAGGTGACCGGCGCGAGGTCTTTCCACACCAGGTGCAACTTCACGTCTGGCAGCGAACCGAGAACGTCATAGGGGCCGGTCAGGTCCAGTTGCTGGATGCCGGGGAACAACACAAAGCCGATTTGCAAGGTCATGGACAGCGCTCCGAGAAAGGGGTGGACGACTCCACTCTAGGGGCCTAGGCTTTGGCGGATACGCCATTCAGCCCACAGATCACGCCAATCATGCCTCGAATCGTCCATGTCCTCGCTTTTGACAACGCCCAGGTGCTCGACGTGACCGGGCCGTTGCAGGTGTTCGCTTCCACCAATGACTTGGCGCGCCAGCGCGGTCTGCCGTTGCCCTACGCGGTTTCGGTAGTCGCTGCGCAGGCGGACCCGGTGATGACCTCCGCTGGCCTGGCGCTGGTGGCCGAGCCGTTGCCGGCCATCGACGCGCCGTGCGACACCCTGGTGATCGCCGGTGGCTGGGGCGTCTACGGCGCCGCCGAAGACCCGGCGCTAGTGGACTGGGTGCGCGAAAAAGCCAGGCATACGCGGCGCATGACCTCGGTGTGCACCGGCGCGTTTTTGCTGGCCGCCAGCGGCATGCTCGATGGCTGCCGCGTGGCCACCCACTGGACGCGTTGCGAAGAACTGGCGCGCAAATTTCCTTCGTTGACGGTGGAGTCCAACCCGATCTTCATCCGCCAGGGCGCGGTGTGGACCTCCGCCGGCGTCACCGCCGGCATCGACCTGTGCCTGGCGCTGGTTGAAGAAGACCTGGGCCGCGAAGTAGCCCTGGAAGTGGCACGCCACTTGGTGGTGTTCCTCAAGCGCCCGGGCGGGCAATCGCAATTCAGTGTGACCCTGTCCCTGCAAAAGGCCGACAGCCGCTTCACCGAACTCCACGCCTGGATGGCGGAAAACCTCACCCTCGACCTGAACATCCCGACCCTCGCCGCCCAGGCTGGCATGAGCGAACGCAGCTTTGTGCGCCACTACCGCAACGAAACCGGCCAGACCCCGGCGCGCGCCGTGGAACTGATCCGCGTTGAAACCGCACGCAGGCAGTTGGCCGACAGCACGGCATCAATCAAACGCATCGCCGTGCAATGTGGTTTTGGCAGTGAAGAAACCCTGCGCCGCAGTTTTCTGCGCGTCTTGTCGGTGACGCCCCAGGCCTACCGCGAGCGGTTTTCGCCGAGCAATTCCAGCAGTCACCCCGTCGTCTGCACCGCACAGCGCCCATAGCAACTGGCACGGCTCACCAGATCAGGTCGTTTGATTGCGAGCTCTCGACCAACTTCCCAGCACTTGATCAAACCTTGGTCGTGATTCTCCCATGTCTCACTCCAGCTCAACGGCGGGCGAGGGGGGTGCTGATGTCTTGTAGGAGGCGTGAGGTCATATTCTCACCTGGAATATCAGGCGCAATGTGTAAAGTAGGGTTCGTTAAATACCTGTGGTTTTCCTGTTCAGCCACTCGTGGCTCAACAACCCCAATACACCCAGATCGTGTCGTTGGCCATTCCAGAACCCCGCGTCGCGCAACGTTCCTTCGGCTTTGAAACCCAGTCGCTCCAACAGCTTGAGCGACGCGGTATTTTGCGGATGCACCCAGGCTTCCACTCGATGCAATTGCATCTGTTCAAAGCCCCAGTCGAGCATTGCCTGCATAGCTTCACTCATCAGTCCCTGGCCACGCGCGTCGGGCGCCAGCTCACAGGCGAGTGCGCAACTGTTCCACTTCTGGTTCCACTTGAACAGACCACAACTGCCGATCAGTTCACCCTCCCATTCGATTCCCCAGCGTGTTCCGGGGTTGGGCTGGGTGCGCCAGTGCCCGAAGGTTTCGATCAGGGCTTGGGCCTGGGCAAGCTCGGTCATCGCGTCGGCGCCGAACCAGCGCATGCTGTCGGCATCGCTGTGGATGTCGAACAGCGCCGGTGCGTCGTTTGCTACAAGCTCACGCAGGCACAGGCGTTGGGTGTGTAGGGTAGGGAAAGGGCTCATGGCGCGGTTGCCGCAAAAATCTGCTCCCGATCCACCACCTTGCCAAAGTGATGTCGCCACAAATCCACCCCCAGCTGCCCTGACCGATCCAGCGACGAGCCCACGGTCAAATCGCTGATCAACGTCGGCTGCAACCCTGCATCGAACAGGGCAAACCCCGCCGCCAGGACGCAGGTGTCGGTTTGTATGCCACACACCAACACACGCTGCGGCTCCAGGCTTTTGAGGTAGGCAATCGTCTCGGGCGTCGGCGCATAACCGTGCTTGACGAAGATGCGATCCGCCGCCACCAGGCTGTCGTCATCCGGCGCCGGTTGCCAGCCGAGTTGGCGGGTGAAGGGGGTGATGCTTTCGTCGTGGCGCTCGACGGTGGCGACGCTGGGCAGGCGGCCGAGCAGGGCATGGATGCCGTCCACAAGCCATGCCGGCGGGTTGAAGCAGGGTTGCACGTCGATGATCAGCAGTACCTGGCGCATGGGGTTGCAGTCCGTAGCCGGGGTGGGGCGGTCATTGTGCCTCAGGGCTGCCAGGTCGTCTTCTCCCCGCTGAGCTTGCGGTCCAGGAACGACGCCGCGCTGATCAACGCCAGGTGGCTCAAGGCCTGGGGCGTGTTGCCCAGGTGGCGGGCCTGGTTGTCGAACTCTTCGGCGTACAGACCCAGTGGGTTGGCATAGCGCAGCAGTTGTTCGAACTCCAGGTGGGCCTTTTCCACTTGCCCGGCGCGGGCCAGGCATTCGACGTACCAGAACGAGCACGCGGTAAATGCACCTTCGGTGCCTTGCAGGCCGTCGATTGGGTTGTCGTCGTTGCGATAGCGATAGACCATGCCGTCGCGTACCAGGCTTTTCTGGATCGCTTCCAGCGTCGACAGCCAGCGTGGGTCGGTGGCCGCGACGAAACGCACCAGCGGCATCAGCAGCATCGAGCCGTCGAGCGCCGTGCTGCCGATATGCTGCACAAAATGCCCACGCTCCTCGTTCCAGAAGTTGCTCCAGATGTCGGCGTAGATCGCCTGGCGTGTCTGGTCCCAACGGGCGAACGGTGCTGGCAGCGAGCGCTTGGAGGCGAGACGGATTGCGCGGTCCAGCGCCACCCAGCACATCAGCCGCGAGTGCAGGAAGTGATGCTGCTCGCCGCGCATTTCCCAGATGCCCACATCTTTGGTGTTCCAGATATCGCAGACCTGGTCGGCGACTTCCACCGTGTGTTTCCAGCCGTCATGGGAGATGGCTTCGCCGTATTTGTTGACCAGGTACACCGCGTCCATCAGTTCGCCATAGATGTCCAACTGGATCTGCCCGACCGCGCCGTTGCCGATGCGCACCGGCGTGGCGCCGCCGTGGCCTTTGAAGTGGGGCAGT
This sequence comes from Pseudomonas sp. FP2335, assembly GCF_030687535.1. Taxonomy (NCBI): domain Bacteria; kingdom Pseudomonadati; phylum Pseudomonadota; class Gammaproteobacteria; order Pseudomonadales; family Pseudomonadaceae; genus Pseudomonas; species Pseudomonas sp. FP2335. The sequence goes on from NZ_CP117437.1 coordinate 2,099,018, forward strand.
GCGGTTTCCGGCAGCTCCTGGCGCCCGTCGATGCCGTAGAGGATGTTGAGTTTGGTTGGCTGCCCGCAGCAGTCACTGACCCGCCCCTTGAGCCAGCGCATGTAGGCGTTGGCTTCCTCGACAAAACCCAGGCGCATGAAGGCATAGACGGTGAATGAAGCGTCGCGGATCCAGGTGTAGCGATAGTCCCAGTTGCGCTCGCCGCCGGGGCTTTCCGGCAGGCCGAAGGTGGCGGCGGCGATGATCGCGCCGTGTTTGCGCGAGGTCAGAAGCTTCAAGGCCAGGGCCGAGCGATTGACCATTTCGCGCCAGCGTCCACGGTAGTTCGACTGGGCGATCCAGCTGCGCCAGAACGTCAGGGTGTGGGCAAGGGCGAGGTCGGTGCAAGCGCTGTCCACCCGCTCATCATCCTGGCCACCGAGGACGAATTCGGCGCCTTCGTCCTGGTTCAAGGTGAAGCGTGCAACCGCCGCGCCATCCTTGATGTGCAAGGCTTGGCTGCTGGACAAACGCAGGCCGGGCTGGCCATCGGCGTTGAAGTACACACTGCGGTTGTCGAGGCTGGCGCGGGTCGGCGCGCGCGCGTAGTCGTGGCGCACTGCACAGCGCAGGTGGATGTCGGCCGTGCCGCTGATCACCCGCACCCGACGGATCAGCAGCGGCAGGTCATCGAGGTCATCACTGATCGCCAGCAGGTCGGTGATCTCCACCACGGCTTCGTCGCTGAGCCAGCGGGTTTGCAGCACGTTGGTGTCGGGCAGGTAGATCTGTTCGCGGCGCGCGTCTGGCAGGTCCGGAGTGAGCTGGAAAATGCCCGCTTCGGGGCTGTCGAGCAGGGCGCAGAAGATCGACGGGCTGTCGAATTCCGGCCAGCAGAAGAAGTCTACGCTGCCCGTGTCGTTGACCAGTGCCGCGCTGCGCATGTCGCCAATGATGCCGTGGGCGTCGATGGCGCTTTGGGGTTCGTTCTTTAGCTCAACCATTGCCACGAAACTCCGGATAAAGGCTCATGCCGCCGTCGATGAACAGGGTGCTGCCGACTACATAGTCGGAGGCATCGCTGGCCAGCCAGACCACGGCGTTGGCCACGTCTTCGACGTCGCCGACCCGGCCGTAGGGAATCAGTTTCAGCAGTTCCTTTTCTGCCGCGCCTTCGGTGGCCGCCCGGTTGATCGGCGTGCGGATCGCCCCCGGCGCAATGCCGTTGATACGGATGCGCTGCGCGCTGACTTCCTGGGCGAGGGTGCGCATCAACATCTCGACACCGCCTTTGGAGGCGGCGTAATTCACATGGCCGGCCCAAGGGATCAACTGGTGTACCGAGCTCATATGAATGATTTTTCCCGCCGCCCGCGACACGCCTTCGCGCACGCCCTGGCGATTGAAGATACGCACGGCCGCGCGGGCACAGAGGAACTGGCCGGTGAGGTTGACGCCGATCACTGTGTTCCAGTCATCAAGGCTCATATCGACCAGGTTGGCGTCTTTTTGCAGGCCGGAGTTGGCGACAAGAATGTCCAAGTGGCCGAAGGCGTCGAGCGTCTGGGCGAACAGGCGTTCCACATCGGCCTCTTTTGACACGTCCCCGCCGATGGCAAGCGCACGGCCGCCGTTGGCGTTGATCTGTGCGGCGAGCGCTTCAGCAGGGGCGGCCTGGGCGTTGTAATTGAGCACCACGGCCGCGCCGGCGTCGGCCAGGGCCTTGGCGGCGCCTGCACCGATGCCGGAACTGGCGCCGGTGATGAGGGCGACTTGTTGCTGGAGCGAGAGGTGCATGGGCCAACCACCACTGTCAGAGGGTTCAGTCAGCTGACTGGCGGGGCCACGTGTAAGTTCAGCGTGGGATTCGACGGGGCGCAGCGGGGCAGGCAGGGGGAACTGTCATTTCTGACAGTAGACGTCTTTCGCTTCCGAGGTGAGGCTACCGGCTTGCAGGTGGTCAGGGGATGAGCGCGTGAACATGCACTGGGTTGTCGGGTTGCTGGCGAGTCTTGGTAGCGCGGTTGCTGTGGCGCAGGCACCCTTGGATAAAGCCGCGTTCATCAATCAGCTGATGGGCAAAATGACGGTTGCCGAGAAGGTCGGGCAACTCGACATCGTCTATCTCGACCCTGTGGCGCCGGATACGCGCGTCCGGGAACATCTGGCCGGCGGACTGATTGGCGGGGTGGCCGTAGTTCCGCCTGCGCCCTATGGGCACGCGTTGCAGCAAATGGCCGTTGAGCGCAGCCGATTGAAAATCCCGCTGTTTTTCAGCATGGATGTTATCCATGGCTTGCACACCGTATTTCCGGTCAGCCTGGCGTTGGCGGCCAGTTGGGACATGCAGGCATTGGCGCTGGTGGGGCGGATCAGCGCGCAGGAAGCGAGCGCCGATGGTGTGCACCTGACCTACGGCCCAATGCTGGACATCTCCCGCGATCCTCGCTGGGGCAGGGTGTCGGAGGGGTACGGCGAGGACCCCTATTTGGTGTCGCGCATTGCTCGGGTCATGATCAACGCGTATCAGGGCGGCAACTATCGCGCGGCGGGCAGCATCATGGCCGGCGTCAAGCATGTGGCCCTGTATGGGGCTGTGGAGGGCGGCAAGGACTACAACAGTGTCGATATGAGCCGGGCACAGATGTATCAGTACTATTTCCCGCCATACCGCGCGGCTGTCGAGGCCGGCGCGCAGGTCGCGATGCTTGCGTTCAACACAATCAACGGCGTTCCTTCAACCGCCAACCCCTGGCTTATCAAGGATGTGCTGCGCCATGAGTGGGGGTTTGCCGGCGTCACCCTGAGTGACTCCAATGCCGTGACTGGCCTGATTACGCACGGTGTGGCGATTGATCAGCGCCACGCGGCTTCATTGGCGATTCTCTCGGGCCTCGACATGGAGTTGAGTGACGATGCCTATGTTCGCCAGTTGCCCGCCCTCGTCAAATCGGGAGCAGTGAGTGTTGCGGTCCTGGACGAGGCGGTTCGTCGCGTGCTCGGGATGAAGTACGAGATGGGGCTGTTCGAAGACCCCTATCGCAACCTCTCCCGATTGCCTCCGGAACCCATGGAGCGCCGGTTGCAAAGGGCGGCGGCGCGGGATGTGGCGCGCAGGACCCTGGTGTTGTTGAAGAATCGCCAGCACACTCTGCCGTTGAGCAAGCACGGTCGTATCGCGCTGGTAGGCCCACTCGCCAACAGCCGCCGTGATTTGCTCGGGAGCTATTGTGGCGATTGCGCAGCACAAAGAGTTGTGAGCATCCGTGAGGGCATGACGCGTGCGGTGGAAGGCAAGGCCACGCTGCTGTATGCCAAGGGCGCCAATGTCACAGACGACAGGGCGTTGTCTGATCGCTTGGCACGTTATAGCTCGCCCTTGGACCTTGATCCCCGATCGCCTGAAGCGCTGCTGGAAGAGGCGATGGCGGTGGCACGCCAAGCCGATGTCATCGTGGCAGTGGTGGGGGAGGCGTGGAATTTCAGCGATGAGGCCATCAGCCGAACGCGCCTTGACCTTGAGGATAGCCAGCAGCGCCTGCTCAGAGCATTGAGAACCTTGGGTAAAACGCTGGTGGTGGTGTTGGTGAACGGTCGGCCTTTGACATTGACCCAAGTGCAAGGGCAGGCCGATGCGCTGCTGGAAACCTGGTTCAGCGGGATGGAAGGCGGTAACGCTGTCGCTGATGTCTTGTTTGGCGGTTACAACCCTTCGGGAAAGCTGCCCATGACGTTTCCCCGTTCGGTGGGCCAGGTCCCGATTTACTACAACCACCTCAACACGGGCCACCCCTTCATCCCCGATCAGCCGAACAAGTACATGAGCCAATATATTGATGAGCAGGAGGGGCCGCTGTTTCCCTTCGGCTTCGGCTTGAGCTACACCCGTTTCGCACTGTCAGACTTGCAGTTGTCCAGCGCAGTGTTGCACCGAGGTCAGTCTCTGCGGGTGGGTGTCACGCTGGCCAATGCGGGTGAGCGCGATGGCGAAACCGTGGTCCAGTTGTATATCCGTGACCCGGTGGCATCCGTCAGCCGTCCGGTCAAGGAGCTCAAGGGTTTCCAGAAGGTCATGCTCAAGGCCGGTGAGCGTCGACGAATCGAGTTCACCGTGGGTGAAGATGACCTGAAATTCTACGACGTTCACTTGCGACACGTCGCCGAGCCTGGCGAGTTCAGGCTGCAGATAGGCTTGGATTCTCGGGAGGTCATTGAACAACGCTTCGAACTGCGCTGACACGACGGGAAGCAATTGCCCGACTTAATAGGAAGCATTACTATTCACGCCCCGCCTCCCCAGTGCCTCCGCGATGATGCCCCAGCCGCCCCGCAGAACAGGCTTTTTCGAGTATTACGAAGAGTTGATCGGCACCTGGACGCGCCGCCTGAGAAACCGCCAGCAGGCCGAAGACCTGGCCCATGACACGTTTGTGCGGGTGCTTGAGGCACGGTCCACCGAGGTTGAGCAGCCGCGCGCCTATCTGCACCAAACCGCACGCAACATTGCGGTGGACGCCCATCGCCGTGAAGACCGGCGCGAGGCGCTGGCGCTGGAGACCTTCGACCTGCGTTCGCCGCACAGTGGCGACCCGGAGCACGTCATGCACGCGATCCAGTTGGCGGATTCCATCGAGCGGGCGCTGGCCGAGTTGCCACTCAACTGCCGCAGGATTTTCATCTGGCAGAAAATCGAAGGCCTCACCCAGCAGGAAATCGCCGAACGCCTGGGGTTGTCCAAGAACATGGTGGAAAAGTATATGATCCGCACCCTGCGGCATCTGCGTGACCGCTTGGACGTGCTGGCCCCATGAACCAAGGATCTTCCATGATGGATAACCGTGCCCGAGACGAGGCTGCGCAATGGTTTGTGCGCCTGCAAGACGCCGAACTGGGGGCCGCCGAGCGCCAGCAGTTTGAGACGTGGCGCCATGAGCATCCCGACCACCAATACGAATTTGATGTGCTGCAAGGCCTGTGGAGCGCCACGGACCTGTTGCCGGCGGCGCGTTTGCGTGCGTTGTGCGATGCACCGGCTGAGCGCCCCAAGCGGCGCGCCGTGTTGCGTTACGCGGTCGCGGCCAGTGTGGTGGCGGTTGCCGTTGGCCTGGGCGTGTTCAGCATCCTTCAACCAAAACCCTACAGCGCCGAGTTCAGCACGCGGCTCGGTGAACAGCGCCAGGTGACGCTGCCCGACGGTTCGGTGATGGAGTTGAACAGCCGCAGCGTGGTCGCGGTGCAGTTCGAAAAGGGCAGGCGCGGCGTGGTGCTCAAGCGGGGCGAGGCGATGTTCAATGTCGAGCACGACACCACTCGCCCGTTTGTGGTCGCCGCCGGGGCCGGGCAGGTCACGGTGACCGGCACGCGCTTTGATGTGCGCCGCGATGACGACAGCACCCGCGTGGTGGTCGAGGCCGGGACGGTCAAGGTGCAAGGGCGGGCCGTGGATGCAAGCGTCACGCTGACGGCGGGCCGTGGCACGCACATCGACAGCCAGGGCAACGTGGTGCCGGCCTACGCGGTGAACGCCGCAGAACTGACCGCATGGCGCCGCGGCAAACTGGTGTTCAACAACGCCAGCTTGGGTGACGTGGCACGGGAAGTGTCGCGTTATCGCGAGCAGCCAGTGCGGGTCGGTTCGGCGGCGGTGAGCGACCTGCGCCTGACCAGCGTGTTCAACGCCAACGACACCGACGCCTTGCTCAAGGCCCTGCCGCACATTCTGCCGGTGGCCGTGCGCGCCTTGCCGGACGGCAGCCAGGAAATTATTTCGCGCTGACAGTCAGGTTTTTTTCGCGTTCGTCGTCTCCTCCTGCAACTGCAACTGGTTTGCATTAACGGCCGCACTCGCTTGCGATCACAGGACCCGATTTGACGTGAAAAAACTTGCCTGCCACCACAATAAAATCTCCCGCTGGGCGCCACTGGCCCTGGCCATGGCTGTCAGCACCTCGGCGTATGCTGCCGACACCCTCCATATCCAGGCCCAACCGCTGGGTGCAGCGCTGAGCCAGTTGGGCCAGCAGACCTCCCTGCAAGTGTTCTTCAGCCCCGACATGGTCGCCGGCAAGCAAGCCCCGGCGGTGGATGGCAACCTTTCGCCGGAACAAGCCCTGCGTCGATTGCTGCAAGGCAGTGGCCTGGACTATCAGATCGACGCCGGTTCCGTGACCTTGCGTCCGCTGGGCAGCGGTGCCGGTGAAGCCGGTTCGCCCCTGGAACTGGGTACCACCGACATCAAGGTGGTCGGCGACTGGCTGGGCGACGCCAACGCCGAAGTGGTGCAGAACCACCCCGGCGCACGCACCGTGATTCGCCGCGAGGCCATGGTGGAGCAGGGCGCGATGAACGTCGGTGACGTGTTGCGCCGGGTCCCGGGCGTGCAGGTGCAGGAGTCCAACGGCACCGGCGGCAGCGATATTTCCCTCAACGTCGGCGTACGGGGTCTGACTTCGCGCCTGTCGCCACGCTCCACGGTGTTGATCGACGGCGTACCGGCCGCCTTCGCCCCGTATGGCCAGCCGCAACTGTCGATGGCGCCGATCTCCGCCGGTAACCTGGACAGCATCGACGTGGTACGCGGCGCCGGTTCCGTGCGTTATGGGCCGCAAAACGTCGGTGGCGTGATCAACTTTGTCACCCGCGCCATCCCGGAGAAATTCTCCGGTGAAGTCGGCACCACCCTGCAAACCTCGGCCCACGGCGGCTGGAAACATCTGGAAAACGCCTTTGTCGGCGGCACCGCAGACAACGGCATCGGTGCGGCGCTGCTGTATTCCGGGGTCAAAGGGGACGGCTATCGCAGCAGCAACAACGGCAATGACATCAACGACGTGATCCTCAAGACCCACTGGGCGCCGACCGATAGCGACGACTTCTCACTCAACTTCCACTACTACGACGCCACGGCCGACATGCCCGGCGGCTTGACCCAGAAGCAATTCGACGCCAACCCGTATCAGTCGGTACGCGACTGGGACAATTTCACCGGGCGTCGCAAGGATGTGTCCTTCAAGTACATCCGACAGATCGACGACCGCACCCAGGCCGAAGTGCTGACCTACTACTCCGACAGCTTCCGTGGCAGCAACATCGCCAACCGCGACTTGCTCACCCTCGGCTCGTACCCGCGCACCTATTACACCTTTGGCATCGAGCCCCGTGTGAGCCATGTGTTTGACGTGGGCCCGAGCACCCAGGAAGTCAGCGTCGGTTATCGCTACCTCAAGGAAGGCATGCACGAGCAGGCCACCAGCCTCAATCTGGTCAACAACGTGCCCACCCCCGGCGGGCGCAGCGACGGTCACGTCTACCAGGACCGCACTGGCGGCACCGAGGCCAACGCCTTCTACGTCGATAACAAGATCGACATCGGCAAGTGGACCATTACCCCCGGTATCCGCTTCGAAGACATCCGCACCGAATGGCACGACCGCCCGGTGATCCCGTTGACCGGCGCGCGCACCCTGGAAAAACGCCGTGAGGTCCACAACAACGAACCGTTGCCGGCGTTGAGCGTGATGTACCACGTGTCCGATGCGTGGAAACTGTTCGCCAACTACGAAACGTCCTTCGGCAGCCTGCAGTATTTCCAGCTAGGCCAGGGCGGTACGGGCGATCAGACCGCCAGTGGCCTGAACCCGGAGAAGGCCAAGACCTACGAAGTGGGCACGCGCTACAACGACAGCGTGTGGGGCGGCGAAGTGACGCTGTTCTACATCGATTTCTCGGATGAGCTGCAATACGTCAGCAATGCCGTGGGCTGGACCAACCTCGGCGCAACCAAACACAGCGGCATCGAAGCTTCGGCCCACTACGACCTGTCGAACCTGGATGCGCGTCTGGATGGCCTGACCGCCAACGCCGGCTTCACCTACACCAAGGCTACAGCGCAAGGCGACGTTGCCTTCAAAGGCCGTGACCTGCCGTTGTACTCCCGTGAAGTGGCGACCCTGGGCCTGCGTTATGACGTCAACCACTGGACCCACAATCTGGACGTCTACGCCCAGTCCGGCCAACGTGCGCCGGGCACCGGCACCACCTACATCACCCAGGGCACTGCCGACGGCCAGTACGGCGATATTCCCGGCTATGTCTCGGTCAACGTGCGCAGTGGTTATGACTTCGGCGCGCAACTGTCGAACCTGAAACTGGGCGTGGGTGTGAAAAACCTCTTCGACCAGCTGCACTACACGCGCTCCAGCGACAACAACGCCGGGCTGTACCTGGGCGAACCGCGTACGTTTTTTGTGCAGGCCAGTGTTGGATTCTGATCCGGTATAACGACCACTTTCGCCGTGTTTCCTATCTGGGGAGGCACGGCGATTTACGTTTCATTCTGTATTTTCCTGTTTCCCCCAGAGGATCTTCCTACCAGTAGCGAGCAGTTTTCGGTTTCTAGGCGGAACTGACCTCAGGTGTCCAGCCACATAGGTGAGGCTCGCTCGCGCTGATTCCACTATTGAGCCTGGCGCAGTCAGGCGAGCTGCTTGGAAACGAACTGGAGATCCCAATGTCAACATCCGCGTCCACCTCGACCACCGTGCCCATCTTGCCGAATCCCACCCATGCTGACCCACAGGCGGCATTCCCTGCCAGGTCGCTACCTCCACAGTACTCGGCGAGTGTGGGCTTTGCGCAACCGCAATATCAGTCCGGCCCGATGTTTGGTGATACGCCACAGGGAAAAGTTGCTGGCCACTATCACCGTCCTCCCCACCGGCCAATTGCGCAACCTGGCCCGCCTGCGCGCCCAAACCCTACGCTACCGGACCCTCACTATTCCAGGCGTAGCGATGAACAACTGGCGCAGATGCTTCTGGATAACTTCAATGCGTTCAAGGGCCCCTGGCCTTCACGTGAAGTCACGCGCCAGAGCCTGGGGGAAATTGCCAGGCAGGAGCTGACCGGCAATCCCCGGACCGACGCCAATATCAAACTGGCCAGGGAGTTGCAGCGTCGTTCTGGACTGATGGAAGCCCTGGATCGGGACCGCTCCACCGGGGCGACAAACAATCGCTTTTCCAAGGCCGACATCAGAAGTTTCGTGCATTCCGATAACCCGTTGAAGCGCTTGGACAACAAACAACTCGTTGAGGAGATGCTCCGGAATTTCGATGCGTTGAAAGGTGGCTTCTGGAACCGCGACATCAATATCAGCGATCTGCAGGCACTCGCTAATAAAAACCTGACGGGCATCCCCCGAAAAGACCATCTCATCCAGTTGGCCAATGCCGTGATGGGCCGTTCGGACGTCAAGGACTTGATGGACAACGTGTTTGGCTCGCAGCGCGATGGCAAGATTTCGCGCAAAGAACTGCACAGGCTGTTGGCTTTGCTCGGTTAAATCCGGCACTGCATATGGGGAACCGTTTACGCAGATTTGCCACGAAGAAGACACCCACTGGTGGTTGACGGCCTGTGGGAGTCTTTATCTACTGGATCAGGACCGGACCCATGAACTCGACATCCTCTGCCTCTCGTCACTGCCCAAGCTCAGTCACCGCGCTGATGACTGCGTTGCCTGAGGCACCCTGCCAAAACGCGCAGCAGCCGAGTCTCAACCTTACCTCTTCACCCAAATGCAGCTTCAAGGCGCCGACGGCTGCAGACTTTGACAGAGGCGCTCACATGCTCGGCGATACGCCGGTCGGCGATCCATTGTTCTCAAGACTTTCGAGCTTCTGGAGCAAGTTGTCCCTTCGAGGGTAATCATCGCTTCAGGAGGACTGAAGCCCAGGCGGTTACAAATGTTCAAGGTTGTCCGGGTGCAGAGTTGCGCTTTGCCGGAACCATTGGTTTTGCAACGCCACACACCTTGCGCCAGACCTGCATCCTCAATCGGAGCATTTTGCTGATTGAGGATTCGGGGCGCGGGCGACGTCGTCCAAATCGTGTGGAGTGAAATATGAGTAACGGGATCAATCAACTTGGCTTCAAGCTGCCACCTTCGTTAGACCAGCTGAATTCCAACACGCCGGGTGCGAACGCACAGGCGTCAGGCTCGGGTTACGCTCCTCAGGGCGTGGGGCAGCGTCCGGTAATGTCGGGTTTTCCCAGTAGTCCGCTGATGGGCTTAAACAACCCGCATTTCGATGCTCAGAATCTTTACGGCGGCATGAAGGCGGGTAACCCGTATGTCAGTTCAGATGACCACCTGCTGGCCACGGCGTTGAGCAACAGCTTTTCATTGCTCGAAAAATTCACCAAGGACGGGAGCTTGAACCAGGCGGGACTGCAGAAAATCGCTGATGAGGACCCGAACATAAGCACTGTTGCCGAACGCACGATCATGCTGGCCAGGGAGATCATCAACCGTCCGCGCCTGAACGATACGATCCTGGGCAAAGGCGGAAAAATCACACCTTCAAGCCTCTCCAAGGCGGCCAGCGCCCTGCTTGGCAACACCAACCCCAACAATACGCAAAGTGCCGATCCGTTCCATGCGAAAACCGATGCGCAGGTGGTCGAGGCGTTCAGGGGCATGTTTGACGAGCTGCGCGATCGCTCGGAAGACCGCACGTTCTTCTTCGAAAAACACCGCTACGTGAAGACCGACAAAATCATTGAAATGAGCAAGGACCCCAACTTGACCGACAAGAAAGGCGCATTGGTGCGGGATCCGGTCACCGGGTTTCCGATGAAAAAATACAGTCCGCAGCAGGTGTACCTCGCCAAGAACCTGGTCGATCGGCCAGGCTTGCTGGCGTCCCTGGACAGCAATAAAGCCAACGGCACCAGCATTTTCGGCAGTCATAACAATGATGGTTGGCTGAAAAACTACAGCCTTGATCGCTGGCTGGAAAACGACAAGAAAGAGAAGGGCAAATGATGCCCTGACGGGCCTATGAGCTCTTTGTCTGGCACAAAAAGCTCATGGCTACACCCGCAATATCTTGCCGCTGGCCGCGACTGCTGCCAGCAACCCGCCGATCAGCAGGAAGGCGATCGCCAGGCTGCTGCCATGGGCGATGAAGCCAATCACAGCAGGTCCGGCGAGTATCCCGGCATACCCCAGCGTGGTAATGGCGGGCACGGCAATGTGTTCGGGCATCACCTTTTGTTTACCCACCGCGGTGTAGAGGACCGGCACGATGTTGGAACAGCCGGCGCCGATAAGGGCATAACCCAGCAGTGACACTTCCCAGGCCGTCGATAAGGTGGCGAGGAACATACCGGCGGCCGCTAGCGAACCACCGGCCACGATCACCCGGGTAGGCCCCAGTCGACGCACGATCGCATCACCGGTCAAACGCCCGGCCGTCATGGTCAGGGCAAATGCCGCGTAACCAAGACCCGCATAGGCTTCGTCGAGGCCGCGTTCGCCGCTCAGGAACACAGCGCTCCAGTCCAGCACCGCGCCCTCGGCAAGAAACACGACAAAACACAGGCAGCCGATAAACAGCACCACGCCATGGGGAATCGCAAACGCCGGGCCTGAACTTTCACTGCCGTAAGGCAGCAAGTGTGGGGCGGCCTTGAGCAGCGCCGCCAACGTGATCACGACCACCACCAAGATTGCCTGCAACGGCGACAAGCCCAGCCCGAGCAACCCCGAAACACCTGCCGCGCCGACAATCCCACCCAGACTGAACAAGCCGTGAAATCCCGACATCATGGTTTTGCCGCTGGCGCGCTCAACGATCACCGCTTGCAGGTTGACCGTGGAGTCCACCGTGCCCAACCCGGCACCGAACAGAAACAGCGCGGCGATCAACAAGGGAATCGAACTGACCGTCGCCAGCATCGGCAGGGCCAGGCAGATCAGCAGCGTGCCGGCGCAGAGCACGCGCCGACAGCCGAAACGCGAGGCGAGCAGGCCGGCCACTGGCATGGCGATGATCGAGCCCACTCCCAGGCACAACAGCAACAGGCCGAGCGTGCCTTCATCGAGTCCAGCACGGGCCTTGGCATACGGCACCAGCGGTGCCCAGGCGGCGATGCCGAAACCGGCGATGAAAAACGCGATGCGGGTCGACATTTGCTCCAGTCGCCCGGGAACCACGGGCGCTGAGGTGGGGATGGCAGTCATGAAAAATCCTTGGTTTTGCGTTCAACGAACGGTGTCCGGCGCGACATCCTCCCACAGATGGAAGGTTCTGTAATACGCTGCCGACCCTGTGTGTGGGCAAGCGGACGGATGAATCAATGAAACAATCCTGGCGGGCGTGGGTATGACTCAGTTCTACGATGCGCGGGGCAATATTTATGGGGTGGTCAGCCCGGCTGCCTTGCGCCGCCAGGGGATAGCGGTTCCCGACACTGCCGTCGTGGCGGCGCATCACCGCCAGACCTGGGCGCCGGCGGCGGTCGCGGCCGAATGCGGCTGGGGATCAACCCCACGCCCGCCGCAGGCCAAGGCCCACCGCTGCGATGGCCTGTTGGTGGGGCCGTTCCAGGCTGCGCCGCCGTTTGACCTGTTGATCGTCAACACCGACGGCACCCTGGCCGAGCGTAGCGGCAACGGGCTGACCATCTTTGCCCAGGCCCTGACAGACCAAGGCATGATGACCGAGGCCAGCGAGTTACGTGTGCATCACGATCAACCGGCTGGCGCCTCGCCGTTGAGTACCTGGGTGGAACCGGCGGTGTATGCCCAGGTGAGCGGGTTCTGGCTCGCATTGGGCCAGCCGGCGTTCGGGCCGTCGGCCGTGGGTGCGACGGGCGTCGGCGCTGCTGAACCCAGCCACGTGAGCGCACTGGCGGCGATCAACCCGCAGTGGGCGCACAGTCAGTTTGTGCGGGTGGGCAACCCCCATTGCGTGACGCTGGTCGAACACCCTTCGGCGTTGCCCGACAACGCACAGATGCAGCAGCCCGGGTTGTTTGAAGCGCTGCAGGCAATTGCCTTTGCGCCGCCGGTTGGCCGCGGCCAGCCCTGTGCGGCCGGAGTCAATTTGCAATGGGCTGCGCGGGACAGCGCCAACCGTGTGCTCGCGCGGGTGTTTGAACGTGGAGAAGGCCCTACGGCGTCGTCCGGCACCAGCGCCAGCGCAGTGGCCTGCGCGGCGTGGCGGGCGGGTTGGGTCGCGGCGGGGGAGGTCGCGGTGGTGATGCCGGGCGGTACGGCGCCGGTGCGCTTGCAGGTGCAGGCCGAGACGCTGCGCAGTGTCAGCTTGTTCGGCACCGCCCGGCGGCAAATCAGCTGAGCAAAAACTCCACCTGCGCCGGCTGACGTTTCATCAACACCTTGCCGTGGCGGATTGAATACAGCGGCAGTCCCTGGCTGCGAATCACTTCATAGTCGCTGTCCGCCGAGAGCACCAACAGGTTGGCCGGGCGACCCGGCTCCAGGCCGTAGCGGTCGCCCAGGGCCATGGCCTTGGCGCTGTTGTCGGTCACCAGGTCGAGGGCGCTTTGCAGGTTGCTGTAGCCGAGCATGTGGCAGATATGCAACCCGGCCTCCAGCACGCGCAGGATGTTGCCGTTGCCCAGCGGATACCAGGGGTCGACGATGGAGTCCTGGCCGAAACACACGTTCATGCCGGCTTCGAGCAACTCGTTGACGCGGGTGACGCCCCGGCGTTTGGGGAAACTGTCGAAGCGGCCTTGCAAGTGGATGCTCTCGGTCGGACAGGAGACGAAGTTGATCCCGGAGTGCCCCAGCAAGCGAAACAGCTTGGCGCAGTAGGCGTTGTCGTAGGAGCCCATGGCGGTGGTGTGGCTAGCCGTGACGCGAGCACCCATGCCACGGCTGCGGGCCTCTTCGGCGAGCACTTCGAGAAAACGCGAGTGCGGGTCGTCGGTTTCGTCGCAATGCACGTCCACCAGGCAACCGCTGCGCTCAGCCAGGTCCATCAGGAATTTGACCGAGCTCACGCCCTGGTCGCGGGTGTATTCAAAGTGCGGGATGCCGCCAACCACATCGGCGCCCAGGCGGATGGCTTCTTCCATCAGTTCGCGGCCGTTGCGGTAGGACTCGATGCCTTCCTGGGGAAACGCGACGATTTGCAGGTCGATCAGGTGCGTACTTTGCGCGCGTACCTCGAGCATGGCCTTGAGCGCGGTGAGGTCCGGGTCGGTGACGTCGACGTGGGTACGCACATGCTGGATGCCGTGGGCGGCGAGGGCCTGGATGGTTTGCTTGGCGCGGGTCTTGGTGTCTTCAAAGGTGATGCTGGCTTTGCGCTCGCCCCAGCACTCGATGCCCTCGAACAGCGTGCCGCTCATGTTCCAGCGCGGTTCGCCGGCGGTGAGGGTGGCGTCGAGGTGGATGTGCGGCTCGACGAAGGGCGGGATCACCAGGTTGCCGGCGGCATCCAGGTCGTCGGCCTGCAACGGCGGTGGCGTGGTCTGTGGGGTGATGCTGGCAATCCGGCCCTGTTCCAGGTGCAGATCATGCAGGCCTTCACGGTTGCGCAGGCGGGCGTTGATGATGTGCATGGGCAAGTTCCTTTTGAGCGGCGGGAAGCCACGACTGTAAGGGAGCCGGGCATAAAAAAACCACCGCTGGGGTGGTTTTTCGTACGGGCGGTTTATTCGCCGCGATAGATGCACCCGCTGGTGCACGTCTCGTGGATGCGAATTGCACTGAGTTCCGGCAGCAGGGGTTTGAGTTCATTCCAGATCCACTTGGCCAGCACTTCGCTGGTCGGGTTTTCCAGGCCGGGGATGTCGTTGAGGTAGTTGTGGTCGAGGCGTTCGTAGAGCGGCTTGAAAATCGCCTTGATCTCCGAGAAGTCGCGAATCCAGCCGGTATGGGGGTCCAGGTCGCCGCTCAGGTGGATCGCCACCTTGAACGAGTGCCCGTGCAGGCGCCCGCATTTGTGGCCGTCCGGTACGTGCGGCAGGCGGTGGGCGGATTCGAAGGTAAACTCTTTGAAGATTTCCACAGTATTTTCAGCTCGGTCAGGTATCTGGCAGGCGGCGAGTTTAACAGCTTGACCCGCCGCCGCGCATACCGCTGGGTCAAAGGGCGTGCAGGTGCTCGCCCAATTGGTCGTTATCGGCCAGTGTCAGAAATTCATCCCCCAGCCGCCGGCTCTCGCTCATCGCGGTTTGCCAGTATTTGTTGCGGCTCGCGTCATCGCCCATGAAGCGCTTGAAGTCGCTGCGGTCCGGCAGCTTGCCGTGGGGCAGGCGGGCCAGGTAGTCCCTGGACGGGGCGAGCAGCAACACGTCCTGCAAGCCGGCTGGGTTGCTGCGCCGCCATGGCAGGCCTTTGTCGAACCAGCCGGGGATGACCCGGTCGGTGAAGTGCGGGTACAGCACGATGTCGTCGCCGTGGTAGGGCAGGTCGAGGTGGTAGTCCAGCAGGCCGCCGTCGCGGTAGGTGCCGGCGCCGGCACCGGGCAGGTCGCGCACGCCTTGCATGACCATGGGGATCGAGCCGGAGGCAAGCAGGGCCTGGCGCAGGTTGCCGAGTTCCAGGGCCAGGAAGCGCGACGGGAAATCCTGCAGTGGATGCACGGGTGGCGCCTGGCGCGGGTCATGGATGATCAACCGCTCGAAATGCCGCGACAACCGCGCACGGCCGCGCAGGTTATCGGCGATCACCGACGACAGGCCCAGCCCGAGGCGCCCGCGGTGGTCATCGGCGAGCAGGCCGTGGCTCTTGACCACCATGATGTTCAGGCGGTAGTCCGGGTTGTCCAGCACCCGTGCATCGCGTCCGGCCAGCAGGTCGTCGAGCATGCGTTGGCAGCTCTGGCTGACTTCGGCCATGGTCACGCCCTTGGCGAAACGCTGCTCGTTGTACAAGCGGCCGAGGTCGAGCAGGCCTTGCACCGGGTCGGGCAGGCAGGCGCTGGCAAACCGCCAGGAGCCGATCGACGCGCCGATCAGCGCTCGTTCGCGGGGCGCACGCGCCAGCCAATCGCCAAACAGCGCCAGGTCCATGCCCTGGATACCCAGCGCCTTGGGCCCACCGGCTGCGCCAGGCAGGATGCCGACGTCGGCCGGCTTGAGGCCTTGTTCACGAATACGCGTAAAGGCCCGCTTACCGGCCTTGAGGGTCAGGGCGGGAAACTTGATGTGGATGGCTGTCATACCGGTCTCTGTTGAAGCGAGCGGGGCAGTATAGGAAATCTCGCACGATGATGGGTAAAGAGGCTTGTCGGCAATTGCCATGGTGGCAATTCAGTTTCAGTTAAGTTGCTGCAGGTAGGGTGGCCGGCGTAGGAAAACACCTTGAAACGGAGACTCCCTATGAAGCGCCTCACAGTGCTGGTCGCCGCTATCACCGCCGTCGTGGCGGCACAGGCGGGTGCAGTGGACCCCGACAAAACGCTGAAATTGCCCGGCACTGTTACTATTGTCGCCTTCGACCAGTTGGAGGCCACGGCCTTGGCGCTGCATCCCGGTTCAACCGTGCTCGACACCGACCTGGACGAGGAATACGGCAGGTACCTCTACCAGGTCGAGCTGCAAGACCCCAACGGCATTGAATGGGACGTTGAATTGGACGCGCTGACCGGGCATGTCCTCAAGAATCATCAGGAAACGTAATGAAGGTATATCGACGCGCCGGCAGTGCAGTTGCGCTGGCCCTGCTGGTTTTTTGCTCAAGCCTGACGGCCCGCGACCTGGATCAGGACGAAGCCTTGGCACTGCGCCAGCAAGGGGTGATCCTGCCGCTGGAGCAGTTGCTGCAACAAGCCATGGCGCGTCACCCCGGCTCACGTTTGCTGGAGGCCGAGCTTGAGAAAAAGCACGGCCAGTACGCCTATGAAGTGGAACTGGTCACCGCGGCGGGCGTGGTGCGCGAGATCAAGCTGGACGCCAGCACGGGTGTGCTGATCAAAGACGAGGAAGACTGATGCGCCTGCTTCTGGTGGAAGACAACGTCCCGCTGGCCGACGAGTTACTGGCTGGCCTGCAGCGCCAGGGGTATGCCGTCGACTGGCTGGCTGATGGCCGCGACGCAGCGTATCAAGGCCGCAGCGAGCCCTATGACCTGATTATCCTCGACCTCGGTCTGCCTGGCCTGCCGGGGCTCGAGGTGCTGGCACAATGGCGTGCAGCCGCCTTGTCCATCCCGGTGCTGATCCTTACCGCCCGCGATTCCTGGGCCGATCGCATCGAAGGGCTCAAGGCCGGTGCCGACGACTACCTGAGCAAACCCTTTCACCCGGAAGAACTGTACTTGCGCATCCAGGCGCTGTTGCGCCGTGCCCACGGCCACGCCAACCAACCCACCTTGCAAGCCGCCGGCTTGCACCTGGATGAAGGGCGCCAGTGCGTGCTGCGCGATGGCGCGGAGATTCAACTGACCGCCGCCGAATTCCGCCTGCTGCGCTACTTCATGTTGCACCCCGAGCAGATCCTGTCGAAAAGCCACCTGGCCGAGCATCTCTATGACGGCGAAACCGAGCGCGACTCGAATGTGCTCGAAGTCCACGTCAACCACCTGCGCCGCAAGTTGGGCCGCAGCGTGATCGAAACCCGGCGCGGCCAGGGTTACCGCTTTGGCGCCAGCCCTGCATGAGGTCGATCCAGCGGCGCCTGAGCCTGGGGTTGGTCAGTGTGATGGTGATCGTCGGCATCGCGTTGGCGCAAACCAGTCTGTGGCTGTTCGAAGCGGGTCTGCAGCGCTATCTGGAATCGGGGCTGCGTAACGACAGTGAAAGCCTGCTGGTCGCGCTGGTGCGTGGCCCGGACGGTTTGGAGTTGCATGAGAAGCGCGTGTCGCCGGCCTATCAGCGGCCGTTTTCCGGGCACTATTTCCGCATTGATTTTGCCGACAAACACTGGCGCTCGCGCTCTTTGTGGGACCAGGACCTGCCGCACCTGCCCGAGGCCGGGCTCAAGGGCAACCTGCAACTGGGACCGGAAGGCCAGCAACTGCTGGTGCTGCGTGAGGACTACAAGCGCTTCGGCCAGTCGATTTCCATCAGCGTGGCCCAGGACTACACGCCGGTGCGCGAAAGCTTTCGCCTGATGCGTCAGATCGGTCTGGTACTGGGCCTGGCCGCCTTGCTGTTGGTGCTGATCCTGCAACGGGTCACGGTGCGTCGCGCCTTACGCCCGCTGGAAACCGCGCGCAACCAGATCGCCCAGTTGCAACAGGGCCAGCGCTCGCAGCTCGACACCCAGGTGCCACAGGAGCTGGAGCCGCTGGTGGCGCAGATCAACCACTTGCTGGCGCACACCGAGGACAGTCTCAAACGTTCGCGCAATGCCCTGGGCAACCTTGGCCATGCCCTGAAAACCCCGCTGGCGGTGTTGCTGAGTGCGGCTTCCAGCGAGGCGCTCAAGGATCACCCTGAACTCGGCAAACTCCTGCGCGAGCAGTTGGAACAGGTGCAGCAGCGCCTCAACCGCGAACTCAATCGTGCGCGCCTGGCCGGTGAAACCCTGCCTGGCGCTTTGTTCGACTGTGATCAGGAATTGCCGAACCTGCTGGCCACCTTGACCATGATCCACGGCGACCACCTGGACCTGAGCTACCACGCAGCGCCCGGCCTGCACCTGCCGTGGGACCGTGCCGACTTGCTGGAGCTGTTGGGCAACCTGCTGGACAACGCCTGCAAATGGGCAGATGCCGATGTGCGTTTGACCGTCAGCGAAACCGAGCGCTGTTACTTGCTGGTAGTGGAAGACGACGGCCCCGGCATTCCCGAAGCCCAGCGCGACCAAGTGTTCAGCCGTGGCACGCGCCTGGACGAACAAATTGATGGGCATGGCCTTGGGTTGGGGATCGTGCGGGATATCGTCGAGGTATGGGGCGGGATGTTGCAGTTGCAGGAAAGCGAGTTGGGCGGTCTGAAGGCTTTGATCGAATTGCCCAAGCGGCAGGGCTGACACAGCACCGATCAAAATGTGGGAGCGGGCTTGCTCGCGAAGGCGGTGGGTCAGACACTGCATCTGTTACTGACCCACCGCCTTCGCGAGCAAGCCCGCTCCCACACAAGCCCGCTCCAACATTAGATTTGTTTAAGGATCAGGGCCGGTGCCGCTCATTCAGACCCGGAACTGATCCATCAAGCCCTGCTGCTGATTCGCCAGGCTGTTCAATGCCTGGCTGACCCGCGCCGATTCGTTGGCCTGTTCCGACAGCGACTCGGTCACATCGCGAATCGTCGCGACGTTGCTGTTGATCTCTTCGGCCACCGCGCTTTGCTCTTCGGCGGCGCTGGCGATTTGCAGGTTCATGTCGCTGATCACCGTGACCGCCTCGCCGATCTGGCGCAGGGCGGTGACGGCCTGGCCGACCTGTTCGACGCTGCCCTGGGCCTGGCGATAGCTGTTGCCCATGGACCCCACCACCTCCTCGGTGCCGCTTTGCAGGTGTTCGATCACCAGGCGGGTTTCTTCCACCGATTCCTGGGTACGGCGTGCCAGGTTGCGCACTTCGTCGGCCACCACCGCAAAACCACGGCCGGCCTCACCGGCGCGGGCGGCTTCGATGGCGGCGTTGAGTGCGAGCAGGTTGGTCTGCTCGGCAATACCGCGAATCACTTCGAGCACCGAACCGATTTTCTCGCTGTTGGCGGCCAAGCCTTCGACCTGGGCCATGGCGGTGCTCATGTCGGCCGCCAGGTTGCCAATGTTGGTGGTGGTGCGGTCGATCACGGTCAGCCCTTCGCGGGTGGCCTGGTCGGCATCGCGGGCTGCTTGCGCCGCTTGGGCCGCGCTGCGGGCGACGTCCTGGGCGGTGGCGCTCATTTCGTGGGAAGCGGTGGCCACTTGGTCGACCTGGCGATACTGCTGCTCCATGCCGGCGCTGGTTTGCGTTGCAATCGCGGCGGATTGGTCGGCGGTGCCACGGGCGTCCTGCACCGAGCGCTTCACCTCGGCGATGATCGGTTGCAGTTTGTCGAGGAAACGGTTGAACCAGCCGGCCAGTTGGCCGAGTTCGTCCTGTTTGTCGTAGGCCAGACGACGGGTCAGGTCGCCTTCGCCGCTGGCGATGTCTTCAAGCATGTGCGCCACGCCGAGGATCGGCCGGGTCACGCTGCGGGCCATCAGCCACACCAGGATCAGGCCGACGACCGCTGCCAACAAGCCCAGGCCCAGCTCCAGCAAGGTGCCCCTGGCATTGTCGGCATCCAGCTGCGTTTTCAGTGCTTCGGCGGGAGCGACCAGGACTTTTTCCGGCACATCCAGCAACACCCCCCACGATTTGCCATCGGGGATCGGTGCGAAGGGTGCCAGCACCTTGAGTTGGTGGTCGGTGCGCAGGCTACGGATCTGCGTGCCGCTGGCCAAGAAACCGATCAGTTGCGCACCGCTGGCGCTATCGACCTGATCCAGGCGCTGGCTGAGCTTGCTCGCATCCGGGCTGTAGCCGGCGAGCAGGCCGGTGGCGCTGAGGATGCTGACCTGGGTCTGGCCGTCATACAGCTTGCGGCTGGCCTGCTGGCTCACGGCCTGCAGGCTGTTGAGGTTGATGTCCACCGACAGCGAGGCGACGACTTTACCGTTGACCATCAGCGGGAAAACGATGCTGGTCATCAGCACGTTTTGTCCGTTGATCACATAGAAGTAGGGCTCGATCACACACGGTTTGAGGGTGGTGCGCGGGCAGGTGAACCAGGCGTTGGCTTTTTCGCCGCTGGGGCCGATGCTGGTGTCGGTCATATCGCTTTCCGGCAGGGCCATCGACTCCAGTTTGCCGGGGGTTGGCTGCGACCAGTACAAGGCGAAGCGGCCCTTGTCGTTACTGCCCAGCTCGGCCTGGTTGGCGAACAGTTCGTCCTTGCCATCCAGCGCGTTGGCTTCGAACACCAGGGACAGGCCGAGCAGGTCCGGGTTGGCCTGCAATGCGGCCTTGACCTGGCGGGTCAGGTCTTCGCGGGTGTCGAAGGCGTCGAGGAAGCGCTTTTCTGCCTGTTCACGCAAGAACAGCACCTGGCGCGAAAAGCCGTGGCCGTATTGATAGGCGTCCATGAACTGGCGACGGATGCCCAGTGCCTGCCCTTCACCCTGGGCCTCGATACGCGCCTGGGCCGCTTCGTCGAGCATCTGCATGCTGGACGCCTTGACCTGCTGCGAACTCTGCTCCATGCGATACAGCGACAGACCCACCAGCAGGGTCACGATTCCCAGCAGGCAAAGGCCGGCGAGCAGGGTGATTTTCCATTGAATGGACAGCTGTCTGAGGGACATCGAGGAGCATCCTTAACCTTAAAACACAGTGAATCAGGCTATCGGCCGATCTTTCTCGATCTTTATTATTTAAACGTTCAATTGAATTTTGCCCTGTAGTGAGCGAGCTTGCTCGCGCCGGGCTGCGTAGCGGCCCCAAAAAAGGCTGGGAGCGCTGCGCACTCCAGCGCGAGCAAACTCGCCCGCTACAAAGCTGGTTTTTTGACATGCAGCCCCACCTGCGGCAAAGTGCGCGCCCTCTAATAAGACCTCCTTCAAGCCTGCACGCTGGCAGCCACCCTTGGCCTGTCTTGGCGCGGGCATGCCTGTTTTTTATGTTTCTGCTTGAGGTATCCATGATTAACGCAGTCATTGCCGCGGTCGGCACCATGCTGGTGCTCAGCCTGTCCCGCGTGCATGTGGTCATCGCCATCATCGTCGGCGCGCTGGTCGGTGGTCTCACCGGCGGGTTGGGCATCGACGCCACGCTCAAGGCCTTCAATGGCGGGTTGGGCGGCGGCGCCACCGTGGCGTTGTCCTACGCCTTGCTCGGCGCGTTCGCCGTGGCCATTGCCAAATCCGGTTTGGCCCACGCCTTGGCCGACAAGGCGCTGATGCTGGTGGACCGCCAGGAAGCCAGCGGCGGCAGCCACGTCAAATGGCTGCTGATCGGCCTGCTGTGGGTGGTGGCAATTGCTTCGCAGAACATCCTGCCGATTCACATCGCGTTTATCCCGTTGCTGGTGCCGCCGCTGCTGTACGTGCTGACCAAGCTGCAATTGGACCGCCGCCTGATCGCCTGTGTGATGACGTTCGGCCTGATCACGCCGTACATGTTCCTGCCGGTGGGTTTTGGCAACATCTTCCTCAACCAGATCCTGCTGGCCAACGTGGCCAAGAGCGGCGTGGACATCAGCCAGGTCAACGTCACCCACGCCATGGGCCTGCCTGCACTGGGCATGGTTGTAGGCCTGCTGGTGGCGGTGTTTGTCAGTTATCGCAAAAAGCGCGTGTACGACCTGGAGAAAATCGAACGGGTCGAACAAGTGGCGGTGCAGTACAACCCGCTGACCCTGCTGGTGGCCGGCCTGGCGATCGCCTCGGCGTTCATCATCCAGCTGTGGCTGGACTCGATGATCATCGGCGCGCTGGTGGGTTTCCTGATCTTTTCGGTGTCGGGCATCGTGCGCTGGAGCGACACCGACGACCTGTTCACCGAAGGCATGAAGATGATGGCGATGATCGGCTTCATCATGATCGCCGCCTCGGGCTTTGCCGAAGTGCTCAAGGCCACCGGCGATGTGCGCTCGCTGGTGCAAGCCTCGGCGGCGTTCATCGGCCATAGTCGTGGCGTCGGTGCGTTGTTGATGCTGTTGGTGGGGTTGTTGGTGACCATGGGCATCGGTTCGTCGTTCTCCACGGTGCCGATCCTGGCGGCGATTTTTGTGCCGTTGTGTGTGCAGTTGGGCTTCAGCCCGATGGCCATCGTCTGCATCGTCGGCACCGCTGGCGCGTTGGGCGATGCTGGTTCGCCAGCGTCGGACTCAACTCTGGGCCCGACCTCCGGCCTGAACATCGACGGCCAACACCACCACATCTGGGACACCGTGGTGCCGACCTTCCTGCACTACAACATTCCGCTGCTGGCCTTCGGCTGGTTGGCCGCAATGACCCTCTAACACCGCTGATTGTAGTGAGCGAGCTTGCTCGCGCCGGGCTGCGAAGCCGCCCCATCCGGTCCGCCTCGGTGTTTCAGGAGGACCGCGGTGGCTGGATTTAGGGCGGCTTCGCCCCCCAGCGCGGGGCAAGCCCGCTCACTACAGTTATTTCCTGCGCAGCCGTTAACCTCTCAAGTCGCCCCTAATAAGAGAGAAAAACCATGCGTCTGAGCCTGAAGGCCAAAGTCTTGTGCCTAGCTGTCGTGCCGGTGTTGCTGTTTGCCGTGGTCATCAGCCTGACCACGGTGTGGATTCTCCAGGGCCAGGCGCGCAACGAGGTGGATGAAACCCGCCAGCGCCTGCTCAACGACGCCAAGGCCACCCTGCAAAGCTATGTCGAAGTGGCCATGACCACCATCAAGCCGCTCTACGACGCAGCCGCCCCAGGTGATACCGGCGCACGCGCCGAGGTGGTCAAGCTGTTGTCCAACACCAGCTATGGCAAGGACGGCTACTTCTTCGGCTACGACTCCGAGACCATCCGCCTGTTCAAGGGCAACAGCCCCGACGGCGTGGGCAAGAGCTTCAAGGACAACCGCGACCCCAACGGCGTGTACGTCAACCGCGACCTGGTCAAGGTCGGCAAGGACGGCACCCATTACCTGCAATACAGCTCGACCCAGCCGGGGCAAACCGAACTGGTGCCCAAGATGGGCTACACCGAATACCTGCCCAAATGGGACATGGTCATCGGTACATCGGTGAACCTGGACGGCATCGAAGCCCAGGTGGCGGTGGTCGAAGCCAAGGTGAAGACGCGCATGGAAGGCGTGTTGTTGAGCATCCTCGGCGTGGCGGTGGTGGTGCTGCTGGTCATTGCTGCCGTGGGCCTGGTGGTGGCCAATACCATCCTGCGGCCGTTGCACCTGATGAAAGCCAACCTCGATGACATCGCCGCCGGCGAAGGCGATTTGACCCGCCGCCTGGCCATCACCAGCCAGGACGAATTGGGCGATCTGGCCGGGGCGTTCAACCGTTTTGTCGACAAGATCCATGGCCTGGTGCGCCAGATCACTGAAATGACGGCGCAGCTCACCGGGCTGGTCAGCCAGGTTTCCGACCAGGCCCAGCGTTCCGAGCAGGCCATGGAGCGCCAACGCCACGAAACCGATCAGGTGGCGACGGCGATCAATCAGATGTCGTCGGCCGCCCATGAAGTGGCGCGCAGTGCCCAGGGCGCTGCCGTCGCCGCGCAACAGACCGACGCCGAAGGCCAGGCTGCCAAGCGCGTGGTGGACGGCAGCATCGCGCAGATCCACGCGCTGGTCAGCGATATTCGCAGCAGTGGCGTGTCCCTCGACAGCCTGCAACAGGACGTGTCATCGATTGTCAGCGTGCTTGGCGTGATTCGCTCTATCGCCGAACAGACCAACCTGCTGGCACTCAACGCCGCGATCGAAGCCGCACGGGCGGGGGAGGCCGGGCGTGGTTTTGCGGTGGTCGCCGACGAAGTACGCGCCCTGGCCAGCCGCACCCAGACCAGCACCCAGGAAATCCAGGGCATGATCGACCGCCTGCAAAAGGGCACGGAAGCCGCCGTGGATGCGATGCGCCGCTCCAGCGATGCCGGCGACGGCACCTCGGCACAGGCCAACCAGGCCGGCGCGTCCCTGGACACCATGGCGCAGTTGATCGGTACCATCAATTCGATGAACGCGCAGATCGCCAGCGCCGCCGAAGAACAGACGGCCGTAGCCGAAGAGATCAACCGCAGCGTGCATCAGATCGCCGTGGCGGTGGACAGCGTGGCCGACGAGACCCAACTGGGCGCCCAGACCTCGCGCAGCCTGGCGGACCTGGGCCAGCGCTTGGGGCAGTTGGTCGGGCAGTTCCGGATCTGAGCCCGGGCAGCACACAGCCTAGGCCTGTTCAGACATCGCGCATCAACAGACCAAAACGCAGATCCATCTGCGCCGGGACCGGCACATACACCGTGTGCCCGTCCCCCGGCGCCACCTCGACGGCTTCGCCTTTGGCGTTGTGCATCATCTCCAGGTCGAAGTGGAAATTGCCCGCAGGCGTCATCAATTCCAAATGATTGCCTACGGCAAAACGGTTCTTCACCTTCACCTCGGCCAGCTCGCCCCGACGCTCGCCGGTGAATTCCCCGACAAACTGCTGGCGCTCCGAAACTGAACTGCCGTTCTGGTAATTCTGGTATTCGTCGTGCACATGCCGACGCAGGAAGCCTTCGGTGTAGCCGCGTTGCGCCAGGGACTCCAGGTCGGTCATCAGGTTGCGGTCAAATTCACGCCCGGCCACCGCGTCGTCTATCGCCCGGCGGTACACCTGGGTGGTGCGTGCGCAGTAGAAGTGGGACTTGGTACGGCCTTCGATTTTCAGCGAGTGCACGCCCATGTGGGTCAGGCGCTCCACGTGCTGCACCGCGCGCAGGTCCTTGGCGTTCATGATGTAGGTGCCGTGCTCGTCTTCAAAGGCGGGCATCTGCTCGTCGGGACGGTTGGCTTCCTGGAGCAGGAACACCTGGTCGGTCGGTGCGCCGATCCCCAGGGTCGGCTGGAATTGCTGGACGATGTCCCCCGTGGTGTTTTCCACCGCCGGCGTGGCCTGGTATTTCCAGCGGCAGGCATTGGTGCAGGTGCCTTGGTTGGCGTCGCGCTTGTTCATATAGCCAGAGAGCAGGCAGCGCCCGGAATAGGCCATGCACAACGCCCCGTGCACAAACACTTCCAGCTCCATGGCTGGCACCTGTTGGCGGATTTCGCCGATCTCTTCCAGGGACAATTCCCGCGACAGGATCACCCGGCAGATCCCTTGTTGTTGCCAGAACTCCACGCTGGCCCAGTTCACCGTATTGGCCTGCACCGACAGGTGGATCGGCATCTGTGGGAAATGTCGGCGCACCAGCATGATCAGCCCGGGATCGGACATGATCAGCGCGTCCGGGCCCATGGCGATCACGGGGGCCAAGTCCTTGAGGAAGGTCTTCAGCTTGGCGTTGTGCGGTGCGATGTTGACCACCACGTAGAAGCGCTTGCCCAGCGCATGGGCTTCGTCGATGCCGAGGGCCAGGTTGGCATGGTCGAACTCGTTGTTGCGCACCCGCAGGCTGTAGCGCGGCTGGCCGGCGTAGACCGCATCGGCCCCGTAGGCGAAGGCGTAGCGCATGTTCTTCAGGGTGCCGGCAGGGGCGAGCAATTCGGGGGCGATAACAGGGGGCATGGTGAGCACTTGAGTCAAAAAAGTGCGGCAGGGTAGAGCAAGTCGGTCTGTGGTTTATTGATCTGGGTCTAGCCTTGCAACAAAGAGGGCACTCGTGGCACTGGGCGTGGACTAAGCAGCAGGGGCCTACACAGGTCCTCTGTTTTTCTGACATGGACCGGACATGAATCAAACCAACCTGCAATTCAAGACCTTGCTGCTACTGCTGGGCCTGGTGACCATCGCGTTTATCTGGATCTTGCTGCCGTTCTACGGCGCGGTGTTCTGGGCAGTGATCCTCGGCATCATCTTTGCGCCGATGCAGCGCCGTCTGCAGCAGCGCTTTGGCTGGAACCGCAATCTGACGTCCCTGAGTACCTTGACGGTGTGCCTGGTGATCGCGATCTTGCCGGTGATCATCACCAGTGCCTTGCTGGTGCAAGAGGGGGCGACGCTCTATAAAAACATCGAAAGCGGCAAACTGGACGTGGCCGGGTATATCGAGCAGTTCAAGAACTTCCTGCCGCCGTACTTCCAGCACCTGCTGGACCGCTTCGGCATGGGCAACCTGGAAGGGCTGCGCGAGAAGATCGTCAAGAGCGCGATGCAGGGCAGTCAGTTTTTTGCGTCCCAGGCGTTCAGCTTTGGCCAGGGCACGTTTGATTTCCTGGTGAGCTTTTTCATCATGCTGTATCTGCTGTTTTTCCTGTTGCGCGACGGCCCTGATTTGGTGCGCAAAGTGCGCACGGCGGTGCCGTTGGCCGAGCCACAGAAGCGTCGGTTGCAGCTCAAGTTCAATCGGGTGGTGCGTGCCACGGTCAAGGGCAACGTGTTGGTGGCCGTGACCCAAGGTGCGCTGGGCGGGTTGATCTTCTGGTTCCTGGACATTCCCAGCGCTTTGCTCTGGGCGGTGCTGATGGCGTTTCTGTCGCTGTTGCCAGCGGTGGGCGCGGGGATTGTGTGGGGACCGGTGGCCGCCTACTTCCTGTTGAGCGGTTCGATCTGGCAGGGGGTGGTGCTGGCCTTGTTCGGGGTGTTTGTGATCGGGCTGGTGGACAACGTGCTGCGGCCGATCCTGGTGGGCAAGGACACCAAGATGCCGGATTACTTGATCCTGATTTCCACCTTGGGCGGGCTGTCGGTGTTTGGCCTGAACGGCTTTGTGATCGGGCCGCTGGTGGCGGCGTTGTTCATGTCCAGCTGGGCGCTGTTTGTGGAGAGCAAGCCGCGGGTCAAATTGCCATTGCCGTGAGGTTCAGGCGTGAAGTTTGAAGTTCGAGGCACGTTGCAGTTGTTTTTCGGCGGCGGACAGCGAGGTGAGCGGACCGCTGATGGCCTCGCCATCGCGCACCACATACCAGCAGGCCAGCAAGCCCAGCTCACGCAGGGGGGCGGGGACGGCGCTGCCGATGACGGACATGATTTGAACAGTGGGCATAAGAACCTCCAATCGCTATGGACGTCACCTTACGCGGCGCAGGGACCGGGGAAAAATCACCTGTCTCGATAGTGGACATTGACGGGACGCGTCAGTCCACCACTTGATCGAGCATCACCACCACTTCCTGCTCGCTGAGCAAGCCCTTGCGCACCAGGCTTTCTGCGAGCAACGCAAGGAATTTGGCGCTGCGGTGGCCTTCCAGGTGCTTGAGTTCGGTAAGCGCGCTATAGACCTTGCTGGACGTACAGAGGCCAGCGGTATGGTGCGGGTTTTGTGTGGGCATGGTCAGTCGTCCTTGTTGTTTTTGGGTGGACAGGCTCGATGGTGAGAGTGTGTCGTGACACAAACATGACAGCGCGAGCCCCGTTCGAGCAAGTAGACAATGGTGTTGATGATGTGCGATTGCGCCTCGACCATTGTCCTCACAGCGACCTTGGCGCGATGAATCCAGACTTTCCATGCAAAAAAAAGGCCCCGCGGGGTGGGCTAGGCCTGTTTCAGACAATTGGCGCTTACCAGCCGCGACCGTAGTAGCCGTGCGGAGGGCCGTAGTAGCCACGCGGAGGACCGTAATAGACCGGCGCCGGGCGGTAGTAGACCTGTTGTTGCACGTACACCGGCGGTGGCGGTGCGTAGTAGACCGGCGGCGGAGCTGCATACACCGGCTGCGGCTGGACGTACACCGGTTGCTGCTGCACATAGACTTCACGCGGCTGGCTGGCGACCACGGAGCCTACGACGGCGGCGCCGACTAAAGCACCCAATACGGCCGGGCCACCCCATCCACCACCACCGTGGGCGGAGGCTTGGCCTGCCATCGCGAGTGCGCCAACCAGCAAGGCGATCTTGGGGATTGTACGAATCATGGTCATTCCTCGGTTAGCCCCTGCGCTTGTGGTCTGCAATCAATAGACTCAAGGATTGTCGCGGGGATACTTTTAAGACAACGTATTTCAAGAAAACAGCACGGCCGCTAGGTAAAGGTTGTGTAAGGTCTGTACCGATTTGCTTACTCAGAGGAGTTTTCCATGCAAATGCACCCCAACAAGGACACCCAACTGTGTATGTCGCTATCGGCGCGTCCCGGGAATTTTGGCCTGCGTTTTCATAACCACCTGTACGAACAGCTGGGTCTGAACTTCTACTATAAAGCCTTCAGCAGCCGGGATTTGCCCGGCGCGATCGGTGGTATCCGGGCGCTGGGCATTCGCGGTTGCGGGGTGTCGATGCCGTTCAAGGAGGCTGCCATTGCCTTAGTGGATGAACTCGACGATTCGGTTCAAGCCATCGACTCGCTCAACACCATCGTCAACACCGATGGCCATCTCAAGGCCTACAACACCGACTACATCGCCATCGAACAACTGCTGAAAAAGCATGCGGTACCCACAGACTCGACCTTCGCCCTGCGCGGCAGCGGCGGCATGGCCAAGGCCGTGGCCAGCGCCCTGCGTGACGGTGGCTACAGTAATGGCCTGATCGTGGCGCGCAACGAAGCGGCGGGCCGGGCGTTGGCACGCAACCTCGGGTACGAATGGCAGGCGGACCTGGGCGACGCACGCCCGCAGATGCTGATCAACGTGACACCCATCGGCATGACCGGCGGGGCGCAGGCGGATGGGTTGGCGTTTGACGCCGAGGCAATCGATGTGGCGGACACTGTGTTCGATGTGGTGGCGATCCCCGCTGAAACGCCGCTGATCGTGCGTGGACGTGCCCAGGGTAAGCGCGTGATTACCGGGCTGGAAGTGATTGCGATCCAGGCGTTGGAGCAGTTTGTGCTGTACACCGGGGTGCGGCCTACAGACGAGCAGTTCCAGGCGGCGGTCGCCTTCGCCCGAACCTAAGGCCCCCCGAAGCTCTAATGTTGGAGTGGGCTTGTGTGGGAGCGGGCTTGCTCGCGAATGCAGTGGTTCAGCCACCATCTCCGGTGACTGACACACTGCATTCGCGAGCAAGCCCGCTCCCACATTTAGGGGGGGTTATGCCTGTTCCAGCTGGGTCAGGCGTTCTTCCAGTGCGGCAATCCGTGCTTCCAGCTCTTCAATGCGATCGGCTGAAACCGTGCTCCCACGCTCCACCGGATTGCCTCGCGCCGCGATAATCACCTCAATATCTGCCGGGTCCCCCAGCGCATGGGTATAGCGATCTTCCCGCTGCCCCGCCTGACGCGGCACCAACAGCGCCAACCCGCGGGCTATCAGGCGTTCCAGCTGATGCACGACCTGCTCGGCATCTTCAAAGTCGTGCATGCGCCCGCTGCGGGTCAGCAGTTCATTGACGGTTTGCGGGCCGCGCAAAAACAGCAGCCCGGTCAGGATCACCTGGGCCGGCACCAGTTCCAGCGCCTTGTCCACGCGGTGTTCCCAGCGGTCGGCGCGGCTGCCCATCACCAGGCGGGTAAAACCCTGGCCCTCCAGTGCGCGCAGGCTTTGGCCGACCTGGCCTTGGCTGAGGTTCATCACCGGCTCGCGGCTGGTCTTCTGGTTGCAGGCCAGCACCAGGGCGTTGAGGGTCAGGGGGTAGGTTTCCGGGTTGGTCGCCTGTTTTTCGATCAGGCAGCCCAGGATGCGGATTTCCGTGCTGTTCAGGCGCGGCTCAGGGGTGTCGGTGTCGTGCTCGGCGGTCATCGCGCTTTCCCTATGCAGTGAAGTGCCTAGCGTAAGCCGGAAAAAATAAAAGACAAGCGACCGGCCGGTCTATAATCGTCGCCTGTTCAAACCGCATCATCACCCATGAGACTGCCATGACTATTTCCCTGTACGCCGCTTCCATCCCAGTCTTCAAGCAAATGCTCACCGCCCTGAGCGGTGTGTTGACCAAGGCCGAAGCCCACGCTGCAGCCAAGAACATCGAGCCGAACGCCTTGCTGCAAGCGCGCCTGTTCCCGGACATGTTCCCACTGGTGCGCCAGGTGCAGATCGCCGTGGACTTCGCCAAGGGCGTTTCCGCACGCCTGGCCGAGGTCGAAGTGCCGAAATACGAAGACAACGAAGTGACTTTCGCCGACCTGCAAGCCCTGATCGCCAAGGTGCTGGCCTTCCTCGACACCTTCAAGCCTGAGCAAATCGACGGCAAGGAAGGCATCGAGATCATCACCCGCCCTGGCACGCCGAAAGAGAAGCGCTTCAGCGGCCAGTCCTACCTGCTGACCTACGGCCTGCCGCAGTTCTTCTTCCACGTCACCACCGCGTACGCGCTGCTGCGTCATAACGGTGTGGAAGTGGGCAAGCGCGATTACATGGGCGCGTTCTAAGCGGCCAAAAAAAAGCCGGGGCGGTTCACTCAAGAACCGCCCCGGCTTTTTTGTGCGCGCAGGTCAGGCCGGTTGTTCTTCCTTGCCCAGGCACGCCGCAGCGGTAAACAGTACATCGGTGGACGAATTCAGCGCGGTCTCCGCCGAATCCTGCAACACGCCGATGATGAAACCGACCGCAACTACCTGCATCGCGATCTCGCTGGGGATGCCAAACAGGCTGCACGCCAGCGGGATCAGCAGCAGCGAGCCTCCGGCCACGCCCGAAGCACCGCAGGCGCAGATCGCGGCGACCACGCTGAGCAGCACGGCGGTGGGCAGGTCGACGGCGATGCCCAGGGTATGTACGGCGGCCAGGGTCAGCACGGTGATGGTGATGGCGGCGCCGGCCATGTTGATGGTGGCACCGAGCGGGATCGACACCGAGTAGGTGTCTTCATGCAGGCCCAGGCGCTTGCTCAGTGCCAGGTTGACCGGGATATTCGCCGCCGAACTGCGGGTGAAGAAAGCGGTGATGCCGCTTTCGCGCAGGCACATCAGCACCAGTGGGTAGGGGTTGCGGCGCAGTTTCCAGAACACGATGGCCGGGTTGATCACCAGCGCCACGAAGAGCATGCAACCGATCAGCACCACCAGCAGGTGCGCGTAACCGAGCAGGGCGCCGAAACCGGAGGTGGCCAGGGTCGAGGCGACCAGGCCGAAGATGCCCAGGGGCGCGAAGCGGATCACCACGCGTACGATCAACGTCACGCCGTTGGACAGGTCGTCCAGCACGGTGCGCGTGGTTTCACCGGCATGGCGAATGGCGATGCCCATACCGATGGCCCACGCTAGGATGCCGATAAAGTTGGCGTTCATCAGCGCGCTGACCGGGTTGTCCACCACGCTCAACAGCAGGCTTTGCAACACTTCGCCGATACCGCCGGGGGCGCTGACGGAGGTGTCATGGGTGATCAGCACCAGGGGCGACGGGAACCACATGCTGGCAATCACCGCCACCACGGCGGCGGCAAAGGTGCCAAGCAGGTACAGGAACAGAATCGGTTTGATATGGGTTTCCTGGCCGTGTTTATGGTTGGCGATCGACGCCATTACCAGCACAAACACCAGGATTGGCGCCACGGCCTTTAGCGCGGTGACAAACACTTTGCCGATAAACCCGGTGGCTTGTGCCGCTTGGGGCGCCAACAGCGCGAGCAGAATGCCGGCGATCAAACCGATGACAATTTGTGTAACCAGGCTGACACGTGTCAGGCGCTGGAGCAGGGAAGGGGCAGCAGTCATAAACAGTTGTCTCTGATTTTTTTAGTAGGGCGCAGCATTGCAGGCAGAAAGGGCTGTAGGAAGCAGCCGCGGAGTCTAGCATGTCGTAGGAAATGTCCTCGCTGCTGCGGCATTCCGTCACCCGCACCGGCGGCGCTTCGGCAAAGCCGGACATACTCTGTTAAGATTCTCGCCTCTCACCTTTCCCATCTGTCAGCGGGCCCTTCGGGCTGTCGTTGCTGTCGTCGTTTCTGGAGTTTTCATGTTGTTCCCCATCCTGCTGCTGTCGGCCGCCGGTTTTACCGTGCTGACCACGGAATTCGTCATCGTCGGCCTGCTGCCGTCCATCGCCCGGGACCTGCATGTCAGCGTGTCCCAAGCCGGGCTGCTGGTGACCTTGTTCGCGTTTACCGTCGCGGCATTCGGGCCGTTTCTCACGGCCTACTGCGCGCGCTTCCCACGCAAGCGCCTGTTTATCAGCATCCTGATCCTGTTCGGAGTGGCCAATACCGTGGCTGCGCTGGCGCCGAACATCTGGGTGATGGCCCTGGCGCGGTTGATTCCGGCGCTGGGCTTGCCAGTGTTTTGGGCCCTGGCCAGTGAAACCGCAGTGGACATCGTCGGCCCGGAGTACGCCGGGCGTGCCATCGAGAAGATCGGCTTCGGCATTGTCTGCGCCACCGTGTTCGGCATCCCGGTGGGCACGCTGATTTCCGATATGTTCGGCTGGCGCAGCGCGTTTGCCATCCTCGCGGTGGTGGCGCTGGCCAAGGCGTTGCTGCTGTTTATCTACCTGCCGGTGACTGCGCCGAAAAACGCCGAAGTGACGCTGCGCTCGCAGTTCAAGATCCTGCGCAACCCGTTGATGCAGGGGCATATCCTGCTATCGATCCTGGTGTTTTGCGGCATGTTCACCGCTTATACCTACCTGGCGGACATCCTTGAACGCCTGGCCGGGTTCGACGGCACGCTGGTGGGCTGGTGCTTGATGGGCTTTGGCGCGGTCGGGTTGATCGGCAACTCGTTGGGCGGGCGTGCGGTGGATCGTCACCCGCTGATTGCGTCCATGGTGTTCTGCGGTTTCATGATCGCTGGCATGGTTGCGTTGGTGCCGGCGATTCATTCCACCATCGGCCTGGCGGCCGCGATGGCGGTGTGGGGCGTGACCCAGGCGGCAATGTTCCTGGTCAGCCATGTGCGCTTGATGAAGGCCGCGCCCCATGCGCCGGCGTTCGCCGCTTCGCTGAACATCGCCGGGGCCAACCTGGGCATCGGCTTGGGCGCGCTGGTGGGCGGGCATGTGATCGACACCCTGGGCCTTGGCAGCCTGGGTTTTGCTGCGTCCGGGTTTATCCTCGTGTCGATCCTGCTGGCCCTGTGGCTGATGAGTGTCAAATCGGCGCCGAACTATGCCTGATTCATGGCTGTTGGCCTGCTGTGGCGAGGGCGCAAGCTTCATCGCCACATAGGCATCAGGGCAGGGCGGTGAACAACTCCCGCCTGGCACCTTCGGTAATCGCCACGATGCCGGGATGCTTGACCTTGCGCTCGACCGAGATCGCGTAGAACGACTCGGTGACCGCCGTGGTCTGGCCAATCAACGCCACGCCGTATTGGCGCACCACTTCATCGGCAATCACGCTGGGGGCGATGAAAATCCCGCTGCCGGATTGGCCGAAGGCCTGCATCAAGGCGCTGTCGTCGAACTCGCCGATGATCCTGGGTTGGATCTGCTGTTCGGCGAACCAACGCTGCAAACGGCTGCGTACGACCGTTTCTGCACCCGGAATCAACAGCGGCGCCCCCTGCAAGCACTGTGGGAAGGTGCCGCTGTAGGCGTCAGCCAACGCCTGGGTGGCGAAAAAGCTGATCCCGCACTCGCCCAATTTCTGGCTGTAGCCCTTGATGTCCAGGTGCGTTGGCATCGGGCTGTCGGAAATCACCAGGTCCAGGCGCTGGATCGCCAGGTCAGCCAATAACCGTTCGAGTTTGTCTTCGCGGCAGGTGATGCGGATCGGTTCGCTCAGCTCCATGGTCGGCGCAATCAGGCGGTAGACGATGGATTTGGGCACCACATCCGCCACGCCGACGCGGAACAGGATCTGCTGCTCATTGGGCTGCGCGCGCAGCATCGCCTCCAATTCATTGCCGGTCTGGAACATCTGCTCGGCGTAGGGCAGGGCCTGGCGCCCGGCTTCGGTCAGCTCCAGCTGGCGGCCGACCCGCTGAAACAACGCGATGCCAAAGGTTTGCTCAAGCAGGCTGATCTGCCCGCTGATGGTCTGGGGCGTGAGGTTCAGTTGCTCGCAGGCGCGCACGATGCTGCCCGTCTTGGCCACGACCCAGAAGTAATGCAATTGGCGGTAATTGAGCATGCTGGCTATCACTTCGTGAAAACCGAAGTATACGTGAGAAAAATACGAATTTTTCTGAACTGTTCACCTGCATAGAATGCCTCGCTATCGCGGGGCCACTATTTGGACCCAATGGTTCTAACGAGGAATACATCATGAAACTCAATTCCCTGGGCGCGGCATCGTTGCTTGCGCTTTCATTGGTGGTGATCAGCGGCTGCGATCAGGTCGAAAAAAGCGCCCAGCAGGTGTTGGGCAAGGCCACCGAGTCGGCCA
This sequence comes from Pseudomonas sp. FP2335, assembly GCF_030687535.1. NCBI lineage: Bacteria > Pseudomonadati > Pseudomonadota > Gammaproteobacteria > Pseudomonadales > Pseudomonadaceae > Pseudomonas > Pseudomonas sp. FP2335. The sequence continues at coordinate 2,133,491 of NZ_CP117437.1, forward strand.
AGCAAGCGATCGATGACACCCACAAGGCCGCCGAGCAGGCGTTGAGTGAAGCGACACAAGGCTTGATCAAGCCTGAGAAGCAGGAAAAAGAAGCTGAAGACGCTTCCGACACCCAAGAAACCTAATTCCCCGGCACAACCTCAGGACTGACCTATGGATTACCTTTTACAGCTGGCCGCCAGCCCCACCGCCTGGGTGGCATTGGCGACGTTGATCGTCATGGAAATCGTGCTGGGCATCGATAACCTGATCTTTATCTCGATCCTCACCAACAAACTGCCTGAGCAGCACCGGGCCAAGGCGCGGCGCATCGGCATCAGCATGGCGCTGGTATTGCGCCTGGGCCTGTTGAGCACCATCGCGTTCATCGTGCAACTGACGGCGCCGGTGTTCGAAGTGTTCGGCCAGGCGTTCTCGTGGAAGGACATGATCCTGATCGCCGGCGGCCTGTTCCTGGTGTGGAAGGCTACCACCGAGATCCATCACAGCATGGACCCGGAGCCCGAGGAGAAGGTCAGCGTCGGCAATACGGTGACCATCGGTTTCGCGGCGGCCATCGGCCAGATCCTGTTGCTGGACCTGGTGTTTTCCATCGACAGCATCATTACCGCCGTGGGCATGACCGAGCACTTGCCGATCATGATCATCGCCGTGGTGACCTCGGTGATCGTGATGCTGGTGGCGGCTGAACCGCTGGCCAAGTTCATCAACGACAACCCCACCGTGGTAATGCTGGCCCTGGGCTTCCTGATCATGATCGGCATGACGCTGATCGCCGAAGGCTTCGGCGCCCATGTGCCAAAAGGCTACGTGTACGCAGCGATGGCGTTCTCGGCAGTGATCGAGTGCCTGAACATCGCTCGACGCAATCGCCACAAGCGCTTACTTGCAGCCCGTCAGTAACGTTTACCGCGCTGGGCTGCGAAGCGGCCCTGAAACCCGACGCCGCATTCTGTCAGACAGAATGCGGCGTTTTTATTGGGGCCGCTTCGCAGCCAGGCGCGGGCAAGCACGCTCGCTACAAGGCCCGATTGTCAGGAGTCAGCGCTCACCTGCGTCGGTTCCGGGCAGGATTCTTCGCCGTTGTTCAAGCCTTGCTTGTAGTTGCGGCTCAGCAGTGACGCTTTGCCGTTGTGCCAGGTCAAGGTCAGCACGTACAGGGTGTCGTAGTCGCTGCCGGACCAGTCGTCGGTGATGGTGTGTTTTTCGCCCGACGCTTCACTCGCCACCTTGTTGATCAACTCCGGCAGGTAGCCGTGGGACCAGGCGGTGTAGATGGTGGCGTTGTGGTACTTGTCTTCCACCAGTTCATCGGCGAGGGCACTGGTGTCGTTTGCCGAAAATTTGATGTTCACCGGCAGGCCGAGTTTGATGGCACTGGGGCTGATGGTCATCAGGGGGCGAATGTAGCTGTAGGAATTATCGAACTCACCTTCCTCGACATTGCGCGTCGGGTTGGCGGCGAACACAAAGTTGGCCTTGCCGAATTTTTCCGGCAGTACCGTGGCGAGGTTCATCGCCCGGTTCAGGCCTTGGCAATTAAGTTGGCCCAAGCCGCCGGCGGGTTTTTCGCCGTGGCGCAGGAAGACCAGGGTTTGCACGCCGTCTACCTGCTCGGCGCGGCTGGTGCGCGATTCCAGGGTCAGGCCGATGGCGCCGCCGACCAGCAACAGCGGCAACATGATGTATGAATAGCGTTTCAGGCGTAACGCAAGGCACGGAGGCTTGATTGTCATTGGTCTGGAGTCTTCAGTGCATCGAGTGAGGGCGGACAAGCCCGGCCCCAGTGACGCCAAGGGCGTCCTGCGGTATTTCCTGTCGTTACAGCAAGGTGCCTCCATTCACCGTTCAAGCGCAGGTAAGAGTGCGCAAGGGCGCATTGGTTCGCCTGCGCGGGATAATAGCCAGCGCATGTTGCGCATTGATGACCCAAGCAGGACACCGGGAAGATGACTATCATGGGGGCTTTGCGCCAGGGGATTTCCCGATGAACTCGCTTGCCAGCTTCCCGATTAATAGCAAATGGCCCGCTCAACACCCCGAACGCCTGCAACTGTACTCGCTGCCTACGCCCAACGGGGTAAAAGTCTCGATCATGCTTGAGGAGTTGGGCCTGCCCTATGAGGCGCACAAGGTCAGCTTCGAGACCCAGGACCAGTTGTCCCCCGAGTTCCTGTCCCTGAACCCCAACAACAAGATCCCCGCGATCATCGACCCCGACGGCCCCGGCGGCCAGCCATTGGCGCTGTTCGAGTCCGGCGCGATCCTGATCTACCTGGCGGAAAAAACCAGCCAGTTGCTCTCCGAGGACCCGGCCACCCGCTATGAAACCCTGCAATGGCTGATGTTCCAGATGGGCGGCATCGGGCCGATGTTTGGCCAGTTGGGCTTCTTCAACAAGTTTGCCGGCAAGGCCTACGAGGACAAACGCCCGCGCGACCGCTACGCCGCCGAGTCCCGACGCTTGCTGGCGGTGCTGGAGCAGCGCCTGCTGGGCCGCACCTGGATCATGGGCGACGACTACAGCATCGCCGACATCGCGACCTTCCCATGGATCCGCAACCTGATCGGCTTCTACGAATCAGGCGACCTGGTGGGTATCGCCGACTTCCCTAACGTACTGCGCGCGCTGGACGGCTTTGTGGCCCGCCCGGCGGTGATCCGTGGCCTGAATATTCCGAGCTGAAGCATGCCGATTTTCGATTTCAAACAACTGGATGTATTCAGCCACGTGCCCCTCAAGGGCAACCCGCTGGCTGTGGTGCTTGGCGCTGACAGCCTGACGGACCAGCAGATGGCCGATTTCGCCAATTGGACCAACCTCAGTGAAACCACGTTTTTGCTGACACCGCGTGATCCTCTCGCCGACTACCGGGTGCGAATTTTCACCACCGTGCAGGAACTGCCGTTCGCCGGACACCCGACGCTGGGCTCATGCCATGCGTGGCTGCAAGCAGGTGGTGTGCCCAAGGGCGAGGACATCGTCCAGGAGTGCGAGATCGGCTTGGTGCGTGTGCGTCGCCAAGGTGATGAGCTGGCGTTTATTGCTCCGCCGTTATTGCGTTGCGGTCCAGTGCAATCGCCTGTGCTGGAGCGAGTGTGCCTGGGGTTGGGCTTGAGTCCCGAAGCCGTTGTGCGCAGCCAGTGGGTCGACAATGGTGCTGGGTGGCTGGCGTTGATGTTGGCTGATCGCGATCAAGTGCTGAGTTTGCAGCCGGACTATTCGCAGTTGCTCGGTCTGGCGGTGGGGGTGATCGCCCCCTGCGACCCGGTGCGCGACGACGTGGACACGCAGTTTGAAGTGCGCGGCTTTATCGCTGGAGACGGCGCCCCGGAAGACCCGGCCACCGGCAGCTTGAATGCCGGTATCGCTCAATGGCTGCTGGGCGAAGGCTTGGCGCCAGAGCGTTATGTGGTCAGTCAGGGCACGGCCCTCGGGCGTGCAGGGCGGATTCGTGTCGAACGCCAGGGCGATGACATCTGGGTCGGCGGTGCGGTCGCGGTGTGCATTGAAGGGCGTCTACAGCTCTAGATCAATGAATTGTTGCGGGCCTCGCAATACACTGTTGGGCTCTCGGCGTTTGTGTTGCCTATGCCGGTGGGCATAAGCTTTCGCCCCAAAGCCTTCACCCTATTTCAGGACCGCCATGACCAGCCAGTTCCCCCAAGCCCGCCCACGCCGCCTGCGCCGCTCCCCGGAGCTGCGTGGCTTGTTCCAGGAAACCGAGTTCACCCTCAACGATCTGGTGCTGCCGATTTTCGTCGAAGAAGAAATCGACGACTTCGTGCCGATCACCAGCATGCCCGGCGTGCAGCGTATCCCTGAGAAGAAACTGGCCGCCGAGATCGAGCGCTACGCCCGCGCCGGCATCAAGTCGGTGATGACCTTTGGCGTGTCCCACCACCTGGACGCCAGCGGCAGCGATACGTGGAAGGAGCGCGGCCTGGTCTCGCGCATGTCCTCGATCATCAAGGACGCCGTGCCGGAAATGATCGTGATGTCCGACACCTGTTTCTGCGAATACACCGACCACGGCCACTGCGGCGTGATGCACGGCGCCCACGTCGATAACGACGCGACCCTGGTCAACCTCGGCAAACAAGCCGTAGCCGCCGCCCGTGCTGGCGCCGATGTGATCGCACCGTCGGCAGCGATGGACGGGCAGGTCCAGGCGATCCGCCGGGCCCTGGATGACGCCGGTTTCACCCACATCCCGATCATGGCCTACTCGACCAAATTCGCCTCGGCCCTCTACGGCCCGTTCCGCGAAGCCGGCGGCAGTGCGCTCAAGGGCGACCGCAAAAGCTACCAGATGAACCCGATGAACCGCCGCGAAGCCGTGCGTGAATCGCTGCTGGATGAACAGGAAGGCGCCGATGCGCTGATGGTCAAGCCGGCCGGGGCCTACCTCGACATCATCCGCGACATCCGCGAAGCCTCGCGCTTGCCGGTGGCGGCGTATCAGGTGAGTGGTGAGTACGCGATGATCAAGTTCGGTGCCCAGGCGGGGGCGATTGATGAAGCTCGCGTGGTGCGCGAAACCCTCGGTTCGATCAAGCGGGCCGGTGCGGATTTGATCTTCACCTACTTTGCGATGGACCTGGCCCTGGCCGGGATCTAAAAATGTGGGAGCGGGCTTGCTCGCGAAAGCAGTGGTTCAGTAAAAGATCTAGTGACTGACACTCCGCTTTCGCGAGCAAGCCCGCTCCCACATTGTTTTGTGTTGCCTATCAGCGCTGCGCAAACGCCAGATTCAACCCCAACCCCGCAAAGGCCGCCGCAAAACTGCGACGCAGCCAGTTCTGCACCCGTGGCGACTCGATCACCGCGCGCCGAAAGACATTGGCCAGCAGGCCATACGCCACGAACACCGCAAATGTCATCGCCATGAACACGCCGCTCAGTACCAGCAGCTGCACGCTAGGTGAAGTGCTGCCCGGCGCGACGAACTGCGGCAAAAAGGCCAGGAAGAAAATGGTCAGCTTCGGATTCAGAATGTTCATCAAGAAGGCGCGCAGCATCAGGCTGCGCGCACTCGCGACCGTGGGCGTGTCACTGACGGCAAACGCCGAGCGATCCCGCCAGGTGGCATAGGCCACATACAGCAGGTAGGCGACGCCGGCATACTTGAGCATGTCGAACGCCAGGGCACTGGTGTGCAGCAGGGCGGACAGGCCGAGAATCGAGGCCAGCAGGTGCGGGATGATCCCGGCGGTGCAGCCCAGCGCAGCGAACACGCTGGCGCGTTTACCGGCGGTGAGGCCGGTGGATACGGTAAAAATCACCCCGGTGCCGGGAATCAGCACCACAATCAGGCACGTGACGAGGAAGTTCAGGCTGAGCATGGCATTCAAACTCCTTGTAGGAATGGTCGATGACAGATCCTGTCACGATAGGCGCCGGTTGGCGAGCGCGTCAGGTTCGCGAACCCTGGTTACACTTGCCGGTCGATATACCCGGTCCCGCCGTTATTCAAGGAAGCGCCCATGTCCCTACGCCGCCTGATCCTGTGCCTCACCCCATTGCTGGTGCTGGCCGGTTGTTCCACCTCGCGCGGCCCGCAACAGCCGGCGCGCAGCGAAGCCGAGGTGAAGGCGCAGATTGTGCGCTTGTTGCCTGCACAACTCGCGGACCGCAACGGTTGGGCTCAGGACATCTACACCGCCTTCGACACCCAGAAGATCTACCCGAGCACCGAGAACATCTGCGCCGTACTGGCAGTGACCGAGCAGGAGTCCACCTATCAGGTCGACCCGCCTGTGCCGAACATGGGCAAGATCGCTGGGGATGAAATCCTGCGGCGTGCCGGAAAAGTCCATGTGCCGGCCTTTGTGGTACGCAGCGCCTTGCAGTTGCGCTCGCCCACCGGCAAGTCCTACGCCGACCGCCTGAATGCCGCACGCACAGAGAAGGACCTCAGCGGCATCTTTGACGATTTCATCAGCATGGTGCCCCTTGGCAACACCTTGTTTGGTGGCTTCAACCCGGTGCATACCGCCGGTCCCATGCAAGTCAGCATCGACTTTGCACAGAAACAGGCGCGGGGTTATCCCTACACGGTTGACGGTACGATCCGACGCGAAGTCTTCACCCGGCGTGGTGGCATGTACTTTGGCATTGCCCATCTGCTCGGCTACCCGGTGAACTACGACCAGCCGCTGTACCGCTTCGCCGACTTCAACGCGGGGTGGTACGCCAGCCGCAACGCAGCATTCCAGGCGGCGGTCAGCCGCGTCTCTGGCACCGAACTGGCGTTGGATGGGGATTTGATCCGCTACGGCTCATTGCTGCCCGGCACCACCGAGCTGGCGGTGCGTTCACTGGGCGCGAAGCTGGACATGCGTAACCCGAGCATCCGCAGCCAGTTGGAGCAGGGTGAGCAGTTGGACTTTGAAGACACCACCCTCTACAAGCGCGTTTTCGCGCTGGCCGACAAGGCTGCCGGCAAGCCGATGCCACGGGCGATCCTGCCGGGCATCGTGCTCAAGAGTCCGAAGATCACCCGCAACCTGACCACCGCGTGGTTCGCCAAGCGCGTGGATGAGCGCTATCAGCGTTGCATGCAGCGCTGATCAGCTGCGGCGCTTGATAAACCGGCGCCACAACCACACCCACAACCACACCACCGGGAACGCCAGGATCACAAACGGCAGCACATAGCTTGCGCGTTCCAGGGCGTCGGCGGTGCCGTTCACCAGGTTGTCACCGAGGTTGCTGAACATGCGACTGAAGCGTGACGGCTGGTTCGCGCCGTCGGCGGAGCGGAAGTTCAGGGTCACGCGGTTGGTGTCGAGACGGCGCTGCTGGTTGGCGCCGATCTGCGCCAGTTGCTGCAGCTCGTTTTCGATGGAGGCCTGTTCCTTGCTCAAGGCGATCAAGTCACTGACGGTGATGTCCTTGCGCTTGGCCAACTCGTCGAGACGCTGCTGCTGGGCTTGCAGGCGGTCCTGGCGGCGGCGTACATCGGCGACGGCATCGGCCAGGTCTTCGGCGGTGGTGATGCGTTGGCCGAGCTTGCCGCCTTCGGCAGCCATGGCGACGATCGGCTCCACGCCGGTGGGCGCGATGCGCAGGATGATCTCGCCGCCGTTACCGTCCTCGGTGATGCCGAGGATATTGCAGGCGCCAAAACGTGCCGTCTCGCAGGCCTCGCGCGTGGCCTGCATGCGCGGCGCGAGCAGGGCGCCGGGCAGGGCCAGGGTCAGCTCGTGTTCATAGGCCAGTTGTGCACCGGCCTGGCTTTGTTCACCGTTGATCGTCCTGGCGCTGGAGTGGTCCTTGGGCGAGCAACCGGCGAGGGTCAAGCCTGCGAACAAGATCAAGAAAAATGGTGTGGCTTTGCCGTCCGGATGGCGCATTGCGGTTCCTTGGGAGGTGCGGGGAAATTTGGACGGCGATTAAAGCGGGTCTGGGGGATTAACGCAAAGCATCGTGGAGGATTTGTACCGTTGATGGTGCTGGCTGTCGCCATGAGTCTGGCGTACACCTCAAGCCTGACTCCAAGGAAGAATCGCCATGATCGCCCACGCCGTGCCCGAAGGTTTTGTCTCGCTGCCCCGCAGCAGTCCGCTGCTCGATCTGTTGGGGCCGGCGTATTGCCGGGGCGAAGGCCTGCAACTGGAGATCGGCCTGCGCGCCGATAATCGTCACGCCAATGGCCGTGGCACCGTGCATGGCGGAGTGCTGGCGACTCTGGCGGATGTCGGCATGGGTTATGCGATGGCGTTTTCCAGCGAGCCGCCGTTACCGTTGATCACCGCAAGCATGACCTTGGATTACCTGGGCGCGGTGCAGGTCGGAGAGTGGATTGTGGTGAAGCTGGAGCATCACAAGCGCGGGCGGCAGATGGCGTTTGCCACGGTGAGCCTGCAGGTGGGGGACAAGGTTGTGGCGCGGGCGAATGCGGTGTTTGCGGTGCCCCAATCCGACAGGCAATAAAGATCAAATGTGGGAGATTCTATGGGTGCGGCGCAACACCGCTACCAACAGTGCCGCCGCCTTCGCAGCCTCGCTAAAGCTCGACAGCTCCCACAGGGGATTGGCAGTGCCTGGGCGATCTCCAGCCGAACACTCACTATCCATCAACACCGATCACCTGTGGGAGCGGGCTTGCCCGCGAAGGCGGTGGTTCAGCCAACACCTCCACCAACAGTGCCGCCGTCTTCGCAGCCTCGCTGAAACTCGACAGCTCCCACAGGGGATTGGCAGTGTCTGGGCGATCTCCAGCCGAACACTGACAGCCCGCCAACACCGATCACCTGTGGGAGCGGGCTTGCCCGCGAAAGCGGTGGTTCAGCCAAAACCTCTACCAACAGTGCCGCCGCCTTCGCAGCCTCGCTAAGGCTCGACAGCTTCCACCCTGGGACTGTGTTTATTCAGATAGAGCGGGTAAAGAAAAGGCCCGGTTTTCGTGGAACCGGGCCTTGTCCATGTTGCTCTTGCCAATCAGCTGCGTTCGAGGGCCAGGGCCACACCTTGGCCACCACCGATGCACAGCGTCGCCAGACCTTTCTTGGCATCGCGCTTGATCATTTCATGCAGCAGGGTCACCAGCACACGGCAACCTGAAGCGCCAATCGGGTGACCGATGGCAATCGCGCCACCGTTGACGTTGACCTTGTCCGCATCCCACTCCAGCTCTTTGCCCACCGCCAGCGCTTGCGCAGCGAAGGCTTCGTTGGCTTCGATCAGGTCCAGGTCGCCCAGGCTCCAGCCGGCTTTGTCCAGGCAGCGGCGGGTGGCCGAGACCGGGCCGATACCCATGATCGCCGGATCGACGCCGGCATTGGCGTAGCGGGCGATGCGTGCCAACACCGGCAGGCCGAGGGCCTTGGCCTTGTCGGCACTCATCAGCAGTACCGCGGCAGCGCCGTCGTTGAGGCTCGAAGCGTTGCCGGCGGTGACGCTGCCGTCTTTCTTGAACGCGGGTTTGAGCTTGCCCAGGGACTCGGCGGTGGTGCCGGCGCGTGGCTGTTCATCCACGGCGAAGGCCACCGGGTCGCCCTTGCGCTGGGGGATCAGGATCGGTGTGATTTCGTCGGCAAAACGTCCGGCCTCGATAGCCGCCACGGCTTTTTGCTGGGAGGCTGCGGCGAAGGCGTCCTGGGCTTCACGGCTGATGCCGTATTTGTCCACCAGGTTCTCGGCAGTGATGCCCATGTGGTAATCGTTGAACGCATCCCACAGGCCGTCGCTGATCATGCTGTCGACCATTTTCGCGTGGCCCATGCGCAAGCCGGTGCGCGCGGCGGGCAATACGTAGGGGGCCAGGCTCATGTTCTCCATGCCGCCGGCGATGATCACTTCGGCGTCGCCGCAGCGAATGGCTTGCGCGCCCAGGTGCAGGGCCTTGAGGCCGGAGCCGCAAACCTTGTTCAGGGTCAGGCTCGGCACCGCATGGGGCAGGCCGGCGAGGATCGACGCCTGGCGCGCCGGGTTCTGGCCTGAGCCTGCGGTCAGCACCTGGCCAAGGATCACTTCATCGACCAGGGCCGGGTCGAGGCCGGTCTGCTCCAGCAGGCGACGGATCACGGCGGCGCCCAGTTCCGGTGCCGGAATATTCGCCAGCGAACCCTGGAAGCTGCCCACGGCGGTGCGGGTGGCAGCAACAATCACGACGTCTTGCATGAGATCTGTCCTCACTGGAATTGCATTTCTGGAACGTGGTCCGGGACGATCAGTTTACCGGCGGTCTTGCTCACAATCTCTTCAACGCTGACGCCAGGTGCGCGTTCCTTGAGGACAAAAGCGCCATTTTCGATTTCCAGGTACGCCAGGTCCGTCAGTACGCGCTTGATGCAGTTCGCGCCGGTCAGCGGCAGGCTGCAGCGGCTGAGCAGCTTGGACTCACCGTCCTTGGACGCATGGGTCATGATCACGATGATGTTTTCTGCGCCGGCCACCAGGTCCATGGCGCCGCCCATGCCCTTGACCATCTTGCCGGGGATCATCCACGAGGCGATGTTGCCCTCTACGTCCACTTCAAACGCGCCAAGCACGGTGAGGTCGACGTGGCCGCCGCGGATCATCGCGAAGGATTCGGCAGAGGAGAAAATCGACGCGCCGATGCGTGCGGTGACGGTCTGTTTGCCGGCGTTGATCATGTCGGCATCGATGGTGTCTTCGGTAGGAAACGGTCCCATGCCGAGCAGGCCGTTTTCCGATTGCAGCATCACTTCCATGCCTTCGGGGATGTAGTTGGCCACCAGGGTCGGGATGCCGATGCCGAGGTTGACGTAGAAGCCGTCCTGCATTTCGCGGGCGACGCGTTGAGCCATTTGTTCGCGGGTAAGAGCCATTTTATGAGTCCTTATTGTTCGGGCTGGAGGCGGATTATTTGCGTACGGTGCGCTGTTCGATGCGTTTCTCGAACGTGCCGCAGATGATCCGGTCGACGTAGATGCCAGGGGTGTGGATCTGCGCCGGGTCCAACTCGCCCGGTTCGACGATTTCTTCGACTTCGACCACGGTGATCTTGCCGGCGGTGGCGGCCAGCGGGTTGAAGTTCTGGGCGGTGTGGCGATAGATGACGTTGCCGAAGTGGTCGGCTTTCCAGCCCTTGACGATGGCGAAGTCGCCGGTGATGGACTCTTCCATCAGGTACGGGCGGCCGTTGAATTCGCGGGTTTCCTTGCCTTCGGCGACTGGAGTGCCCACGCCGGTGGCGGTAAAGAAGGCCGGGATGCCGGCGCCGCCTGCGCGCATTTTTTCCGCCAGGGTGCCTTGGGGGGTCAGCACTACTTCGATTTCGCCGCTGAGCAGCTGCTTTTCGAACAGGGCGTTTTCACCGACGTAGGATGCGATCACTTTGCGGATCTGTTTTTGTTCCAGCAGTACGCCCAGGCCAAAACCGTCGACGCCGCAGTTGTTGGAAACCACAGTCAGGTCGCGGGTGCCTTTGCGCTTGATTTCGGCGATGAGGTTTTCCGGAATGCCACACAGGCCAAAACCACCGGCAAGTACGGTCATGCCGTCTTCCAAGCCTGCCAGCGCTTCTTCATAGGACGCCACGCGTTTATCGAAACCTGCCATATGCACCTCTTTTATTGTTTGTGGGCCAGCCAATGAACCGAGTGTTGCGCTGCTGGATTGATTTGTTAAGTTGTTTTTTAAGGTTGATTGATTTAAAAAACTGCATAGTCGAGCGGTGGTCCGGAGTAGCCTTATGACAGTTAAACAGATGCGGGCCTTTCTCGCCGTGGCCCAGAGCCTGAGTTTTGCCGCCGCCTGCGAGCGCCTGCACCTTTCCCAATCGGCGCTGAGCCTGACCATCAAGGGCCTCGAAGAAGGGCTGGGTGGGCGCTTGTTCAGCCGCAATACCCGCAACGTCGCGCTGACCCCTGAAGGTGAATCCCTATTGCCCCTGGCTCGCCGGTTGATTGCCGACTGGGACAACGCCGAAGACGAACTGCGCCAGCGCTTTACCCTGCAGCGCGGGCGCGTGACAGTCGCCGCGATGCCTTCGTTCGCCGGCAACCTGCTGCCGCCGATCCTGAAGATATTCCGCGCGCGTTACCCTCAGGTGAATGTGACGGTGCATGACTTGATCAACGAACAGGTCCTGGAGATGGTGCGCGAACGCCAGGTGGAACTGGGCGTGGCGTTCGAGCCCGCTGAAGGTTCGTCACTGGCGTTTACCCCGCTGTATCTGGATCGCTTCATTGCGGTGGTGCCGGGCGATTCGCCGTTGGCCAAGCGCAGCGAAATTGACTGGAAAACCCTGCTGGATCAGCCGTTCATCACATTGCAGCGGCCATCAACGGTTCGGGTAATGCTGGAAGAACACCTGGGCGACTTGCAGATGAAGTTGCCGGTAGCACTGGAAAGCCATCAATTGGCGACGGTGGGCAAGATGGTGGCGAGCGGTTTGGGCGTCAGCGCCGTGCCTGCATTGTGTGCGCGGCAAATGGAGGAGGCGGGCGCCCATTGCATCACCTTGAACGATCCGGTGATTGAACGGCCGATTGGCGTGCTGACCAAGCCGGGGCATGAACTGTCGGCGGCGGCGCAAGTGCTGTTTGATATTTTTCGCGATGAAGCGGCGAAGGGGCGGTTTCCAACTTTCTGAATACACCGCAAACAAGTGTGGGAGCTGGCTTGCCTGCGATAGCTATTTAACATTCAACAACAGTGTTGAAGTTTAAACCGTTATCGCAGGCAAACCAGCTCCCACAGTAGTGCGCGAGTTACTTTCTAGTAGTAGCGATCAATCACTTTAACTTGCGAGCTGTCCTTGACGGCCGCCCAAGCATTATTAAGTGTGTCGAATACTTGCTCGATAAAGTTGCGATCAGCCGCAGCCTTCTTGCCGACATAACCCTGGCCGCGGCGGTATACCTTCAAGCGCGCTGCCAACTCACGGTTATTACGGTCAAAATCGGCTTCTTGGGTATTGGGCGCCAGGCAGTCAAGTTGCACTTCGCCCGACTTGCCAATCCACAGGACATGGTCGTCGAGAGTGTCTTTCTGCGCTGCGAACATCTCAGCCAATTCATCGATAGTTGGTTGGTTGTTCAGATTCATGTGTAAGCCCCTTGACCAGTTGGCGATCTATCAATTGATACGTCGTTAGTTGTCTCCGGTTCCGAAAACCGGGCGTCAGCGTCTGTCTGCCGAATACGGGCAGGGTCTTGAACCTGATGCATGTAGTTTTGCTGATGAACTGCTACGCAATGGTTTCATAACGAAGACAAGCAGCGTTTGAGCTCCTTGTACCGATCCTTGCGGGCCGGTCAGCTTCATCAATCTGCCTTGTGGGCAGTGCACATCCGGAAAAAACAGCTCGGCGGTCAGACGAGCTCTTTCAAAACACCTGTTGCCAACGCTCCCGATCCGGGAGACGTCTCGATAATGCAAGGACAAAAAGGTTACGTCAACGGTTATGTAGTGATTATTTTTGATCACTACATAAATCATCGTGGACACGGGGAGATGCGTGGAAATGTGACTTGGGCGTCATTTTTTGGTGTAGGTGGTCTTGGGTCCAGGATGGTCCACTCGACACAAACCCCCTGTGGGAGATTCTAGGGTTGCGGCGCAACACCTCTACCAACAGTGCCGCCGCCTTCGCAGCTTCGCTAAAGCTCGACAGCTCCAGCCGAACACTCACTATCCATCAACACCAATCACCTGTGGGAGCGGGCTTGCCCGCGAAAGCGGTCAGCCAGTTGATACATCTGTAACTGAAATACCGCTATCCCAGGCAAGCCAGCTCCCACACAAGCCAGCTCCATAGTTGAAACAGGTGGTGGTGTTGCTATCTCAAGCGCTCAACAAGCAACGGCAACAACCGCTCGCACGATGCCTCGATCTTTACCTGCAACAACTCATCCCCACGCGTCTTGCCCAGGTTGATCGCTATCACCGGCTTGCCTTGCTCCACCATCGCCTTGCACAGACGAAACGCCGAGTACGCCATCAGCGATGAGCCCACCACCAGCAAGCCCTCGGCATCCACCACGGCCGCCATTGCCTTGGCGGCCGTGGTTTGGGCGACGTTCTCGCCGAAGAACACCACATCCGGTTTCAAGCGTTGACCGGTGCAATGGGGGCAGCGGGGTAACTGGAAGCGCTCCTCGAACGCCGGATCAAGCAGCGTGTCACCATCGGGGGCTTGCACGGCGTCGACGCCGGCCAGGTAGGGGTTCTCGGTCTCCATCAATTGCTGGATCACGTCGCGCTCGCTGCGCTGTTGGCAGTCCAGGCATAGCACGCGGTGCAGGCTGCCGTGCAGTTCGATCACGTCATGACTGCCGGCCTGGTCATGCAGGGTGTCGACGTTTTGTGTGACCAACCCGCTGATGCGCTGGCGTTGTTGCAGAGTTGCCAGCGCCCGATGGGCCGCGTTCGGCTGGGCGATTCGCACCTTCGGCCAACCCAGCATCGCCCGTGCCCAATAACGGCGGCGGGCTTGCGTGGTGGCGAGGAACTCCTGGTACATCATCGGCGCCCTGCCTCGGCGCACACCCTCGCTGTCGCGATAATCGGGAATTCCCGAAGACGTGCTGATCCCTGCACCGGTCAGTACCAGAAAGCGCCGTTGCGCCATGGCCCGGTGCAGGGTCTCTAGGTGGTCTTCCTGATGTTCAAGGCTATCGAGCATGGGGTCGCCTATTCGCCGCGGATGTATTGCTCCAGCTGCTTGATCAGATCAGCCTGGTCGGCAATGGCTTCTTTCACCAGGTCGCCGATGGACAGCAGCCCAAGCAGTTTGCCGTCTTCGACCACGGGCAGGTGGCGCAGGTGACTGTCGGTCATGATATTCATGCACTCATCGACCTTTTTATGGGTGTCGACGGTGATCACCGGAGAGCTCATCACCTCGTGGACCTTCGTGGTGACCGACGACAGGCCCTTGAGCATGATTTTGCGCGCGTAGTCCCGTTCGCTGATGATGCCTACCACTACGCCATCCTTGACGACCGGCAAGGCCCCGACGTTTTTCTCCGACATGCGGACCAGCGCTTCAAACACGGTGTGGTCGTGTTTGATGACATGGACTTCCTGGTTTTTCTGGTCCTTGGCTTTGAGCACTTGTGCAACGGTTTTCATGGCGGCCACTCCGGTGTTGTTGTTTGGAAGTCAGCGGGTCCCCTACAGAATCCTAGACGGCTCACGCTGGAGCAAGGTCCAAAGCGGCGTTAAACCCGTCGAAAAACGTCATTCACCGGTTTTTTTCCCGTTTTACCCGGCATTTGTCGGTTTTTTGCCGCGCTTGGGGCCCGCCGCGGTCTTGCGTGGAGCGCTCTTTCGCTTCTTTTTCCAGGGGGCAGCCCCTCGGCCTGCCGGGCTCGCCGGGCCGCTGATGGTCATGCGCAGGCCGTTGCAACGTGCCACCTGTTTGCTCATCCAGGCCGCTTGTTTGGCGACGAATTCTTCCAGGCTCATCTCGCCGCTTTGCACCATGTCCAGGGCCTGCTCCCAGATCGCGGTGGTGCCGGGGTCGGCGATGGCGCGGGGCACGGCGTCGATCAGGCTGAATGCCGCCGGGGTGGCCGAGAGGGCCTTGCCGTTTTTCACCAGGTAACCACGGTCCAGCAAGCCCTGGATAATCCCGGCACGGGTCGCTTCGGTGCCGATGCCAGTGGTGTCCTTGAGCTTTTGCTTGAGGAGCGGGTCTTGCACCAGCTTGGCGACGTTTTTCATCGCCTTGATCAGGTCGCCTTCGGTAAAGGGTTTGGGGGGCTGGGTCCACAGGTCCTTGAGGTTGACCTTGTCCACCGCGTAATCCTGGCCCTGAACCAATGGCGGCAAGGCTTGGGGTGTCGCAACGTCGCGTCCC
Source organism: Pseudomonas sp. FP2335 (assembly GCF_030687535.1). NCBI lineage: Bacteria > Pseudomonadati > Pseudomonadota > Gammaproteobacteria > Pseudomonadales > Pseudomonadaceae > Pseudomonas > Pseudomonas sp. FP2335. Next base: position 2,148,772 of record NZ_CP117437.1, read on the forward strand.
TTTGCCGGCGCCAGAGCTTCCGGCAGGGCGCGCTTCCAGCCCGGTTCGATCACAACCTTGCCCACCGCCCGCAACGCTTGCCCTGCGCAGTCGAAGTCGGCCTGGGTGCGATCGTATTCATGGTTGGGCAGGAACTGCGCCAGGTAACGTGCGCGAATCAAGGTGTACACCGCACGGTACTTGCCGGTGAGTTGCCCGACATCCTTGCCCGCGCCGGTGGGAATGATGCCGTGGTGGGCGCTGACCTTGGCGTCGTTCCACGCCCGGGAGCGGCGTTGCGGGTCGAGATGGGGCATCAGTTCATTCACTGCCGCATCTGCACGGCCCAGCGCCGCGAGAATTTTCGGCGCGTCGCTGTGCTGGCTCAGCGGCAGGTAGCCGCAGTCGCTGCGGGGGTAGGTGATGACCTTGTGGGTTTCGTACAGCGACTGGGCGATGTCCAGGGTTTCCTGGGCGCCGAGGCCGAGTTTTTTCGAACAGATTTCCTGCAGGGTGCCCAGATCGAAGGGCAGGGGCGCCACGTCGCGCATGCGCTCGGTGCGCAACTTGACCAGTCGTGCGCTGGCGGCGTTGCGCATGCCAGCGGCGGCCTCCTGTGCCAATGGCAGGTTGAGGCAGCGGCCCTGGTCATCACAGGCATCTTCGGCGGCGCGCCATTGGGCGGTAAAGGTCATGTGTGCGTGTCGCAGGTCGACATCGATGGCCCAGTACGCCACCGGCACGAAGTCGGCGATGCTGCGGTCGCGGTCCACCACCAGGCGCAAGGTCGGAGTCTGCACGCGGCCCACGGGCAATACGCCTTGATAGCCGGACTGACGCCCGAGCAGGGTAAACAAGCGACTCATGTTCATGCCGATCAGCCAGTCGGCGCGGGAACGACCAAGGGCCGAGTGATAGAGGCTGAAGGTCTCGGCACCGGGCTTGAGTGCGGCGAGGGCCTTGCGGATGGATGCGTCGTCCAGCGCCGACAGCCACAGGCGCTGGATCGGCCCGCGATAGCGGCAGTGCTCCACCAGTTCACGGGCGATCATCTCGCCTTCACGGTCGGCGTCGGTGGCGATCACCAGTTCCTGGGCTTCCCCCAGCAGGCGCTTGACCGCCTTGAACTGGCTGGCGGTCTTGGGCTTGACCCGCATCTTCCATTTTTCCGGAACGATCGGCAGATCGGCCAGCACCCAGCGCTTGTACTTTTCGTCGTAGGCATCGGGTGGGGCGGTTTCCAGCAGGTGGCCGATGCACCAGGTGACCGTGACCCCATTGCCCAGCCAGCAACCGTCGCCGCGACGACTGGCGCCGAGCACGGCCGCGATGTCCTTGGCCTGGGAGGGTTTTTCACAGAGGTACAGCCGCATGGTCATCACATCAGATCAGGTTGATGCTGTGCAGGATGCTCAGTCAGCGGGCATTGATCAACCATTATCTGTATGGATGTACAGCAATTTGTGTGGTCACCGCAAAACAAATGTGGGAGCGGGCTTGCTCGCGAAGGCGGCGTGTCAGCCAATACATGTTTGACTGATCCACTGCTTTCGCGGGCAAGCCCGCTCCCACACAAGCCCGCTCCCACGGGGAATCTCCCGTGTTCAGGGGGCCCTCAGTTATTGTCGATGTCCACGTGCCGGGTTTCCTTGAGGCAGATCATCCCCACCACTAGGCTCACCCCGGTCACCACCACCGGATACCACAGGCCGTAGAAAATATCCCCGGTGTACACCACCAACGCAAACGACACGGTCGGCAGGAACCCGCCAAACCAACCGTTGCCGATGTGGTAGGGCAGGGACATCGAGGTGTAGCGGATGCGCGTCGGGAACAGTTCCACCATCAACGCCGCCAGCGGGCCGTAGCACATGGCCGCGATCAGGATCAGCGCGACGATCAGCACCACCACCATGGTTTTGTTGACCTGGGCCACGTCCGCCGAACTCGGGTAGCCCGCCAGGGTCACCGCGCCACGCAGGGCCGCTTCGTCAAAACCGTCGATGCGCACTTCGCCGATGCTGACCTGCACCGGGCTGCCGGCCGGGGCGGCGGCGCTGCTGTAGGGCAGGCCCTGCTTGACGAGGAAGGTCTTGACCTTGTCGCATGGGCTGTCGAATTTGGCCTTGCCCACCGGGTCGAACTGGAAGGTGCAGGTGGCCGGGTCGGCCAGCACGGTGATTGGTGCCTGTTGGCTGGCCTGGTCCATGGCCGGGTTGGTGTAGTGCGCCAGGCTCTTGAAGATCGGGAAGTACAGCGCGGTCGCCAGCAGCAGGCCGAGCATCAGCACGGGCTTGCGCCCCACCTTGTCCGACAGCCAGCCGAAGAAGATAAAGAACGGTGCGCCAATCACCACGCTGATGATCAACAACATGTTGGCCAGGGCCGGGTCCATTTTCAGGAACTGGGTGAGGAAGAACAGCACATAGAACTGCGCCGCGTAGAAGGTCACCGCCTGGCCGCCGTTGATACTGAACAGTGCGATCAGCACCACCTTGAGGTTTTCCCACTTGCCGAACGACTCACGGATCGGCGATTTGCTCGCCTTGCCTTCCTCTTTCATTTTCAGAAACGCCGGTGACTCGTGCAGGCTCATGCGAATCCAGGTGGAAATGCCCAGCAGTACGATGGAAAACAGGAACGGAATACGCCAGCCCCACACTTCGAACTGGTCGCCGGTGAAGTAACGGCAGGCCAGTACCACCAGCAGCGACAGCAACAGGCCGATGGTCGCGGTGGATTGAATCCAGCTGGTATGAAAGCCGCGCTTGCCCGCCGGGGCATGCTCGGCCACATAGGTCGCCGCGCCGCCGTATTCGCCGCCCAGTGCCAGGCCTTGCAGCATGCGCAGCACGATCAGGATGATCGGCGCCGCAATGCCGATGCTCGCATAGGTCGGCAACAAGCCCACGCAGAACGTCGCCACGCCCATCAAGATGATGGTCACCAGGAACGTGTATTTGCGCCCGATCATGTCGCCCAGGCGACCGAACACCAGTGCGCCGAACGGCCGCACCACAAAGCCGGCCGCAAAGGCCATCAAGGCAAAGATGAAGGCCGTGGTGTCGTTGACCCCGGCAAAGAACTGCTTGCTGATCACCGCCGCAAGGGCGCCGTAAAGGAAAAAGTCATACCACTCGAACACCGTCCCCAGGGACGAGGCGAAGATGACCTTCTTGGAATCGTTACCGGTGCTCGCGTCTGCCGCCGAGCCCAGGGTTTGAACATGTTCTGACATCGGGTAGCCCTCACAGTGATTATTTATTGTTGTTCCACTGTCGGCGCCAGGTGTGGCGCCGCTATTCAGATTGCATGGACCAGTTCTCTCTCCGGGGCAAGGCTCCTTGTATTCGGCGAAAGGATCAGCTGTGCGGCTTTTTCCGCGATCATCAGCGTGGGTGAACAGGTATTGCCGGACGTGATGCGCGGCATGATCGAGGCATCGGCGATGCGCAGGCCGGGTACGCCATGCACGCGCAGTTGGGCGTCGACCACGGCATCCGGATCGTTGCCCATGCGGCAGGTGCCCACCGGATGGAAGATGGTGGTGCCGATCCGCGCGGCGGCTTCGTGCAGTTCGTCCTCGGTTTGCAGTGCGTCGCCGGGCAGGTATTCCACCGGCTTGAACGGGCGCAGGGCCGGCGCGGCGACGATGCGGCGGGTCAGGCGGATCGCATCGGCAGCCACCCGCAGGTCTTGCGGATGGCTGAGGTAATTGGGCCGGATCAGCGGCGCATCTGCCGGGTTGGCCGAGCGGATGTCCACACGGCCACGGCTTTGCGGACGCAGGTCGCAGACCGAGGCGGTAAACGCCGGGAACCCGTGCAACGGTTCGCCAAAGCGCTCCAGGGACAGCGGTTGCACATGGTATTCAAGGTTGGCCGAGGTCTGCTCCGGGCTCGAGCGGGCAAACGCGCCGAGTTGGCTGGGCGCCATCGACAGTGGGCCGCTGCGGTCATACAGGTAGCGCAGGCCCATGCCCATCTTGCCCCACACGGAACCGGCGATCTGGTTGAGGGTGCGGGCGTTTTCCAGTTTGTAGATCAGGCGCAGTTGCAGGTGATCCTGCAGGTTGCCGCCGACGCCGGGCAATTCATGCAGCAGGTTGATGCCCAGCGGCTTGAGCACGTTGGAAGGACCAATCCCCGAACGCTGCAAAATGCCTGGCGAACCGACTGAGCCGGCGCACAACACGATTTCCTTGCGTGCCTTCCAGTTCAACGACTGGCCCAGCTGGCGGCCGACCACTTGCGAGGCGCGGCCGTTTTCCAGGAGCACGCGATCGACTTCCACGCCGGTCAGCACCGTGAGATTGGGCCGCTGGCGGATCGGCTTGAGAAACGCCTTGGCCGCATTCCAGCGCACACCGGCCTTCTGGTTGACCTGGAAGTAGCCGCAACCTTCGTTGTCACCCGTGTTGAAATCGTTGGTGTTGGCGATGCCGCTTTGCGCCGCTGCATCGCGGAACGCATCGAGGATCGGCCAGTGCAAGCGCTGTTGTTCGACACGCCATTCACCGCCATCGCTGTGAAATGGCGAGCTGCCGGCAAAATGGTTTTCGCTTTTCTTGAACAGCGGCAACACCTCGTCCCACGCCCAGCCCGGGTTGCCTGCCGCCGCCCAACCGTCGTAATCCTGGGCCTGGCCACGCATGTAGATCATGCCATTGATCGACGAGCAGCCACCCAACACCTTGCCCCGTGGATAACTCAATGCACGGCCTTGCAGGCCTTCCTGGACTTCGGTCTTGAAACACCAGTCGGTGCGCGGGTTGCCGATGCAGAACAGGTAGCCGACGGGGATGTGGATCCAGGGATAGTTGTCGCGGCCACCGGCTTCGAGCAACAGCACGCGGTGGGCGGGGTTGGCGGACAGACGATTGGCCAGCAGGCAGCCAGCGGGGCCGGCGCCGACGACGATGTAGTCGAATTCAGCAGTTGCAGTGGGCATCTGAAGGGCTCGCTTGTTTTTCTTATTACCCCCATCCTAGTTGTTAGTTTTCGTCTTAAAAATGTTAGTTTTTACCCAGCTGCTGTGCGTTTTTAAACAGCGCCGCCCAGGCTGATGCAATGGAGGTGTCATGTTCGACTGGAATGACCTGCGCTATTTTCTCGAGTTGCAACGCAGTGGCCGCCTGATCACCGCTGCACAGCGCCTGAAAACCACCCACGCCACCGTCGCCCGGCATATCGAGGCCATCGAGAAGAGCCTCGGCACCGCGTTGTTTGTGCAACACGCCCAGGGCTACGAGCTGACGCCAGCCGGCGAAGCGCTGCTCAAGCACGCCGAAGCCATGGAGAACGTCGCGCTGCTGGCCGAAGACGAACTCACCCATAGCGCTGCGCCGTTGGGCAAGATCCGCTTGGGCGTCGCCGAAGGCCTGGGGGTGATGTTCCTCGCCAGTCGCATGGGAGGGTTGTTTGATCGCTACCCTGGATTGGAAGTGGAGCTGGTGGCCGTGCCGCGCTTTGTCAGCATCCTCAACCGTGAAGCGGAGATCAGCATCCACCTGGAACGCCCCAGTGTCGATCAACTGGTCACGCGCAAACTCACCGACTATCGCCTGGCCCTCTACGCCAGTCGCGCGTACCTGGACCGCAGTCCGCCGATTGAAAAGCGTGAAGATCTCGCGGCGCACGCGTGGATCGACTATGTGGACGACTTGCTGTTCAGCCAGGAGCTGAAATTCCTCAGCAGCTTCTGCCGCAACCCCAAGGTGGTGTTTCACAGCACCAGTGTGATCGCCCAGCACCAGGCGGCGCGTTCGGGGCTGGGGATCGCCGTGTTGCCGTGTTTCATGGCGGCTGGCGACCCGGACCTGGTGCCGTTGTTGCCGGCAGAGAACATCCAGCGCAGCTACTGGATCAGTTCGCGCCGGGAGCTGCACAAGTCGGTGCGCCTGCGGGTGTTGTGGGATTACGTGGTGGAGTTGTGCGCGCGGGAGCAAGGGTTGCTGCTCGGCGAAACCAACTGACTGAAACCGGATTAAACCTGTGGGGGCGGGTTTGCTCGCGAATGCGGTGAATCAGTCACACATCTACTGACTGACACTCCGCTTTCGCGGGCAAGCCCGCTCCCACAGGTGATCGGTGTTGCTGGGCTGTCAGCGCTCGGCTGGAGATCGCCCAGGCACTGCCAATCCCCTGTGTCGAGCTTTAGCGAGGCTGCGAAGGCGGCGGCACTGTTGGCGGATATGCTGCCTCTCAACCATAGAATCTCCCACAGTTTGATTTTGGTGTGTCAGGAAGGTTTAGAGTTTCACCACCTGATGCACCTGCTCCGCACAGGCCCGTGCATCGTCGACCATCTTCCCAAACGCCGCGCTGACAATTTCATCGTGGGTCAGCCAGCGCATTTTCTGGCTCAGGCGATAGTGATAGCGCAAGACGCCATCCTCGCGCTTGCCTTCCAGATCCAGGTCGTACCACGGCGAGCGTACCTGGCAGCCGGGAATGGTCTTTTCCATCTGCCCGCCGCTCAGGGTAATGGTGTAGTCATTCGTTTGCGGATTGCCCTGGTCCAGGTCGGCTTGCTGCCCCTGGCGGCGGTAGTCGATGAAGGTATCCCAGCGGCCTTTGAGCGACTCATCGGAGTAGACGTAGTCGTTCCCCAGTTTTTCCAGGGCACGCTGGTCGCTCATGTTGGCCGTGATGCTATACCCGTCGTGTACGACAAAACCTGTGGCTGCGCGGGAGACGCGGCAGTCGCTGATCTCGTGGCCGAAGTTGGCGCAGATGTTCTGGTCGGTGGCGGTGGCGCCTTGCTGGCGGTCGGCGACACTCAGTTGCATCAGCGGCAGGCGACTGAAGGCGAGGGTTGCTTGAATCGTGGCGTTGCCCTGCTGGTCGTAGTGCACCTGTTTATTCAGGCGCAGGGTGGTTTCGGCACGTTCCAACGGGATATGTTCCTCGCGCACCTGGCCCTGGGCGTCATTGACCAGCACCCAGCGGTCCTGGAGGTCGGGCATGGTCTGGCATGGGGCAAACACCGGGTTGGTCGGGTCCAGCCACCAGACCTGGCCGTCCACCTGGGCGCGCACGATGGCGTGGTTTGGCGCGTGGGTGCCGGGGATCAGCAACGACTCGGCCAGATCACCGCGGCTGACCCAGGCGGTTTCGGCGTGAATGCCGCTGGCCTTGAGCAGGGCGGTCAACAGGATCGCCAGGTCTTTACAGTCGCCATACCCATGCTGCTCGATTTCTGCCAGGTTAAACGGCACATAACCGCGTTCCGTGGCGCGCCAGTCGCCGAGGTAACGATAGTGATCGTTGATGTGCTGCATCAACCGGGCAACCTGCTCGGCCGGCGCCAGGTTGCGCACGGCGGCGACGGCAGCGGCGCTTTGCGGCGGCAGGTTGGCTCCGAGGATCTGGTTGTAGCGCTGGCCCAGATCGCCGAAATACGCCTGGCGTTCCAGGGCGCTGCCCACCTCGATGCGTGGGATGTGCAGCAGCGCAGCGTTGGGGGATTCGTTGATGTAGTTCAGAAAAGTCGGGGCTTTTTGCACCACGTCCAGGGTCTTGCCGTTGGCTGATGGCGTCACCTGGAAACCGTCGAACCCTTCACTGCGCCACTGGATCGGCCGCTCGGCAGTAAAGCGTGCCTTGAAGTGGTCGCGCCGGGCCGCGCTGGGGCCGAACTTGAGGGCGTAATGAAACTGCGTCATCAGCGGCTTGGCGGGGTGATGCTCGCGCACGGTGTAGCGAATCTGAGTGCCAACGCGCAGGTTGGGGAAGGCCAGGGAGGTCTGCTTGTCGCGACTGAAACCCTGGTCCGGGTTGGGCGCGGTGCGCGTATCGATCTGCGTGTCCGCCAGGGCGACCGGCTTGGCACCGGGCTGGGTGGATTGCGCGCCGAGTACTTCGAAGGTATCGCCTTCGGAGTAATCGAAGTCGATCCGCGAGAGCATCTCGCGACCGCTGGGCTTGAGAATGGTGTACTGGTAAGTGGTGGTGCAGTCGGTGCTGGCGTCACGATTGAAGTGGCAATGCAGCTCAGTGTCGCTGGACAGCGGGGCTTCGGCCAAGGGTTGCAATGCGGCAAAAACGGCTGGGGTAACAAGCCCCAGACTGATGGCAATCAAAGGGCGGTGAAACAAAAAACGGTACATGGGCGCCTCGGGTGACACATTGAAACAGCTACCTGGCAGGTAGCGAGAAGGCGCCGGATGATAATGGATCGCAACGGGGAAGGCCAGGATTGTTCGACAACCAATGTTGCTGAAAGGCCCGTTCTAGAGCCTTGCGTTTGACCATCGTCAGGGTTTTAGCAATTCGAACTCGGCACTGGCGAGCTTCTCGCCATTGACCAATATGTGGACTGCGTGTTTGCCGGGATAGTGCTTGCGAGTGGTCAGCTCCCGGATATGTTGCTCGCGCCGAAGGCTGTGCTGTTCACCCGCGCCCAAGGTGAACGCCTTGAGCTTGAACACCTTTTTTGCGCTGTGCCCCGCACTTTTCACGTAGTCGATGGCGTAGTCCACCACCAGTTTCTGCGCGGTGTCGGCGGTGGATTCCAGGCTGAACGACAGGTTGATCCGCTCACCCAGGTTGATCACCGCGGGGGTCAACCTCAGTTGGTGCAGCTTCACCTCGGCTTTCGCCCCGGCGCCCATGAGCGTCAGCGCACGGGTGTTGCCTTGTTTGATCAGGCTGCGCAGGGCGTGGCGGGCGATCCAGGCGGTGTGGGGGTTGTCCAGCGACCAGCCTTCGATCAGCGTGAGTACCCAGTCGGGGTGGTCTTTTGTGATGTCGTTGAGGTGGTTGGCCACCGATTTGCGCACGTACAGGCTGGGGTCGGCCTTGAGGTTGTCGAGGATCGACGCGCAGCGTTCAGGGTTGGCCTGGACTTCGGCCAGGCGGAACGACCAGGGCAGGCGCGGGCGCGAGCCTTCGCTGGCGAGGCGGCGTACGTGCTCGTTGGCGTCCTGCGACCAGGTTTGCATCACTGCGAGGGTGCGCGGGAAGTCGCGCAGCAGGAACTGGCGGATACCGAATTCGGAGGAGCCAAAGGTAGTGAAATACTTGAGTGCGGCCATGGAGCGCTTGAAGTCATCCTGCCCGTAGCTGGCCACGAAGTGCGGCAGGAACAGGCTGACGAAACTGCTGTTCAGGCGCGGTGCCAGGGCGTAGAGCAGTTCAAGGGTTTGCGGGTACGCCAGTGGGATTACCGCATGCAGGCTTTCGCTGACCCGCGCCATGCGTTGCAACACCGACAACTCGGCCAGCCCGGCCGTGGCGTGCGTGAGGAAACCCTTGGCGTCGAATGCCGGGTACACCGCCGTCATTTCGCTGGCGATGTGTTGCAGGCGCTCGACGTTGAAGATTTCCTTGAGGGCTGGGGCGCTTTGCTCGGTCATCGGTGATTCCATCAGAGGGGTTAGAGAAACCAGCGGTATTCCCGCGCATGGATCTCTTGCTGAAAAGCCAAGTGGTCCTGGCGTTTGTTCTCGCAGTACACGTCGACAAATTCGGCGCCCAGCTTATCGCGCAATACCGGTTGGTGCCTCATGGCGCGTACGGCCTCGAGCATTTCCAGGGGGAAGTCGGCGCCGCTGTTGCGGTCTTCGTTGAGTGGGGCGAAGGGCTCGCGCTGGGTTTCAAGGCCATGTTCCAAACCTGCCAGGATCGCCGCGAGTACCAGATACGGGTTGGCGTCGGCGCTGGCCAGGCGGTGTTCGATGCGCAGGTTGCGTGGATCGGAGTCGGGGATGCGCACGCACGCGTCGCGGTCTTCGAAACCCCAGCTGGCACGGGTCGCCGCGTTGACTGTGCCGCCCAGGCGGCGGAAGGCGTTGTGGTTGGGCGAGAAGATCGGCATGCAGTGCGGCAGCAACTCCAGGCAGCCCGCCACCGCGTGGCGCAGCGGTTGTTGCTGGTGCGCCGCCAGCAGGTTATTGCCGGCGCCGTCATACAGGCTGACGTGCACATGCATGCCGCTGCCGGGGTATTGCAGGTATGGCTTGGCCATGAAGCTGGCGCGGTACCCGTGTTTGAGCGCCACCCCGCGGGTGCTGCGGCTGAACAGGGCGGCCCAGTCGGCGGCGCGCAGGCCGTCGTCGAGGTGGCCGAAGTTGATCTCGAACTGGCCGGGGCCCAGCTCGGCGGTAATCACGGTGATGTCGATGCCCTGGTCCTTGGCGGTTTGCGCCATGTCGTCGAGCACCTCGCTGAAACGCGACAGCCGTTCGATATGCAGGTTGGGCTGGTCGTCGGCGTCATCGCTCAGCGGGTCGCGGGCGAATTGCGGCAGGCCGTCGGCGAGTTTTTTATCGAACAGGTAGAACTCCAATTCGAACGCCACCACCGGGTGAATGCCCTTGTGATGCAGACGCTCCAATACCTTGGCCAGTACCTCGCGGGGTTCGAATTCGATGGGCGCATCGGTGCCATCCGAGGTGATCAGCATCTGCCCCAAGGGCTGTGATTCCCAGCTCACCGGCTTGAGCGTGCCGGGCACCAGGCGCCGGTTGGCGTCCGGGTCGCCGTCGTTGAAGCAGTAGTCGCCAATCTTGAACAGCCCACCCTGGACCCCCAGCAGCACAGCGTTCTGCGGCAGCTTCAATGGGCTGCCGGCGGCAACTTTTTCCAGCATCTCCACCGGGTAGCGCTTGCCGTAGAAATGCCCGGGAATGTCCAGGGCAATCAGGTCGACGTAACGCACATCGGGATGGTTCTGACGAAAGCTCCGTACTTCGGCCAGCAACGCAGAGGAATGGCTTTTCACGGGTGCAGCTCCTAGTTGTAAACCCACAGCACGCGGGCGGGCAGGTCGGTCAGGTTGGCGTAGCGGCAATGGGCGAAACTGGCCAGGTGGAAGCTGTCGCCGGGGCCGAGAGTGACGCAGTCGTTTTCACCTTCGACCCACAGCGTAAGCTCGCCTTCCAGTACAAAACCGGCCTGTTCGGCGCGATCGCTCATGGTTTGTTCGCCGCTGTTGGCACCAGGTGCCAGTAGGCTGTCGAGCATCGAAAAGGCACCGTTCATGCTCGGCGAAACGAGGATGTCGGTGATGCCATTGGCGTAATACACCGTGCGCCGCTCGTTGGGGCGAGTGATCCAGTCCACCGCCTTGGGTTTTGGCTGGCTGTAGAAGTAGGTGGTGGGCACGTCGAGGGCGTGGCTGATGGCCGTCAAGTCGGCCACGGTGGGGCGCGACAGGCCGCGTTCGACCTGGGACAGGAAACCCACAGAGCGCTCGATTTTTTGTGCGAGCTGGGCGAGGGTGAGTTTCTTGTGCTTGCGCAGGTCGTGGATCAGCGCGGCGAGGGTGGCAAGTTCTTCTTGTGGGGTCATGAAATTTATTTCTATAAATTTCATGAAAAATTACAGGATTTATTTCACGAGGGCAATGGCCGGATGGGACCAAGGTGAGGACCTTGTGGCGAGGGAGCTTGCTCCCGCTGGGCTGCGCGGCAGCCCCAAGACACCCACCGAGCACCCTTTGCAAAAGATGCATGCGGGCTATAAAGGCAAACCACAGGTATGAAATATGGGTTGAATGATCCTGCGTGGCAGCGGTCGGAATCTGGGTACGCATCATTCATTGAAGGAGCACCCATGAAAGCCAAATGCCTAGCCGCCTGCCTGTTTGTTGCAACCAGCCTGTCAGGCACGAGCTTCGTCGTGCAAGCCGCAGACACCCCCCAGGAAACCGTGCAACCTTCGAATATCAACACCCGTGATCTGAAAGAAGGCGATCGAGCCCCAGACATCCTGATGCGCAAGGAATCCGCTGTCAGCGATTGGAAAAAGCGCGGCCTCAAGCAGCCTGAAGCCGACAGCCAATGGGCGCGGGTGAAGGATAAATTCGTGCTGCTCAAGACCACCAACGGCACCATCCTTGAGATCACGCCCGTCAAAAAATGACCTGCCTGTTGTCCCGATTCTTGCGTTAAGGTAGGCGGCTGAAAAGGCCGCGTTACCTTCAAGGAAAGAGAGCAGGATGCTTGCCACAATAAGAAACTACCCCCGCACCGTGAACCTGTTGTTGTCCGCCACATTGATGCTGACGCTGGCCAAGGCAATTACCTTTCCCTACCTTGTGATTTACCTTACCAGCCATTTCTCCCTGGACATCACCCAGGTCGGCCTGGTGATCGGCAGTTCATTGATCGTCGGTTCATTGCTCAGCGTGTACGGTGGTTTTCTCGTCGACCGCATCAACAGTTACCGGCTGTTGCTCTGCCTGAGCGTACTGTTCGTGCTGGGCTTTATCGGCACGGTCCTCGCGCAGAATATCTGGGTGTTCTATAGCTGCCTGATCCTGATCAACCTCGCTTACGCGGTCATCGACATCGCCGTGAAGGCCGGTTTCGCCAGCCTGTTGCCTGAAGACGCGCGCAGCGAGGTGTTCTCGATCAAGTACACCCTGACCAACATCGGCTATGCCGTCGGGCCGGCGTTCGGTGCGGTGGTGGCCAAGCTGGACATCAGCCTGCCGTTCATCCTGTCGGCGCTGCTGGGGGCGGGGTTCTTCCTGCTGTACTGGCGCTGGGGCGATCGCACGTTGACCACCGTCGACGCGACACACAAGCCTGTGTCATTCCTTGCCGTCGGGCGTGTGCTGTTGAGGGATCATCGCCTGGTGTGCTTTACCGTCGGCGGTTTGCTCAGCGCGGTGGTGTTTGGACAATTCACGGCCTACTTGTCGCAATACCTGGTGACCACGACCTCGGCCGAATACACCTACACCGTGATCAGCGCCGTCCTTACTACCAACGCCGTGCTGGTGATTGCCTTGCAGTACGTGATTGGTCGGCGCATTTCCCACCGCCACCTGAGCCAGTGGCTGATTTTCGGCTTGAGCATGTTCATGCTGGGGCTGATCGGCTTTGCGCTGTCCACCAGCGTGCTGTGGTGGGTGTTGGCGATGGCGGTGTTCACGGTGGGGGAGATCATCGTGTTTCCGGCCGAATATATGTTTATCGACCGCATCGCCCCGGACCACCTGCGCGGCATGTACTACGGCGCGCAGAACCTGTCCAACCTGGGCGCCGCCCTGGGGCCGGTGTTGTGTGGGCTGGTGCTGGCCAACCTGCCGGCCCACGCCATGTTCTACATGCTCGGGGCGTTTATCGTCGCGGGTGGGGTGTTCTATTTCATTGGTTCGTCGTTGAAGGCCAGTCCTTCAGCGTGAGCTTGCCGACATTGTTGCTTTGCAATTCGTAGCGCAACTCTTCGACCATCTTTTCCACTTCGTGCGGGGTCTGCAGCCGGTTGGTGCTGATCCCTGTCACCACCAGGTCCACCCGGCCGGTATCAGCGTCAAATACCTTGAGGGTCAAGGAGGCATCCCGGCACAGGGTGAACTCGCATGTCAGCGGCGACAGGCCTTCTTCGATGCAGTTGCGCAGTTGGGCGAGGGTAAACATGCTGGTTCCTTCAAGACATAAGTTCGATGTCTTGAAGGTTATGGCTTGCCTGGCGCCGCAATAAGGCGAATTCGCACTAGCTGCACTAGTGCATTTGCACTTGGCCGGCCTATTTTTTCAGGCGCAGTTCACCGGCAAACAGCCCGCGTTCACGGGCCCAAACGATGGCCGCACTGCGGCTGTGCACCCCCAGCTTGGAGTACACCGTGGCCACGTGGTTGCGCACGGTGTTGGGCGCCAGTTTCAGGCGCGCGGCGATTTCCTTGTCGGCCAAGCCTTCGCAGATAAGTCCCAGTACATCGCGTTCACGGGCCGTGAGGTCGGTGAAGGCAATGGCAGGCTGGTTGGGGCTGTTGACGCTCTTGGCGTTGGCCAGTTTTTCGATCAGTGTCTGGCTGAACCAAGATGCGTCCTGCATCACCTCCTCGATGGCCGCCACCAGCTCCAGCTCCGAGCGCTTGCGTTCGGTGATGTTCATCATCACCAGCAGGTAGCAGGGCACGTCATCGATGATCACGGTGTCGGCGGACACCACGCAATCGATCACCTCGTTGCCTTTCTTACGCACCTTGAGGTCCTGGCCGTCGAGGTTGCCGGACTTTTCCAGGGTGGCAAACAACTGTGTGCCCGCCTGGGGGCTGTCGATGAAATCGATGTCTTCGATGGCCTTGCCGACCAGCTCCTCACTGATATAGCCGGTAATGCTCATGAAGGCTTCGTTGACATCCACCACCTGGCGGTTGCCGGCGTTGCACACCAATGTCGGCACCGGCGTCAGGCGGAACGACTTGGCGAAGCGCTCTTCACTCTGGCGCAGGGCGGTTTCCGCCTTGCGTCGCGGCTCCAGGTCGGTGAAGGAAAACAACATGCAGTCTTCCTCGTTCATGTCCAGCGGTTGCCCGGCGACGATCACCAGCTTGCTGCCGCCCCCGGGCAATTTCAGCTCGGCCTGCATCTGCGGGATCGTCGCGCCTTCGCCCAGGCGCGCAATCGCCAGGTCTTTGCGTTCGGCCTGTTCCAGCACATCCAGCTCGTACACGGATTTGCCGATGACCTGATCGCGGTTGTAGCCGGTCATCTCCAGAAACCCCTGGTTGACCTTTATGTAGCGCAGGTCGCTCAAGCGGCAGATCACGGCGGGTGCCGGGTTGGCGTTGAAGGTTTTTTCGAAGCGTTGCTCGGCGCTGGCCCACTCGGTGGCATCGCTGAGGATCAGCACCAGCAGCTCCGGTGCGCCGTGGGAATCGCTGATCACCAGGCTGCGCAGGCGGTGGACCCAGGTTCTGTCCGGATCGGCAGTGGGGGTGACTTCCACCACCACGTCGCTGAACTCCTCGCCTGCCGCCACACGGGCCAGTGGGTAGTTGTCCAGCAGCACGGGGTGGTTGTTGCGATAGCGCAAGGTGAAGCGCTCGGCGTATTCCTGGGTGTTGGCGCCCAATGCCATCACGTCGTCCACGCCATGCATGTTCAGCGCCGCCTCATTGGCCCAGAGGAGGGTCTGGTCGACTTCGGCAAGGATGATCCCGTCGGACAGGCCGGAGATGATCTGCTGGAGTTGGCGGCGGTTGGTTTCTTTGGCGAGGACATCCTGGGTCATGGGGGCTCCGAGCGGGCGAGGGGGGCATGAGATTAGGACAGTTGTGGTTCGCGATAGTGCAAGGTACGCGGTCAAACCACTGGCAAGGGGCTTGCGTGTGCCACCCTGAAGCGCTTGCCAAACCCAACCAATTCTGGGAAAACCCCAGCCTTTGCGCATTCAACGGGATTTGCCATGAACAACGACCAACTCCAGATCACTGACATCCGCCTGGGCGATGGCAAAACCGTGGTCAAAGGTGCACTGATCACTACCCAGTACACGGGCACCCTGGAAGACGGCACCGTATTCGACTCCTCGTGGGCGCGTGGCAAACCGTTCCAGTGCGTAATTGGCACGGGCCGTGTGATCAAGGGCTGGGATCAAGGCCTGATGGGCATGCAAGTCGGTGGTGTGCGCACGCTGTTCGTGCCGGCGCACCTGGCCTACGGCGAGCGCTCGATGGGCGCGCATATCCAGCCCAACAGCAACCTGCGTTTTGAGATTGAATTGCTCGAAGTGCTGACGCGGGATGATTGAAGTGTTCTGACGCAAGCAGGCTGAACCGCTCCTGAAGAAGCGTCTTATTCGTCATGTAGTAACTTTCCTACGGTTTACTCGCCTGTAGTCGGGGCGTAACCTTGGCGCGGTTTTATCAATAGCGGAGACCCTCAGTGGGTACTTGTTCGAGCGACAGTCGTCGGCCGGTTCTGGTTACCGGCAGATACTCGGCAAGGTAACGCGCATTCTTTCGATGCCGTTGTCTCGCCAATACACGCGAGAAGCGGCATCCCGGCAGCAGCCAGTCCTGGCGCCTGCCGGACTCCCTCTCATCGACGCTGACCAGCACCCGAGCCATTTCGGGATGCTACGGACGCGCCTGCCTTTTACGGCGGGCGGGCCAAGCTGACTGCGCCTACCCGATGGGCGTGGCGCAGCGGGTCGTACCTGCATGACGGTGTTCTCGCGCAGCAGCCACATCCATCAATGTGGCTGGCAATGAACTGAGGAGATTTCTTATGCAGGCAATCAACAACATCAACCTCGACTCGCTGGTCGACACCCTGGTCAGTCTCAGTGCGGCGTTTATCCTCGGCGGCTTGATCGGCTTCGAGCGCCAGTATCGCCAGCGCACGGCTGGTTTGCGCACCAACGTGCTGGTGGCGGTGGGGGCGGCGATTTTTGTCGATATGGCCAACCGCCTGGGCGGCGCGGAAGGGGCGGTGCGGGTGGTGGCATACGTGGTCTCGGGCATCGGTTTCCTGGGGGCCGGCGTGATCATGCGCGAAGAGGGCAATGTGCGCGGGCTGAATACTGCGGCCACCCTGTGGGCGTCGGCGGCCGTCGGCGCTTGCGCCGGTGCCGACCTGATCCTCGAAGCGCTGCTGGGCACGTTGTTTGTGCTGGCAGCGAACACGTTGCTGCGGCCGATCGTCAATAACATCAACCGCCAGCCGCTGGATGTGGTGTCGGCGGAGGTCACCAACATTCTGTATGTGATCGCGCAGCGCAGTCAGCAGCAGGCGGTAATGGTGTTGCTGGAAGCCGAGCTCGCACGGTGCAACTACCCGGCCAGCGACGTGGATGTGCGGCCGTTCGGCAGTGAAGAGGTGGAGATCGAGGCCACTTTGGTTGCGACGTCGGTCGATGGCGATGAGCTGGATGCACTGGTGACACGCATATCCAACTCCAGCCTGGTGGTGCAGGCGTTCTGGAGCCCGAGCACGACTGACTGATTTCCTACGGATAAATCCTACACGCAGTCAGGACTATCCCTTCAGTTCAAACATCACTTCATTGTTAAGGTTGCGCGCTTGCTGCTACCTAAGAGGCTGCGCAGAACTTCAGGCATCAATGGTGTTGTTCAATTGGAGGGACCAGGCACTGCCTGGCTGGCATCTGGAAAAGTGCGGAACCGCTCGTCGGAACTGTCAATTCTCACAGGTAGCTGGGTCCCGTGTGATGTGTCAGATTAATTTGTCCTTCAGGGGAGTCTTAATGAGCAAAGCTTTAATTGTGGATGACCACCCGTTCATCCGTGCCACGGTTCGCTTTCTGCTAAAGCAGGAAGGTTTCAATGAAATCTTCGAGGCGGGCAATGGCGCCGATGCCATGCAGATCGCTCGCGAACAGTGCCCCGACCTGATTATCCTCGACTTGGCGATGCCCAAGCTGGGCGGTTTGGAAGTGATCAGCCGCATCAAGGCGCTGGGCTTGCCATGCAAGATCCTGGTGTTGACCTCGTACCTCGCAGTGTTTTTTTCCACCCGCTGCATGCGCGCTGGAGCCATGGGTTTTGTTGCCAAGACGGGTGAGCTGCACGAGTTGCAAAAAGCAATCAAGGCAGTGATGTCCAACTACAGCTGTTTCCCCAGCCTGCCCACCAGTTCAGTGCGCCGTGATGATTTGCAAGCGTCCGAGATTGAACTGGTGGAAGCACTGTCTGATCGCGAATTGACGGTGTTGCAGAAGTTGGCCCTGGGCCTGGGTAATAAGGAAATCGCCGAGGACATGTTGCTGAGCCACAAGACCATCAGCACCTACAAGACGCGACTCAAGGAGAAATTGCACATGTCGTCGGTGGTGCACTTGTCCAAGTTCGCGCAACGTAATCAGCTGATCTGAAATGAACGCCCGCGCGCTGCGAGGGTTGGTCGCGCTGCTCTGGGTGAGCCTGTTGCCCCTGGCGGCGCAAGCCCTTGACGAACCTTACTCGCTGCAGTTGCTGGGCCACTCTCGCCTCGAAAACCCCAATGTCGCGCTGGACGAAGCCGACTGGCGCTGGCTGCGCGAACGGCGGGTGTTATCGATGGGCGTATCGGCCCCCGACTACGCACCCTTCGACATGAGCAACAGTGAGGATTTCGAAGGCATCACCGCCGATTACGCGGCGCTGGTGGCGCAGGCGTTGAATATCCGGGTAGAGGTCCGTCGCTACGACACCCGCGACGAAGTCATCGAGGCGCTCAAGCAGGGCGCAGTGGATTTTCTCGGCTCCGCCAACGGTTTTGAAGCGGTAGACCCGCAACTGGCGCTGTCGCGCTCCTATGCCAATGACCAACCGGTGCTGGCGACCCGCAGCGCAGAAGCCCAGGGTTTGAGTGCCGACCTGGCCGGCAAGCGCGTGGCCATGCTGTATCACTATATGCAGCCCGAGGCGGTACAGAAATTTTACCCCCGCGCCCATTTGCTGCTCTACGCCTCGTCCTTTGAGGCGCTGGGGGCCGTCGCGTTCGAGCAGGCGGATGTGTACCTGGGCGACGCGATCAGCACGCGTTACCTGATCAATAAAAACTACCTGAATAACGTGCGCATGGCGGATTTTTCCGCCCTGGAAGTCAACCCTTTCGCGTTTGCGATCACCCGGGGTGATGATCGATTGCTACGTATCCTCAATGCCGCGTTGGCGGCCGTGCCGGTGACCACGCAGATGGAAATCCTGCGCCGTTGGAGCGCCGGTGGCGGCGGGGCCATGGAAGTTGACCGGCTGCGCCTGAGTGAACGCGAGCAACGTTGGCTGGAGAAACACCCGCGGGTGAAAGTGGCCGCTCTGGATAAGTTTCTGCCACTGTCATTTTTCAACGAGCAGGGGCAGCTCGAGGGTTTGAGTGCCGAGGTACTGTCGCGGATCAGCTTGCGTACGGGGCTGAAATTCGACGTGGTAAAGGGCAACTCACTGCCTCGTCAAATCGACGAAGCCAGTGCGGGCAGTGTCGATATGCTCGCGGTCGTCACCCCCAGCAATGAACGCGCTGACAAGATCCGTTTTACCCGGCCCTACCTGAGCAGTCCCTATGTACTCGTCAGCCGCATTGAGGGTAATAGCCCGATCACGCTGGAAGATATGCACGGCAAGCGCCTGGCCTTTGTCGGAGGCAACAGCCTGGGCGAGCGAATTGCCCGCGACTATCCCGGCATCGTCTTTGTTGATACCGAAAGCCCTGAGCAAGCCATGGCGATGGTGGCCAGTGGCAACGTCGACGCGACCGTGCTGTCGCTCCTCAGTGCGCGCTACATGATTGCCCGCTATTACCGCGATCGCTTGAGGGTGACCAGCACTGTCGGCACGGAACCGGCACGTGTGACGTTTGGCGTCAACCGCAGCCAGTTGGAGTTGTACTCGATCCTGGATAAAGCACTGTTGAGCATCACGCCCGAAGAAATGGACGAACTGAGCAACCACTGGCGCAGTGAGGTGATCATCCAGGACAGCTATTGGCTGCGGCATCGCAACGCAATTCTTCAAGGGTTCGGCCTCGCGGCGCTGTTGTTGCTGATTACCCTGGGCTGGGCGATCTACCTGCGTAACCTGATTCGCCGAAGGGCCCAGGCGGAGCGGGCGCTGAGTGATCAGATGCGCTTTATGAGTGTGCTGATCGACGGCACGCCGCACCCGATTTATGTGCGTGATCGCCAGGGCCGCTTGATGGCCTGCAACAACGCCTACCTCGATGTGTTCGGCTTCAAGCTCGAGGATGTGATCGGCAAGACTGTCGTGGAAACCGACACCGGCAACCCGCCGCAGGCCCAGTCGTTTCATGAGGACTACCTGCAGTTGATGGCCCGGGGCGAGCCGCAGATTCATGACCGGATACTTCGGTTGCCCTCGGGGGATGTCCTGACGATCTACCAGTGGATGCTGCCGTACCGCGATGGCAACGATAAGGTCGTGGGCATGATCGCTGGCTGGGTGGATGTGAGCGAGCGCCAGCGCCTGTTGGGCCAATTGCAGGACGCCAAGGACGAGGCCGACGCTGCCAACCGCGCCAAGACGACTTTTCTGGCGACCATGAGCCATGAGATCCGCACGCCAATGAACGCCGTGATCGGCATGATCGAGTTGGCGTTGAAAAACGCCGAGCAGGGCCGGGCTGATCGTGATGCGCTGGAGGTTGCCTCGGTGGCGTCCCACGGCATGTTGGAGTTGATCGGCGATATTCTCGACATTGCCCGCATTGAGACCGGGCATATTTCTCTGGCGTTGGAGCCGGCCAACCTGCGCGACCTGTTGATGTCCGTGGCGCGGGTATTCGAGGGCTTGGCGCGGGCCAAGGGCCTGGCGCTGCAGGTTGAACTGGCCCCATCAATTGATCGCACGGTGCTGATCGATCCCCTGCGTTTCAAGCAGGTGGTGTCCAACCTGCTGAGTAATGCCATCAAGTTCACCGCCAGCGGCCAGGTGTTGCTCGGTGCGCAAGGGGAGGTGACGGCTGACCAACTGATATTGCGGCTGTGGGTGCTGGACACCGGGATCGGCATCAGCGCTGAAGATCAGCAGCGGCTATTCAACCCGTTTATCCAGGGCAGCAACAACGAGCAGTCGGTGCGCAGCGGTTCCGGCCTGGGTTTGGTGATCAGCCGCAACTTGTGCGAAATGCTGGGGGGGCAGTTGCAGTTGAGCAGTGTGCTGGGGCAGGGCACGCGGATTGATGTGCGAATGCAACTGGACCTGGCAGCGGCGTCAGCGCTCGAGACGGGAGCAGCGGTTGCACACACTCCACCCGCCCGGGCATTGAACATCCTGGTAGTGGATGACTATCCGGCCAACCGCTTGTTGTTGGCGCGACAGTTGAGCTTCCTGGGGCACCGAATCACCGCCGCCGAAGACGGTGTTCAGGGGCTGGCGCTTTGGCAGTCGGGGGGATTTGATGGTGTCATCACCGATTGCAATATGCCGCTCAAGAACGGCTACCAGCTGGCGCAGGATATTCGTGCTCAAGAGCAGGCACGGGGGCTGGTGCCGTGTTTACTCCTGGGGTTTACGGCCAATGCGCAGCCGGAAGAAACCGAGCGCTGCCGGCAAGCGGGAATGGATGGCTGCCTGTTCAAACCCACCGGGCTGGATGACTTGCGAGCGGCGTTGGCCTCGCGGGTGGCGAGCGTCGCTGCGGCGAATGCCGTCGAGGCGTATGACTTGAGCGCGCTGATCGCGTTGACGGAAAATGATCGCGGCGCTCTCAAGGAATTGTTGACGCCGCTGCTCGACAGCCTGGAAGCGGATCGCGCGTTATTGCCGACGCTGCGACAAGAGGCCGACTTTGCCAGGTTGCACGACGTTGCGCATCGGGCCAAGGGCGGAGCGCGCATGGTCAAGGCGCAGGCGCTGATCAGCTGTTGTGAAACGCTGGAGGCGGTGTGTGAAGCCAAGGACAAGACGGCCCTTGGGGCGGCGGTTGACGCGGTGAGTGACGCTTGCGCTGATCTGCAGCAGAGATTGAGCGTTTATTGCAATCAACCTTGAGTACCGTTCGGTGGGTTTGGGAGAACTCCTACGCGAAGGGGGAACAAGCCTGATTTTGTCTTCGGAAGATGTCTGGAAAATGGGCGGCGCTCACTGACGAGCGCTGCCTGCCCAGGGGTTTGCCATGCCGAACAAAGCACTAACCATCCTGATTGCCGATGAACAGCACCTGCAGCGGCTGCACATCGAAAAAATGCTCAACCAACTGGGGTATCACCGGATAGTGCCGGTGCAGACCTTCGATGAAGTCCAGATCCTCACTGCCATCCCGGCGAAGCCGTTTGATGTGCTGATCATCAACGCGGGGCTCGCGGCCCAGGCCAGCGGGCCGCAGCCTCAGGTACGTCATGTGCTGGTCTACGACCACCTGGACCTTCGCCAACCTGCTGGTATCGCCCCAGCGGTGCTCGTGCGTTTGCCGGGGGTGCCGGACCACGTCAACCTTGAACACTTCATGGACATCATCGACCCCCCGACGGCGGCCCGTGGCTTGCGCGTGTTGCCGTGGCTGCGGGAATTATCCCGTACGCCGGCGCCCGGGGTTTAATCCCATTTCGGCGCGATACCCTTGGGGCTGGTCAAGCGATGGCCACGCTCCAGGCCGGCAATCTGTGCCATGTCGGCGGCGCTCAAGGTCAGCTCCAAGGCCTTGAGGTTGCTTTCCAGGTTGGCGCGCTTGGTTGACGACGGGATCACCGCGTAACCCAACTGCATGGCCCAGGCCAGGGTGACTTGGGCTGCCGTGGCTTGATGGCGTTCGGCGATCTGTTGGATGACCGGGTCTTTCAGTACTTCGCCATAGGCCAGGGTCATGTACGAAGTGATCTGAATGCCGTTGGCGCTGGCGAAATCCACCACTTTGCGGTTTTGCAGGTAGGGGTGCAGCTCGATCTGGTTGGTGGCGATGTGTTCGGCGCCGACCGCGGCAATCGCCTGTTTCATCAGGTCGACAGTGAAGTTGGAAATGCCGATATGGCGCGTCAGCCCCAGGCGCTTGGCCTCCAGCAACTGGCCCATGAATTCGGCGACGGGTACTTGGTCTTCCGGCGACGGCCAGTGGATCAGGGTCAGGTCCAGGTGGTCGGTCTGCAGTTTGCGCAGGCTTTCGCGCAGGCTTGGGATCAGTTGGCCTTCAGCGAAATTGGCAATCCAGATCTTGCTGGTGATGAACAGTTCATCACGCGGGATACCGCTGTCGGCAATCGCCTGGCCGACGTCGGCTTCGTTTTCGTAGATCTGCGCGGTGTCGATCACGCGGTAGCCCAGCTCCAGGCAGGTGCTCACGGAGTCGATCACCACCTTGCCTTGCAGGCGGAAGGTGCCAAGGCCGAAGGCCGGAACGGTTTGGGTAGGGACAGACATCAGTAACTCCTGAAGGGGGTGAACAGTAGCGTCGAGTATCTGCTGCTCACGCCTTCGGAAAAACCGTCGAATCTGAAAAGGAGTCTTTACCGCAGGTCACGAATCCGACCGTGGGAGGGGGCGCCCTCCCATCGGTTGGCCGTCATCTCTCAGTCGGTTCTGTTTTGCATGCGCAAACGCTCGGCCGCACTGCGCAACAGTTGCTCGGTGCCGTCCCAACCCAGGCAACCATCGGTCACCGATACGCCGTACTTCATCGACGCGCTCAGCGGCTGGCAGCCTTCGAACAGATGGCTTTCGAGCATCATGCCCACCAGCGAGGTATCGCCCTGCAGGCGTTGTTCCAGCACCTCATTGAACACCGCCGGCTGGCGTAGCGGGTCTTTGCCGCTGTTGGCGTGGCTGCAATCGACCATGATCCGCGCCGCCACCTTGGACTTGGCCAGGTCGTGCTTCACCTGCGCGACGCTTTGCACATCGTAGTTCGGCCCACGGTGACCGCCGCGCAGCACCAGATGGGTATCGGGGTTGCCAGGGGTCTGGATGATCGCCGGGTGGCCCTGGCTGTCGACGCCGAAATGGCGGTGCGGGTGGGACGCCGAGCGCATCGCATCACAGGCAATCGCGACGCCGCCGTCGGTGCCGTTCTTGAAGCCCACGGGCATGCCCAGGCCGCTGGCCATTTCACGGTGAATCTGCGATTCGGTGGTGCGCGCACCAATCGCGACCCAACTGAGCAGGTCATCAAAGTAGCCGGCGGCCATGGGTTGCAGCAGTTCGGTGGCAATCGGCAGGCCCAGGCGCAACATTTCGCGCATCAGCTGGCGGGACAGGGTGAGGCCGGCGGCCATGTCATCGCTGCCATCCAGATGCGGGTCGTAGGCCAGGCCTTTCCAGCCGATGGTGGTGCGCGGTTTTTCGACGTAGGCACGGATCACCAGCAGCATCTGGTCGCTGACATCCAAGGCCAGTTTCTTCAGGTTGCGAGCGTATTCCATGGCCGATTCGGGGTCGTGGATCGAGCACGGGCCGACAATCACCAGCAAGCGTGAGTCTTCGCCATTGAGGATGGCGCGCACGGCTTGGCGATGGTTGTGGACTTGTTCGTTGAGGAACGGACTGAGGGGCAACTGATGCTTGAGCTCAAGGGAGCTGGGCAGGCGCAGGGTCAGGGCTTCATTGGCGCTGGAAAGATCGGTGACAGGCAAAGCGGCGGTGGCAGAGTTCATATTCAAGGCTTCCTGGGCAAGCGGCGGGTTATTCCCGCACGCTTGGCCCTACTGGGGTGTTCGACAATTGGCCGTATCGGCTACGTGTGTTGGCTTGCCACCAATAGGTGACCGATCGGAGGCGGCAGGCTGTCCCGAACGGAGCTTGCTAAATCGCCATGCAGTGGAAGTGTCGTAGCGGTAATAGGTGGCGTAGTTCATGTCGTGTGTCCTTTAAGTGTTCTTGCTGAATTTATAAGGGCCTGAAAAACAAAACCCCCGGTCGGGGAGCCGACCGGGGGTTAGATTTCTCTGGTAGGCGACCCCTTGAGTAGTGGGCGCCGATTTCAGGTATCAGGCGCGTCAGTGGCTAAACCAATACCCAAAATAAAAGCTGACAGGTGCGCTCGAACCGTTCACGCGGGTAGCCGACACCAGGCGCGGGGCGCTGGCAGCAAGGCAAACCTGAGTGTGGGTGAGTTGCAACATGGTGTGTCTCCAAATGATGGGGGGAGCTTACTCGAGGCATGCAGGAGGATTCAATCAGTAATTTCTATGGCGCGGGGCTACCCACGGCTATCGGTCGAGATATGCTTGTCATACTTTGACAATGATTGCCGGGACGCGACCGTGACTGCCTTAACCCTTGCTGCTGCTCAATCCCTCTCTATCGCGGGCGACGTGCGGGCCAATCTGCAGCGGCACCTGACCTTTATGCGTGTGGCGGCGGAGCACGCCGTGCAGCTGTTGGTGTTTCCGGAGTTGTCGTTGACTGGCTATGAGCCGTGTTTGGCTGCCGAGCTGGCGATAACACCAGAGGACAGGTTGCTCACGCCGTTGCGTGAGATGGCGCGGGAGCTGCGATTGACCGCCGTGGTGGGGATGCCAATCCGCTTGGCACCTGAAGCGGGGGTGATGATCGGCGCATTGGTACTGGGGGCGGACGGTTCCCTGGCGGTGTACACCAAACAGCATCTGCACCCAGGCGAAGAAGCCGCGTTTATTGCGGGGCAGGGCGGTGCGGTTTTGGAGTGGGCGGACGACCGGATTGCGTTGGCAGTTTGTGCAGACTTCTCCCACGCCAGTCATCCGCATACTGCCGCTGAAGCGGGTGCGACGGTTTACGCCGCCAGTGTATTGATCAGCGAAGCAGGCTACGCAACTGACAGCACGTTGTTGCAAGGTTATGCCGCCAAACATGGCTTGCTGGTGTTGATGGCCAATCATGGCGGCCCGTCCGGTGGCTATGTGTGTGCCGGTCGCAGTGCGATCTGGGCCGCTGGTGGTCGTTTGCTTGCTGCTGCGCCGGGCGTCGGTGACGCGCTGGTGCTTGCCCGGCGTGAGGGCGGGGAGTGGGCTGGCCAAGTGGTGGTCGTGTAAATGGCATTCCACCTGCGCGCAGCCACAGACCGCGACCTGCCGTTCGCACGAACGCTGACCCATGAGGCCATGGGGCGCTATTACACGCAGTACGGTTTGCTGTGGTCCAACGAGGGGTTTGATACGGCTTGGGCCGGCCGGGAAAACTGGCTGATCTGCCGTGACGACAGTGTCCTGGGTTTTATCAGCCTGAGCCGAGACAGCCGGGCACTGTATATCCGCGAACTGCATTTGCTCGAAGATTGTCGCCGGCAGGGTGCAGGGAGTTGGGTGCTGGAGCAGATGGCTCTCAAGGCATGCAGGCAGGGTTTGTTGCGTTTGACTGTGTTCAAGACCAACCCGGCAAGAGGGCTGTATCAGCGCATGGGGCTGAGTATCGTCGGTGAGGAAGACTGCTTTTGGCGCATGGAGCGCACCTGTCGATCAAGCTAACCCTGCACTGAATCCTAATAAGCGCATACTGGCTTCAGGAGACGATTTCCTGATCGTTGTTTTGGCCATCAGCCTCAGAAAGGATGATCCCTTCTTTCATGCCCAGAAGGACCGCTACCTTGTGGGCTTCTCCACGTCGTCCCTTTTTGCGCCCAGCGAGCACTTGATAGGTGGTTGCCGGATCAACGCCATGTTCTCGGGCGAACGCTTGCACTGACTTTCCTTGATGTTCTAGCCAGGCCTTGGCTTGTGCAGCAGTACGGATTCCGGGCATAGTTCAAAACCGTTCAAGTTTGTTTAATAAAGAGATGATGTGTCACCTCTTGAGGTGTGCAAAATAGGATCATACATCCAAATGAGTGGAATCGGTTCGCGTTTGAGGCAAGAAAGAGAGCGACTTGGCCTGTCGCAAAAAGTTTTTGGTGAGATAGGAGGCGTTGAAGCTAACGCACAAGGCAAGTATGAAAGTGGCGGGCGGGCGCCCAAAGCCGACTACCTCTCCAGGGTTGCCGAGCGAGGTGTGGATATTTTGTTCGTGTTGACAGGCAGTCCCACGCCGATTCAATTGGACCAATTGAGTCAAGTTGAAGAGAAAGTGTTGGTCGATTACCGCTCGATGCTCAAGGAAGACCAGGATGCAATCCGCCGCCTGACGTCGACCCTGGCTGAGCATTCAGCCTCGCTGAATGGCAAGGCCAAGCCGCAGCACCGGGATTCCTGAGCCTTTCCCCCGCAAACCCGGGCGTTCGCTGTTTGGCGGACGACTGCCGTGTACCCAAACTCTATATATATGACGCGTGTAGCTAGGTCTGCGCCTTGGTTTTTTGCTAAGGTGTTCAGCAACCTATAAGACCATATCGCGAGGTGTCTGCTTGATTAGGGTGCTAGTAGTCGATGACCATGATCTCGTTCGTACAGGCATTACACGAATGCTGGCTGACATCGATGGCCTGCAAGTAGTCGGCCAGGCCGAGTCCGGGGAAGAGTCCCTGATCAAGGCTCGGGAGTTGAAACCCGATGTGGTGTTGATGGACGTCAAGATGCCTGGCATCGGCGGTCTTGGCGCCACGACCAAATTGTTGCGCAGCCATCCGGACATCAAGGTCGTGGTGGTGACGGTGTGTGAGGAAGATCCGTTTCCGACCCGTTTGCTACAGGCGGGGGCGGCGGGTTACCTGACCAAGGGCGCCGGCCTGGCCGAGATGGTGCAAGCCATTCGCCTGGTGTTTGCCGGCCAGCGTTACATCAGCCCGCAGATTGCCCAGCAGTTGGCGATCAAATCCTTCCAGCCGGTCAGCGATTCGCCGTTCGATGCGCTGTCTGAGCGGGAAATCCAGATCGCCTTGATGATCGTCGGTTGCCAGAAGGTGCAGACGATTTCCGACAAGCTGTGCCTGTCGCCCAAGACCGTCAACACCTACCGCTATCGCATTTTCGAGAAGCTCGCCATCAGCAGTGATGTTGAACTGACCCTGCTCGCAGTGCGCCACGGCATGGTGGACGCCAGCGCCTGACATGACCACGCCGTTCGATCCGAGTGCCTTTCTCTCAACCTGCAGTGGCCGCCCCGGCGTGTACCGCATGTTCGACAGCGAGGCGCGCCTGCTTTACGTCGGTAAAGCCAAGAACCTGAAGAACCGTCTGGCGAGCTATTTTCGCAAGAGCGGCCTTGCGCCCAAGACAGCAGCGTTGGTCGCACGCATCGCCCAGGTCGAAACCACCATCACCGCCAATGAAACCGAAGCGCTGTTGCTTGAGCAGACGCTGATCAAGGAATGGCGGCCGCCCTACAACATCCTGCTGCGTGACGACAAATCCTACCCCTACGTGTTTTTGTCCGACGGCAACTTCCCACGCCTGAGCATTCACCGCGGTGCGAAGAAGCAGAAGGGCAAGTATTTCGGGCCGTACCCCAGCGCCGGGGCGATTCGTGAAAGCCTGAGCTTGCTGCAAAAGACCTTTTTTGTGCGCCAGTGCGAAGACAGCTTCTACAAGAACCGCACCCGGCCGTGCCTGCAATACCAGATCAAGCGCTGCAAGGCGCCTTGCGTGGGTTTGGTGGAGCCGGCCGAGTACGCCGAAGATGTACGCCATTCGGTGATGTTCCTTGAAGGACGCAGCAATGCGCTCACCGACGAGCTGTCCGCCGCGATGGAGCAGGCCGCCAGCACCCTGGATTTTGAGCGCGCCGCCGAGTTGCGTGACCAGATCTCCCTGCTGCGTCGCGTGCAGGACCAGCAAAGCATGGAAGGCGGCAC
The DNA here is from genome assembly GCF_030687535.1 of Pseudomonas sp. FP2335. Classification (NCBI taxonomy): domain Bacteria; kingdom Pseudomonadati; phylum Pseudomonadota; class Gammaproteobacteria; order Pseudomonadales; family Pseudomonadaceae; genus Pseudomonas; species Pseudomonas sp. FP2335. The sequence goes on from NZ_CP117437.1 coordinate 2,176,583, forward strand.
TGGTGACGTCGACGTGATCGCTGCCTTCGTCAACCCCGGTGGCGCCTGTGTGCACCTGATCAGCGTGCGCGGTGGGCGTGTGCTGGGCAGCAAGAATTTCTTCCCGCAGACCGGTATCGATGAGGAAGTGGCCGAAGTCATGGCCGCGTTCCTTGGCCAGTATTACGTCAGTAGCCCCGAACGCGACTTGCCGTCCGAGCTGATCGTCAACGTGGTGCACGAAGACTTCCCGACACTGATCGAGGCGATCCACGAGCTGCGCGGCCGTGAGCTCGACATCAGCCACCGTGTACGCGGTACCCGCGCGCGCTGGCAGCAGTTGGCGGTGACCAATGCCGAACAGGCCCTGGGCGCGCGCCTGGCCAATCGACAGCACGTCGCCGCACGTTTCGATGCGCTGGCCGAAGTCCTCAACCTGGACGAACCACCACAGCGCCTGGAGTGCTACGACATCAGCCACTCCAGCGGCGAGGCCACCGTGGCGTCCTGCGTGGTGTTCGGGCCGGAAGGGCCGATCAAGTCCGACTACCGGCGCTACAACATCGAAGGCGTCACCGCCGGTGATGACTACGCCGCCATGCACCAGGCCCTGACGCGACGCTTCAGCAAATTGAAGGACGGCGAGGGCAAGCTGCCGGACATCCTGCTGGTGGACGGTGGCAAGGGCCAGTTGTCCATGGCCCGTGACGTGCTCAACGAGTTGGCGGTGCCTGACCTGATCCTGCTCGGCGTGGCCAAGGGCGCCACACGCAAGGCCGGTTTCGAAACGTTGTACTTGAATGATGCCGCCCATGAGTTCACTTTGAAGGGCGACTCACCTGCGTTGCACCTGATCCAGCAAATCCGCGACGAAGCCCACCGTTTCGCCATCACCGGGCACCGTGCCCGCCGTGGTAAAACCCGACGAACCTCAACCCTGGAAGGGGTGGCGGGGGTCGGCCCGACGCGACGTCGCGACTTGCTTAAACATTTTGGTGGCTTGCAGGAGCTATCCCGTGCCAGCATTGACGAAATAGCCAAAGCTCCCGGTATCAGTAAAAAGCTCGCTGAGTTGATTTATGCGAATCTGCATAGCGAATAGAATGCCTTTCCACCTCGTAGCCAGTTGTGCCGATGAATATCCCTAATCTGATTACCGTTCTACGCGTCCTGCTTATTCCGATTTTCATTCTGTTGTTCTATTTGCCGTACGAATGGAGCTATGCCGCATCCAGTTCGGTATTCGCCTTTGCGGCCGCCACCGACTGGCTCGACGGCTACCTGGCGCGCCGCCTGGAGCAAAGCACGCCATTCGGTGCCTTCCTCGATCCGGTGGCCGACAAACTGATGGTGGCGGTGGCGCTGGTCTTGCTGGTGCAGGAACATGGCAACCTGTGGCTGACCCTGCCGGCCGCCGTGATCATCGGCCGCGAGATCGTCGTCTCGGCCCTGCGCGAATGGATGGCCGAAATCGGCGCCCGCGCCCACGTCGCGGTGTCCAACATGGGCAAGTGGAAAACCGCCGCGCAGATGCTCGCGCTGGTCATCCTGCTGGCCAACCCATCGGACTTCTCCTTCTGGGTGCTGACTGGCTACGCGCTGCTGCTGATCGCGGCGGGCCTGACGTTGTGGTCCATGCTCCAGTATTTACGCGCTGCCTGGCCTCATCTGCGCACCACCGTTGAAAAGAAATAAAACTTTTTTGAATCAAGAGGTTGACGGGCTTCAAGAATTCTATAGAATGCGCATCACCAAGCGGGAATAGCTCAGTTGGTAGAGCACGACCTTGCCAAGGTCGGGGTCGCGAGTTCGAGTCTCGTTTCCCGCTCCAAATATAGATCTACAGACATCCACTGGATTCTGGAGGTCAGCGAAATAGACGCTTCGGCGTCTTTTTTCGTTTCTGCGGAAAACCAGGGTAATCCAGTACCTTTTTGAGTGGTTTTTTCGGAAAGGCTCAAATTCGTATTGTTGCTGGATCCTCTCAGGTCGCCAGACGAGCATCGGGTGCTGGCTCTCTAACAGGAGCTCACCATGCCTCTATCAGATATGGCCATCCGGCACGCCCAGCCTACAGATAAAACCTACACCCTTGGCAACTTTGACGGCCTGTGCTTCATGGTGCCTGTCGACGGCAAAAAACGATGGTTGTTCCGTTTTTACTGAGCGGGTCAGCAAGTAAAAATGTCTTTTGGCTGCTACCTTGCAGTCAGCCTGAAACAAGCACGTGCATATCGCGACGAAGCGCGCAAGGTGGTCAAACAGCATCCAACTCAAGATGCGCAAGCGCAATAATCCAGCCGGTGAAATCCCTCCCTAATGCAGGAAACCGTCGCGGAAGTGGCGGTTACGCCGCCAGTAAAAGCGGTGAAGAAAAACAAGGTATCAAAAGGCTTCACGCCCAGGCTCAGAGTGACGCTACGAGTTGGGAATGAGTTTGAAGGTAAAATGCTCGAAATAGTGCATGAGGCAGATACCCTCAGCTCCCTCGTTGTCGAGTAAGAAGCTACCAAGGCAGCCAGAAAAAAGTTCCGCTTTGCCGAAGTGGTTTCGGTCAAGTCAATGTAGTGGCGATAGCCACTTCTCAATGGCGCCGCAGCGATTACGCGCATCGCACAACTCAGCCAGTCGTGACCTACAGACCGAGCGGGGCGGAACTGGAATAGTGGCGTGACCTGAATCTGTCTATGAGTTCATCACAAATGCCTATCTCTCTATCGGATCGTTTTCGTGGCTGCCTACTTGGCCTGGCCTGTGGCGATGCTGTGGGAACAACTGTCGAGTTTATGCCGCGCGGGTCCTTTACACCGGTCACGAACATGACGGGCGGAGGGCCTTTTAATCTTCAGCCTGGGCAGTGGACCGACGACACATCCATGGCGCTCTGCTTGGCGGAAAGCATGTTGCAGAAAGACGGTTTCGACCCCGTAGATCAGATGGAACGCTATCTGAAATGGTGGACGTCGGGTTACTGGAGCTCTACCGGCGAATGCTTCGATATCGGCCTGACGGTGCGCCAGGCATTGGCTGACTTTCAAAGAAATGGCGATCCCTTTGCCGGATCCACGGATCGCTACTCGGCCGGCAACGGTTCAATGATGCGTCTGGCCCCCATCGTGCTGTTTTACTTCCCAGATACCCATCGAATCCACACCTTTGCGGCCGACAGTTCCCGTACGACACACGCCGCTCAGGAAGCGGTGGAGTGCTGTCTGGTACTTTCGATGGTGATTGCCAATGCGCTAAATGGCGAGGCAAAAGAGCAGCTGCTGCAGGTAGAAAGTTCCGGCTTGATCGAGCCAAACGTGATTGCAATCGCTGAAGGGACCTACCGTGAAAAGTCTCGCGCAGACATTGTGGGCTCTGGCTATGCAGTCGCTTCGCTGGAAGCGGCACTCTGGTGTTTTCACCAGACAAGTACCTTCGCTGAGGCTGTGTTGATGGCTGCGAATTTGGGGGATGATGCGGACACTACGGCGGCAATCGCTGGGCAGGTTGCCGGTGCGTATTATGGTGTGCAGGGTATTCCGGGGGATTGGCTGGGCAAGGTGTGGATGCGTGAGCATATTCAGGCGACTGCCGATGCGTTGATGCAGGTGGGTGAGCTTGATTAGGACGCTCACCCATCGTTGTGGACTAATCCGCGATCAGCAGACCGATTGCAGGCACGACGGGTACAGGGTCGATGCCGGTCCACGGAAAGGTCGCATGCCTCTGGCGGTCTTTGCAGCGCGCCGTCCTTGATCATCCATTGCGCACCGCCTTGTTCGCCGAGCGGCGGCCCTTCTTCGGCCGGTTGGAAGATCAGCTTGAGCGTGTCTGGCAGTTGCTCGCGATGGGCCCCCAACACCTCGGCAACCTCTAGCGCCATCGCCATATGCGCGTCGTGACCGCAAGCGTGCATCACCCCAACGTTCTTGCCACGGCTGCGAAAGTCACCGGCGAAGTGCGCCATGATCGAAGTCGACAGCGGCCCGCCGATGATCCCGCACACCGCAATCGCCATGATGAAACGCCAGGTAGCGGGTGGTGGCCTGCTCCAGTTGCCCGGTAAGCGGCAGGTTCAATGCCCTACCAATTCTTCCAGCAACTGCTCCTTGTACCCCTGTAGCACTGATGATGTCCGGTCCCTCGGATGGGGCAGGTCTACCCGAATTTCATGCTTGATTCGGCCCGGATGTGCGTCCATCACGATCACTCGATCTCCCAGGTATAACGCCTCTTCAATATCGTGGGTGACCATAATCACCGTGCAACGCTGCTGTACCCAGATGCGTTGCAGCTCGCGTTGCAGGTGCACGCGGGTCAAGGCATCGAGGGCGCCCAGCGGTTCATCCAGTAGCAACACCTTTGGCTTGTTGATCAGCGCCCTGGCGATCGCGGCGCGCTGCGCCATGCCGCCGGAGAGCTGATGGGGGTAGGCATTTTCAAATCCTTCAAGGTTCACCAGCGTGATGTGTTCAGCTACCTGACGGTCTTTCTCCACCTGGGCCAGCTTGTGGTTTTTCAGGGCCAGGGCGATGTTCTGGCTGACGGTCATCCAGGGGAACAGGCGATGGTCCTGGAACACGATGCCGCGTTCCAGGCTGGTGGCGGCGATACGCTTGCCGTCCAGCAAAATATCGCCTCCGTATTCGGCTTCCAGGCCGACAATCAGTCGCAGCAAAGTGGATTTTCCGCAGCCGCTGGCGCCGACAATGCTGACAAACTCGCCAGGGCGCACGTCGAGCTGGATGTCGTGCAACACCGGCAGTGAACGGCCTTCGATCTGGTATGTCTTGTTCAGGCCGCGAATCTGCAGCGCACCGGTTTGCAGGTATAGCGGGGAAGCGATTGCGTTCATATCAGGGCCTTTCAACGGAGGTTGCGCCAGCGCAACAGGTGGCGGCTCAGCAGGGTGAATAACAGGGTCATCAGGTAGCCGAGCAAGCCGATGCACAGCACGCTGAGCACGATCACTTCCATGCGCGAGCCGGCCTCTGCGTTCATCATCAGATTGCCCAGGCCCGCCCCGGAGGACAGGAACAATTCACTGCCTATCGCGGTGACCCAGGCGAATGCCAGCGCGTGCAGCACGCCGGTGGCGATACTCGGCAACGCCGCCGGCAGCAGCACCTGGGTGAATTGCTGAACAGGGGCACTCAAAGGCCGAGGCCGAGCGGCGCACGCGCTCATTTTTGGCGTTGGTTGGGCTACCCGCCACGGCGTTCGAGCGCTATCCCCATGAGTTCTCCGGTGGCCAGCGCCAACGTATCGGTATCGCCCGTGCCTTGGCTGTGGAGCCGAAAATACTCATCGCGGACGAATGCGTTTCCGCTCTGGATGCGCTGATCCAGGTACAGATTCTCGAGTTGCTTGAAGACCTGCAACGTCGGCTCAAGCTGAGCATTGTGTTCATCACCCACGATTTGCGAGTGGCCGCCAGACTGTGTGATCGCATTGCCGTGATGCAGGGCGGGCATGTGGTGGAGCAGGGGGAAGCGGCAACGCTACTGGTCCATCCGCAACACGCTTATACCCAGACCTTATTGCGTGGCTTCTCCAGAACCGTCCTCCCTTCGACAGTCACTCCTCAAAACCTTGAATTCAAAGAGGCTTGTCCCACTCATGACTGATTTACACGCATTTTCTGATTTACCTCTGGTGCGGGGCGAGCGGGTGGAAATCCGTCCAGGACGGTACCTGAGCATCGCTTATCAACCAGGCACGCATCAGGCAGATACAGTCTTGTTCTTCGGGCATGGTGGTGGTGGCCACAAGGATCAATGGCGCGAGTTATGGCAGTCGTTGTCCGATCAGGGATACAGCCTGGTGGCGTGGGACCTGTTGGGGCACGGCGATAGTGAAAAGCCGCGCCAGCCGCAGGCCTATGCCTGGTCGGAACTGGTGGCAGATCAGCTGGAAATACTGAGCCGCTACGCTGCACGTCGGAATATCCTGGTTGCACATTCCTTTGGTACCGGACTGGGGTTGAGTGCCTTGCTGGAGCTTCCACGCAGGTTGCCGCAGGTGACCATGGATGGCGCCCTGTTGCTAGGCACACAACTGCATCGCCCGTTGAGCCGTGGTGGTCTGATGTCTCTGCCTGCCTGGGTGTTGGAGCTGCTGCGGCCGTTGCTGGCCAAGGGCTTTCGTCAGCGTGCGTGGCACTGCGCAGCCGATCCCCGGCTGGTGGCCTACGAGGAAAACCTGACCCGTCGCAATCGTCTGTATGTGTTCAAGTCTCTACTGCAAAACGCCCAATGGCCCGACGCCGATGCCCTGGCCCGACTGACGTTGCCGACTTATGTGTTAGCGGGAGACAGCGACGGGCTGACGCCCTCCAGTGGGGGTGAAGCGCTCGCCCGACAGCTGCCAACGGGTAGCTTTGAGGTGTTGGAGCGGTGTGGTCATCAATTGATGTTGGAGCGGCCTGCACAGGTGCTGGCGGCGTTCCAGAGGCTGATGAAAAAACTTGATCAGCGTCCAGGTTCGTCCGGTTGAGCTGGCTTCAGTTGATAAAGTGCGCAGCTGATAAATGCACCGTTGGCGCTGACCAGGCGTTTGCTCCGGCTCGCCGACAACACGGCCACGCCTTCGAAAGCCCAATGCTCGAGAAAGGCGGTCTCCGACACGTTTATAACTATAAATTCATATTTTGTACTTATTGATACCTTTTAGTTATTGTTATTTTAATAATCAGACGCAGATAGCCGGCGCGAGAAGGCTTAAGTTAATTCCAAAAAGATATTTATTTGTTCTTTTTAAGATCGATTAGCTTTATGTCTGTGGAAAGCGTTGCGCTCCCTGCGCGGCGCTTTTTTTGCTTCAGGACACGGTGTTCGGATCATGGCCTGAGGCTCAGCCAATTTTCTACTCTGGGGCGAGCGCGTTGCCCGCATCCAGGGGTCGCTTGCCCGGAGCTCCTGTGACACTTATTCAAACCTCTTTGGCAACTGCCCGGATCGACTCATCTCAACAGCGTGCGCAACCCTCCAGCGATCACGCCAATGAGGCCGACGTTGTGCTTGAGTTGCGAGACGTCACCAAAGCCTATCTGCGCAAAGGTTCGTCAGTGCTGCCGGCCGTCAGCAATGTCAGTTTGAAGGTGCGGCGCGGTGAAGTTCTGTGCCTGATGGGCACATCAGGAAGCGGGAAATCCACGCTGCTGCGGCATATCAATCGCTTGATTGAGCCCTCGAGTGGCGATGTCTTGATCGAAGGGCAGACCATCAGCGGTTTGAGCCACAAAGCTTTGCGCGACTTGAGATCGCGCCGCATCGGGATGGTGTTCCAGCATTTTGGCCTGTTGCCCCATCGTACGGTGCTGGACAACGTCGCGCTGCCCCTCGAATTGCGTGGTGAACCCGAGTCGATTCGTCATGCTGCGGCTATTCTGCAGTTGCAGGCGGTAGGTCTGGAGGGGTGGGGCGAACATTATCCCCATGAGTTGTCCGGTGGCATGCAGCAACGGGTTGGCCTGGCACGCGCATTGGTGACTGATCCCGACATTCTACTGATGGACGAGCCGTTCAGTGCGCTGGATCCGACCATTCGACGCGATCTGCAAAGTCATTTCCTGGCACTGGTGCGTGAGCGCGGTATCAGCACATTGCTGGTCACCCATGACCCGGCCGAAGCCATACGCCTTGCTGACCGCATCGCAGTGCTGCGCCGAGGACGGCTGGTGCAATTGGGCACGCCCAAACAGTTGCTCGAGCATCCGGTTGACGCCGAAGTTGCGGACTTTTTCCGGGACTTCAATTCAACCCATACACCCCTTCACAGCGTCGACAGCGTTGGCCTTCAGCCCCCCGAAACCGCTCCTCGTGGGCCGCACGTCCAGCCCGGCTTGCGCGGGTGGCAGGCATTGTTGCTGGGACCTGCTGCGCTTGCTGCGCGAGGCAAGGGCGGTTTGTTTTGGCTCGGCTTCGCCGTTGAACTCGCAGCGCTAGCGGCACTGGCCCAGGGCATTGCCAGTTCATCATGGCTGGCGATTCTGGCGGCGGTGATGGTGTTCGCGGCCAGTCGTTTCACAGCGCTCTCGTTGAGCCGCCAGCCTGTGCTGCGCAACGTATCGGGTTGGGGGCTGCCTTTGGCTGTGCTGGTGGTCAGTCAGGCACTGGTGATCTGGCGCGTCGTCACACCTGACGCCACTGGTGTGTTGCTGCAGTTCCCGGCCAATCGCCAGGCCTTGCTGCTGGCGGCACAGAGCATTGATGAATTCATTGGCTGGTCGCAGGTGACGTTCGAGGGTGCATTCGTCGGCGTGATCGTTGCCGTTCGCACCGTCATCGAAGGCATTGAAAACCTCCTAGGTTGGTTGCCATGGCCGGTTTCGGCACTGGCGCTGGTGTTTCTGGCGTGGCGTTCAGCTGGCTTGCCGCTGGCACTGACCAGCAGCGCAGCCTTGTTGTACATCGGCCTGTTTGGCTTTTGGGAGCGAACCATTGCCACGCTGGCGCTGGTCGGTTCTTCGGTACTGATTGCCCTGGTCATTGGCGTACCCACCGGCATCCTGCTGGCGAAGCGTCCGCTTTTACGGCGGGTGATTACGCCCCTGCTGGACGTCATGCAGACCCTGCCGACGTTTGTGTACCTGATTCCTGCCGTGGCGTTCTTTTCTGTCGGCAAGACCCCCGCCGTGATCGCGACCGTGATTTTCGCCCTGGCGCCGATGATTCGTCTGACGTCGCTGGGTATCCAGGAAGTTGCGAAGGATGCTGTCGAAGCGGCGGTGGCACACGGTGCCAGTCCTTGGCAGACCCTGATCAAGGTGCAACTGCCCTTGGCTCGCCGCTCGCTGTTATTGGGGATCAACCAGACCATCGTCATGAGCTTGTCGATGGTGGTGGTCGCTGCCCTGATCGGCGCCGGCGGCCTGGGTTATGACGTGATGACGGCGCTGCGCAACATCAAGGGCGGCGAAGGCGTGCTCGCCGGCGTGGCGATCGTCCTGTGTGCACTGATCCCTGACCGAATCATTCAATCGAGCTTGCGCAAGCAAGACCACCGGCACAACTAACTGAGAGATTTATCGTGAAGACACATCTGTCGCGTACCTTCGGTGCGGCCGCATTGCTGGCATCCTTGATTCTCCCGGCCACCGTCTTCGCCAAGGACAAAATTGTCATTGGCGAGCAGAACTGGACGGGGGCTATCGCCATTCAACACATCCTTGGTGAGGTAATCAAAAGCCGACTGGATGGCGATGTGTCGTATCTGGCCGGGGATGTCGCGGTGTTGTTCAGCGCAGCCGCCAAAGGCGACGGTTCGGTCGACGTACTGACCGATATCTGGCTGCCTAACCAGTCGGCAGCCTGGGCTAAATACGTCACGGGCGGCACCCGGTCCTTGGTGCCGAACACTCATCCGTATGCGGGCGAACAAGGGTTTTACATTCCCGGTTATTTGCAGGACAAGTACGGGGTCAAATCCATCTACGACCTGAAAAAACCTGAAGTGGCCAAGCTCTTTGAGCCACTGGGCGGCGGTAAGGCTGAGTTGCTGGTGGGGCCGGCGGGCTGGGAGTCGACTTACATCGGCCAGATCAAGGCCAAGGATTACGGGTTTGCCGATAAATTCGAGTCGGTGTCCACCGAAGCCTCGGTGACCTACGCCAAACTCGCCTCGGCTTACAAGGCGCAACGTGGCGTGGTGTTCTATGCCTACACCCCGGACTGGATCTTTTCGGCCTTTGACCTGCGTCGCCTGGAAGAGCCGGCATTCGACGGTTACGCCCAGGACAACAAAAAAGATGACCCGCTTTACAAGGCTGATGGTTGCTGGAAATTCATCAGTCCGACCGTCGACCCGGACTGGCTGAACAAGAGTCAGATCACCTGCGCCTTCCCGGATGCCAAGGTACATATCCTGGCGTCCGCTGCCTTGCAGAAACGCGCACCGAAAATTGCCGAGTTCCTGCGTAATGTCGCGATCGAACCTGCGCAACTCAATGAGCTGATCCTGAAGATCGAAAAGGAAAAACAGCCAGCGGACGTCGCGGCCAAGGCGTGGGTACAGGCGAACAGTGCCACGGTTGATCAATGGCTCGCCGCCTCGGCGCCGAAAGTGAGCGCGATCCAATGAGCCAGGCGTCCTTGCGTTTGCTCGATGGTGGCATGGGCCGCGAATTGCAGCGTATCGGGGCACCGTTTCGCCAGCCGGAATGGTCGGCCCTCGCGTTGATCGAGGCGCCTGACTATGTGCTGCAGGCTCATCAGGCATTTATTGAGGCCGGTGCGCGAATCATCACCACTAACAGCTACGCGGTGGTGCCGTTTCACATCGGTGATGAGCGCTTTGCCGAGCAGGGCCGTGCGCTGGCCGAGCGGGCCGGACGCCTGGCTCGTCAGGCGGCGGCCGGCAGCACCGAACCGGTCATGGTGGCCGGATCGTTGCCGCCGGCGCTAGGGTCTTATCGACCTGACTTGTTTGATCATCAACGTTCGGTCGTGATCCATCGCGAGCTCATCGCCGGATTGCAGGCGCACGTTGATGTGTGGCTGGCGGAAACCCAGAGTTCCATCGCTGAAGTCCGGGCAGTCGTCGAGGCGCTTGGCGCAGAATCGAAACCGCTTTGGCTGTCGTTCACGCTGCTTGATGAAGCCGGCGAGCCACCGCGATTGCGTTCCTCGGAGTCAGTCGCCCAGGCGGTACACGTAGCGGTCGAATTGGGGGCTAGGGCGGTGCTGTTCAATTGCAGCCAGCCGGAAGTCATGGCAGCGGCGCTGGCGGTGGCCGGGGATGTCCTTCTGCGCCTCGATCAAAGCATCGAGCTGGGGGTTTACGCAAACGCGTTTCCGCCTGTCAGCACAGAGGCAAAGGCCAACAGCACGCTGCTGGAGATTCGCCGCGACCTGGGCCCTGAATCCTACCTGCACTGGTCCAGAACCTGGGTAGCGGCGGGTGCCAGTATTGTCGGTGGATGCTGCGGTATCGGGCCTGAACATATTGCGCAGTTGCATGCGCATCTGCTGCCAAACGAAGCGGTGGTCAGCGCATGACTGATTTTCGCCAAGACGTGATTGTTGAGCAGGCGACGTTCGGTGCCGGCTGTTTTTGGGGGGGCTGAAGCGGCATTCAGATCGTTGCCGGGCGCATTTTGGACGTGCTTGCCGCCAATCCGCACACGCCAGCGGTGCTGAAAGTCAATGGCGGCGCGACGTTCTTCGGGCCTGACCTGTTGCAATCGGCCTAGTGGATCTGGCTGTTTGAAGAGGGCGCTTACTTCCAGGTGCAGGGGGGAACTTCGGGACGTGCGGCCGGTGTGCCGGGGCAGCAGGGGCGCACACTGCTTGATCCGGCGCAACCGAGCGGATTCTAAATCGTCACAATCGACGCTCTACAATCCGGGCCGGTTTGAAGTGTCTGGCTAATGGAAGTGGAGTGTCATGGGCGTCTGCACAAGGATTTGCTGTGCGTTTGGCTGGATGTTGTACGTCGGCACTCCCGCGCTTGCCGAGGAACAGGTGCCGCGCGCGACCTGATGGGGGTTTACCAGCAGGCCGTACTCAACGATGCAAGACTGTCCGCCGCCCGCCACGCTTTCGGTGCGCAGCGCGAGGCGGTTGCGCAGGCGTTGGCGGGGCTGCTGCCCACCCTCAGCGCGGGCGCCACGGTGGAAGCGGTGCGGCTGTGGTGCGGCAATGAACGTTTCCAGCAGCCTTGTTTGACCACTGTCTAACCGGCCGGCACGGTAGATGTACTTCTGACCCGTGCAAACCCAATTGTGCGCCTTGGATGAAAACAGTCAGTTTCGGACATATCTGAGTGCCTCGCATTGCTCTAAAGTTTTTTGCTCATTCAGACATCCGGGCGCATATGAATCTCTGGTTTCGGCTTTTATTCCTGCTTTTTCGTAGACCTTGGCGTAGACCTGTCGATGGGTTGGCAACCACCGTAACCCGCCTGCGGGTCTGGCCTCTGGATCTGGACTTCAATCGCCACGTTACCAACGGTCGATACTTCACGCTGGCCGATGTGGCCCGAATGGACTATGTGCTGCGCAGCGGTGCATTTCGGGTCGCGTTGCGTGCCAAGGCGTTGCCTATCGTTGGAGACACCTGGGGTAAGTTTCGCCGTGAACTGAAGCTTTTCGAGTCTTTCGAAATCCATACGAGGATGCTTGGCTGGGACGCGAAGTGGAGCTACCTCGAGCATCGATTTATCAGTCGCAAACGCGTGGTTGCCGTTGTCGTGATGCGCGGTCTGTTTCGCTCGGCAGAAGGCACCATTTCACCTTCTGCCTTCTGCCGCGAATTGGGGTTGCCAGAGGATTCGCCAGGCATGCCGCAATGGCTTACGGATTGGTCGAAAGCCTGTGATGACATGCGCCAACAACTGCGAAACGAAGAGCCATTGTGACGTTTGTAAAACGCTTTTCGCCTTTTATGCGCCCGTGTCGGCAGTCACCGGGTGAAGGGCAGGTAACAACTCCATGACGTCACAGAACAGATTGCGCTGTTGCCAGTCGCTGCGGTCGCCAACCACATACAGGCGGCGCTTGGCTCGGGTCACGGCAACGTTGAGCAGGTTGGGTTGTGAGACGGCCCAATTGCGTGCGCCGCCGTTTTCACTGTTACCGCCCAGTACCAGGATGACCACCGCAGCTTCCTTGCCTTGCATGGTGTGAATGGTGCCGTGCACACGCTTGCCGAGATCGCGGTCCTTGAGTTGATTACGGACATCCTGGAAAGGGGTGATGACTGCAATGCTGCCGGGCGGCACGCCGTCGGCCTCGAGCACGCTGAGCAGGCGATCCAGGGCGTGGCCTTCGTTATCGACCCAGTTGCCTGAAGACGGGCCGCTGGCATGCACCCACCCGGTGAGCAGGCGAGCGGGGGTTTCCTTGGCCGCAGACGGGGCAATGGTGCCGTAGACCATGGCGCCGTCGTAGGCAATACGGTTCGCCAGGTCGAACATCGGACGATCGCAACGACGGTGTACCACCAGTGGCAGGCCGACCCAGCATTTCTGGCCCTGAGGGCCGGCCATTCGGCCCCAGGGTGTGGCGTGGTCGGCCAGGGTCTGTGCGGACTGTCGGTTAGGCAGCCAATGCGCGTCGACGTGATAGCGGGTGCGCATATGTTCGAGCACCGCGTCGGAGACGGTGACGATAGGTTCCAATTGCAGCGGATCGCCGACCAGTACCGCCCGCCGTGCGCGCCACAGGGCGCCGACCGCGGCCTGCGGGGTTGCTTGGCCGGCTTCATCCACCAGCAGCCAGCCAATCTCACTGCAACCCAGGCTGCCGAACGAGCGCGCGAACGACGCGAAGGTACTGCTGAGGACCGGCACCACCATGAACAGCGAAGCCCAAGCCGACCGTATCACGGCCTGGGATACACCACGGTAACGGCCGCCGGTCAGCAGGCTGGTGATGAAGCTCAGGTTATAGCCCAGGCGTGAGGCTTCAATCTGCAAGAATGTGCGGTGTAGCTTCAGCGCTTCGATGAAGACGTTTGCCCGTGCTTGACGCCATCCTTCGAGAATCCAGGGTTCGCGCAGCTCGATGTGTGTGCCCCTGCCCAGTTGGCCTTGCTCCAGCCAGGTCAGCAGATGCTCGGCTTGACCCGCCTGTGCAACGCTGCGGGCCTTGTCTATCTGCAAGGAGGCGTGGCGTATGGCTTCGTCAATGGCCTGTTCGTCGGCCGCCAACTGCTGATTGAGCTGGCCAAGTTGCAGGCGCAGTCGTTCCAGCTGGCGTTGCACGCTGTCGAAGGCATCCTTCGCCAGCATATGGGTGCCAACGAGCACGCGTTGGTGGGCGGTCCAGGTACGGTGTGCCCCCCATAGGCTGAGCAGGTTGACGAGCAGCCCGGGTTTTTTTGCCAGGTGCGCTTCGAGCGCCAGGAGGGCACGTTGCAAGTGTTCGCGGGTGGGGGGGAGCTGCTGTGATTCCAGCGCGGCGTGTTCGCCATCGAGGCTACGCCGTTGAGCCAGTCGTGCCTGGCGCTCATGTTCCTGTTGTTTGACGCGCGCCTTCGCACTGATAACGCCTTGGATTCGCTCCAGAATGTCGTCTGCTTGAGCGCGCAATGAGCGCTCTGCGTCTTTGGCGTCCTGGTACTGTTTGACGGCCGCACGCCAGTGGCTGGCCTTGTCGGCGGATGTGAGCAGCTTCATCTGCTGTGCCTGTTCACTCAACCACTCGCGCATACCCTTGGGCGGTGGTACGTCCTCTGGGCTGGGGGTGTCGGGCGTGGACCCGCCGTTGCCATAGAAAAAACGGTCGACGAACTGTGAACGTTTGGATTTGCTGCCCAGCGCTGCCGAGATCAAGCCCCAGGCCGGCTTGCCGCTGATCAGCTCGCCCAGTTCGCTGAAGTACTCGGCGTCGGGCAGCCAGGAAGGGTCGACTTTGTCGCGCTGAGGCAGTTCGAGGGTAACGTTCTCGACAGCGCCATTGTTGGACGAGGCCACCACCATTTCGAAGCCGAACAAGCGCGGGTCCAGCACGTAAGCGAAGCGCTCCCGACCGCCATCATTGGCTGATTCCCGGCCATTCTTGACGAAGGCGTCCGATGCCTTGCCCAGCGAGGCCAGGACATCGGCGCGCTGGGTCACCACGGCGGCGATCAAGTCGCGCAACAAGGTGGTCTTTCCGGTGCCTGGCGGGCCATTGACGCCCATCACGCCGCTGTCGCTGCTCAGGTTTTGCAGCAGGCTGTTGACCGCCAGTTGCTGGGAGTGCACCAGGCCCAGATGGCGCTCGGCCGGCCAGCAGCCGGCGGCATAACGTGACGGGGCCAAGCGGTCGATCAGCGCCAGGTCCGCGCCGGGCTGATCCAGATGCAGTCGTTGGCTGGCGTCATGCTGGCTCAGATAGCGGGCGAGTGGTTGGCTGTTTTCGCCGCGCGCCAGGGCGTCGGCGACGTCGGCCAGGTCGCTGAGCAGGAAACTGTTGAGCGGATCGTCTTCCTGTTCGGGTTTTTCCGGGTTGATTGGCGCCGAGCGAAAGCGGTGGGTACGTGGTTTATCCCCGAAAAATGCATCGAGGCCCAAGGCTTGGCGTACGCAGGTGGTCAGGCGCTCCAGGTCCGCGGCCAGGACCACGCCGCCGAGCAAACGGCTGGCCTGTTCGCGAAGGGATTGCTGGGCTTCGTCGAAACCGCGGGTCCAATCCTTGCGGTGGATGGCGCAGCCGACGAACCAGGCCTCGCTCGATAGCACCAGGCTGTCGGCCAGCATCATGCCTCGGTCATTGAACTTCAATGCGAACAGCGCCGAAGTGCGCCGTTGCGGCTCCTTGTAGCCCTGGTCAGCACCGAATAGCCGCTCCAGTTGGCGAGCCACATCCAGGTTGTCGTAAAGGTGGGCGTAGAGGGTGTGGCTCCAGGTGCGTTTGGGCGGCAGCCGTTGCCGGCTCAGCGCGTTGGCTGGCATCCACGGCAGGATCTGGGCGTTGGAGGGCACATCCTGGAAATACGGCTGGTAGTCGCTGTCGCGCTTTTTCAGCTTGGGTGCGGCCTGGGGTTGCAGCAACTCGACGGCGTGCCAATAGCGCACGGTGTTTTGCGCAGTCATTTACGTCCTTGAAAACACTCTGGCTTGGAATCCTGATGCGTAGGATAACAGGCACGGTGCGCCGCGAGTGCTAACGCACTAAACCGGCTGCCCCTCCTCATCCGAAGCACTGCAGCAGCGGTCGCGGCCGTTCTGCTTGGCCGCGTAAAGCATCTTGTCCGCCGCCGTGATCAGGCTGGCCGGCGTGACGTGTTGCCCGGTGGGCTGAACGCTGGCGATCCCGGCGCTGGCCGTGACATGGCCGAGTGGGTGGGCGCTGTGCTCGATGCCCATTGCGCGAATGGCCTCGAGGATGTCGCGGGCGACGGTCGCGGCGCCAGGGTTATCGGTGTTCGGCAGCAGCACGGCAAATTCTTCCCCGCCATACCTGACCGCCAGGTCCCCGGGTCGCTTGACCGCTTGCAAGATTGCGGTAGCCACTGCACTCAGACAATCGTCGCCTGCCGCGTGGCCATAGGTATCGTTGTAGCGCTTGAAGTAATCGACATCGAGCATGATCAACGAGAGCGTCGAGCGCTGCCGGATGGCCTGGCGAATCTCGTCCAGCAGCGCGCTGTCCAGGCGTCGACGGTTGCCCAGCCCGGTCAGGCTGTCGGTCAAGGCCATGTCGCGCATGGACTGATGGGCCAGGCGCAGCTCGCCCTCCATTACCATGCGCCGGCGCAGTTGGTTCAACACCACCCGCCCGAACACGGTGAACGCGCCAATCAGGAAGAACAGCACAAAGCCGGTCTTGAACAGATCCCACCGCCACGGCGCGATGATGGACTCGCGGGAAAGCCCCGCTTCAACCACCAACGGATATGCGGCAAGGGCCCTGTAGCCATACAAGCGCTCAGTGTCGTCGACCACCGCCCTGGCCTCGGCGACACCCTCGTTGGACATCGGCAGGTAACGCTTGAAAATCTCGCTCGCGGTCAGGCTCTTGCCCACCACGGCGGCGATGAACGGGCGTCGCACCAGGATGGTCCCGTCACGCAAGGCCAGCACCAGCGCGCCCTTGTCATCGATTTTGAAATCGCCGTAGTAATCGACGAAATAACTGACCTTGATCGTCCCCAGCAATACCCCCGCGAATGAGCCGTCAGGGTTATTCAACCGACGCGAAACCGGGATGATCAAATCCCCCGTGGACTTGCTGTTTACCACCGCGCCGATGCGCACATTGGGATCGGTGTGGGTACGGTGATATTGGAAGTAATCACGGTCGGCATTGTTCGCAGGCTCGGGCAGGACCTCCTTGTCCGTCGCGATCCAGTCACCCTCCGGGCCGTAGATAAACAAGCCATGCAATTGCGGCATCAGCTTGGCCTGCTGCACCAGCAAATTGTGGATGCGCGGCACATCGATATTGTGCAACCCGTCGCCTTCCACCCGTTCACTGAGCGCAGCGGTCAACACATCCACCTGGCGGATGGCATCCTCGGCATGCTGCGCAGTGGCCCGCGCGAGGTTGGTGACGGAGTCGCGTGCCGAGGCGAACGCTGCATGGTAGTCCCGCCAGGTGCGCCAGCCTTCCACGGCCAGGAACGCAAGGATCACCGCGAGCATGAAGCTCACCGTCAGGTGGAATGCGGCTCCGGCGCTGATGGGCGTGGGGCTTGTGGGGCCAGCCAGCTTGGCATCTGGCTGTTTGCGTCCGAGCATGTGCGTGTCCTTGTGGTGCTGCTCTGCAATAACGCAAGACAACAGCTTCAATGGCTAAGCGGTTCAACAATGAGGGGGAATACGGGGGGGGTAACCATTTGCGGCGTGGATGATGATACGTACGCGCATGGCTGGCAACGGTAGCTTAATCCGCGCCGGTTTCGCCCACGGTGGTGGACAGGATCTTGATCACCCAGAAGGACAGCGTCACCTCGGGTACTTTGTTCAGCCAACGGGTTGCTGTGGCATTCATCGGGCTGACCTCTCCTTGACTGCGCGGTGGTTGGCGCAGGGGAGAAGGTACGGCACGAAACTTAGCTGGGACTGAGGGACGCGGTTTTTTTCAGGACATGGGCCAAGCCCACGGTGGTGAGGTGCACCACGCTGCCGTTGGGCGGCGCCTGCAGGCCGGAGCTGCGCACCAGGATTGACTGGCCGGGCGCGAACTCATTGGCGGGCAGCGTCACGGTCAGCGTGCAGGTATTGCCGCCGAATTCGCGTTCAGTCACCACGCCACGGCAGCCGCTATCGTGACTGGCGCTCAGTTGCAGTTGTTCCGGGCGCAGCATGATCCGCGAGGTTTCGTGGTCGAGCTTGCTGTCGACTGGCACGCGGCCCAGGCCGCAGTGGGCCCAGCCGGCTTCGATCCTTGCGGGCATGACGACGGCTTCGCCGAGAAACAACGCGGTCTGCTCGTCGACGGGGTATTGGTACAGGTCCATCGGATGGCCCGATTGCACCAGGCGGCCCTGGCGCATCACTGCCAGTTGATCGGCGAACGATAGCGCCTCGCTTTGATCGTGGGTCACCAGGATCGTGGTGATACCCGCGTCGCTCAGCAGCCGCGCAACCATCTTGCGCATCGCCGAGCGCAGCCCGGTGTCCAGGGCCGAGAACGGTTCATCCAGCAACATCAGCCGGGGTTGTTGCGCCAGGGCGCGGGCCAGCGCCACGCGCTGTTGCTGGCCGCCGGATAGTTCGTGGGGCCAGCGCCGCGCCATGTTGGCGTCGAGGGCCACGCTGTCCATCAATTCGGCGATGCGTGTGTGGCGCGCTTGGCCCTGGGTGGCCAGGCCGAAGCCGATGTTGTCGGCCACCGTCATGTGCGGGAACAGTGCGCCGTCCTGCGGTACATAGCCGATCTGGCGCTGATGGGCCGGCACGGCGTGGGTGCTGTCGACCAGCGGTTGGCCGTCGAGGGTGAGGCTGCCGGAGTCGGGAAATTCAAAGCCGGCGATCATGCGCAACAAGGTGGTCTTGCCCGAGCCGGACGGCCCGACAATCACGGTGCGGCTGCCGGTGGGCACCGACAGGCTGACATCCGCCAGGGCACGCTGGGTGCCAAAGGATTTGCAGAGTGCGTTCAGTTCGAGGGCGTTCATCGGCCTGCCGTGCGTTTGGATTGGTGGTAGAGAAGGCCGGTCAACGGCAGTGACAACAGGATCATGATCAGCGCGTAAGGGGCTGCTGCTGCGTAGTCGATCTCACTGGTCATCGCCCAGAAACCGGTGGCCAGGGTGCGGGTGCCGTTGGGCGCCAGCAGCAGGGTGGCAGTCAGCTCGTTGGTGATCGCCAGGAACACCAGCGCCGCACCCGCCGCAGCGGACGGTGCGGCCAGGCGCATGGTGATCAGCCACAACGCGCGGCCCGGCGAACGGCCGAGGCTGCGCGCCATGTTTTCCAGCTCCACCGGCGCCTGGGCGATACCGGCACGCAGGCTCACCAGGGCCCGTGGCAGGAACATCAACAAGTAGGCGAGCAGCACCGTAATGGTGGTCTGGTAGATCGGCCGGGCGAAGTGGATGGTCACGGTGACCAGCGCCAGCGCAACGACGATGCCGGGCAGCGAACTGGTGATGTAGTTGCAGCCTTCCAGGAGGCGTTGCAAGCGCCCCGGTGCGCGAATCGACAGCCAGGCGATCGGCACCGCCGCGCAGGTGGTCAACAGTGCGCCAGCAACGCCCAGTTGCACGGTTTGCAGGAGTGCCGGCAGCAGCTCGTCGAACTGCCAGACCTGCGCGCCACCGGCGACCAGCCACTGGCCCAGGGTGATCAGCGGCACGCCAAGGGCCAACGCGCAGGTCACGCCTTGCAGGGTCAGGGCGAGCAGGGTGGTGCTCGTGCTCAGTTGCACGGTGCGTTGTTCGCGGGCGCTGCCGGAGCCGACCCGCGCATACCGTGCATGGCCGCGCGCGGCGGATTCGGCGGTGAGCATCGCCAGGCAACACAGGGCCAGCACCGCCGCGAGCATATTGGCGGCCGGGCCATTAAAGGTGGATTTGAATTGATCGAAAATCGCCGTGGTGAAGGTATCAAAGCGAATCATCGCGTACAGGCCGTATTCGGCCAGCAGGTGCAGGCCCACCAGCAGCGCACCGCCGCAGATCGCCAGGCGCAGCTGTGGCAAGACCACGCGCCAGAACACCGCCCAGGGCTTGAGGCCCAGGGATTCGGCCACGTCTTCGATGGCCGGGTCCAACCGGCGCAGGGTCGCCGCCACCGGCAGGTACAGAAATGGGAAATAGGCAATCACCGACACCAGCACACCGGCCGGCAAGCCGTGGATCGACGGCACCAGGCTGACCCACGCGTAACTGTGCACAAACGCCGGCACCGCCAGCGGCGCAACCGCCAGCAGCGACCAGGCGCGGCGGCCGGGCAGGTTGGTGCGTTCGGTCAACCACGCCAGGGCCACGCCGAGCGCAATGCACAGGGGCAGGGTGAACATCACCAGCAGCACGGTGTTGACCAGCAACTCGCCGACCCGTGGCCGCCACACCAACGCCTCGATCTGCGCCCAGCCGATCTGCCAGGACACCCCGATCACAAACGCAATCGGCAACAGCGCCAGCAGCGAAACCAGCACCGACAGGCCGGTGACCCACGTACCCCCACAGCCTCTGAACAGGCCGTGGGTGCGTTTGTGTGGCATCGCGTGGGCAATGCCGGGGAGGGACGTTTCAGGCAACAATCAGAGCAGTCCGGCTTGGGTCATCAGCTCAACCGCTTTTTTGCTGTTGAGCTTGGAGGCGTCGACTTTCGGCGCGTCCAGTTGCGCCAGCGGCACCAGCTTGGGGTTGGATTGCGCGTTCTGGCCAACGGCGTATTCGAACGAGTTGCCGTCTTTCAAGATCGCCTGGCCATCTTTGCCAGTGATCCACTTCACGAAGGCCTGGGCCTGTTCCTGGTGTTTGCTGGAGGCCAATACACCGGCGCCGGAAATACTCACGAATGCGCCCGGGTCTTGGTGCTTGAAGTAGTGCAACTGGGTGTTCTTGCTGTTTTCGCCGGTCTTGGATTGGTCGACGAAGCTGTAGTAGTGATAAATCACGCCGCTGTCGATCTGGCCTGCGTTGACAGCCTTGAGCACCGCGCTGTTGCCACGGTAGATGGCCGCGTTGGCTTTCATCGCCTTGAGCCAATCGAGGGTCGCGGCTTCGCCCTTGAGTTCCAGCACAGCGGCGACGATGGCCTGGAAGTCGGCCCCGGCCGGGGACGCGGCCCAGCGGCCTTTCCAGCTTGGTGATGCGAGGTCCAGCAGGGATTTCGGCAAGTCGCCGGCGTTGAGCTTGCTTGGGTTGTACACAAACACCGTCGAACGCGCGGCAATGCCAATCCACTTGCCATGGGCCGGACGGTAAGCGGCGTCTACCTGCTCCAGGGTGGTCGGTGCCACCGGCGCGAACAGCCCGGCGTTGTCCACCAGCACCATGGCTGGCGAGTTCTCGGTGAGAAACACATCGGCCGGAGAGGCGGCGCCTTCCTGCACGATCTGGTTGCCCATCTCGGTGTCATCGCCGTTGCGGATAGTCACCGGAATACCGGTCTCCTGGGTAAACCCTTCGACCCAAGCCTTGGTCAGGCTTTCGTGCTGGGCGTTGTACACCACGATGCCCACCGAATCAGCGGCATACACATGCCCCGCGCTGACCAATGCAGTGGCGAGCAGGGCTTTTTTGATAAAGGAAGGAAGACGGCTGGTCATGCGGTGAGCGCTCCGGTTTTTATAACTGCACGGGAAGTCCGCTAGTGGTCGATTGAGCCTAGACCAATAGGAATCATTTGCATGTTTGGGCGCGGCGAATGTAGAGCGGCAGATGAGAAAAAAACGTCAAAGAAACGGTTAACAATTGTGATGAGGGCTATCAGATGCTGGAGCTTCTCTGTGGGAGCTGGCTTGCCTGCGAAAGGGTGGGGCAGCTGGCATTTTTGGCGGCTGGTATACCGCCTTCGCGGGCAAGCCCGCTCCCACAGGGGATACCAGGTGAGCCTGTTTTTTGAGCCAGGCGCAAATTCAAATGTGGGAGCTGGCTTGCCTGCGAAAGCGGTGGTTCAGCGGGCATTTTTGGCGACTGGCATACCGCCTTCGCGGGCAAGCCCGCTCCCACAGGGGATACCTGGTGAGCCTGTTTTTTGAGCCAGGCGCAAATTCAAATGTGGGAGCTGGCTTGCCTGCGAAAGGGTGGGGCAGCTGGCATTTTTGGCGACTGGCATACCGCCTTCGCGGGCAAGCCCGCTCCCACAGGGGATACCTAGTGAGCCTTTTTTTTGAGCCAGGCGCAAATTTAAATGTGGGAGCTGGCTTGCCTGCGAAAGCGGTGGTTCAGCGGGCATTTTTGGCGGCTGGCATACCGCCTTCGCGGGCAAGCCCGCTCCCACAGGGGATACCTGGCGAGCCTGTTTTTTGAGCCAGGCGCAAATTCAAATGTGGGAGCTGGCTTGCCTGCGAAAGCGGTGGTTCGGCTGGCATTTTTGGCGGCTGGTATACCGCCTTCGCGGGCAAGCCCGCTCCCACAGGGGATACCTGGTGAGCCTGTTTTTTGAGCCAGGCGCAAATTCAAATGTGGGAGCTGGCTTGCCTGCGAAAGGGTGGGTCAGCTGGCATTTTTTGGCGACTGGCATACCGACTTCGCGGGCAAGCCCGCTCCCACAGGGGATACCTGGTGAGCCTGTTTTTTGAGCCAGGCGCAAATTCAAATGTGGGAGCTGGCTTGCCTGCGAAAGCGGTGGTTCGGCTGACATTTTTGGCGACTGGCACGGCGCGATCGCAATCAAGCTAGGTCCCAGATTTTTTAGTTATATTTCAGGCAGTTAATAGAGCGATCCACCGTGGTCTTGGCAATTTCCAGCAAATGCCACACTGCCAGGATCTTTGCCCGCTCGGGGCTTGTCAGTTGTTCACCACAATCAAGTGCGGTGGCCGACGCGCTGTCGAGCAGGCTGGCGGTGTAGAGCAGGGCGTCTTCGAAGCTCAGGTCTTCGTTGACCGAGTGGAAACCTCTGGTGGGCAGGTAGTGATCGATGGCGCGGTTGAAGGCGGCGCGGTCTTTGGCGGGGTCGAAGGGGGGATCTGGCACAACCTTATTCATCGTGTATCTCCAACTGGTAGGTGAGGAGCCGACCCCTCGCGACTAAACGAGGGTGGCGGCTGTACGCAGGTTAGTCGACCGGCCAGTTGGATCCGGCGCACCCGAAGGTGCCCTGCGCACAGCCACCATGAACACGGTGACAGCTTGCGCACAACTGGAAGTCGGGCGACTAAACCCGGTCACTGATGAGCAGTGACGGACCGCAGACTAGCCACCGATTCCAGCAGGTACAAGGCGGCAGGGATTGTCTAGGAAACGTCCTGCAATTTAAAGCGACACGGCTTGCTGGCCCTTTACAAACCATGACAAAACGCCAGTAACCCAGCGAAGTCCCCTGATGCATGGAGATCAAAATGTGGGAGCTGTCGAGCCCCAGCGAGGCTGCGAAGGGATCACCGCTATAGTTGCGGTGAACCGCAGCATCAGCATCGCTGAGGCCCGACCTCAGCGCATATGCAAAATAATCGGGCTGCTGCTCGCCGGGTCGGTATGCCCACGCAGCTTGCCTACCGCCTGCGCATCCACCGGGCCACCGTTGTTGCCCCAGGTGCTGCGCATGTAGCTGAGCACTTCGGCAATTTCCTGATCCGACAGTTGTTCGCGAAAGGCCGGCATGCGGTAGGCGTCCGGCACGCCGGCGGCGACGACGCGTTGCGAGCCGTTGAGGGTGATGTTGATCGCCGAGGCGCTTTCCTTGGCGAGTGCCGAGGTGGCGCCGGCCAGGGGCGGCATCCATTCGGGCTGGCCCTTGCCGTCCAGGCCGTGGCAGGACGCGCAGCGGGTCGCATAGGTGTGGGCGCCGGGCGCGTTGCTGGCGGCCGCCGCCTGGTATTGCCACGGCGCGCCGTCACGCTGCGGGTCGCCGGGCAGCGACTTGAGGTAACGGGCGATGGCGGCCAGGTCGGCGTCTTGCATGAACTGGGTGGAGTTGTTGAACGCCTCGGTCATCGAGCCGTAGACCACCGCATGGGCGTTGCGCCCGGTCTTGAGGAATTGCACGATCTGCGCCTCGCTCCAGCGTCCCAACCCGCTGTTGGGGTCCTGGCGCAGGCTGGGGGCGTACCAGCCGTCGAGCAGGGCGCCGGCGAGGAAGGGCGCGCCGGACTCGTCCAGGGCCTTCTCGTTGAACGCCAGCCCTCGCGGGGTGTGGCAACTGCCGCAGTGGCCGGGGCCTTGCACGATATACGCGCCACGGTTCCACAGTTCGTCCTGCGCCGGTTTGGCCGCGTAGGGCGTGCTGGGGGCGAACACGCCGTTCCACAACGCGATGGGCCAGCGTAGGTTCAGCGGCCAGGGAATGTCGCTGGGGATGTTCGGCAGGTTGGCCGGTTGCACACCTGCCATGAAAAACGCGTACAGCGCCCGGATGTCGTCGTCGCTGAGCTTCACATAGGACGGGTAGGGCATCGCGGGGTAGAGCCGGCGCCCGTCCGGCGTCACGCCATGGCGCACTGCGCGGTCGAAGTCGGCCAGGGAGTAGTTGCCGATGCCGTTGTCGCGGTCCGGCGTGATGTTGGTGGCGTGGATCGCGCCCAGCGGCGTGGCCATCTCCAGGCCGCCGGCGAACGGCGCCTTGCCTGGCAGGCTGTGGCAGGCCACGCAGTCACTGAGCCGGGCGACGTATTCGCCGCGACTGACCAATGCGGCATCCACACTTTGTGTTTGCTCAAAGGGCGAAGCGGGCTGGCGGGTGACATACCAGGCCAGCACGGCGGCGGCGACCAGGCAGGGCAGCGCCAGCCAGCCTGCGGTTCTTGCGAATCGACGGTTGTTCATGGGCGGTTCCTGGCGTTAGCTGAAGGTGTGGCGACTCAGGGGCAGGCTGCGGATGCGCTGGCCGGTCAACTGCGCCACCGCATTGGCCACGGCCGGCGCGACGGCGGGCAGCGGCGGTTCGCCGATGCCGCCCATCTTTTCGCCGCTCTCGACAATCCGCACATGCACCCGCGCCATCCGCGACGGCGGCAGGATCGGGTACAGGTCGTAATTGCGTGCCCGCGGCTTGCCGTCGACGAACACTGCTTCCTCCAGCAGCGTCTGGGACAAGCCCAACGCCACCGCGCCATTCACCTGGGCTTCGACAATCGCCGGGTTGACGATGCTGCCCGGGTCAATTGCTTCCCAGATGTCATGCACCTTGACCTGGCCGTGTTCAATCGACACCTCGGCGATCACCGCCGCATGGGAGCCGAACGGCGAGGCCATGGCCACGCCCCGCGCACGGCGGCTGCCGTCCTCGGCGGTGAACGGCCCGCGTTTCCAACCGCCGGACAACTCGCCCACCGCTTGCAGCAGGGTGGTCAGCCGTGGGTTGTCACGCAGCAGGTGCAGGCGCAACTCGTAAGGATCGTGGCCGCCCTTGTCCGCCAACTCGTCGAGGAACGCTTCGTAGAAAAAGTCATTCAGCGAATTGCCCACCGAACGCCAATAACCCAGCATCGCCGGGCCTTTGACGTAGATCTGCGCGATGCGTTTATTGGGGATCGCATAGGATTTTCCCGACAATCCTTCCAGGGCCGTGGGGTCGAGTTTGGCCCCCTGTTTACCGGCGATCGCTTCCGTTGGGCCTTCGGTGGCGCTGACCGCCTCGATGGCCACGGGAAAGCCTTTGTCATCCAGCGCGGCACGGAACTTGACCACCGCCACCGGGCGCAGCACGTCGCGCAGGAACTCTTCCTCGCGGCTCCAGATCAGCTTGATCGGGCGGCCGACCGCCTTGGCCAGCGCGATGGCCTGGGGATACGGGCTGGCCGAGTCATACAAGAAATGCCGGCCAAAAAAACCGCCCAGCAACGGCGAGTGCAGGTTGACCTGCGCCGGATCGAGACCCGCGCGCTTGGCGATGTCGGCGCGGAACATGTCCGGCGCCTGGTTGGGCAGCCAGATGTCCAGGGTGCCGTCGGGATTGAAGCGGGCGAGGGCAGAGGGCGGTTCCAGCTGGGCGTGGTTGACGTACTGGTTATGGTAGGTGGCTTCGACGCTGGTTTTGGCGCCTTTCAGCGCGGCGGCGACATCGCCTTCGTTTTCATCGTCACGCCCCGGGCCTTGCTGGGCCGCAAGCACATCGCGCCAGCCATCGCTGGAAAAGTCCGCGGGCATCACCCGAACGGTCGCGTCTGCACCAGCCTCTTGCCAGTCAACCTGGAGCGCCTCCACCGCACGCTTGGCATGCCACCAACGTTCGGCCACCACGGCGACGGCGCCGGGCAGTTGATGCACCGAGTGCACGCCCTTCATCGCTTCGACCTGCGCCTGATTGCGCAGGCTGCCCACCGTCATGCCCAGGCGCGGTGCGTGTTGCACCGCGGCGTGGAGCATGCCGTCGACCTTGAGGTCGATGCTGTATTGCGCCTTGCCGGTGGATTTGTCGTAGGCATCGACGCGACGTACCGGCTTGCCGATCCAACGGAACTGGC